>CAVSCM010000029.1:0-175069 GCA_963726415.1 uncultured Actinomycetes bacterium
CAATACAGGTGAGGCGATCACAGTCCTCGCGCGCACCGGGTCGCATGGAGCCTGGATGAGCAATTAACCCAGGGATCGAGACGGTCTGGCGGACGCGACAGCGATCGGAAGGGGAAGGCATGCTAGAACCCGCGGATATGAGCGCCAAACAATGATACCCGCATCCGGTAATCTTCACTGGTCAGACTCGGCAGGGAGGATGTGCCTAATAACGAAATCACGCAGTCGATCATCGCGGTCATGAAGCCTCGATGGAATATGCCAAGCAACTCGATGAGTATCTGCGCTCGGACAATGCCGCGACCTCCGGGCAGATCCGCGTCTCTGCACGGCGGATGAGCCCATGGTTCTGCACTGAGGACATACGACGGCATCACGATGCGTCGGTGCGAAGGTGGCCGACGCGGAGAAGGAGGGCTTCGTCTCTGAGCCGGCGCCACACCAACCTCGCCCTGCCCGGCACGACAACTCCCGCGGCTCGCAAGGAGCGTTTCGCACCGGTACGTCATGTTGCCAGCATCAGTGCAAGCTGTTTCTGCGCCATCATTCTCCGCGATCATACGCCATCTGTCACCAGCAGGGCAGCGCTGACCTGGTGTCGATGTAGCCAGAGAGGCCAGTCGTTTTATCTGTCAGTGGCCGTGACTGAGGTGGCTCTTGCCGAGTACCGGTGGCTGCTTACCCAAGTACGCCCCAGAGTCTCATTCTGCCATCCCCTGGCTGGTCGGTGTTGTTCGCCAGGGCTTCTGGATGCGCCGCAGCGCTTCGGCGCCTTCCGCCACCAACGAAGGCTGCGGCCAGCTCGCCGACCGCGCCGTTCCTCCCCCGTGGTGGAACGACATCAACCCGCCGTTGAGAACAGCCCGGCGCGAATGCCGGCGCGGCTGCTGGTGGTAGGTCTGCCAGTGGCGGCCCTGCCCCGGATCGCTCTGGAAAGGATGCCCGGCATCCTGCACATCCGGGAGGGCACGCCGGCATCCTGCCGGGCCAAAGTCGGGGGTGACCTTCGTGGCCGCGACCATCCATGGGCCAACAGGCGCTCGCGTTCTGGTTCTGCGCGCTGGTTAACCGCGCTGGGGACAGCCGGGGCACTGGCACATGGATACCGGCGGCAGCCGCAAGCGGCAGCCAGACAGCCGCGGGTCGACCGTCCCGGCCAGCGGCTCGGCCGGCGGTCATGCCGCGGTGACCGGGACCATTTCGACGGTGGCCGGCGGCGTAGGCGGCCCGGGAAAGGCCACGACAGTCGCCCTGCCCAATCCGTGCGGGGTGTCGTTCGCATCGGGCTCGGTGTATCTGGGCGATGATCCCGCTATCCGGAGGATCAGCCAGACCGGCTGGCTGACCACGCCGGCGGGAACCGGGCCGACGGGAACCGGCGCGTCCGGGCCGATCGGTGACGGCGGCCCGGCGGTCAAGGCGTCCTTCGACGGCGCGTGCGGTGTGGTTGCTGACCACTCGGGCAACCTGGTGATCGCCGACGCGGCGCACAGCCGGGTCCGGGTGGTCGCGGCCGCGACCGGCACGTTCTACGGCCGGGCGATGACCGCCGGCGATGTCTACACCGTGGCCGGCAACGGCTTCGAAGGGTTCACCGGCGACAACGGGCCTGCCACCGGCGCCGAGCTGGACTATCCCGGCGGGGTGGCGGTGGATGCGGCGGGCAACGTGCTGATCGCCGACACGATGAACAACCGGATCCGGGTGGTGGCCGCCCGCACCGGCAGGTTCTACGGCCGGGCGATGACCGCCGGGGACATCTACACCCTGGCAGGCGGCGGCGCGCATCTCGGCGACGGCGGCCCCGCCACCAGTGCCAGGCTCCTCCAGCCGCGCAATGTATCGGTGGACGGCGCAGGCAACGTCCTGGCCGCCGACTCGCGGCACTCGCGGATCCGGGTGGTGGCCGCCCGCACCGGCAGGTTCTACGGCCGGGCGATGACCGCCGGGGACATCTACACCATCGCCGGCAACGGCACCTACGGGTTCTCCGGGGACGGCGGCCCCGCCAAGAGCGCCGAGCTCACCCAGCCCAGCGTGGTGGCCGTGGATGGCCGGGGGAACCTGGTGTTCGCGGACAGCTCCAACGAGCGGATCCGGGTGGTGGCGGCGAGCACTGGCAGCTTCTACGGGCAGGCGATGACCGCCGGGGACATCTACACCATCGCCGGCGACGGCACGGCGGGTTCTCCGGGGACGGTGGCCCCGCGACCAGCGCAGATTCTCGAATCCCAACGGCGTGGCGGTGGACCTCGCCGGCAACGTGCTAATCGCCGACTCCGCCAATCACCGGGTCCGCGTGGTGGCCGCGAGCACCGGCACGTTCTACGGCCGGGCGATGACCGCTCGGGACATCTATACCGTGGCCGGCAACGGCGCCCCGCGCTTCTCCGGGGCCGCCGCCCGGCCACCAGGGCCGAGCTGTACGAGCCGGAAGCAGCGGCGGTCGACGCGGCGGGCAACATGGTGATCGCCGACACGTTCAATAGCCGGGTCCGGGTGGTGGCGGCGAGCACGGGCACGTTCTACGGGCGGGCGATGACCGCCGGGGACATCTACGTCGTGGCCGGCAACGGCACTGCCGGTTTCGCCGGGGACGGCGGACCGGCCACCGCGGCCGAGCTGTACTGGCCGAGTGGCGTTGACATCGACAGGGCAGGCAACCTGCTGATCAGTGACAGCTCTAACGAGCGGGTCCGGGTCGTAGCGGAACGCACAGGCACGTTCTACGGCCGGGCGATGACCGCCGGGGACATCTACACCATCGCAGGCAACGGCCGGGAAGGGTTCTCCGGGGACGGCGGCCCGGCCACCAGCGCCGAGCTCAACGCCCCCTACGGGGTAGCCGAGGACGCCAACGGCAATCTGGTGTTCGCCGACGACGGCAACAACCGGGTCCGGGTGGTGGCCAGCAGCACCGGAACGTTCTACGGCCAGGCGATGACCGCCCGGCATATCTACACCGTGGCAGGCGGCGGCTCCGGGCTCGGCGACGGCGGCCCGGCCACCCAGGCCTCACTCGCCCCCGCCGGGATCGCCTTCGGGAGCGCGGGCAACCTGCTCGTGACCGACGCGCTGCACGAGCGGATCCGGGTGGTGGCGACCAGCACCGGCACGTTCTACGGGCAGCAGATGACCGCCGGAGACATCTACAGCGTGGCCGGCAACGGCACCGGAGCGTTCGCCGGGGACGGCGGCCCGGCCACCGCCGCCGAGATCAACTTCCCGCTCGGTGTGTCCCTGGACGCCGCGGGCAACCTGCTGATCGCGGACACAGGCAACGAGCGAATCCGGGTGGTGGCGGAGCACACCGGCACGTTCTACGGGCAGCAGATGACCCTGGGGGACATCTACACGGTGGCGGGCAACGGCCAGGACGGATTCTCCGGGGACGGCGGGTCGGCCACCAAGGCCGGGTTCTTCTTTCCCTATATGGTGACCGCGGATCAGGCCGGCGACCTGCTGATCACCGATACATTCGACAACCGGATCCGGATGGTGGCCGGCTAATAGCCCACCAGCCAGCCCCTACCCCCGGCTGAGCCACCGCTGGCGGGCTGATTATGCTGCCGTGCTCCGCAGCATCAGGTCATCACGGACCAGGCTGGGCCTGGTGTGTCAGCGACTGTACGGCCAGTCGTTTTTGGGTGCGACGAACCTGTGGGGTGCCAGAACTCGGCTACCGTCTTTGATCAGGGCTTCTACGCAGCTCGCTCGTATTCGTTGATGAGGCCGCCGAGGACGGGTCGGCGCTTGATCCGCTTCTGGGAGAGGTCGGCGGCGGGGTTGCCGGGTCGGGGCGGACGCGGCTGGCGGCCGCGATGGGGTCGTCGTCTGTTGTAGTGCCGGGCATACCCGGCAAGGACGCTGCGCAGGTGACGTTCACCGAAGATCAGCATCCGGTCGGTGACCTCGGTGCGGGCGGTGAGCACGAACCGTTCGGCATAGGCATTCGCGCGAGGACTTCGGGGCGGGATCTTCACGGCTTCGATACCTGCGGTGGTAAGGACCGTGTCGAAGGATTCGGTGAACTGCCCGGCGCGGTCGCGGACCAGGAACGGGAAGTCCGCGGCGCGGTCGCCGAGGTCCATCAGGAGATTGCGCATCTGCTGGGTAGTCCACGGCCCGTCCGGATGGGCTGTGACTCCGAGGATGTGGACGTAGGGCGAGCCGACTTCGATGACGAACAGGCAGTACAGGCGCCGGAGCGTCACCGCGCAGTCCACATGAAAGAAGTCGGCGGCGAGCATGGCCGCGGCTTGCGCGTGCAGGAACTGCCGCCACGTGGTGTCGGTGTGCCGTTTCGGTGCTGGCGGGATCTGCAGGGTCTTGAGGACACGGCGGATCGTGGAGGCGCTGACCCGGTAGCCGAGCTTGAGCAGCTCGCCCTGGATGCGCTGGTATCCCCAGCCATGGTTCTCAGTGGCGAGCCGCTCGATCAGCCCGGCGATCTCGGCGCCGACCGGCGGGCGTCCCGTCCGGTTCGTATAGGTCCACTTCCTGGTGATGAGGTGGCGGTGCCACCGCATGACGGTGCCGGGCGTGACCAACCGGTGCACCCGCAGACCTCGAGGCAGGAGCCGGATCAGCGCGGCCAGAACAGCTCGGTCGGCCCAATCCAGCCGTGGCCGGGGACTGGCACGGCGCAGTACGGCGACCTCGTGCCGCAGCACAAGCAACTCGATGTCCTTGGACGCCGTTGACCGGCCGAGCAGGACCAGCAAGCCGCAGAGCCGAACGAAGATCAGGTAGAGCAGGCGGAGAGACACAAGTGATCATCATTCCCGATGGCCATGGGCCGCCTGTCGACGCAGGTCACAGGAGCGAGCAGACTTCTGGCACCCCACAGGGTGACCAGCAGCCGCAGCCTCTGGCGCTGCGCTCTCGGTATCACCCGAGCAGGGTTGCGAACAGTGCCCGGTCCGCCCAGTTCACGTTCGGGCGGCGTGGCTGCCCGTCGTTGCAGGACAGCGAGCTGGTGGCGCAGGATCAAGATCTCGGCGGTCTTCCACGCCCCCTCACGCCGGGACAGCCGCGGCCACGCGGCCAGTCGCGTAACCAGGAGGAACACGAACCGCAGGCACATGATCGGTGATCATCACGGCCGGAGCGCCGGGCGAGCAACTCTGCTGGTCAGGGCCACGGAAGGGATTCTCGGCACGCACAGGCTGCCGATGACCGCAAGGCGGACGCTGAAGCGGCGCGGGAGCAGCGGTCAGAGGGGCTGGCGGCGCAGCGCCGGGTCTCTCGGGCCGAGCACATACCCGTCCCCGGTAGCCGCCTCCCCGCGAAGGTCAAACTGCCAGATCAGGTAGGCGGCCAAGTTGCTGGACCCGAATTGGGCGGCCATTTTCGCCCCGAAGTATCCGGCCCTGGCGGCCAGGTGTCCGTTGACCGGGGCAGTGGCCGACGGCTCGCACGTGCGGGCGCTAAAAGGGGGCCTAAAACCGGGCCCAGCCCGGCCGGCCGCGCCCGCACCGGATCGAAGCATCATGTGATCACCGACGGGAAGGGCGTCCCCCTGGCGGTCACGCTGACCGGCGGCAACCGCAACGACGTCACCCAGTTGCTGCCGCTGATCGAGGCGATCCCGCCGGTGCGCGGCCGCCGCGGCCGGCCCCGGCGGCGGCAGGCCAAGGTGTTCGCCGACCGCGCCTACGACCACGACAAGTACCGCGCCCTGGTGGCGGCCAAGGGCATCCGCCCGGTCATCGCCCGCCGCGGCGTCCCGCACGGCTCCGGGCTCGGCGAGTACCGGTACGTGGTGGAACAGGCCATCGCGCTGCTGCACTGGTTCCGGCGGCTGCGGATCCGCTGGGAGGTCCGCGACGACATCCACGAAGCCTTCCTGACCATCGGCTGCGCCATCATCTGCTGGCGCCGCCTCAAGATCCACGCATTGTGCTAGGACCTCTAAGGAGACAAATGATGAACGACGCCACCCCGCCTGCCGACGAGCTGTTTGTCACGCAGTTCCTGGTGGTCTCCGACCAGGACCGATCCCGGGACTTCTACCAGTCGGTGTTCGGTGCCGACGTCGTCCGTGACCGCGATCCGGTCATCCTGGCGCTGGCCAATGCGCGCATCGTGCTCAATACCGGCGGCGGCCCGACCAATGACAAGCCGACAGTCCGGCTTGCTCCTCCCGCCGACCCGGACCTCTCCAGCGGGTTCCTGAACCTCCGGGTCCAGGACATCGCCAAGGCGTACCTGGACTGGTCAGCCAGGGGCGCCACGTTCCTCACCGGGCCAAAGGACCACGGGCACGAAATCCGCGCCTACATCCGCGATCCGGACGGTCATCTCATCGAGGTAGGCCAGACCACGTAAACAGCGCCGCCCCAGGCAGGATGCCACCGGCAGCAGCCTGACCAGCTGCTAGCCCGGCAAAGTGAGGTGAAACTCGGGCGCGTGCTCAGCGGCGGCAGCGGTGACATGGACTTCCGCTCCCCACGGCAGCACGTAGATACCGACCGCGCTGCCCTGGCCAAAGGTCATCTGGACCCACCCTGCGATTGACTCGGCGAACAGGTTCAGCAGCCGCGCCGTCCCAAGACCCCAGGTTGCCGCGGCATGCGCGAACACCTCGTGACCAAGTCCTCGCCGTGGGAGTCCCTGGACATAATGGCGACCGAGAAGCCATCGGTACAGGCGAGCAACTTCCCGAACCGCGGTGCTTGCATCGGCGGGCTCACCCAGAACTCTCAGATCTGCGCGCCGTGATCAGCCACGCCGGGCGGCAGGTACCTGCGCCATAACGGCGGGTACTTGCGCGCTGCGCCCGGGCCAGCGCCCGTCACTGAACGTGATCCGATCTCAGGACCGGTGCATTGCCTGCCGACTATGCGTGCCGCAGCAGGTATAGATCCGTGGCTACAGCAGCCAGTCCTTGTCATTGTCGTCAGCATGCTTGATCAATGGCAGGGGGGTCACCTGCTCGTGCTGGAGCAGGTCCACGGTCTTGAGCTGAACCGATTCGGTCTGGCTCCCGGCGGCAAAGACCACCGTTTCGTGCTGGAGCACCTCCTGATCGACATACAGCGGTGCGCCCAGCAGCGAGCCAAGCGGTGGCAGGGCGCCCAGCTCGAAGCCGGGAAAGTCCCGTCGCAGTTCTTCTTCGGTGGCCAGCCGGACATGACGATCGCCCACCGCTGCCTGGACCAGATGCATGTCGAGGCGGCCGGTTGCCGGGATCGCCATCAGGGCATAGCGGCCCGCGACGCGGACTGCGACCGTCTTGACCACCTCGCTGGCCTCGATGCCGAGCGCCCTCGCCTCGTCGATCGAGGTGTAGGCCTGCTGGTGCGCGATGGGCTCGAACGGGACGCCGCGGGTTTGCAGATACTCGGTTACTTGCGTCATCACCCCGCCCCTCAGCTCGCCAGGGAACCGAGCATAACCCGGATGCGTCTGCGCCGGCCCATGGCAGTTACCGGCCCGACGGGGCGGACGGCGGCCGCATGATCGTCGGCAGCCTGCGGCCGGTCACGGCCAGGCGTCACACCACGCTCCGCGACTGTCTCACCTGTCCGGCGAGGGCGCCTGGCGTGATCGCGGCAATGTACGGGCATGACCGCGCCACGACGGGGCAAGACCCGCTCATGCGGTACGTGGAACTGCGCCGGCATACCGATAACGAGGGTGACCGCCTGACACCACAGGGAGCGGCAGACGCCGGGATGATCGGCCGGGACAGGCTCCACCCGCCCTACGCCGCGTTCGTTTCCACCGGCGCGGCCCGCGCCACCCAGATGCTGGAAATCTTGCGGCACGCGGCTGGCCAGGACGACACCCCGATCACCGCGGCGACGGGGCTGCGGTCCTCGGTGGAGAATCGCTGGCGGGACGCAGCCAAGGCAGCGGGCAAGCAAGCGGACCTGATGGACATCCGGGCCGTCGACCCGGACCTGGTCGAGCGCGAGTCGTGGCTGCTCGGCTCGGCGCTGCGGCAGGTGGTGGCGGGCCTGCCTGAGGGCGGCCGGGCGCTGGTGGTAGGCCACAGCCCCACCACCGAGGCCGCCGTGCTCGGGCTCACCGGCCAGGTCGTCCCGCCACTGGGCAAGGGCAAAGGGGTTCTGCTGGTCGAGGACGGCGGGGATTACCGGGTGGAGCCGCTGGACTAAATAGCGGCGAGCGACGGCGGATCGGCGCGCGTAAGCCAGGAGCAGGGCCGATCGCGGAAAGTGACGTTGAGCCGGGCGGCCCGCGGCCGGATCGCCGAATCTGGCGCGCTTGGCCGGCCTTGCGGGTGGCCGGGCGGTGGCGCGCCGATCATCCGGTTCTGGTTGCCTTTCGCCCGCCTCGCGATCGACCCCGGTCTCGGTCATTCGCGTGGACAGCGAGACTGTTGCGCCTGGATAAGGTCGTCGCTGCCGTCAGCGGGTGGCAAAGGATCGTGTGCCTGTCATCGGGAGTCTGGCGGCTTCATGGGCTGGTGCTTGGCGGTCATGAACGGACCGTGTGCGGGATCTGGCTGGGTATGCCCGGGTTGGCGCCTGCCCGGGGAGTGGCGGCGGCTGGGGCTGGGCTGGCCAGGTCGGTGAGTATTTCTTCTAGCCGGGTCAGGGCGCCGGCGATCCAGGGCAGGGTGAGCGGGTAGGGGGCGGTGAGCGCGGCCTCCTGTTGTTCTTGGGTGTCGCCGTAGAGTTGCCCGGTGGCCAGCCGCAGCCGCAGCGCGCTGGGGTGTTCGCCGAATGCGCTGGCGGGCAGGGTGGCGGTGCCGTAGCGGTCCAGCAGCAGCCGGGCTAGGCCGGGGCCGGTGGTGACCTGGTGGCGGGCGCGCAGGTGGTTACGCCAGGGTGCGAAGTCTGGGTAGAGGTAGAACGCGGCTTGCGGGGGTGGGACCAGCAGCCCGGCGGCGGCGCAGACGCCGGCCACGGCGCGGGCGATGGTGGCGTGCAGGGACCGGCTCTGCTGGATGCGCTCGGTGATCTCCGCGGGTTCGGCGAAGGCGAGGGCGGCGGCGTGCTGGACCGGGGCAGCCGGGGCGGACCAGATCTCGCTGGCCGCGCCGGTCAGGGCCTGGCGCAGCCGATCGCCCAGCGGCCCGTCGGGCATCCGGGCGGCGCCGATCCGCCAGCCGCCCAATGCCAGGCTTTTGCTGAGCCCGGTGGTCACTACGGTGGCCTGCGGGGCCACCTCGGCCGGGCTCAGCATTGGCGTGGCCGGGTGGTGCACCAGGTCGCGGTAGATCTCATCGGAGATGATGATCAGTTGGTGTGCGGCTGCCACCTGGCACAGCGCCCGGACGGTGGCCGGTGTTGGCACCCGGCCGGTGGGGTTGTCGGGCAGGGTCACCACCACCGACCCGATGCGGCGGCCCGCGACCGCCGCCGCCGTAATCGCGGCGGCTAGGGCGGCCGGGTCGGGGATCCCGCCGTCGCCCGGCGGCGCGGGCACGAAATGCGCGCGGCTGCTGGTCAGGGCCGCCTGGGCGGCGTAGCTGACCCAACTGGGCCGCGGGAGGGCGACGTCGGCACCGATCGCCAGCAGCAGCCCGAACAGCAGCGGCTTACTGCCCGGGCCGCAGACCACCTGGTCCGGGGTGGTGGGCAGGCCGCGCCGGGTCCAGTACCCGGCCGCAGCCGACCGCAGCGCCGGATGCCCGGCCACCGGGCCGTAGCTGTTGGCCGCGCTGGCGGCGGCGAGCGCGCGCCGCAACACCGGGTGCACGGGGAGCCCGGCCTCGCCGAACGCCAGCGGCAGCACCGGCTGCCCCCGGGCCCGCCGCGCCGCCACCGCCTCGTTGGCGGCCAGGGTCGCCGAGACCGGCACGTCCCGCACCGGCGGCAGCCGGGTGGCCGCTGCACCGATGTCGTGGCCTGGGTTTTCGCGCCGGCGCTGCTTCCGGTGCTGTCGCCGCTGCCGCCACCGCTGGATGGCAGCTTTCAGCTTCTCACTCATCGCCCAACCTTCCCCCTGGCCGCGATGACCCGAGGCGGACACCGCGCGGGATGCCAAGAGGGCCACGGCCGTTGTCTCACCCCGGAGGCACGTGACGGGCACGCACCCTCTGATCGGGGCGGTGCTACCACGGTCCACCAGCTGTTTGGCAGACATCCTCGCTCAGCAGTGGCCGCGATGGTGGAGATGGGATGAAGTTCATGTGGAGCTGGAGTGAAGAGGCTCCCGGATGCGCGACGGCCCCTGCGGGCGGCCCGAACCCTAGCCTCTTGATCGGTAGATATCTGTCTGCCGTTCAGCGTCCGGATCGGTCCGTGAGCTGTGAGCGGTCTTGTAGCTAAGCGATCTCAGGTTCATCCCGCGTGCGGGATCCAAGTCGCTTGCGGCTGAACGGCAGGCCGTCCGAGGGCCTCGCGCATCATGCCGCCCCTGCGCTGCTGCCGGGCTAGCCTCCTTCGGGGGCACCGCCCTCGTGGCCTGTTGCCTTCTTGTAGTCCCGCAGCGTTGTGCGGGCGTTGATCTTCTGTTCCTGGCGGTCGAGGTAGCGCTCGCGGCGCCGGTCAAGCCATCGGCGGATCGCGGATTTCAGCATCGTCTGGCCTTCCTCGAGCTGTACACCGGCGTTACTGGCGGTTGCTAACCAGCTCCTGGCGGCAGAGGCGGCTCGCGCCTGTAGTCAGCGGGCGTCATCGACAGCGATTTAAGACCGATGACGAAGATGATCGCCGCGCCCGCACCCACGACCCACGCCTTCGCCGCACCGCTGAGCAGCGTCACGCCGGCCACGACGAGCAGCACGCCCGCCAGCAGAAACCGCGGCCACCAGCGCGTGCGCAGCGTCCGGGCCAAGCGGGCCGCCCTGGGGCGGGCGGGCTTGCCGGCCCGGGCAGCGGGCAGCCCCAGCGCCCCGGGCACCGGCGGCACTACTGGCCGGTCATCGTCGCGGCGCCGCGGCTGCGATCCGCCGAGCTTGGCCGCTAGGGACCTCCGGCCCATGGGGCTCCTCTCGTCAGGGCGTCTTGATCACGCTGCTTACCACAGCGGCGGAATGTTTGCCTCGTGGGCGGCGAGCCGCCGTGCGGGCGATCGGGCCGATCCTGAACGTAGTCATGAAGGCCTAGGTAGCACTTCCATTGCTGTGGCCTTGTCACACCTTCGCTCCTGCCCGTCCGGCGCCCCCCGGGCGGTCACGCTGAGTGGAGTCCGCAGGCGGCCGTAAGCGCCTCTTTACTGAGCAACCGGCCGGTATGTGGAGATGGGATGAAGATCATGTGGAGATCGGACGAAGACGACGACGTCGAGCTGGCCGAGGCTTTCTCCCGGCTGCAGGCCTACGCCCGCCACAGCAACCTGCGCCTCACCGATGTCGCCCGGGCCGCCATCGACGGCACCCTCGATCCGCTGGCCTGGGCCGCCGTATAACGATTATGCGGTTCGGTGGCGGACCGCCCCCGCGATCTAGCTGGGGTGTCCCGAACCAGTTCTCGGCGACCTCGGCCGCCACGCGATCGATCCGGCTTGGCGTCGCCGGCACCGCACGCTGGCCCTGGGGCGCGCCTGGGCGGACGGCTATGCCGAACGGGACGGCCGGTGATGGCCACGGTTCGATCCGCAGAACGTCGACCCCGTGATGGGCTGGTATTTGCGTGAACGCTGGGAAATCTGGGACCGGCTGGCTCTGCGCACCGACCTGGCCCTGGCCCTGGCCCAAAGCCTGCCATCGACGCCGACCGCGTTGACCAGATGTGCGCCGAGTCAGCAGCGCAGTCAGCCCGGCGCTCAGTCAGCTGGCCAGCGGCGCATCGCATCCCCGCGGCGCGCCGCTGGCTGATCTGCACGCTGCACGCCGTGCACGTTCGCTGGCCCGCCGCGCGCGTTCGCTGCGGGCGTAGCTGGGAACACTGTCCCTCTGGGGTGTACGTCCTGGCGATGGGGAACGTTTAGTTGTGCGGCATTCGCATGCGCAACGTCGCCCGGCGCGGCGCGCGCATGCGGAAGGGACGAGCAAGACTTCAGTTGCCTCCCCGGCCGCTCGGTGAGGGGGCCGCGAGATGTTTGAGAGGTTTACCGACCGGTCGCGGCGGGTTGTGGTCCTGGCTCAGGAAGAGGCCAGGATGCTGAACCACAATTACATCGGCACCGAGCACATCCTGCTCGGCCTGACCCGCGAGGGCGAGGGCGTCGCCGCCAAGGCCCTGGAGTCGCTGGGGATCAGCCAGGAGGCCGTGCGCCAGCAGGTGGAGGAGATCATCGGCCAGGGTCAGCAGGCGCCCTCCGGCCACATCCCGTTCACTCCGCGCGCCAAGAAGGTGCTTGAGCTGTCCCTGCGCGAGGCGCTGCAGCTGGGCCACAATTACATCGGCACCGAGCACATCCTGCTTGGCCTGATCCGTGAGGGTGAGGGCGTCGCGGCGCAGGTGCTGGTGAAGCTGGGCGCGGACCTGGACAGGGTCCGCCAGCAGGTGAACCAGCTGCTGCGCGGCTACCAGGGCAAGGACCCGGCCGCGGCGGGCGCTCCCACGGAGGCGGCGCCGTCCACCTCGCTGGTGCTCGACCAGTTCGGCCGCAACCTCACCCAGGGCGCGCGTGAGGGCAAGCTTGATCCGGTGATTGGCCGGGAGAAGGAAATCGAGCGGGTGATGCAGGTGCTGTGCCGGCGCACCAAGAACAACCCGGCGCTGGTCGGCGAGCCCGGCGTCGGGAAGACCGCGGTGGTGGAGGGCCTGGCGCAGAAGATCATCAAGGGCGAGGTGCCGGAGATCCTGAAGGACAAGCAGCTTTACACCCTGGACCTGGGCGCGCTGGTCGCCGGGTCCCGGTACCGGGGTGACTTCGAGGAGCGGCTGAAGAAGGTCCTCAAGGAGATCAGGACCCGCGGGGACATCATCTTGTTCATCGACGAGCTGCACACCCTGGTGGGCGCCGGTGCCGCGGAGGGCGCGATCGACGCCGCGTCGATCCTGAAGCCGATGCTGGCCAGGGGCGAGCTGCAGACGATCGGCGCCACCACGCTGGATGAGTATCGCAAGCACCTGGAGAAGGATGCCGCGCTGGAGCGCAGGTTCCAGCCGATCCAGGTGGCCGAGCCGACGGTCTCGCACACGATCGAGATCCTGAAGGGCCTGCGGGACCGCTATGAGTCGCATCACCGCGTGTCGATCACCGACGACGCCATTGCCGCCGCCGCGCAGCTGGCGGACCGCTACATCAGCGACCGGTTCCTGCCGGACAAGGCGATCGACCTGATCGACGAGGCCGGCGCGCGCCTGCGGATCCGCCGGATGACCGCGCCGCCGGACCTGCGCGAGTTCGACCAGAAGATCGCACAAGTGCGGCGGGAGAAGGAGTCGGCGATCGACTCCCAGGACTTCGAGAAGGCAGCCGCGCTGCGCGACGACGAGAATCAGCTGATCGCGAAGAAGGATGCCAGAGAGAAGGAGTGGAAGGACGGCGACATGGACGTCGTCGCCGAGGTGAACGAGGAACTGATCGCCGAGGTTCTCGCCATCGCCACGGGCATCCCGGTGTTCAAGCTCACCGAGGAGGAGTCGCAGCGGCTGCTGCGGATGGAAGACGAGCTGCACAAGCGGGTCATCGGGCAGAACGACGCCATCAAGGCGCTCTCCCAGGCCATCCGGCGGACCCGGGCCGGCCTGAAGGACCCCAAGCGCCCGGGCGGGTCGTTCATCTTCGCCGGGCCGTCGGGCGTCGGCAAGACCGAGCTGTCCAAGACCCTTGCGGAGTTCCTGTTCGGTGACGAGGACTCGCTGATCCAGCTCGACATGAGCGAGTACATGGAGAAGCACACGGTGTCCCGGCTGTTCGGCTCACCGCCCGGTTACGTCGGGTACGAGGAGGGCGGCCAGCTCACCGAGAAGGTCCGCCGCAAGCCGTTCTCCGTGGTCTTGTTCGACGAGATCGAGAAGGCCCACCCGGACATCTTCAACTCGCTGCTGCAGATCCTGGAGGACGGGCGGCTCACCGACGCCCAGGGCAGGGTGGTCGACTTCAAGAACACAGTGATCATCATGACCACCAACCTGGGCACCCGGGACATCTCCAAAGGGGCCTCCGTTGGTTTCGGCCCGGCCCATGAGTCAAAGGGCTCGCACGAGCGGATGAAGTCCAAGGTGACCGAGGAGCTGAAGCAGCACTTCCGGCCGGAGTTCCTGAACCGCGTCGATGACACCACCGTGTTCCACAAGCTCACCCAGGAGGAGATCGTCACCATCGTGGACCTGATGATCGCCAAGGTGGACGAGCGGCTCAAGGACCGCGACATGGGCCTGGAGCTGCTGCCCGCCGCCAAGACGCTGCTCGCCGAACGGGGCTACGACCCGGTGCTCGGCGCGCGGCCGCTCCGCCGCACGATCCAGCGGGAGATCGAGGACAACCTATCGGAGAAGATCCTCTTCGGCGAGCTGAAGGCCGGCCAGATCGTCACCGTCGATCTGGAGGGCACCGGCCCGGACGCGCAGCTCACGTTCAAGGGCGTGCCCAAGCCCGATTCTGTGCCGGACGTGCCGCCCGCCGAGATCGCGAGCGAGAGCAAGGCGGCCACGGGCGGGACCGGCGGGCACCTGGCCAACGGCGAGTAACACCACCCGGGCAGCGGTTAAGCAGCCCCTCCTGCGGCGTTCTGCGGCCGCTGACACGACTTCATTCGTGGGCCGCCAGCTACCGGGACCTGGCCCTGGCGGGAGTTCGCCCGGAGGAGGTCACCGCCCGGGCAGTGCTCCACCTGGAGCGCTTCGTCGAATACCTCACCGTGTCCCGCTCGAAAATAGGATTCAGCAGCGCTGAGGGTCTCTGCGGCCGGCTACCGGGAACGGAGGCCGAACGCTTCGGGATGGGCCCGGCGGTAGTGCCCGGTCAGCACCTCGCTGAGGTTCCCGGGCGGTAGGTGACGACGCGGCGCCCGCTCTGGCAGCGCGTGACCGGAGGCTGGGGGACGGTCACGGGGAAGCGCCGGGAACGTGAATTGCTCATCACCTCTGATGATGCCAGCCCCGCCGCGGGGAACCTTGCCTTGCGCCGCACGCACGCCACGGCATCCATGAAGGCTCCTGGCCTGTCGTGCGGGTGAACAGTGTGTGAACCGGGCAAGGCGAGCGCATGATGTCGCTAGCAGGCCCAGCGCGGGAAGTGCCGGAGGTGACCGTGGGCGGGCATTTCGAGCGGGTAGCCGCCGTCTACGAGTCACTGCGCACCACCGACGAGGCGCCGGTGCGCGCGATCGGCCAGCTCCTGCCCGGCCGCCCGGTCACCGGCCTGGATGTCGGCTGCGGCACGGGACGGTACTCGCGGCTGCTGCGCGCTCTGCTGCCGGACGGCTCGCGGCTGGCCGCCAGCGACGTCTCGGCAGCCATGCTGGCACAGCTCAAAGCCACCAACCACGGCCACGCCCGCGAGGTGGTACCGCTGCGGGCAGCCGCCGAAGAACTGCCATTGCGGGCCGCCAGCCTCGATGTGGTCACCGCGTTCAACTGCGTGCACCACTTCGACCTCGGCCGGTTCCTGGCCGCCGCCGCCCGGGTGCTGAAGCCCGGCGGCCAGCTGTTCATCTACACCCGCACCCCGCAGCAGAACGCGCGCACGATCTGGGGCCAATACTTCCCGGGCTTCACCGAGCACGAGCAGCGCCTGCACACCCAGGCCGCGCTCCGGGACGCCGTCAGCCGAACCGGCGGGCTCACCATGATCACGGCCCAGACCTTCAGCCATCCGCGCACCAGCACCGCCGGGCGGCTCCAGGCCCAGGCCGAGGGACGCCACTACTCGACCTTCTCCCTCTACACCCCCGAAGAGCTGCGCACCTCCATCACGGCCTTCCTGGCCCGCCTGCCCACCGCCGAGGTCTGCTGGGTGGACGAGCACCTCCTGATCGTCGCCGGCCCAAGCCACTGCAACCAGGCCGAGCCTGACGGCCCGGGCAGCGGGACGAGCCAGGCGATCTAGGGTCAGGCCCCCCAGATCAGCGCCGGGCGCGCCGGCCAGGCTCCCCACATCACGTCCTGGCGGCCGCGCGCAGATCACCCCTTGGCCCCGTTCGGCGCGGCGCGGCTAGCCTCTCCCTTCGTCTGGGATCAGCGCCATATCGGCGGTTATCGGACTGGCAGGTCCTCACGCTAGGTGACCGCCGGAGCGGCGCGCACCGGCGTTAAGAGCCGTGGTCTGCCGCATGACACGGCCGGTCGGCGCTGGGACAATGGCGCGATGAGTCCGCGAAGCCGTGGCCGCCCGCCCGGCCGTGGCCGCCGCCAGCAGGCTAAGCGGCCCGGCGCGCGCCCAGGCGGACCGCACCTGGCCGCAGTGCCGGCCGGTGGCGAAACCCCCGGATATGAGGAGCAGGCGACGGATTGCTGGTTCGACGAGCCCGAGCCCGGTGACCGGCGGTCGTGGGCGCTTCCCCTCGCGCATGGGACCTACCAGGGACTCGACCTCGAACTGCTGGACCCGGGCGATGAAGACGAGCGCACGATGCTGATCGAGGCGCTGCACCTGGAGTTCGCAGACGCGCTGCACGGTGAGGACGACGTGATCGTCGGCGGCGAGCCCGTTAACCCGAGGCTGCATGTGGCAATGCACCAGGTGGTGGCGAACCAGTTGCTGGCCGACGACCCGCCCGAGACATGGCAGACGGTGCAGCGTCTCGCCGGGTTCGGCTATGACTGGCACAACATCATGCACATGATCGCCTCGCTGGTCACCGAGGACGTCTATTGGGCCCTTAAGGAACACCGCCAGCCCGACCCGGCCGCCTACGTCCGGAGGCTGAGCGAACTGCCCGGCGACTGGCCACCACCAGAAACCGCCCGCTAGGCGCAGCACGGATCAGCAGCCGCGAACCGCAGCCCTCTGGCAACACGCCCGCTTCGCGGCAGAAGCGGAAGTTCACACGAGCGCTGGTGATGCATAAAAATACGGCCTCGCCGCTCTCTGCGCTGCCGTGGTCGGGATTGCCTACCGTGCGAAGAGCTCTAAATAACCGCGCGCTGAGCCGCCTTATAGCGTCTTTTGTCGTTCAGCGGCCTGGCTGTTGGCGGCGGTACCGAATGGTTTTCGGCACCTGGTCAGCGATACCCTCCCGATCTGTTGGCGACGGGCTCCTGATCGGCCTGGCAGGCCCACCCCCGCCGGGGCACCGTTGGTGGGATAGACCCCGTAGCATGCGGATAGTCCGGGTTCTGGGTGCGTCGTTTTGCTTCGGGGTGGCGCCATTGCCCGCAGTGGTGTTGTGTTCCGCGGGTGCGGTCACGGCGGTCGCCGTTCTGGGGCCGGGGGGATGTTGTTAGTGCGGCGGAACAGGTTGCCGGGGTCGTAGCGTTGCTTGACCGCGGTCAGCCGGGCATGAGTTTGGAGTGGGTAGGACGCGCGGGTGTTGTCGTGATCGCCCTCGCCGGTGAAGTTGACGTACGTCCGGCCCGTCCCGAACTGGGCCATGGCGTCGCGTGTGCCGCGCGCCCAGGCGCGGTGGGCGGCGAAGCCGTGGGTCGTTGGCGCGCGGGTGATGCAGTTGATGAGGTAGGGCGGCTGGCGCTGGCTGAACGCGGTCGCGTCGGGTGCGATCCGGGCCATCGCTCCGCCGAGCTGGTGGATGTGCAGTTCGCAGGCGGCTGGCGGGCCGGCGGAGCGCTGGTGGGCGTCGGCGAGTGTCTGGATGGCCGCGTCGGGAAGCTCGTCGATGAAGGCGGAGGTGAAGTAGTTCGCCGCGCCGGGGCCCCACAGCGGGTCGACGAGCTGCTGCAGCATGAGGTAGGGCATCGGTGTGAGCAGGTCGGCGAGGGAGGTGCCTAGGGTCCGCAGTGGCCGGACCGCCTCCAGGCCGTCGTCCTGGGGCCCGGCCCAGCATGCGACCAGGGCGGCTACCTTTGTGCCCTGCGTGTCCCTGGGCAGGCCCGGTGCGGGCTGGGCGGTGGTCAGGTTGACCAGTGTGGTGAGCTCGTCGGGGGCGTCGGCGGTCGCGTCCCGCCAGCCGGCGAGGACCTGTGCCGCTTGCGCCCCGGGGTAGTAGATGACGCCGCCCAGAATGGTGGGACCGACGCGGTGCAGCGCCAGTTCGAACAAGGTGACTACGCCGAGGTTTCCGCCGCCGCCCTGCAGGGCCCAGAACAGGTCGGTGTTCTCTTCGGCGCTGGCACGTACCAGCGCGCCGTCAGCGGTGACCATCTGGGCGGCGAGCAGGTTGTCGCACGCCAGCCCGTGCTTGCGCAGGAGGTGCCCGATGCCGCCGCCCAGGGTGAATCCGCCGATCCCGGTTGAGGAAACCCGGCCGCCCGGTGCCGCAAGGCCGTGCACCTGGGTTTCGTGGTCGAATCGCCGCCAGGTCGCGCCGCCCTGCGCGAGCACCCGGCCGCGGCGCTGGTCGACGTGCACGGCGGTCATCTGGGACAGGTCGACGACGACCCCGCCGTCGCAGGCGGACAATCCGGCGACGCTGTGCCCGCCGCCGCGGACCGTCACCGGCAGCCCTTCGCTGCGCGCGAACCCTACCGCGCTGATCACGTCGGCGACTCCGGAGCAGCGGATGATCAGTGCCGGGTGCCGGCCGGTCACGTGGTTCCAGATCTGCCGGGCCTGGTCATAGTCGGGGTCACTGGGGGCGATCACCGGGCCCAGTACCTGTTCCCGGAGTTCGGCTAGCGTCGCTTCGCCCAGCACATGAGTACCTTCGGGTGTCGTCATCGCCATGCCCGTGCACCTCCGGATGTGAAGTTCCGGTGACCGGACTCTACGGCCGGAGGCTTTGCACTGGCTTAACCCGGCCGCCCCCGGCGACGGCGCGTTGGCGGTCCAGGTCGGCGATAGCGTCCAGGCCACGCCGCTCGCCGATCTGCTGGAAACGCTCTCGCGCGGCCGTGAGCGCGGCGTCGGCCGCGGCCCGGTCCCCGGACCTTTGGCGCAAGACCGTGAGCAGCGTGTACTGCCAGCCGACCGAGCGCGCGGCACCGAATCCGCCGCCCACGTTGAGCGAGCGCTCGAGCGCTTCAATGGCCTGCGCCGGGCGCCCGCTGAGCGTCTCTGCCACGGCCAGGTTGTTCAGGGCCCCGTGGTGGCCGGGAAGATCCCCGGACCGGTCCAGGACGCGGCAGGCTTCCCGGCCGAGCGCGCGTGCCCGGTCGCCGCTGCCCAGGGCCGCCTCGGCCAGGGCGAGGCCGGTCAACGCGATGGCCGTGCCGCGCTGGTCGGGGATGACCGCCCGCAGGTCCACTGCCGACCGGAAGCACTGCCTGGCCGCGGCCGGATCGCGGCGCTCGCGGTGCAGGTGCCCGCGTTGCGCCAAGATGTACGCTTGGCCCGCGCGGTCGCGGGCGGCTTCAAATATCCGCAGGGCGCGGTCGAGCAGCGTGCCCGCGTCGTCGAAACGGCCGCCGATCCGGGCGGCCAGGGCCTGGGTGGCCAGAGCGTAGCCACGGCCCTGCTCGGCCCCCACCCGGCGGCCGACCAGCATCGTCTCCTCGAACACGGGAAACAACAGGCCATCGAAGCAATCTACGGACCAGGACAGCGTGCACACCACGAAGAACGATGGCGCGTCCGGCGGCATCTGGTCCAGCGCGGTGAGCGACCCGTCGAGCAGTTCTTGTGCCGCGGAAGTGTCGCTGCGGCTCAGCGCCAGCACCGCGCGCAGGTGGTCGTGCGAGACCCGGACGCTGGGGATGTCGCGGGCTGCGGCACTTGCCTGGCCGGCGAGCCGGTCCGCCTGATCCCACTCGGCCGCCAGCCACGCCAGTAGCGAATGCTGGTGCAGCGCGTCCGCGCGCAGGCGGGGATCGCCTAGTTCATCTGCGAGCGCCACGATCTCGGCGCCGATGGCCGGGACGCGCCGAACCCGGCCGACGCGGACCTCAAGCACGGCAGCCGCGTACAGCGCCCGGGCCCGCCGCGCCGATGATTCCGGGCAGGCTCGCAGGGCCTGGGTCAGCCAGCGAAGTCCCTCGGCGTGCAGCCCGCGCGCCATCCACGCCCGCCACGCCGCGAGCGCGATAGCCAGCGCCCGGTCGGGCATTTCGCGCAAACACGTCGACAGCGCGGCGCGCAGATTACCGGCCTCAACACCGAACCACGCACTCGGTTCGCCGACCACACCGCCACGGGCATCGGGATCGAGGGACTCAGCCTGGCCGGCGAACCACAAGGCATGCCGGCGGCGGCAGCCGGTAAGTTCCCCCGCCGAGGCCAGGTGCCCGGCCGCGTACTGCCGGACGACCTCGAGCAACCGGAACCGGGCCTGAGGCCCGGCCATATCCGTGGCGACCAGGGACTTGTCCACCAGCCGTGACATGACCGCGGAGACCGGGTCGTGCAGCCCGCCCGCGCAGACGCCTTCGGCGGCGTCGAGGGTGCATCCTGCGGCGAAGACTGACAAGCGCCGGAACACCGCCCGCTCGTCGTCGTCTAGCAGGTCGTGGCTCCAATCCAGCGTCGCCGCGAGTGTTGCCTGCCGGTCCGGTACGCCGCGCAGGCGCACCGCCAGCGTGCCCAGGGCATCGTCGAGCCGGGCCGCCAGCTCTGCCGGCGGCAGGTGCGCGAGCCTGGACGCTGCTAGCTCCAGCGCAAGTGGCATCCCGTCCAGGCGCAGGCAGATCCGCGCCACCGGCGGGCCGGTCGAGGCATCCAGCTGGAAGCCGGGCGCGGCGTTGCGCGCGCGTTCCAGGAACAGCTGGACCGATTCCAGGCGGCCCAGCGGCGCGAGATCGGTGCTTGCTTGCGGACCCGGTAGCTCGAGAGAAGGGACCCGCCAGACCACCTCACCGGGAATCCGGAAAGGCTCCCGGCTCGTCGCCAGCACACGCACGCCGGGACACCCCTCGAGCACCGCCCCGGCGAAGTCCGCGGCCGCCCCGAGCAGATGCTCGCAGTTATCCAGAAGCAGCACGGTCTTCCGGTCGGCCAGCTGCCGCACCAGCGCCGCCGTTGTCGGCTCGGCGCCACCCAGGGCCAGGCCAAGGCACGCCGCGGCAACCGTCGGCACGAGCCGCCCGTCCCGGGCCCCGGACAGGCCGACTAGCCACACGCCGTCGGAGGCCATTTCGGAGGTCGCCAGCAGGCGCGCAACCTCGATCGCCAGCCGGGTCTTGCCCACACCCCCAGGACCGCACAGCGTCAGCAGCCGCGCACGCTCCTGCAGGGCGAGCAGCTCGGTGATTTCCCGGCGGCGCCCGATGAAACTTGTCATCGCCGTCGGCAGATTGGAGGCGACGGCCGCTCCGGCGGATCCCTGCGCTGAGAGTATCCGCCGGTACAGACCCTGTGTCGCCGGATCCGGGCGGGCCGCGTATTCCTCGTCTAGCACCCTGCGCAATCGTTCATACGCGTCGAGTGCGTCCCACCGCCGCCCAGCTTGATCGAGCGCCTCGATGAGCAACCGGTGGACCGGTTCGTCGTCCGGGCGGCTTCGGGCCAAGGGCTCGAGCAGCAAAACAGCTTCCGCGGGATCTCCGCGCTCCAGCACGCTGCGGGCCAGGCCGGTCCTGAGCGCATGGTGAAGCCCCGCAAGCCCTTCGCGATCTGCCACCGCCCAGTCGGCGTGGCGGTCTTCCGGCAGCAGCTCACCCGCGTACAGATCAAGCGCGGCCCGGTAATCCTCAACCGACCGCGAACGCAGCGCCCGCTGCCCCGCTGCGGCGAACTCATCGGCGTCGACAACAAGATCACCGCTGGGCGACAAAATCACCACGTCGTCCTGCAAGCGGAGCACGTCCGCCGAAGCCGAGCCATCCAGGGTGAGCGCCCTGCGCGCCGCGTGCAGCGCCTGATGCAGGTTATTCGCCGCGGCGGCCGGGTCCATACCGGGCCACAGCGCCTCAGTCAGCACGTCACGGTGGGCCCGGTGACCATCAGCCAGCGCCAGCAGCTTGACAAGCGCCTTGGCCTTACGCAGCCGCCAAGCACGTGGAACCGGGCGATCTCCGACACCTACGCCGAAACCACCCAGCATCGTCACCCGCAGTGTGCCGGAGCCTGGTCTGGCATCCGCGCCGCGCTGATGGCCGGCCACATCACGCGGCACGGGTCGCGGGCCGACCACGAGGGCCGCCGGCGCGGTGCCCTGGCATGCGGCAAGCACTTCCTGAGCCGGCACCCGCCCCCGGGCCGCCGCCACGAACGACTCTGAGGCCGGCCCGGCCAGCCCCAGCGCGCCGGCCAGCAGCCGGGCGGTGTCCCGGCGGGCGGTGCGATTGATGCCCCGCTCCAGGTCACTGACCGACCGCGGGCTCAGGCTCGCCGCCTCCGCCAGCTCCTCCTGCGTCAGGCCGGCCTCTACCCGCAACTGCCGCAGCAGCCCGGCGAAACTCAGCTCAGGCTGTCCTGGCACCGGCCCATCGCCCCTCACCCCGAAAGCGGCGTGCAGAGAACTTGCAACAAGAGTACTAAGCAAGCCGCCGAACCACACGCTCAGTGCCCGTCAAAACGGCAGGTCAGTGCTCCTGGCGGGCAGCTAACCCTCCGCCCGCGGTAAGGCCCATCCCGTGGGTCTCCTGTGGGCCGTTACGTATGGTGAACCGCCCCGCCAAACCCGATAGTGAAAACAGCCGCGAGCTTCCCAGACCGCAGCCAGCAAGGTCCGCAGCGCACAAGAAGGAAACACTATGATCAGCAGCTGCACATATACTGCCCCGCTGGGCGAGGGAGAGTCAAATGACCGGCGTCAATGTCACATTTAACTACGCCGGGACTCGAGGGAGGCCGCGGAAACCAGCTCGCTGGCCTGGCAGGGCCGACCATCTTGGCGGCATGTTGGCCAGCCCACCGGCCCGATGGCCTGACTTGTCCGCGCCCGTGCCGGACGCAAAGTGATTCGAATTTAGACGCAGGGGCGGGGCCTCTTTTCAATAAGCCCGGAAACACCTCCCGAAGGAAATTATGATGTCATTTGTCGCGACCTCGCTGCCGAACGGCGGGATGACACCGCATTTCGCGATCACCTACGACGACACGCTCCCTGCCGCCCGCGGCCTGGACATCGCCCTCGACCTCATGAACTATTGCGAGTCAGATCTCGCACTCATACAGAGCTGGTTCCCTGGCGTGAACTTCCAGTTCGCCTTCCCGGTCAGCGTACAGATCACAGGAGTTAATGGCGGAGCATCGTGGACCGATCCACCCGACTTTGCACTCTGGTTTGGGTTTCATCCGTCGATCGACATCATGCCCGGGCCAAGGCCGACGACGGGCCTTATCCGTTATCTGATGGTGGCCGAGGTCACGGAGATGTTCATGGCGTCGCAGCGCAAGCCGTGGTTCGGCGATACACACGTCACCGGTGCCGACGAGGGCAGCATGGGCGAGTCGCTGTCGCGGTTCCTCGCGTCAGAATTCCTTACAGTGACTGGCATTAGCAAAGCGATCTTCCCCGGCTTCACCGTCGTGCATATCTGGCTGAACGATCCGTTCCGGCCAAATTTTGTCGACATCGCCCCGGACGACATTGACCCCGATGCGACCACGGGCTGCGGGACATGCTTCCTCTTCTTCTTGAAGGATCAGCTCGGCTTCAGCATCCAGCAGATCGTGGCAGCGTCCGCATCGACCCTCGCCGGCGTCCACACCAACCTGACCGGCATGACCGACGGCTGGCAGTCGTTCAAAGACCTCGTGGACCTGCACTACCCGGCCGGTGCCAGCAAGCATTTCCCGCCACTCGACAACATCTTCCCGGTGGCCAACCTCGCGGGGTTCTCCGCGCCCACGCCCATCAGTTGGGTGACGAACGACACGCCAAATATCGCTCGCATTTTCCTAGACCACCCCGTGCCCGCTGGCGTCGACATCATGCTCTCCAGCGATGACACAACGGCAATCGACCTGCCCCAGAGCATCATGCTAGATGACTCTGGATTCGTGGCGCTCGATGTCATGGCACAGGGAGCCGGATTCACATCGAAGACGGTCAATCTGGTGGCGAGCTACGCGGGGAAGGACATCACCGCGACCGTGACCGTGGTACCACCCGCGGGGCTTCCGGTGGCGCCGCTGGTCATCGAGCCGGTCATCGACAACGATCCGTGCGCGCAGCAATACGTAGCCGGGGGCCGCCAGGACTTCGTGGTGAAGAACCCGACGGTGCTGCTTGACCGCACCGGGCTCAGCTACAAATGGACCGTGACAGGCGCGGTGGCGCAGAACGCCACCTCACCCACACTCACGATCTCGCCGCTGCCCGCGCCGGGAAGCATGGTCACTGTCAGCGTCACGCTCACGAACGCCCTGGGCATCCAGGCGCACGGGACGCTTCAACTCACGACCGCCACGCAGCGCACGGGCCTCAAGGAGGAAGTGCGACGGCTCAATTGCTCGCTGGGCCGGCTCAAGGCGATCAACCAGTGGATCCCGCCAAACGTCCCGGTCGAGGAGGGGACCATCCTCGTGGCGCTCGAACTCCTCAACACAATCGAAGCGCAATCGCGACAAACGGTCGCAGCCGCCGAACAGGTCGTCGCATCAGTCGAGGCAACCCGGGCCAGCCTGGAGGCGCGCCGATAGCAACCGCCGACGCGCAACGGCAGGGGAGGAGATCTTGCCCGTATTAAAGGGAGAGGTGATCCCAGTGACACACTCTACCTGCCATTGCCGTGCCGCGAGATTTCAATGTAATCGCCGAGCGCTTAAGGGTTGGCTGGCCTAACTGACTGTATTCGACTCCGATAGCACGTTGTTGAGAGGGAGGAAGAATGAGGCGAAGACCTCGAGGACTCCTTGTATTCTTGTCGCTCGCCGGGATTGTCTTTATCCTTCCCGCTTGTGGCTCGCCGGGATGGCGTCTTACTAAGGTCATCGTGAACCAATCAGACCAGTCAGTGCTTACCGGTCAGGAGGAAACCGTTATTCCTATCCTCCTTGTCGCACCGGTGAATGAAGCTGATCCCCCTGCCGGTCACAGCATATATGTGGACGCTTGGTTTGAACGCGATCCGGGTTTCAATGGCGTCATTGATGACTATCTCAGCATTGGGGTTAGGAGTGCTTCGCGAGGGAACTATTGGGCCGACACCCCTTCTGATTTTGTGGCTCCTCCACGAAGTCATTCAACCCTAAACGCCGGGTTCGCGTTTTGCAAGCGGGTGGGATCGACTGTAAGCCTCAGCCTCCTCTTGGACCCAGGGCATGGGGGATTTTCGGAGTCATACACGGGTGTCAGCAAGGCGACTGCGAACCTCGACATAGAAGTGGTCAGCCACTTTGGGAATGCCTATGTCTCCTGGAATGTACCCAGACCACTTGAAATAACCTGTTTGCGGGACAGTCCAATCTCATGACGTTCCTCGTTATGCGTCTGCTGCAGAATCACGCTAACCATCCTCAAGGGGAGGTTACAGAAATTCGGTAAGTAACGGCCCGTGACAGATCATGCACGGCCACGGTTAACGCTAGACTGCGCCGTGTCACCACGTGCTGCCGTTTGGGGCGGGCGTGGTGACGGGTCTGGTGGGTGGGATGGCACCGGCTTTGAGGTGCAGGCCGGGATGAGTGGATCGGGCCGCGCCGGGCTGCTGGGGCGGATGTGGATGGGACGGGCATCATGTGTGATTGGACGCCAGTTCGCAATTGGCTGATAGGTATCGCGGCCGCGATTGTATCTGCAGCGGCTATCGCGCTCGGCGCTGCAGCTGTCAACCCGAACGTGTGGTATTCGTGGTTGGCACCTCTTGGAATGTTGACTGCAGCTGCCGTCACCGGTGCCGCCGCGCTCCTATGCGGTGCCGCGATCAGCGCCCTGGACACCTTCTGTGCCTGTGCCGGATCTCGGTGCGCGGGACCATGCGGGAACCTACGGAGGACCCTCGAGGCGGCCCGCATCGTTCTCGGGATTGAGGCCACCGCGTGCTTGACGGCTGCACTGTCTGCATGGATTCCAGGGATCGGCTCGGCACCGATATGGGTGATCATCGGGGCGCTCCTGATTCAGTTGGCGTTGCTCATTGCGGCAATTGCCTTCATGTCACAACTGACATCGTGCCAATCGACGCCGCCACCGACCCCACCGAAGCCGCCCACTCCCCCGACGCCGCCCACACCAGCGGGTCCGATTGGATAGCGATTCCTTGATTTCTATACCAGCAGATTCGGCAAGCAGCACCTACGCAGCACCTACGCCGTCGGCCACCTATGCCGCCTGTGCTGCCCGCCGCCGCAGCGAACGTCATGGGCCGCTCAGCGCCGCGTACGCAAAACGGGATAATCTGTGTGCGCTCACGACAATGATTGACACGTCAGCCCAGCGCGCCGAGTCGGCCATCTGGCCGCCACCCAAATCGAATAAAACCGTTGGTTAGGTGCATCCAACATGATCATATACAACGAATATTCATGCTGATCCGCGTATAAGAAATGTACTGGTGTAACGCACTACTTTCGGCATGTGCGGGCGTTGGGCTGGGCGGACCCTGCGACGCAGGTCACCCGGGTCGGGCGTATTGCAGATTCCGGTCGGCGGCCGGCCATGTCGTTGATGCGCGTTTGGCTGTGCCGGATGCTGCTGATGCAGTGTGATGTGGGTCTGGGCCTGGCGAGCCGGGTGGGGATCGCGGGGCTGGTCATGGCTGGAGGGACGGGGCGGGTCAGGGGTGTTCGCCGATCTGGTGTTGTGCGTCGGTGAGGACGTGTCCTACCTGGCGGCCGAAGTGGACGTCGCAGGGGTGAGTGGTCTGCCCTGATCGGGCATTGGCTGCCAGCTCGGTGAGGGCGGTCCGCAGCGGCGTCACCGGCTGGTCGGTCTCGATGGGAGCCGCTGACCGGCCGGCCTCTCCCCAAAGAAACAGGTCGGCGAATTCTGCGCTTTGGGGGGCGTTCAGGGTGACCGTCACCGTGCTGGTTGCTCCCGGCTCGTGGTCCAGGATGAGGTGGGTGACGTCGGCGGGGCCTGCTTGTGCGGTCACCGACCGCACCGGGCCCAGGCTGGCCCACAGCAGCGAGATCAGGTGCGGGGCGAGGTCCCACAGCCCGCCCTTGTCCTGGCGCCAGGGGGTGTTGAACGGGTTACCTGCCCGTAGGGCGGATCCCAGCCACACTGCGCACCCCCCGGCCCATCCCCCGGTGGCCGTGACCTCGGACAGCCAGGTTCGCACGTCGGCCTGAAACCGGGCGGTGAAGAAGACAACGGACGCGACGCCGGCCTGCTCCACCGCGCCGGCCAGGGCATCGGTGTCCGCCGCGGAGAGCGCGAGGGGCTTTTCGAGCAGCAGGTGCTTGCCCGCTTTGGCCGCGCGGATGGCGATCGGGGCCTGTACGCCGGGCGGCACCGCAAATGCGACCGCATCGACGTCGGCCAGAAATGCGGAGATGTCGTGGTAGGGCGTGGCGTGATAGCGGCCTGCCAGATCCGCTGCGGCGCCGGTGTTACGGCCCCAGACCGCTGCGAAATCGATGCCGTCGGTGGAGGCAAGCGCGGGCGCGTGCGTGATCCGCGCCCAGTGGCCGGTGCCAACCAGGCCGAATCTCAGCGCCTGGGTCATCCGGTGTCCCTCGGTCCGCGGATGGGCTGGTTACTGTAGCAGCATCCTTATCAGGGCTGAACATACTGCGGAGGCGGCCATGGCCGATGCGCTCCTCACCTCGCCGCTACCTGCGGATATTGGCCAGGCGATCCGCACGGTCAAGGCTCAGCTGCGCCGGCAGATCGGGGACGTCGCGGCCGTCTTCGCCAGGGCGGAGGAGGCGATGCGGGCCGAAGCCACCGCCGTGGCCGCCGACCGGGAGGCCGGGCAGCCGGTCTGGCCGGTGGTCCAGTTCCGCGACATCGCAGCCGGGACCGTGCCAGCCGGGGCGGTCGAGGCGATCCGCCGCCGCGGATGCGTCGTGGTCCAGGACACCTTCCCCCGCCAGCGCGCCGAGGACTGGGATGCCGAGCTTGCCAGTTACGCCGAACGGAACCGCCTTGCGGAAACCTACCGCGCCATCGACGACGGGGTCTTCGCCGGCCTGGCAGCAGGCAAGCCATCGATCTACCCCATCTACTGGTCCAAACCGCAGATAGAAGCACGCCAAGACGGCAACATGGCCGCGGTCCGCAAGTTCCTGAACTCCTTCTGGAAGCACCAGTCTGAGGGGCGGATCTGGTTCAACCCGGACAAGGACACCGCCTACCCCGACCGGGTCCGCCGCCGGCCTCCCGGCGCGAGCTCGGCCGGGCTGTCCCCGCACACCGACTCCGGCTCCATCGAGCGCTGGCTGCTGCCGGCCTACCAGCAGGTCTTCCGGCATGTCTACGCAGGCGACTGGGCCAGGTACGACCCCTGGGACGGAGCGTTCCGCAGCGACGTGCACGAATTCCCCTCCACCGTCATGTGCTCAGCCTTCCGCACCTTCCAGGGCTGGACCGCGCTCTCGGACATGTCACCAGACCAAGGCGTCCTGCACGCTGTGCCGATCCCCGCCGCGATGGGCTACATCCTGCTGCGCGCCCTGCAAGACGACATCGCCGACGATGACCTGTGCGGCGCGGCCAACGGCCAATCCCTGCCCATCACCGACCGGTACCACTCGGTGCTGCTTCCCGCGCTGACCCCCATCCCGGCCGTGCAACCCGGCGACACCGTGTGGTGGCACGCCGACGTGATCCACTCAGTCGGCGAAGTCAGCGGCCAGCAGGGATGGGGCAACGTCATGTACATCCCGGCCGCGCCTTACTGCGACAAGAACGCCGCCTATGCCCAAGCGTGCGGCCAGGCCTTCCTCACCGGCGCCAGCCCGGCCGACTTCGCCGCCGAGGACTACGAAGCCACCTGGGCAGGCCGCGCCACCCCCGCCGACCTCAACGACACCGGGCGCGAGCAACTCGGCCTGCAACCCTGATAGCAGGCACGACAACCTCCCGCGCCCCGCCAACATCCCGATCTGCACACAACCAAGAACTGAACCACCCAAAGCGGGCGCCATTCCATAAAGACCATTCGGGCGCGGCAACAACAACCACTCTGGCGACCCTTGGCAGGACGCGTGGCCCTGCAAGTGGCCCTACAGTGGCCCTAGGACGCGCGGGGAACCGGGGGTTTCTCCAGGTAAATCGGCAGGAAAGCTGGTTGCGGCTAAGTTGCTCAAAATCGCAGGTCACCAGGCATGTAGCACCCATTTTATAGACCAATACCGCCACCTTGACAAACTTAATTTGATTGGTTCAATTCTAGTACAACCTCAGGACATGCGTCTAGCCGAAGAATTGACTCCGGTGCCGGTTCTGAGCTTATCCACGGTAAAGGTCAGTGACCTGTCCTATGTGGCCGGGGTCATCCGCCGCCGCCGGGCGAAGGTCGGCTCGTACTGGCGCAAGCGAACGCGGGCCTGCCTGTCCATCCCCGGCCGGGAACAGTTCTGGAAGGATGGCCGGCATGACATTGCCTGCCCTCCCCGAGGAGTCCTTCCAGCGCGTGCTCTGCGTCGTCGCGCACCCTGACGACATGGAGTACGGCACGTCCGCGGCCGTCGCTCGCTGGACCGCGCACGGCATCGAGGTCGGCTATCTCCTGCTCACCCGCGGCGAGGCCGGCATGCCGAACCCTCCCGGGGAGACGGCACGCCTGCGCGTCGCCGAGCAGCAGGCCGCCTGCGCCGTCGTCGGCGTCAAGCACCTGACCGTCCTCGAACATCCGGACGGCGTGCTCGTCTACGGCCTCGATCTTCGCCGCGACATCTGCCGGGAGATCCGCCGGTTCAAGCCCGACGTCGTACTCGGCACCGGTTACGAAATCGAGACGCCCTATGGCTTCGACCAGGCCGACCACCGCGCGGCCGGGCTCGCGACACTCGACGCGGTGCGCGACGCGGGCAACCGGTGGGTTTTCCCTGAGCAGGTCGACAACGAGGACCTCGAACCGCACGCCGTGCGCTGGCTCATCGTCCCCGGGCTCGCCGGCTTTGGCGCGACCCACGGCGTCGAGGTCACCGGTGAGCCGCTGCGCCGCGGCATCGCCTCGCTCGAGGCGCACGCCGCCTACCTGGCCGCGCTCCCGGGCCACCCCGCCCCGGGGGACTTCATCCCGAAGTTCACCGCGATGAGCGGCAAGGCCATGGGCGTCGAGCACGCCGTTCTGTTCCGCGCCCACGACCTGCAGGCACCAGCGGAGTTGTTCACTGAAGCCATGCAGGACTGACTCGGGGCCGCTCGGTGACGACGCCCGGACGCGCACTCGGCCGCCGGGCAAACCGGCTATTGATCGTTTGACCGTGATTTAACAGTGAGAACTGGCCGTCACTTGGCGGTACCGGGGTCTGGTCCGGCCGCTGCGGAAAGGGCATCCGGGCTTCGAGCCTCGCCAGCCTCATTGGGAATCCGATGGTATCGTTTTCCCATGGAGGCTGTCATCGACCAGGCGGGCCGGATCGTCTTGCCCAAGCCGATTCGTGACGCACTGGGCTTGCTGCCCGGCACCAGGGTCGACATCTCACCGTATGGCGCTGGCGCGCAAGTGGTGCCAGCGGGCCGGACGGCACGGCTGGTCGAGGAGGACGGCGTGCTTGTCTCGGCCGGCGACACCCCGGTTGATGATGGTGTCGTCTTCGCCCTCACTGACGCTGTCCGCAAGTGACGATCGCGGTCGACACCAGCGTCGCCATCCCGCTGGTGGTCCGTTCCCACCATGATCACGCGGCGGTGGTGCGCTGGTGGAACGGGCAGGAGGTCGCGCTGACCGGCCACTCCCTCGCGGAGACCTATTCCGTCCTCACCAGGCTGCCCGGCGATGCGCGGCTGGCGCCAGCCGACGCGGCGCGGCTGCTGAAGGCCCGCTTCGCCGCGCCGCTCCTGCTGAGCGGGCCGCGGACCCGGAAACTGCCGGACACGCTCAGCCGCCTGGGCATTGCAGGTGGCGCCGTCTATGACGCACTTGTAGCATTCGCCGCCCAGGAGCATGAGGTGCCTCTTGCGACCAGGGACGCGCGGGCACAAGGCACCTATGAGGCGGTCGGCGTCAAGGTCATCGTGGTCAGCTGAGACCGCAGGCACGCCGGGCGCCGCCTATCTGCCGTGACGTTCCCTTCTCGGGCAGCGGCTCGCTTCCGCCCAACTCACTGTCATCATCACACCACGCTCGGCACATGCCCTCACGTCGTGCCTTTATCGGCGGCGCGGCGGCCGCTGCTACCGGGGCCTCGCTGGGCAGCGGGCTGCTCTGGCCTGCCGCCGGATCGGCGGCAGAGCATTCCAACCGCGCGCCCAAGCCGACGACCAACCCAATCACCATCAACGGGGTCACGTTCCACTTCACCTCCTTCGGGCGGGGGATGGACCCGTCGTCCATCACCGATTTCAAAGGCCTTGTCGGTGTCGCGGACGTGCGGGGAAAGGGTACTGCCAGACATCCCGACGGCAGCGTCGAGACGCTCCTCTTCGACACCGATATGCGGTTTATGAAAGGTGTCTACGTCGGCCAGGATGGCGCCGTTCACCGGGGGACGTTCGGATTCGTTTGACTGGACCTCTACCGAGGTCGGTTCGACTTCCAAAACTTCTCCACCCAGGTTCACGACTTCGACCCCGGGATTCACCCCTACCCGGGCGGCTTGTTCTGGACGGTCCCGCTTCGGTCCGGCGACGACGGTGAGGGCCGGGCCCGGTCCCACGATGAGGGCCAAGGCGACGTGACGGTCGACCTGGACGACGGTAAGGCGCGGATGAGGGCGGCGAACCTCCAAGTCAGGGACTTCTTCAATATCCCCAACGCCTTGTTCCGCTTCCAGAAACCCGTGTCGGTGGGCGCGACCGTATCCTTCGACATCCGCTGGATGGGCCCGGCAACACGTCCTTCGGCGGTAACGAGCCCGCCGGGCTCCACCGGACGGCTGTTCACCAGCCCGGTCACTATGAAATGGTCGGCGACCAACGCCTCAGGCTTCAGCTTCAAATCACATCCATCCGGCACGACAAGCTTCTTTGGCCAGCTCGGTCACGTGAGGAACGGGATCTTCTCCGGCTGAAAGAGCGACAGCCACGCCTCAATCCGCCCAAATTCATGTGATCACGCCCAAGGTGCCAGGCCCCCGCGAGGCCATGAGCCGGTCAGCCGAGAACCGGCTGCCCAGAGCTGACTGCCCAGAGCCGACTGATCTGTGCGTGCCAGCTGACTTGACAACCGCAGTGGAGCAGATCGGCTGAAAGCCTTCTCCAGGGTTATATGCCTGATCTGCGGCGTTGCGGCTGGGTCGCGAACATTGGCCGGGGTACGGTGCAAGCACAATCACAACAGGGAGGCCAGGATGGCCCAGAAAGTAACCATCGACCTCCAAGACGACCTCGACGGCGGCCCGGCCGATGAGACCATCCGGTTCGCCGTCGACGGCACCGACTATGAGATCGACCTGAGGACCAGCCACGCCAACGTGTTCCGCCGGGAACTCGCGCCCTACATTGAGCATGCCCGCAGGGCGGGGCGGCCGCAGCCGCGCCGGCCGGGGCCTACCTCGGGCAGCCGACAGCACACCGGTGACATCCGGGCCTGGGCGAAAGACCGCGGCATCGCGGTCAATGAGCGCGGCCGCATCCCGGCCAGCGTGGCAGAGCAATACCGCGCCGCGCACAACGGACGCTGACTGCGCGGCCCGGCTCCGGGCTGGTCACCGGAGCGTCGGCGACCGACGGCGGTCGGTGGCTATGGGCTGTCGCGCCTGGCCTGGCGGCAGGCACCCATGGCAAGGGTGACGACCGGTACGGCCAACAGCGGATCGCGAGATTGCCGCAGACCCGGTGTGGCAACGATCAGCGTGCAGCTGAGCTGGCGAAGCTCCGTCACCACGGCGGCCAGGCCGAGGAGAGCGGCCCTGATCGCCAATGCGCCGCCTCATGGCCTGACGCGGGGCCGGACGCCTGGCAGAGTGGCTGGCGGCGAGTCAAAGAGATCGGGACAGCGATGGCAGAATCCACCGGGCGACACAGTGCGACGCGCACGCTGAGCGAGGACGATTTCGCCGTTGGCATCGAGGACCGCTACTTCGAGGACTATGCGACGGGCGCCGTGTACGAGTACGGCTATACGAGCGTGAGCGAAGCGGAGATTGTCGCCTTTGCCGAGCGCTTCGACCCTCAGCCGATCCACGTCGACGCCCACTTCGCTGCCAGCGGCCCCTTCGGCGGCCTGATCGCCAGCGGCTGGCACACGGCCAGCCTGGCCATGCGCCTGGTCGTTGACCATTACGTGTCCAGGGTTGCCAGCCTGGCTTCCCCGGGTGTGGACGAGCTGCGGTGGCCCACGCCGGTGCGCCCGGGCGACTCATTGCGGCTGCGGACCACGGTCCTGGAGGCACGCCGGTCCCGGTCCAAGCCAGACCGGGGCCTGGTCCGCACCCGGGCAGAGTTGCTCAACCAGCACGACCAGACCGTGCTCAGCCTCGTGGCCATGAACCTGATCAGGCTGCGGAACTCCTGACCCCACAAGCCTGGCGCGCCACCGCCGTTCCAGATGACTCCCCCACCACTGGCGGTCTGATGAGACAGGCTGACGGTTAGCCAAGGACCTCGTCAGAGGTGGATGGTGCCGCAACACTTGCGCACCGATGACTCCGGCCTGGTCTCCAGCCAAAAAAGGAGCCCTTCGGCCCGCCGCCGTTGCGGCGGGCCGCCGGGCCCCGCCCCCCTAGCCGATGTCGTGCTTTCGTAAGGTATCGGGTGAATGTCGCAGTAAGTTCGCAACAACCACGAGGATTGAGCACAGGTGAGTAACGCCCGGCCTTCAGCCGGCCGTCGTGCGGCCGCCAGGTTCCTGCACGAGTTACTGGCTCAGCAAGGCCCCTACCGTCGGCTCTGGGAGCGGGAAGTGGTGCGCGCCCGGCCCGGTGAGATCAACCAGCTGGCCGTTGCGCAGGTGCTTGCCCGGTATCTATGGAGCCATCCGCGCACGACCGGCGACGCGGATGCACTACCGCGCCAACTGAAGGACACGGTTGCCCGGGCGCTGTCTGGTGCGCTGCTGAGCCGACAGACGCTGACCTTGTTCATCGACGCATTCGGGATCTCCGGCGAGCACGCCGACCGGCTGTGGCGGCTGTGGGAGGGCTCGGGCAGGATCAGCGTCCTTTCCGGGCCGCGGGCCATGGGGGCCAGAACCGAGCAAGAGCTGCGCTCGGCTCTCGGCTCACGCCGCCACCAGACCGTGTCCATGCACGATCACGTCTACATCGGATCGGACGGCCGCATCGCCCGGACGCGCACGCTGCAGGTCGTTGAGGCGGTCGTCGACGGCCTCAATCGCATCCCCTACCTGTATGACACCAATGCCCTGACGCTAGAGGTCGGGCTGGGTTGCGGTGATGTCTCCGGTGACGTTTACCAGATCAGCGATCACGTGTACGCCGCCACAATCCCCCTTGCCAGGGAACTGTCCGCTGGCGAGACCACGAGCCTTGAGTACGTGACGACCTACAGCTATCCGGGGAACCTGGCCGATCCGCATGAGCGCGAGGCCCGCAGGGCCGTCATGCGGCGGCTGGAGAACTTCGATATGCGCGTGGAGTTCCACCCGCAGATGGTGCCGGCGTGCGTCTGGTGGGCGGTCTGGGACGGGGTGGACGGAGACATCATCGAGCGTGAACCCGCGGCGCTGGGCAATCAGCATGAGGTACACCGCTACCTGCGGGCCGTGGAGAAGACCGTCGTCGGGTTCTGCTGGTCGTGGCGGGCGGAGGACCGGTAACCGAGCCTTTCGTTGGCGACTCACGACCGGTTGGCGACTCACGACCGGGCTGCCAAACATTCACCGACTAACCACAGCAGCGTCCTGCACCTCGGCCTGTCCGTATCACGCGCCACTGGGGCCACTTAACTCCCAGATCCGGGCCCGATCGCCCGCGGCGGGCGGCAATCGGACGTGCCACAACAGGACTCTTACCATCCTGACCAGGAACAGACGACCCAGCGAGACCGTATCGTCGCAGACGGGCACGGAGGTATTGTCTGGAGAGGAACCGGGGAAAGTGATCACTCGCGCCACTTGTCGAAGGCGGCCTGGAGATTCGCCTGTTGCCTCGAAGTACCTGCCGGAAATCAACGCGGAGACGCAGTGACCCAGTCCCCTTCTGCTGATGTCGTCCCTCCCGGGGCCATAGCCACTCGGCACACCGCCGACCCAGAACTGCGGAACCGGCGGGTCGCGCGCCTGCTGATCATCCTGGTCGCCATTCCCGTAGTGCTGGCCCTGGCCCTCACCGGGCTATGGGTCACCAACGCGACGCGCAGCGCCGGAGCCTACGGCCAGGTCGGGCGGCTCGCCGCGCTGGGCCAGCAGGTCACCAGCTTGTCGCGGGCAATGGCTGACGAGCGCTCCGGCACGGCCGAGTTCATCGCCGGCGGGCGACCGGTCGCACGCCTGGCGGCCCTGCACCAGCAGTATGCGATCACCGATGGCCAGGCGGTCAGGGTTCGCCGGCTGGTTTCCCAGCTTGGCCACGGGTACCCGGCCCAGACGCGAGCCGACGCGGCCCAGGCACTGGCCAGCATCGCCAAGCTGCCAAGTTTGCGCAGGCAGACGGTGCAGAACCAGGCTTCCGCACTGGCCGCGATCACCGGCTACTCCACGGCGATTTCCGGCCTGCTCCCCATCAACGACGGCATCGCCGATCTGAGCAGCAACCCCACGCTTATCACCAGCGTCCGGGCGCTCGGTTCGCTGTCCAGGATGATCGACTATGCCTCGCGGCAGCAAGCCATCCTCGCCGCGGCGCTTGCCGAGGGCCGCTTCGGGCCGGGGGCGCTCACCGCGCTGACCACCGCGCGAGCCCAGGAAGCCAGTGACATCGCCTTGTTCGGCAGCTCGGCGACCCCGGAGGAGAGCCGGGCGCTGGCCGCGACGTTGGCTAGCCCGCAGGCCCGGCGGGCGCAGGCAGTGGAGGCGCGGGCCATCGCGGCCGGCAATGGCGCGCTGGCTCTCGGCCCCGGGGCCAGCAAGCAGTGGTCGGCCGGGACGGCCTACACGGTCGGCTGGATGGGTCATGCCCAGCAGCAACTGGCGGAGTGGATCACGGCCGACGCCCAGTCCCAGCAGCGCAGCGCGACGCGGTCCGCGATAATCACCGGCGGCGCAGCACTTGCCATCCTGGCGCTCATCTTGCTGGGCACCATATTGGCCGCCAGGTCTTGGGTTCGGAGGTGGAGACGGCTTGACACACTCGCCCTGGAAAGCGCCGAACCACGCCTGGCCATCAGCACCACCGCCGTATCGGCCGGCGTTTCGTGGCGCAACCATTCGCTGCTGGAACGGCTGATCGGGCTGATCGACAGCGCGGAACTCAACGAGGACGACCCGGAACGCCTGGCCAAGCTGTTCGAGATGGACCATTTGGCCACCCGGATCTGGCGCAACTCAGACAGCGCGCTCGTCCTGGCCGGACATGAGACCCCGCGCCCGGCCGGGCCCCTCGCCCTGGTGGACGTGCTCCGGGCCGCAGTGTCCGAGATAGAGGAGTACAGCAGGGTCAGCCTGGACGTCCAGCAAGGTGTCTATGTCAGCGAGGGCGCTGCGACCGACACCGTGCACCTGCTCGCCGAACTGCTGGAGAACGCCACCACGTTCTCCCCTGAAATTACTCAGGTCGCCGTATCCGGGCATGCGGTGGTGGGTGGCGGCTCGCTCGTCACCATTACCGACAGCGGAACAGGCATGACCGAGGAGGAACTGGCGCTGTTCAACTGGCAGTTGGACAACCCCGCCCCCGCGGACACGGCGGTCGCCCGGCGCATGGGCCTGTTCGCCGTCGCGCTCCTGGCGGCACGGCACGGCATCACGGTGACGCTGAGCAAGCCACTGGACGGCGGTACCACCGCCGAGGTGTACCTTCCCGCCGCGCTGATCTCGCTGGGCGCCGCGCCCGGCGGCTGGCGGGGACGGGCTGACGAAGCCTCCCTGACCCAGGTCGGCGAGGAAACCAGCGGCGTGGTTTCGGACCAGTCTTTCTCGCCTCTCCGGTTTGCCTCCGGGCCAGAGCCCTCTGTCGATCCGGAGAGCGACGAGCCCGAGGCCGCCCTGGCAATGCTGGGCGCGCCGGTGCCGGCACCGGCCCCGGCAGCCGCGACCGATGTGACCGCACCAGAGCTGGTGGAGTCGGAGCCGGGCGAGGGGCTACCTATCTTCGAGTCCGTCCGATCCGGCTACCTGCACGCCTTCGGCCGTGACCTGCCCCCGTCCAGCGAGCAACAAGCCGGCCAACCGCCGGCGGACGAGCAGCAAGCCGGCCAACTGCCGGCTGACGAGGAACAAGCCGGCCAACCGCCGGCGGAACAGCCTGCCAGGCCACCGGAATCCTGGGGCGACGGCAACGGTCATGCCGGGGCCCCGGCAGCAGGTCCTCCGGCCGCCTCCGGGCTGCCGCAGCGCGTTCCTGAGCCCGGCCAGGTCCACGGCGCAGCGGTTGATCAGCAGACTCAGGTTGACCAGGAGACCCAGCACGCCTCGGTGACCGAATCGGCGGAGAGCACGCGGAGCAAGCTGGCAAGCTTCCAGCGCGGCTCCCGCCGGGCGCGGGCGACGGCCCAGATGAACCGCGGCGCGCAGCCGGGACAGGATGGCTGACGGGGAAGCAGGCGATGCGGCCCTGGATCCGCAGGACCCCGACAGGGTCCTTACAGATTTCGCCGAGCGTGTTCCCGGCGTTCTGCGAGCCGCCGTCGTGGCCGCGGATGGTGTCCTGATCGCGGTGTCCGACCGGGCACAACCCGAGCAGCTCGAGCAACTCCCCGCGATAACCGCCGGCCTGATCAGCCTGGCCGGTGCGGCGGCCCGGATATTCGACGGCGGCGCCGTCACCCAGGCCCTGGTCACCATGGCACGCAGCACACTCGTGATCATTGCGATCGATCAAGGATCAAGCCTCGCCGTACTCACCACCGCCGACGCCGACCTCGACACGGTCGCGTACGAGATGACGATGCTGGTGGAGCAGGCGGGCAGCGTCTTCACCCCGCCCGCTCGTTAGGGCGCGTGCGTGATGGATCTACGCTGCCGAGCGGGCGCACGGCCGACTGGACGAGCGTAAAGCATGCTCTACGCCGGCCGTGGCCATGGTGTCAGCGGTCGCGCATGGCCTTCCTCCGGTAGGCGATCCCCCCGGCACCAGCCAAGATCGCGAGTACGCCGAGGCTGAACAGCAGGACGTGCTGGAACCCAGCCGTTCCACCGCCACCGGTACCCGGCGCCTCCGCGGGGAACGAGTTCAGCCGGCGACGGCGGACTAGAACTTGGCGGAGGTGCGCTCGAGGGAGGGGCGCTGGACGGCGGGGCACTGGAGGGAGGTGCGCTGGACGGCGGGGCACTCGAGGGCGGAGGGCTCGGCGGAGCAGCATGCTCGCTGCTAGAACTGGCGGCGCTGGGCGCGCCACTGGCAGAGCCAGTCGGCGTTGCCGGGCTGCTACCGCCCGGTGAGAACGAAGGCGGTGTCGTCGGCGGCGAGCTCGTCGAGCAGGCCGATACCGACGCGGTCGTGAGTATGGCCAAGGCGGCAAAGCCGAGCACGGTCCCAAGAACGCGCCGCCAGCCATGAAGGCAGGACCAGCGGGCACTAGAGACTCGTAATGGCTTATTCATCACTGTGATTTCAGGCTACGCGGGTAGAACACCCTGGGGAAGGCAAGGAGACGGCATTGGGGCACGCGGCGCGACGGCGCATAGCCGGGTTCCGCGTGGTCATGTCCTGGCCGGAGGGCGAGTTCGCTCCCGCACCCACCAAGCCCTCAGGGCCCGGAGGCCTGCGTGCCCGCGTTGCCGGGGTGGCCGGTGCGCTTCTCATCATGGGCGGAGCCGCCGCCGTCGGCGTCGCGGTCGCTGGCCAGCAGCATGCGCCGCAGCCCTCGCTGACGGCGACCGGCGCCACCGGGCCGGCCGCGGGCGGGGCATGGTGGCTGTCGCTGCGGCACTCTTTGCCGGTCTCCATCGAGATCCCGGCGATAGGCGTGCACTCGGTGCTCCTGCACCTTGGCGCCAAGCCCGACGGCACCATGCAGGTACCGCCGCTGCAAAGAGCCACCGTGGCGGCCTGGTACAGGTACTCGGTGACCCCCGGCCAGATCGGGACGTCGGTCATTGAAGGTCACGTCGACACCAAACAGGGGCCTGGCGTCTTCTTCCGCCTGGGGGCACTGCGCCCCGGGGACCTCGTCAACGTGCGGCTCGCCAACGGGATCACCGCGGTGTTCCGTGTCACCGGCGTACGCCAGTACCTCAAATCCAAGTTCCCGGCGGAAACCGTGTACCGCGACGCGACCCGGTTCGCGGCCCTGCGCCTGATCACGTGCGGCGGCAACTTCGATTTCGCGACCAACCAGTACCTAAGCTCCACCGTCGTATTCGCGTTTCTCGTCGCCTCACACCCCGCCGACCACGGCAAGGCTGCCGCCTGACGGCCCGATCGTCCACAGCGGTGGCCGGGGAGCCCGATACGGGCATGTCATGATCGGAGTAACGCGGAGGGAGCATTGTGAAGTATGAGGTTATCGCCGAGGCCTACCACGACCTGGAGCAAACCAGCGGCCGGCTCGCGCTGATCGACCGTCTTGCCGCGCTCGTCACAGCGACCCCGGCAGACTTGCTGCCCACGGTCTGTTACCTCTGCGAGGGCCTGATCGCGCCGGAATTCGCCGGGGTGGACCTCGGCCTTGCCGAGAAGCTGGCCATCCGCGCGGTCGCCACCGCGACCGGCACCGACCCCCAGCAGGCGGTCGCCGCCGTTCGCACGGCAGGCGACCTGGGCCTAGCCGGCGAGCAGCTTCTGACCGCCACCGCCGCGGACCGGGTTCCCAGCCTGGTGGTCACAACGGTTGTGGATACCCTGCACCAGATCGCGGCGGAGGAGGGTCAAGGGTCGCAGGGCCGCAAGCTGGACCTGCTGGCGGGCCTGCTCGCCCAGGCGACCCCGCTGGAAGCCCGCTACCTGCTGCGGCTGGTCACCGGCAACCTGCGGCTGGGAATCGGCACGCCCACCATCCTTGACGCGCTCGCGCAGGTGTACGTCGGGAACCGGTCGGCCCGGCCGGTCTTGGAACGCGCCTACAACATCTGCTGCGACCTGGGCAAGGTCGCCGCCGCACTGGCCAGCGGCGGAGTGGCGGCGGTGGAGCAGATCCGGGTCCAGCCGGGGAACCCGGTACGGGCCATGCTCGCCCAGCGGCTGTCCGACGCCACGGAGATCCTCGCCAAGCTGGGCGGAGAGTGCGCGGCCGAATACAAGTACGACGGGGTACGGATTCAGGCACACCGGACCGCCGACGGGGAGATCGAGCTGTTCACCCGGCGCCTGGAGCGGATCAGCACCCAGTTCCCCGACGTGGTCGAGCTTCTCGCAACGGGCCTGGGCCCGGCCGAGGCGATCATCGAGGGAGAGGTCGTCGCGTTCGACGCGGCCGCCGGGGAACTGCGCCCGTTCGGCGAGGTCATGACCCGGCGGCGCAAGCACGGCATCGCCGAGGCCGTTCACGACGTTCCGGTGGGCCTGTTCTGCTTCGAGCTGCTGTTCGCCGACGGCCAGGACCTCACCCGCGTGCCCTACCCCGAGCGGCGGGCACAGCTGGCCGAGGCGATCACCGTCTCCTCCCAGCTACGGCTCACCACCGCCATCGAGGTCGCCGACCCGGCCGCCCTGGACGCGGCGTTCGAGCGGGCGGTCACCGACGGCTGCGAGGGACTGATGTGCAAGTCGGTCAGCCCGGATGCGATCTACCAGGCCGGCGCCCGCGGCTGGCTGTGGATCAAGCTCAAGCGGGACTACCGCACCGAACTGGCCGACACGGTCGACCTGGTCGTCGTCGGCGCGTTCGCCGGGCGCGGCCAGCGCCGGCGTCTACGGGGCGCTGCTGCTGGCCGCCTACGACGCCGACGCCGATGTCTTCCGCACGGTGACCAAGTGCGGGACAGGATTCTCCGACGCCGAACTGGCCGAGCTGCCCGCCCGGCTTGCGCCGCTGGCCCACCCGGAGCGGCCCGCCCGGGTCGACGCACGCCAGCAGCCCGACGTGTGGTTCGAGCCGGGGCTCGTGCTGGAGATCCTCAGCGCCGAGCTGACCTTGTCCCCCACCTACACCGCCGCGTGGGGGCAGATCAAGGAGGACGCCGGGCTTGCGATGCGCTTCCCCCGGTTCACCGGCCGATGGCGCGACGATAAATCTGCCGAAGACGCTACGACGACCATCGAACTGGTTGACCTCTACCGCACCGCACAGCGGAAACAAGCAAGAACGTGAGCGCCGGGGCGGGCCGACCGGCCGCACCAACCGGCATCGCGCCCGGGCACACCGTCACGGTCGGCTTCACCGGGACGTTCACCAGCAACGACACCTCACCCACCGCGTTCACGCTGAACGACGCCCCCTGTCACTGAGCAAGGGCTAGCGGGGCTGGTAATGCGAGGGCTCCGGCATCGGGATGTTTCTCCGCTGGGAGATCCAGTAGCTGCGCTCGCGGAGCGGGCGGATCGCGATCTGGAACCAGTCATCGCCCGTCATCCCCGCGGCCTGCTGCCAAGAGCCATCCGAGCCTTCGGCCGGCTGAATGGGCCAGGCGGCAAGGTGCAAGGGCCAGGTGTCGACGACTCCTTCATCCCTGTCGTCCCCCGCTTTCACGGCGCCCTCCACAACGTGGGGCAGGGAGGTTCCGGCTTGATGTGACTCCCAGTTCTCGGCCCATTGGCTCAAGGTGAAAGTCGCCGTCAGATAGTAGGACAGCTTCGCGGCGGGAACGAGCAGCACCTCCACGTCGGGGCGCATGTGCGCGTCCTGCAGCCCCTTGACCTTGAGGTGAATGGTTCTGTCATTCATCAGGTTGACGACCCTGACCTGGGCCTGCACACGCAGCAGCCGGGCCGCATCCCCGGGCAGGCTCCATCGCGCGCCAGGCATGTCCCCGGAGTCCGCGGGGAGGAACGACACCTGCTCCACGTACACGTCGATCCGTGGCGCGTCCTGGTCCAGGCGGCTGCGGGCGGCGTCGATGGCGAGCGCGTTGGAAACCTCGAGGGTCCGCTGGCTCAGGGTGGTCGTGCGGTGGGTTTCCAATGCCTGCCACGCCACGATGGCCGAACCGATGATGGCCACGACCACTGCCGCGACGGTCCACACCTGAGGTGAGCCTCCGGAAGCATGACGAGCCGCATGCAAGGCATCTCCCGCCAGGCACGCCCACCGCATCCCCTCGCCCGGCTGCGCGATCATCGTCAAAGCCTACGCACTGGGCAGTCCCGCCTCCCAGGATCCGCCAGCCAGGTCAGGCATGGCACCCCAGTAACTCGCGGGGTAATGTCAAATCTGCGCACGCACAATGACCGACCAATCCTGGGCTGGGGGTTGCGGTGTGCCACGTACGGCCGGAGGGGTCGTGGCCACGAGTCTTAACCTAAGGACTGGCGCGAGGTATGAAATCACCCTGCTCGGCTCCCAGCGCTGGGTGCGGGCAGCGCGAGTCCTTTCGGTGCTGCAGGATGTGGTGATCCTCCAGCTCGATGACGGCCAGCGGTTGACCGTCCCGCGAACGGCTGTCGTCTCGGCCCGCCCCCTGGGCCAGTCTCCCCCGGGCAAGAATCAGGCAGCGGCGCGGACGAATACCCAGGCAGGCACGCCCACAGCAAGTCCCCCTGTAAGCGCCGAGACATTCTATTTTACCTATATTAATGAAAAAGGCAGCGACGTTTCTGCCGGATGGCTGCTCGATCTCCGTACGAGACTCCTCAAAGAGCCCAGCGCCGGCCGGACATCCACTCAGCTCATGGGCTCGATAGCAGACGCTCTCGACGCCGTGGCCAGGCAGTTGCTGGAAAACGAATACGAACGCCGCGTGTCCGCCTGGGAGCAGGCCAGCCAGAGTATCGCCGCGGCGACCGAAACGCTGGATTCCGCGAACACCGCGGGGCAGAAACCACCAGCGTACTTTCGCATTCTCCTGCGGCAGCTGACTTACGTGGTGGACACCGAGCACTCGCGGCATATCCGCAGCACGGTGTCGTCTCCTGACTTTGTCAGCCTCGCCTCCAGGGAGCGCTTCTATGTGGGGGAAGACCAGACCTTCCTGCTGACCTTGTCGGTCGGCCTTCCGGCCGGGGACGCCCCCGTGGAGAGCGTTCAGCTCGTGCTTCAGCACAACCCCGACCTTCGCGCGTACGGGCAGACCGGATTCCTGCAGACGTTGCGGCCGGGCGAGACGCGAGAGCTTGTCCAGCGGCTCAAGGTCTCTGACCTGGCGCTTGGCGTGGGCGAGGTCACGATGTCCCTGAGCCTCAGCTTCCGGCGCGCCTCCGGCCAGTTCGCAGAGAGTCCTGCCCGGACCGTGGTGGCCACGCTCGAGCCCGCCCGCAGGTTCGTGAGCGTCGCCAACCCTTACAGCCGGTATTCGGGCGGTACCCCGGTCGAGGAGCAGAAGATGTTCTTCGGGCGGCAAGAACTCCTCGAGCGTATCTACAGCGAGGTCACCAACGGGCCGCTCGGCCAGTGCTTCGTGCTCTACGGGCAAAAACGATCTGGTAAGTCTTCGGTGCTTCGGCAACTGGCTAAACGGCTCCGCCCGCCGAACCTGGCCATCTACCTCAGCCTGGGCACTATTGACACGGCCAAGGCGGAGCGCAGCTTTGTACAGGCTTGTATCGACTCGCTATACGAGCGGCTCGTGCATGACTTTGATATGACCGATATCATGGAACAGCACTGGCCGCGGGAATTTCAGGTTGAATCCTCGCCCATTGAGAGCTTCCGGCGCAGCGTGCGTGCCTCTACGCGCATGCTGGAGACCCGCAAGGGCTGGCGCGATGTCCGGCCCATTTTCCTCATCGACGAATTCACCTACGTGTACGAATACATACGTGAGGGACTGCTCACGCCTGCCTTCATGCGGCAGTGGAAGTCACTTCTCGAAAGCCGGACGTTCGATGCCGTGCTGGTCGGCCAGGACACCATGCCCCGTTTCAAGGAGGCGTACCCGAACGAGTTCGGCGTCACCCACGACGAGAGGATCAGCTACCTCAGCCAGGAGGAGGCACGCGCACTCGCCGAGGACCCCATCATGATGGGCAGCGAGTCACGCTATAAGGGCGCGTCCCTGGATCGGCTGACCGGCCTGACCGCGGGAAGCGCCTTTTACCTTCAGATTTTCTGCGACCGCCTGGTCCAGCACCTCAACCGGAACCGGCTCGCCTTCATCACCGAATCCGTGGTCGGCGACGTTCTGGGACAGCTGACGATGGGGCCCGCGGCGCTGCCCATGGATAAATTCGACCCGCTCATCACCGCCGCCGGGGAGTCGGTCGCGCTGGCACCGAAGGAGCAGTACCTCGCGCTGCTGACCCGGGTCGCGCTGAATCCGTCGATCACTTCGCAGGATGTGGGGGCGCAGGACGCGTCGCTGGTGCGAGACCTCTTCGCCCGCGAAGTCCTCGAACGAGATGCCAGCGGGCGCCTGCGTATTCGCGTGGGGCTGTTCGCCGAGTGGCTGCGAGCCAACAGTGTCGGGAATGCGGAATGACGACTGCTAACCCATTTGTCGGGTACGGGACCATAGCGTCCGACGACCGATTCGTTGGCCGCGACCTGGAGCGCGGGGCACTCCGCAGGCGCCTGTACGAGGCCCGCAGCAGCGCCGCACTGATCGGCCTGACCCGCATGGGAAAGTCCTCGCTGGCCAACCAGATCCTCAGGGAAGCCCCTGATGAGGGGACCTTGACCGGCTGGGTCAACATCGCCACCGTCCGCTCCGGCGCCGAGGTGCTCAGGGACATCCTGGCACTGTGCCCCTCTGAGGTAGCCCTCCATGCGACGTTCACGACCGCGGGCAGCGCATCGGCCGGGGGCGACGCGCGCGACACCTACGAGATTCCGATTCACGACCTGTACCGCATGATCCGTGAAGCACTGCTGCGGCTGGGCAGGTCGGGCGGCCATCTGGTAGTAGTCCTCGACGAGTTCGATTCGATAAAGCTCTTCCCCGACGCCCGCGACTTCCTCAACCTGCTGCGGGAGCTGGTCTACTACCCTGACCGGATCCCGATGGCAGTCCTGGCGGTGGCGCGCCGCCCGATCGATCGCATCGAGGTCGACGCTGCGGACGTGTCCAGCTTCGCCGGGGTCTGCGATTCGATATACCTGCGCCCGATGGATTACGAACAGGTCAGGGTGATGGCCGACCGCTCCGCGGGACTTTCGGACGACGCACCCGACGTGGCGTGGAAGTACGCGGCGGGGCATCCCTTCCTTTCGGAAGTGGTGTTCTGCCGCATGATGGAGCACGGGATGACCGACATCGGGCGAATCATTCAGCCCGACCTGTCGTCCTACTACAGGAAGCTCGAAGACTTCATGCGGAAAGAGGAGCTTTGGGAGCCGCTGCTGAAGCTGGCTTCCGGCCGGGGCATCGAAGTGGACGTCGAGCAGGGAGCGCTCGTGCGGCGCTATGGCCTGATCGACGAGAACGGCGAGGTGTGGTCCCCGGACTTCTCCGCCTACCTGCGAGCACGCTGACCCGGTGATCACCGGATCAGCGCCCTGGCGAGCGCGCGGAGGCAGACCTCTTGACAGGTTTGTTTGGAAAGGTTACGAACTAACTAATTGATTGTTCAAGCCGGGCCGGCCGCCGTTCGTGGTAACTGCTGCACGACAGGAGTGGCCAGGTATGCGTCGGATTCTTCGTGCTCGTTCAGTCCCCTGGGCCGCTGCTGCGATAGCGGCCACGACACTCGCCTGGCTGGTGCCAAGCGCGGCTGCGGCGGCGCCGCCCCGGCCAGCAGCTCCCTCCCCCGGCCGCGCGGCCGCCCCGGCTCAGCACGCCGCCACCAGCCTGAACGCGCCGTCCGCCACCGGGGCCAGTGACATCTCCAACCTCGGCACGGGCGGCTGGACGGTGCAGAGCAGCGCCAAGGCTACCCAGACCGGCGCGCAGATCTCCACCCCCGGCTTCAACACCTCCACCTGGCTCCCCGTCCCCAACGATGACGCCGGCGCGCCGGGCACCGAGATCGAGGCCCTGGCGCAGAACGGCCAGTGCCCCGGCGACACCGCCCTGCAACCGGTCAACCAGAACACCAGCAGCCCGAACAGCGTCTTCTTCTCGAACAACATGCAGCTCTGCTACGGCAACATGACCAAGATCGGCCCGGACTCGGTCGCCGCGTTCGACGTCCCCTGGTGGTGGCGCACCGACTTCACGCCCAGCCTGGCGGCGGGCCAGACCGCCACCCTGATCGTCAACGGCGTCGTCGGGTCGGCCAACGTCTGGGTGAACGGCACCGAGGTAGCCACCTCGGCCACGGTCACCGGCGCTTACACCAGGTTCACCTTCAACCTGACCAGCCTGGTCCGCTCCGGCACGAACTCACTGGCGATCGAGGTCAACCCGAACGACCCGACCAGCATGTTCACCCTCGACAACGTCGACTGGACCCAGATCCCGCCGGACAACAACACCGGTATCCAGTTCCCGGTCCAGCTCCAGGTCGACGGCGCGCTCGCGGTCGGCAACTCGCACGTGAACCAGACCGACGCCGCCGACCTCTCCAGCGCAGCCCTGACCGTCAAGACCGACGTCACCAACTACACGGCCGCCGCCCAGGCAGCGACGGTCACCGCGACCATCACCCCGCCGGGCACCGGCACCCCGATCACGGTCACGCAGAATGTCACGGTCCCGGCCAGCACCACCCAGACCGTCCAGTTCACGCCGAGCAGCTTCCCGGCACTGAGCATCACCAGCCCCCAGGTCTGGTGGCCGTACCAGCTCGGCGCGCAGCCCCTCTACACGCTCACCGCGAGCGTCGCCCAGGGCAGCACCCAGTACAACACGACCACCGAGACCTTCGGCATCAGGACCGTCACGTCCTACCTGACCGGCTCCAACGCTATCGAGCCGAGCGGCGCCAGGGCCTTCAAGATCAACGGCGTGCCGATCGTCATCAGGGGCGGCGGCTACGACCCGAACCTGTTCCTGCACTACTCCGCCGCCGACACGGCGAGCCAGGTCGCCCTGATGAAGAACATGGGCCTGAACGCGATCCGCCTCGAGGGCCACATCATGCCCAGCGACTGGTTCCAGCAGATGGACCAGGCCGGCATCCTGGTCAACGGCGGCTTCCAGTGCTGCGACGCATGGGAGGTCGGCGGCACCCTGACCACGGCGCAGCAGAGCGTCCTGCAGAATTCGGCGCAGACCATCGGCACGAACCTGCGCAACCACCCGAGCGTGTTCAGCTTCCAGTGGTCCGACAACCAGCCAAGCAGCCAGCAGGAATCGGTCTCGATCACCGGGTTCACCAACGCGGACTTCTACCCGCAGACCCCGCTAATCGCCTCCGCCGAGTACAAGTCCACGACCACGCTCGGCCCCTCGGGCGAGAAGGAGGGCCCCTACGACTGGGTTCCGCCGGACTACTGGTACGACACGACACATCTCGGCAGCGACTCGACCGTCACCAACGCCGGTGCCGCCTGGGGCTACGACAGCGAGGAGAGCGCGGGCGACACCATCCCGACGATGGACTCGCTGAACCGGTTCATGTCCGCCGGCGACCTGTCCAACCTCTGGCAGAACACGAAGGCGAACCAGTACCACGCCAACTACGAGCCCCGGTGCAAGGCCGGCTACTCCTTCGGCACGCTGTGCCACTTCGACACCGCCCTGTCCAGCAGGTACGGCCAGTGGTCGAGCCTGGCCCAGTACGTGGAGGAGGCACAGGCCCAGGACTACGAGGACACCAGGGCCCAGTTCGAGTCGTTCATCGACCACGCCAGCAACACACCGCTCCCCTCGACGGGGACCATCTACTGGCAGATGAACAAGGGCTGGCCGAGCCTGCTGTGGACCCTGTACAACAACGACGGCGACCAGGCAGGAAGCTACTTCGGCGCCCAGGAGGCGAACCGCGGCCTGCACGCCATCTACGCCCTCGACACCGGCAAGGTCACCCTGGACAACCTCGGCAACACCACGCAGACCGGCCTGTCGGTCGAGTCGAAGGTGTACAGCCTGGCCGGGACCGTGCTCGACGACCAGACCGCCAGCAACCTCAGCCTGACCAGCCAGCAGGTGCTGACCGGCGTGCTGACCCCCAAGGTCCCCACCAGCCCGGCCCAGACCTACTTCGTCGAGCTCCAGCTCAGGCAGAACGGCACCCTGCTCGACCGCAACGTCTACTGGCTGTCCACTCAGCCGGACGTGGTGAACTGGAACAAAACGCTCGGCCAGCCGCAGGGCACCGTGACCACGTACGCGAACCTCACCGGCCTGCAGACGCTGCCGGCCTCGTCCATCACGGCCACATCCAGCACGGTCAACCAGGCCGGGCCCGACGGCGCGGACCGCGCCACCACGGTGACGATCACCAACACCTCAAGCTCGACGGCCGCGTTCCTGCTGCGCGCCGACGTCCGCCGCGGCACCGCCGGCGGCCAGGAACTGTCCGGCAACAACGAACTGCAGTCCTCGCTCTGGCAGAACAACGACATCACGCTGTTCCCCGGCGAGTCGCAGACGCTCACCGTCACCTGGAACTCCACCGACCTGCAGGGCGCCACTGCTGTTGTCAGCGTGTCCGGCTGGAATGTAGCCAAGATCGACATTTTGGCCTAACGACGGCCCAGGCCCGCCTGCCAGCCCAGGCGGGCCGCCATGCCCCTAATCCCAAGAACAGCCGATGGGAGACCTGATGAGACTCCGCCACCGCACCGTTATCGGCTTGACCGTCGCCGCCGCCGTGCTTTGGCCCGCGGCTGGAACGATCACCCCGGCCGCCGCCTACACTGCGCTGCCCGCCCATGTGTACGCGCCGTACTACGAGACCTACCTCGCCCCCAACACCGCGAGCCTTACGACAACCGAACAGCAATCCGGCGCCAAGTACTTCACGCTCGCCTTCCTCCAGTCCACCGGCAAGAACTCGTGCTAGCCTGGACTGGAACGGCAACTCGTCCCAGCCGCTGAACTACTACGCCTCGGACATCGCGGCGCTGCGCGCCGCGGGCGGCGACGTGATCCCGTCGTTCGGCGGCTACAGCGCCGACCACGGCGGCACCGAGATCGCCGACTCGTGCACGAACGTGCAGTCGATCGCCGCCGACTACGAGCAGGTGATCACCACGCTCGGGGTCACCAGGCTCGACATGGACGTGGAGTCCAGTTCGCTGAACAACACCGCCGGGATCACCCGCCGCAACCAGGCCATCGCCCTGACCGAGCAGTGGGCCGCGGCCAACGGCATCCCGCTGCAGATCCAGTACACGATCCCGGTCGAGCAGTACGGACTCGACCCGAACGGCGAGGCCGTACTGCAGAACGCCGTGGCCAACGGCGCCACCGTGACCTCGGTCAACATCATGGTCTTCGACTACTACATCGCCAAAGAGGGCGTCGTGGAGATGGGCACCGCGGCGGAAAACGCGGCCACGAACACCCACACCCAGCTGCAATCCATCTACCTGGGCATGACCGCGGCCCAGCTCTGGCACATGGAGGGCATGACGCTGCTGCCCGGCATCGACGACCTGCGGAAGAAGACCGAGGTCACCTACGAAGCCGACGCCACGACCATGCTCAACTTCGCCCAGGCCAACAACATGAACTTCCTGTCGATCTGGGCGATCCAGCGCGACAACGGCGGCTGCCCCGGCACCGTCGACAGCAACACCTGCTCCGGCATCACCCAGAACACCTGGGACTTCAGCCACATCCTCGAACCGTTCACCGGCTAGGGGGTACCGATCCTGGTTCTGCCTCAGGGCGCTTTATCCCGTAGGCCCCTGCCCGCCGGACTGGTCCAGCCCGCCGGACTGGTCCAGCGGCAGGGTCGTCTGAGCACTGATCGATCCGGGCACGTAATAGGGGGCCTTCCCGGCCACGACGTCCGCGAATGTGGCTATCCCGGCCATCCCGCTCTCACCGGCGGCGGGCCCCGCAGGTGAGTTCCGGCGGACCACATCGACGGTGACGAGGTGGGCGTAACGCAGGTGACGGGTGACGCGGACGTCGTCCGCCCAGCACGCGGCGGCCAGCAGCCCGCGCGCCGAGGAAAGGTCCTCGGCGCTGGTGCCCGCGCGGCACCACAGGTAGACGCGTTCCCCGAACGACTGGCTCCGGGTGAGCAGGACAGCGGGGATCTTGCCGCCGCGTGAGTGAATCCAGCCCTGCGCGCACCCCACCCGGGTTCGGTGCGGTGTCACGATGCACCATGCGCGGGCCGTCAGGAACCTCCGTCCCGCTGGTAGCGAGGCCGTCGCGGCGAGCACGGCGGCCAAGCAGCCGGTGACGGCGGCCCCGGCGGCTACTCCCAGCACTATCCAGATGGCTGCCAGCCCCGCTCCGACAAGCAACTCGTAGCGCCATCGCCAAGCGGCGACAGCCGGGTTGGCCCGGTCCACCGTGCCCAGCGCGAACTCCAGGCCCGCCCGTGCCTGGCGTACGCTGGGGGACCGCGGAAACGGCATTATCGCCCCCGCTCGGTCCGCGGGACCGGCTGCCCGGCCAGCGTGACCCTTCCGGTCCCGGAGCAAGAGCCACAGCCTTGGCCTTGCTCGCCAGCCCCTATGCCAAGGCAGGCGGAGCAGGCCTGGAGGAGATCGAACCGGGGATCCCGGTAAGCCCTGCCCAGTCCCCCGTGCAGGGCGGTGACCTGCCAGCCACGCCGGCAGGCGCGCGCATCATCTTTCCGGAACAAGCGGTCGGCTATGACACGGAGCGGGGTCGCCGCCAGCATCCAATAGCCGCTGCGCTCCGGGCCTTTTCCAGAGACGCTCATACCACCATCGGATAGCAGCGCAGGCGCAATGAAAATGCGCTAGAAAACCACGCAATTTACCTGGAAGTAGCTGCTCGTATACCGTAGCGTCATGGCACGTGGCGGGCGCCCAGTGGAACGGCCAGCCCATCTCTCGCCGGAGCAGCGCCTGCAAGCCCAAGATCGCACCAGACTGTGGCGTCAACAGACCGGCCTCAGCCAGGCGGCGATAGCGGCCGAGATCCACGTCAGCTCCGCCACCTACCGGGATTGGGAGAACGGCAAAGATCAACACTCAGGCCCAACCCGCGCTCAGGCTGACGAATTGAACCGGGTACTGCGGCGGCTACTGCCCGGCCAGTATGCCGACGGCGAGGCTTTCGACGTGTGGGGCTGGCCGAGAGAGCAGGACATCAGCTACGAGCAGCTAGCCGAACTGCTCCGCTTCGCCGGGTTCTCCGTCCCCCGGTCGCAGGCCACTGCCCGGCCGCCCGCCCAGGTGTTCTGGCCACACAAGGTCCGGGAAGCACATCTCGTTCATGGCATTTATGCGCTCGCGGCGGCCGCTGCCACCCGCGCCGGCATGCCGGTGCACCTGCTCCTCGACGATATCGATCTGGAGGATCGTGAGCGTCATCTGTGCGGCGATCTCGAGTCCTGGATAAGGAGCTGGGTGACCTTTGCCTCCGGCGATGATGCGAAGGTCACTGTGGGCCTGTTCTCCTCAGTGCTGACCGACGAGTACCTGGCCGACCGCGCTTGGCCGGCCCTCAATGACTATGTCAACAAACACAGTTCGGTACTCCGGTTCCTACTCGCCAGCAAGGTGGTCTCGCCGCTGCGTTACAGCGCCAACGCGGACCAAAGCGTGCTGGAACTGCAAGACCGGGAGTCAATCCGAGCTGACCGATTGCTTACGCCGCTGCGTAACTGGCTAGTGTTCGAGGCCGAGATCACCCGGTTGCTGCGCCTGCACGGAGGTGCCGGCACGGTCGTCACCCTAGGCGGCGACGACGAACGAGACCTCTGGGAGATGTGGCATCGTGGCTGCTCGGAGCGCCTATCAGTACGCGTACAGCACCTTTACCTCCAGGCCATGCCAATGCCGGAGCATATCGAGCAATGGAAAGTACCCGCACTGATCGCGAGCAGTACCGATCGGTCGAAGCTCACAACGTACCTGAACAACCACGCGAGGTCGGCGGGCTCAGACCTCATCGAGTGGCTGCTCCGGTCGGCTGTGCACCTCCCGGGGGTCCTGAATCCCGGCTTCCACGAAGCTCTCGATCCGACGCTGCGTGACGTGGGAGGCTTGCTGAGGTCAGCTGGTGGTGAACTGACCACCATCTCACTGGCGAGTCCCATCGCCCGGGCGGTCGTCACATGGCTTACCGGGTGATGCCGCCCAGCAACCAGCCCCGCGCGTGGTATGCAATGTGCCGACTACTAGCATCTTAAACCGCGAACCCCAAATGGTTCGCACACACCAAACATCCGCAAGCCGTATCAGCAGTGACTGGGGCTTCGATAAGCTCAGGGCGCGCGCTCGGCGAGTCGTGCGCCTTTGCATCGACGCCCACATATAGCCTGCTCAGAGCATTAGTACCCACCAAAGGCGGTCCTAGAGTGGCCCAACGCGGGGCAAGTGCTGCCATAGACATACAGATGGTGCCGGCCAGTTATGTGACGCCCGTGTCACACAACGGTCGGCTCGAATCCGTTGATGTCTATATAACGTCACAGTGTAATCGGCGATGCACCTACTGCTTTTTGCCAGCCGAGTTCTTTGCCTCTGGTGCCCGGATGAGCATCGAGCGGTTCGCCGGGGTCGTGAGCTGGTGCCTGCAGCAGGGGGTCGGTGAGGTCACCCTTCTGGGCGGGGAACCGTCGCTCCATCCTTTGTTCGTCGACATGATCTCCCTCGCCGTCAGACAGCAGCTGAAGGTCCGGGTTGTCACCAATGGCGCGCGCCAGTTTCGGCGGCTGCTGGCCGACACCACGATCGGCAAACACAACCTCACCCGCGTCGCGGTCAGCCTCGACACGCTCGACCCAACCGTCCAGGACGAGTTCCGCGGACGAGGGGCCTGGCAGGACGCCATGGACACGATCGGGCTGCTGCGCCGACACGAGGTGCCGTTCGACATCAACCTCACAGCGATGCGGCCAGTTCTGAGCGGCGTCGATGAGCTCATCGGCTTCGCCGAGCGCCAAGGGTGCCGAAGGGTCAACATCCACTGGCCGTCCAATATGGGCATCGGAAGTGGGCTGAGCGAAGACCAGATCCCCAGCCGGGGCGAATGGGAAGATCTGGTTCGTCGGATCGAGTCACGGATAGAGCAGCGCCGCGGCTTCTTCGTCGAGATCGAGCGGGGATTCCTTGCTGAGGGTGAGCCGCTGAGCGGCTGCGCCTTGGCAGACTTCACTAACCTCGAGATCATGCCAGACGGCCGCGCGTACCGTTGCGGACTGCTCGTGGATCAACCCGCGATGGCATCGCTGACCATGGTGGTAGACGAGCTCCGGCTCGCCCGGCCCGACCGCGGCGAAGAACTGCTGCTGTCGACCATGCCAGACTCCTGCGACGGGTGCCCGGTCAAGCAAGTAGACGGCAGGCGGGCGTGCATCTTGGACAAGGTCAGCTCCCTCAGCCTCGGATAACCGGCGGATGTCGTGGGCGGTCGCGGCCTGGTCATCTTCGATGCCTACAACACCCTCGTCACCGCCCACGCCGACAGCCGGGACACTTTCCTCGCCGGGCTGAGGAGCGCGGGCCTCACCGCTTCCGCAGAGTTGCTCACTGAGTTGCAGGCCGCTTGCGAAGGGCTCGACCACTCCGCATCGTCGGCCAGCCGTCAGGCCTACGTCGGCTGGGCCACCGACACCCTCAGCCTGGTCCAGCAGGCTGGGGCGTCCATCGCCGCCGAGCTCGCTCCCCGCGTCATCCCGGCGCTGGAGCAACTGCACCAGGCCCCGATGGTCCCGCTACCCGGCGCGGCCGCATGCCTGCGGGCCTTCAGGGAGGCAGGTTATGCCATCGCGGTGTGCTCGAACTGGGGCTGGGACCTAGACGACGACCTAGAGCCCACCGGCCTAGCGGCGGAGGTCGATTTCATGGTCACGTCCGCACAGGTCGGTTACCGCAAACCGCATCCGCTGATCTATGAGTTCACCACGAGCCTGGCTGGCTTCAGCGCTGCGGAGACAGTGTTCGTGGGAGATAGCCTGCGGGCCGATGTCCTCGGCCCGCAGCGGGTCGGCATCCGGTCCATACTCCTGTCGGCGGCCACACCCGAGGCATTCCACGGTGAACGCGCCGGTTCGCTCGCCGAGGTACCCGGCATGCTATCCGCTGGACTATAGCTGCCGAGCGTGAGCTGCCAGAGGCATGAGCCTGGGCGCAAGAGCCGACCACTCGGGCAACATGGTCATCGCGGACGGCGGCGACAACCAGGTGCGTGTGGTGGCCGGGACGACAGGCACCTTCTACGGGCAGGCCATGACCGCCGGCGACATCTATACCCTGGGCGGGAGTGGGCCACCTTCCCAGCCAACGGCGATCCTGGAGATCGGCGGCTGACCGACGCCTAGCTCCAACGTGTTATCTACAAACTGAAGAGTATTCTTCTACTTGTGGATAGACAGCCAGCGCCCTCGCTCCTGCCTGTACTGCGCTCCCAGCAGCAGGGCGAGATCCTTGCGCTGCTGCTGGGGGACCCAGAACTTGAACTTAGCCTTACCGAGATCGCAGCACGGACCGGCGCCCCCCATCCTTCGGTACACCGTGAGATCCAGCGTGCCGAACAAGCCGGCCTGGTGGTCAGCCGGAAGGTGGGTAACACGCGACTCGTGCGGGCGAACACCTCCAGCCCCTACTACGCCGGGCTTGCGGAGGTCCTGACGAGAGCTTTCGGCGTCCCTGCCGTGCTGTCTGAAGCCCTGCAGCCGATCAACGGGATCGCCACGGCCTACATCTATGGTTCCTGGGCCGCGCGGCATGAGGGAGAGGCCGGGCAACGGCCCGTCGGCGACATAGACGTGCTGGTCCTCGGCGAGCCTGACCGGGACCAGCTCTATGCGGCCCTCAGTGGTGCTGAGGAACGTCTTGGACGTGCCGTCCAGGCAACGATCCGCGAGGCCGATTGGCTCGACGCCGGCTCAGGCGCCTTTCACGACACCGTCATTAGCCGACCGCTGCTCAGGCTTCCCTTCCCGCGCGACTAACTGAACCGGCCGGGCGGCGATGCCGCCAACAATGCCTGCACACCCGCGACTGCCGCCTTCGCCTTCTCAATCGCCCACGAAGCGTCTGGTTCTGCGATGGGCGCGGCCGCGGGGTCGAAGTACTGCGCCGCGTGGCGAGTGCGCCGGAGTCGCTCGAACGTCGGCTTCGCGAAAGCAGAAATGTCCTTTGCAAACTGGGCAGACACGGCATCTTCGACGGTCATGTGCGACCCGTCACCACCTGTGGTGCGCAGCCCCTGTCGCACCAGCAATGACTCGGCTGCCATTCGATAGGCGTCGTAGGCCGCTACGTACGCACCATCTACGTCACCGGCCTTGAGAGCGGCCGCAGCGGTCGCCTCAACCCGAAGCGCGGCCCGTGCGATCAAGGCTTCTGCTGAGGCGGCCAGGTCCGCGATCTCCACGGTCTCTAAGCGAGCCCGGCCGATGAGGAACTGAATGGTTCGCTCACCCTTCTTCCAGCGCGCCACAGCCTCTCGCCTGCCTTGATCCAGAACCTCGCTGCCGCGGCGCCGTGACCCCCGGTTTGGGGTCATGACGGGGCGGCACGGCTCACTTAGAACTCCTAACAGAATGATCTTGGCTGTGGTTTGATCTTGCTGGTCCGGGTGGTTTCTCTTTGGGGGGAGTCCGGGGTGGCGCAGCGCAGGCCGTGGGAAGTCGAGGATGGGCTGTGGGAGCTGATCGAGCCGTTGTTACCGCAAGTGGAGCGGCGGTTCCGCCACCCTGGCCGCAGGCGGCTGGATGACCGCAAGGCGCTGTGCGGGATTCTGTTTGTGCTCTACACCGGCATCGCGTGGGAGTTCTTGCCGCAGGAGCTGGGCTATGGGTCGGGGATGACGTGCTGGCGCAGGTTGCGGGACTGGCATGAGGCGGGGGTGTGGCAGCGGTTGCATGAGGTGCTGCGGGCCAAGCTGAATGCGGCCGGGGCCATCGACTGGGACAGGTCGGCGGCGGACGGGTCGCATGTGCGGGCGCTAAAAGGGGGGCCAAGACCGGGCCCAGCCCGGTCGACCGCGCCAAGACCGGGTCCAAGCATCATGTGATCACCGACGGCAAGGGCGTCCCCTTGGCGGTCACCTTGACCGGCGGGAACCGCAACGACGTCACCCAGCTGCTGCCGTTGATCGAGGCGATCCCGCCGGTGCGCGGCCGCCGTGGCCGGCCCCGGCGGCGGCCGGTCAAGGTGTTCGCCGACCGCGCCTACGACCACGACAAGTACCGCGCCCTGGTGGCGGCCAAGGGCATCCGCCCGGTCATCGCCCGCCGCGGCGTCCCGCACGGCTCGGGGCTGGGCGAGTACCGGTACGTGGTGGAGCAGGCCATCGCGCTGTTGCACTGGTTCCGGCGGCTGCGGATCCGCTGGGAGACCCGCGACGACATCCACGAAGCATTCCTGACCATCGGCTGCGCCATCATCTGCTGGCGCCGCCTCAAGATCCACGCATTGTGTTAGGACCTCTTAGGCTTTCGGGGAATCGAGTGGCCGAGGACGGGTATCTCCGGTTGCCCCTGCTCGGAGGGGGGGTTCCTTGCTAGGGCGGTGAAGGGAGATGCCCGTCCTCGACGGCTCGATCGTACCGGTCCACTTTGGTGGGCGGTGACGGAAGATGCCCGTCCTCGACGGCTCGATGGTACAGGTCGACTTTGGTGGACGCTGCACGGTTTGCCTGCGCGTACTTTTCGCGAACTCTGCGCACATACTGCTTCGCGGTTTCCTCGCCGATGCCCAGCCGCCGGGCCACCGATTTGATCGGCAGGCCGGTAGCGTAAAGCCGCAGCGTGCGCGTCTCCTGCGCGCTCAGCGTCGGCCGGTCCAGGGCGTCATCGGTCGCGAAGATGTATGCGAGCCGTGGCGAAACCCAGTCCTCCCCCGCCGCCACCGCCCGGATCGCGGCGCGCAGTTCGGCCGCCTCCTCCTGCTTCAGCACGTAGCCGCGCGCGCCCGCGCGGATCGCGTCCCGGACCGCGGCGGGCCGGTCCGAGGCGGACAGCACCAGGACCGCCGGACCGGCGGCCAGGATCGCCGCCACGTTCTGCGCGACGGTCGTCCCGTCGCCGAGATCCAGGTCGAGCAGGACCACCTGCGCGCCCCGGCCCGGCCCGGCGAGAACGGTTTTTACCGTCGCCGCGGTCGCGACCACCCTGATGCCGCTGTCCGGCACGGTGACTCAGCCGTCGATGCCGTCGCGGACTATCGGGTGATCGTCCACGACCGCCACGTCGATCGGCCCGGCATCCCCGGTCACGCCGGCATCCCACCCGCCTCCCCTTCCCCCTTCTTCTGCCAGCGGACCTCCAGGCAGCCCGGCCCGTCGCCGTCGGCCTCCAGCGCCGCCCGCCACGCCGCGCCCGCGGGCACCGAGCCGGCCAGCCGGGCCACGTCACACCCGCCAAAGGGCGGCCGCACGTAGGTCAGGTACATCTCGGCCTCGTCCCCGGCGCCGAGGACGGTGAGTATCACCGGCTGCGGCGGCAGTGCCGCCAGCACCCGGTCCACCGCGGTCACGGTTGCCCGGAGCACGTCCTCGCCGGGGTCGCCCGGATCCCCGATCACCTGGACCTCGACGGGCACGTTTCGCTGCCGGGCGCGCTGAGCACCGGCTCCAGGCCGGCCAGCAGCGCGGACGGCTGACACGTCCGGTCCACCAGGGCACGCCGCAGGGTCGCGGCATGTTCGGCGCAGCGCTGGCGGACCGCGCCGTCGGAAGGGTCGAGGGTTCCGTCGGCGATCCCGCGCAGCAGCGGAAGCGCCACCATCTCCAGCTGGGCGAGCCGGTCGCGGCGCACCTCACCGATCGCGGCCACCGCGGCGCGTTCGGCCGCCGACCGGCTGGCCAGCGCGGCGCGGCGCACCTCCATCTCGGCGTGTGTGCGCAGGGCCGGCCGCAGCGCGGCGAACACGGCCAGGATGCTCACCACGGCGTAGGAACTCGCAGCCAGGCGGGTGAGCCCCAGCGGGCTGAACCCCAGCGTGTGCACAACGAAGACCGAATGGATGCCGGTGACCAGGGCCGCCCCGGGGACACACACCCACGCCGGGGTGATCAGCGCGAGCAGGGCGAGCAGCCAGATCACGCCGAGTATCGCCCAGTCCACGTTCATGGCGGCGCCGCCCGCCCGGCGGTCCAGGCCGATCGCGGTCACCGCCGCCACCGCTACCGCAATCGCGACGGCCGCGTGGGCGTTGCTCAGGTCGCTGGCGTGCGCCCGGGGCATCAGCCACGCCGCGACCGCCAGCATGCCGAGCCACACCACGACCGGGACCACCGGATGGCGGTAGCCCACGTGGTCAACCAGGGCCTGCACCAGCAGGGCTGGCAACACCACCGCGGCGGCACCCACAAGACGCGGCGCCGCCGACTCTGTCGCCTCCGCCACCGCTCCCTGCGGAGTATCCGCCCTCCCCCGGCGCGCTGTCTTTTCATGCCTTACGCCGCTGCGCAGCAATGCCCGGCTCACCACTGGGGTGGCTCCCCCCGGCCGGCTGCGCCGGCGACCTGGAGCCCGGCCGGTCTCGCGCCGGGATCGTCGGCGGGCCAGCACAGCGACACCGTGGTGCCCTCCCCCGGGGCGGACCGCACCCAGGCCGAGCCGCCCCAGTCCTCGACCCGCTCGGTGATGGACCGCCGCACGCCCAGCCGGGCCGGGTCCACGCTGCCCGGGTCGAACCCGGGACCCTCATCCCGGACGGTCACCTGGATCCGTGGTGCCCCGGCAGGGTCACAGGCCGCCATCGCGCTGACCGTCACCCAGGCCTGACCGGTTCCGGCGTGCCCGGCCACGTTCGCCAGCGCCTCCCGGGTCGCGTGCGCGATCGCGGCCACGACCGGTTCCGGAACCAGACCGGTCTGCGGGGTACCGTCCGCCGCGTCGCCCCCGGCGATCTCCAGGTTCACGGTCAGACCCCGGGCGCGCATGTCGCCGACGACCGTTTCGATGGCGCCCACCGGGCCGGGGCCAGCCCGGCCCCGGTCGTGCGTAGTGTCCGAATCACTCAGCGCGCTCTGCAGCAGGCCGATGTCCTGCCGGCACTGGCTGATCGCGGCCGGAGTGCCGCCGGAACGCGCGATGGCGGTCAGCGTATTCAAGATCGTGTCGTGCATCAGGCGGTCCTGCTCGCGCCGCTCGATGTTCTCCGACAGGACCACGTACTGGTCCCGCGCCTCCCGGTCCGCGGCGGCGAGCCGCGCGTCCGCCCGGGTGGCCCGGCCGCAGAGCGCCCGCCGGATCAGCCAGTGCGTGGCCACCACGACGAACAGCAGGGCCAGCGACGCACGGCGCGGGCTCGCGGTGACCAAGCTGGCCGCCGGGGCCAGCGCGGTGCCGGCGCCGAAGGCAATCCCCGGGGCGATCGCCAGCGGCAGCGCCCGCGGCGCGAACCAGACCGGCGCGATGGCCTGGGCGGTCACCATGATGAACAGCCAGCTTCCCGCCTCGCCGCGGATGGCCGGGGGCACGCACCAGGCGGCGCCGCAGGCGAGCCCGGCGTACACGGCGGTGTCCACGCACACGAGTTGCCAGCTCGGCCGGTGACGCCGCAGGTAGGCCATGGTGGTGACGCCCCAGGCGGCCGCGGCCACAGGCCCCAGAGCAGCCACGGGCTCGCCAGGTAGAACGAATGCCAGATGAGCACCTGCACGACGATCTCGGCGGAGGCGATACCGCGCACGATGACCACGACGCGGGTGATGATCGTGCCGAGAACGGTCATCGCGGGCCCGGATGACGGCGCACCAAGATCCCAAGCCGCAGGTCGCAGCGCCAAGGGGAGGGGCGGCCGCATCGTCCGATGATAGAACCGGCCTGGGCGGAACTCGGGCGGTTTGCGGTGACGTGGCGGCACGCAGGCGTAACGCCAGGTAGTTTCGGCCAGCCCGCCGTCGGAGCCGGGCGGCATGCGCCGACTAACCAAGTGGATGTCGTCATCACTTGGCAGTCTTGGACTTATGACCGGACAAGGACGCCCGGCGTGCTCGGTGTTGCACCGGCTGCGCGCGCGGCAGGAACTGCAGCTCGCGGCCGCGTTGTCGCGCGCCGACCGGCCGATGGCCGCCGGGTGGTGGACCGTGCTCGGGGTCCGGGGCCTGCTGCCCGCCGGTTTCTCCGTCGCCACGGGCGTGCTGGTCGGGGCGATCCAGCACAAGGCCAGCCTCGCGGTGCCCCTGATCCTCGTCGGGGTCCTGTTCGTCGGTCTGCAGGTGCTCGGCCCGCTGCACACCGCGCTGAGCGCGAACCTCGGGGACCGGACCGCGGCCTGGCTGTTCGACGAGCTGACCGGGGCGTGCGCGGCCGTTCCCGGGATCGGGCACCTGGAGGATCCGGAACTGGCCGCCGATCTCCAGATGGCCAGGGATTTCGATCGCGGCATGACCGGGCCGCCGCTGTCGGGCTCGATGAACCTCATCGCCGGTGGCCTGGTGAACATGGTCGCTGGCCTGGCCCAGGCGTGCGTGCTGTTCGGGTTTGCCTGGTGGGCGCCGCCGGTGCTGGCGGGTGGCTGGCTCGGCACGCACTGGCTGCTGCGCGAGAGCGGGGTCTGGAAGGACCGCAACACCGAGGAGGTACGGCAGGCCCAGCGGGACGCCGACTACGCCTACCGGCTGGCCGTGGACCCTCCGGCCGCCAAGGAACTGCGGATCTTCGGGCTGCCCGACTGGGTGCTCGAGCGGTTCCTGCACAGCCGGCGGCGGCTGCACCGGCTCCAGTACGAGGCCACGCGGATGCGCGAGCGCTCGGTCCTGGCCAGCCTGGCCCTGGTCCTGGCCGCCAACGTGCTGGTCTTCTGGGCGCTCGCGGCCGCCGCGCTGGATCACCGGCTGGCCGTCGGCGCGCTGATCGCGTACGCCTCGGCGGCGATCGGCACGTCCATGATCGCGTTCGGCGGGCTGAACTGGGCCCTGGACAGCGCCGCCGCGCCGGTGGCGGCCGTGACCAGGCTCAAGGCCGCGATGGGCCGGGCGGGAACGATCACGCCGGGGAACCGGCCGGCCGACGGGATGCCAGCGCACCACATCAGGTTCCGCGACGTGACGTTCGCCTACCCGGCCGCGCCGTCGCGGCCCGTGCTCGCCGGGCTTGACCTGGAGATCCCTGCGGGCAGCTCGCTGGCGATCGTCGGCCAGAACGGGGCTGGCAAGACCACGCTGGCCAAGCTGCTGTGCCGCCTGTACGACCCGCAGTCCGGCGCCATCGAGGTCGACGGCGCCGATCTGGCGGACCTGGACATCGAGTCCTGGCGGGGCAGGGTCGCGGCCGTGTTCCAGGACTTCGTCCGGTTCGAGCTGACGCTGCGGGAGAACGTGATCCCGCGGCAGACCGAGCGCGGCGGCTTGGGCGGGGCGGTGGGGCCAGAACTAGCAGAGCGCGGGGCGGTGGGGCCAGAACTAGCAGAGCGCGGGGCGGTGGGGCCAGAACCAGCAGAGCGCGGGGTGGCGGGGCCAGAACCAGCAGAGCGCGGGGTGGCGGGGCCAGAACCAGCAGAGCGCGGGGTGGCGGGGCCAGAACCAGCAGAGCGCGGGGTGGCGGGGCCAGAACCAGCAGAGCGTGGGGCGGCCGGGCTGGACGGCACAGTTGAGGCCGCGCTCGACGAGGCTGGCGCGGGGGCGCTGGCCAGCCTGGACACGGTCCTGGCCAAGGGGTACTCCGGTGGCACCGACCTGTCCGGCGGGCAGTGGCAGCGGGTGGCGCTGGCCCGGGCGCTGGCGGCGGTGCGGCTCGGCGCGGGCCTCGTGCTGCTCGACGAGCCAACGGCCCAGCTCGACGTCCGGGGCGAGGCGGAGATCTTCGAACGGGTCCTGGCCGCGACGAGGTCGTGCACGACGATCCTGATCTCGCACCGGTTCTCCACGGTGCGGCACGTGGACCGGATCGCCGTGGTGGAGCACGGGGCCGTCGCGGAACTCGGCAGCCACGAGGAGCTGATGGCCTTGCGTGGCCGCTACTGGACGATGTTCACGCTGCAAGCGGAGCGGTTCGCCGAGGGGACGCCCGAGGAAGGCGAGGAGGAGGTCACCTTCGATGTCCTCACCTGACCCCGCGCCGCCGCCCGTGGAACCCCCCGTGGAACCGCCCGACAAGCTGCCGCCGGCGCTGTCCTCGATGTGGCGGCTGTGTCGCCTCGGCTTCCGCTACGAGCCGGCGCTGATGGGCGTGGCCTTCGTCCTGGCCCTGGTCGCCGCGCTGCCCGACGCGCTGCTCGCGGTCTGGTTCACGCTGCTCGGCGAGGGGCTGATCGAGGACAAACCCGGCCTGCTCAAGTTCGCGGCCGTGGCGCTGGCGGCCTCAGCCGTGGCGACCTGGCTGCTGGCGACCGTGTCCACCCGGATCCAGCGGCGCTTCCGCGACAAGGTCACGATCGCCCTGGAGTCGCACGTGGCGCGGCTGCAGGCCAGCATCTCCACGATCGCGCACCAGGAGCGGCCGGAGTACCTGGACCGGCTGTCCGTGCTGCGCGAGCAGATCTTCACCCTCGACCACATGTACATGTCGGTCTTCTCCACCGCGGGCTGGATCCTGCGCCTGGCCATTACCGTGGTGCTGCTGGCCAGCGTGAACCCCGTGCTGGTGACCCTGGTCCTGTTCGCGATCCCGACGGTGGCGGCCACGTCCTGGCGCCCGCCGATCGAGCGCGCCGCCCAGGAGCGCGGCGCGCAGGCGGACCGGCTTTCGCGGCACCTGTTCGCGCTGTCCACCAGCGCCTCGGCCGGCAAGGAACTGCGCGTGCTCGGCATCGGCCCGGCCCTCGCCGGGCGGCGCCGGACGTCGTGGGAGAGCTGGTACCAGCCGGTGGCCGCGGCCAGGACCCGGTCCTCGCTCTGGTACTCCGCCGGATGGGCGGTCTTCGCGCTGGGCTACGTCGGGGCGATCGTGCTCGTCGCCGCCGGGCCGCACGCCTCGGCGGCGTCGGCCATTCTCGTGCTCACCGCCGGCGCCAGGCTCTCCTCCTACGTCGGCGCCACGGTGAGCGAGATCGGCTTCCTGCGCGGCATCTGGATGGACGGATCCCAGCGGCTGGCCTGGCTGGAGGACTACGCAGCCGCCACGGCCCAGGCCGCGGACCTGCCCGCCCCGGATGGCATTGCCGAGGGGATCCGGCTGGACCACGTCACGTTCCGCTACCCGGGCTCTGACCGGCCCGCGCTCACCGGCGTCGACCTGTTCCTGCCCGCCGGGACCGTGGTGGCGATCGTCGGTGAGAACGGCGCGGGCAAGACGACCCTGGTGAAGCTGCTGGCCAAGCTCTACGCGCCGACCTCGGGCCGCATCCTGATCGATGACGTGGACCTGGCCCGCATCGACGCATCGCGGTGGCGGGACCGCCTGGCCGGTGCGTTCCAGGACTTCTTCCGGTTCGAGTTCCAGGCCGGCCAGACGATCGGCCTCGGTGACCTGCCGCGCATGGACGCCGAGCCGGCCCTCCAGGCCGCCCTGGACCGGGCGGGCGCGCGGGACGTGGTCGAGACGCTGCCCGCGGGCCTGGGCACCCAGCTCGGGCCGACCTGGCATGAGGGAGTCGACATCTCCTACGGCCAGTGGCAGAAGCTCGCCCTGGCCCGCGGGTTCATGCGGGACGAGCCGCTGGTCACGGCGCTGGACGAGCCGACGGCCGCGCTCGACGCCGAGACCGAGCATCAGTTGTTCGAGCGCTACGCCAGCAGGGCGCGACAGGCCCGGGGCACCGGGACCATGACCATCCTGGTGTCGCACCGGTTCAGCACCGTGCGCATGGCCGACCTCATCGTGGTACTCGACGGGTCGCGCCTGGCGGAGGTCGGCAGCCACGACGAGCTGATGGCGCGCGACGGGCGGTACGCCGAGCTGTACCGGATCCAGGCGAGGGCCTACCAGTGACCGGTGGGACGGTGGTTCAGGGGCGGGCCGCGCCGGGCAGCACCAGCCTCCCGGCACAGTCGCCGGCGGCCATCACGTGCCCACCCACGCGCTCCAGGGTGAGAAACCCGCAGGCAGTGACCGCGGTCTGCGGCCGCGAGAGTCTGCCACCAGCAGGGCCGGCCGGGGCGGCGCGCGCCGCGCCAGCGGACAGCAGCAGGCCAGCGGCCGCCGCCACGAGCCCGGCGGCGGCCGGGTAACGCACCCAGCGCGTTCTCATGCCCCTTGGACGTCGCGCGGCGGCCCTCGGTTCCCGCTCGCTCCCTGCCACGGGCGGCAGGCACGACGGCGTTGCCAGCCACGCCGCTGCGGCGTGCTGGCCGGTCAGGGCCGGCGCCGGGCACCTCGACCGGGAGGGTCAGGATCTCTCCGGTGCGCGGGCCGTTGGCCAGCCGGTCGAGGTTGACCACGTGATCGTCGGCCAGCCGCCACTCCGCGGTCAGGATGAACAGTGTGCGCCGGTCCGGGCCGCCGAGCATCAGCGCGAACGGCGCCCGGTCCCCCGGCAGGTCCACGCGCTGCAGTACCCGGCCGCCCTCGGCGACGCGGGAGACCGAGAACGCGGTCTGCACCCACACCGCGCCCTCGGCGTCCAGGGTGATCCCGTCCGGTGCCACGTCCTCGGCGAATACGCGCCGGTTGGACAGCCCGCCGTCGGGATCGATGTCGAACGCGGTGAGCCGCCTGGCGAACGACTCAGAGATGATCAGCGTCCGGTCGTCCGGGGTGATGACCATGCCATTGGGGAAGGCGATGTCATCGGCCACCTGGCGCATGTGCCCCTCAGGCGCGATGAGCTTGATGTAGCCGGGCTTGGGTGGCGCTCCAGCGGCAAAGTCGAAGTCCGCGCCGTTGATGTAGATGTTGCCGCGCCCGTCCACGACGATCTCGTTCGCGTGCTGCGCCGCGACCGTGACCAGCGACCCGTCGCGCTCGTGCCGCCGCACCATGTCCCCAGTGGTCAGCAGCCTGCCATCGGGCAGCCAGTCGATCGAGTAACCCATCGGGTGGCTGTCCGGATCGCGCACCACCATGACCTCCGACTTGCCGTCCATGTCCACGGCCACGACCTGCCGGTCGATCCAGTTGCAGAACCACAGCCGGCCCTCGTGCCAGCGCGGCGACTCGGGAATCCCCAGACCAGTCAGCAACACCTTCGGCTCAGCCATGACGCCCTCCTCGCGTACCCGGGCCGCGCCGCGTGCCGCGGCCCCTTCACCCCCTACACGAACGGCGCCTGACCCGATCGACATGACGCCGCAGTGGCGGCGGAAGAGCGTGGTGATATCCACCGCTGGCCCGCCCACAGCAGGCTCGCGAGGCATCGCGCCAGCCGGCCCGCGAGTTGCGCGCGCCACATTAACAAAGAGGCCGCCTGGACCCATGCGTGCCCGCCATGCCATTTCAAAAAGGCCGCTGATTCGCGGCCGACCCGCCGTCGGACCCGATCGTTCCGTTCACGAAATACCCAGGCCACACCTGCAGCAGAAACGGGCAAACGTCACACTATGGCACGGGAGTTCACTGGTTACCCCCGAGTATCAGTGATACCAGATTTCCTGAGAATTTCCTGACAATCGCCACGTCGGCGCATATGTGTGCGCCAGAATGCTGCGCGTTTGACCGGCAACTTAACCCCGCTGTCGAATCCCTGGAGGAGACGAAGTGCCCCGACACCCCGCAACGCTCCTCGGCCCGCCTCGCCTGGCCGCAGTCACCACGGTGCTCGCGGTCGGGATGGTGTTGCCGAGCATGCTCAATTCCGGCAGTGGCCAGGTGACCGGCGGAGCTAGACCGCCAGCCAGTCACGGGTCCACTGCGAAAACTGTGTGGGCGGCTACCGCGTCGGGCCGGAAGGTCCGGGTGCCCCCGCCGAAGTTCATCCCTACCCCGGTCCGTCCGGTGAAGATCACTCATCCGGTCCGCGACACAATGCAGATCGTCACCGCCGCCCACGGTAAGTGGCGGCAGTCGGTGCGCATGCGCCCCGCGATCACCGTGATGCAGCTCCCCGGAATAGACATCAGCGCGTATCAGGGGAACATCAGCTGGGGCTCCGTATCGCGCTATATCGATTTCTCCTATGCGAAGGCGACCGAGGGGAACGTATTACACGAACCCTGTTTTCTATAACCAGTATGTAGGGCCCTACAACAAAGGCATCATCCGCGGTGCCTACCACTTCGCCATTCCGAACAATTCCTCCGGGCAGTCCCAGGCCCGGTACTTCATCCGCCACGGCGGCGGCTGGTCTTCCGACGGCAAGACCCTGCCCGGCGCCCTTGACATCGAGTACAACCCGTACGGCAGCGAGTGCTACGGGTTCACCCACTCGCAGATGAAGGCGTGGATCGGGGACTTCGTCAACGAGTACGCCTACAAGGAGCACGTCTACCCGGTGATCTACAGCACCACCGACTGGTGGTCCACCTGCACCGGAAACGCCACCCGCTTCCACAGCACCGACCCGCTGTGGATCGCCAACTACGGGGCCAGCGGCGGCGGCCCGCTGCCAGGGAACTGGGGCTTCTATACGTTCTGGCAGTACTCGGACTCGGGCAACATGCCCGGTGACCAGGATGTCTTCAACGGCGACCACAACCGCCTCAGGGCCCTGGCCACCGCCGGCTAGCAGGAAGCGGTCCGGCCGGAGCCGGCCCGGCGCAACATGCCCGGCTCCGCCACCGGCTCAGCGAGACGGTCACTACATGCTTCAAGGGCCGAAATACGGCCAAGGCAACGGTTAGGATCGTTTCCTACCCAAAGTTGACTCACATTCTGTGATTCGCGGGAGGGAACGGTGTCGCACGGTTCCACCGGCCGACCGGCCAGGAACGTCTTTGTAGGGCGCGAGGGCGAGGTAGCGATCCTCCGTGCGGCATGGCAATCGGTCACCGATGGTTCGGCCAGGGTGGTCGCGATCGAGGGTGACCCGGGCATCGGGAAGACCGCCCTGATCGACATGCTGCTCGCCGGCGTCCACGCGCCGGTGGTCCGGGTGGCCGGGGTCAGTGCCGACTCGAAGTACCCGTGGCGAATCCTGGACGAGATCACCCGGCGGCTGGCGAGAGCCCGGCCGGAGGGGCAGTCCGGCAGCATGGACCCTCTGGCCAGTCCCAGCTTCGTCGGGCAGGGCCTGACCGAAGCCCTGCAGGTCACCGGAGGAGTGGCATTACTGGTCGACGACGCGCAGTGGGCCGACCGGGCGTCGATGGCCGCGCTGCAGTACACGGCCAGGCGCCTGCGTGACGACCCGGTCCTGCTGATCCTCGCCTACCGGCAGCATGGCGACGATTCGCAGCTGGAGTACCAGACCGTCAGCCCCGGGCTGTCCAAGTCGTGGCGGCAGGTCTTCGACGGCGAGCATGGGCTGCACCTGGCGCTGCACGGCCTCCCGCCCGAGGACCTGCTGCGGCTGGCGGCCGCGAACGGCTACCCCGGGCTGTCCCCCGAGGGGGCGGGCCGCCTGCACGAGAGCACCGGCGGGAACCCCGGTCACGTGCTCGAACTGCTCGCGCTGATGCCGATGCACTCGATCGTCACCGGCAGGGGGCCGCTTCCGGTGCCGCGCGGCCTGGCCCACACGATCACCGCGCGGCTCGCGTCCTGCTCCAGGGAGACCCGGGACCTGGTGGCCGGTGCGGCGGTCCTTGGCCAGCGGTTCAGCGTCGCCGCGCTACGCGATGTCACCGGGATCCAGACCATGGGCGCGCCGCTCGCGGAGGCGATCGACGCGGGGCTGCTCACCGAAGTGCCGGGTACGGGCGGCCGGGAACTGGCCTTCACCCAGGTCCTCACGCGCGAGGTGATCTACACCGACCTCAGCCGCGGCGTCCGGGTCCAACTGCACCAGCGTTGCGCCCAGCTCGGCGGGCCGGGTGCGCTGCAGCACCGGATCGCCGCCGCTGACGGCCCCGACGAGCGGCTCGCCGCCGACCTGCAGCGGGCCGCGCGGGAGCGGATGGCCGCACAGGACATCCCCCGTGCGGCCGCCTACCTGCGCCAGGCGCTTGAGTGCAGCCCGCCGGGGCCGGCCAGGCTCAGCCTGATGCTGGCGACGGTCGAATCGCTGCTGGTAGCGGGGGACGCGATCGCCGCGCGCGAGTACGAGGGCGAACTGGCCGTGGCGCCACGCGGGCCGTGGCGCGACTACGTCCTTGGGTATCAGACCCTGCTGAACGGCCATATCGACGAGGCGGCCGTCCTGTTCCGGGGTGCGCTCGCCGCGCTCGACGGAGCAGGCCCCGCGGCCGGCCCCGAAAGCGGCCCGGGCTCCCCCGGTCCGCTGCCCGCGGATCTGCGGGCCAGGATCGCCACGCAGCTTGCCATCATCGGGATTCTCACGCTCTCCTACCCGGAGATGGTCGAATACGGCTCGGCCGCGGTGGAGGCAGGGTCCGCCGAGCCGTGGGTGAGCGGGTTCGCCTGGTTCGCCAAGACGGTCGGGATGGCGCTGGCCGGCCAGGCCCCGGCCGCGCTCGCCCTGCTGGCCGACGTCGGCGAACCGGGCGACGAGTCCGGCATGGACGGCCTGGTCGCGCGCGGCCTGATCCGGCTGTGGACCGAAGACCTCGCCGGCGCCGCCCAGGACCTGCGCACCGCGGTGCACCGGGCCACGCGCGGCGAGGCGCTGCGGGTCAGCCAGGCACTGGGGTTTCTTGGCGAGGTCGAGTACCGGCGCGGGATGCTCGGCGAGGCCGTCCTGTTCACCGACCTGGCCGCGGGCAACGCCGAGGACAACGACCGGTTCTGGGACTTCTCCGTGCTGCACGCGCTGGCCACCTTCCCGCACGCCGCCCGCGCGGAATGGGCCGAGGCCGAGCACCACGCCACCCAGTCCGCGACCTGGGCACGCACGTTCGGCACCCCGGCCGGGCTCGCCTTCGCCGCCGCCGCCAAGGCCGCGATCGCCCAGGCCAGGGGGGACGCGCAGCGGCTGCTCGCGGCGGCCATCCAGCTCGAGGCGCACTACGACTCGGCCGAGCCGGGCACACACCTGTTCGGCCCGGCCCGGGCGGACGCCCTGGCCCAGCTCGGCCGGATCGACGAGGCGGCCGAGGCGCTCGAATGCTTCGCCGCCACCACCGCGCGCACCGGGCGCAAGTCCGCCCTGATGAGCACGGCGCGGGTCGCGGCGCAGATCGCGATGGCCCGCGGTGACGATGACCATGCCCAGGCCGAATGCGAACGGGCGAGCAGCCTGGCCCAGATGATCGGGCTGCCACTGGAGGCCGGGCGCATCGGCCTGGTCGCGGCCCGGTGCCATCAACAGGCCGGACGGCGCGCCGCGGCGGAACGGGCGCTCCGCGCCGCCCGCAAGCGGTTCATCATGATCGGCGCGAACGCCTACCGGCAGCTCGCCGACGAGTGCGCCACCGAACTGGGCATCCTGGTGGACGACAGCCCCGACCCGTTCAAGGGACTGACCCAGCGGGAACAGGACATCGCGCTGCTGGTCTGCCAGGACCTGTCGAACAAGCAGATCGCCGACCGGCTCTACCTGAGCCCGAAGACCGTCGAGACCCACCTCACCCGTGTTTTCGCCAAACTCAACGTCTCCGCGCGCGGCGACCTGAAAGGGCTACTCGACGCCGCGAATTAGCCGCCTGCGGGATGCACGTGCACCGTATCAGGGGGGGTCGGGGTGAAAATTAGGGGGTATGCCCTGACGCGCACCCATACGGGCCCGGCGTACCCTTATCGAAGGTTGGCCAGAAGACCTCAATTAGGGGGGGCACGCGTTTGCGAATCGTCCTCGACGTGCGGCAAACGGCAGACGGACGCCTGGCGGGGGACCTCCGGATGGCGGGCACGCGTGCGACCAGACCGTTCGAGGGAATCATCGAGCTGGTCGGACTAATTGAGGTCTTTCTGGCCAACCCTCCTGCGCCCGAAGTAGCCGGCGCCGACACCATCACATCAAGCACCACCGCCGGATAACACCATTCCGCAAAGCCAATCCGGGCCGCCCTCACCGTAGCCGCTTTTACCGCCTCGCTACGACGGCCCTCGCTAACAACAGCACCCACGCGCCGCGCGTACCCCGTGGCCATGCCTTGGCAGGCACCCCTCCCGCCCCGTAGGGTCGTAAGGAGACCCTGAACTGCTCCTTAACGCGGCAGGACGGATAGGGGTGTTCCCACATGAAGCTCAGATGGGTCCTTCTCGTTGTACTCATCGCACTCGGCCTTGCTCTCCTGGCCGGCCGAAGCGACATCCTTCGCTACCAGCGCATGCGTCGAATGTGAGAAAACGGGCACGGGACTCGGGCACTGGTCTAGCCTCCGCCTGGCCGCGGCCATGGCGCGGGTGGACAACTGCGAGAGAATCGCGGCCTGAAGCACGTTTGGCTGGACTCGCGGCCACCTGGGAGCCTTCGTGACGAGCGACCGCTGCCCTCTGGAGACGCTCGGCTTGGGCGAGGTTGCCTTCCTGATGCGATAGTTCAGTGCGGTCGCGCCGTCACCGGTGAGCCACTCAATGGCAGCTTCCAGCGGCAGTTTTTTTTGCTGCCGTATGGCCTGCGTGTAGCGCTGCCATTCTTCCTGGTCGTCGGCCAGTGCCTCCAGGTAGTCCACGCAGAGGTCCGGGGAGATCAACTTGAGGCGGTCCAAAGAGGCGTTCAGTGCCTCCACCATCCGCACCCCGCGCGCCTTCTCGATCCTTGCCGAGCGTTCGACCATGCCCAGCACTTCCTCGATGAATTTCTTCCGCTCGGCCAGAAAGCTTTCCCAGTGCGCCAGGTCACCGGCGGAGACGGGCTTGCCCTGGTCGAGCAGCCAGAACGTGCCTTCGGCAAGCACATCGCCGAACTCTTCCGCCTGTGCCCGCTCGACCCGGTAGGGATCGTAGGGATCCTGGACGACACGTCCGACTCTCGCGACCTTCTGCAGGCCCTTTGTCGCGTCGAGGACGAAGAACCAGTCCTCGTTGTAGACGTTGGGAAAGAGCGTGCGATTGCGCTTGACCTCGACGGCAAGGGCACCGCCGCCGATGAAGGTGTCCTGCGAGCCTCCCGCCTCACGGAAGGCGTGACAAACCATCGAGTTGTCCCGGAAGCCCCCGATCCGAAGCCCCACGGCGGCGTGGGAATCCAGCAAGCCGGCGGCCCTGCTCAGATCGCCGGGATTGGGGACCCGGATGTCGTCATCGAGAAACACCACACGCTTCCAACGCAGCGCATGGCTGAGCACGAGTGCGAGGTTGCGCTTGGTACTCACGTCGTTGTGCCGATCGAACGGGGTGTCAGCGAGCAACCGTGACGTCTTCAGTTCGGGAAGCCGGAGGCCGGCCGACCCTGGCACATCAATCGCGATCAGGTCGATGCGGGAATCGATAGAGCGGGCAGCCTTTTCTGCGCTCGACCTTCGGCTGTGCAGGGTGACGAGCGGGCAGTCCAGCCTCCGCGCGGCGGCGGTCGCTTGCGCCAGCGACGCCACCGGGCGAGCAGTAGGCACAAAGATCGCATCGACCTTCGCCAAGCGTGCCGGTTCATCTGCAGGCCATATCAGACGACGATGCGAGCCGTGGTGATGGTCAGTCCTGACGCCGCCCCGCATCAAGGCCTGGACGCCGGGCCACGTCAAGGCCTGGACCATTCGAAAAGTCGCGTCTCTGACAGCGTCCAGTCGGGCGTGAGCGCCTCACCGTTCTCCACGGTCACCCGGCTAAGTATGCAGAAAGCATCGCTGTCGCCGAAGGCCTCCCTGAGATATTCGGCGTTGCGATCGCGGAAGCGCTCGTCGGTCAGCGCCCGGACAACGCCAAGCGTGCCGCTTCCGTACATGCCGTTACAGATCGTCACGTAGCGCTTCCTATTGAAGGGATTGACGGCGCGGGCGAAAAGGGCGACGTCCTCCCGCAGAATCTTCCGGCCGCCCACCTCCTCCAGCCATGGCCGGTGAATGGCCGGGCGACCGTCCTCACCCGTTATTTCGAAGTAGGCATCTTCTAGCTCGTCATCGTCCGACCTGAGGGTCTGCTTGACGGGTAGTTGAAGACGCGCAAGGACCGAACTCGTCGCCTTGTTCCAGTCCACACCGCCCAGCGAGACCAGATGCCCGGTGTAGTCGTCGGCCGAAAGCTGGTCCGCAGCCTGGTACTCGACCCGGCTGGTGGGATTGGTAGCCCGCAGATGGCCGAACAACTCCAGCAGTGAGTCGAGATCGGAGTACCGGTACAGCTCGATGAAGTCAGGGTCCAACGGGTCTGTGTAGGGCATCCCTTCGAGCATGTCCTGCGGCAGCTGGGCGCACACGATGATGATGCGATTGTCAGGTTCGATGCGATAGGGCCCGGCGCTGAGGGACTGGGCGATCTCCCGCGCGGCGCGCGGCATGTCCGTCGGCAGGAGGGACACCCGCGGGGCGTCAAGCGCCTCGCGGCGCAGGCGGGTGAGTTCGTCCAGGAGTTGCTCCCTGGCCACCCGCTCTTGCGCCGTCATCTCGTCGGTGCTCAGTAGGCGGCTGACGCGCCCGCTTAGCGACCTGGGGCTGGCGAAGAACGTGGCGATGTCTCGAATCCTGTCCGCTGGAGGGACCTTCGGGTTCCTCTGTGACTCCCAGGACGAGATGAGCGGCACGCTGACGGACCGCCGCCCATCCCCGCCAAGGGCAGCCGCAAGCTGCGCCTGGTTCACCTTCACTCCGGGCCAGTGCACTTCCCTGAGCTCGCGAATGCGGCAGGCGAGGACCCAGCGGGGATCCTGGTCATTCACCGATACCTCGGTTCACCTGAAGTTCAGCAATGCAAGTGGAGGCCAAGGTACCACACCTTGGCATCAGCCGGATACACCCAACAAGGCAGGTCATAGCGATGATTCCCACGGCTACCACCAACTGTTTGCGGCTTCATGCCCCTACAGGGCCTTGACGTCTTACTGAGGTCAGTTAGACACTGGTTAAGTGTACCTACTTGACTCTGTACTACAGCTTAAGTACTGAAGTTCAACTGAATATGTATATGTACCGTAGCACCCACCGTCGAGTGCTCTTACAGCGGGCCGGCTCACTGCCAGCGGCCAGTTCGGGCATCCCAGGCGCCATGAGGATGCCCCCGACAGAAACCCCCGCCCTCTCACGGACAGAGATCTCCATGCCCCACCATAGCCCTTTACCTGCGAAAAGCCGTTTAAAGGAGCCGCGGCGCGCCGGTACCGGACGATCCCAGCCCCCGACCGTACCGAGCCGAAGGAGCACCCGATGAACGCCGACGCCAATGGCCACTCAAGTGCAACCCTGCGGATCCTCATGACGCCCGACTCGCGGCTATCACCGAGCAGCCGGCGGCCGACGCCGGACGCTCGTGCGCAGGCAGACCTTCTTCTCATCGATGCCGACCATCACATGCAGACCAGGGTCAAACATCCCGATGGCGGTGAACGTACCGCCGCCGAGACGCAGGCCGACGAGAGGGCCCAGCGGGGAAAGATCATCCGGGAAACGGACATGGGATCTCGCAAGCACGATCGCCTGCCGCCTTGGCTGCGCCGGACCCCCAAGTTCGTTCTGCTCTTCAACTTCGTCCTGCTGCTGTTCTTCTTCGCCGGGAGCACCGGCGTCGATCGGCAGAGCCCGCCGCCGGTGGACCTGGCCTTCACCGGCGCCCTGGCCGCCATGATCACAATGTTGGCGTACGGCTTCCTGGCCTTCACCGGGCACCGGTTGCGCTCGCACAAGGACACCGACGGCGTACCGGACCTGCACGCCCTGGACGGACTCACCAAGGCCGTGGCCGGGGCCGCCACGGTAGTCACCGCCGTCCTCGCCATGCTGACGTACGTCCGCATGCATACCGAGGTCCTCGACGCCCTTGGCCGCCGTGCCGGCGAAACAGCCTTGGCGATCCCGCTGTCGGTAGCGGTGGTCGGTGCGGCCGCGAACTGCCTCGTCGTCCTCATCTACGCCTTGGACGGCTCCTACGAGGTCGCGCGGCTGGACAAGCTGGCCGCCGCCACCCGCCGGCCGGCCCGCAAGGCGCAGGAGTTGCGGCGGCGGGCCGCACAGCAGGCTCACCGGTGACCTGCGCGGTGCGGTCGCAGGCAACCCCAGGCGGCTGGAAGCAAGGCGGGCTTCCAGCCAAGCACCGCCGGGCGGGACGGGGCCCCGTCCGGCGGTGCGCCCCGGGCCTCGCGGCCATCCGGCGAGGCCACACCCTGACGCCGGCAGTTGTCCACAAGCCGGCCGTGCTGTAACAATCCGAATGGCGTTAGTTGTCCGCGTCCGGAAGCGAGGGGCATCGGTTCCGTGGCCGGCTCACCGACCAGCTTCCGGGTAGAGGTACTCATCGAGAACGATTGGCGCAGGCTGCGGAACATCCGTCTCACCGCCCTCGATGCCGATCCCATTGCGTTCTTGGCAAGCCACAAAGCCGAGGCGGCCTTCACCGAGCAGCGGTGGCGCCAGGAGTTCGTGCGCGGTGAGTGGAATGTCATGACGGCGCACGGTCCGGGCACGGATGCCCAGGACGTCGGGCTTCTCGGAGTCACCAGGCTGCCAGCCACGCCGTCGTGGGAGTGCTATCTGGAGTACCTGTGGGTTGCCCCCTGGGTCCGGGGGCGCAGGGTGGCCTCGAACCTGCTCAGGATGGTCCTCGACCGCCTTCGCGACGCACGTGTGCAGACGGTCTGGCTCTACATCCTCGATGGCAACGAACGAGCCATGCGGCTCTACGAGAGATTCGGCTTCCAGCGCACGAACGAACGGCAGAAACTGCCGGACCACCCGGCGGGCAGCGAAGAGAAGATGCGGCTGCGCCTTTAGCAAACGGGCGACCCGGCACACCTTCAGTCTTCGTGGCGCGCCCAGCCGGCCGGGACCTCGGCGGAGTCGGTGAGCCGGAGCTTGCGGCGGGCCCGCTCGTAGAACGTGGTGCGGCCCAGCCGGACGACGTGCGCCGCGCCGGGACGCGGCCGCAGTTCCACCGAGTCCCCCGGCTCCAGCTCCGCGGCGACCTGCCCGTCGACCTCCACGGCGAGCCGCCCGCTGGCGGGCAGGATGTCCAGCGCCAGGCTGTCCAGGATCGAGAGCACCAGGCCGCGGTTGTAGGCCGAATGCGGCGCGGCGGGGGTGACAAGCAGGGCCTCGACCGCCGGGCTGACGATCGGCCCGCCAGCGGAGAAGCTGTACGCGGTGGACCCTGTTGGGGTGGCTACCACGACCGCGTCGGCGGCGTAGCTGACGAACGGGTGCCCGGCGGCCCGTACCCCCACCGCCGCGGTCGCCATCCCGGGGAAGCGGACCAGGGCCACGTCGTTGAACGCGGTGACCACCTGGTCGCCGAGTACGGCGTCCACCGCCAGCCGCGGCTCGATCGTGAACTCCTGCGCGTCGATGGCGGACAGCGCACCGGCCAGTTCGGGCACGTCCACCTCGGCAAGGAAGCCGAGCTTGCCCAGGTTCACCCCGAGCACCGGGGCACGCTGCCGGTCGGCCAGCCGCAGCGCCCGCAGCATCGTGCCGTCCCCGCCGAGGCTCACCAGCAGGTCCGAGCGCTGGCCGAGTTCCGCGGCGGTGACCCCGATCGCGGCACAGTTCAGCCTGGTGATCTCTGTCTCGATGCCCAGGACCTGGACACCCTTGCGCTCCGCCCAGCTCAGCACGGCACCCACCGCCTCGGCGGAGTCCCGGGCGGGGTGCAGCACCATGCCCACCACATGCATCCGCGCCCAGCCCCTCACCTCTCGTCGGCTGCCACAGCGCCCACGGACCGCAGCCCGGTGCCGCAGGAAAGGCCCAGAGGCAGCCTGCCACTGTCCTACCCTCAGCGGAGGATAACGCCTATGCCGCTGCAGAACCGGGTGACGCCAACCGGCGAGATCGTCGCGGACGATAGCCGTGGCCTGATGATGGGCAATCGCGGCTGCCTGCACGGACAGGGCCGCAGCCTCGGCGTCACCCGCTGGCGCTCGAAGCTGTGGATCTGCTGCCTCCTGGAGTTCAAGGGCGTCCAGCGCGATCCGATGCCGCCGGGGCGGTGGACCGCGCTGTTCTTCCTCGACGAGGCGACGGCCCTTTCCGCGGGGCACCGGCCCTGCGCGTACTGCCGCCGTCCCGACTATCTTGCCTTCACGCAGGCGTGGCGCGTGGCACGGCACCTTCCCCGGCGCCCGCTGGCCGCCGAGATGGACACGGCGCTGCACGCCGAGCGCACCGACCGGCACCGGCACAAACTGTGCTACCGCGCGCACGCCGCGGAACTGCCCGACGGGGTGATGGTCCGGATCGGCGGCGACCCGGGCCTGCTGATCGGCGGCCGGGTGCACCCCTGGTCGTTCCGTGGCTACGGCGCCCCACCCGCCTCCCCATCCCCCTTCACGGCCGGGCCGGGAGAGGTGGAGGTGCTGACCCCGCCGTCGATCGTGGCCGCGATCACGGCCGGCTACCAGCCGCTGGTGCACCCGAGCGCGCTGACCGGCGGCCGGACGCCAGGGGTGCGAATCCAGGGATCCGGCTAGGCGCGGCCGGGCACGTCGCCGGTGACGTTGGCATGGACGCGGCACACCTCGGCCAGCGCGTCCTGGTGCTGGTCACCGCGCACGGAGTCGGCCGGGTAGGAGCAGAGCAGGGAGAACGAGTACTGCGCGGCCAGCTCGTTCCACATCGCCTCGACCTCGATGGCCGCACTGACCTGCCCGAAGTCCCACAGCAGCGCAACCATCTCGCCGAACACGTGCACGGGTGTCCGGGCCTCGGCGGCCCGGGCGATGATCGGGCTGATCACCTGCCAGAAGCTGGCTGCGCTCGGCCAGTCGGCGACCATGAACCGGTCCATCGTTTCGAACGCGTCCAGCGCGACATACAGGCCGGCCGCCTGATGGGCCGCAACGTCGATCCCGGCGCCCGCCAGCGTGGCGGCGATGGACCCCCGATGCGCGGGTGTGGCGATCACAACGGCCACGCCGCCCGCGCGGATGGCTTCGAGCAGGAACTCGCTCACCTGTCCGGCGAGCTCGCCGTCGGAGTAGAACAGCACGGCATGCCCGGCCCGGACCCTCGCGGAGGTCCTCCGTCCCGGCAGCCACGGCAGCTCCATCCTGCGGATAACACGGTGTTGACGTTTCAGGGTAACGCGCTGTCACCACAGATCGCGGACCGCTCCCCGTGGTGTTGCGGGACGTACCGCGACAAGGGATGGTTCGATCATGGCGTTGCTCGTACCCGCCGGGCGGCTGGTAAACCAGAGCCGGCGGCAGAATGGCCGGGCCGGGACGGGGTAGCGGAGGTGGAAATGAGCGATCAGACGATGTCCGCCGCCAGCTTCCATGCGCTCTACGAGCGGCTGCGCGGCCAGGCCCAGTGGGGCGCCGCAGACCGCCGCGGCGCGCTGAACCACATCACCCCTGAGCGGGTGGCCGCCGCGGCGGGCGAGGTCCGTGCCGGGCGGACGGTTACCATGGCCGCCCCGCTGGCCAGCAGCGCTCCGGACAATCCCGAGCCAGGCATGCGGTACATGAAACGGCTGCCCGCCGAGCCTTCCGACGTGCCGGGCGTGTCGTTCGCCGCCGACCAGATCATCATGAACATCCACGGTGATGTGGACAGCCACATCGACGCGCTCTGCCACGTGAGCTTCGACGGCGCCCTGTACAACGGCGTACCGGCGGGTGTGGTCAGCTCGCGCGGCGCGGCAGAACTGTCCATCGACGATACGCGGGACGGCATCGTCGGCCGGGGCGTGCTGCTGGACATCCCCCGGCTCAGGGGCGTCTCCTGGCTCGAGCCCGGGGAGCACGTCACCGCGGCGGAACTGGCCGCCGCGGAACAGTCGCAGCAGGTCCGCGTGGGGCCCGGCGACCTGCTGTTCGTCCGGGTCGGTCACCGGCGCCGGCGCGACGGACTCGGGCCGTGGGAGGTGGCGCGATCCCGCGCCGGGCTGCATCCGGACGCGGCCGGGTACCTGGCGGAGCGGCAGGTCGCCGCGCTCGGCTGTGACAGTAACAGCGACACCGCACCCAGCGTTGTGGACGGCGTCGCGTTCCCCATGCACGTGCTCGCGATCAACGCGCTGGGGATGCACCTGCTGGACTACCTGCAGTTCGGTGACCTGCTGTCAGCCTGCGAGGCCGCGGGCCGCTGGTCGTTCCTGTGCGTGGTCGCCCCGCTGCGGCTGCCCGGTGGCACCGGTTCCCCGGTGAACCCCATCGCCATCTTGTGATGGCCGCGGGTCACAGCAGCGTGAGTTCCGCGGTGACCGGGTCCATCCGGGCGCTGTCGGCCGGGCCGATCGCGCAGCAGGTCACCGTGCCCGGCGCCACCTGGGTGCGGCCGGCGTCCTGGATAAGCTCCACCGGCAGCCCCGCGGCGCGCGCCCGCCGCGCCACGTCGAGCAACTGCTCCGCCGAAGCAACCTTGAGCACGACCTTCGGCTGCCCCTCAGCCAGCCACGCGGCAAAGTCCCGGCTGCGGCCGGTGGCCAGCACCGCGGCCACCGCGGCGTGCGCCACCTGCGCCGCGATCTTGCCCCGGCCCATGCCGAGGTCGGTCCGGACGATCAGCGCCAGTTTCGCTGCCATGGTCACCCCGATTCGCCCGCGCAGCCGACGGCCGCGGCGTAACGCTGCGGCGACATCCGGTACAAGCGCACCGCGCCCGGGTTGCTCAGCACCAGATCGAACACCCACCGACGGCGCACGTAAAACCAGTAGTCGGTGAGCTGCTGCCCGCCGATCTCGTAGTGCACAAGCCATGTCCCGCGCGAGCCCGGGCCCGCGCTCTCGGTCACCGAAGCCGGCTGCGGCGGGCCCGGGCAATCGCGGTGCCGCCGGATGTAGGAGGCCTCGCCGATGATGGCCCGGCTGCGGGCGTCCCACCGCGCGTACACGGGCCCGTAGTCGCCGCGGTCATAGTCGTGGTTGAACGCCGTGGCGATCCGCAGCAGTGCGGCCCGGGTCCGCGGGTCCGCCGGCAGGGGCGCCGGGGACGCCGCGGAGTGCGCGCTGCCGCCGGTGCATCCCGCGGTGAGCAGCACGGCGGCAACCGCCAGCAGGGCGCCGGAAATCCTTCCCCACGTCGCTGGTGGCTCAGGCCGATCGCCCGGCTTCCGCTCGCTGCCCATCGCCTTGTTGTACCTGAACGACGGACCACCCGGACCGGGATCCCCGGGCTCAGGTGGCCCGTGGCTCGCAGGAGCCGCCCGGGCGGCGCCGACGTTCGTTGCTGTAAGTTGCATAATTACAACTATTTGTGACGGACGGGGAGCTGGGATGAGGTCAGGCACGAGGATGGCGCTGGCGGCGGCGCGGGCCAGTGAGAGCTAACGCAACCGGACCGGGCCGCCGTGGCCGAGCAGCGCCGCCACCGTAGCAAGTACGGCCACCCCGGTGACCGCCACGGCAACAAGCAGCAGCCGTCGTGACCGCGTCTCCGGCGGGGCCGTCGCGCTGACGTAGCGGCCCAGTGCCCAGATCAGCGGGGTCACCGCGAGCACGATCAGGCCGGCCACGGGCTCACCGCGCAGCATCGCAAGGCCGACCGCGCCGAAGGTGATCGCGGTCCGCTCCCAGGCGAGCCTGGTCCGTTCCGCGGCCGTCCCCGGGAACAGGTCCTCCGGGTCCTCGGGCAGCGCCGCGGCGCCGGGGGAACGGTCCTCGGGCGGGCCGGGCAGCATGCGGCGTTCCTACCGGACGGCCGAGACGAGCAGGACCACCGCGGACAGCGCCGCGACGCCGGTGATGGTGCCCACCAGGATCCGGGGCAGCACCGACTGCGGTATCGGCTCGCTGTGGCGCAGCGCCGTCTGGGTGCGGCGCCATTCCAGGTAGGCGGTCACCGACACGACGGCGCCGAGCGCGATCAGCGGGACGCCCAGTGCGTGACGCCCCCACGGGACGCGCGGAAACGGGGGCAGCAACTGGACGATGCCGAGACCGGCCACCACCAGCGCGAGCGCGGTCCGGTTCCAGGCCAGGAATGTGCGCTCGTTGGCCAGGGTGAACCGGACGTCCGGCTCCTTGCCGGCCGGTTCGCCTGGCCGGCCCTCCTGGTGCTCGTCGTGGCTGCTCGTGGCTCCTCCTCCACGCCGCCGTTTGCCCGGCGCACCCCATGGTGACACCTGCGCCCCTCAGCAGCGCGGCCGGCCGCCCGGTTGGCTGGCCCTGGCCCGGCTGGCCGAGCTGCCCGCTGAGGTGAGGGCGGTGGTCGATGAGAACGTGGTGCCCGGCCCGGCGTAGGAGCAGGGGGGGACCTGGTTGCCGGCCGCCCGAAATCGGGGTGCCCTAGGGTGAAGCTGCCATGACCTACGCCAAGGATCCGCGTGTCGACGCCTATATCGATGGCCTGCCCCGATGGCAGCAGGCCATCTGCCACCAGGTCCGCGACCTGGTCCACGCGGCGGACGAGGAGGTCACCGAGACCATCAAGCGGACCCGCTTGCCCTACTTCGTGCTGGCGGGCAACATCTGCGCGCTGCTGGCGGCCAAGGACCATGTGAACGTGTTCCTCTACGACGGCGGCGTCGTCCCGGACCCGGACGGCATCATCACCGGCGGGCACGGCAACAAGACCGCTCGCACGGTGGCGGTCCGCCAGGGCGAGGCCATCAACGACGCCGCACTCGCCGCGATGTTCCGGCAGATCATCGCGAACAACCGGGCCGGCGGCTGGCGCAAGATCAAGAACGGCTGAGCCGCGGTCCCGGGCCGCCCCATGGCCGTCCCGCAGCGTGCCCATCAGGCGCGGGGTGTAAGGCTCCCCGGCACCGGGCCCGGTTGCCCACTGCCCAGTCGCACCGGGTCGCGCACGACTGAACGACCGCGGCGCGCGGCCCCCCGGCGGCGGCTCTGCCATCCTGGCTCCATGACCAAGCGAATCTGCGTCACCGGCGCCAGCGGCAGGGCGGGCGGGGTCACGGTAGCCGAACTGCTCGCCCACGGATACGACGTCGTGGCCACCGACCTGGTGCGGCCGCACCAGGACCTGGGCACCGGCCTGCTGCTGGCCGACCTGACCGAATACGGCCAGGCGGTGGAGGTGCTGGCGGGCACGGACGCCGTCGTTCACCTGGCCAACATCCCGGCACCGGACATCCACACCCCCGCGACCACGTTCAACGCCAACATGGCGATGAACTTCAACGTGTTCCTCGCCGCGGCGCAAGCCCGCATCGAACGCGTCGTCTGGGCGTCCAGTGAGACCACGCTGGGCCTGCCGTTCGAGGTGCCGCCGAGGTACGCCCCGGTGGACGAGGACCACTACCCGTTCCCGACGACGACCTACGCGCTGTCCAAGGTCGCAAGCGAGACCATCGCCGCGCACATCGCGGAATGGTCCGGCGTGCCCTTCATCGGCCTGCGGTTCTCCAACATCCTCGGCCCGGCCGACTACGAGGGATTCCCGTCATACTGGGCCGATCCCCGGGCACGCCGATGGAACCTCTGGGGCTACATCGACGAGCGGGACGCGGCGGCGGCCTGCCGGCTGGCCCTGGAGGCGCCCGCCGAAGGCAGCGCGAGCTACATCATCGCCGCCGCCGACACGGTGATGAACCGCTCCTCGGCCGGGCTGCTCGAGGAGGTCTTCCCCGGCGTTCCGCTCACCAGGGATGTAGGCGAGTTCGAGTCACTGCTGGCCACCGGCCGGGCGAGGGAGGCGCTCGGTTTCGTGCCGCAGCACTCCTGGCGGGATCACCTGGCCGCAGCGTAACGACGGCTCCGGCCCGCGGCCGGTGCCGGTGACGCATCCACGGTGCGACGAGCTGGTGGAACTGCGCCGCCGCCGCGCCGAGGCGGAAGAACGCGCAGCCGAAGCCCGGCGATACATTTGCCATTGCGCACGACGGAAAGCTGATCGGGATTCTCATGCCCGTCACTGCTGAACTGGTGGAGCTTTTAGTCGAGCAGAACATGTCCCGCGTGCTGGCCAATATCGGCCAAGCGGGCAGCCATCGCGAAGCCTGCCAAAATGATCTCCCTCGACCAGGTATAGGACATCGCAAGGCAGCATCCGAGCGCACCTCCAGGGCCGCGGGCGGGGGCACGCGGAACGATCTTGCACGGGCAGCGGGCCAACACAACCCTCTCGGCGCCATCGAGCAACCGCCTGGTAGATTTGCGCAGTAGATCCCCGTAAGCGGTACAACGGCGAGTGATTGGGGAGGGTCGCCGATGCTGCCGAACGGAAATGAGCGCGTAGTCCCTGAAGTAACGGACATCAGCTCTGTCCCCCAGTTGCTGAGTTTTGCGGCTGCCGGGCAGCTGGCTCTCTTGCAACGGCGCCTGGTAGATGTCAGCCAGGGCAGGATCGCCTATGCGGCCGGCCTGGGCAGCAACGTGCGAAGTGCGGGCCCCGTGCTCACCACCGCGATCAGAAAAGGCCTGACCGACCGGCAATTAGAAAAGCTGGACGAGATCCTCGGGGCCTGCGCCCCGGAGACCGAAGCGACCGGGGGGCTGTGCTCGCTGGCCCTGCGCCTGTCGGCGGAAGGCCGCGGCCACGACTCGGCAAGCCTGACCGCGCGCATCCCGCCGGGCTGGGCCCGGGGTGTGCTCAGGGAATCTCCCGGCGGGGAGACCGGAGTCCTGATCCAGGCGTCCGCGATGCTGTCGGCGCTGATGGCCGCGGACAAGATGGGTAAGGCGGGCAAGAGCGTCCCCAGCCCGCGCGACCGGTACACCCAGGAAATGGCGCCGCTCGTCCGGCGGCTCACCCTGGTGTCGGTGGCGCCGCCGACGTCGCGGAACTACGACGCGCAGATCATGCTCGGCAGCCTGGCCAGCTACGCCTTCGAGCCGATGCGCGAGCACCTGGACACGGCGCTGCGGTACTCGCCGATGGGGTTCAGGGTCTGGCGGGCGATCGCCAAGCTGGTCAAGCTCAACGCGGAAAGCAGGCACTCCGAGCCGCTGAAGGCCTGGGTCCAGGACCTGATCGGCGACTCCGAGGAGCTGCGCAAGCTCAGCCTGTACGCGGGCCGGGGGCTGGATCTTGACCTGGCCATCACGGTCCCGGCGGCATGGTCACCGCCCGGGGATGACTGGGTGCGCCAGGCGCTGCTGACCAGGGCGCGCAACCCCGAGGCCACCATCCGCGAGCGTGGCACCGCGGCGATGGGCCTGTGGCAGCGTGCGATCGCCGATGAGCGGCCCGACCTGGCCGAGACCGAGAAGGAACTGCGCAGCCTGATTGCCGAGTTCCGCGATCCGGAGTCCCGCCCGGACGCGCGGGCCGGGCTGCGCTGGGTGGCCGCCACCCTGGAGCAGGCGATCGAGCAGCGCGCCGAGGTCTGCAACCAATGGCCCGACGTGGGCGAGCCGTGGCTGGCCAACGTGCACAACGCCGCCAATGAGCTCGACCGGTCCAGCCTCCCGGCCCATCTTCGCCCGGGGGCCAAGAACCTGTTCCGCCACATGATTTTGCAGAACGCGGGCGTCCACCGCCGGCAGGCCATCGAAACCGTGGTGACCAGCGGCTGGACCGAGCCCATCGCCCGGGCGCTGGGATCCTTGCTGCGCAACGAGCAGAACGAGGCCTGGCTGCGGATCCGGATCCAGTTCGCGCTCAGCTTCCTGCAGCGCCGCGACCGGTGGATAGAGGACCAGCTCGTCCATGCCTGCCAGCAGGCCTACCGCAAGCTGCGGCTGAACGAGACACCCGCCAATGTGGCGCCGCCCCGCTCGCACATCACCGAGATGCACGCCGCACTGTTCGCCATCGGTGACTGCTTCGGGGTCGAAGGCGCCGAAGAACGCGCCAGGAGCGCCCGCCAGGCACTGCGGGGCGTCCTGACCGATCTGGCCAGTCTCGACGGTGACCGGGCCAGGATCCTGCGCCGGGCCACCAGGGCCGCCGCCTACCTGCTGACGTTCACCGCGCAGCCAAGGGCGGGCCAGGACAAGGACCTGTCCGAGATTCTGCTGGAGAAGCTGGCCGGCCACCCGGACGAGGCGACCGCTCAGCTCAGCCAGTGGGCGCTGGACTTCAGGTTCGCACCCGACGGCACGATACGGCCCCTGCTCGAAGCCCCGTGAACGTGCTTACCTCAACCCCGCGACAGCGCTCACGTCAGCGCCGGTGAGCATGCTCACGTCAGCCCCCGTGACCATGCTGACCTCACCGTGACCGGCCCGCGGCCGGTGCCGCCCCGGCGCGCACGCCAGCCGCCGGATGATCCGCCGGCCGCCGGCCCGCACGCCCGCGCACCTGGGTGCTGCTTTGGCGGTCATGGATGTCCTTAGGATGGCGGGCCGCCTCCGGTGAGCACCCGGAGGTTGTCACGCTGGTGGGCGCCCCGGTGGTCCACCTGCGGGGTTCGGGCGTAGTGCCCGTAGAAAGCCCGCGCCGCGCTCTCGGCCCGGCCCGGGCTGTTGACGTCCCTGAGGCTGATGATCCGCTCCTGGCGGAAGATCCGCTCCTCGCGGCGGGTCCCGATCGAGACCATCGTGAAGATGCCGATCGCGATACCCCCGGCGAGCACGGCGACCCCGATGATGACGTACATCCCGATCATGACGGCCGCCCTTCCGGTGCGGCAGCCGCATGCTCGCCGCTGCCAGCGCCGTGCGGGACCGCGTGGCGGCCGGAACCGGCCGGGTCACGACATGGCGGACTGCCGCGGCTGGGCGGGACCGCCGCCCAGGCGTTCGCCGCGAAGGCGGCCGAGGCGGCCACCGGGCTGGGCAGCCCGCGCAGCCGGTTCGTTGTGCCTGCATTCGTATTCATGACTTTTCCTCTCGCTCGCCTGCCCGGCCAGAGGTCCTGGCCAAGGCCCGGGCCGGCGCGGCAGCCGGCCCGGCCGCCGCGGTAAAGCGCCGTGGGGTGGTATTCGGTGGGGCCTGGCGCCCGCCGCTCCCGCTCCTGCCAGCGGGGAAGCGGCGGGCAGCGCTTGTCCCGGGCCACTGCCGGGGCCTCACCGGCGGGGACAAGCTGCGTCGCCTGATCACGGCGACCGCGATATGGCCGCCCGGCGTCCCGTGTCCCAGTGGTGTGCCCAACGTCCCAGTAAGGCTGGCGGCCATCGTGTTCACCTCCTCGGACCCCGGTTAGCTACCGGTAGCTGCTGTTTCCTAGCTGTTCTGGCAGTAGTTCACTGCTGTCAGAACTTGTTATCGCCATCACCATACCGGCAAGCCAACATGTAAGACAAGCTGAATCAGCAGCTTTTCTACTGACATCCGCTGCATGATCCGCTACGCTGTCCACACGGCAGCCGATCAAGGGCTGCACGGGACAGCCCGGGAGAAGGGAGCTCGACAGTGAGATGCCTGAACGAGAGCGGCTTGACCCGCGCACTGGCCTGGCCACGGCGCCGCCTACCGGACCTTGGGCCGCACCGGGACCGGGACTACTGGTGCACCGCCGGCTCTCCAGGTCCCGCCCGCCGGTGCGGTTCCTGGCAGCGGCGAGCCCGGCCCCGGGCAGGTGGCCGTACCAATCGCGTCTCGCGGCAGCACGCCCATCGCACGGCGCGAGCAACGGTGGGCCTTCGCGGCCCGCCCCGAAGCAGGAAGCCGGCCTCACAGCCTGACCGAGTACGGCGGGGCCGGCCCGCAGACGGAGCACCTCATATCGGCCCGGCCATTAAGAGAGGAGGGCCATACCCACCGCAAGAAAAAGTGGCCTCCCGCCCATTGTGGGCGGGAGGCCACTTGCGTCTGCCGCGGTCCGGCCGGCGCAGCGGGCCGGTATCAAAGAATCCGGACGAGCTGCGTCTCCCCCGTCTTGCCGTCCCTGATGAGGACGTCGCGGCCGGCTCGTAGCTGAGCGTCGATGAACTCGTACAAGGTGATCGCGCGGTTGGTTATATCGGTCTTTGACAGTGACGTGCGCTCCTGAAGGCGCTGGAGGTCCTCTCCGGCCTTTGGAATCAAGTGCCACCGTGATCCGCTCAGTCGGCTGGGTAATCCGCTCAGTGCGCGGCGGACGGGCAACATCCTCGCCTCTGGGGGTTTTACCCGTGCTGGCAGTCATAGGGTGTTGCACTCCTTCCAGCTTTTCCTCTGTGTACTGCAGCGTTACTCCTGTGAGGTGCTTTTTTCTCCTGACACGAAGTCGGGGGCCAGCTAGTTGTGTGACAAGGCGGTTCACGTTAGGCGAACCAGCCCTATCCGTTGCGACCTAAGCCGCCCCCCGTTGCATGTACTCTAACTCAGGACCACATACAGTGCAAGACTATTCTCTGCTGAATCAACAGGTACAAAGCGCAAGCACAGCACGGCCGAACCGTATTTTCCCCAGAACCGGAAGAGTAACCGGGATGCGATGAGGCATTATTCGCCGTGCCCGGACGGCGGTTCCATGACGGCATCCACGGTGCCCGGTGCCCGGCACTGACCAGCGATGGTGCGGTCCGGCGGCGCCGCCGCACCCGGGTCGCCGCGAGCGGCGCCTTATTGCCCGGCTTTGCCCCTGCCACGCCGCCCTAACCCCCTGCCCCGGCCCCGGCGGACTCAGCCGGGGGCATGCCGTCATCGGAGGCCGGCGTATCGCACCAAGTTCTTATCGCCGACCTTTTCTGAATGCCCACCCATCGTTTGCAGACAGGAGCATGATTGCCTCAAGAGCCCCGCGCGGGCGCGCCGAGCAGCGAGGTTGGGAGGGGACGTGTCGGTCCAGCGTTTTGTCCGGCGCGCGCCACACCCGCCGGCGGCGGCCGTCACCGGCCGGGCCGGCCGGCTGCGGCAGCTTGCCTCCGGATGGTCCGGGCAGGCCTTCACCTGGACCCGTTCATCGTGGGTGGACATCGCCTGGGTGGCCTTCGTCGCGATCAACCTGGCGGCGATGCGGCTGCTGCCCGCGTGGCAGACCGTCCCGTTCCTCGCGATCTGGGTGAGCCTGACGGTCATCTACGGCTTCCGGCTGTGGCGCATCCAGCCGACGATCCTGACGCTGGCCGCGGTCACCATCGCCACCGGCGGCATCATCGGCGTCCAGGTGCTCAAGGGCCAGCAGGATGCCGACTACCTGGCCGAGGTCCCGCTGATCGCGCTGATGTTCCTGGTCATGGTCTGGCATGGCCGCAGGCGGCTGGCGGCCACGGAGGAACGGCTCGCTGCCATGGAGGAGGTACAGCGGGTCTCTCAGGAGAACCTGCGGCTGCTCAAGCAGCAGCGCCGGTTCTTCCAGGACGCCTCCCACGAACTCGGCACCCCGATCACGGTGGCGCTGGGCCATGCCGAGCTGATCGAGCGCGCGGTCACCAACCCGGTCGTGGCCGAGGACGCCAGGGTGGTGACCGACGAGCTGATGCGGCTGCGCCGGCTGTCCACCCGGATGCTGCTGCTCGCCTCCGCCGAAGGCCCCGACTTCCTGCACCTGACGCCGGTCCCGGTCGAGTCGGTGGTGGTGGACGCGCTGGACCGGTGGGGGCACACCCCGCGGCACTGGCGGCTGGGCCCGGTGGCCGAGACCACCGTCCTCGGCGACCGTGACCGGCTCGCGGTCGCGCTCGATGCCCTGCTGGAGAACGCTGTGGCGCACACTTCGCCCGGCGATCGCATCGAGGTCGGCGCGCACGTCGAAGCCGGACTGCGTGGTGCTGGCGGTGACGGACTCCGGGTGCGGCATCCAGGACGCGGACCTGCAGCGGATCTTCCAGCGGTTCGCCAGGGCCGAGCCGCACCGCAGCCGGCCGAGCGGCGGGCTCGGGCTCGGGCTGGCGATCGTGCAGGCGATCGCGGAGGCCCACGGCGGCTCGGTCCGGGTGCAGAGCACGTACGGCCACGGCTCGAAGTTCGAGGTGCTGCTGCCGCTGGACCCCGCGGCCGCGCGCGCCGACCGGGTCAGCCCGGCGGCCCGATAACGGAACCGTCCGCCACCGCGGCCGACATCAGGTTGCTGCCCCTGTTGACACCGGCGTCGCCACGGTCAAGCAGCTCGTTGACCTTGCTCTGATTGGTCGCTGCGCCGTCGGGGCTCATGAATCTGGCGGCCGTGGCGAAATACCTGGCGCCCTGCTCGAAGCCCTGACAGGCACGCACGGCCAGACGGTCCACCTGGCGCAGTTGAGCGGTAGGCGAGCCGAGCGCGGAAAGTCCGGCCGAACACCGGCCCAGCTGCCGTGCCGTCGAGCGCAGGGACACGCTGGTGAGCACCTGGTCATTACCAGCGTTACCGGCCACCATGGCACGGGTCATGCCCGCGCTCAGGGACGACAGCCCCTTCAGCCAGTCCGCGGTGCTGAGCGGCGGGGCCGGCAGCGCGCTGGATCGCGCCGGTGCCGGGCTGGCCGTCGGGGCCGGGGCGGTGGTGGCCGAGGGCACGGCGGCCGCGCTGGCCGGGGCGGCGCCGGGCGACGGGGCTTGCACCAGCGGCACGACGAGCAGCGCAATCATGGCGACGGGCGTGGCGGCCCCGACTCCCAGGACGAGGCCGACGAGCCGCTTGCCCGCCTTGGACAAGACCAGGCGTCCGGGCACCGCAGCGGCGGCCGGCGCGGCGGCCGGCCCCACAGCGCCGGCGGGCAGCGGGACCTGGTGTGCCATGGGTACCGCCTCCGGCCGTGGCGGCTCCGGCTGTGGCGGCTCCGGCCCGCTGACGGAAGGTGGTGCCCACGCGGTCGGCCCGGCCGCGGCCGGGGTCCAGGTCGCGGCCGGGGTCCAGGTCGCGGCCGGGCCGACAGCGCCGGGGACAGGCCCGGCATCGCCGGGGGCGGGCCCGGCCGGGTCGCCGAACAGGCCGTCCGGGTACACGTCCGTCAGCAGGTACCAGTAGGCCTTCATCCGCGTCCAGTAGCGCAGGCACGCCGCGATCGCCTCGTAGAGCGGCCGCGGCATCCTCCCCCGGATCAGGACGATCAGCCAGGTGGGGATCATCAGGATCGGCCCCAGGCCGCACCAGAGGATCGTGGCAACGACCCACGCCGGGAAGACGAGCACCAGCCGGAACAAGACCGCGGCGGGATTCAGCCGCCCCGGGCTGATCGTGACGGAGACCGGGTAGTCATCATCAAGCAATCCGAACGGCGGGTAGGTGTCGGTGAGCAGCAGCAGGTACGCGACCGCCCTGACCTCCCACCGCTGGAACCCGGCCAGGAAGCTGGCCGCGTAGCCTGGCAGGCGCCCGGTGAACAGCGCGCCGAACCATCCGATGACCAGCATCACCCAGACCCCGTACCGGACGATGTAGAGGCATACGAGCGCGGGAATGGCCAGGATGGCGCGGAGCAGCACCGTCCACCTGCCCTGCGGAGCGGGACCGGCGAACGCCACCAGGACCGGAGCGGACGGCTCGGGAGCACCGCCGGCCAGCGGCCACGGCCCCGGCTGCGTCACCCCCGGGGGCTGCCCAAGGCGCCGGGCCCGGCGGCGGCGCGCGGCGGTGAACACGAACGCCACCACCGCGCCGAGCAGCGCGGCAAGCCCCGCCACGAGCAGGACCAGCGGCCGCAGCGTCGGCCCGAGGATGCTTCGCCCCACGGCCAGGTCGGTGACCGAAGCAGAATGCACATCTCTGGTCTCGATGAGGTAGGTGCCCGGCTGCGTGATCGTGAATGACATCGCCGTCAGGCCCTGGTGGCCGCCGACCCCGTAGCTTTCCGGTACGCCGGTCCAGTTGCTGACCGGGGTCTCCTGGCTACCGTTCGCGGGCCCCATGGCGATGCGCATCGACCACGCGGCCAGCGGCGTGTCCTGGCTGCCGATCGCCCAGGAGCAGCACGCGCCCCGGGTCTCTACGTAGAGGACATATTCGCCCGGCTGGGTGAGCGTGACCTCACCATTCCCCGGGACTGGGACCCGCTGGAACTCCTGGATCTGCCGGTCCCAGGCGAACATCCCGAAGACGGCGGCGGCCAGGCAGACGACCGCGACCGCGAGCAGCCCGGCTGCTAGCAGATACCAGTACCGCGACGGGCGCAGCGGTCCGGCTCCGGCGCCGGTTTGCTGCCCGGCTGTAGTGACCATGGTGCACCCCCGTGCGACTCCCGCGGCGGTGCACCCCCGGCACCGCCGTAGCGCCTGCCGGGAAGCGCCTTAACCGACTACGCATTGGACGCCTGGACCGGCCGCTCCGTTGACAGATTCGCTCCCGCAGTTGCGGAAACTCCGCCGGTCCCCGGCCGGGTATCAAACCCGGCGCAGGAACGCGTTGGCGATCGGTGCCGAGGCGTCGGCGCCGACGCCGCCGCCCTCGACAAGCACCGCGAAGGCAAGGTTGCCGCGGTATCCGATGAACCAGGCGTGGGACGGCGGGTTTCGGCCGGAGCCGTACTCGGCCGTGCCGGTCTTGCCGTAGACCCCGGGCGGGAGGCCCACCCCGGCCGCGGTGCCGCTGGTGACCACCGCCCGCATCATCGGCCGCAGCGTGTTCAGCAGCGCGGGGCTCAGCTTGTGCGGCTGGGCGGACTGCTGCGGGGTCGGGCTGGTCACCAGTTGCGGCGGCCGCCAGGTGCCGTTCTCGACCGCCGCCGCCTCGGCCGCCTGGCTGAGCGGGTTGACCAGGTCGGTCCCCTGCCCGAAGGCGTCGGCGGCCAGGTCCACCGGCTGGTGCGGGGTGCTGAACTTGCCGAGCACGGCGGGGATGCCGAGGGCCGGTTTCTGGTTGAACCCGAACTCCTCGGCCATCGAGCGCAGCGCCGGGCCGGTCAGGTGCTGCGAGGCGAGCATGGCGAAGGTGGTGTTGCACGACACCGCGAACGCGTTCAGCAGGCTCGTGGTGCCCAGGTGCTCGTTGTCGAAGTTGTGGAACGTCCGGCCGCCGATGTTCACCGTGGGCGGGCACTGCACGGTGGTGGAGGGCCGCAGCCCTTTCTTGGTCAGCGCCGACGCGGTGACGACCTTGAAGGTCGAACCGGGCGGGAAGATGCCCTGCAGCGCGCGGTCGAAGCCGCCGGGGCGCTCGATGACGGCCAGGATCCGGCCGGTGGAGGGCTGGAGCACCACCATGTCGATCTTCTTGGAGGTCGCCGCGGACGAGACGGCGTGCGAGGCGGCGAGCTGGTATCGCAGGTCGATGCTGGTCTGGACGTCGTGGCCGGGGGTGGCGGGGAACCGGACGGCCGTGGCGTCCACCTTCTTCCCCGGGCCCTCGATCTGGATGATCAGCGCGGGCCTGCCCGCCAGCACGGACTGGTAGGCCTGCTCGATCCCGCCCTGGCCGATCAGGTCGCCCTTCTGGTACGGCGCGCCCAGCGCCTTGGCCTGTGCCGCCGTGGCCGCGACCACGTTGCCGGTGAGCAGGGAGATCGAACCGGACTCTGCGATCACCGAGGGTGAGCTGAGCGCGGTGCCGTCGGAGCCGAGCACCTGCCCCCGGGCCGGCCACACCGCGCTGAGCACGAACCGCTGGCCCGCCCGCAGCCCCGGGTAGATGGCGGCCGGGCTCCAGCTCACCCACCAATGCCGGTTCTGCTTGACCAGGGCGAGCTGGCCCCGGTAGGTCCAGGTGTGGCCACTGGCCAGGCCGGCGGTCGCGGTGAACGCCGCCGTCGCGGACCCGCCGTTCTGCGTCACACGGCCCAGCACCAGGTGCAGGTGGCGTACCCCGAGTTGGGTAGCTGCCAGCCGCAGCGGCCCGGCCAGGCCGCCGGCCGGCTTGCCGACAGTGACCTGGTTCATCGCCGGGTAGTCGCTCTTCTGCCAGGCGGACAGGTAGCTGGCCGCGGTCTGCTGGGGGCTGCCGACGGTGCGCAGCAGCAGGTAACCCGTCCCGGCCGCGGCCAGCGCGAGCACCAGCACGGATACCAGGACGATGATGACGACGCGCCGCCTCCCCCGGCGCGGCCGCCCCCATTGCGCGCCGGCATCGTGGAACGGCACGATGTCGCTCATAGGTCAGCCTTTCGCGCACGAGCCGCCTGCGCCGGCCGGGCCTTCACGATAGCCGCGTTTGCCGGTGACCGGTCGCGCGCTCGGCCAAACTCCCTGCTCACGCGGCCCGCGGCGAAAGTGCGGACCCGGCAGAGCGGCTCAGCTGGCGTCCAGCTCGCGCCTCAGCCGGCTTCCAGCTCGCGCTTCAGCCGCGCCAGCGTGGTGCGCATGCCCTCGCGGTTCGCCTCGGCCCGGTTGTTGGCGACCTTGCCGGTGAACACCCGGCCGAGCACATGCGCGCCACGGCCGCGCTGATCCCGCCAGCTCTCGGTGACCTCGGTACCCCCGCCGGCCGCCGCCAGCCGGTAGCTCCAGCGCGCCACCGGCATCCCGAACGTGGTGACGTCGAAGGCGAACTCCTCGCCCGGCCGGGCGGTCACCACCTGGCAGGTGGTGAACCACACCCACGGCCCGCGCCGGTTCAGGCCTACGAACCGGGCGGGCAGGCCATCCTTGCGAGACCACACGAGCACGGCGAAGCACTCCGGGCTCCACCGTGCCATCCGCCGCACGTCGGAGACGGCCTGGTAGGCGTCGGCCGGCCCAACGCCGACTGTGATGCTTTCCGCCACGTCGGCGCCGCCGGCCGCACCGGCACCGTCGGCACCGCCGACCTGCGGGGAATCAGCCATGCTCATACCACCTGGGGACGGTGTCAGCCCACGGTCACCGGAAGGTGCGCCGGCCCGCGGAGATTGATCCGGCCATTCCACACCACGTCACCGTCGAGCGCCAGGCCGGGGAACCGGGCGGTGAGGCGTTCGAAGGCGATGCAGGCCTCCAGCCGGGCCAGCGATGCGCCCAGGCAGTGATGCGGCCCGGCGCCGAACGACACGTGCTGCCGCGCGTTCTCCCGGCGCAGGTTCAGCCCGGCGGCATCCGGGCCCCAGAACCGCTCGTCCCTGTTGGCCGAGCCGAGGCTCGCCAGGACGAACGCGCCCGCGGGAATGGTGACGCCACCCACCGTGACCGGTTCCAGGGTGATCCGCCTGCTCGCCTGCACGGGGCTGTCGTAGCGGAGCAGTTCCTCGACCGCGTTCCCGACCAGGGCGGGGTCGCTGCGCAGCAGCGCGAGCTGACCGGGGTGGCACAGCAGGGCCAGGGTGCCGTTGGCGATCAGGTTGACCGTGGTCTCGTGCCCGGCGATGTAGAGCAGCAGCGTCTGCGCGACCAGCTCTTCGTCATCGAGCACATCACCGTCGTCCTCGGCGTGAATGAGCGCGGTGAGCAGGTCGTCGGCCGGGTTGGCCCGCTTCCACGCGATCATCTCCGTCGTGATCCGCCTCAGCTCGTCGTCGGCGGCCATGATCGCCGCGGCCAGTTCCGGGTCGGCGACCGGTTCCAGAGAGCGGACCAAGGTGCCCGACAGCTGCCGGATCCGCTCGTGGTCGGCGGGCGGGGTGCCGAGCATCTCGGCGATCACCCGGAACGGCAGCGGGAACGCGAGCGCGTCGATCAGGTCGACCTGGCGCTGCTCGGCCATGGCGCCGAGCATGCCGTCCACCAGTTCGATGATCCGCGGCCGCAGCGTCTGGATGGCCCGCGGGGTGAACGCCTTGGACACCAGCCTGCGCAGCCTGGTGTGGTCCGGGGGATCCCGGTCCAGCATGGACAGCGCGGCCCGCGGTGACTCGGCCCCGCCGAACAGCTCCGCACGCATCTGCCGCAGCATGCTGTCCGGTGCCAGGTTGTCGTCCTCGACGGACAGGCCGGCCCGGAGCAGCCAGGACACCTCGTCGTAGCCGGTGAGCAGCCAGAACCCGAACGGGTGCTCATATACCGGCGCCTTCGCGCGCATCACCGCGTACTGCGGATAAGGATCGTCGGTGAAGCCGGGCGCGAACGGGTCGAACAGAGGTGGGGGCAGGGTTTCGGTCACGGTGGGGCTCCTTACCTGCGTTGGAAGCGCCGCCCGGGTGTCGCTGATCTAGCGGGCCTGCCCCAGCGGCCCTCCAGGCCAGGCTCAGGCAGAAGCCTGGGCCGGACCCTACTGCTATTCAACATACTCTGTGACTCTCACATACTCCGTGTATGTCACTATACTCAGCGTATGACCGAGGTCGTCAAGAGCCGCCGCGAGATGTATTCGGAGGCCACCAGGGCGGCGCTGCTCGACGAGGCGACCACGCTGTTCGCCGAGCGCGGTTACGCCGGGACCTCGCTGGAAGACGTGGCATCCGCGAGCCAGGTGACCCGCGGCGCCGTCTACCACCACTTCGCCGGCAAGCAGGCCCTGTTCGAGGCCGTGCTGGAACTGCAGGAAGCGCGCGCGATGGAGGTGATCACCGCTGCCGCGGCGGTGCCGGACCCGTGGGACGCGGCGATCCTCGCGCTGGACGCCTACCTGCAGCAGTGCTGTGATCCGGTGTACGGGCGGCTGGTCTGGGTGGAGGGCCCCGCCGCACTGGGCTGGCGCCGCTGGCGCGAATGCGAGCGGAACTACGCGTACGGGCTGGTCGAGCGGTTCACCCGCGACCTGGTCGACGGCGGCTACCTGGACGGCAAGGGCTTCGAGTCGCTGGTTCAGTTCTCGTTCTGGATGCTCGGCGGCGCCGGTCTCGCCGTCGCCGAGGCAGCGCCGCTGGACAAGCCGCGGGTGCGCGATGAATGGGGCCATCTCATCGGCCAGGCGATCGGTTCGCTCCGGGTCCGGTGACTTCCTGACAGGCTGGGCACCGCGGCCGTTTTGCCCGTAGGTTTCCGGGTAACGGTGGCCCGCGAGCCTCGGAGGTGGCGCATGATACGGCGCAGGGCGACGTTGCTGCTTGGGGTGGTCGGGCTGGCCCTGCTGGCCGCGGCCGCCGCCCGGGTCATCTACACCAGTTCCGGTGCCGGCATCGTCACCCTTCTGATCATCGGTGCGGTGCTGCTCGTCAGCCCGTTCGTGATCGCCCGGGTGGAACGGCTGTCGATCAACTCGGGCGGGTTCGGGCTCCAGCTCACCCGCGAACTGGCCGATGCGGGCGCGCCGAACACGGCCCGCATCCTGGAGCACGCCGACCTGGGCAGGTTCGCCGAGGCCTATGCGGTGGTCCACGCCGAACTGGACGACCGCAGGTACGAGGGCGCCCTGTCGCACCTGCAGGACCTGCTGATCCAGCGGTCCGCCACCCTGGCCCACCAGGAGAAGTTCGACCCGGCCGAGGTCAGGACGATCTTCACGAACGCCTCCCCGGCCGCGCGCGCCCTGGCCCTGGGGCTGATGAAGGGCGACCCTTCGCTGGCCGACGGCGCCACCATCCTGGCGGCGATCGCCGACCCGCACTCGCCGAGCGAGCAGTACCAGGGACTCGAGCTGGCCAAGCGCGTGCTGGCCGCAGCTATCGAAGTCCTACCGCAGCGCGATCCAGTCGGTCATCGCCGACAACGCCGCCGGCGACGCCGACACCGACCGCCGCCGCATGGCCGCCGAGGTGCGCGCCCTCCCCGTCACCTGACCTGCCAGATAGAGTGCCCGCAGCGGCGGGCGGCGGGAGGTCGGATGGACTTGGGCGGTTCACCCGCGGTGCGGGCGCTGCGGCAGGCACAGGCGGTGTCGGCGTATGCCCGCCGCACCGGCTGCGGCATCGACGAAGCCGCCGACGCGCTGGCGAACCCGGACCGCGTCGGACAGGCCGCCGGGCGACCCGGACCGGGCACGCGGCATGCGGCCGGCCGCTGGTGACCGCACCGGCGTCTCCCGGCGCACCGTGCTCGGCGGCGCGGGAGCGGCCGCCCTGGCCGCAGCCCTTCCCGTCGGCCTGCTGCGCCCGCCGCGGGCGGCGGCCAGCACGCGGCCCGCGCGTGGTGATCATCGGCTCGGGCCTGGCCGGGCTCGGCTGCGCCTACCGGCTGTGGACCAGGCACGGCATCCGCAGCGACGTCTACGAGTACAACGCGGTCCGGCCCGGCGGGCGCGTTTTCACGCTGCGCGGCTTCTACGACGGCGGGCAGTACGCCGAGCAGCACGCGGAGTTCATCTCCAGCGAGCACACCGAGGTCCGGTGGCTGGCCGCGAGGTTCGGCCTGCACCTGGACAACGTCGACGCCTACCCGCCGCACACCCACGCGCAGGCCTACCGGTTCCGGTTCGACGGCCGGTTCTGGCCGCAGGCCGCGCTGAACCGCGACTGGCACGAGTGGGGCTGGCGGCTGTTCCACGACGCCGCGGTCCGCAAGGCACCCTGGCCCACGCTGTACGACAAGCACACGCACTGGGGGCGCCGCTGGGACCACATGCCGGCGACCGAGTGGATCGAGCGGTACATCCCCGGCGGCCTCGACAGCGACTTCGGCGCGCTGTGCGTGTCCGTCCTGCTGGACGAGTACGGCGGCCCGGTCGCGGAGCAGTCCGCGCTGAACCTCGTCTACCTGCTCGGCCTCTACGACAGCTCGGCCAGCGGCCTGCAGCCGAAGGGCTCACCGCAGCTATCGGGCACCGACGAGAAGTGGCACATCCGCGGCGGCAACGACCAGCTCATCGCGGGACTGGTCGAGCGCCTCCCGGCCGGCACGGTGCACCTCGGCGAACGGCTGGTGGCCGTGCGCGCCCGCGGTCACGGCCGGTATGCGGTCACGCTCTCCAATGGCCAGAGCACTTCGGATCACTACGCAGACCACGTGGTGCTCGCGCTCCCCTTCACGAAACTGCGCGACGTCGAACTGCCCGGAATCGAGCTACCGCCGCGGCAACTCCGGGCCATCAGGGAAGAGCCGATGGGGGCGAACGCGAAGATCGGGCTGCAGTTCTCCAGCCGCGTCTGGAACACCGACCACTGGACCGGGAACATGTACACCGACGGCGTGGTCCAGGGTGGCTGGGAGACCACGGTGGACCAGCCGGGCGCCCCGGGAATCCTGATCGCGCTGCCCGGCGGCGAGGTCGGCGCGGCGCTCGGCCCGCACTACGGCCTGACGTCCTACGAGGGGCCCGCGCCGGACCGGATGGTCCGGGATTTCCTCGGCTGCTTCGAGCGGAACTTCCCCGGCGCGACCCGCGCCTACAACGGCAAGGCCTACTACGCCTGGTCGGCCGGGGACCCGCACACCGGCGGCGCCTACTCCTACCTCAAGACCGGCCAGTACACCGGCTTCAACGGGATCCAGGGCCGCCGCCACGGCGGCCTGCACTTCGCCGGGGAGCACATCTCGCTGAACTACCAGGGATACATGGAGGGCGCGCTGCGCAGCGGCTACCGGTGCGCCGCCGAGATCACCGGCCGGTAAGCAGGCATTCGCGGTGTAGCAATGCCATAACCTTGCGTTTAACGAGTCCGGCCGCGACCGGGATTCGGCGATCGCGTTCTGGCTTGCCGGGTCCGGGCATGTGGGAGACGGCCGGGCCCGCGGTGTGATTGGACCAGTGGGGCGCGGGGAACGTGGTTGACACGGGCAACGTGACTGCCACGGGCAACGTGGCCTGGAGGCGCGGAACGATGACCTTCTCCCCCATCATCAGCGCGGCCGGGGCCGTCCCGGACTCGGCCGCCACCGATCCTGCCGGTACTGCCGTGCCCGATCCGGCCGTCGCCTCCGGATTCCGGGCAGCCCGGCCAGGGCCAGCCCGCGACCCATGCCGGTTATGCCGGCTCCGCCGCTGGCCAGGCCGATTCCGCTGCTGGTTACGCCGACCAGGGGGCCTCCCCCGCAGGCCAGGCCGACGCCGCCGCCGAGCAGGGGGGCTACTCCGGCACCGGCCAGGGGGCTACTCCGCCGCCGGCAGCGGCGCTACTCCGCCACCGGGCAGGCGGCTACTCCGGCACCGGGCAGGCGCTGACTCCGCCACCGACTCCGCGTCAGCAGGACGAGGCCGGGACCGCCTGGCCGCACCAGACCTTCCTGGAACTGGGCGCGCTGCCGACCGCGGCACCCTGCGCCAGGCTGCACACCACGCTGGTGCTGTGGGAATGGGAACTGGGCACGCTGGTGCACACGGCCGGCCTGGTCGTCTCCGAACTGGTGAGCAACGCGGTCCAGGCATCGGCGGGCCTGACGGGCAGCCGTTTTGCCGGGGCCTGGGCGCCCGGGACCCCTCCGGTCCGCGTGTGGCTGTCCGCGGACGACCACCGCGTGGTGATCCAGGTCTGGGACGGCAGCGACCGGCCACCGGTGCCCCAGCCGGTGGAGCCCGAAGCGGACCGCGGCCGCGGGCTGCTGCTGGTCGGTGCGCTCAGCGCGGAGTGGGGCTGCTACACGCCGGAGAAGTCAAGCGGGAAGGTCGTGTGGGCGGTGGTCACCGGCTGACCGCCCGCACGGCCAGCGCACGGCCCGGCCAGCGCGGCGGCCTTTCAGGCCTTGCGGCCGATACCGCCGTAGTTGGCGATGTCCCCATCGGGAACCGGGCCTTCCGGGCCCGGCCGCCACCGGTGCAGCTGGACCAGGCCGGGCTCGACCAGGTCAAGGCCGTCGAAGAAGCGGCTGACCTGCTCGTGCGTGCGAAGCGTGACCGGGTCCGCCATCAGCGGGTTGATCCGGTTGGCCGCCGTGCCGACCTGGCTGGCGTGGATGTCGCTGGCCGGGTGCGCGATCACCAGATAGCTGCCCTGCGGCATGACATCGATCAGCGCGGTGACGATCGCCGCGGGGCCGTCGGCGTCGGGGATGCAGTGCAGCACCCCGATCAGCAGGATGGCGAGCGGCGAGGAGAAATCGAGGATCTCCGCCGCCTGCTCGCAGATCTTGCCGGTGTCCCGCAGGTCGGCGTCGACGTAGTGGGTGGCGCCCTGCCGGGCTGCTGGTGAGCAGGGCACGGGCGTGCGCGAGCACGATCGGATCGGAGTCCACGTACACCACGCGCGACTCCGGCGCGGCGCGCTGCGCGACCTCGTGGGTGTTGTCCGCGGACGGCAGCCCGGTCCCGATGTCGAGGAACTGCCGAATGCCAGCCTCGGTGACCAGGTACTGGACGGCCCGGCCGAGGAACGCCCGCTGGGCGCGGACGCTGGCACGGATGGTCGGGTACGCGGCGATGACTTCTTCGGCGGCCTCCCGGTCGGCCGCGTAGTTGTCCCGGCCGCCGAGCCAGAAGTTATAGACCCTGGCGATGTGCGCCACGCTGGTGTCGAACGTGTCCGGCTCCGCGCCGGAGGAGGTTTCTTCGGGCTTGCCGGGCACGTCGCATGTCCTCACCGTGGTCGGGACAAGGGGGCTGCCGCCAACCCTAACCGCCCGCGCCATCTGCTCCCCGCATGAATGTGAGTCTGGTGCCCTTCGAAGGGCACCAGACTCACATTCATGCAAATGGCGGGCTTGGCTTACCGGACCGGTTCCAGCTCGGCCACCTGCTCGGCGGGCGCGTCCGCTCCGGCGGCAGCAGCGCCGGCGGCGACGGCGCCTTGCGCAGCCGGGGCAGGGCCAGGGCCACGGCGGCGGCGACGGCCACCGCGGCGGCACCCACCCAGACCGCCGCGGACATGCCGGAGACGAACGCGGCCCCGCTGGTGTACCCGCCGCGCGCCGAGAACACCGCACCGAGCACCGCGATGCCGAACACCCCGCCGAGTTCGCGGATCGCGTTGTTGGCACCGGAGGCAATGCCCTCCTCCTCGCGCCGCACCGAGCCGAGCACGACGTTGGCGACCGGGGCGAAGAACAGCGACATCCCCACACCGGAGACCACGAACGCGGGCACCAGGGTGGCGTAGGCCACGGTCGGGCTGCTGACCGCCGCCAGCCAGCCGAGGCCGATCGCCTGCAGGGCCAGCCCGGTCACCAGCAGCGGCCGGCCGCCGATCCGGTCCGACAGCGTGCCCGCGATCGGGGCGACGAGCACCGGCATGGCGGTCCACGGAAGCGTGCGGATCCCGGCCTCCAGCGGGCTGTAACCCTGGACGACCTGCAGGAACTGGGCCAGCAGGAAGATCGAGCCGAACATTCCGAAGAACATCAGCAGCGACGCGGTGTTGGTCAGGGTGAACCCGCGGCTGCGGAACAGCCGCAGCGGCAGCATGGGCTCGGGAGCCCGGGTCTCCCACACCAGGAACGCCGCCACGAGCAGGGCGCCGATCACCAGGGGCGGCAGCACGGTCATGCTGGTCCAGCCGTGGTCGTTACCGCGCACCACGCCGAGGACGATGCCGAACAGGCCCAGGCTGGCCAGGGTCACGCCGCGCAGGTCCAGCCGGGTCGCCGGTACCGCGGCTCTCGGTCAGCCGCGCCCACGCCACGGGCAGCAGCGCGATGCCGATGGGCACGTTCAGCCAGAAGATCCACTGCCAGGAGGCACCCTCGACCACGGCCCCGCCGACCAGCGGCCCGATGGCGATGGCCAGCCCGCCGACCGCACCCCAGGCGCCCAGCGCCAGCCCGCGCCTGGCGGGCGAGACCGCGGCGGACAGCAGGGTGAGCGTCAGCGGGACGAGGATGGCCGCCCCGACGCCCTGGACCGCGCGCGCGGCGACCAGTTCGCCGATGCCCGAGGCGAGCGCGGCGCCGGCCGAGCCAGCGGTGAACAGGCCAAGGCCGATGACGAACAGCCGGCGGCGGCCGTACCGCTCGCCCAGCGTGGCGCCGGTGAGCAGCAGGACGGCGAACGTCAGCGTGTAGGCGTTGACCGTCCACTGCAGGCCTTCGAGCGAGGCGTGCAGATGCTCCCGGATCGAGGGCAGCGCCGTGGTGACCACGAGGTTGTCGAGCGATGCCATGAACAGTGCGACTGAGGTGATCACGAAGGTCCAGATGCTCCGGCTTCTCGTGCTCATCGTGCGCCCTCCTAGTTAAGTGAGTAGTCACTAACTTTCTGATCGAAAAAAAATTCTGGCTTGTGTCTTCCGGGTACCTCAGTCGCTCCAGGACGGCGCGCCGTCGCCGGTCGCCGTGCGCAGTAGCCGTCATCTCGGGCTGCTTCGGGCACCAGCTGGTCCACCGCTCGTCGACGGCGGGCAGGTCCATGGCCGCGGCCACGTTCATCAGCATGCCCATGGCGAAGAACTGGACGATCCGGTCGAACGGCAGCCCGGACACCCGCTCCACCACGGTCCACAGCCGCTTGAACCCGGCGCGGGTGGCGGCCCGGATGTCCGGGTCGTCACATGCGGCGTAGGCGTGCATCTGGAGCAGCAGCAGCGTCCGGTCGTCCAGCAGCCGCTCGTACTCATCGCCCATCGCGTCGAGCGCCTCGTCGCCGGTCTTGTCCCCGGCAGCGGCGGTGAACGCTTCCTCGACGCGCGAGTAGCACCGCTCCACCAGGGCCAGGAACAGCGCCTTCTTCGTCGGGAACAGCCGGAACAGGTACGGCTGGCTGATCCCGGCCCGCCGGGCCACGTCCTCGGTGGAAGTGCCGGCCATGCCGTGGCGGGCGAACTCGGGCACCGCCGCTTCCAGCACCGACTCGCGGCGCTCCGCGGCGGACATCCGCACTCCGGTCCGTGTCATGCGACCTAAGTTAGTAACCACTCACTACTTTGTCAAGCCGCGCCAATCGTGATCATGGGAGGGCGCTTGTCGTCGTTGTGGCAACGGGGACAAGACGCAGACGGAAGGAAGCCGTCTCGCCAGCCACACCGGCCGCTGGAGCAGAAGGGCCCCGTGCGGGGCGGACGGTTCCGGGCGGACGGTTCCGGGCGGACGGTTCCGGCTCGTCAGGCGGTTTCCTCGGGGAGTTCGTACCAGGTGACCTTTTCGCCGACCCGGGCGCGCATCTTCCACCGGACCGACTTCGGCGCGGCCTCCATCGCCTGCCGCAGCCGGTCCGCGCTCGCCGCCACGGCCTGCGCCTGGTCGCTGCCGAGCCGTACGCGGGCGCACTCGACGACCTTGGGAAGGTTGCGCTCCACGGTGTGGTAGAAGCCCCAGTCACCGGCGAGCGGCGCGGCGAAACGGGCGACCTCGATGCCCGTCGGCGTTCCGTCCGGGGGGAGGTCGAGCAGCAGCGCCACGGCGTCGAGCAGGTCCTTCTCCTCGATCTGCACGATCTGCAGCTTGGTGAGCAGCAGGTCCGCCGGGTGGATGGTGAGCCCGCGGGCAGGCAGGTCGCGGCCGAGGTCGAGGCGGTGGCACATCTGGAACGTGCCCACCAGCACGTCGACCACGAAGCCCCGTGGCGCCGCGAAGATCATCCGCTGGGCACCGTGCAGCGCGTTGAACTGCTGGTCCTCGGAGTAGCCGGCGTCGCGGAAGACGCGCGCGGTGGCGCCCCGGTGCCGGGACGGCACCACCACGTCATAGTCGTGGTACGGCCGGGCCAGCGGCCCGGCGCGCGCCGACGGCGCAAGCTGGAACACCGCGATCCCGCCAAGCAGGCGGACCGTGGCCCCGGCGGCGGCTCCCGCGGCGATGATCTCCTCCGCCGCGGCCAGCAGTTCCGCCGCAGCGACCTGCTCGTCCCCAGGCATGTCCCTAGGCTCCCGCCCCTGCGGCGGCGCCGCCAGCCCCGGCGCGCGGCGCGTAGCGGACCTCCGTAAAGGGCCAGGCGTCCGCCAGCCAGGCGGAGACCGCCTCGTACAGCGGCACGTCCAGCTCGGCCCGGTCGGCCCGGACCCAGGACTCCACCTCGGCCACGCCCACGGCGCTCCCGGCAACCCCGGCACCCTCACCGCCCGGAGGAGCCTCGCCGCCCGGAGCATCCCCGATGCCCGGAGCATCCCCGCTGCCCGGAGCATCCCCGCTGCCCGGCGCGCCCTCCTCACCCCGCACGGGGTAGATGTAGACACAGCCCACGACGCGCCCGCCCGGGTCCAGAACCGTGTAAGTGAACCCGGTCCGCGCGGCGAAGTCCCCGGCGTGCCGCCGCAGGTCGCCGAGGTTCTCCTCGAGTGTCATCTCCCTGGGCCACGACCCGTCGGGGAACCCCGGTGTCGCCCTGATGTGCTCGATGCTCGACATCCATGCCTCGTAGTCAGCAGCGTTGTGCTGCGGCCCGAGCGGCTCCAGGCGGAACTGCGCGGTGACCAGTTCGCCGGGGACCTCGAAGTCGCCGGGCACGAAGGGCTGCCCGCTGCCCGGTGCAATCATCTGTCCCTCCTCACGCCGCGGGGCAGGCCCAGGCCCTGTCCCGCCACGGTCCCCGCGCGTGGTTGGGTCCCCCGGGGCGGGCCCGCCCTGGTTTGCCCGGTGCGGTATGGCCGGCGTTATGAATCATGGAAGCCTAAGCCGGCGGAGGGCTGGTGCGCGACATCGGGGACCGCAGCCGTCGCCCGCAGTGCCAGCCAGACCTCGGCCAGGGACTCGGTTGAGGCGAGCGAGCAGCCGCTGACCTGCTCGAACCGGCGCACCCGGTAGAGCAGCGTGTTCGGGTGGACGTGCAGCGCGTGGGCGGCCCGCTCGGTCTGCCGGTCGTGCTCCAGCCAGACCCGCACCGAGGTGACCAGGTCGCCGGCGTGCGCCGCGTCGTATTCGATGACCGCGCCGAGCACCTGCTCCGCCAGCGCACGCAGGTCGGCGGAGTCGCTGGTCAGCCATCGCTCGGTCCGGTCGTCGCCGTAGCTGACCACGTCCCGGCCGGCTTCGGCGGCGCGGTCGAGTGCCCACTGGGCCTCCCGCCTGGCCACGGCCAGGGACGCATCCGCCGGGAACGGCCGGCTCAGCCCGACCGTGGCGGCCAGCGCACCGGTCAGCGCGGCACGGGCGTGGCCGTCGTCGTGCAGCAGCACGACCAGTTCGTCCTGCTGGCGCAGGATCAGGTGCGGCAGCCCGGCATCGGCGAGCGCGTCGGCCACCGCATCCGCGTCCGCCGTTTCCTGGCGCGGCCGCAGCACCGCCAGTTGCAGCCCGAGGTCGCCGCGGAACCCCTTCGCGGCCAGCCGCCTGGCCACCACGGGCCGGTCCAGCACGCCCTGCAGCATCTCCGCGAGCGTCTCCGCGCCCTCGCGGCGCAGCATCTCCCGCTCATGCGCCAGCATTGAGAGTTGCAGCGCCGCCACCGTGGCGATGTGCTGCACCACCGACACGCCCGCCGGCGCGGCGTCCGGCGACTCCAGCGCGAGCACGTACCCGACGGTGCCGCGTGGCCCGGAGACCGGCAGCACGTAGCCCCCGGGCACGGTCGGCGGGCTGCTGGGCGCGCTGGGAATCAGGTGCGCGCATTCCGGCGGCGGGACCGGAACCCCGTCAAGCAGCGGCCCACGGTGCATCGTGCACGCGTACAGCGTGTACCCGGACAGCCGCTCCAGCCGGGCGAAGATCTCCCGCGCGGACAGGTTCCCCGCGGCCAGCCACTGCACCGCGCCGAACACCTGAAGCTGGGCGTTGAGCCGGCGCCCCATGTCGCCCGCGGTGGCGGCGGCGACCTCCTGGGAGATCGCCATGAACGGCACCGGAATCGGCACCTCCACGACCGGGAAGCCCCGCTCCGCCGCGGCGGCCAGGAATGCCCTGGTCAGCGGGGGCACCATCAGGCCCTCGGACAGCGCCAGGCAGGCCACCCCGGCGTCGTCGAGCCGCTCGAGGTAGGCGCGCTGCCGCTCGGCCGCCCTCGGCACGCCGATCCCCGTCGTCATGATCATTTCGGATCCGAACAGCCAGGGCGTCGGGTCCTCAAGCTCGCTGACGTGCGCCCAGGCCACCCGTCTGGCCGTGCCGGCCTCCCCGGCGATCAGCCTGAGCTGCAGCGCCGGGGAGCGCAGCAGATCCTCGACCCGGATGACACCGTCCTGCGGCACGCGGCCCAGCGTAGCCGTGCTTGTGGTGAACCCCAAAGAGCCGGACTTGTTTTGTGTGCGCCACTGTTGCCTGACCGGGGCGGCGAGCCCATACTCCTGGGAAAGATCATCGCCAGGCTCAGGCCCGGACGGACCCGGGCAGCGCGCCCGGCGCGCCGCACTCACCCCCCACTACTCCCGCGAGGACGGCAGCGATGGCGACTATCGAAGAGAAGGCTGGTCCGCCCCAGACCGAGCTGGCCCGCGGTGCGCTCACCCTGTTCGACACGATCTCCTCGACGCTGGCCAACCTGGCCCCGGTGGAGGGCATCTTCCTGGCGATCACGCTGGTCGTGTTCGCCATGGGCTCCATGGCGCCGTGGGCGTTCCTGATCGCCGGCGTCGCGATCCTGGCGACCGGGAACACCATGTCGGAGTTCTCCAGGTCGATCCCGAGCGCGGGCTCGTTCGTCACCTTCATCGGCCGCGGCATCGGGGCCAGGGCGCCGCGGACCGGTCAGGCGCTGGCCGGGGTCAGCTACTACATGCTGATGATCTGCTACCCGGTCACGGTCGGCGCGGTGGTCGTGTTCATGGGGTCGTGGGTGTCCTCGCTGTTCGGCTGGGGGAACGTCGGCTGGCTGCTGGTCACGCTCGGCGGCGTGGCCCTGGCGCTGCCGCTGCTGCTGCGCGGCGTGGTCATCTCTGCCCGGGCGTCGTTCATCATGTTCTGCAGCGAGGCGCTCGGGCTGATCGTGCTGTCGCTGGTGGTGTTCGCGCGCGCCCACAGCCATCTCGGCGCGCCGCTGCACCCCTCCGGCGGCTCCCCCGGCGGCCTGCACGGCCTGGTCGGCCTGACCTTCGCCCTGGCGGTCTCCGGCTTCATCGGCTGGGAGAACTCCGGCGCGCTGGCCGAGGAGTCCAAGGATCCCAAGCGGTACATCCCGATCACCGTGTTCACCTCGGTCGCCATCATCACCGGCCTGTACGTGCTGTCAAGCTGGGCAGCGGTGGCCGGCTACGCCGACTGGAGAGGCCCGGTGACCGGGGTCAACTTCCTCGGCAGCTTCGCCGAGGCGACGCCGTTCCTCGACCTGTCCCGGCACTTCAGCCCCTGGTTCAGCTGGTTCATCGGGCTGGTGGGCTTCACCAGTTCGTTCGGCTGCTTCATCGCCGCGGCCAACTCGCAGACCCGGATCACGTTCAACGGCGCGCGGGCCGGGCTGCTGCCGCCGCCGATGGCCGCGGTGTCGCGGCGGACCAAGGTTCCCTGGGCGTCGGTGCTCATCTACACCGGGCTGCTGGCGGTCCTGGTCGTGGTGCCGTACTTCGCCATGCACGGCAACGCGGTGGCGATCTTCTCCGACGAGGCGGGCATCGGGACCGTGCCGATCCTGGTCGTCTACCTGATCGCGAACATCGCCCTGCCGGTCTGGGTGCTCGCCACCAACAGGTCCGCGTTCCGGCCGGTCAAGCACGTGCTCATCCCGCTGATCGGCTCGGCCGTGCTGGTCTACGGCGTCTGGGAGTTCGTCCAGCCGAGCCAGCCGCCGCCGGCCAACGTGTTCTGGGCCTGGATACTGGCCATCGTGGTTGTCGCGGTCGTGGCGACGGCCATCGTCTATGTCCGGCGCCCGGCCGCGCTGCAGCGCGCCGCGACGGCCGGGCCGGAGTACATCACGCAGGACGCACGTTGATCGGGGGCGCCGGGTGACCGAACCGGGGGACGCGCCGGGCGAAGCGGTACGCGGGCCCATCGACGCGAGCCAGACCCCGCGCTTCGCCGGGCCGCCGACGTTCGCACTGCTGCCCTGGCGCGCCGACGTCAGCCGGTGTGACGTGGCGGTCGTCGGCGTCCCGTTCGACAGCGGCACCTCCTACCGGCCGGGGGCCAGGTTCGGCCCGAACGCGGTGCGCCAGGGCTCACGGCTGCTGCGCCCCTGGCACCCCGCGCTCGGGGTGTCCCCGCTGGCCGGGCAGCAGGTCGCGGACGCGGGCGACATCGCGTGCAACCCGTTCGACATCGCCGAGGCCATGGCCCAGGTCGAGACCGCGGCGGCGGGGCTGCTCGACGGGGCCGGGCATCTGCTGGCCATCGGCGGCGACCATACGATCGCCTACCCGCTGCTGCGGGCCACCAGCCAGCGGTTCGGCCCGCCCGCGCTCGTGCACTTCGACGCGCACCTGGACACGTGGCAGACCTACTTCGGGGCGCCGCTCACCCACGGCACGCCGTTTCGCCGCGCCGCGGAGGAGGGCCTGTTCGCCGAGCAGCACAGCATGCACGTGGGTATCCGCGGGCCGCTCTACGCCGAGCGTGACCTGGACGAGGACGCCGAGCTTGGCTTTCGCATAGTGCACGCGATGGAGATCGAGCGCATCGGCATCGACGGCGTGGTCACAAGGATCCGCGAGCGGGTCGGTAATGCGCCGCTGTACCTGTCCATCGACATCGACGTGCTCGACCCGGCGCACGCCCCGGGCACAGGGACCCCCGAGGCGGGCGGCCTCACCTCACGCGAACTGCTGGGCATCCTGCGCGGCCTGGCCGGCCTGCCGCTGATCGGCGCCGACGTGGTCGAGGTCGCCCCCGCCTACGACCACGCCGAGATCACCTCGGTGGCGGCCGCGCACGTGTGCTTCGAACTGCTCGCGCTGATGCTGCTGGGAACAAGGTAGCCCGGCGGGGTGTACATCGCGGTGGGCGATGGTCGGGCAGGGCTCCCTAGCCAGAGTCGGCGAGTTCGGCGAGGCGGCGGGTGAGGAAGCGGCGCTCGGAATCGGTGCCCGCCAGGCCGAGCGCCTCGCGGTAACTGGTAGCGGCCTCGTCCCGGCGCCCGAGGCGCAGCAGCAGGTCCGCCCGGGTGGCAGGCAGCAGGTGGTAGCCGCGCAGCGCACCCGAGGCGGACAGCACCGCGACCAGTTCCAGGCCCGCGGCCGGCCCGTCGGCCATGGCCACGGCGACCGCGCGGTTCAGCTCCACCACCGGGGAGGGCACCAGCTCGACCAGCTCGCCGTACAGCGCGGCGATCTCGGCCCAGTCGGTGCCCGCCGCGTCGGCGGCGGTCGCATGGCACGCGGCGATTGCCGCCTGCACCTGGTAGGCCCCTGGCCGACCGCGCCGCAGGGCGGCGTCCAGGATCGCCACGCCCTCCTCGATCTCGGCGGCGTCCCAGCGGGACCGGTCCTGGTCCGCCAGCCGCACCAGGTCGCCTGCGGCGTCGACCCGGGTGGCGCGCCTGGCGTCGTGGAAGAACATCAGCGCGAGCAGGCCAAGCGCCTCGGGGTCGTCGGGCATGAGCTGGCTCAGCGCCCGGGCCAGCCTGATCGCCTCCGCACACAGTCCCCGGCGCACCAGGTCGGCGCCCGCGCTAGCCGAGTAGCCCTCATTGAACAGCAGGTAGAGCACGGCCAGGACGCCGGCCGTCCGGTCCGGCAGCAGGTGCGCGGGCGGCACCCGGTACGGGATCGCCGCGTCGCGGATCTTGTGCCTGGCCCGGACCAGGCGCTTGGCCATGGTCTCCTCGGCGACCATGAACGCTCGCGCGATCTCCGCGGTGGTCAGCCCGGCCAGCGTGCGCAGCGTCAGGGCGACCCGCGCCTCCAGCGCCAGCGCCGGGTGGCAGCAGGTGAAGATCAGCCGGAGCCGGTCGTCGGTGATGCCGCTGTCATCGTCAAGGTCGGGATCGCGGGGAACGGACAAGGCAGCCACCTCCCTCAGCCGGTCCGTCTCGGTGGCCCCACGGCGCAGCCGGTCCAGGGCGCGGTTGCGCGCCACGGTGGTCAGCCAGGCGCCGGGGCGGCGCGGGACGCCGTCGCGCGGCCAGGTCTTCAGCGCCTGCGCGAAGGCGTCCTGCGCGCACTCCTCGGCCAGGTCCCAGTCGCCGGTCATCCCGATCAGGGCGGCCACGACCCGGCCCCACTCCTGCCGGAACGCCTCGGCGACCTCCTCGCCGGCGTCCGGGCTCACTCCACCCAGAACGGCCTCACCTCGAGTTTCCCGAACCGGGCGACCGGATGCTTGGATGCGACTTCGATGGCCTCGTCCAGGTCGGCGCAGTCGATGATGTCGTACCCGGCGATCTGCTCCTTGGTCTCGGCGAACGGGCCGTCGGCGATCAGCACCTCGCCGCCGCGCACGCAGACCGTGGTGGCGTCGCTCACCGGGCGCAACTGGTTGCCCTGCAGCCGGACCCCCCGGCGGTCCATCTCTTCGACCCAGGCTTCGGTGTCTGGGCCGATCCGGGCTGATTCCTCCGGGCTCAGTTCGGTTCCTTCTGCCACGCAGACCAGCATCATGTACTTCACGGTTCCTCCACTGCCTGATCATGATTCCGTGGGTGATGCCCGGGTGCTACCGGCCGAGCCGGCCGGGGCGAACGCCAGCCACCGGCGGGGGCGGCGGGCCTGCCGGGCGCTGGCCGTGCTGCGCCGGATCCGGGCCGCGTGCCGGGCCCGTGTCGCCGTGTCCGCCTCGGCCTGCAGGCTCTGCACCCGCTCCACGAGTACCCAGTAGTTGAACATCGGGTTCATGGTGTCCTCCTCGATCATGGCCCGGTCACGGCCCGGGATCGTCTGTCACCCCCACGACGAAGCGCATCGGCCCAGATGGACACCTCCGTCAGTAATATTTTGCAGGCGCGGAACAGCGCAGGTCAGGCCGGTGTCGGGCGGGGGGCCACGGCCTGGACCGTCAGGATTCGCTGGGCGGCGGGGCCCAGGACGGGAGCCGCTTTTCGCGGAACGCGGCCATGCCCTCGGCGGCCTCGGCCGAGGCGAACAGCGCCTGGGACACCTCGGTGGTCCGGGTGAACGCCGCCTCACGGTCCATTCCCGGGATCGTGTAGACCAGTCTCTTCGCCGCGGCCAGGGCGGACGGGCCGCCGGCCAGCAGCTTGGCCACTAGCAACGCGACCTCGGTGTCGAGGTCCGCCGCGGGCACGGCCCGGGTGATCAGGCCGACCTCGGCGGCGCGGGCGGCGGTGATCCGCTCGCCGCTCAGGAACAGTTCCAGCGCGTCCGCGCGGCGCAGCTTGGGCAGGCAGACGACCGAGATGATGGCGGGTGCGACGCCGATCCTCACCTCGGTGAAGCCGAACTTCGCCGCGTCGTCGGCGACCGAGAGGTCACACGAGGCGGCCAGCCCCACGCCGCCTCCCAGCGCGTGCCCGGCGATCCGGGCCACCACCGGCTTGGCCGAGTCCTGGATGGTGGCGAGCAGTTCGGCCAGCCCGTCGCGGCGCGCGCCGCCGCGGCGCTTCCCGCCGGCCGGGCCCGCCGGGCTGCCGCCGGACAGGTCCGCGCCCGCGCAGAACGCCGGCCCCTCGTTCGTGAGCACGATCACCCCGACCGACTCGTCGGCCAGCGCGGATTCCAGGCCCTGCGCGAGCCCGGCCATCAGCGCGGGCGTCAGCGCGTTGCGGTTGTGCGGCTGGTCCATGGTCAGCGTCGCCACCGCGTCCTCCACCGCGTAGCGCACCGCCTCATCGCCCATGGCCACTCACCTCTCTGCTCACGAGTCCCACCAGCAACCCCACCACGCGCCCTCAGCTTCGTGATCATGACTTTGGTGTCGCTGGGGGCACACCTAGGTCATGATCACGAAAGGCGGGCCCGGCGCAGGCGGGCCGCGAGGATCATGGCAGCAACTCGGCGGGGATGTCCACGATCCGGGCGCGCAGCCACTCGCCAAGGCTCTTGGCCTGCGGGTCCAGCCGCGTGCTGGCCGCCACGCCCTCGCCGAGCAGGCCCACGATGACGAAGTTCAGCGCCCGCACATTCGGCAGGTCATACCGTTCCACCGGCAGCGGCGCGGTCTCCGGCAGCAGTTCCTTCAGCCTGGCGACCGTGAGGAAACCGGCCAGCCACGCATAACCCGCGTCGGTCCGGGCCCACACACCGAGGTTGGCGTTGCCGCCCTTGTCCCCCGACCGCGCGCCGGCCACCCGCCCCAGCGGCGCCCGGGCCGTCGCCCCGCCGGCCGGCGATGGGGAGGCCGCGGCGGCCGGCACCTCCGCGACCACCGCCGGCCGCGGCGGCAGCGTCGGCGGCACCACGGTCCGCTCCGCGCCGATCATCACTTCTTGCGCTACGCAGTCCGCGGGAACCGTCGTCGGCCAGTACACGCCGTACGCACGGGCCCCACTGACCAGGCCGTCCCCGAACATGCCCGGATACGAGGCCAGTGCAAGCTCGGTCACCCGGGCGGAGAAGGCCCGGCCCACGGCCCGTTCGTCGGAGTGCTTGACCGTGATCCGCAGCTGGGCCATCGCCTCGGCGTTGGTCGCCGGGTCGGGCTTGTCGGTGCGCAGCAGCGACACCTCGGCCGCCTCGAACGCGTCCCGCCCGCCGGGGATGCCCGCCCACAGGGCCTGCTCGACCAGCGCTGCCTTTTCTTCGATGTCAAGCCCGGTGAGGTACAGGGTCAGCGTGGACCGCCAGCCGCCCTGGTAGTTGAGCGCGACCTTGGCCGTGGCCGGCGGTGAGTCCCCGCACACCCCGGAGATTCGCACCCGGTCGTCGCCGTCGGCGGCCAGAGCGATGCTGTCGAACCTGGCCGTGACGTCGGGGTTGAGGTAGGCGGGGCCGCCGATCTCGTACAGAAGCTGCGCGGTGACCGTGTCCACCGAGACCATCCCGCCGTGACCGGGGTGCTTGGTGATCACCGCGGACCCGTCGGCGGCCACCTCGGCGATCGGGAACCCCGGGTGCTCGAGCCCGGGGACCTCGGTGAAGAACGCGAAGTTGCCGCCGGTGGCCTGCGCGCCGCACTCGATCACGTGCCCGGCAACGACCGCGCCAGCCAGAGCATCCCAGTCGTGCCGCCGCCAGCCGTGGTGCCACGCGGCCGGGCCCAGGGCCAGCGCCGCGTCGGTGACCCGGCCGGTGATCACGATGTCGGCACCACGGGCCAGGGCCTCGGCGATGCCCCACCCGCCGAGGTAGGCGTTCGCGGTGAGCACCGGGCGGTCGCCGAGCGGCTCACCGGTGTCGGAGTTGGCGAGGCCGGCGCCTGCCGCGCGCAGTTCGGCCAGCCGGGGCAGCAGGTTGTCGCCCTCGACGTAGGCGATGACCGGGTGCAGGCCGAGCTTCGCCGCGACCGCGGCGACCGCCTCGGCGCACCGGTCCGGGGTCAGCCCGCCCGCGTTGGACACCACCTTGATCCCCCGGTCCAGGCACTGGCCCATGACCTGTTCCATCTGGGTGACGAACGTCCGGGCGTACCCGGCGCCGTTGTCCCGGGCCAGGTTCTTGGCCAGCACCAGCATGGTCAGCTCGGCGAGCCAGTCGCCGGTGAGCACGTCGATGGGGCCGCCCTCGACCATCTCCCGCGCGGCGGCCAGCCGGTCCCCGTAGAACCCGCTGCAGTTGGCGATGCGGATCGGCTGCGCTCATGGCGCCTCGTCCAGGACGGCCAGCAGGTCGCCGCCGTTGACCTGGTCCCCCGGCCGGGCGCGGACCTCGCCGACCGTCCCGGCGCGCGGCGCGGTGATCCGGTGCTCCATCTTCATGGCCTCCACGATCATCAGGAGCTGGCCCTGGGCCACGGTGTCGCCGGGCCCGACGTGCACCGCGAGCACGGTCCCCGGCATCGGGGCGACCAGGCCGCCGGCCACGGCCTCGCCGCGCTCGGACTCGGGGAAACGCGGCACGGCGGTCAGCGCCACGTCGCCGTCCGGCCCCTGGACCCACACCTGGTCCCCGGCGGCGAGCACGTGCAGCCGGTGCCGCTGCCCGCCAGCGTCGAAGTCGATCCAGCCGTCGGCGACGTGGTGGACCGTCACCTGGGATGCGTGATGGACCGTCACCAGGGATGGGGGCGGGGCAGGTGCGCCCGGAGTGGCGGATGTGGCGGACGCGGCGGCCGGAGCGGGGGCGGCGGGACCGGGGCCCGCGGAATCGGGGGCTGCGGAGCCGGGGCCCGCGGTGCCGCCAGGGCCGGGTTCCCCTGGTTCAGGTGCGCCGTCCGGACCCAGGCCGGCCCCGGTGACCGTAACGGCGAACCGGCCGTCACGCTGCCGGGCGTAGCTCACCGCCACGGTCTCCTGGCCATGCCGGTACACCGCCCGCTCCGGCGGCATCACGGTGTTGCGCCAGCCGCTGGGCAGCGTGGCCAGTACCGGGGCGGCGGCCCGGGCGGCCGCCTGGGCGGCGAGGGCGGCGCCGATCGCCGCGGTGCGCAGTTCCGCCGGTGCCGGGTGCCGGGCCAGCGGGACGGCGCTGCGCTCGATGAATGACGTGGTGGTGCGGCCGGCCAGGAAGTCGGGGTGGCGCAGCGCGGCGACGAGGAAGTCCCTGTTGGTGGTGACGCCCCGGATCCGGCTGCGCCGCAGGGCCAGGGCCAGGGCGAGCGCGGCCTCGCCGCGGGTCGGCGCGTGCGCGATGACCTTGGCCAGCATCGGGTCGAACTCGACCCCGACCACGCTGCCCGCGGCCACCCCGGCATCCCAGCGGCACGGCGGGGCCGTGGCCGGGCACCAGTCCACCAGGGTCCCGGTGGCGGGCAGGAACCCGGCGGCGGGGTCCTCGGCGTACAGCCGGGCCTCGATCGCGTGGCCGTCGATCGTAAGGCCGTCCTGGGTGACCGACAGCGGCAGGCCCTGTGCCACCAGAAGCTGCTCGCGGACCAGGTCCACCCCGGTGACCGCCTCGGTGACCGGGTGCTCCACCTGCAGCCGGGTGTTGACCTCCAGGAACCAGAAGTCCCCGGACGGCTCGAGCACGAACTCGACGGTGCCCGCACCCAGGTACCCCACGGCCTTGGCGGCGGCCAGCGCGGCCGCGCCCATCCGCTCCCGCAGCCCGGGGTCCACGCCCGGCGAGGGGCATTCCTCGATGATCTTCTGGTGCCGCCGCTGGATCGAGCACTCCCGCTCGAAGCAGTGCACCAGGCCGCCGTGGCCGTCCGCGAGCACCTGGATCTCCACGTGCCGGGCGTCGGTGATGTACCGCTCGAGGAACACCTTGCCGTCCCCGAATGCGGCCATTGCTTCGCGCCGGGCCGCCGCCACCGCCTCGGCCAGCTCCGGCAAGCCCCCGCTGTTCGATGTCGTGCTGTACGAAGTCGTACTATCCGAAACCGTGGCACCCGGCCCGCCGGAACCGGCCCCGATGATCCGCATCCCCTTGCCGCCGCCGCCCATCGCGGCCTTGACGATCAGCGGGAGCGGTACGCCGCTCAGGTCGGGCAGGTCGTCCCCGGTCACCTCCCAGGACTCAAGGACCGGCACGCCCACGTCGGCGAGCAGCCGCTTGGCGGCCAGCTTGTCGCCCATCGCCTCGATGACCTCGGCGGGCGGCCCGACCCAGGTCAGCCCGGCGGCTGTCACGGCACGGGCGAAGTCGGCCCGCTCGGACAGGAACCCGTAGCCGGGGTGCACGGCGTCGGCTCCCGCGGCGGCGGCCGCCGCCAGCAGCGCGTCGATGTTCAGGTAGGTCTGCGCGGCGGTGCGCCCGGGCAGGGCCACCGCCCGGTCCGCCTCGGCCGTGTACGGCGCCCCGGCGTCGCCCTCGGCGTACACGGCGACCGTGCCGATCCCCATCGCGGCGGCGGTCCCGAGGATCCGGCGGGCTATCTCGCCCCGGTTCGCGACGAGCAGCGTGGTGATCACAGCCGGAACACCCCGTAACCGCGGGCGCCCTGCACCGGGCCGCTGTGGCACGCCGACAGCGCCATGGCGATCACCGTCCGGGTGTCCCTGGGGTCGATGATGCCGTCGTCGGCCACCCGGCCGGTGGCGTACAGGGCCAGCGACCCGGCCTCGGCGTAGTGCTCCACCGCCGCGGTGATGGCCGCCTCGGTCTCCTCGCTGACCTCCTCGCCGCGGCGGGCGGCCCGCTCCCGGCGGACGATCGACATCACCCCGGCCATCTGTTTCGGCCCCATGATCGCGATCTTGGCGGTGGGCCACAGGAACACGAACCTGGTGTCGAACGCCCGGCCGCCCATGCCGTAGTTCCCGGCCCCGTAGCTGGCCCCCAGGATGACCGTGACGTGCGGGACCGTGGAGTTCGACAGGGCGTTGATCATCTGGCTGCCGTGCTTGACGATCCCGCCGCGCTCGTAGTCGCGGCCGACCATGTACCCGGTGATGTGCTGGAGGAACACCAGCGGGGTGCCGGTCTGGTTGCACAGCTGGATGAACTGGGCCGCCTTCTGGGACGAGTCGGAGAACAGCACGCCGTTGTTGGCCAGAATTCCCACGGGAAAACCGTGCACCTGTGCCCATCCAGTTACCAGCGTGGGTCCGTAGCGCATCTTGAACTCTTCGAAACGGGACCCGTCGACCACGCGCGCGATCACCTCGCGGGCGTCCACCGCGCCGCGCAGGTCAACCGGCATCAGCCCGAGCAGTTCCTCGGGGTCGTAGCGTGGCGGCTCCGGCGCCGCGGTGACCGGGCCCGGGCCCTGCTTGCGCCAGTGCAGGTGGGCCACCACGTCGCGGGCCATCCGGATCGCGTGGTGCTCGTCGTCGGCCAGGTAGTCGGCCAGGCCGCTGTCGGTGGCGTGCATCTGCGCGCCGCCGAGCTCCTCGTCGCCCGAGTCCTCGCCGGTGGCGACCTTGACCAGCGGCGGGCCGCCGAGGAAGACCTTGGCGCCGCCGCGGACGAAGATGTTGTAGTCGGCCAGGCCCGGCTGGTAGGCCCCGCCCGCGGTGGAGGAGCCGAACACCACCGAGATCGTGGGAATGCCGCGCGCGGACAGATCGGTGATGTCGTGGAACATCCGGCCGCTCTCGGCGAAGTGGGTCAGGTTGCGCCGCATCGCCGCGTCCGGGTCCTCGCCGGAGCCGCCGCCGCGCAGGTCGCCGCCGGCGGACTCGACGAACTGGAGGTAGGGCATCCGGTTGTCCCTGGCGATCTCCAGGGCGCGCATCAGCTTGCGGATGCTGACCATGGTCATGGCCCCGCCGAGGTCGGTCGGGTCGTTGCCGATGATCACGCACTCGGTGCCCTCGACCACCCCGATGCCGAGCACCATGCCGCCGCCGACGTTGTAGTTGGTCTGGTAGCCGGCCAGCGGGCTGATCTCGAGGAAGGGGCTGTCCGGGTCCAGCAGCAGCGCGACGCGCTCCCTGATGAGCAGCTTGCCGCGGCCCTTGTGCCTGGTGATCGGCCCGTTCCCCGCCGCCGAGTGACGCCTGCCGGAGCAGGCCGTCGATCTCGCCGAGCAGGCCGAGCATCCCGTCCCGGTTGGCCTGGAACGCCGCATCGCCGGGGTCGACGGCGGTGGGCAGGATCGGTGCGGGCATCGGCTCAGCCGGTGAAGCCGTCGACGCGGGCCAGGATCTGCAGCATGACCTCGTCGGACCCGCCGCCGATGGACATCAGCCGGCTGTCCCTGAAGTAGCGGGACACCCAGCTCTCCTCCATGTAGCCGAACCCGCCGTGGAACTGCAGGCAGGTGTCGGCGATCTCGCGGTGCAGCCGCCCGGCCTTGAGCTTGGCGATCGTCGCGAACCTGGTGGTGTCCTGGCCGGCGATGTAGGCCTCGGCGCACGCGTAGTTGTAGTGCTTGAGCACGTCCAGGTCGGCGGCGAGTTCGGCGAGCCGGAACTGCACGTACTGCCGGGACAGCAGCGGGGCGCCGAACGTCTGCCGGTCGCGCAGGTAGGCGGCGGTCAGCGACAGCGCCCGCTCCATCCCGCCCACGGCCATGTACGCGGCGATCATCCGCTCGTTCTGGAACTGGGTCATCTGCTGCTGGAAGCCCCGGCCTATCTCGCCGATCGTGTTGCTCACCGGCACCCGGGCATCGGTGAACGACAGTTCGGCGGTGTCGGAGGACTTGTTGCCGAGCTTGCGCAGCTTGCGGCTGACCGAGAAGCCGGGGGTGCCGGTGGGGAACACGATCTGCGACATGCCCCGGTACCCGCCCTCGGCGGAGGTACGGGCGAGCAGGCACAGCCAGTCCGCCTGGGTGCCGTTGGTGATGTACAGCTTCGACCCGTTGATCACCCAGTCGTCGCCGTCGCGTTCCGCGCGGGTCCGGATGCCTGCCACGTCCGAGCCCGCGTCGGGCTCGGTGACCGCGATCGCGGCGACCATCTCGCCGCGCAGCGCCGGGGCCAGGTAGCGCTGCTTCAGCTCGTGGCTGCCGTGGCTGTGCAGCGAGGGGGTGGCCATGTCGTTCTGCACCGCGATCGCCATCGCGACCCCGGCGCAGCCCATCCGGCCGAGTTCCTCGCCGAGCACCACCGTGTAGGAGTGGTCCGCGCCCTGGCCGCCGTAGGCCGGGTCGTACTCCAGGCCGAGCAGCCCGGCGGTGCCGAGCGCCTTGAACAGCTCGTGCGCGGGGAAGATGCCGGCCTCTTCCCACTCCTGCGCATGCGGGGTGACCTCACGTTCCAGCACGCCCCGTGCCGCCTGTCGGAACGCCTCGTGGTCTGCGGAGAATTGCACCCCCACAGCGTAGGCTGCGAAGCAGCGAGAAGGAGAGCGTGATGGGGTTCGAGCACATCCTGGTGGAGCGGTCCGGCGACTTCGCCACGATCACGATGAACCGGCCGCAGCGGCGCAACGCGCTGTCGCTGGACCACATGCGCGAGCTGATCCAGGCGTTCTCCGAGGTCGGGGACTCCGACGCGCGGGGCATCGTGCTGGCCGGCAACGGCCCGGTGTTCAGCGCCGGGCATGATCTGGCCGAGGTTGCGGAGGCCAGCCATGCTTCGGTCCGGGCGCTGCTGTTCACCTGCACCGAGCTGATGACGCTCATGCAGCGGGTGCCCCAGCCGGTGGTGGCCCGGGTGCACGGGCTGGCCACCGCGGCCGGCTGCCAGCTCGTCGCGTCGGCCGACCTGGCCGTGGCCAGCGAGGAGGCCGGCTTCGCCGCGCCGGGCGGCAAGGGCGGCTGGTTCTGCCACACCCCGATGGTGGCGATCGCCCGCAACGTCGGCCGCAAGCGCGCCGCCGAGCTGGCCCTGTCCGGGGACGTCATCGACGCGCGGACCGCGCTGGACTGGGGGCTTGTGAACAAGGTGGTTCCCGCGGCGCAGCTCGACTCGGCCGTGCAGGACATGCTGGAGCGGGTGACCCGTGGGTCCGCGGAGAGCAAGGGCGTCGGCAAGCAGGCGCTGTACGCGCAGATCGACCTGGACCAGCCCAAGGCCTACGCCTACGCCATCGAGGTGATGGCCGCCAGCAGCCAGCTTCCCGATGGCCGGGAGAACGCGCGCGCGTTTCTGGAGAAGCGCAAGCCGGTGTGGGGCCCGCGGTCCTGAGCGCGGGCTACCGATGCGCCAGCTGGCGGTGATGCGGGCCGCCGGTCACGGGAGCGCCGGTGCGGCCCCCGGCGGGCGCGCCCACGCGGCCACCGGCGGCGGGTGCGCTCGCGGATGATCGCTGTCATCGGCGAGGCACTGATCGACCTGGTCGCCGGAGCAGACGGCCGCTTCGCCGCGCGGCCGGGCGGCGCCGGGTTCAACACCGCCAGGACCATCGGCCGGCTGGGGGTCACGCCGGCGTTCCTTGACCGCCTGTCGGGGGACGGGTTCGGCCGGCTGCTGCGGTCCACCCTCGACAGCGACGGCGTCACGCTGGCCGTGCCCGAGCCGACCGGCCTGCCCACCACCCTTGCCCTGGTCGATGTCGACCCGGCGGGGCTGCCGCGGTACCGGTTCTACCTGGACTGCACGTCGGCGCCCGCGCTGGAGTACGCGGACCTCGCCCGCGCGGTGCCCGCCGGGGTGACCGCGCTGCACGCCGGCGGCCTGGCGCTGGCCGCCGAGCCCATCGCCACCAGCATCGACCGGCTGGTCTCCGCGGGCCTGCCGCCCGGCACGCTGGTGATGATCGACCCGAACTGCCGGCCCGAGGCGATCCCCGACCGGCAGGCGTACCTGGCCCGGTTGTCCCGGATCCTGCGCCGCGCCGACGTGGTCAAGGTCAGCGTGGAGGACCTGGACTACCTGGCCCCGGGCACCCCGGCCCGGGATGCTGCCGCCGCCCTGCTCGGCCGGGGGCCCGCGCTGGTGCTGCTGACCGACGGCCCGCACCCGGCCCGGGCGTTCCTGCCCGACGAGGTGGTCAGCGCCGAGGTGCCGGCCGTGGCGGTGGCCGACACCGTGGGCGCGGGAGACGCGTTCGGCGGGGCGTTCCTGGCCTGGTGGTCGCGCAGCGGGCTGACCCGGTCCGACCTGCGCCGGCCCGCCCCGGTCCACGGCGCGCTCCGGGCGGCCGCCGAGGTCGCGGCGCTGACCTGCACCCACGTCGGGGCCGAGCCGCCGTGGCTGGCCGAGGTGTGCGACCGGCCGGGGTGGCGCGAGAGCGCGCCGCTCCGCTAGATGAGACCCGCGCTCAGGGCGAGGCGGGTGAGGTCGGCGCGGCGGCGGCATCCGGTCTTGTCCCGGATCCGGTCGAGATGGGTGCGGACGGTCCGCACGCTGGTGAAGAGCTGGGCAGCGATCTGGGCGTCGGTGCGCCCCTGGGCGACCAGGATGACCAGCTCCCTTTCCCTGGCGGACAGTGGCGGCTGGGCCGGGCCGGGCGTGGGCTACAGGCCCGCTGGGCCGCGCGTACGGGCGGGCCGCCGCGGGTCACCGGGGCGGGAGGCCCAGCTCGGCACGGATGGCGGCGGTGTGCTGGCCGAGCGCGGGGACGGCGCCCATCGCCGCCTCCCGCCCGGGCATGCTCACCGGCGGCAGCAGCGCCCGGACGGGGCCGCCCGGCGTGTCCACCTCACGCCACCGGTCCCTGGCCGCGAGCTGGGGATGCGCGGCGAACTCCGCCGGTGAACGCAGCCGGGCGCAGGCAATGCCCGCCTCGTCCAGCGCGGCGGTGAGCTGCGCCGCCGTCATGGTGGCGAACGCCGCTTGGAGTATCCCGGTCAGCTCCGCGTCGTGCGCGACCCGGTCGGGGTTGGTGCGGAACCGGCCGTCGGTGACCAGGTCCGGCCGGTGCAGGATCTTCTGGCACAGCACCGCCCACTCCCGGTCGTTCTGCAGGCCGATGAACACCTGTTCCCCGCCGGCCGCGGAGTAGGGGCCGTAAGGCGCGATGGATGCGTGCCTGGCCCCGGTCCGGCGGGGCGGGCGGCCGCCGTACACGGTGTAGTACACCGGCTGGCTCATCCATTCGCCGAGCGTGTCCAGCATCGCGATCTCGATGCTGGCCCCCCGCCCGGTGCGCTCCCGTTCGTACAGGGCGGTCAGCACCCCGGAGTAGGCGTACATCCCGGCGGAGATGTCCGCGATCGAGATCGCCACCTTGGCCGGCTCCGCCGGGGTCCCGGTGACCGATACCAGCCCGGTCTCGCACTGCACCAGCAGGTCGTAGGCCTTCTTGTTCCGGTAGGGGCCGTCCGGGCCGTACCCGGAGATGGCGCAGACGATCAGCCGCGGATGACGTTCACGCAGCTCCGCCGCGCCCAGCCCGAGACGCTCGGCCGCGCCGGGCGCCAGGTTCTGCACCAGGACGTCGGCGCGGCCGGCCAGGGCGGCCAGCACCCGTCTGCCGTCGTCGCTCTTGACGTCGAGTTCGATGCTCTGTTTACCGCGGTTCAGCCAGACGAAGTAGCTCGCCTGGCCGTGGACCGTGGTGTCGAAGCCGCGGGCGAAGTCTCCGGTGCCGGGGCGCTCGACCTTGATCACGCGTGCGCCGAGGTCGGCTAGCTGGCGGGTGGCGAACGGCGCGGCCACCGCCTGTTCCAGCGCGACGACGGTGAGGCCGGCCAGCGGCAGCGCGCGCTCGTCGCTGGCTGGCCCGGGGCTGCCCCGGCCGGAGGCCTCCTGTCCGGGGATCTGCGGGCCCGGGCTCACCGGCGGCCGCCCGCGGGCAGGAACCGCGCCAGCACCTGCGCGGCGTTCTGCCAGGTCCAGGAGGCCGGGTCGGCATCAAGCCCGGCCACACAGTCGCTGAGCTTGGCGTGCAACTCCGCGTCGGCGGGCGGCCGCCGTGGCGCTCCCGGCGGGAACTGCTGCTTGACCCGCAGCACCTCCTCGCCGGTGTGCACCTCGGCCGCCAGTTCGCCGTCGAGCAGCCACGACCCGCCCGGCGTGAGCTCGGTCTCCACCAGGCCGGTGAGCCGGCGGGCGGCCGGGCGGCGGACCGCCTCGTCGGCGAAGCTGGCGAACCCGGGATGCCGGTCGAGCAGCGCGGCGGCGCACGCGTACTCCAGGCTGAACTTGCCCTGCAGGCCGGTATCCGGCCGGTGATGGATGAGCGGGGCCACGGTCGCCTCTGGTGTGCGCACCACGATGCGGCGCACCGCGCCCGGATCCAGCCCGTCGGCCGCCAGTTCGGCAAGCGCGCTGATCGGGCGCTGCAGCGCATAGCAGCAGGGGTAGATCTTGATGGCCAGCCCGCCGGGCACGGCCGGCCCGGCCAGGTCGAGCGCGCCTGGATCCCCGCCGACCAGGGCCAGCCACGCCTCCAGCGCCGACCAGTCGGCCTGCGCGCCAGCCGCGGCGAGCAGCGCCGCCCGGATCCCGGCGTCGACCGCGAACCCGGCCTGCAGCGACTTGGCGTCCGTGCCGAACGCCCGCTGCACCCCGCCCGCACCGGGAATGGCCAGGGCGATGGCGGTCGCGATCCGGCCGGGATCGAGTCCAAGGGCGACCGCCGCCCCGGCCGCGCACGCCGGCGCGCCCGCGGTGCAGGTCGCGTGCCAGCCCGCAGCGTAGTGCGGCCAGCCCAGCGCGGCCCCGAGCCGTGCCATCACCCCGGCCGCCGCGAGGTAGCCCCGGGCGCCGCCGCCGGTGGCCAGCGCGGTCGGCACGCACAGCGCGCTGATGTGCGTGGTCGACTCCATGTGCAGGTCGTCGAAGTCAAGCACGTGGGCGGCAACGGCCCACCTCGCGCCATCGGGCAGCCCGGCGGCCAGCCGGGTCACCGGATGGCCGGTCGCGGCGAGCGCCACCGCCACCGTGTCCCGCAGCGACCGGTCGGCCAGTTCCAGATCGCCGGGGGCCGGCTGGAGGCCGTTCGCCCACTCGGCCAGGGCCAGGGCCAGCGCGGTCATGGACATGCCTCCCTCTGCCGCCCCGGCGGGCTGCCCCGGCGGGCGCCCCGCCGCGTTATCCGCAGGGACGATTCATGGTCTCACGCGGCCACCTGCCTGCCGGGTGCCCGCGCCCGGGTGCTTGACTAGCGCTATGCCAGTCGAGGAAGACTACGAGCCGAGCCCGCGCGCCTGGGTCCGGGACCAGGTCGAGCTGTACGAGGGTTCCGGCGGGACCCAGGGCACCACCCTGCGCGACACCGGCCTGCCCGTGGTGATCATCACCAACCGAGGGGTCCGCACCGGCAAGGTGCGCAAGACCCCGCTGATGCGGGTCGAGCACGACGGCCGGTACGCGGCCGTGGGCTCTCAGGGCGGCGCCCCCACCCACCCCCAGTGGGTCTACAACTTCCGGGCGAACCCGTCCGTGCAGCTACAGGACGGCGCGGAACACAGGAGCATGATCGCCCGGGAGGTCTCGGGTGACGAGCGGGCGCAGTGGTGGGAGCGTGCAGTCGCCGCCTACCCGCCCTACGCCGAATACCAGCAGAAGACCACCCGCCAGATCCCGGTCTTCGTCCTGGAACCCGCAGGCGGCTGAGGTCTGCTCACGAAGGCCGGCGCCGGGCTCCCGGGGCGATGCCTTCGAGCACGATGTTCGCGAGCCGTGCGGACAGGCCCGGGGGGACGGTGACCGGAGTCCCGGGCGGGGCGAACAGCACCCTGGGCAGGATCTGGCCGTGCATCGCGCCGACGATGAGCGACGCGGCGGCCTCGATGTCGGCCGCCGCGTCGATCCGGCCGAGGCGCTGCTCGCCCCGAAGGTAAGCGGTCAGCAAATCGGGTAGCCCACGGGGCTCCCTCTGGCTTGCTCCGTCGTCGCTGCCCTGCTCAGAGCCGGGGCGTCCGCCGCGGGCTCTCCCGCGTCCTCGGCGGGCTCCTCGGCGTCCTCAGCGGCCGGGTCGAACGCCGCGTCACCGCCGACCATCGCGTGGAACCGGGTGAGCACCTTCGGCTGGGATATCAGCCCGGCAAAGGCTGGGGTGACCCGGAGCAGGTTCGCGATCCCGCCGTCGATGAACACCCGCAGGTTCTCCGCGACGGTGCCTTCCCCCGGCGGCGGCAGCAGCCGTGGCGCGCTGGCCATGACGTTGCCGACGTGCGCGAGGAGTGCGCGGACGAGCAGGTCTTCCTTGTCCTCGAAGTAGTTGTAGAGGACCCCGTCGGCCACCTTGGCCTCCCGGGCGATGTCCCGCACGGACAGGCCCGCGCTGCCGCGCTGATCGATCATCCGGGCAGCGGTCTCGATCAGGTAGTCGCGCAGGTTCTGGCCGCTGTCGTCGCGCAACACGGCAGGCTTCCTAGGTGACATCGCGCCTGAGTGTAGTGACCATCGCGGCGGCGGCGAACGCGATGGCGTACCCGGCGAGCACCAGCCCGCCGCCCCACTGCGGCAGTTCCCCTGGCGTGCCGGTCAGGCTCACCCGGCCCAGCGCCTGGCTGGCGCGCAGCGGTAGCCAGCGCGCCAGGCCCGCACCGGCGAGTTGCCCGGCGATGCCCTCCACCAGAGCGATCCACGCCAGCGCGGCCGCGATGGCCATGGCGAGGTTGCGCAGCAGCGCACCCACTCCCACACCGATCGCGGCGAACGCGACGTTGACCGCCACCCCGCCGGCGAGGGTGCGCCAGGTGCCGGCCGCCGAGAGGTGGAAGCTGCTGCCCTTGGCCGACCACCAGGCGGCCGTGACCACAATCGCGACCGCGGCGCTGATCAGCCCGGCCACGGCGCCGATGCAGGCGTAGACGGCCAGCTTGGCGGTCACCACCCAGCCCCGCGCCGGGGTGGACAGGAACGTGTCGGTCACGGTGCCGTGCCGGTACTCCCCCGCCACCGCGAAGATGCCGAAGATCAGCGTGAACAGCGCGGCCAGTGCGACGTGTGCGAGCGCCTTGCCCTGCACGGAAGGGTCGTGCACGTTGCCGCCGGACTGGACCAGGCCGGTGACACCGGCCACGACGAGCAGTGGGCCCGCGGCAAGCAGAAGCCACGGGCTGCGGACGGTGCTGAGCTTGCGGAACTCGCTGCGAATCGAGGGCAGCACGGTTGCTCTCCTTCTACAAGTGGATCAGCCCGTGGCGGCGGTCAGCTTGAGGAACGCCGATTCCAGGGCGTTGTTGGTCGAGCCGATCTCGTCCAGCGGGCCGGCGAACCGCACCTGCCCGGCGCTGACGATCACGACGTGGTCGACGGTCTGCGCGACCTCGCTGAGCACGTGGCTGGCCACGATCACGGTCCTGCCGTCGTCAGCCAGGCTGCGCAGCAGGCCACGCAGCCAGGCGATACCGGCCGGGTCGAGCCCGTTGGCCGGTTCGTCGAGCAGCAGCACACCCGGGTCCCCGAGCAGCGCCGTGGCCAGGCCCAGCCGCTGGCGCATGCCCAGGGAGAACTCGCGCACCCGCCGCCCGGCGGCCGAGGCGAGATCGACCTGCGCCAGGACCTCATCCACCCGGTGGCCGGGGATGCCCGCAGCGTCGGCGATCACGCGCAGGTGATCCCGGGCCCGGCGCCCGGGGTGGAACCCGGTCGCCTCCAGCATCGCGCCGACCGTCTGGCGCGGCCGGGCCAGGCGGCCGTACGGCACGCCCCCGATCAGCGCCGCTCCCGCATCGGCCCGGACCAGGCCCAGCACGATGCGCAGCGTGGTGGTCTTCCCCGAGCCGTTCGGCCCGAGGAAACCGGTCACCTTCCCGGCCGGGGCGGTAAAGGACATCCCGCGCACCGCCGTGACCCGCCGGAAGGTTTTCGTCAGATCCAGGACCTCGACCTCGGCCATCCCGCCTCCCTCGGCCCCCGGGCCTCCCGGTGGCACGCAGTGAACACTGTTTCATGAACCTTAGTTCATGAAACAGTGTTCACGCACCCGTTTCGCGGCAAACCGGAGCCACAGGCGGCCGATAGCTCTCTGGATAGGCGCCGGTAGCTCTCTGGATAGGCGCCGGCCGCAGCCCATCCGGGCAATGTTCACGACGGGTTCACCCGGTTGTGAGGGCCAGTCCTTTCCGGCTCGCAATCGTTTGGCGTGGAGCCGGGCCAGCACTGGGCTGGCCGTGCCAAGGAGGTTGCCTGCCGATGACCCCGTTGCCTGCCACGCCCCCGACACTTCGCCGGTCACGCTGGCGCCTCACCATGATGGGCGCGCTGACCGTGCTCACCACTGGTTCGCTGATCGCCGCGGCCGGCACAGACGCGGCCGCGCACGGCTTCGGCCGGCCGTTCTTCTCATCAGGGAACCTGCTGGTCAGCGGGTCGGTGTACGTCACGAGGCCGAACACGATCGTGCCCGGGGTCACGGTGCTGCCGCCCGGCTGCACCAGCGGCTGCGTCACCGCGAACAGCAGCGCGGCCTATCCGGGCGTGTGGAACAACGATTCGGTGGACGCCAGCTTCGGCATCACCTCGCCGATCTTCCTGGAGCAGCTGACCCCCTCCGGGCGGCCGGTGAACTCGCTGTGGGTGCCCACGCCGCGCAGCTTCGGCCGCGACCACAGCCAGGACGGCATGGTCACCAGCTTCTCGTCCAAGTCCGAGATGGCCCTGAACCTGTCCGCCAGCGGCCGGTATGTGACGTTCATGGGCTACGAGGCCCAGCCCAGCGCCATCGACGTCTCCAACTCCAACACCCCCGGCGACGTCGACCCGACCAACCCGGTACCGTCCAGCTACTACCGCGTCGTCGGCCAGGTGGACAGCCGGGGCCAGATGAGCTTCACCGCGACCAACGCCTACAGCGGCAACAACGGCCGGGCCGCGTACCTGAACGACGCCAATGGCACCAACCTGTACTACACGGCCGGGAACGCGGGCAACGGCGCCAACCCGCAGCCGGACGGCATCATCATCGGCGCGGGATCGCAGCTCGTCGCGCCGCAGTACCAGCCGCTGCAACAGCAGCAGGTGGGCCAGCCGACCCCGCTCGGCAGCTTCAACATCACCCAGCTCGGCGACCCGCCCGACAAGGTCGGGAAGGACACCAACTTCCGCGGGCTGACCGTGGCCAACAACGTCGTCTACTTCACCAAGGGCAGCGGCGGCAACGGCGTCAACACGGTGTACTTCATCGACACCACCGGCACGGCCTGCCCCAACGGCGTCGGCCTGCCGGTGCCGGGTGCGTCACCGCCCACCTCGCCGATCGCCTACAACCCGACGGTGCTGCAGACCGAGGGCGTGACCCCCTACAACATGTGCATCCTGCAGGGCTTCCCCACGGCGCTGAAGTCGGCGACCGCGTTCCCGTTCGGCCTCTGGTTCGCCAACCCGGACACCCTGTATGTCGCGGACGAGGGCAACGGCGACAACACCTTCGACCCGACCACGGGCATGTACACCACAGCCGCCGTGCAGACCACGGCGGGCCTGCAGAAGTGGGTCTTCAACGGCACCTCGTGGAGCCTCGCCTACACCCTCAGCGCCGGGCTGAACCTCGGCGTTCCTTACACCGTGCGCGGCTACCCCACCGGGGACAACGCCGCCACCGGGCTGCCCTGGGCGCCGGCCACCGACGGCCTGCGCAACATCACCGGCCGGGTCAACGCCGACGGCTCGGTCACGATCTGGGCCATCACCTCCACCGTCAGCGGCAACGGCGACCAGGGCGCCGACCCGAACAAGCTGGTCAGCATCACCGACCAGCCGGGCGCTGCCTCTCCCGCACCCGGGGAGAGCTTCCAGACCGTCCAGACGGCGGCCGACGGCCAGGTCCTGCGCGGGGTCTCGTTCACCCCGGGCACCGGGGTCTCCGGCCACTGACGCCGGTCCGGCACGGCACGGCGAGGCGGGGGTGACCGGGTTCCCGGTCACCCCCGCATCCGTCAGGGTGGCTGGCCGTGCCGCTCAGGAGGACTGCGGAATCGGCGACCCGATCCGCACGTGGTTGCCCGCTGGGTCGCGGAACCCGCAGTCCCGCACCCCGTAGGGCTGGTCGATCGGCTCCTGGAGCACCTCGGCCCCGCTGGCGCGGACCCGTTCGTACGTCGCGTCGAAGTCGTCGGTGGTGAAGATGACCGCCTGCAGCGCGCCCTTGGCGAGCAGCGCCCTCAGCGCCTCGGTGTCGTCGGGCCCGTGCCCCATGTCCGGGGTGGCGAGGACGATCTCGACGCCGGGCTGGTCCGGCGAGCCGACCGTCAGCCAGCGGTAGGGACCGAGCGGCGCGTCGGCCCTGACCTCGAGCCCGAGGGCATCGCGGTAGAAGGTCAGCGCCTTGTCCTGGTCGTCGACGGTAATGAAGCTGTGTGAGACCTTGATTTCCATGCCACCGACGTTACGCAGGCGGGCTGGCCTCAAGCTTCTTTGATCCTGCTCGGTCTGGTCCAGATCTTGGCCACGCACCCGGGAACCATGGCGGTGGCGTCGTGGCACCGGGCCCGGTAGGCGCTCGGGGTCTCCCCGACGATCTCGGTGAACCGGGCGCTGAACGACCCGAGCGAGGTACAGCCGACCTCCATGCACACGTCGGTCACCGACAGGTCGCCGCGGCGCAGCAGCGCCATGGCCCGCTCGATCCGCCGGGTCATCAGGTAGCTCCACGGGGTCTCGCCGTACGCGGCGCGGAACTGCCGGGAGAAATGCGACGGGGACATCAGCGCCTGCCGCGCCATTGCCGGCACGTCCAGCGGCTTGGCGTAGTCGCGGTCCATCAGGTCCCTGGCGCGGCGCAGGTGAGCGAGGTCCTCCGGCGTCACCTGGCCAGTATCCCATTCCACGCCGGTACCGGCGGGCGGCCCGGTGACCGCCTGGAAAACCTCTTTGCATGCCCTACGCCAGCCCTCTAGCCTCTGGTCCCAGGCGGCGCCGCGCCAGCGGGGCCAAGCGGAAGAAAGGAGGGCGATGCCATGGACGCCGTAGTCACCGCGTTCCCGCCCTCCCCCGGGCCGGCCTGGCCTGACCCCGGGGCGGGCGGGGCGCCTTCACTGAGGAGACGCCTTGACCTCGCATCACAACGACGTGACCATCCGGCCGATCACCGGGCCGGAGGAGCTGGACCTGTTCAACCAGCTCCCTTACCAGCTCAACGATGAACTCGCGGGCGACCTGGACTCCGGGCACCGGCGCCCGGAGTGGCTGTGGGTCGCCCTGCGCGACGGCCGCCTGGCGGCCCGGACCGCGTGGTGGGCCAGGGCCGGAACGAGCAACCGGACGCCCTGGACATCCTCGATCTCGATGACTCGGGCCGCCCGGAAACCGTGGACATCGCGGCACGCCTGCTGAGCACCGCCGTGGCCAAGGTGATCCCCGAAGGAACCCAGCGCCCGTACTACCTCCGTTTCGTGGACCCGGACTGGCGCGGGGCGTCGGCCACCCGGCAGGCCACCGAGGACCGGATGGCGGCCGCGTCGCAGACCGGCGCGCGGCTGTTCGTCGAGCGGCTGCGCCTGGAGTGGCGGGCCGGCACCCCGGTGCCCGCGCCAACGGGGCGGCTGACCTTCCGGCCGGTGACCGATCCCGGTGAACTGCTCGCGCTGATGACCGACGTGCTAGACGGAACCCTGGACGCGCACAGCAGGGACGACCTGACCCGGATGCCGCCGCGCGCGGCGGCGGCCAAGCACTACGACCAGGAACTGGCGCTGTACACCTCACCGCGGGGCTGGTGGCGGATCGCCTGCCTGCCCGGCGGCGAGCCCGTGGGGTTCGTGATCCCCGCGCACAACGGCTACAACGCGATCATCGCCTACCTCGGGGTGGTCCCGGCGCACCGCGGCCACGGGTACATCGCCGACATCCTTGCCGAGGGCATCTGGGTGCTCGCCGCGCAGGACGTGCCGCTCATCAGGGCAAGCACCGACCTGGGCAACGTCCCGATGGCGGCCGCCTTTCACCGGGCCGGCTGGGTCACCAAAGAGCACCAGATCGACATGACCTGGGACGTCCCGGTAGGTCCGGCCCCCGCAACCTGAGGTTGCGGGGCCGGCGCCTCGTTATGAATCGAAAGTGGGCTAGGTGCGGGCCGCCGCCGAGCAGAAGTGGTTGGCCGGGACGCCCGCGCACGGGTCGGGCATCGTCGGCTGGGTCGGCAGCGCCAGGATGCTGATCTTGGTCTGCTTCGGGTAGTGCGCCCCCGCCGGGCACGGCCCGAACTCGGCGGCGCAGGTGAGCTGGCTCACCAGGTTGCCGTCGATGCTGGTGCCCTGCTTGCCGCACGGCTTGCCGTCCACCGCGGAGGTCTGGATATTCGCAGGCTCCGAGGTGACCCGGCCTGCCGCGTCACGGTTGCCGTAGAAGCAGTTCCGCGGGGTCGCCGAGTTCGGCAGCAGCCCCACGGTCGCCATATCGCTGTTGGTGACGTTGCCGAAGAACCCGTCGTCGGAGAAGAAGTTGCCGTACACCTTGTTGCCGTGCGCGGGGAAGTCGCACAACTGCGGGGAGACCTGGATGCCGCCCTGGCAGTGCGACCCCGGCGGCGGCGTCTCGGTGTCCGGGAAGTCGTGCGTGACCACGCCCCACGCGCCGTTGTGGATGATCAGGTTGTCGCGCACGGTGTCGTACGCGCCACCGGAGATCTCCACGCCGGTCCCGATGGCACCGGCGAGCCCGAAGGTCGGCACGTTCGGGTTGTTGTTGTTCTTGATCACGTTGTGCTCGATGAAGAAGCAGGACGTGGTGCCGCCCGGGCACGCGCCGTTCTGCGGCGGTGGGGCGTCGTCGTTGTTCAGCGAGTTCGGCACGATCCCGGCGCGGTTGCGGCTGAACACCGAGTCCTTGATGACCACCGTGCCGCCCGCGTTGGTGCCGGAGTACCCGAGGTTGGAGTTCGTGCCGACGTCGTGCTTGAGCGTGGCGTGGCATACCCGCTGGCACCCGCCGACGTAATAGGCGGCGTCGGCCATATTGCTGCCGTAGGACTCATCGATCACGCCCGGGCCCCGCGCGTTGCTCACGAAGATCCCGTACTGGGCCAGGTTCGGGTCATTCACGTTGGACGGCCCGTACATCGAGGTGGCGCTGAGGTAGGAGCCGGTGTAGGCGCCCATGCCGATCTTGCCGCTGCCGTCCCCGCCGTTCCACCAGATCTCGTTGCCGTTCACGCCGGCCCCCGACAGGTAGTCGCAGACAGTCAGGTTCTGGACGGTGACGCCGCTGGCCTTGAACACCTCGATGCCGTTCCGGCCGGCGCCGCCATTGGTGTCCTGGAGCGCGGGGCTGGACGGGCACGGTTTGCTGGCGGTCCCGTTGCTGCCGTCAATGATGACCTGGTTCCGGTCCAGGCCGCGGATGTGCAGGTTCGGTGTCTGGATCCAGACGCCGGCCTGGGGCCACTGGGTGCTCTTTTCGTGGTAGACGCCCGGCCAGATCAGGATCCAGCCGCCCGGGCTGGCCGCGTCGACCGCGCTCTGCACGGTCGAGAACACCGACGTGCCAGGCGGGCATGGTTTGGTGCTGCCGTTGCAGACCAGCAGCACGTTGCTCCCCGTTTGTGTGGCCCCAGCGAGCACGGGGGCCCGGGCCGCGAGGGCCTGGCTCCCGGCGATCGCCGGCGCACCGCCGACCGTCAGCGCGCACGCCGCGCCGATCAGCCACCACCGTCTCATCATGGTTCTCCCGTCTCCCACATCCCGAGTTTGCAGCAGTCCGGACATTAGCGCGATGACAGGGCAAAATGCGAGCAATCGCGCGCTCCAAGCTGGGCAATTCCCCGGGAGGGCCCATCGTCTGCGACCGGTCTGCGCCCGCCCCCGAGGGCCGCGGTGCGCCGGATCTGCCTGGGTCAGCCTGCCGGGAAGCCAGCCTCCGCCGGCGCGAAGCCCTGGCCGAACCAGCCGCCTCGCCGACCGCCTTCGCCCCGGCGGTCCTCCCCCGCCCCGGCGGCCACCATCGCCTCCACGGCGACAGTGGACCCGGGCTGCCACGGGCACCCCGACAGCGATAGCGTTTGCGTGTTCTCTGCGTATCGGGCCGGAAACAGAATGCCAGTCCGCCCATTGTTCGCAATGCATCACATTTGGCGACAAATTTTACATCATTAGTCACAAAAGGATTCGTTTACCCCTTCTGAACAGGCCGATCCTGTTACCCTCGGTGCCGCTATGGGGGATACGAATCTCCTTAGTGACGTCGTCGTCACAATTCCGTCATTCTCCCCTTCGAGGCGGCCCTAGCCATGACTTGGCGTATCCGGTCTGTGCGCAAGCGAATCCTGCTTCTCGCCCTGGTGCCCCTGCTGTCGCTGTTCGGGCTGTACGTCTTCGCCACCAGCATCACCGCCAGGAATGCCATCAACCTGGCCAGGGCCGACACTCTGAAGAACGCCACGGGCCAGCCCACGGGCACGTTCGAGGGACAGCTTCAGGCCGAGCGCCTGCTCGCGATGCTGTACCTGGCCGCTCCCACACCGCAGAACCAGGTCAAGCTGGCCGCGATCGAGAAGGTGACCAGCCACGAGGCAGCGGCCCTGCGCAGCACTTTGATGTCCGGCGCGACCATGAACAACGCGTCGGCGCCGCAGGCACGGGCCATCGATACGCTGCTGGCCGACATCAAGACGCTGCCTGCCTTGCAGGCGCAGGTCGCCGCCCGCACCATCAGCAGGCCTGCTGCGCTGGCCCGGTACAACGGGCTCGTCGCCGACAGTGACCAGGTGCTGAACCAGACCATCCGCCAGGAGACCAACGCCGCGATCGTCGCCCAGGCGCTGGCGTTCGTGCGGATCGGCCGGTCAGGCGACCTGCTGGGGCAGGAAGCCGCCCTCCTCCTCAGCGACATGTCGACCGGCTCCTTCCCTCCTGCGGACCGGCGGCAGTTCGCCCAACTCGTCGGCGCCCGCAGGAACTTGATCGAGGTGACCCTGCCGGATCTTGATCAGCCCTATCGCGGCTACTACACCCGTGACGTCAGCCCGCTGGCCAGCGCCGAACTTACGGCCCTGGAGAACAAGGTGATGAGGACCCCTCCGCGGCACCTGCCGGCGGTGTCACCGCTCGCCTGGCAGCAGGCCGTGGGCGCGGTCACCGCCGAGTTCTCGAAGGCGGGCTTTCAGTCCGCCAACACGATCACCGCGCAGGCCAGAAACGTCGCCTGGTCTACCAACCTTCAGCTGATCGTGACCGGCGGCATCGGCCTGCTCCTGGTGATCTTCTCCATCGTCGTGGCCATCCTCACCGCCCGCAGCCTGGTGCGCGAGCTGGGCGGCCTGCGCCAGTCCGCGCTCACCCTGGCGAACGAACGGCTGCCCGAGGTGGTGGACCGCCTCGCCCTCGGCCAGGAGGTCGACGTGTCCGCCGAGGCCCCGGACATCCCGGCCGCCTCCGACGAGATCGGCCAGGTGCGGGACGCCTTCGCCGCGGTACAGCAGACTGCCGTGCGGGCCGCCGTCGGGCAGGCGCGGCTGCGGCAGGGCATGAGTGACGTCTTCCGCAACCTGGCCCGGCGCAGCCAGTCCCTGCTGCACCGCCAGCTTTCGCTGCTCGACGCGATGGAGCGCCGGGCGCGGGACCCGCAGGAGCTTGAGGACCTGTTCCGCATCGACCACCTGACCACCCGCATGCGGCGGCACGCCGAGAGCCTGATCATCCTGTCCGGCCACTCGCCCGCCCGGGGCTGGCGCAACCCGGTGCCGCTGGTGGACGTGCTGCGCGCCGCGGTGGCCGAGGTGGAGGACTACACCCGGATCCGGGCCACGTCGGCGACCCAGGCCTCGCTCGCCGGCCCGGCGGTCGGCGACGTCATCCACATGCTCGCCGAGCTTGCCGAGAACGCCACCATGTTCTCCCCGCCGAACACCCCGGTGGTGATCCACGGCGACACCGTCGGCAAGGGGTTCGCGGTCGAGATCGAGGACCGTGGGCTCGGCATGAATGACGAGCAACTGCTGCGGGTCAATGAGCTGCTGCAGAACCCGCCGCCGTTCGACCCGGCCAGCTCGGACCAGCTTGGCCTGTTCGTGGCCGGGCAGCTCGCCAAGCGGCACGACATCAAGGTCAGCCTGCGCCCGTCCCCCTACGGCGGGACCACGGCGATCGTGCTCATCCCGCAGAACCTGGTGGTCCCGGAGGGCAGCCACGCCAAGGACCCGGCGGCGCCGGTGCTGACCGACGGCGCCGGGGGGTTCAAGGGCCGTCACGCCCTGGACTGGGCCAGGGACGGTGAAGACGACGGCCCTGCGCCGGCGTCCTCTGGCGCGGCGGCGCCGTGGACCGGATCGATGATCCCGGCCATGCGCGACCCGGCCGACACCGCGGACCTGGGCGTGGTGCCGCTCGGCTCACCGGTGCTTCCCGAATCCGGCATGAGCCTCGGCGGAACCGGGTTCGCAGCCGGCCCGCTGGGCACCGGCGGCGGTGGCCTGGACGCCGGCGAGTTCGGCGGGGCCGGGTTGCCACGGCGGGTCCGCCAGGCGAGCCTGGCGCCACAGCTCCGCGACACGGCCGCCGAATCGGCGCCCGCGCACGCCGCCGACGACTTCTGGACGCGTTCACCCGAGGAGACCCGCTCCACCGCGACGGCCATTCAGCAGGGCTGGGAACGCGGCCGGTCGGTTTTTGACGTGCCGGTGGCCGATCCAGCGGGGTCCGGGCCGGCTGCCGCGCCGGAAAAGGGCACCGCAAACGGCGCGGACGACGAGGCAGGAAACGGCGCCGCCGGGACCGCGGGCCCGGCCGGGCCGGACCAAGGGACCGAGGACAGGGGGACGAGTGGCTAACGCTGGGCGGGGTGGTGGGGAGAGGGCTAACGCTGGGCGGGGTGGTGGGGAGAGGGCTAACGCTGGGCGGGGTGGTGGGGAGACGGCTAACGCTGGGCGGGGTGGTGGGGAGAGGGCTAACGCTGTGGACGCCGATGGCCACGGTCGGGGTTTCACCGGCGATCTGAGCTGGCTGCTCGATGACCTGGTCACCCGGGTGGCAGAGATCAGCAAGGCGGTGATCCTGACCCGTGACGGCCTTGTCGTCGGGTCTTCGCGGGGGCTGAACCGCGAAGACGCCGAGCACCTGTCCGCCATGGCAGCGGGCATGCAAAGCCTCGCCCGCGGCGCGGGCCGGCACTTCGGCGGCGGCCGGGTCCGGCAGACCATCGTGGAGATGGAGAACTCGTTCCTGTTCGTGACCGCAGCCGGTGAGGGCAGTTGCCTGGCCACGCTGACCTCGGCCACCGCGGACGTCGGCCTCGTCGCCTTCGAGATGGCGGTGCTGGTCAAGCGCGTCGGCCCGCACCTGCTAGTGGATCCCCGGCCCGGGCTGGCCGGGGGCGTGGGTGACTGAGCCGCCATGGCCGAGGAAGACCGGTGGCTTGACGAGGAGGCGGGTCCCGTCGTCCGCCCGTATGCCCTCACCCGGGGCAGGACCCGGCCCACAGGCGAGACCCTCGACCTGATCGCCCTCGTCACCGCCGTGCGGGGGGTGGAGGTCGACCCGGTCGGGCTCGACCCAGAGCACCTGGCGCTGCTGGCGATGTGCCGGCTGCCCGCCTCGGTGGCCGACCTGGCTTCGGAACTGGACCTGCCCTTGGGAGTGGTCCAGATCCTGCTGGCGGACCTGCGGGCCCGGTCGCTCATCGGCGTGCACCACCCGACCCCACCGGCCCAGTTGCCCGACCCACGAATACTGAGAGAGGTGGCCGATGGCCTTCGGCGGCTCTGAGCCATATGGCCGCGGTCCTGGAGAGGCGCCGGTCACCATCAAGATCCTGATCGCCGGTGGCTTCGGGGCCGGCAAGACCACGCTGGTCGGGTCGGTGACGGAGATCCGCGCGCTGCGCACCGAGGAACCGCTGAGCGGGCCTGGCGCCTATGTGGACAACCTCGATGGGGTGGAGCGGAAGAGCACCACCACCGTGGCGATGGACTTCGGCCGCATCACGATCAGGGACAACCTGGTGATCTACCTGTTCGGCACGCCCGGGCAGGAGCGGTTCTGGTTCATGTGGGACGAGCTGGCCAGCGGCGCGCTCGGCGCGGTGGTCCTGGCCGACACCCGCCGCCTCGCCGACTGCTTCCCCTCGGTGGACTTCTTCGAGCGGCGCCAGCTGCCCTTCACCGTCGCGGTCAACTGCTTCGACGGCGCGCGTCGCTACCACCCGGAAGACGTCAGGTCAGCGCTCGACCTGGATCCCGGTGTCCCCGTGATCCTGTGCGACGTCAGGGAGCGGTCGTCGGCCCGCGATGTCCTCATCGCCCTGATCGAGCACGCGCTCCAGGGCCTGCAGCGGACCCGGACGAACGCCTAGCCGGCATGGCCCAGCAACTGGTTCGCGATCCGGGGGAGGGCGGTGCCGATCGGCTCCCGGATCACCTCGGCGGCCAGGCCGTCGTATGGGGTGGCATCGGCGTTGACGATCACCAGCGGCGCGCCCGCGCTCGAGGCGACCCCGCACAGCGACGCGGCCGGCTCGACGGTCAGCGTCGACCCGATCGCCAGGAACAGGTCGCACCGCCGCGCCGCCTGTTCCGCCCGGAAGAAGACCCCGGGATCGAGCCGCTGGCCGAACATGACCGTGGCGGATTTCAGTATCCCCCCGCACCGAAGGCAGCCCGGGTCCTCCTCGCCCGCCTCGACCCGGGCCAGCGCGCCCGCCATCGGCGAGCGGTCGCCGCAGGACACGCACACCACGCTGAACATCGTGCCGTGCAGCTCGATCACCCGCTCCGCCGAGGTGCCCGCCTTCTGATGCAGTCCATCGATGTTCTGCGTGATGACCCAGGTATCGACGGCCGAGGAAGCCAGCTCCGCCAGCGCCCGGTGCGCCGCATTTGGCTCGGCCCGCCACGCCGGATGCTCCCCTCGCGACCGCCACGACCGCCGCCGCACCTCCGGATCACTCACATAGACCTGGTAGGTGGACATCTGCTGGGCTCCCGGGTTGAGTGTCCAAATCCCCCGCGCCCCGCGGAAGTCCGGTATCCCGGAATCGGTGGAGATCCCGGCGCCGGTGAGCACGGTGACCGCCCGCACGCCGCGCGCCCAGGCCGGCGCGGCCTCAGCGTCAGCAGCGCGCTCCGGCGCAGGTTCGGCACAGCTCACCCTGCGATCCTCACCGCACGGCGGCTCCGCATGCAAACTCCGCACCAAGCCCGCCGCGCACGATTCGGTAGACAGAAGCCATGGCAGACCAGCTCATCGCCAAGCCAGCGCCGGCACCGCGGCTGACACTGCGGCTACCAAGAACCACATGCCCGTTCAGGCGGCAACCCCGGCCCGCCCCCCGGTACCCTCCTAACCTCGGCCCACCCTGGTCTCGGTTCGGCAACGAATCCGGTTGGGTGTTGTCTGTTGCCCGAACCTGGCCTTGAATTGTGATTCATCATTGCGCTTTATCTGCTACATGAGCAGGACTTGCTTGATGAATAGCAGTTCAGATCCGGGGCCGGCGAAGGCGCCGGAGGACCAGGCGGGCGTGCTGGAGGTCAGCGACGTCACGGTGCGGTTCGGTGGCCTCACCGCGCTGGACGCGGTGTCGCTCACGGCCGCGCCGCGGCAGGTCACCGGGATCATCGGGCCGAACGGGGCGGGCAAGACCACGCTTCTCAACGTGCTGTGCGGGTTCGTGCAGCCCGACGCCGGGCGGCTGCGTTTCAGCGGCACCGAGCTGACGGGACTGCGGCCGCACCGGCTCGCCTCCTTCGGCATCGCCCGCACGCTGCAGGGCCTCGGCCTGTTCCCCGGGCTCACCGTGCTGGAGAACGTCATGACCGGGGCCACCTGCCATGCCCGGGCCGGCTTCTGGTCCGGGCGTGGCCGGGGCGGGCCGGTCCGACCGCGACGAGCGCGCGCTGCGGGACCGCGCGCTGGCGGCGCTGGACCGGGCGGGCCTGCCGGACGCGGCCGAACGCCTGCCCGGCCAGCTCTCCTACGCACACCGCAAGCGGGTCGCGCTGGCCCGCGCCCTGGTCGCAGAGCCACGGCTGCTGCTGCTCGACGAGCCCGCCAGCGGTCTCACCGAGGGCGAACTGCCCGAACTCGGGGAACTGATCTCGCAGCTCGCCGGCGATGCCTGCGTCGTGGTGGTCGAGCACCGGATGGACCTGATGATGTCGGTGTGCGACTCCATCGCCGTCCTTGACTTCGGCAAGCTCATCGCGTTCGGCCCGCCGCAGCAGGTGCAGGCCGACCCGGCGGTCACCGCCGCGTACCTGGGCGTGGAGGGAACGGATGCGCTAGCAGCGCGGGGGCGGGCGCGGAGCGCGGGGGCGGGACAAGCAGCGCGGGGGCGGGCGCGGAGCGCGGGGGCGGGACTAGCAGCGCGGGGGCGGGCGCGGAGCGCGGGGGCGGGACTAGCAGAGCGGCGGCCCTGGAGGTCGAGCACCTGGAGAGCGGCTACGCCGGCGTGATGGCGCTGCACGACGTGTCGATCAGCGCCAAGCCCGGCACGATCACCGCGGTGCTCGGCGCGAACGGCGCGGGCAAGACCACGCTGCTCGCCACCATCAGCGGCTTCGTCCGGCCCCGGCAGGGCCGGGTGGCGCTGGACGGGACCGACCTCACCCGCCGGGCTCCCGAGGAGATCGTCCGGGCCGGGATCGCGCACGTGCCGGAAGGCCAGGCCGTGATCACCGAGCTGACGGTCGAGGAGAACCTGCGGGTCGGCGGGCTGTGGCGGCACGGTCAGGCGGGCAGGGCCGCCGCACTCGAAGACGCCTACAAGCGCTTCCCCATCCTGGCCGCGGCCCGGCACCGGAGCGCGAGCACGCTGTCCGGCGGTGAACGGCAGATCCTGGTGATCGCCCGGGCCCTGATGGCCAGCCCGAAGGTGCTGCTGCTTGACGAGCCCTCGCTGGGGCTGGCCCCGCGGATCGTCGCCCAGGTGATGGAGCTGATCCAGCGGCTGCGCGACGAGAGCGGGCTGACCGTGGTGCTGGTCGAGCAGAACGCCCGCAGCGCGCTGGCCATCGCCGACCTCGGCGTGGTGCTCAACGTCGGCCGCGTGGTGGTCATCGAGGACGCCGCCGTGCTCGCGGCCGACGAGGCACTCCGTAAGCACTACCTGGGTTTCTAGGAGGACGTCGGTGACTGAGTTCCTGCAGTTCACGCTCGGCGGCGTCAGCTTCGGCATGGTGTACGCGGCGATCGCGCTGTCCCTGGTGCTGATCTGGCGCGGCACCCGCATCCTGAACTACTCCCAGGGCGCCATGGCCGTGCTGACCACCTACATCGCGCTGACTGTGATCAACCACACCGGCTCGTACTGGGAAGGGTTCGTGGTCGCGCTGGCCGCCGGGCTGGTGCTCGGCGCCGTGATCGAGCGGACGGTTATCCGCCCGGTGGAGAACAAGCCGCCGCTGAACGCGGTCGTGGTCACGATCGGGCTGCTCGTGCTGATCGAGGGCGTCGCCGGCATCATCTATGGCGGCCAGTACCGGTCGTTCCCCGCCGCGTTTTCCGTCACCGGACTGCATGCCGGGTCAACCCCTCTTGGAATTTCTCGTAACGATGTGTTCGTGGCGGCCGCCGTCCTCGTCGCGGCCCTGGCGCTCGCCGCGATGTTCCGGTTCACCTCGGCCGGGCTTCGGCTGCGTGCCGCGGCGTTCAACGCCTACGCGGCGCGGCTGCTGGGTGTCCGGGTCGGGCGGGTGCTCACGCTGGGCTGGGCGCTGGCCGGGCTGATCGGCGCGCTGGCCGGGCTGCTGGTCTCCACCAACACATTCCTCTACCCCTCCAGCATGGACTCGATCTTCGTGCTCGGCTTCACCGCCGCGGTGATCGGCGGCCTGGACAGCCCGGTGGGCGCGATCGTGGGCGGGCTCATCCTCGGCGTGGTGCTCAACTACGTCGGCGGCTACCTCGGCTCGAACCTGGTCTCGATCTTCGGGCTGGTCGCGCTGATGGCGGTGCTGCTGATCCGCCCGTCCGGCCTGTTCTCGGTGACCCACGAGCGGCGGGTGTGACATGACTTTGCTGCGCCACCTGGGCGCCGCGATCGTGGCGGGAGCCGTCATCTGGGCAGCTTCCGTACAGCTGAGTGCTTTTCGCGACTTTCAGATGGCGGAGATCGCCGTGTACGTGGTGGCGATCGCCGGGCTGTCCATCCTGATCGGCCTGAGCGGCCAGATCTCGCTCGGCCACGGGGCGTTCATGGCGGTGGGCGCGTACACCACCGCGCTGCTGATGACGCACCTGAACTGGCCGTGGTGGGCGGTGTTCCTGGCGAGCCCCGCGGTCGCGGCGGTGGGCGGCGCGGTGGTGGGCCTGGCGGCGGCCCGGCTGCACGGTCCCTACCTGGCCGGCGCCACCCTCATGCTGGCGGTGGCCCTGCCGTCGCTGGCGGTCCAGTTCCCCGGCGTGTTCGGCGGGGACCAGGGCCTGTCCGTCAACGTCTTCGCGCCCGCTGCGCTGGGCGCCACATTCCCGCCGACCCGCTGGCTGGCCTGGATCTGCGCGCTTGCCGCCCTGATCACCCTGGTCATCCTGGCGAACCTGGCCCGCAGCAGGGTCGGCAGGAACTGGCGCGCGATACGGGACGACCCGGTGGCGGCCGCGCTGGCCGGGTTGCCCGTCGGCCGGCTGCGGGTACTGGCGTTCATCGTGAGCGCGGCCTGCGCCGGGCTCGCCGGGGCCATGCTCGCCGTCACCACGTCGCTGGTCTCACCGGGCTCGTTCACGCTCAGCCTGTCCATCGCGCTGCTGGCCGGCGCGGTGCTCGGCGGCCTCGGCACGCTGACCGGTGCGCTGTGGGGCGCCCTGGTGATCGTCCTGGTGCCCACCTACGTCACCGACGTCGCCACCAGCCACGGCTTCTCCGGTGGGGTCGCGGCCAACATCCCGATCGCCGCCTACGGGGTCGTGCTCATCGTCGTCATGCTCGTGTTCCCCTACGGCATCCAGGGCGGGCTCCGGCGCCTCGCCCGGCAGTTCCTGTCCACTCCCCCCACCCGCCTCGGTTCACCGGGCCAGGGCCCGCCAGCCGGTGAACACGCCGAGGACGTCGACGCGCCGTACCGGCGGCCGCCGGTCAGCGAACACCAGGAAGAAGGGACCTCATGATCAACTCCCATCGGCTGCGCCTGCCGGTCATCGCCGCGGCGGTGACCGCCGCGCTGGTCGCCGCCGGCTGCGGTTCCAGCAGTTCGAGCGGCTCCGGCTCGGGCAGCGGGGCGACCGCGTCTGCCCCTGGTATTACCAGCACCCAGATTCTCATCGGCAGCCACCAGCCCCTGACCGGGCCGGCCGCTCCCGGCTACAGCGAGATCGCCCCGGCTTCCAACGCGTATTTCCAGTACGTCAACGCGCACGGCGGCGTCTACGGGCGCAAGATCAAGTACACGTATCTCGATGACGGTTACGACCCGTCCAAGACGACCTCCGTGGTGCACCAGCTCGTGCTCCAGGACAACGTCTTCGGGATCTTCGATGGCCTGGGCACGCCCACGCACCTGGCCGTGGTCAAGTACCTCAACGCCAGCAAGGTGCCGGACCTGTTCATCGCGTCCGGGTGTGACTGCTGGAACAACCCGTCGGCCTACCCGTACACCTTCGGCTGGCAGCTCGACTACGTCCGCGAGGGCAAGATCCTCGGCGCCTACATCAAGCAGCACTTCGCGGGCAAGAAGATCGGCTACTTCTTCCAGAACGACGAGTTCGGCCAGGACGGCGTCAAGGGCCTGGACATGGAGATCCCGCACTCCCAGGTGGTCAGCAGGCAGAGCTACGTGCCCACCAACGTCAACGTCGGCCCGCAGGTGGCCGCGCTGAAGGCCGCCGGCGCCCAGGTCGTGGTGAACTTCGCCATCCCGGCGTTCAATGCGCTGTTCAAGCTGACCAGCCTCAAGCTCAGCTTCAACCCGACCCTCGTGGCCAGCAACGTGGGCACAGACCCGCAGACCCTCGGCGGCCTGCTGGAGGCCTTCGCCAAGCAGGGCGGCGCCACGGTCAACGGCAATCAGCTCACCCAGGGCATCATCACCGACGGTTACCTGCCCACGCTGGGCGACACCGGCAACAGCTGGATCGCCTTGTTCAAGAAGGTGCACGACACCTACGACGCCAAGGCGCCCTTCGACGGCAACGTGCTCTACGGCATGGCGGTCGCGTACACCTTCGTCCAGGCCATGCTCAAGGCCGGGAAGAACCCGACCCGGGCCAGCGTGGTCAAGGCGATCGAGGGCGGGCTGCCGCAGGGCGCGTCGGTGGCGCCGTACGACTACTCGGCGACCGACCACGGCGGCATGATGGGCGCCTTCATCGGCGTGATCAAGAACGGTGCGATCGTCCAGCAGGGCCCGTCTTGACCACCGACACCACGCCGGCCGGCCCCATCACGCCGTTCACCGGCACCCAGCCCGCGGCACCCGCCAGCGGGATGCCCTAACCTTCAAGCTGTGCCCGCCCGTGCCGCTCCTGGCACGGGCGGGCAAGCGCCCGAATGGGGGTAGGCGGTGTGACTCTGGCAGCGAACCGGCGGGGCACCTCCGGCCCTGACGTCCCGCCCTCGCAACGGTTGCTCCGGGCAGGCGAGGAACTGTTCGGGGAGCGCAGTTACTGGCGGACGACCGTGGCGGACATCTGCGCCAGGGCCGGCATCGCCACGGGCAGCTTCTACGCCCACTTCGACTCCAAGGCGGCGATCTTCACCGCGGTCGTCCGGCAGATCAACGAGGACCTGCGGAAGGCGATCAGGGCCGCGATCGAGACGGCCGGGCCAGCCCAGCGGGACAGGGAGCGGGCCAGCTTCCGCGCCTTCTTCACGCTGCTCTCGGAGCGGCCGTGGATCGACCGGATCGTGCGCGAGGCGGAGTTCGTCGCGCCCGCGGTGTTCCGCGAGTACTACGAGCACCTCACCAGGGGCTATGCCCGCGGGGTCCGCCAGGCCCAGCTCAACCGCGAGGTGGACGCGCGGTACGACCCCGAGGTGATCGCCTACATATACCTCGGGATCGGGCATTTCATCGGGATGCGGTGGGCGGACTGGACGGCCGGCGGCCAGGTGCCCGACGACGTCGTCGACGACGTGCTCGAGGTGCTGCGGCGCGGCCTCCCGCCGCTGGCCGCGCCATCCGAGCCCGTATCGTCTTAGTAATGGATGACGACGCGGGCTACCGGACGATTCCCCAGGTCCTGACCGACGCGGCACGCCGGGATCCGGACGGCATCTGGATCCGGACCGACGAGGGCACGATGACCTTCGGCGCCGCCGCCGCACAGGTCGCCGCCACCGCCGCGGCGCTGCACGACGCCGGGGTGCGCCATGGCGACCACGTCCTGGTCACCGCGAGGACGACCGCGCCCTACCTGTTGTGCTGGCTCGCGCTCGCCTGGTCCGGCGCGGTGACCGTGTCCGCCAACCCGCGGAGCGCACCGGCCGAACTGGCCGGCCTGGCCCACCAGACGGCGCCCCGGGCGATCATCACCGATGCCGGGCTCATGCCGCTGGCCGCCGACGCCGGGATCACCGGCCTGCCGCCGCTCGGCGTGCTCGACGCGGAGGAACTGACCAAGGGCTGGGACAGCCTGACGGCGCCCGCCGCCGGGCCGCCGCCGGTCCCGCCGGTCAGTCACGCCGACGTCGCCGTGCTCATCCCCACCTCGGGCACCACCGGCCGGTCCAAGCTGGTCATGCAGACCCACCGGGCGTACGCGATGGCCGGGGAGGGGTTCCCGTACTGGATGGAGCTGACCGCGGCGGACCGGCTGATGACCTCGCTGCCGCTGTTCCACATCAACGCGCCCGCGTACTCGGTGATGGGCTCGCTCGCCTGCGGGGCCGGGCTGATCCTGCTCCCCCGGTTCTCCGCCAGTACGTTTCCTCGACTCGGCCCGGCGGCACGGCGCGACCGAGTTCAACGCGATCGGGGCCATGCTGGAGATCCTGATGCGCCAGGAGCCCAGGCCCGGCGACGCGGACACGCCGCTGCGGCTGTGCTACACCGGGCCGGCCCCGGCCAGGGAGCGCCAGGAGGAGATGGAGACGGCGCTTCGGCCTGCGCATCGTCGTGGGTTATGCCATGTCGGAGAGCCCGTACGGGCTGATCTGGCCGCACGGCACCAGGCCCTACGGCACGCTGGGCACGCCCCGCCAGCATCCGGTGCTCGGCGTGGTCAACGAGGCGAAGGTCATCGGGGAGGACGGGCGAGGTCCTTCCGGCCGGCGAGACCGGCGAACTGCTGCTGCGCAACCCGGTGATCACGCCGGGGTACTGGGGCATGCCGGCCGAGACGGCCGAGGCGATCACCGCCGACGGCTGGCTGCACACCGGCGACCTGGTGACCCGGACGACGATGGCACTTACACGTTCGTGGCCCGCAAGAAGGAGGTGCTGCGCCGCCGCGGCGAGAACCTCTCCCCCGCCGAGGTCGAAGAGGCGCTGATGAGCCACCCGTCGGTACAGGAGGCCGCGGTGGTCGGGGTGCCGTCGGAGCTGTCTGAGGAGGAGGTCAAGGCGTTCGTGGTGCCCGCCACCAGCGACGGCGTGGACTTCGCCGCGCTGCGGGCGCACGCCGCGACGCTGCTCGCCTCGTACAAGGTGCCCCGCTACTGGCAGGCCGTCGCGGACCTGCCGCGCACCCCGACCTCCCGGGTGGCCAAGCACCGGCTGCCCCAGGGGCACCCGCCGGGCGAGTGGGACGCGGAGGCCGGACGGCGCCTGACCGCGCCGGGCCCACGTCCGCAGCAGGCTCCCCGGCCTGGCGGGCCGTCGTATTGCATCAAATCTCTTCCTTGACCTGGGCATAGCCGACCGGGTCCGCGCAGCCTGCAGGCCAGTGAATGACGCCGGCGTGGCCGAAGCGGCCGGTGCATGAGCGCGGGGCCGGCGCTGTGCACCGGCCCCACACCCGACTCGTCAGGCCAGGCGGTTCGAACCCGGGTTACCCGTACTGGTAGTAGCCGATCAGGCTGTCCGGGCCGTCGGACACCGGGACGGTATCGACCTGCGTCCCGGTTTCCGCCGCGTTGATCATGTCGCCGTTGCCGATGTAGACGCCGACGTGGTCGGTGTTCGAGGCGCTGACCCCGAAGAAGACGAGGTCACCGCGACCGGGGAGCTGACCTTCGTCATTTCCCCGATCCGGTTGTTGGTGTTGCCGGAACCGAGCACGTCCCGGCCGTACGCCAGGTCGTACACCCAGCGCGAGAACCCGGAACAGTCCAGCCCGACCCCGCTCGGGTCAGGGGTGGGGCCAGGGTTGCAGGCCCATCCGATGGGGTCACCCGCGCACTGCGCCGGTCGACGGGCCCGGTGTCGCGTGGTGACCGCCGCCCCAGATGTACCAGATCTTGCCGCCGGACCAGCCTGGTTCGGCGTCGCCGGCCTCGATGTCCTTGGCATAAGTGACGATCTTCTGCAGTACGGAGGAACCGTTACGGAACCGTCACCCTGCCGCGATCGGAAAGACAATCGGATTCGGTAGGAGGTCAGATCCGGTAAAAGAGGTTCAGGAATCGCTCGGCAAGCGCCTGATCACCCTTGGCGGTGCCGCCGTTGATCCGCCCGAATGCGGTGAGCACCAGGGCGGCCGGGTCGAATTCGAGCACGGCAGGCAGGTCACCCACCTCACCTGGCTCATAGGCCAGCCCCTGGTCGGAGATGCTGACCCGGTAGCTGCCCGCGTTGCGGCCGGTGACGGTAACGCCGATGGTGAACGGGGTGAGGTCCGCGCTGGCCCGGACGGTGGACTGCCAGATGATGAACATGAACGGCACCAGCAGGTCGGCCGCGTCGGCGGACAGGGCGTGCGCGCGCCCGATGCCCTCACGGATGTCCCAGGAGTGCACCCCGTAGTCCATGAGCTGGCCGCCGGCGTAGACGAACGCGGGCACCGGGCCCATGTAGGCGTGCGGCACCATGAGACCGCCCCACTCCTCCTCGGTGAGGGGCTCCAGGATGCCCATCATCTTGTCGAGGTCGCCGCGGATGCGCTGCATCATGTCGGCCTGCGAGTGGTTACGGAAGGCCCGGCCGCCGTCGCCGGCCAGCTCGTGCATGACGGGCAGCCCGTGTGACTCGGCGGTGCCGCCCGCCCGGGCGGTCTCGAATGCCTTGAAGTAGCCCTCGGTGGTGTCCACGATGTGGCCGATGATGTCGCGGACCTGCCACTCGGTACATGCGGTGGGGGCTTCCCAGGCGCCGGGCGCCCCGGCCATCGCGAACATGCGTTCCGCCTCATCGCGGACGACCTGGAGGATGGTGTCCTTACCCTCGTAGGTCATGGCGTTCCACGCGCTCATATGTGGTTCCTCTCTTGGCGATGCGTCCCGGCGGCTCTCGGGCCGGAGCGGGGCCTGTTGCGCCCGTGCCGTCCCAAACCCGGCTCCGCACGGGAGTTCACCATACGAACCCCAGCGCATCCGGCACCCGCATGTCAATGCCGGCCGTCCAGCAGGTTCATGAACTCGCCGGCCGGGCAGGCCGGGCCGCCGCGATCCGAGCAGCCCCTAGGCGGAATCGCCGGTGCCGAGGTCGTCGGAGTGCCGGGCCGCCAGCCGCGGCCATTGGGCGGTGGGGCGCCCGTCGGTGCGGAATTGCTCGCCGCTGGTTCCGAACGGCTGGGGCCAGCCGGGCGGGGAGGCCTCCCAGGTTTCCTGCCGGCCGTACACCGTCATGTCGAGCAGCCCATAGGCGGGGGCCAGCGCTTCGGCGGCGCGGCCGCTGCTCCAGTAGGTCTCGAACACCCGGTCGCCATCTCGCAGGTAGCACACCTGCATGCCGAACCAGCGCCCGGCGAGCAGCGCCTCGGCGGAGTCTTTGGCGGAGTACCAGGGCATGTCCCAGCCCATGAAGTTGCGGTAGCGGACGCTTTCGTCATAGGGGCCCTGGCAGAACGTGGCAAAGGTGACGTCACGCGAATGCAGGTAGGACAGCTCCCGGACCTGGCCGTTGAAGAAGGTACAGCCCTCGCATTGGGCTTCGGCGGGCTGGCCGGCGTGCCACATGAAGTAGTAGGCGATCAGTTGGCGGCGGCCCTCGAATACCTCCAGCAACGGCACCGGCCCCGCCGGGCCGGTCAGCGCGATAGCAGGATCCACCTCGACCATCGGCAGCCGCCGGCGAGCCGCCGCGATCGCGTCACCCTCGCGGGTGTGCGCCTTCTCGCGGACCAGCAGATCGTCCAGTTGGGCCTGCCAGGTGGCACGGTCGGCCACCGCAGGGATCGGAGGGGTAGCTGTGGTACCGGTCATGAGCGCCTCCCTGACGTGCGTTCCCGTGAAGCCATGCACATCAGTAGACGGGAACCGGGCGCGACATTAATCGCCGGGCAGGCGCGAGTACACCATGGCGCGGCGTGGTGTCCAGGTATCTGGAGCGTTGGTTAGGTTCATCCCTTTGGGGTGACGACGCAGCGTAGGCCGGTCGTTATGGTCGAAATGTCGATCAGATTCGGGCCGTGTGGTCTTGATCACGGGAGGTCGGGTACCGATGAGCGCTTTCCCGCCCATCGCCGAGTACGGGTTGCTGTCCAATTGTGAGCAGAGTTGCCTGGTCGCGCCGGACGGGTCGGTGGAGTGGCTGTGCCTGCCACGCCCGGACTCCCCGAGTGTGTTCGCAGCCCTGTTGGACCGGGCCGCCGGTACATTCAGGTTCGGCCCCAGCAACACCCAGATTCCGCAGCATCGCAGGTACGTGCCGGGGACGATGGTGCTGGAGACGACGTGGCAGACTCCGACGGGATGGATGACCGTCCATGACCTGCTGGTCATCGGCCAGGCGCAGGATGGGGCGCGGCGGGCGGACTTCCACCGGGCGCCGACTGATTTCGGGGCGGTGGCTGCCCTGGTGCGGATAGCGACGTGCACCAGCGGCCGGGTTGAAGTCATGGTGAACTGCGCCCCGCTGTTCAATTACGGGACCACCGGCGGCACCTGGAGCTACAAGGGCGACGGGTACAGGGCCATGACGGTCGCCCCTGCGGAGGGGGACCTGCGACTCGAGCTGGCAGGCAGCATTCAGCTTGGCGTGCTGGGTGCCCGGGGCTACGGCCGCACGACGCTCACCCAGGGCCAATCGGCGTTCGTGGTCCTGTCCTGGGGGGATGCGCCGATGCCGGCCAGCCAGGAGGAGGCTTTCACCGCCCTGAACACCACGGTCGACTTCTGGCGCGGCTGGCTCAGCTCAGCCAGGATTCCTGACCACCCGTGGAAGCCCTACCTCGACCGCAGCGCGCTGACGCTGAAGGCGCTCAGCTACGCTCCCACCGGTGCGATCATGGCGGCGGCGACGACCTCGCTGCCGGAAACGCCCGGCGGGGCACGCAACTGGGACTACCGCTACACCTGGATTCGCGACTCGTCGTTCATGCTCCGGTCGCTGTATCGCCTCGGCTTTGGCTGGGAAGCGCTCGAATACTTCGGCTTCATCATCGACGCCGTCAGCGAAGGTGACCTCAACCGGAAACTCGAGCTGCAGATCATGTACGGCATCGGCGGGGAACGTGACCTGACCGAGAAGACCCTCGACCACCTGTCCGGGTACCGGGGGGCGCGCCCGGTCCGCGTCGGCAACGGCGCCTGGAACCAGCGACAACACGATGTGTGGGGGATGATCCTCGACGCCGTCGACGTCCAGTTCCGCCGGGCAGCCGGGCCAGATCGTCATGCCGGTGTGGGAAGGGCTTGCCGGGTTCGTGGACGCCGCACTTGAGCACTGGCGCGAGCCCGATCAGGGAATCTGGGAAGTCCGCGGCAGCCCCAAGCACTTCACCGCCTCCAAAGTGATGTGCTGGGTGGCGGCAGCACGCGGCGCCAACCTCGCCGAAGAACGCGGTGACGAGGACCGCGCCAAGCGGTGGCGGGCGGGAGCGGAGAAGATCAAGGCCGAAATACTCGAGAAGGGCGTTTCGGCCCGGGGCGTCTTCCGCCAGCACTACAAGACCGATGATCTCGACGCCTCGTTGCTGCTGTTGCCCATCATGGGATTCCTGCCCCCCGACGACGAGCGCGTCAAGGCGACGGTGCTTGCCATCGCCGACGAGCTAACTAAAGACGGCCTGGTCCTGCGCTACCGGGTAGAGGGAACAGACACCGGATTCTCCGGCGAGGAAGGGACCTTCACCATCTGCTCCTTCTGGCTAGTCAGCGCGCTGGCCATGATCGGCGAAACCCAACGCGCCCATGCCCTGTGCCAGAAACTGCTGTCGTTCGCCGGGCCACTTTTGCTCTACGCCGAGGAGATCGACACCACCACAGGCCAGCACCTAGGGAACTTCCCACAGGCCTTCACCCACCTCGCCCTGATCGAGGCCGTCTCGCTGCTCATCGAGCGCGAGCCGGATGAGGGCTTTGCATTCACCACCTAGCTGTGGGCCCTGCAGTCCGGCCTGGTGAGCCGGATCGTCCCGCGCGGCCAGGCGCGCGCCGTCGCACAGCAGCTGGCCGCACAGATCGCGGCGCTGCCGCAGGCCTGTCTGCGCAGCGACCGGATGTCGATCCTCCGTGCCGTGAAGCCGTCACCGCACCGACCAGGCCATTCGCGCCGCCAGGACCTCCCCTGACCCGCAGAACCACCCGACTAGGAAACTGCCCTCACCCGCACGGCCGACAAACGGCTAGGACCGGAATTCCGGCCAACGGACCAAGATCCCCACGTCGGAAGGCCTCACCAGCCTGCACGAACGCCGTCACGTTGGCGCATTCATGCTGGTCAAGAGCATGAAACGGGCTCCCGCGAAAGGACTCGAACCTTTAACCTGCCGGTTAACAGCCGGACGCTCTGCCGATTGAGCTACGCGGGATTGGCCAGCGCAAGGGACGGTGCCCGTGGCCCGCTCCCCGCCCTGACGGGCTTGCGCAGATAAGGGTAGCGCACCTGGGAACCCGGCTGGTGCGCCCGCCGGATCCGGGCCTGGGCAGGACGGTGACCCGGGCCATCACACGACCGCGGGCACGGTGCTGGCGGGCCCGGGCAGCGGATAGATACCGCCACGGGGAGTAGGGCCCCACCTTGCGGGGAAGTCAACCCCGCAGGTCCATTCGACGAACGCAGGCGGAAGAGAGGTGCCAGATGCGATACCGGTTGGTTTTCTTCACCGGCCTCGGCATCGGCTTCGTGCTCGGGGCGAGAGCAGGCCGGGAGCGCTACGAGCAGTTGCGGAAACTGGCCCGCAAGGCAGCGGACAGCCCCGCGGTGCAGCAGGCGGCCGGTGCACTCCAGGCGCAGGCGGCGAGCTACGCGAAGGCAGCCGGCGGCAAGGTGGCCGGCGGCGCGGGCGCGGCGCGGGCCAAGGTGGGCGGGGCACTCCATGATCACGTGCCGGGAATGCGGGTCAGGGAGTCCAACGGGCACCCGGCCAGCGGCGGGCGGGGGAACTATGCGCAGACGCCAGGATCGGCCGGAGGGCCGCCGGGAGGGTGACCGGCGGGCTGCCGGGAGGACAGCCGGCCCGCAGGCGGAATCACCGGCTGCAAGCCATTCGCCCTGACTGCGAGGTTCACCGGCTCTAGCATGGGCCGCGAAAGGTGTCTCTGACCTAATGCTATAACTTAAAGTAGTGTTATGGTCACACTATGAACCCATTGACCGGCGTGCTGGCCGAAGCGTGGGGCCTCTACCGACGCTTCGCTGCTCACTTCCTCGCCATCTCCTTCGTGCTGTACTTCCTCACGCCGGTGCGATGCGCCGCAGCGCCGCAGCGCGGCGGGTTTACCGAGCCGCCACCGGCCCAGGCCTAGGACCACCTGCTCTTGCCGCAGGCCCGGCACGGCGCAACCCCTCCAGGCCTGCGGCTCGGACGGTGCGGCTCGGACGGACGGCGGCCTGGGCGCGCCGCCCGGCCAGGCTCCCTGCGCGGCCAGCGCCGGGCGGCGTGGTTAACCCAGGTATCCCCGGAGCAGTTGGGCGCGGCTGGGGTGGCGCAGCTTGGCCAGGGTCTTGGACTCGATCTGCCGGATCCGTTCCCTGGTGACGCCGAACTCCCGGCCCACCTCCTCCAGCGTTCGTGGGTGACCGTCGGTCAGGCCGAACCGGAGCTGAATGATCTTCTGCTCCCGCCCGGAGAGGGCATCCAGTATCTCGGTCAGCTGATCCTGGAGCATGATGAACGCCGCCGCCTCCATGGGCACCACGGCGTCGGTGTCCTCGATGAAGTCCCCAAGATCGGAGTCTTCCTCGCCGATCGGCGCCTGCAGCGAGACGGGTTCCTGGGCGATCCGCTGGATCTCGGCGACCCGTTCGACCGGCAGCCCCATCTCGGCGGCGATCTCGTCCGGCGTTGCCTCCCGGCCCAGGGCCTGATGAAGCTGGCGCTGTACCCGCGCCATCTTGTTGATCGTTTCCACCATGTGCACCGGGATCCGGATGGTCCGCGCCTGGTCGGCGATCGCGCGGGTGATCGCCTGCCGGATCCACCAGGTGGCGTAGGTGGAGAACTTGTAGCCCTTGGTGTAGTCGAACTTCTCCACCGCGCGGATCAGGCCCAGGTTCCCTTCCTGGATCAGGTCCAGGAAGCCCAGGCCGCGGCCGATGTACCGCTTGGCGATGGACACCACCAGGCGCAGGTTGGCCTCGATCAGCCGCTGCTTGGCGCGAAGCCCCTCATGGGCAAGCAGAGCCAGGTCGGTCCGCTCGGCGCCACCGAGTGGGAACCCGCCGTGCAGCTTCTCCTCGGCGAACAGGCCGGCCTCGATGGCCTTGGCCAGTTCGACCTCGTCCTCGGCGGTCAGCAGCGGCACCCGCCCGATCTCGCGCAGGTAGATGCGGACGAGATCGCCGGTGACCGGGCGGCGTGCCTCCTCGGCCTGCTCGGCCCCTGGCGCGGGCTCCGCGTCCTCGTGCGCGGCGTCGACCACCTCGACGCCTTCGGCCGTGAGCATCCGCACGACGCCGTCGAGTTCCTGGGCCGGCAGGTCGCTGGAGTCGATGGCGACCGCGATGTCCCCGACAGCCACGGTCCCCTGTTCTCTGGCCCGTGCTATCAGGTCTGCCATGGGATCGCCGGGCGGTCGCGTCGGGGAAAGTAACGTAAAAGTCACGGAACCCAGTGTGCGCCAGGGAGCCCTGGTAGTGGTGGGCTTAATTTTGTCACCTGCAGACACGTAACGCTAACAGCCCGGAGTCAGATATAGGACGCGGACCCCGAACCTTGCCACCCAACCGGGGCATTCGGTCCGATACCCGTCACAGAGCCCCAACCGCCTTCTCGACCAGAGCCTTGTAGCGCTGTTCGAGCGCGATGAGATCGCCGAAGGTCCGGTTGTACTCGGGCTGCCCATCCACCGGGCTCAGCCGCTGCAGGCGTGACTTGATCTCCACGATCCTGCGGCTGACCGCACGCGCTTCCACTTGGGCGAGGATGGCATCCGCATAGCGGGTGTCGGCTTCGCCGTCCGATCTGTGCACCCGCAACGGCTCGACTGCAAGCCGGGTCACGAAGCCACGAATCTGCTCATTTGGAGCCGCGTCCCTCAGCCGGGCCACCCAGTCCTGAGGGCTTGCCGCGCCCCGTGTTCCGCCGCAACCCTCGATCAGCTCACGCACGGCGGCGTGCGGCCAAGCGGTGAAGGCAGCCGGTCCCAACGCATCGAAGGCGGGGCCGCATAGTGCCGGGCGCTGGACGGCCAGCCTGAGCGCTTCCCGCTCCGCCTGGACCACCGGGTCGGCAAGGTCGTAGGGCAGCTGCTCGGAGTGGCTGCTCGCCCCGGCCCCCTCGCGCCCCATGGCGCCCGGGCCCGCGGGCGCGGCACCTGCCCCGGGGGCGCCGCCTGGCCCGCCACGGACGCCACGATCGCCCGACGCGCCGGAACCAGGGTCGGGCGGGCTGCCGGGCCGCACCTGGCCGCCCGGGGCGCCACGCACCCGTCCCGGGCCGACGCCGGCCGGGCCGGACGGGTTGCGGCCCGGGCCGGGCCCGCCTGTGCCCGGCCTGGCCAGCGCCCTGGCCGCAGCCTCGCGGACCCGGGCGAGCACGAAATCCTCGTTCAGCATGCCGAGCCACCGGTCCAGGCTGACCGCGTACCGGTCGCGCAGGCCACGGTCCTTGATCCGGGCGATGATCCGGGCGGATGCGTCCAGGGCGGCGATCCGGCCCTCGTTGGTCTCCAGATTGTGCTTGGCCAGTTCGCTGCGGATGGCGAACTCGAACACGGGGACGCGCCTGGCCACCAGATCCCGCACGGCTTCGGGCCCGTGCTTGACCCGCAGGTCGCACGGATCCAGGCCGTCGCCCTGCACCGCCACGAACGTCTGTGTGACGAACCGCTCCTCCAGGTCGAAGGCGCGCAGCGCGGCCCGCTGCCCGGCCGCGTCCCCGTCGAAGGTGAACACCACCTCGCCGAGGAACTGGTCGGCGTCCATCAGCAGCCGCCGGAGCACCTTGACGTGGCCGTCACCGAACGAGGTGCCGCTGGTGGCGACCGCGGTGGGCACGCCGGACAGGTGGCAGGCCATCACGTCGGTATAGCCCTCGACGATCACCGCCTGCCGCCGGTGGGCGATCTCCCGCTTGGCGAGGTCGGCCCCGTAGAGCACGGAACTCTTCTTGAACAGCGGCGTCTCGGGGGTGTTCAGGTACTTGGGCCCGGTGTCATCGGGATCCAGCCTCCGCGCGCCGAACGCGATCACGTCGCCGGTCAGGTCCCTGATCGGCCAGACCAGCCGGCCACGGAACCGGTCCACCGGGCCCCGCCGGCCCTGGCTGGCCAGCCCCGAAAGCAGCAGTTCGGAGTCGGTGAACCCGCGGCCCCGCAGATGGCGGGTGAGCGCCTCCCACTCGGCAGGCGCGTAGCCGCAGCCGAACCCCTCAGCGTCGGCAAGCTCGAATCCACGCTCGGACAGAAACTCCCGCGCAGGGGCAGCCACCGGCGCGCGGAGCCGTTCTGCATAAAACTCGGCCGCTGCCTGGTGTGCGGCGAGCAACCGGCGCCGCCGGCTCTGCTCGTGACCGGGGACGTGACCGCCCTGCTCGTAGGTGAGCTCGATGCCGGCCCGGGCCCCGAGCCGCTCCACCGCCTCGGGGAAGGAGAGGTTGTCCACCTTCTCCACGAACCGGATGACGTCGCCGCCGTCCGCGCAGGAGAAGCAGTACCACAGGCCGCGTGCCGGGGTGACGTTGAACGAAGGGGTCTTCTCGTCGTGGAACGGGCACAGGCCCTTGAGCGACCCACCCCCGGCGTTGCGAAGCTGGAGATATTCCCCAATGACCTCAGCAATGGGAGACTGCTCGCGGACCAGCGCGATGTCTTCGTCGCGGATCCGGCCTGCCACTCGCACCCCTCGTTCCAGCGCTCCCCGTCGCGGCGAGTCTAGCCCCCGGTGCCCACACTTCGCGGTTTGTCCGCCGACGGCACGCGGCCCGTTCTCCGGCGCCTGTTATCGTCGCCGCGTGCGCAGCCTGCTCGTGCTCTGGGACATCGACTTCACCCTGATCGACGCCGGGGGGGTCGGCACCCGCCTGTACCGGATGGTGTTCAGCGACATGTTCGGCACCGACCTGCCCGCGGCGGCGAACATGGCCGGGCGCACCGACCGCGCCATCGTGCTCGACACCCTGGCCCGGGCGGGGATCCCCCAGCCGCGGCAGCATCTGGACCAGTTCCTGGTCAGGCTGGCCGCGCTGGCGCCCGCCGGCCGCGAGCTTACCGAGCGGCACAGCCGGGCGCTGCCCGGTGCCGCGGCGGCGCTTGACGCGCTGGCCGCCTTCGCTCCCGGCCGGAACGGCGCCTCCGCCAGCGGTGCCGGGGAGCCGGCCGGGCAGGTGTCCGTGGTGCAGTCGGTGCTCACCGGGAACGTCCGGCCGATGGCCGAGATGAAGCTCGGCGCGCTCGGGCTGGACGGCCATCTGGACCTGGACGCCGGTGCCTACGGCGAATCGCACGAGGTCCGGGCCGAACTGGTGCACATGGCCAGGGACAACGCCACCCGCAGGTACGGCACGGACTTTTCCGGCGCGGCCACGGTGCTGGTCGGTGACACACCGCTGGACGTGGCCGCCGCGCTGGAGACCGGCGCCCGGGCCGTGGCGGTGGCCACCGGCGGCACCACCGCCGCCGCGCTCGCCGAGTCCGGTGCCCACGCCGTGCTCCCCGACCTCACCGACACCCCCGCCGTCCTCGCCGCAATCCTCGCCACGCCATACCCCTAAGCAGCGACAATTTCGGATGCCCATCCACACCGGGCTCGATGGTCCACAGCTCCGCAACCGAACGGTGCGTCGGCCGAGCCCGGACGCAAGCATCGATGGATGGTCCGCCCAATCCCCGAAGTCTGCCGAGACTTGATCATCGATCAATGTGGAGTTCTCGCCCGCTGGCAGGCGGCCGAGGCGGGCCTGAATGCCCGCGCCATCGATGCGCAGTTGCAGCGTGGCCGATGACAGGCGCTGTACCGGGGCGTCTATGCCACATTTACCGGACAGCCGTCGCGGCAGGCTGTCTTGTGGGCAGCCGTTCTTCGCGCCGGCCCGGAATCCGCCCTGGGTTATTACACCGCTGCCGAGCTTGACGCTCTTGCCGATCGTCCTAGCGACCTTATCCATGTCGTGGTCAGCAGTTCGCGCCGGGTCAGCGTCGCGCGAGACGAGCACCGAGATGAGATACCTCCGATAGCCATTCACTACCGCACCCGGATCCACGAGGCGATCCATCCCGTCCGCAGGCCGTCCAGAACCCGGATCGAGGAGACAGCCATTGATCTCACACAACTGGCCCCAAGCTTGGAAGAAGCGATGTCCTGGCTAGCCCGTGCCTGCTCCAAGCGCCTGACCACTAGCTTGCGGTTACGCGCTGCCATGGCTGCGCGACCCAAGTTGCGATGGCGCACAGAGCTCACCGATGCCCTGCGCGATGTCGGCTCCGGGATCCATTCGGCCCTCGAATGGCGCTACGTGCGCAGGGTGGAGGTGCCTCATGGCCTGCCGGCCGGTGAAAGGCAGGCACGAAGCCGAGTCGGCAACCGCACTCGATATCTGGACAACCATTACCGCGAGTTCGGCGTGGTGGTGGAACTCGATGGTCAGCTGGCGCATCCCGCCGAAGCGCGGTGGCGGGACGTCCACCGCGACAACGCAAGCGCGGCAATAGGGATCACTACATTGCGGTACAACTGGGCTGATATCGCCGATCACCCATGCAGGGTGGCAGGCGAGATCGCCGCAGTGCTTCGTCGATGCGGCTGGATCGGCCGCATCCGCGCATGCAGCCCCGCGTGCACGGCAACACGCTCATGATCCTGAAGGATTTACCTGCACTATGCAGGACAGACTTTCAGGATCAGGGGAGATTCGCGATGGGGATGGCGGGGTCGGCTAGGCGGGCCTCTTCGACCTGGCGGCGGGTGCGGATGAGGGCTTGGATGTCGTCGCTGACGTCCCATACGTTCACGTTCATCCCGGCAACCACGGCCCCACCGTAGAGCCAGAACGCGATGAACTCCCGCGCCTCCCGGTCGCCACGGTAGACGATCTGGTCGTAGGAACCCGGTTCGGGGAGCCCCGCTGTTTCCATGCCCAGGTCGTACTGGTCGCTGAAGAAGTACGGCACCGCGTCGTAGCTGACCCCCTGCCCCAGCATCGACCGTGCGGCCGCGGGGCCGCCGTTGAGCGCGTTGGCCCAGTGCTCCACGCGGACGTGCTTCCTATAGAGGGGGTGGAAGGCGTTGGCCACGTCACCGGCCGCGAACACCTCGTGCGCCGAGGTGCGCAGCCCGGCGTCGCAGATGACCCCGTTGGCGACGTCCAGACCGGCGTCGGCGGCCAGCCGGGTCGCGGGCACCGCCCCGATCCCGACCACCACCAGTTCCGCGTCCAGCACCGCACCAGCAGAGGTGGACACGGCGGCAACCCTGCCCCCCGAGCCGCGCAGTTCGGTCACCGACTCGCCGAACCGGAACACCACGCCGTGCTCGCGGTGCAGGTCGGCAAACACGTCACCGAGTTCGGGGCCCAGATGCCGGTGCAGCGCGCCCGCCTCCGGCTCGACGACCGTCACCTCGCAGCCGAACTCCCTGGCCGCGGCGGCCACCTCCAGCCCGATCCAGCCCGCCCCGACTATCACCACGTGACCGCCGCCGCGCAGCGCCTCCGCCAGCCGCTCGCTGTCACCGACCCGGCGCAGGTACACGACGCCCTCCAGGTCGGCCCCAGGCACGCTAAGGCGGCGCGGCACGGCACCGGTGGCCAGCAGCAGCCGGTCGTAGCCCACGGTGCCGCCGCCGGCGAGCGCCACCTGCCGGGCGCCCACGTCCAGCGCGGTAACGGTCACGCCCAGCCGCAGGTCTACGTCGTTCTCGGCGTACCAGCCTTCCTCGTGGACGTAAATGGACGACTTCTCGTCCTTGCCGAGCAGGTAGCCCTTGGACAGCGGCGGCCGCTCGTAGGGCCGCTCGACCTCCTCCCCCAGCAGCACGATGCTCCCGCCGAAGCCCTCCTCCCGAAGGGTCTCCGCGGCCTTGGCGCCGGCCATAGCGGCACCGACGATCACGTACGTGGGTTCGGGCATCAGGTCCCTCTTTCCTCGCTGCCGCGGCGCCGGCACAGGCGATCATGCCAGGCGATGGCAGAAGTATCGGTGAGCGACGCGATTTGGTCCACCACCACCCGCAGCCGCGCCGCGTCGGAGTCCGCCGCGAGGTAGGCGGGCCGCAGCAGCGGGTCCAGGGTGTCCGGCGCGCCGGCCCGCACTGCGGCCGCCAGTTCGGCGATCAGTTCCCGCTCGGCGGCCTGGCGGGCAGCGACCCCCTTGCGGCTCATCACGAAATGCGCGGTCACCGCCTTCAGCAGGGCGCACTCCAGCCGCTGCTGCCTGGGCACCACCAGGCCGGCGGCGTACCTGGTGAGCGGGAACCGGCCCTCGGCCGCCTTCAGCGTGGCCTCCTGCGCGCACCCGCAGAACCGGCCGATCAGTTCGCTGGTCAGGTGCTTCAGCGCGGCCAGCGCCGCGGGCCCGCCGTCGAAGGATCTCGGCCAGAACGGCAGCCCGAGCAGCCGGTCGAACACCCCTTCCAGCTCAGCCTGCGCGGTACCCGAGGGGCTGTACCCCGTGGCCAGTTCGGTGACCGCCGCCCGCTCGGCCGCCCCGCGCAGCGCACGCAGCGTGATATGGCCTGCCTGCAGCCCGTCTTCCAGGTCGTGCACGGAGTACGCGACGTCGTCTGACCAGTCCATCACCTGAGCTTCCAGGCATAGTTTCCCGTCCGGCGCCTGCTCTTTTATCCAGCGATACGCAACAGCGTCGTCGGCGTAGTACCCGAACTTGGCGGGTGGCCCCGTGGTGGCCTGGTGCACGGGTGCGCCCCGGGGGTACTTGATGCATCCGTCGAGGGTTGCCCGGGTCAGGTTGAGGCCGGCCCCGGCCACCTTGGCCTCGAGCCGGGTGAGCAGCCGCAGGCTCTGTGCGTTGCCCTCGAACCCGCCGCAGCCCGCGGCGATCCCGGCCAGGGCCACCTCGCCGTTGTGCCCGAACGGCGGGTGCCCGAGGTCGTGGGCCAGGCAGGCCGCGTCCACCAGGTCCGGGTCACACCCGAGTTCGGCGCCGAACTCCCGCCCGATCTGCGCGCACTCCAGCGAGTGGGTGAGCCTGGTCCGCGGGAAGTCACCCACGCCGACCCCGACCACCTGCGTCTTGGCGGCGAGCCTGCGCAGCGCGGACGAGTGCAGCACCCGCGCCCGGTCGCGGACGAAGGGCCCGCGGCGGTGTTCCGCCGGCGGGTCCTTGTCCGGCTCGGCCGCCCAGCGTGCGGTGGCGGGGGCGTCGTAACCCGGGCTCACCGGGTGTCGCTGCCCCCAGCGGTCTCCAGGAGCGCCGCCCGGCCGGCCTCCAGCCGTGCCACCGGCACCCTGAAGGGCGAGCAGGACACGTAGTTGAGGCCGACCTCGTGGAAGAAGTGGACGGACTCCGGGTCACCGCCGTGCTCGCCGCACACCCCGAGTTCCAGGTCCGGGCGGGCCGCCCGGCCTTCCTCGGAAGCCATGCGGACCAGGCGGCCGACGCCCTCGGTGTCGATGGTCTCGAACGGGGACACCCCGAAGATGCCCAGCTCGATGTACCGGCTGAAGAACGCACCCTCCACGTCGTCACGGGAGAAGCCCCAGGTCATCTGGGTGAGGTCGTTGGTGCCGAAGGAGAAGAACTCGGCGCTGCGCGCGATCTCCCCCGCGATCATCGCCGCCCGGGGAACCTCGATCATGGTGCCGATCATGGTGTGCACTCCCGCACCGGTTTCCGACTCGACATCGGCCAGCACCTTCGCGGTGGCCTCCCGGGAGATCTCCATCTCCTGCACGGACGCGGTCAGCGGGATCATGACCTCCGGCCTGGGGTCGCGGCGCGCCTTCTTCAGCTCCGCCGCCGCCTCGGCGATCGCCCGTACCTGCATGTCCAGCAGGCCGGGGATGACCAGGAGCAGCCGGACACCGCGCAGCCCGAGCATGGGGTTCTGCTCGTGCAGGCGGCGCACCGCGTCCAGCAGCTTGCGGTCCTTCTCGGTGGCCCCGCCCGCCTCCTCCGCCAGGGCGACCTTGACCGACAGCTCGGTGAGGTCGGGCAGGAACTCGTGCAGCGGCGGGTCGATCAGCCGGATGGTGACCGGCAGCCCGTTCATGGCCTCGAGGATCTCCAGGAAGTCGCCGCGCTGCAGCGGCATCAGCGCATCCAGCGCGGCCTGCCGTCCCGCCTCGTCGTCGGCCAGGATGAGCCGCTCCACGAGCTGGCGGCGCTCGCCGAGGAACATGTGCTCGGTACGGACCAGCCCGACACCGCCGGCGCCGAACCGGCGGGCCCTGGCGCAGTCCTCGCCGGTGTCGGCGTTCGCGTGCACGCCGAGCCGCCTGCTGGCGTCGGCGTGGTCCATGATCCGGGCCACGGCCGCGACCAGCTCGTCGGACTCGGCGTCCAGGTCGCCCTCGAAGAACTCGACCACCGGCGAGGCCATGACGGGCACCTGCCCGGCGTACACCGCGCCGCTGGAGCCGTCGATGGAGATCACGTCGCCCTCGCGGACCGTGACCCCGCCCGGCGCGGTGAACTGGCGGGACGCCAGGTTCATGTCGAGCTCGTCCGCGCCGCAGACGCAGGTCTTGCCCATGCCCCGGGCGACGACCGCGGCGTGGCTGGTCTTGCCGCCCCGGCTCGTGAGGATGCCACGGGCGGCGATCATGCCGTGCAGGTCGTCGGGGTTGGTCTCCCGGCGGACCAGGATGACGTCCTCGCCGGCCTCGGCCTGCTCGACCGCGCGGGCCGAGTCGAACACGGCCTTGCCGACGGCGGCACCCGGGGACGCGCTGACCCCGGTAGTGATCTTCGTGGGGTCACCCGTCAGGTCGAACCGGGGGAACATGAGCTGCGCGAGCTGGTCCCCGGTGACCCGGATGACCGCCTCGTCCATGTCGATCAGGCCCTGGTCCACGAACTGGGTCGCGATCCGGAACGCGGCCGCGGCGGTGCGCTTGCCGACCCGGGTCTGCAGCATCCACAGCTTGCCCCGCTCGATGGTGAACTCGATGTCGCACAGGTCCCTGTAGTGGTTCTCCAGCGTCGCCATGATTTCCAGAAGCTGCCGGTACGACGCGGGGTCGATCTTCTCCAGGTCCTGCAGCGGGACGGTGTTCCTGATCCCGGCCACGACGTCCTCGCCCTGGGCGTTCTGCAGGTAGTCGCCGTAGATGCCCTGCTGGCCGGTGCCCGGGTCACGGGTGAACGCCACCCCGGTGCCCGAGTCAGCGCCGAGGTTGCCGAACACCATCGCCACCACGTTGACCGCGGTGCCCAGGTCGGCGGGGATCCGCTCCTGCCGCCGGTAGAGCACGGCGCGGCCGGAGTTCCACGAGTTGAACACGGCCTCGATGGCCAGGTTCATCTGCTCGTACGGCTCCTGCGGGAAGTCGCGCCCGGTGTGCTCGCGGACGATCTCCTTGAAACGTTCGGTGAGCTGGTTCAGGTCGCCGGCGTCCAGGTCAAGGTCGTTGGTGGTGCCCTTGGCCTGCTTGGCCTCGTCGATCGCGTCCTCGAACGCGTCCCCGTCGATCCCGAGCACGGTCTTGCCGAACATCTGGACCAGCCGCCGGTAGGCGTCCCAGGCGAACCGCTCGTTCCCCGACTGCTTGGCCAGGCCGTACACGGATTCGTCGGTGATGCCGATGTTCAGGACCGTGTCCATCATCCCCGGCATGGAGAACTTGGCCCCGGAGCGGACGCTGACCAGCAGCGGATCGGCCGGGTCGCCAAGCTGGCGGCCCATGGCCTGCTCCATCCGCCCCAGATGCTCACCGACCTCCGCGGCAAGCCCTTCGGGGACGCCGCCGTGCTCCAGGTAGTAACGGCACGCCTCGGTGGTGATTGTGAAGCCAGGCGGCACGGGCAGGCCGATGTTGGTCATCTCGGCAAGGTTGGCGCCCTTGCCGCCCAGCAGGTCCTTCAGGTCCTTGTTGCCTTCGCTGAATGCGTAGACGAGCTTCGCCACTGCACGCTCTCCTTGTGCCCGCGCCGCCGCCCGCCGCGTTAAGAGGGAGTAGCTACCGGGGCGGCCATCTGCATACGGCCTCACGGCCCTGTTGTCAGGACTCTACCGAGAGTTGCGCACTTCATGCGCACCGCCCGGGCGGAGGCAGCGAATGGCCGGCCTGAACGTCTCTGGAACGTCCCCGAAGCCGAATGTGCCTCAATCCAACCCAAGGAGAGCCGAATGGACCGACGTGCGCTGGGCGCGCCCGCACCGATGCGGACGTTCGCCGCGCTGGCCGCGCTCATGGCGGCCGGCCTGACGCCGCCCGCCAGCCAGCCCCGCCCCGCTCCGGCCCGGCCCGTTTCGGCCTGGTCCCGCTCTGTTCCGCGGCCCGGCCCCGCCGCGTTCCGGCCGGCCAGGCCCCGTGCCGCGGGGATGGTGATCAGGATGGCCGGTCCAGCGGGCCGGGCCCCGGCGCGGCATGAGGTCCACATGCACACGCTCACGATCAAGGGCCTCAGCCTGGCGGGCACGCTCGACACCGGCGACCTGGTTCAGTTGTTCAACGTGGACGACACCACGCTGATCAGCGGGCAGGCCGGGGCGGGCGTCTTCCACGACGGCGTGGTCAAGTACAGCGTTCCGGCCGGGCACTACTTCGCGGTCGCCGAGTTCGGCGGTTCTGGCCATACGCCCGGATCACATTTCGTGATCCTCCCGCAGTTCAGCGTCACTGGGAACCGGACCGTGACGATCCGGGGCCGTGCGGCGGACAGCAAGGTCACGATGGTGACGCCGCGGCCCGCGACTGCCCTGGACACCGACGCCTGGCTGCTGCGCACCGGCCGGTCAGGGCCGCCGATCGTGCTGGAACTGTACTTCCCCGGTACCCCGGTATGGCTCAGCCCGGCCAGTACCCGGCCGACGGTGGGCACGCTGCGGGTGGCGGTGAACCAGCACCTGGAATCCCCGCCCGGTCACGGCGTCCCCTACGAGTACACGCTGAGCTACACCGACCCGCCGGGGATCATCCCGGTGCAGCGCTACACGGTGCGGGCCACCAGCCTGGCGACCGTGCACGAGCGCTTCTACCAGGGCGCCCCGGCGGCCGGCGGGTTCGCGTTCAACGGCAGCTTCCCGGCAACCAACCCGAACGGCAGCCGGGCATGGTTCGGGTTCATCGAGCCCACCGGGCCGTCGTTGCGACTGCCAGGGCGGCTGACCGAATACGCCGGCGGCACGGGCACGGCGCGGATGGAATGGTTCGGGCAGTACGAGCCCGGCAGCGCGCCGTGGCAGTCGGGCGATCTGCGCCTGCTCCGCCCCGGTGAGCGGCTGACCGAGAACTGGAGCGCCTACCCGCTGCACCCTACGGCGAACGTGCTGCTGGAAACCGAGCCCAACATGTTCAACACGACCGAGCCCTCGGCGGTCCGGGCCGGGAACACGCTGAGCCTGGAGGTCGACCCGTTCGGGGACAACCAGCCCGGGCACGAGATCGGCGGGCTGCTCGGCGGCGAAGTGACCGGGACCTACCGGATCGAGCAGGACGGCACGAAGATCGCGGGCGGCAACGCGGCTACCCAGGCCAGCCCGTACGGAGAGTTCTACACCACAGCCACGCTGGCCCCGAAACCCGCGACGATTCGCTTCTCGCTGGATCTGACCAGGACCAGCAAGCTCTTCCCGCTGTCCACCGCGACCAAGACGGTCTGGACGTGGGCCAGCGCGCCAATGAGGACAGCGACGCTGCCGCCTGGCTGGTCATGCGCGCCGCTGACCCGGGACCGGGACTGTGCCATCGAGCCGATGATGACGCTGAGGTACGGCGTGGCGGGCCTGAGACTCGACGGCGCGGCACCGGCCGGGCACCAGGTGGTGCACGTCGTGGCGGGGCACCTGCAAGCCGTCAAGGCCGCCGCGGTCACCCGTGCTTCCGTGTCGGTGTCCTTCGACGGAGGCAAGACGTGGCACCAGGCCCGGATCAGCGGCCACCGCGGCCGGTATGCCGCGGTATTCACGGCCCCGGCGAGGACGCTGGTCACGCTGCGGACCACCGCTGCCGACGCGGCCGGAGGTACCGTCACGGAGACGATCACCAGCGCCTACCGGACCGGCCGATGACTTCTCCAGGTGAAGCAGCGAAACGCGGCGCCGCACGTCTCTGGAACATGAACACCCATCCGCACGGACCGGCCGCCGTGGATACCGCTGGCGCCCCCGCGGCCGCCAGGCCGCGGGTCAGCACCGCGGCCGCCGGGCCCGTAGGCGGCAGCGCCGAGGAGGCCGTGACCGCGCTGTACGAGGCGCACGCTCTCGGGATGATCCGGCTGGCCCACATCATGCTCGGGGACCGGCAGAGTGCCGAGGACGTCGTGCAGGAGGCGTTCTGCGGGCTGTACCGACGGTGGTCCCACCTGGCCGACCCGGGGAGCGCGGTGCACTACGTGCGGTCCGCCGTGCTCAACCACTGCCGCTCGGTGCTGCGCCGGAGGACCACGTCGCGGGCGCCGCGGGAGGCCGCCAGCAGCCCCGAAAGCGTGCGCTCCGCGGAATCCGCGGTGCTCACCAGGGAGGAACGGGACGAGATCATGCGGGCGGTGCGGCGGCTCCCGCCACGCCAGCGCGAGGCGCTGGTACTGCGGTTCTATCTCGACCTGTCCGCCGAGGAGACCGCCACCACCATGGGGATCAGCCCCAGCAGCGTCAGATCGGCCACGCACCGGGCGCTCGCGTCCCTGGGCCGCATGCTTCAGGAGCAGTCATGAACACGATGGAAGACAAGGTGCGGCTGGCGCTGCGGGAGACCGGCGACGAGATCGGCCCACACACCGTCCCGCCGCTGCGGCTGCGGGGCACCCGTACCCGCCTGCCGCGAATCCCCGGCCGGTGGGGCACCTGGCTCACCCCGCTGGCCGCCGCCGCAGCGGTAGCCGCCGTGGTCGCCGGCTCCCTGGCCATCTCCACCACCTTCCACGGCCACACCCGCAGCACCGGCCCGGCCACGGCGCCGCGGTGGAACGGCTCCCCCGTCGGCCCCCGGTCGGCGCTCCGGAAGGTGCCGCCTTACTTCGTCATGCTGCCGCCGCAGGCACTGATCTATGCCCGGACCGCACTAGTGCGCTCGACCGTCACCGGGCGCGTCCTCGCGACGGTCAGCCCGCCGCGGCCCTACAAGGTCTTCACCTGGGTGAACGGTACCGCGGACAACCGCACATTCGTGCTCGCCGCCCAGCGCTGGTGGAACATCGCCTCCGGGCAGGCCGGCATGCGCGCGCAGAACCGGGACAACACGGCCCCGACGGTGTTCTTCCGGCTGACCTTCGACCCGCACACCCGCACTACCCAACTGACCCCACTGACCATCCCGGAGAAGGTCCGTGCAACCAATCTCGCCGGGATGGCGGTCTCCCCCGACGGCACCAGGCTCGCCCTGGACTTCCGCAAGTCCATCCAGATCATCACGCTGGCCACCGGCGCCATCCGGACGTGGACCTGGCCGGGCGGCGACCGGATCGGCAACTGGATCGGCAACTGGAAGCCAATGGGCCAGATCTTCTCCTGGTCCGCAGATGGTCGCTATCTGGAGTTCCAGCAGTGGGGCGGCCCGCACGAGACCATGCGGGTCCGCGTGCTGGACACCACCACCCCCGGTACCACGCTCGCCGCGGCCAAGGTCGTCGTGGGGTTCCCGTACCAGGCCGGCACCCTCGCCACCACCAACACATTCCTCACCCCGGACGGCACCAAGGTCGTTGCCGCGACCAGCTACTACCCGCCGCATCACAGCGGCCCCGGCGGTTATGTCCAGATCACCGAGTACTCCGCGCGCACCGGCAAGCCCGTCTTCCACGAGGACCGGTTCAGCTCGTCCGTCGGCTGGCAAGAGGTCCTCTGGGCCAGCCCGGACGGCAGTGCCCTGGTCATCAGTGACCCCCGGGGCGCAAAGGACCAGTACGGCGGCCGCAACAACATCCTGGGCGTCCTTGTAGGAAACAAGTTCACGCCGATCCCGCACGGCACCTACCCCGGCCTCTTCTTCGCCTGGTAGCTGACCCCAGCCACCGCCGCCGTACGGGCGGGTATCGGGCGGCAGGCGTTGAGCCAGTCGCCCGATGCGCGCTCGTGCGGCGTTTCACTCCGGCCCGCGCCACACTTGTTCAGTGAACACGGACGTGATCGGCCTCCTGCACCCCGGCGAGATGGGCGCCGCCATCGGACGGTGCCTGACCAAGGGCGGCCATACGGTGCTATGGGCATCCGAGGGCCGCAGTCCCGCCACCCAAGACCGCGCCAAGGCAGCCGAGTTGACCGACGCACACACGATCGCGGCCGTCGCCAGGCAGGCGGAGATCATCCTCTCGGTGTGCCCGCCGCACGCGGCGGCCGACACGGCCTGGGCGGTGCACGGGTTCCGCGGGCTGTACGTGGACGCGAACGCGATCGCGCCGGGCACGGCGCGCGAGGTCGCGCAGATGATCACCGACACCGGCGGCCGTTACGTGGACGGCGGCATCATCGGCCCGCCCCCCACCGCCCCCCGAAGCACAAGGCTCTACCTCTCCGGCCCCGACGCCGAGACAGTTCGCGCCCTGTTCGACGGCACTGACCTGGACGCACGCATCGCAGGCCCAGCCCTGGCGTCCGCCTCCACGGTCAAGATGGCCTACGGCGCCTGGACCAAGGGCACCGCCGCCCTGATACTCGCGATCCGCGAGTTCGCCCGGGAAGAGGGCGTCGAGGAAACGCTCCTCGCCGAGTGGGCGCTCTCCCAGCCCAAGCTGGAGAAACGGTCCGAAGGCTCGGCAAGATCAGCCACGGCCAAGGGCTGGCGCTGGGTCGCCGAGATGGAGGAAATCGCCTCCGCTTTCTCTTCCTCCGGTCTCCCCGACGGCTTCCACCTGGCCGCCGCCGAGATCTTCCGCCGCTATCCCCGCGCGGACTCGACACAGGGCACCCCGATCGAGCGCTAAACCACCAGGGCGCTTACAGGGCTGCCCGGTCTGCCCCGCAGGACCGGCCCCGAATCCGGCGATCCCTACGGGCGAGTCAGAGCCCGGTCAGTCGTTCGGACAAATAACTTTCAAGAGCGTCGATGGAGACCCTTTCCTGTCCCATGGAGTCGCGCTCGCGAACCGTCACCGCCTGGTCGTTCAGCGAATCGAAGTCGACCGTGACGCAGTACGGGGTGCCGATCTCGTCCTGGCGGCGGTAGCGGCGGCCGATCGCGCCGGCGTCGTCGAAGTCGGTGTTCCAGCGCTGGCGCAGCGCGGCGGCCACGTCGCGGGCCTTCGGGGACAGGTCGGCGTTGCGTGACAGCGGCAGCACGGCGGCCTTGACCGGGGCGAGACGGTGGTCGAGCCGCAGCACGGTGCGCTTCTCCAGCTTGCCGCTGGCGTCGGGCGCCTCGTCCTCGGCGTAGGCGTCCATGAGGAACACCAGCATGGACCGGTCCACGCCGGCCGCGGGCTCGATCACGTACGGGATGTAGCGCTCGCCGGATTCCGCGTCGAGGTAGGACATGTCCTGGCCGGAAGCGCGGCCGTGCGTGGACAGGTCGAAGTCCGTGCGGTTGGCGATGCCCTCAAGCTCGCCCCACTCGCTGCCCGGGAACCCGTACCGGTACTCGATGTCCACGGTGCGCTTGGAGTAGTGCGAGCGCTTCTCCGCCGGGTGCTCGTACAGGCGCAGGTTCTCCTCGGTCACGCCCAGGCCGGTGTACCAGGCCTGCCTGGTGGCGATCCAGTTGTCGTGCCATTCCTCGTCGGTGCCGGGCTTGACGAAGAACTCCATCTCCATCTGCTCGAACTCGCGAGTGCGGAAGATGAAGTTGCCGGGGGTGATCTCGTTGCGGAACGACTTGCCGATCTGCCCGATCCCGAACGGGATCTTCTTGCGCGAGGTCTGCAGCACGTTGCGGAAGTTGATGAAGATCCCCTGCGCGGTCTCAGGCCGCAGGTAGGCCAGGCCACTCTCATCCTCGGTGGCGCCGAGGTACGTGCGCAGCAGCCCGTTGAACATGCGCGGCTCGGTGAACGCACCCCTGGTGCCGCAGTTCGGGCAGGCGACCAGGGCCAGGCCCTCGGCCGGGGCGTGCCCGTGCTTCTCCTCGTAGGACTCGAGGAGGTGGTCGGCACGGAAGCGCTTGTGGCAGGACTGGCATTCGGTCAGCGGGTCCACGAACTCGGTGACGTGGCCGCTGGCCTCCCAGACCTCGCGGGCGAGGATCACGCTGGAATCGAGCCCGACCACGTCGTCGCGGCCCTGGACCATCGCCTTCCACCACTGCCGCTTGATGTTGTTCTTCATCTCCACACCGAGCGGGCCGTAGTCCCAGGACGCGCGCAGCCCGCCGTAGATCTCACTGGACGGGTAGACGAAACCGCGCCGCTTGCTGAGGCTGACGATCGTGTCGATGCGGTCGGAACTGCGTGCCATGGCGATAACTCCATCCGGCTGGCCGTCGGCGGGCATGAAGGATCCCGGTGAACGGGTGGGTGACCGTCAGCTTAGCGGGGGCGGGGGGCTGGATGGCGCACCGTTATTCGCGGCCGGCGCTGTTAGCCCGGGGGGCGACCCCCGGAACCCCCGATGGCCAAAGGCCCCGTTCCTGCGTCACGGGGCCTTTGGCGCGACACGGCCGTGACTTATGGGGCCGGCGCCTAGCTGTGGCGGACCTTTGGCGTAATTTACACAAACAGCCGGTGTGCCCGGTAATGCCCTTTAGTCACGTCGAGGAGGCCCTGATGAGGCTGCGAGCCGCAACTGTCATGGCAGCGGTGGCTGCCCTGGTGGCGATCGCCGCTCCCCCCGCCCTGGCCAGCCGTGGCGCAAGTCCGGCGCGGGCCCAGCCGGCGCAGGCCCCGTTGTCCGCGCAGATCCGGTACACGACCGGCGGGGTCCCGCACATACTCGCGCATGGCTGGACCAGTCTCGGGTTCGGCTACGGGTACGCGTTCGCCCAGGACAACCTGTGCACGATGGCGAACGACTACGTGACGGTCGAGGCGCAGCGGTCCCGCTACTTCGGGCCCACCGGCGTGGACATCGAGCGGGGCAACGGGGTCGTGGTCAGCAACCTGGACTCCGACCTGTTCTACCAGCAGATCATCGACTCCGGCGTGGTGCAGAAACTGGCACAGGCGCTGTCGCCCACCGAGCAGGCGGTGGAGGCCGGCTACGTCAAGGGGTACAACGCCTACCTCGCGCACGTCGGGGGCGCGGCCGGTGTGACCGACCCGACCTGCCGCGGTCAGGCCTGGGTGAAGCCGATCACCCTGATGGACAGTTACCTGCGCTTCTACCAGCTCATGCTGTTGTCAAGCAGCGGCGCGGTGATCCAGGGCATCAGCGAGGCCGCGCCGCCGAAGGCGGGAACCGCCACCGCGCAGCCCAGTGCCGCCGCCACGGCCAGGACCGGGCGCGCGCTCGCCGCGGCGCTGCGGGCCCAGCGGGGCAGCATGGGCAGCAACGCGGTCGCGATCGGCTCGGCGGGCACCAGGGACCACCGCGGCCTGCTGCTCGGCAACCCGCACTTCCCGTGGCTCGGCACGGAGCGCTTCTACCAGTCGCAGCTCACCATCCCCGGCAAGATCAACGTCACCGGAGCCTCGCTGTACGGCGTGCCGCTGATCCTCATCGGCCACAACGCGTCGGTCGCGTGGAGCCACACCGTGTCCACCGCGTTCCGGTTCACCCCGTTCCAGCTCACCCTGGTGCCCGGCCACCCGACCGAGTACCTGCAGAACGGCAAGGCCGTGGCGATGACCCCGCGGCGGGTCACGGTCATGGCCAAGCAGCCGGACGGCAGCCTGGCCCCGGTGCACCACACGTTCTGGTGGACCCGCTACGGCCCGATGTTCAACAACCTCGCGGGCATCTCGCTGCCCTGGGGCACCTCGCAGGGGTTCGCCTTCGCCGACGTCAACGCCGCCAACCTGGCCCGGGCGGTCAACACCTGGTTCGACATCGACCGGGCGTCCACCACCCAGCAGGTGCTGTCGATCCTGCAGAAGTACCAGGGCATTCCCTGGGTGAACACGATTGTGAGCGACCGGGAAGGCGTGGCGCTCTACGCCGATATCGGCGCCATCCCGAACGTGACCGATGCCAAGGCGAAGGCCTGTGACACACCGCTCGGCCAGTTCACGTTCGACCAACTCGGGCTGCCGATCCTGGACGGCTCCAAGACCGCCTGCGACTGGGGCAACGACCCCAGCGCCGCGGCACCGGGCATCTTCGGGCCGAACCACGAGCCCTCGTTGCTGCGCAACGACTACGTGACGAACTCCAACGACAGCTTCTGGCTGGCCAACCCGCACCAGCCGCTGACCGGGTTCGCCCGGATCATCGGTTTCGAGAACACGGCGCGGACGCTGCGGACCAGGATCGGGCTGCTCGAGGTGCAGGCGCGGATCGACGGCACCGACGGGCAGGGCCCTCCCGGGTTCACACTGGCCGCGATGAAGCGCCTGGACCTGAACGACATCGACTACGCGGCTCAGCTCACGCTCCCGGCCCTGGTGAAGCTCTGTAACCAGTTCCAGGCGGCGGGCGGCACCGCGCCGACCTCCAACGGCGGCAACGTGCGCCTCGGCAATGCGTGCAGCACCCTGGCGCACTGGAACGGGCGGTGGGACGCCGGCCAGCGCGGCGCGGTCCTGTTCGGCGAGTTCTGGGCCTTCGCCAGCGGCGCATCGCCGTCGCCGTTCTCGCACCGGTTCGAGCTGGCCCACCCGGTCACCACGCCGTTCGGGCTGAACACGGCCAACACGACCGTGCACAACGCGCTGGGCGACGCCATCGCGGGGCTGCGCAACGCAAGTGTGCCGATCGATACCACGCTCGGCGCGGTGCAGTTCGTCAGCTATCACGGCAGCCAGATCACGATCCCGGGCGGCCCCGGCGACCCGGACGGGATCTACAACGCGATCTACGAGAACACCGAGCCCGGGGACTCGGCCACGTCACCGGACACCGGCTCGTCGTTCATCCAGGTGGTGACCTGGCCCAGGCACGGCAGCTGCCCGGTCGGGGACACCATCCTGACCTACTCCGAGTCGTCCAACCCGGTGTCGCCGCACTTCGCCGACCAGACGAAGCTGTTCAGCAAGAAGCAGTTCCTGCCGGACCGGTTCTGCCCGGGGCAGATCGCCGCCGACCCGAACCTGCAGACCGTCACGGTCACCGGCCACTAGTAAGCCGTTAATGATCGTGGGGTTCTGGCCCACCGGTGGCCAGAACCCCACGATCTCGCCGGGCTGGGTCGGCGCGCGGCTGGCTGACGGCACGGGTCAGCGGTACGGGCAGGCAGCTCACCCGTGGCGGGTGGAAGTGCGCTGGGACCGTATATTTGACGGGAATTGCCAGCGCCTGCGACGCCGGCCGACTGGCGGGAGGATGACCAGATGACAGGGCAAACGGGCAGGCCGCGGCGGGGGAAGACACGGCCGCTGCCCCGGGGTACCTCGCTCTACACCCCCGGGGCGAGCGACGCCCGGCGCACGCTGGAGCGGTCAAGCGCGCGGCCGCTGGTGGTGCTGCACCAGCTACCGGTCTGGGTGGTCCCGTTGCTGCTGGCCGCGCTGCTCATCGCCGGGCTGTCGGTGCCCGGCTGGATCGGGGCCGTGGCCCTCGTCCTGGTGGCGGCCTTCCTCGGCTGGCTGGCCGCGGTGTCGTGGCCCCGGCTGACCCCGAGCGGGCGGCTACTGCGCGTGGCCGCGATCGCCGGCGTGCTCGTGATCGCGGGGATCCAGGCCGTTCGGTAGCGCGGGCCCCGGGTTCGGCACGGCGCCGCCGTACCTGCGGTCCCGGCTGGCGTAGATCTCGCAGGCCCGCCACAGGTGGCGCCGGTCGAAATCGGGGAACAGCGTGTCGAGGAACACCAGTTCCGCGTAGGCCGACTGCCAGATCAGGAAGTTGGACAGCCGCTGCTCCCCGGAGGACCGGACGAACAGGTCCACGTCGGGAATTTCCGGCTCGTCCAGGTACCGGGCGAGCATCTTCTCGTCGATGCGGTCCGGGCGGACCCGGCCGGCCACGGCGTCGGCCGCGAGCCGGGCGGCCGCGTCGGCGATTTCCGACCGGCCACCGTAGTTCACGCAGAACTGCAAGGTCAGCACCGAGTTGCCCGCGGTCATCCGTTCGGCGTCCTCAAGCTCGGAGATGACGCTGCGCCACAGCCGCGGGCGGCGCCCCGCCCACCGGACCCGGACGCCCATCTCGTGCAACTGGTCGCGGCGGCGCCGGATGACGTCCCTGTTGAACCCCATGAGGAAGCGCACCTCGTCCGGGGACCGCCGCCAGTTCTCGGTGGAGAACGCGTACGCGGACAGGTAGGGGATGCCCAGCTCGATCGCGCCCATGATCACGTCGAAGAGCGAGTACTCGCCCCGCTTGTGGCCCTCGGTCCTGGGCAGGCCGCGCTGCTTTGGCCCAGCGGCCGTTGCCGTCCATGACCAGGGCGACGTGCCGGGGCACCAGTTCGGCCGGGATGGCGGGCGGCCGGGCACCCTCAGGATGCGGATCCGGCGGCCGGACCGGGCGCGCTCCCCGCCTGGGCTGCGCCCCCTGCGCGGACCGCGCGCCCCGCCGGTCACCGCCCGGACGACTCATGCCGGCTCCTCACCGATCCGTCACACATGCTCCACGTGCCGGAGCGAGCGGATGGAATGCTCCAGGTGCCACTGCAGGTAGGCGGCCACCAGGCCGCTGCACTCTACCTGGTGGCGCGGCAGGGACGCGTCCGCGACCGGCCAGTCGCCGCGCAGCAGCGCGCCCATCAGGGCGACCGTGTGCGCGGACGGGGTCGCCGCACCGGCCGGCCGGCAGGACCGGCAGGTCAGGCCGCCCGCCGCGATGGCGAACGCGCGCAGCCCCCCACCCCCCGCCCGCCTCTCCGTTCCCGCTTCACTATCCCCCTGCACCGCCGGCCCCCCCGGTGAGCCGCACACCGCGCACTCCTCCAGTGCGGGCGCGTACCCGGCGACCGCGAGCGAGCGCAGCAGGAACGCGTCGAGCACCAGGCGCGGCGCCGTGCTCCCCCTCCCCCAGCGCGCGCAGCCCGCCGACCAGCAGCAGGAACTGCCGCTGCGCGGGCTGGCGCTCCTCGGGGGTGAAGCGTTCCGCGGTCTCCAGCATCGCCACGCCAGCGGTGTAGCGCGGGTAGTCCGAGGCGAGCGGCTCGCCGTAGGCCCGCAGCGAGTCCGCCTGGGTGACGATGTCCAGCGACCTGCCCTCATACAGCAGCAGGTCGACGTGGGTGAACGGCTCCAGCCTGGCGCCGAACCGCGACTTGGTGCGGCGCACGCCCTTGCCGACGGCGCGGATCCGCCCGGTACGCCGGGTGAGCACGGTGATGATCCGGTCCGCCTCACCCAGGTCCTGGGTGCGCAGCACGATCCCGTCATCCCGGTACAAGCCCACCCAGCCATTCTCCCGCATGGCACGGACACCGCCGGGGCAGGCGCGCCCCGGCGGTGCCGGTGGCTAGCGGCCGGCGCCGGCCCGGTTCACCGCGGACAGGACCGCCTTCAGCGACGCGGTCACCGTGTTGGTGTCCACGCCGACCCCCCACAGCGTCTGGCCGCTCACCTCGCACTCGACGTACGCGGCCGCCTGGGCGTCGCTGCCGGCGGACAGGGCGTGCTCGGTGTAGTCGAGCACCCGCACCTCGATGCCGATCGAGCCGAGCGCGTCGCAGAACGCGGAGATCGGCCCGTTGCCCGTGCCCTCGATCTGCCGGCCTTCGCCGTCCACGCTGACCTCCACGGTCAGCGCGTCCTTGGCACTCCACCGCGGAGGAGGTGTGGTGCGCCTGCAGCGCGACCCGGCCGGTGCTCAGGTACTCGGCGGAGAACGCCTCCCACATCTGCGCCGGGGTGACCTCGCCGCCCTCGGCGTCGGTGCGCGCCTGTACCACCCGGGAGAACTCGATCTGCAGCCGCCGCGGCAGGTCCATCTGGTGCCCGGCCTTCATGATGTAGGCCACCCCGCCCTTGCCGGACTGGGAGTTGACCCTGATCACGGCCTCGTACGTGCGGCCCACGTCGCGCGGGTCGATGGGCAGGTACGGAACCTCCCAGGGCTGCGCGGCCACGTCGGTGCCCGAGGCAGCGGCGGCGGCCTCGTGCGCCTCGAATCCCTTCTTGATCGCGTCCTGGTGGGACCCGGAGAACGCGGTGTAGACCAGGTCGCCGGCGTAGGGGTGGCGCGGGTGCACCGGCAGCTGGTTGCAGTACTCGACGGTGCGCCTGATCTCGTCGATGTCCGAGAAGTTGATCATCGGGTCGATGCCCTGGCTGAACAGGTTCAGGCCCAGCGTGACCAGGCATACGTTGCCGGTCCGCTCGCCGTTGCCGAACAGGCAGCCCTCCACCCGGTCGGCCCCGGCCAGCACGGCCAGCTCGGCGTCGGCGACCGCGGTGCCGCGGTCGTTGTGGGTGTGCACCGACAGGCAGACGTGCTCCCGCCGGGACAGGTTGCGGCTCATCCACTCGATCTGGTCGGCGTACACGTTGGGGGTGGACCGCTCGACCGTGCACGGCAGGTTGAGGATGATCTCCCGGCCCGGGCCCGGCTGCCAGACGTCCATGACCGCCTCGCAGACCTCGGCGGCGAAGTCCAGCTCGGTGTCCATGAAGATCTCTGGCGAGTACTCGAACCCGAAGTCGCAGCCGGCCAGCGTACTGCTCGGCGTACTTGACCACCGACCGGGCGCCGTCGGCGGCGAGGTCGCGGCATTCCTCCCGGCCGATGCCGAACACGACCCGCCGGAACACCGGCGCCGTCGCGTTGTACAGGTGCACGGTGGCCCGCGGCGCGCCGGCCAGGGACTGCACGGTCCGCTCGATCAGCTCGTCCCGCGCCTGGGTGAGCACGGAGATCTGCACGTCGTCGGGGATGACGTCGTCTTCGATCAGGCTGCGGACGAAGTCGAAGTCGGCCTGGCTCGCCGACGGGAACCCGACCTCGATCTCCTTGTAGCCCATCCGCACCAGCAGGTCGAACATGGTGCGCTTGCGGGCGGGGCTCATCGGGTCGATCAGCGCCTGGTTGCCGTCGCGCAGGTCGGTGGAAAGCCAGCGCGGCGCGGCGGTGATCGTCTTCCCGGGCCACGTCCGGTCCGGCAGGCGTACCGGGCGGAACGCGGCATAGCGGTGACAGGGCATGCCACTGGGGACTTGTTGTACTCGCATTGGCGGAACTGCTCCCTCAACTAGGCGGGTAGCCGACGGCAACGCTCAGCCCCGCGGCGAGGGAGCCGGCGCTATCGGGCCCCGCCGCGGCAGCTAAGAAGCAGTCCGCGATACATCGGGAAGAGATTATCAGACATTACGATCCGCCCGCGGCGGCGGCCTACTCGGCGCTGGCGCCCTGCTCGGTCAGCGTGATGACGCCAAGGACCTGAGCCGGGGCCGGCGCCCACGCGCCATTGGACAACCGTGACATCTGTCATCCCAAGGTCCGGATGTGCGTGACAGGGCAACGGCCGCGGCGGCCCCTAGCGTGGAGTCATGATCACAGACAACAAGGGTGCCACCGGCCCGGCGCGTCGCCTTCCGCGACGTCGTCAAGGTGTACCACCCCGATATCAGGGCGCTGGACCACGTGACCTTCGATATCCAGCCCGGCGAGACGGTGGCGCTGCTCGGCCCGAACGGCGCGGGCAAGTCCACCGCGATCGACACCATGCTGGGGCTGCGCGCGCCTACCTCCGGTGAGGTCCGGATCCTGGGCGGGTCCCCGGCGGCGGCCGTGGCGGCCGGCCAGATCGGCGGCATGCTGCAGACCGGCGGCCTGCCCGAGGGCGCCCAGGTGTCCGAGCTGATCGGCCTGTTCCGGCAGCTCTACCGGGACCGCCGCAGCACCACCGAGTTGCTGACCCTCGCGGGCATCGCCGACCTGGCGGACCGGCGGGTGGAGAAGCTGTCGGGCGGCCAGACCCAGCGGGTGCGGTTCGCGCTGGCGCTGGCGGGCAACCCGGAACTGCTGTTCCTCGACGAGCCCACCGCGGCTCTCGACGTGGAGGCCCGGCGGCACTTCTGGCGATCGGTGGAGACGACCGCCGGGCAGGGCGCCAGCGTGCTGTTCGCCACGCACTATCTGGAAGAAGCGGACGCCAACGCGACCCGGATCATCGTGGTGAACCACGGCCGGATCATCGCGGACGGTACCCCCGCCCAGATCAAGGCGTTCACCGCCACCAGGACGCTGCGCTTCCTCACACCCGTGCCGGACCCGTCGGAGCTGCTGAAGCTGCCCGGCGTCACCGACGTGGTGGTGAACGGCGACGCGGTGACGGTGCGCACCAGCGACGCCGACGGACGCTGCCCGCGCTGTACGCGCTGGGGCGGCAGATCAACGCCATGGAGGTGGGCGGCGGCGGCCTCGAAGAGGCGCTGATCGCGCTCACGTCCGCCGATAACGGCCCAGTCATGGAAGGGGTGGCCTGACCATGGCCGCGTTCCTGCGTTTCGAGATCGTCCGCAGCCTGCGCAACGTGCGGTTCATCGTGTTCATCGCGGGGTTCCCCGTGCTGCTGTACCTGATCTACGCCAAGCAGACCGGGACCTCACAGGGCCTGACGGTCGCGGCGATCCTGATGGTCTCCATGGCGGTGTGGTCCGGCATGGGCTCGGCCATGTTCGCGACCGGCCCACAGCTGGCCAAGGAACGGCAGAACGGCTGGATGCGCCAGCTCCGGGTGTCGCCGATCTCGGCGCCGCGCTGGTTCACCGCCAAGCTGGCACAGGGCCTGCTGCTGATCATCCCCGGGTTCGTCCTGCTGATCCTGCTCGGGTTCGGGTACGGCCACGTCCATCTGGCGGCCGGCAGGGTGGCCACGCTGGCCGCGGTGATCCTGCTCGGCGTGATCCCGTTCTGCGCGCTCGGCCTGGTCATCGGGCTGATGTTCGACGGCCAGACCGCCCAGGTGGCGCAGATGCTCACCCTGCTGGTGCTGGCGTTCCTCGGCGGGATCTTCATCCCGTACAGCAACCTGCCGCACGTCATGCAGGAGATCGCCAACGTGCTGCCGAGCTATCACCTGGTGCAGCTCGGCTGGAACGCGGTGGCGGGCCGGGCGCTCGGCGTCCGGCACATGCTGGCGCTCGCCGCCTGGACGGTGGCCCTGGGCCTGGTCGCGGTCTGGCGCTGGCGCCAGGAGAGCACTACCGCCTGAGGAACTGCCGGGCATGATGGTGAACATGCGGCTGACCAGCCGGAGCGAGCCCGGTCCTGAGCCGGGGCCGTCGATCGACGACGACCTCGACACCGATATCACCGGGCTGCTCCGGTACCGGCGGCTGGTCATCCGCGTGCTGCTGGTGATCTTCCTGCTGCTCCCGGCCGCAGCGCTCGTCACCTCGCACAAGCGCAGCGGCCACCCTGCCTTCCTGATCCTCGCGACGTTCGCGTTCGTGGCGCTGACCGACCGGACCGTGCTGATCCGGATGCCCGAGCCCGGGCGGTATACGCGCTGGCAGGTGGGTGCTGCTGCCGCTCGTGGTCGCGCTCGGCGCGGCGATGTTCGCGGTCGGGGGGATGGCCTGGCTCACCGCGCTGGCCGTCGCGTCCGCGGCGGTGGGCCGGATCGCGCAGGACGGCCGGGCGACCGTCCTCGGCCTGGTGTGCTGCACCGGGATCGCGGTGGCGATCAGCGCCGCGACCGGCCTCGGCTACAGCAACACGGTCGTCGCCGGCGCCGTGGTCGCGCTGGGCAACCTGCTGGCGCACAGCGCGGAACGGCGCAACGTGCTGATGTACCGGCTGAAGGAGACCAGGGCCGAGCTGGCCAGGGCGGCCGTGGCCGAGGAGCGGCTGCGGATCTCCCGGGACCTGCACGACCTGCTCGGGCACAGCCTGTCGCTGATCA
>CAVSCM010000030.1:0-46061 GCA_963726415.1 uncultured Actinomycetes bacterium
CTCAGGCGGCGCGGCGGTGGACCAGCCAGACGGTCGCGCGATGAGCAGGACCGACAGCGCGAGCAGCCAGCCGCCCTCGATCCACTGCAATGGCCAGAACCGGCTGCCAGGCTGGTAGCTCACCCAGAACGTGTAGCCGTGCTGGGTAAGGTAGCCCACCGCGTTCGAGACCGTCTGAAACGTGTTCGGCCCGATCTTATTGGTGGCGGCGGGGCGGCAGGCCTGGAGGATCTGGCTGATCGCCGCCTGGCTGAGCGGCTTTCCATTGCGCCCGGTGTACCAGTGGCTGATGATCCACGCAGATCCGGGCAGGCTGGGGTTGTGGGTGACCAGCGGTGTGATGTAATGCTCGCGCAGCCACAGCGCGGTGGCGAAGGCGAGCCCGGCGTAGGCGGCCAGGCTGGCGGCGATCGCGGGGACGGCCCGGCGGATGAGCATCCCGGCCAGGACGCCGATCGCGAAGGCGGCCAGCGTCCAGGCGCCGAACGCGACCCCGAGCAGGTCGAACACGCGGGCCGAGAACGGGGTCGACGTAGCCCGCGGCGATCCACGGCTGGTTGTACCAGGCCATCAGGACGGTGAACGCCCCGGCCACGGCTGTCACCGCGACCGCCAGCGGCACCAGCTTGCCGACCGTCCAGCGGAGCCTGCGATGCCCTGGGTCCAGGCGTACCGGGAGGTGCCGGGCTCCAGCTCCCGGGCCAGCACCGGCGCCCCGGCGAACGCCCCGATCAGCGCGGGCACCGCCTGCAGGGCGATGCTGACTATGATCGCGGTCTCGCCGTATCTACCGGTGAAGTTTATGGCGCAGCCGGGTGAGCCGGCCGGGTGGCAGTAGGCCGCTTCGGCGTGGTGCATCTGCAGGCCGGTCAGCCACAGGTACACCGCGAACACGCCGAGGAAGGCGGCCACGCCGCCGAGCGCGGCCCGGTGCTGCCGCCAGGTGACCCAGGCCATCCGCCGCCACGGCACCGGCCGCAGGCGGTCGGCGCGCGCGGGACGGCCGGGCATCGTTAGTGCGGTCATTTCGTCACCTCCGTCGGGTGGGTGTCCCGGCCGCGGGCCAGGCCGGGCAAGGCGCCGGCGCCGGGCTCGCGCAGGTAGGCCATCGCGAGTTCCTCCAGGCCGACCGGGTGCGCCTCCCAGCGCGGCGGGACAGGGTCGTCCGCGGTGGCCCGGACCAGCAGGTGGGCCTGGGCGTCGGCGCGGCGGGCATGCACCAGCGGCCGTTCGGTATATCTATCGGCCTCGGCGGCGGGGCCGGTCAGCACGCGGTGGCTGGCGATCAGGTCGTCGACCTCCCCGGCCACCTGGACCCGGCCCCGCGACAGCAGGATGAGGTAGTCGGCCACCCGCTCCAGCTCGGCCAGCACGTGCGAGGACAGCAGCACCGACACCCCGTCGTCGGCCGCCGCCGTCAGCACAAGGGCCATGAAGTCATGCCGGGCGAGCGGGTCGAGCATCGCCACCGGCTCATCCAGCACCAGCAGCCGCGGCCGACGGGCCAGCCCCAGGGTCAGCGCGAGCTGCGCCTGCTGGCCCCCGGACAGCTTGCCGGCCCTGCGGTTCAGCGGGATGCCGAGCTCGCCCAGCCGGGCCTTGGCGTAGGGCTGGTCGAAACGCCGGTTCAGGTTGCGGGTCAGGTGCAGCATGTCGGCGGCGGACAGGTTCTTGTACAGCGGCGTGTCCTGGGCGACGAACGCGATGCCGTCCAGCGCGGCCGGGGATCCCGCGGCCAGGCCTCCGAGCACGGTGACGGTGCCCGCGGTCGGTTCTGCCAGGCCGACCGCCAGGTGCAGCAGCGTGGTCTTGCCGGCGCTGTTCGGGCCGACCAGCGCGGTCACGTGCCCGGCGGGGACCGCCAGCGAGCATTCGCGCAGCGCCCACGTGCTGCCATACCGCTTGCCCAGGCCGCTGGTCTCGATGATGTTCACGTTCATGCGACACCCTCCGCTTCGCCGCTCCTTGTGGCGCGGCGTTCCCCTGTGCCGCTGCGGCGCTTATAGAAATCCCGCAGCGCGCTGGCGAACAGCGCCACGATGCCGTCCTCGTCCAGGCCCGCCGCGTCGGCGGTGGTCAGCCAGCCGAGCAGGGACTTGTGCAGCCCGGCGAGTTCCGGGAGCGCGACCTGGCTCAGGTCGCCTGGATGAACGTGCCCTGGCCGGGCCTGCCGGCCGTCAGGCCCTTGGTCTCCAGCTCCTTGTAGGCCTTCAGCACCGTGTTCGGATTGATCGCCAGCGAGGCCACCACGTCCCGGACCTTCGGCAGCTGATCGCCCAGCGTGAGATAACCCAGCCGCAGCGCGTGCTCCACCTGGTGCACCAGCTGCAGGTAGGTCGGCACCCCCGAGGCCGCATCCAGCCGGAACTCGATCGGCGACCCCCGCCCGCGCGGCCCGTCCCCTGGCGTGCCGCCGCCACCCCGCGGAAGCTCTGGCACTGCCGGAGCCCCTGTCTCCGACAGGTCGGCGAACAGCCCGCGCAGGTCGGCCCGGGTCTTGGCGCTCATGGCCCGCCCGACCCGGTCATCGAGCTCGGCCTGGTCCAGTCGCCCAGCGGCGAAGTGCTCGGCCAGCCGGCCGCAGACCGCCTCGCGCTCGGCGTCGGAGACGCGCAGGTGCTGGTCGGATACATGCTGCCGCTCGCAGGCAAGGCACCAGCCCCGCCGCCCGCCGGGCCGTCACCTTTATCTATAACCATAAGACTTGAATACACTAGTTAATCTGGCTTGCCAACATGGCGGCCTACCGCAGCAGCGCAGCGCTGCCAGCCGGACCCGCCGCACAGGCACGCCTCCCGCACGGACAGTGACGCCCACAACGGCCTCCGCGACCTGCCGATCGCCGCGAATCCCCGGCAGTTTCGCGTCAAGGCAGGCACTGCTCCGCACCGGTCTGGCGATGCGCGGAACGCGCCAGCCATCCTGCAACTGACTGGTTAGCCGTCCGCCGGATGGCACCACAAGTGCCCGCACAGCGCTGGCTATCGTGTTGCCAGCAGCACGTAAGGCTGATTCGCGCCGGGGGCACCCCTCAGCCCCCGCACCTGACACAGCCTGACCCCACCATGGCCCCGCAGCTACCCGGCCCGCCAGCATCACCAGCAAACCCGAAAACTACGAAAGTCGAGTGATAAAAGCCTTGCCATTAGCTCGTGACCGGCGAGCGGCTCAGCCCTTCGTGCGGCGCCTTCTGCTAGGAGGAGGGGGCCGGCGGCTTGGAGTTGGCGGCCGGGGGCGCGCCGAAGAAGCGGTGGAAGCCCTGCTGGAGCTGAGATAGGTCCAGGATCCGCACCGCGGTGGTGGTGCTGCCGCTGACGGTGGCGTCTACCACGACCTGGTTGCCGACCTTGACGGAGCCGATGCCGTCGCGCTGGGCGTTCACCAACGTGGAACTGGTCACCTGGTAGGTGTGGGTGTAGCCGTCGGCGCTGTGCAGCGTGACGGACGTGCTGGACACCGCCGTGACCTTGCCGTTCTGGAAGGCCACGGTCTGGTAGCCGCCGCCGGGCTTGGGCACTACGACCGTACCGTGCACGGCGCCGAACAGGCCGCCGCCCAGCAGGCCGCCACCGGCGAAGGCAGGCCCGAACCGGCCGGGAGCTCCGTGGATGCGCCATGCGCCCTTGGGCGGCAAGGAGCGCGTCGGCGGCTTCGCGGATGCCGAGGGTGCCGCGCTGGGAGTCGGGGTCGGCGAGGACGAGCTGGTCGCGGCGACCGCGACCCCAGCACCGGCCAGCACGCCCACGGCGATTACGCCCGCCATGACCGCGACCCGGCGGGAGCCGAGCCAGGCAGCCCGCAGGCCGGGCTTGTCCGGTTGAGTGGGGTGATCGTGTTCTGGGCCTGCCGACATGCGACGCCAACTCCTTCGGGCAATCGAACGTGCCCGCATGGGCACAGTCAGCGGCAGGCTCCCATGCCAACTTGAAAGGAAGCTAAGCGGCAGCGCAGAGTTCCGCGTCAGGGCGGCACCCGGGCCGCCTGCGGTGCGTCAGGCTGCCCGCGACGTCTCCCTCCGCGTGGTGGCACGTGATGTCAGCGTCCGCACCACCGTGCCGCTGATGCCGCCGCCGGGCGCCCGCCGCACGACCTGCTCGGCGAAGACCAGCGCATCGGACGCCATCTTGCGCACCTCGGGCGAGGACCTGATGGCGTTCACCGAGGTCTTCAGCCGTTCCAGGCCGGCCTTTCCTTCGCGGGTCCCGACCAGGTATCCGGCCAGGAACCCAATGATCGTCTCCATTAGTCGCTCACCCCACCTACTGCGTACTTGAGCCTGTGCGCGACCACGCACGGATGATCCTGCGCCGGGCGGGAGCGCCCGGCGTCTGATGCCTCGCTACATCTCGCGGATTTCGAGATAGCGCTTGATGTCGGGCAGCGACTGGACGATCAACGCCAGTACCGCCGCGATCAGCGCAGCCTTGATGAGGTTGCCGATCATCGTGTTCCCTCCTCCCGGTACTCGCCGTCGTCACCGTTTGCGCCTCCGCTGGCCGCGGGGACGGGCTCTAGCTCGTCGGGGGCGAAGTAGAGGAACCTGCCGTGATTGCGCTGCAGGTCGGCGAGGGGATCGCTGACCGGGCTGACCGCGACATGCACCTGGCCGTCGACGTCGTGCAGGACCGCCTCCACCAGCGCCTCGCGCCCGGTGAGGAAGATGTCCTGTGCGTCGGCCCGGCGAGCGCCCGGCCGCATTCTGACCTTGCTCCCCCGGGCGACCCGGACCCCGGCGACCAGCACGTGGTCGGTCTCCGGGGAGACCGAGGTGTCCGCCCCCGGATCCCACCAGGGCTGCGACGGCGGGCCCGCGGCCGGGAACTCGGGCGGCTCGGTGAACGTGGGCGGGGCGGCGGGGCCAGGGCCAGCCTTGGGCGGGGTGGCGGGGCCAGAGCTAGCAGAGCGCGGGGCGGCCGCCTTGCCGGGGCCTGGTGACAGGTACCGGATGGCGCCGTGCATCCGCTCCAGCATCTCGGGCGGCAGGCCATCCAGGCGGTCGAGCAGGTCGGCGGCACGCTGGTCGGTCGCCCGCGCCTCCTGCCGTTCCGCATCGGTCAGGGCCAGGGTGCGCAGGGTGAGGATCTCGTCGATCTCGGTGGCGTCGAACAGGTCACCCGCGCTCTCCGGTGCTACTTCGGGGTGGTCGTAAAGAATGACCGGCGATGACAGCATGAGGCCACGGCAGTCCGCAGGGCCGGCCAGCACCGGCCAGGTGCCGATGTTCTCGCACCTGGCCACCTCGCCCGCGGCCCACTCCGGGGAGTCCGTCATGGACAGGAAGGTGCCGCCGGTGACACCGATCAGCAGGTGCGCGGCGATCAGCGAGTACTTCAGGCCATCGTCCCGGCTGCGCAGCGGCACCTGCGGGCTTGTCCGGTTCTCCACCCGTACGCGCAGCTTGAGGGCGCCGTAGGGGCCGGGGGTGCGCTCGGCGCTGGCCACGATGGCACCGGCCAGCGCCTCGCAGCGGCGGATCAGCCGGCCCGCCGGTGCCCCGCCCTGACCTGTGAGTTCCTCGGCCTGCTCCGCCTGGTGGACCTCGAAGCGCAGTTCGGTACCCACGTCGAGCAGGTCGGTCACACGGGCGTGCAGGTGCTGCTCGCGCTCCACGGCCTCGTCGAACGAGCCGTACTCGGTGCCGTCCACCGACAGCGTGTCCACGTTGCTGGCCGCGCCACTGCCCGGGTCGATCCGCTGCGCGGTGCGGCGCTGCAGGTGCAGGAAACGCAGGCCGACGTCGATCTCGGCCTCTGGCGGGCATTCGACGAGGCATTCGGTCTGGCTGGCCGACGGCTCGTGCTCGTCAACGGCACGGTAGGGCGGCGGCATGAGGACACCGAACTGGAACCTGGTGCGGTTCTTCTGCGCCGAGCGCCGGTAGGGGTAGAGCAGGTAACCCTCGTACAGCACCGCGTCCGCCACCTTGCGGGCGTGCTCGAGATGCGCCGGGTCCGCGGTCACGGCTTGTCCGTGTCATTGGCGTCGGCCCGCGCGAGCAGCGCTTCCAGGGTCATGTCCCAGGTGGGCAGCGCGTGGCCGGACTTGAAGCGCTGCAGCTCCTCCAGGGTCCGCCTGCTCATCTTGATCCAGGCGCTGTTCGGGAAATGCGCGTCGATGGCCTCGCGCCAGACCGAGACCGGCAGCCGGTAGGCGGCTTCCTTGCTCCAGGGCACCTGCTGCACCTGCATGCGGCCGCCGGTGACGGTGAACACGGTCCCGCTGAACAGCAGCAGCAACGGGATCTCGCCCGCTTCCAGGCTGTCGAAGTACCGGGCGGAGCCCACCTCCAGGTCATAGGTGAACGGGACCGGCAGGTCGATCTCGCATGAGCCGGAGAACCCGGGCACCATCGTCGCCACGGTGCTGAACTGCATGGGCTTCAAGGTGTCCGCCCAGCGTTCGGTATCGCCGAAAAGATCGTTTAGCCGTTCCGCTTCCACGGCCGAATAGCGGCGCCTGGCGGGCTCGATCCTGATCTGGCACCGCAGCGCGATCGCTTCCACCTGCTGGCCGCTGGTCTCACTGATGCGCAGGATCAGCGAGAGGGACGGCACCACCGCATACCGGTCCACCCGGGCCCCGATGCAGTCGAAGGTAAGCTCGGCCACGTCAGGACTCCTGCATCGGTGCTAGCCCCGCCCCGGCCAAGGGCCGCGCCAGGGACCGCACCCGGGCGAGGAACTCGGCGATGCTCTGCCGCGCCTGCTCGCCGCCGTCGAAGCCGCGCCAGTACAGGCGCATCCGCCCGGCAAGTTCGTAGCAGGTGTCGATCGGCACAAGGAAGTGCTCGATGCTGCCCTCGGTGCGGCAGATCAGCGCCGCTTCCACGTCCGGTGCCATGGCCGCCAGCAGCGGATGGCCGGCGGCGAGCCGGTCCCAGTCCGCCAGGTCAAGCCGGCATTCCGTGGCCCCCGCGGGGCTCGGGTAAAAGCCGGTCACCTGGCCCGCCGCGGAGCTGCGCAGGAAGAACGCCAGCCCGACCGGGATCTCCAGTGTGTCCCACTCGGCGACGGTCATCGGCCTGGCCGGGTCCACCAGGTACCGGTCGGGTACCGAGCGGTACCGCCCGCGTGCCGCCTGCCCATGCGTGAACAGCAGGTAGCACGGGCGGCAGGCGCACATCAGGCTGGACTGCTCCAGGTCCGCGACATGGCCGTGCTCGGCGAGGATACCGGCCGCGCAGAACTCGCACTTCTCCTCGGCGGCCGGAGCGGCCCCGGCGAGGCCCCCTTCCATGCTCGGGCCGGGGCCCTGCTGGCCTGGGGCGGCAAGCCGCCCCGGAACTCCCCCGGCGCTGGCCCGGGGGGACGACTCCCCGGAACCCCCCGCTGGCCTACGGCCCGGTTCCTCCGTCACCGGGCCGGGGCCCTCTGCCGGGGCGCCCGCGGGGGCGCCGGCCGGACCAGGCGGGGCCGGTCGATCCGTTACGAAGCGGCGCAGGCCCGCGGGCCCGCTCATGAGGGCACCGCCGCCGGCACCGCCACACGTACGCCCTGGCTGTCGGCCAGCAACGGCAACGGGTCGAGGTGGGCGGCCAGCCCGTCAAGGCCCGCGCCCGCGCGGCAGACGTCGTACCTGCTGCCGCACGTGCAGATCAGCAGCTCACGGCTGAGCGTTCCCTCACCCAGCGAGGAACCGCAGGAAGCGCACTGGTCGCGGTAGGCGTACAGGGTCCCGCGAACCGAGCAGACCAGCACCGCCAGGTCCCCGGCGGCCGCGGTCACCGGCCGGGAACTAGGCGGGCCGATGTCTGGCAGCGTGACCCACTCACCGCCGGCCGCGCCGGACGGCGGACCGGCCCCGGGTACACCGCTGGGGCGTGGCCCGATCTGCAGCAGCTTCGGCTCGGGTGGAGCGGTCATGCCCTCCACGACGACCTCGGTCACCTCGGGCGCCGCGTCCTGCACGGCCCCCTCGATCGCCAGCCTGACCGTGACGGTCGAGGAGGGACAGCCGTGACAGCTGCCTTCCAGCAGGAGCCGGGCGACACCGTCGGTCACGCCCAGGTACTGCACCCCGCCGGCGTGCGAGCCGAGGTAGGGCCGCACCTGATCGAGCGCACGCTGGATCCGCGCGTCCACATCCAGCGGATGCAGCCCGTGCAGCAACAGCAGGCCCTCCACGAGGGGGTCGGCGGTGAGCCGGTCGATGATCGCCCGGCCGGGCTCACCCTCCTCGGCCAGGGCCGCCATGATGGCGGCCAGGCCGTCTCCGTACATGCCAACCAGCAGGCGGACAAGCTCCTCCGCGGTGTCGGCGGCGGCACCGCCGCGTGACCGCAGCGAGGCCAGCAGTTCCTCGATACGTTCACCCGCCTGCGTGACGCTGGTCATCGGGCCTCCTCGGCAGTCGCGGCGCCGCCGCCCCGCGGCACCGCCCGTCCCCGGGCGTCAGGTTGCCAGGGTGACCGACATCGGGGTATGCAGCTTCTCCAGCTTCTTCCCATCGCCGAGGTACATGTGCACGCCGCACGGCAGGCACGGGTCGAAGCTGCGGACCGCCCGCATGATGTCGATGCCCTTGAACCTGTCCGGAGGGTTCTCCTCGAAGATCGGCGTGTTCTGCACCGCGTCCTCGTACGGCCCGGGTGTGCCGTACACGTCACGGACGCTGGCGTTCCACGGGGTCGGCGGGTAGGGGTGGTAGTTCGCGATCTTCCCACCGCGGATCACCATGTGGTGGGACAGCACGCCGCGGACCGCCTCGGTGAACCCGCAGCTGTTGGCCTCGTCGGGGACGTTGAACGGCTCCCAGGTCTTGGTGCGCCCGGCCCGGATCTCGGCCAGGGCCTTCTCGGTGAAGTACAGCGCGCACGCGGCCGCGTAGGCCTGGAAGTAGGTGCGGGCGCGGTCGCGCTCGATCGCGTTGGACAGCGGCGCACCGGACTTGTCGGTGGGGATCTTCCATTCGAACGTGACCTCGGGCCTGCTGACCGTGCGTGGCAGGTTGATCTGCACGCTATGGCCGGTGGACTTGACGTAGCCGAAGTCGACGAGCCTGCCGAGCGCCGTCGCCCAGAGCCGGGCGATCGGGCCGCCGCCGGTGTCCGCGGCCAGGTGGTTGGTGCCGTCGAACCAGCGCGGGGACATGACCCAGCTGTACTTGCCGCCGAAGTCCCGCTTGGCGGGCTTGGGGATCGTGTGCTGGTTCCACGGGTGCCTGCGGTCCACCGGGTTGCCCAGCGGGTCGCGGGTGACGAACATCTCCTGGTCTTCCCAGTCCTCGTAGTACGAGCTGCCGAGCAGGATGCGGATCCCGAGGTTGATCTCCACCAGGTCGTTGGTGAGCAGCTGGCCGTCCCTGATCACACCGGGGCTGACGAACATCTTCCGGCCCCAGTCGGTCATGTGGTCGTACCTGAAGTCGCAGACCTCGGGGTCGTTGAGGCTGCCCCAGCAGACCATGTCCGCGCGGCGCCGGCCGACCTCCTCATACCCGGGCATGGCTTCGTAGAAGAAGTCGAACAGGTCGTCGTGCATCGGCACCACGCGCTTCATGAACTCCACGTAGCGCATGAGCCGGGTGAGATAGTCGGTGAAGAGCTGGACCGTCGCGGTCGTCCCGACACCGCCCGGATACAGCGTGGACGGGTGGACGTGGCGGCCCTCCATCAGGCAGAACATCTCCCTGGTGGACCTGGAGACCTGCAGCGCCTCGCGGTAGAACTCGCCTTCGAGCGGGTTCAGCGACCGCATGATGTCGCCGATGGTCCGATAGCCGTGGTCGGCCGCGTGCGGCGCCTCGGTCCGGTTCGCCAGTTCCAGGACGCCCGGGTTGGTCTCCGACACCATCCGCTCGCAGAAGTCCACCCCGACCAGGTTCTCCTGGAAGATGTTGTGGTCGAACATGTACTCCGCGGACTCGCCCAGGTTGATGATCCACTCACCGAGGTGCGGCGGGCGCACCCCGTAGGCCATGTTCTGGTTGTAGACCGAGCAGGTCGCGTGGTTGTCGCCGCAGATGCCGCAGATGCGGCTGGTGATGAAGTGCGCGTCCCGCGGGTCCTTGCCCTTCATGAAGATGCTGTAACCGCGGAAGATCGAAGAGGTGCTGTGGCACTCGACGACCTTCTTCTGCTTGAAGTCAATCTTGGTGTAGATACCGAGGCTGCCGACGATCCGGGTGATCGGATCCCAGGCCATCTCCACCAGGCCGGTGTCTTCGGCCGTCGTCATGGCACTCCCCTTTCCTCCCGGGCAGGGCAGCGGGGCGCCCGCCCGGCTGAGTCAGTCGATCACCAGGTCTTCTTGAAGCCGGTCAGGAGCTCGTCGCCCCTCTTGCGCCACTTGGGCTCCTCGTCTGCGGTCCTCGAGGTGAAACCGCGGAGGGTGCGGATCACGGTGCCGTACATCGTGCTCGCGGTGGTGGAGACCCTCGACCCAGGCGGCTCGTCCATGAACGGCATGAACTTGTCCGGGAAGCCGGGCATGGTGCAGGCGATGCAGATGCCGCCCACGTTCGGGCAGCCGCCCACGCCGTTGATCCAGCCGCGCTTGGGCACGTTGCACTTGACCACCGGCCCCCAGCAGCCCAGCTTGACCAGGCACTTGGGCGAGCCGTACTCGTTGGCGAAGTCGCCCTGCTCGTAGTAGCCGGCCCGGTCGCAGCCCTCGTGCACGGTCGCCCCGAACAGCCAGGTGGGCCGCAGCGCCTCGTCCAGCGGGATCATCGGCGCCTGGCCCGCCACCTGGTAGAGCAGGTAGAGGATGGTCTCCGACAAGTTGTCCGGGTGAATCGGGCAGCCGGGCACGCAGACGATGGGCAGGCCGGCCTTGGACCGCCAGTCCCAGCCGAGGTAGTCAGGCACGCCCATCGCACCGGTCGGGTTGCCCGCCATGGCGTGGATACCGCCGTAGGTGGCGCAGGTGCCGACCGCGAGGATCGCGGTGGCCTTGGGCGCCAGCCGGTCCAGCCACTCGTTGGTCGTCATCGGCTGCCCGGTCGCCGGGTTGTTGCCGAAGCCGCACCAGTAGCCCTCGTCCTTGATCGCCTCGTTCGGGATGGAGCCCTCCACTACCAGGACGAAAGGATCCAATTCACCGCGGTCGGCCTTGTGCCACCACTCGATGAAATTGTCGGCCCCGGTTTCCGGGCCGCATTCGTAGTCGATCAGCGGCCAGTGCACCGCGATCTTCGGCAGGCCGGGCAGAGCGCCGAGCACGATCTCCTCGATGCTCGGCTGGGTGGCCGCGGTCAGCGCGACCGAATCCCCGTCACAGCCGAGGCCCCCATTCATCCAGAGGATGTGCACCACCGGCTCATCCCCGCCGCCTGCGCTCGACACCGCTTCGCTCGATGTGGCTGTGGCCATCCGCGGCCACCCCCTGACTTCTGATTCGAGGTTCGTGATGCGCGGACGGTGGTCATGCTAGACCTGGCTGGACCGCCCTACAAGACCGAGCGGACAGTTGACCGGACAGAAATGTCTAGATCCATGTAACCGAACAGCTACGCTTCGCCGCGAAATGATCACGGCCTGCCACACAAGATGTCCATAAGACCGGTCATCTCACCCGTCAGCACTGGCTTGAGCAGGCGGGATGGAATAGCCTGGCGTCAGCCTGGACTGCCCTGAGGTCGGGGCAAACCACGAAGGAGAAGTCCGGTGACCGAGTTCATGACGGGTCCAGGTGAAGACCCGATCCAGGTCACACCGGTCGTGGTGCTCGTACAGATGTTCCCGGCACGGCCGTCCTCGATCCCGGACATCCGTGACTTCGTCCGCCGCTGCCTCGCCGAGTCACCACTCACCGAGGAGGGCACCCGCGAGGTCGGCGAGACCGTGTTCCGCGCACTGCTGGACGCGGCAGGGCCGACCGGCTCGATTCAGGTGGCGTTCCGCATCTTCCCCGAGCACGTCGAGGTGGACGTGCTGCACTCGGACAACCAGATCCAGCCGCTCAAGGCCGCGCCGAACGGCTCGCAGGGCGGCCAGGCCACAGATCGTGCCGGGGCCGATCACACCGTGACCACCACGGCCGTCCCGGTAGCCGCGCCCGGCGCGTCGACGGACACTTCTGCTGTCGGCGGCACCAGCGAGGATTCGGGCCAGCTCGCGGGCGCAGCAGCAGGGGCGCCCAGTCACCCAGACACGTTCGCGGACTGGATGTCCACCGCGCTGCGCCGGGAGGGCCTGACCCAGGAGGCCGCCGCCAGGATGCTCGGCGTGTCCGTCAAGACGGTCAGCCGCTGGGTGGGCGGAGCCACCGAGCCGCGCATGCGTGACCTGCGGCGTATCCAGGAAGTGTTCGGCGAAGTGCCCATCTCCTAAAACCCCCGCGCGGGTGCCCGCCGGACGCCCGCGTACCCCGAGCCGCCCAGGGCGGTCACCAGCAATGAACCAGACTTGTCTGTCCACTTCACTGGACGTCCCCCCAGAAGTGTCCTAGCGTGCTCACATGGCGGTACTTGCGGGTCGCCACCAACTTGGCCCCGACCGAGGACGCATCATTTTGCGTACTTTCCGTGACGGGCTGGCCGCGCAGGCGGGTCATGACCTCACTATCGAGGCCACCCGCTGGTCGGGGGTTCTCGATGTGAACGAGGACCTCAGCCCGGCCGATCTCGATGTCCGCATCGACATGGGCGCGCTGGTGGTGCACGACGGGACCGGTGGCGTCAAGCCGCTCAGCGACCGGGACCGCCGCGAGATCGCCGTCACGGCGCGCAAGGTGCTCGCCTCGGACCGCCATCCGGAAGCTGTTTTCGCCGCGGCCGGCTTCGAACCCGTAGCCGGGGGGGGCGGCGAAATCAGCGGGACCCTCACCATTCGCGGCCAGCAACGGCCGCTCAAGGTACACGTCACCCAGACCAGCACCGACCATTACCACGCGGATGCGCAGGTCGTTCAGTCCGACTACGGGATCAAGCCGTACACCGCATTCCTCGGCGCGCTGCGGGTACGTGACGCCATCGATGTCGCGGTGGACCTTGACCTTTCTGGCCCGGCCGCAGATTCGGGGGCAGGTTCATGACCAGCGGCTACGACGGGCAGACCGCGGCCAGGCTGGCCACGGCCGGCGAGGAGGCCGCCAAGGCATTCGCGCGGCGTACCGAGCCTGCGGCCGCCCTGGCCGCGCAGGCCGACGCGGTGGCGCAGGCGTGCCAGGCCATGGCGGTGCGGTTCCATCAGGGCGGCAAGCTGGTGGTGTTCGGCACCGGCACGGCCAGCACCGACGCACAGCATGTCGCGGTGGAGTTCGTGCACCCGGTCATCGTCGGCAAGCGTGCGCTGCCGGCCATCTCGCTGACCACCGACGTCGCCACGGTGACCGGGATAGCCGAGCGGGAGGGAATGGACGCGATCTTCTCCCATCAGCTCCGCTACCTGGCCGCGCCCGGCGACATCGCCCTCGGCATCTGTAGCACCGGGCAGTGCGGCAGTGTGCTGGCCGGGCTGGCCACGGCCAGGGAACTCGGCCTGCTGACGATCGCGCTGACCGGCCGCCAGGGCGGGGCGACCGCCGGCAGCCTGGCCGCGGACCACCTGCTGGTGGCGGACTCTGACGACCCCCGGGTGGTCAAGGAGATGCACGTCACCATGTACCACCTGCTGTGGGAACTGGTGCATGTGTTCCTCGAACAGCCGGGCACCCTGAGTCCAGGGGTGTTCGCATGACCAGGCCACAAGAGAGGGTGTTGGCATGACTACCCACAGTGGCCAGCCGGTCAGCACGCGCGATGAGGCCTGGCCGCTTGCGGCCGAGGCGTCATCGACGCCCTCGGGGGATTCCGGGGGGGCGCCCCCCCGGGCCAGCGGGGCCGCGGAATGCTACGGCGATGTCTGCATCACCTGCTCCGACACTGCCGTCGAGGTCACCGTGCTGCGGCTGCTCGGCGACGCGCTGGCCGTGGTAGACACCGGTCAGGGCGAGGAGGAGGTCAGTGTCGCGCTCGTCGAGGCCCAGCCAGGCGACACCATCCTGGTGCACGCCAAGGAAGCCATCGCGATCGTGGGGAGGTGACGTCGCGTGTCACGTGATGTCGAGAACGGCACGAGCGCGATGGAAGCGCTCTACCCGTTCCTTTACTCCGATGCCACGGACCTGGCGGAGCTGATGGCCGAGGTGCGCGAGTCGACGCTGGCGAAGACCAGGGAAATCGCCGACCTGCGCAGCGTCGTGGCCGCGCGCGAGTCGACCAGGCTGGCCAACTGCGCCGAGGACATGGCCGCACGGTTCGCCGCTGGCGGCCGCCTGTTCGCCTTCGGCAACGGCGGGAGCGCCACCGACGCCCAGGAGCTGGCCACCCTGTTCCTCTCCCCCGGTGGCGACGCCCCCGCGCTGCCCGCCTTCGGGCTGGCCAACGACACCTCCGTAGTGACCGCGCTGTGCAACGACGTGGGCGTCGACGTGGTGTTCGCGCGGCAGCTCGCGGCGTTCGGGCGGCGGGAGGACATCGCGGTAGGCATGTCCACCAGCGGCAACTCGGAGAATCTGGTGCGCGCGTTCGCCGAGGCCAGCAGGCACGGGATGCTCACCGTGGGGCTGGCCGGCGACGAGGGCGGGACCATGGCCGAGCTGGACAGCATCGACTACCTGTTCGTCGCGCCGTCCACCTCGGTGCACCGGATCCAGGAAGCCCAGACGACCATCTACCACGTGCTGTGGGAGCTTACCCTCGCCGCCCTGGCCCCCCGCCGGGCCAGTACATGACCGGGCCGGGGCGCATATGACCGACCGGGGAAGCAGCCCGCCGGGCCGGATGCTCATCGCCGGCATCGGCAACATCTTCCTCAGTGACGACGCCTTCGGCCCCGAGGTCGCCCGGCGGCTCGCCGCCGAGGACCTGCCCGGCTGGGTCCAGGTCGCCGACTACGGCATCAGCGGCATGCACCTCGCATACGACCTCGCCGATGGTTACGAGACGGCCATTCTCGTTGACGCCGCACCCCGAGGGGGCGAGCCTGGCACTGTGACCGTGCTCGAGGTGGGGGCGGAACACCGGCGGGACCTGGCCGCGGCGGCCGGCCCGCTGGGCGCCAGCCGGCTGTTCGACTCCCACGGCATGCAGCCCGACGTGGTCCTCGGTGTACTGCACATGCTCGGTGCCGGTGGCCCGGCGCGCACTCTGGTCGTAGGCTGCGAGCCGGCCAGCGTCGACTACGGGATGGAGCTGAGCGAACCGGTAGCCGGCGCGCTGGGCGAGGCGGTCCAGGTGATCATGGGCCTGGTGGCAGAGGCCGGGCGGGCCTTCCAGGGCGCCGGGAGCCCGGGGACGGCGCCCCCCGGGACCCCCGTGGCGGATGACGCAGAGTTCCACGAAACCACTGGGGAAGGAGTGTCACATGTGCCTCGGAATTCCCGGTGAGGTGATCGAGTTCCTGCCGGAACAACCTGACCTGGCACGCGTGAACGTCAGCGGGGTGCGCCGGGTCATCAACGTCGGCCTCCTCTCCGACGAGCCCCCCAAGCCCGGTGAGTGGGTGCTGATCCACGTCGGCTTCGCCCTCTCCAAGATCGACGAGGCCGAGGCCACCGCTGCCCTGGAGTTCCTGGAGGGGATCGGCCAGGCCTACGAGGACGAGCTCGCGGCGCTGCGAGACTCCCAGATCGAGTAGGAGCTGGTGACATGCGTTTCGTCGACGAGTTCCGTGACGCAGACAAGGCGCACGCGCTGGCCGCACGCATCGCGGCCCTGTGCGAGCCGGGGCGCCAGTACAAGCTGATGGAGGTGTGCGGCGGGCACACCCACACCATCTACAAACACGGGCTCGAGGACTACCTGCCGGAGTCCATCACGCTGGTGCACGGCCCGGGATGCCCGGTGTGCGTGATCCCGATGGGGCGCGTGGACGACGCCATCCACCTGGCGTCCCAGCCGGACGTGATCATGACCTCGTTCGGGGACATGATGCGGGTCCCGGGCAGCAACGGGGCGTTCTTCGACGCCAATGCCCGCGGCACCACCATCAAGATGGTCTACTCGCCGTTGGACTCGCTGAAGATCGCCAAGGCCAACCCGGGCAAGCGGGTGGTGTTCATGGCGATCGGGTTCGAGACCACCGCGCCGTCCACGGCGATGACCGTGCTGCGGGCCCGGGCGCAGGGGATCGAGAACTTCTCGGTGTTCTGCAACCACGTCACGATCATCCCGGCCATCAAGGCCATCCTGGACTCCCCCGACCTGCGCCTCGACGGGTTCATCGGCCCCGGGCACGTGTCCACGGTGATCGGCTGCCGGCCGTATGAGTTCATCGCCCGCAGCTACGGCAAGCCGGTCGTGGTAGCCGGCTTCGAGCCGCTGGACATCCTGCAGTCCATCTACATGCTCATGCTGCAGCTTCGCGAGGGCCGTAGCGAGGTGGAGAACCAGTACTCGCGCGTGGTGCCCTGGGACGGCAACCCGGTGGCGCTCAAGGCCATCGGGGAGACCATGGAGCTGCGGCCCTACTTCGAATGGCGCGGGCTCGGCTTCATCTCCCACTCGGCGCTGAAGATGCGCGAGGCCTACGCGGACTTCGACGCCGAGTTGCTGTTCGAGGTGCCCGGCGTGCGGGTCGCCGACCCCAAGGCGTGCCAGTGCGGCGAGGTGCTCAAGGGCGTGCTCAAGCCCTGGGAGTGCAAGGTGTTCGGCACCGCGTGCACCCCGGAAACCCCCATCGGCACGTGCATGGTGTCGCCCGAAGGCGCCTGCGCCGCGTATTACAACTACGGCAGGCTGAACCGGCAGCGAGTCCCCGAGGCGATCTCCATAGAGCTGAGCAGGCCATGACGCAGCGGGTGCTGCCCACGGGCGACCGCGAGCAGCAGGTGCTCGACCGCATCGAGCGGGCCCGCAGGCGGCGGCCCAAACTGCGGGAAGAGCGCATCACGATGTCGCACGGGGCGGGTGGCAAGGCGACCCACACCCTGATCGAGGCGATCTTCCTCGACGCGTTCCGCAACCCGCTGCTCGAACCGCTGGAGGACGCCGCCCGGCTGCAGGTCGGGGGGGCCACCGTCGCGCTGACCACCGACTCCTTCGTGGTGTCCCCGCTGTTCTTCCCCGGCGGCAACATCGGCGACCTGGCGGTCAACGGCACGGTCAACGACCTCGCGGTGGCCGGCGCGACCCCGTTGTACCTGTCGGCCGGCTTCATACTCGAGGAGGGCTTTCCCGTCGCCGACCTGACCCGTATCGCCGGGTCCATGCGCGACGCGGCCGCCGCGGCCGGGGTCGCCGTGGTCACGGGGGACACCAAGGTCGTGGAGAAGGGCAAGGCGGACGGCTGCTACATCAACACCGCCGGCGTCGGCGCCGTGGCGGCGGGCGTGGACCTGGGCGTGGCCAACGCCAGGCCCGGCGACAAGGTTCTCGTCTCCGGGCCGATCGGCGACCACGGCGTGACCATCATGCTGGCCCGGGGCGAACTGGACATCGAGGCGGACGTGGAGTCCGACACCGCATCCCTGGCGGACCTGGTGGCCGGGCTGCTCGGTGCGGTGCCCGGGGTCCGCGCGCTGCGCGACGCGACCCGCGGCGGCGTCGCGACGATCCTCAACGAGATCGCCAAGGCCGCGGACGTCGGCGTGTTCATCTCCGAGAACGCCATCCCGGTGCGGGACCAGGTCCGCGGCGCGGCGGAACTGCTCGGCATCGACCCCCTCTACGTGGCCTGCGAGGGCCGCCTGGTCGCCGTGGTGGATGGCGACCAGGCGGCGCAGGCCCTCGCCGCCCTGCGCGCCCACCCGCTCGGCGCACAGGCGGCGATCATCGGCGAGGTGACCGCCGAACCGGTCGGCCTCGTCACGATCAAGACCACGTTCGGCGGCACCCGCATCGTCGACCTGCTGGTCGGCGACCCGCTGCCGCGTATCTGCTGACCGCGCCAGGGAGGGCCGCGTGCACGAACTGGCGATCGCGGAAAGCGTCGTCGACACGGTGACGCGGCGGCTGCCCGATGCCAGGATCACCAGCGTGCATCTGGAGATCGGGGCGCTGTCCGGCGTGGTGGCCGAGTCGATCAGGTTCTGCTTCGACCTCGCCACCGAGGGCACCGGCCTGGAAGGAGCCACGCTGGAGATCACCGAGCCACGAGCGCAGTGCCGGTGCCGCTCCTGTGGCACGGAGTTCCAGCCGGACCCGCCGATCGTGCTGTGCCTGTGCGGCAGCGCAGACGTCGCCGTGCTCGGCGGCGAAGAACTCAAGATCCTCTCGGTGCAGGTGGCCTGAGATGTGCGCGACCTGCGGCTGCGCCGGCGACGAACCGGCCGGGCACGTGCACGCGGACGGCACCTGGCACGAGGACGGCCCCGGACACGACGACGGCACCGGGCACGAGCACGACGAACGGCGCGCCCACGGCCGGACCGTCACGCTGGCCGAGAAGGTGCTGGCCCGCAACGACGCGCTCGCCCGGCAGAACCGGGACTGGCTGCGCACGCGGGGCATCCTCGCGCTCAACCTGATGAGCTCGCCTGGCGCGGGCAAGACCACGCTGCTCGAACGCACCGCCGCCGACCTGGCCGGGGAGCTTGTCGTCGGCGTTATCGAGGGGGATCAGGAGACCACGCTCGACTCCGACCGGATGCGCGCGGCCGGGTGCCAGGTGGTCCAGGTCAACACTGGGACCGGCTGTCACCTCGATGCCGTGATGGTGCGCGACGCGCTCACCAAGCTCGACCCGCCCGCCGGTTCCGTGGTGGTGATCGAGAACGTGGGGAACCTGGTCTGCCCGGCCCTGTTCGACCTGGGCGAGGCGCACCGCGTCGTGCTTGCCTCGGTCACCGAGGGGGCCGACAAGCCGGTCAAGTACCCGCACATGTTCCGCAGCGCCGATCTGGTCCTGGTCACCAAGACCGACCTGCTGCCCTACCTGGATTTCGACCTGGCCCGGTGCACGGCTGACCTGGGGAGGATCAGCCCCGGCGCCACGGTGCTGCCGGTATCGGCACGCGCCGGGGAGGGCATTCGCCCTTGGTACGACTGGCTGCGCCAATTGCTAGCCCGGGGGGGCGACCCCCCGGAACCCCCCGATGGCCTGCGGCCCCGCTAGCCTCGGAAAGGTGACAGCCTGGGAAGAGGTGGCGGACGGCGTCTTCCGCCGCCGGTACCAGCCCCATGACGTGAGCGTCTGCGTGGTGCGCGGCACCGGCGGGCTGCTCGTCTGCGACACCCGCTCCTCGCACCGCCAGGCCGACGAGATCCGCGCCGACCTGAAGGACCTGGGCACGCAACCGGTCCGCTGGGTGGTCAACACGCACGCGCACTTCGACCACAGCTTCGGCAATGCCAGGTTCGGCCCGGACAGCGACCTCGGCGCGCCGATCTACGCGCACGAACGGGTGCCCGCGCACCTCGACGCCTACGAGCGGCCGATGCTCGCCGAACTGGTCGCGGCGGGCGAAGAGCCGGTCGACGAGTGGCGTGAGATCGTGATCACCCCGCCCACGGTGCTGGTCGGCGAGAAGATGACGCTCGACCTCGGCGGCACCGCGGCCGAGTTGCTGCACCTGGGCCGCGGCCACACCGACAACGACCTGCTTGTGCACCTGCCCGCCAGCGGTGTGTGGCTCGTCGGCGACCTGGTCGAGGAGTCCGGGCCGCCCGTGTACGGGTCGGGCAGCTTCCCGCTCGACTGGCCCGCCACCATCGGCCGGCGCGGTGCGGCGCTGCGCGAGGGAGACGTCCTGGTGCCCGGGCACGGGGCAGTGGTCGACGCGGCGTTCCTGGCCGCGCAGCAGGAGCAACTCGCCGCCGCCGCGGCCCTGGTCCGCGACCTGCACGCCGCCGGTGTGCCCGCGGAGCAGGCGGAAGCCGAGGCCGGCGACCGCTGGCCCTTCCCCGAGGGCCTCCCCGGCGCGGGCCTGGCCGCCGCCGCCCGCGATGGATACGCCCAGCTAGCTGGCTAACCCGCGCGGTCCCTCGCCCTGCTCCCCCGGGGGGCACTCCGCCTCCCCGGGGGCAAGCCCCCGGACCCTACGGCCGGAACCCCCGCGGCTGGAGCCGGCCCGCCTGGAGTCGTTCCGGTCTCTAGCCCCAGCCACCACGGCCTGGCCGAGGCTGATTCCGCCGTCGTTGCAGGGGACCCGCGAGTGCAGCAGCACCCGGAACCCGCGCGCCTCCAGCCGGGCGGCCGCCCGCTCGGTCACCAGCAGATTCTGGAACACCCCGCCGGACAGCGCCACGGTGTCGAGCCCATGCCGCTCCCGCGCCAGCACGCACCCGTCCTCGATCAGCGCGGCGATCCCGTTGTGGAACCTGGCCGCGATGACCGGCGCCGGCGCCCCGTCCGTCAGCGCACCAGTGACGGCTTGCACCATGCTGGCGCCTTGGATACGAAACGGCTCTCCCTCGCTGATCGCCGCCCGGTAGCTGCCCGGCTCGCCGGGGTCGGCCAGTTGCTCGAGTTCCACGGCGGCCTGGCCCTCGTAGTTGATCGTGTCCCGCACCGAAAGCAGCGCCGCGACCGCGTCGAACAGCCGCCCGGCGCTGGAGGAATGCGGGGCGTTGACGCCCTTCCCGGCCATCGAGGTAACCGCCGCCCAGTTTCGCTCGTTGCGCTTGACCACGTCCAACCCGGACGGCAGCCCGGTGGGAAAGGCGGCGCGCAGGTAGGCGGCGGCCATCCGCCACGGCTGCCGGATCGCGGCCGCGCCGCCGGGCATCGGCACCGGTTCGAGGTGCCCGGCCCGCTCGAAGCCGGCCAGGTCCGCGACGAGGAACTCGCCGCCCCACAGAGTGCCGTCGGCGCCGTACCCGGTGCCGTCGAAGGCCACCCCGATGACCGGCCCTTCGTGCCCGTTGTCGGCCAGGCAGGAGGCGATGTGCGCATGGTGGTGCTGCACGCCACAGGAGTCCAGGTCGAGGTCGAGTGCGTACTTGGTGGACAGGTACTCCGGGTGCAGGTCGTAGGCGACGACCTGCGGCTCGATGCCGAACAGCCGGCCGAAGTGCTCGATGCCCTCGGTGAACGAGAGCAGCGTCGCCGCATTCTCCAGGTCCCCGATGTGGTGGGACACGAACGCACGGTCGTCCTTGGCCAGGCAGAACGTGTTCTTCAGCTCGGCGCCGCAGGCCAGCACGTGGCGCGGGAATCGGTGCGCCGTGGTGACCGGTTCGGGTACGTAGCCCCGGGAGCGCCGGATGAGCATCACCCGGCTACGCCCCGCTAGTCCTGGCCCCGCCGCCCCGCGCCCCGCTAGTCCTGGCCCCGCCGCCCCACGCCCCGCTAGTCCTGGCCCCGCCGCCCCACCCCATACCCGCACCACCGAGTCGTCGGTCCTGATGTGGATGGCCCTGTTGTGGGTGAGGAACGCGTCCGCGATCGCCGCCAGCCGCTCGAAGGCGTCCTCGTCGCGGTAGGCAATGGGCTCATCGGAGAGGTTGCCGCTGGTCAGCACGATCGGGCCGCGGGCCGCTTCGAGCAGCAGATGGTGCAGCGGGGTGTAGGGCAGCATGACCCCCAGCGCCCGGTTCCCCGGCGCGACCGCCGCAGCGACCGCGCCGGGCCGCCGGGGCAGCAGCACGATCGGCCGGCGCGGGCTGGCCAGCAGCGCGGCGGCGGTCTCGTCCACCTCACCCAGTTCCCTCGCTGCCGCCAGGCCGGCCACCATCACCGCGAACGGCTTGTCCTCCCGGTGCTTGCGCGCCCGCAGCGCCGTGGCCGCCGCCTCGCTGCGCGCGTCCACGGCAAGGTGGTAGCCGCCGAGCCCCTTCACCGCGAGCACCTGCCCGTCCCGCAGTAGCGCGGCCGCCGCCGCCAGCGGGTCGCCGGCCTCCCCCGGGGCGCCGGCGGCGGGGCGCAGGCTCAGCCGGGGCCCGCAGGCGGGACAGCAGACCGGCTGCGCGTGGAACCTGCGGTTGGCCGGGTCGTGATACTCCGCCGCGCACGGCTCGCACATGGCGAACGGGGCCATCGTCGTGTTGGGGCGGTCGTAGGGCACGTCGGCCACGATGGTGAACCGCGGCCCGCAGTTGGTGCAGTTGATGAACGGGTAGCGGTACCGCCGGTCCGCGGGATCGCGGAGTTCGGCCAGGCAGTCGGCGCACATCGCGCTGTCGGCCGATACCAGGGCGGTGCGCTGCGCGCCCGGTGCGCTCGGGGCGATCATGAACCCCGCACTGCCGTATGGCCGCATGTTTGTGGACACGACCTGGTCGATCCGCGCCAGCGGCGGGGCGTCACGTGCCACCGCGGCCAGGAATTCCTCGACGGCCGCGGGGGACCCCTCGATCTCGGCGAACACGCCCTCTGAATCATTGCCGACAAAGCCAGCCAGGCCCAGCCGCGCCGCGAGCGAGTAGACGAACGGGCGGAACCCCACCCCCTGGACGGTCCCCGTCACCCGCACCGATTTCCGGACCCGGGCCGCGTCGCTGTTCACCGTCCCAGTGTGGCCCGGCCGTGCCCTAAGCTCCCAGACGATGACGACACAAGCGGCGATCGGCTACGAGCTGCGGGAGCGGGGCGGCCTGCGGGTGCTGACCTGGCCCGCCTTCGACCGGTATCCCGTCGATGCGCTGGTCACCACCCGCCACGGGGGCGTCTCGGCGGGCGACTACGCGACGCTGAACCTGAGCTTCGGCGTGGGCGACCGGCCGGAGGACGTGCTGGAGAACCGCCGCCGGGCGGCCGCGGCGCTGGGCGCCGGCCTCGGCGACTTCGTCTTTGGCAGCCAAGTGCATGGCGCCGTGGCGCGCGTGGTGACCCGCGCGGACCGGGCGCCGGCGCCGCGGTCGCCGACGCGGGGGTGGGCGAGGCCGACGCGCTGGTCACCAGCGACCCGGGCACCGTGCTCGGGGCGGTGGTCGCCGACTGCGTGCCGATCCTGCTTTACGACCCCCGGGCACACGTGATCGCGTGCGTCCACGCGGGCTGGCGGGGCACGGTGGCCCGGGTGACCGACGCCGCGCTGGCGGCCATGGCGACCCTCGGCACCCGGCCGGGCGACGTCATCGCCGGCATCGGCCCCGCGATCGGCCCGGACCGTTACCAGGTGGGCGAGGAGGTCGAGCAGGCGGCGCGCGACTGCTTGGGTGAGCGCGCATCCCTGGTCATCCGGCCCGACGGCACCGGCCGATGGCTGTTCGACCTGTGGTCGGCCAACCGCCTCCTGCTCCGCGAGGCGGGTGTGGCCGATCACCAGATCCACGTGGCCGCCGTCGCCACCGGCGCGGACTTCTTCAGCAACCGCGCGGCCCGCCCATGTGGCCGGTTCGGCGTGCTCGCCCGGCTGCGCCCGCGTGAGGGGGGCGCAGCCTGATGGCCGCGGCGCGCCCGGCGATCTCCTGGTCCGACCTGCGCGGTGCGCGGGCCGGGGTGTGGGGCCTCGGCGTCGAGGGCATGGCGAGCCTGCGCAAGCTGGCGACGCTCGGCGCGCACGCGGTGCTGGTGGACGACCGGCCGTCCGGGCCGGGCCCGGACGGGCAGCCGGTCCTCGCCACCGCGGCGGGCGGGCTGGAGGCGCTGGCCGGTTGCGAGATCGTGATCAAGTCCCCCGGCATCAGCCGGTACCGTCTCGACGTCGCCGAACTGGCTCGCCGTGGCGTGACGGTGGCCGGCGGCCTCGGCCTGTGGCTGGCCGGGGCGGACCGCAGCCGGGTCGCCTGCATCACCGGGACCAAGGGCAAGAGCAGCACTACCGCGATCGCGGGGCACCTGCTGCGCCGGTGGGGCTACCGGTGCGTGGTCGGCGGCAACATCGGCCAGCCGCCGTGGGACCCCTCGCTCGCCGGGGATGCCCGCTACTGGGTCATCGAGACGTCCAGCTACCAGGCCACCGACCTGGCCTGGTCGCCCGTGGTGGTCGCGGTCACCTCGCTGCATCCCGACCACCTGGACTGGCACGGCGACGTGGAGACGTACTACCGGGACAAGCTGTCGGCGTGCTCCCAGCCCGGCGCGGACCTCACCGTCGCCAACGGGGACAGCGGCCTGCTGCGCGAGCGTGCCGCCTCGCTCGGCCCGCGGGTGGAGTGGGTCCTGGCTGGCGATGACCCTGGCGCGGACTGGATGGAGCCGCTCGGCCTGCTCGGTTTGCATGGCCGGCGGAATGCGCTGATCGCGCGCGCCTGCCTGCGAGGGCTGGGGGTACCCGAGGCATCCGACGACGAGGCGCTGGCACGCGCCGCGGCTGGCTTCGAGCCGCTGGCGCACCGGCTCCAGGTGATCGGCGAGGTGGGCGGGGTGACGTTCGTGGACGACAGCCTGTCCACCAACGTGCTGCCCACCCTGGCCGCGCTCGACGCCTTCCCCGGCCGCCGGGTCGCGCTGATCGCCGGTGGGCATGACCGCGGTATCGACTACGCACCGCTCGCGACCGGCCTGGCCGCCCGTGGCTGGCCGACCCTGGTGCTCGCCATCCCGGACACCGGGCCCCGGATCCAGGCCGCGATCGAGGCGGCGGGGCCCGCCAAGGTGGACGTGGTGGCGTGCGACGGACTCGGTGCCGCGGTGGAGCGCGGGTACGCATGGGCCCGCCCGGACGGGGTGGTGCTGCTGTCGCCCGCCGCGCCGAGCTTCGGCGCCTTCCGCAACTACGCCGACCGCGGCGCGGCCTTCGCCCGCGCCATGCACGCCTGCGGCGGGTAACCGCGCCGCGCTGGCCGCACGGGCTGACACTGGTCGCATCAGGACCCCACCCGATGCGCAGCCACCACCGTGGCCACACCCCAGCACTACCGCGCCCCCCAGCACCGCGCCCCCCAGCACCGCGTCCCCCAGCACCGCGTCTCCCAGCACCGCCGGGCCCCCAAGCACCGCCGCGTAGGTTTGTAGGCGATCACGCCAACGACGACATTCTTTAGTGGGCGTTGGCGCCAACGACCACAAACGGGGTGACGTGAGCGGCGGCGAAGTGTCAGCGGCGCTGTTGCGGGAGTTTGCTTCCGTGGTCGGGGATGCGCACGTGCTGACCGGGGATGCCACCGCCGGGTACACGGTGGACTGGACCGGCCGGTTCCGCGGGCATGCCCCGGCGGTGCTGCGCCCGGCGGATACCGGTCAGGTGGCCGCGGTGCTGGCGCTGTGCCGGGAGTCTGGTGTGGCGGTGGTCCCGCAGGGCGGCAACACCGGCCTGGTGGGTGGCGGTGTGCCGCGGCACGGCGAGGTGGTGCTCAGCCTGGCCCGGCTGGACCGGCTGGGCCCGGTGGGCATCGACGCGGCTCAGGTCACGGCCGGTGCCGGGGTGTCACTGCAGCGGGTCGCGGACGCGGATCCGGGGCTCGACCTCGGCGTGGTTATCGCCAGCAGGAAGAGCGCCACTGTGGGCGGGGCCGTAGCGACCAACGCGGGCGGGCTGCGGGTGCTGCGCTACGGGTCGATGCGGGCCCAGGTGCGCGGCGTGGAGGCGGTGCTCGCCGACGGCACCGTGGTGTCGCACCTGGCCGGGCTGGTCAAGGACAACACCGGGTACGACTACCCGGGCCTGCTGGCCGGCTCGGAAGGGACGCTCGCCGTGGTCACCGCGGTCCGGATCCAGCTCGTCCCCCGGGCGGCCGACCCGGTCACCGTGATCATCGGGCTGGACGGGCCCGGCGAGGTGCACGCGCTGGCCAGGGAGGCGCTGCGCACCGTACGCGGCCTGCTGTCGGCGGAGTTCTTCACCCGAGCCGGACTGGACGTGCTGGCCGAGCACGCCGGGCTTGCGCCGCCGCTGCGGGATCCGGTTCCCGCGTTCCTGCTACTAGAGGCGGCCGGGCCGGGAGCGGACGAGGACCTGGCCGGGGTGGCGGGTGATCACCCGGTGGCGGTGGGCACGACGGCGGCGGACCGGGCCAGGCTGTGGGCGTACCGGGAGCGCCACCCGGAGGCGGCCGGGTTCCTCGGTGTGCCGCTGAAGCTGGACGTGTCGGTGCCGGCGGCGCAGTGGGCCAGGCTGGCGAGCGAGGTCGGCACGGTGGTCCGGTCGGCGGACCCGGGCGCGACGGTGATCATCTACGGGCACGTCGCGGACGGGAACCTGCACGTCAACGTGGTGCCCGAGGCCGAGGCGGACGGGCGGCACGAGGACGCGGTGTTTGGCCTCGTAGCCTCGCTCGGCGGGTCGATCTCGGCCGAGCACGGCATTGGCGCGCTGAAGGCCCGCTGGCTGCCGCTGGTCCGGTCCGAGGCCGAGCGCGCACTCTTCACCCGGATCAGAACGGCGTTCGACCCGGACGGGATACTCAACCCGCACGTGCTCCCCCGATGATCGGCGGGGGCGGTCCCGTCCATTTCCGCAGCCGGCATATAGTTGACCTCTCAACCAGGGTGGGCTGCCGGAGGTGGGATGACCGCGCATGACGCGCTGGGTGTGACACCGACCCCGGACAGCGGCGAACGGCTCAGCACGGCCCGGCTCTGGGACGAGTCCGCCCGCCCGGCCGGCCCGCAGCCGCCGCCGGACGCGGCCTACTCGCCGCACGGCCGGGCGGTCGCCCGGCACCTCATCGAGATACACGACCACCTGCGGTCCGAGCTCAGCCAGATCCGCGACCTCATCGGCCAGGTCAAGGACGCGGCCAGCGCCGCGCGGGTACGCTCGGCGATCAACCAGATGACGCTGCGGCAGAACAGCTGGACGCTGGGCGCGTACTGCGCCTCGTACTGCCGGATCGTGACCGGGCACCACACCCTCGAAGACCAGGCGGTGTTCCCGCACCTGCGGGCGGCCGAACCGGGCCTAGCGCCGGTGCTCGACCGGCTCGCCGACGAGCACAAGACCATCCACCAGGTGCTCGAGGACGTGGACGCCGCACTGGTCGAGCACCTGCGCAGCGCCGAAGGGTTCGACGGGCTGCAGGAAGCGGCCGACATCCTGTCCGACGTCCTGCTCTCCCACCTGGCCTACGAGGAGGCCAAGTTGGTGGAACCGCTTGCCCGGCACGGCTTCTACGGCGGGCAACTGTGAGCCCCGCCAGGGGATGATTGCCCGGTGAGGGTGATCGCGGGCAGCGCCAAGGGCCGGATCCTGCGGCCGCCGCGCACCTCCGCCACCCGGCCGATCACCGACCGGGCCAAGGAGAGCCTGTTCAACATCCTCACGCCGCGGATCGGCGGCCGGCGCTTCCTCGACCTGTTCGCGGGCACGGGCAGCGTCGGCATCGAGGCGCTCAGCCGGGGCGCGGCCCGCGCCACGTTCGTCGAACGATCCGGGCCCGCCCTGGCGGGCATCCGGCACAACCTTGAAGTCACCGGCCTGGCGGCACGGGCCGAGGTGGTCGGCCGGGACGTATTCGGCTACCTGCGGGAACCGCCCGCCCCCTTTGACGTCATCTTCGTGGCCCCGCCGCAATGGCACGGCCTGTGGCCGCGTGCCGTCGCACTGCTCGACCGCGAGCCCGGCTGGCTGGCCGACGGCGCGATGGTCGTGGCGCAGCACGACCCATCGGAGAGGGTTCCGCTTGACCTGGCGCACCTGGAACTCGCCGACGAGCGGTCCTACGGCCGGGTCCGGTTCACGTTCTTCGGCGCGCGGGCACCCTCATGAGCACGCCCTGGCCGGACATCGCGCACACCTATAACGTGGCGGCCGAGCACTACGCGGCCACCTTCGCCGCCGAGCTCGCCGGCAAGCCGTTCGACCGCGACCTGCTGGACCGCTACGCGGCGGAGCTTGCCGGGCGTGGCGAGGTGTGGGACGTGGGCTGCGGCGCGGCCGGCCACCTGACCAGGTACCTGGCCGACCGGGGCGTCGCCGCGTCCGGGGCGGACATCTCCCCCGGCTCGGTAGCGGTGGCGCGGCGGCGCCAGCCGGGGCTGACGTTCCGGGTGGCGGACATGTGCGACCTGCCGGTCGGCGCGGCGTCCCTGGCCGGCATCGTGGCGTTCTACTCGATCATCCACCTGCCCAGGCCGCGCATCCCGGTGGCCCTGGGGGAGTTCCGCCGGGTACTGGCCCCCGGCGGTGCGCTGCTGGCCGCCATGCACGGCGGCGCAGGGGAGACCGGCTCCGATGCCGCGTTCGGCCTTCCGGTCCAGGTTCGCGCGACCCTCGTCACGCTGGATGAAATCGCGGCAATGGCGGCGTCGGCCGGCCTGGCGATCCGGGAGCGGCACGAACGCGCTCCGTACCCCGGCGAGTACCCCTCGCCGCGCCTGTACCTCTGGGCGGAGGCTCCGCTACCGGGGTGAGGGGGACTGGTCCTGCCAGGTCCCGTCGTGCTGCTTGGCGGGCCGCCGCTGTCTATGCGGGGAGTCGGCGTACTCGTCGTACATGTCCTCGGCCCGGCGGTTCGTCCGCCGGCTGATCAGGCGAGTCTGCCAGCCGCACAGCACGGCGAAAGAGTAGATGCCAACGACAAAAAGGGCCACGATGACAACATCTAGCCACATCTGGGTCACCCCATCCGCGCGGGCGCCTCGCCCGCCAATGGCTGCCATACCCGCCCGGTTTGCCGCAAACATCGGGGCAGGCGTGATCGTGGTCACGCGCGGCGCTGGCGCGCGGCCAAGGGGCACGGCCCGGCCGTGGATCAGGGGTCAGGTGCCGCGGACGAAATCGGCGATCACGGTGCCGAGCCGCTCGCCGGCGTCCTCCTGCAGGAAGTGGCCCGCACCCTCGATCACGGGATGATCCAGGCCGGCCGCGCCCGGCACGGTCCGCTTCAATATGGGCGCCATGGCCCCGGTGATCGGGTCGGAGTCGCTGAACGCGACGAGGAATGGCTTGTCCCAGGCGGCGAGCTTTTGCCAGGCCGCGCGGTTGGCCGCCGACGCCGGGTCGTCGGGGGCCGTCGGGACCAGCGTGGGCATCGCCCGCGGGCCGGCCTTGTAGCTCTCATCGGGGAAGGGGGCCTCATAGGCGGCGAGCACCTCGGCGGGCAGCACAGTCCGGCTTCCGGCCTGCACCAGCCGGGAAATGCCCAGTTCCGGTGCGGCCGCCACGACGTCACGGAACCGCAGCCACACCTCGGGCATTGCCTGGTCGCCGGTGGGCAGCCCGGTGTTCGCCGCGACCACCCGGGCGAACCGGTCCGGGTGCTCGGCCACCAGGCGGAGCCCGAGCAGCCCGCCCCAGTCCTGGCCAACGAGGGTGACGCCGGACAGGCCGAGGGCGTCGAAGGCAAGCGCGCGCATCCACTCGACGTGCCGGGCGTAGGAGTGGTCGCTCATCTCCGCTGGCTTGTCCGACCGGCCGAAGCCGATCATGTCGGGAGCGATCACCCGCAGCCCGGCATCGACAAGAACCCGCATCACCTGCCGGTACAGGAACGACCAGCTCGGCTCGCCATGCAGCAGCAGTACCGGCTCGCCGTCGGCCGGGCCGTCTTCGACGTAGGCCATCCGCAGCCCGCCGATGTCGGCGTACCGCGGCGCCCAGGGAAACCCGGGCAGGCCGGCGAAGCGGTCATCGGGAGTTCTCAGCGCGCGCATCCGCACATGCTCCCACGCGGCACACGATGGGCGCCGCACGGGGAGCGGACCCGCCGGGGAGCGGGCGCCGCCACGGGAGCCGACCCCATCGAGATATAACTTGACAGCGCTGCATAACGCGATACATCGTATGTTCTCGGAACGCTGACTATTCATCTCGCCGCTAGACCACCACGGGGAGGATCGCGTGGCCGCCCGAGACGCAGCACCCGCCCAAGATTCAGCAACCAAGGCGCCGGGCAGGGCAGCCCGGATCGCCGCATGGCCCTGCGGCCGGCGCACCAAGTACCTGGTACTTGTGTTCTGGATTCTCGTCATCGCCGTGACCGGGCCACTGTCATCCAAGCTCATGGGCGCCGAGAAGAACGACGCCTCCGCCTACCTGCCGGCCAGCGCCGAGTCCACCCAGGAACTGAACCTGCAGGACAAGTTCGTCTCCAAGAACAACAACCCGGCCGTGGTCGTCTACGTCCGCCCGTCCGGGCTCACCCCCGCCGACCTGCGCAAGGCCGCCGCGGACGCGCGAAGCTTCGCCGCGCTGCCCGCCGTGCACGGCCGGGTCACCGGCCCGATCCCCTCGGCCGACCACAAGGCCATGGAGACGATCGTCGGGGCCGACCTCGGCTACAACGCCGACATCGGCGGCTTCGTCACCGGCCTGCAGACGACCGCCGCCCGCGGCGACCCGGGGCTGAGCGCGCACATCGCCGGCCCGGCCGCCAGCGCCGCGGACCAGGTCAAGATCTTCAAGGGCATAGATAGCACGCTGCTGTACTCCACGCTGGCCGTGGTCATCATTCTGCTGCTGCTGACCTACCGCAGCCCGGTGCTGTGGATCCTCCCGATCGTCTCGGCAGGTGTCGCGCTCACCGTCGCCGAGGCCGTCATCTACCTGCTGACCAAGCACGGCCTGACGGTGAACGGGCAGAGCGGCGGCATCCTGGTCGTGCTGGTGCTCGGCGCGAGCACGGACTACGCGTTGCTGCTTGTCGCGCGCTACCGGGAGGAATTGCGTAAGCACACAGACCGGCACGAGGCCATGGCCGTGGCGCTGCGCCGGGCCGGGCCCGCCATCATCGCCAGCGCCGCCACGGTCATCGCCGGGATGCTCTGCCTGCTGGTCGCCGAGTCGGCGGACATCTCCGGGCTCGGCCCGGTGGCCGCGATCGGCATCGCGGTGGGCCTGCTCGCCATGATCACGCTGCTGCCGGCGCTTCTGGTGATCGTCGGCCGGTGGATCTTCTGGCCGGTGCGGCCGAAGTACGGCACCGGCGAGCCCACCACTCGCGGCTTCTGGGCCCGCGTCGGGCGGCTCATCTCGCACCGCCCGCGGGCCGTCTGGGCGGTCACCGCCGTCCTGCTCGCCGTTGCCTCGCTGGGCCTGATCGGCTTCAGGGTGGGCACGCTGACCACGGCACAGTCGTTCCGCGGGCATCCGGAGTCGGTCACCGCCGAGACGGTGCTCGCCCAGCACTTCCCGGCCGGGGCGGGTGAGCCGGTTGCCGTGATCGGCAAGGCCGCGGCTGCACCGCAACTGGCGAGCGCCCTGCGGGACGCGGGCGGTGTCCAGGCGGTGAGCCGCCCGGCCGTCAAGGACGGCCTGGTCTTTCTGCAGGGCACGCTGACAAGCAAGCCGGACAGCCCGGCGGCGTACGCGACGGTCGACAAAGTCCGGGCCGCGGTACACGCGGTGCCCGGTGCCGACGCCAAGGTTGGCGGCGGCACTGCGGTCACCATGGACGTGGAGCATTATGCGACCCGCGACCGGAACCTGATCATCCCGCTGGTGCTGCTCGTGGTGCTCGTCATCCTCGCGCTGCTGCTGCGCGCGATCGTGGCACCGCTGGTGCTGATCGGCACCGTGGTGCTGTCCTTTACGACCGCGCTCGGCCTGTCCGCGCTGGCGTTCCGCTCGCTGTTCTCGTTCGCGGGCGCGGACGTGTCGATGCCGCTGTTCGCATTCGTGTTCCTGGTCGCGCTGGGCATCGACTACAACATCTTCCTGATGACCAGGGTGCGGGAGGAGGCCAAGCGGTCGGGCACCCGCCAGGGCGCGCTCACCGGGCTGGCGGCGACCGGCGGGGTGATCACCTCGGCCGGCCTGGTGCTCGCGGGCACGTTCGCCACGCTGGGCACCCTGCCTCTGGTGATCCTGACGGAGATCGGCTTCTGCGTCGCGATCGGCGTGCTGCTCGACACCATCATCGTCAGGTCGGTGGTTGTCACCGCGCTCAACCTGGACATCGGTGACCGGATGTGGTGGCCCAGCCGGCTGGCCAGGCCGCCCGGCCAGGTCACAGGCGTGCCGAGCACGCCGGTGACCACCGGGCGCCCTTAAGCCGGGGTGCGGTTGGCGTCGATCTGGTCGAAGTCACCGAACCCGTTGAAGGTGCCGCCGCCTCCAGACCACTGCCACATCACGGCGTTGCTGTCGGAACTGGTCACGCCGCCGAAGAACTGCGCGCAGGTGGTGGTGCTCCGCAGGCACCAGCCGTCGGGGGTGTGCTTCAGGCTGCTGGTGTCGCCGAGGTAGGTCCACTCGAAGGTGTGCCTGATGTGGGAGAACCCGCCGGTGCCGAAGATGCTGGTCCATATCGGCGCCGAGGAGTAAACGCCCGGCGTGAAGTTGGAGTTGTGCGCGATTTCGTCGAAGAACCCGTTGAAATCGGCCCGGTCCACGCTCGCCGCGATGCCGTTCTTGCTGACCTTGCCGCTGCACGGTGAGGTGTAGACCGAGTCCCAGCCGTTGTCCGGGGCCGGGCTGATGCCGGGCGCGTTACCCGGTATCTCCACGTCGGCGAAGATCACCGGGTAGGTCACGGTGAGCTTGGCGACGTCGGAGAGCGTGCGGATCGCCTGTTGCTGGCCCCAGTCGTACGCCTCGGCCGTGGTGCCGTCGTAGTGCGGATCGACGCCAGGGCCGCCCATGAACCAGTAGACGCCGGTGCCGATGCCCAGATGGTAGGTGGTGAAGTTGGTGTCCGCGTCCGCGGCGTTGGTGTCGGACCAGGCGACCTTGTCACCGCAGTGCTGCCACGTCGCCCAGTTCCCCGTCATGCCGATGTAGCCGCCGTACTTCCCGCCGATCTGCGGCTCGGCGTACGGCGCGGAACCGCTGACCGTCGCCGGGAAACTGTCGGTGCCGTACCAGAACCCCGGCGGGCCTGGCTCGCCGCGGGGGGTCAACCGGACTGCCTCGCGCGCGCGGCTCGCGCGGACCCCGGCGCGGGCGGGCGCGTTCACGGCCGCCGCCAGCCCGAGCACCAATGCCGCCACACCGACCACCGTGAGCCAGCCTCGCGGGCTGCGGGCCCGGGCCCATTCGTTCATTCGCATGCCACCTGTCTCTCTTTGCCGGGTTTGTCTCGGTCTAGCCCCGGATACCGTGATTAACCTGAATGTTCCCTGCTGCCAGACCGAAAGATCAGCCCGGCGTTAACTAAGACGGTCAATCCGGCCAGTTGGTGGTGGCGGATTTGGCCGGAACGACCGGCGGGGCTGGGCGGGCCGATGCGGCGGGGCGACTGTCAGGCAGCTAGCCGAGGCGGTCGGCGGCCGCCTGCGCCCGGGCGAGCCGCCGCCGGGCCTCGTCCGCAGCCCGCACCGCCGCCTCCTTGCCCCGCTGGGCGTCGCGGGCGGCGCGGTTGGCCTCGCTTTCCGCCGCGATGGCCAGGCTGAGTTCCTTGTCGACCCGCTCGACCTGCTGCCTGGCCGACTCCTGAGCGGCCCGGGCGCTGGTGAACTTCGCCTCGGCGCCGGTCAGGTCGGCCTCCGCAACCGCAACGGCGTCGGCCGCGCGGTGCACGGCCTGCTCCGCCTCCGCGATCTTGGCCGCCCGGCGCTCCGCCTCGGCCGCGGCCTGCCTGGCCTTGCGGTCCGCTCTTCGGCGGCCAGCCGGGCGGCCCGTTCTTCCGGCGTCTCCCCGGACGCCGGCCGCTGGACCGCTCCCGCGCGGGCGCCTTCCCCTCGGCCGGTGCCCTCTTCGCCTTGTCCCCGGCTGGTGACTTCTCCCTGGCCGGTGCTCGCTGCCAGGACACCGCGCCGGCCTCGTCCCCGATGCCAAGCCCGGCATAGGACAGCGGGCTGGCCAGGCAGCCCGCGCGCACCGCGGCCGCCGCGCCGGCGTCGGCCAGGGCCGCCTGCAGGGTGGCCTCCACCTCCCGTTCGACCTGGAGTCCGGCCACCCGGCCGTCCCGCTCCGCAAGCCGCTTCGCCTCGGCGACCAGGGCGGCGACCAGCCGCCTGCGCTGCACCGACAGTTCCCTAACCTGCTCACCGGCCAGATCCTGCTGCGCCTGGCGCAGCGACTCGCCCAGCGCCAGCAGTTCGCCCACCTGGTCCCCGGCCTCCCGGACGAGCTGGTTGACCAGCCACGCGCTCACCGTCGGGCGGCGCAGCGCCCCGATGGCGCGGGCGAGATCGCGGTTCCCTGACGTGCGAGCCTGGGCCACCCGCTCGTCGCGGGCGGCGGTGAAATCGCCGGGCGAGAGCGCGTACAACTCCTCGGCCACGCTCGCCAGGTCCGCATCCTGCACAGGGGGATGGTAGCCCCTGCGCCCTGGGCTCTCCGTGCGCGGTGTTGTTTACCACAGGCGTCACGCCATGAAATCAGGCCAGTCGTACCCACCCGGGATGCCAGAATCATGCGGCAAGCCCGGTCGGCAAGCTCGTCGCCAGGGCCGTCGACCGGGCGGAGACGACCGACTCATCAACAGACTCGCTAACGATCTGGTGTCCTCTGGGCCTCGTTTATCACCCTGGCCGGGGGAGGCTCGCGAGCCTCAGGCATGTGACGATCACGGTCGTGAACAGACCGTCGTTCCTGGCTGGCGTTGGCTGCTGCCCGGCGCCTGGGTGCCGCGCAGTCTCCCGAGTGCTGCCCTGCCGGGTCCGCTGGTCCGGCCAGTGCCTACCCCCCAACAACGGTGCCTGACCGGCACCGTTCCTATCCGACGGAGACACCATGCCCCTCGCCAGTTCCTACTCTTATCCGCTGCTTGGAGCGTTCTGGACGATCCTCGAGGTCTTCCTGTGGGTGCTGTGGATCTGGGTCCTGATCTACGTCTTCATTGACATCTTCCGCAGCCACGACCTGTCGGGATGGGCCAAGGCGCTGTGGTTCATATTCGTGTTGTTCATCCCGCTGATCGGCGTCTTGGTCTACCTGATCGCCCGCGGCGGCAAGATGCAGGAGCGGGCGGCCCAGGATGCCCGCCAGCAGGACCGGCAGTTCCGCGAGTATGTCCAGGAGGCCGCCAGCGGGGCGACCCCAGCCGAGCAACTGGCCAAGCTCGCCGACCTGCGTGACCGCGGAGTCATCACTGCTGAGGAGTTCGACCGCGAGAAGGCCAAGGTCCTGGCCACCTGAACGGCACGCGGCCGGTTCGGCCGCCCGGCAGTCCGGGAAGACCTGATCATGGCGGGGGTGTTACAGGCGGGATCGAGGAACACCGATGAATGCGTCGTTGCTCGCGGTGCTCAATGACGCCGAGCGGCTGCTGGTCGCCGAGACCGAACGCGACCAGCTCGCCGCGCTGGACGAGGACGCGGCCCTCGAGCTGGAAGGCCGGATCAGGCGCGCCCGCAACAAATACGTCAGCCAGTACCGGCGGGGCGCCAGCGCCGCCGTGACCGGCAAGGGCGGGCGCGGCAAGGCGCGGCCGGAGAACACGCGGGCGCGGATGAAGGCCGAGGCGTTCGAGGAGGCGTTCTCGCCGGGTGAGCCGCCGGGTGGCGGTCCTGGCCCGGCAGGCGGCGGCGCAGCTGCGGGCCGAGCGGCTCGCGGCGGCCCGGGCCGCCAAGGCGGGCCGCGGGCCCGGTGGGCAGGGCGCAGAGCCCAGCGAGAGCCGGACGGGCGCCGCCGCCGGCGCCGAGGCTGCTGCCGCTCGTAGCCTCCGCTCGCCCAGGACGGAGAAGCAGCGCGCGGGCACCCTGGCCATGGGTGCCCGCCGCCAGGCCAGGCGGGACAGCCGATAGCCGCCGTCAGGTGGTCTTTGACTGGCTGAGTTCCACGAGGTGGCCATCTGGGTCCCGCAGAAAGCAGCGGACCTCCGGGCCCCAATCATGCGGCGCGGTCAGGAAGGTCGCCCCCCGCGACCGGAGTGCCTCATAGACCGCCTGGCAGTCAGCTACGCGCAGCGTCATGGCATGACTGACGCGGTCCACATCGGCAGGCGGTGCGAAGACCACCGTGGGTTTGTCGGCGGTCGGCCCGCCCCCGCTGACCAACAGCAGCCACGTGCCGCCGAACCGCAGCACCACGCTCGTTCCCCCGTACTCGCGGTACAGTTCCGCGCCCAGCACGTCCACCCAGAAATCACGCGAGCGGGCCGGATCGGCGACCACCAGAATGTGGGTGACCGCAACGTCACTGCCCAGTGGGCCCACCGGCTCCTGCGCCATCATCACCTCCCAGCCCCGTACAGCTGACCGTATCCATCCCCGCGCCCGATCCCCAGCCGACGCCGGAGGATTGTCGTTGTTTCAAACCGAACAGCCGCTCGCGGCCGCGATCGGATCGGGCGGCTGCGAGCGGCCGGGCCTGATGGTTGTTATTCGGTTGTCCGGCGCCGGAAATACCGTGACGCGAGCGGCGCCGCGGTGGCGAGGATCAGCACCGACCAGGCCAGCGATGCCTCGATGGGGTGCTGCATCGGCCAGGCGGTGATCGACGCGGATGGGTTCGGGTTCTGCCAGAGCTGGCGCGCTGCGGAGGTCACCGCGCTGACCGGGTTCCAGTCGGCGACGGCCTGCAGCCAGCCGGGCATGTGCTGGGTCGGCACCATCGCGTTGGACACGAATGCGAGTGGGAACAACACGATGAACCCGAAGGAGGCGGCCGACTCCGGGCCAGCCCAGCGGCGACCCAGCCGGCGGAGACCAGGCCGGCGCGTCCACGCGCGAAAGGATCCTCGACGTCGCCCTGGACTTGTTCACCGACGGTCTCCAACGCCGAACTCGGCTCCCAGGTCCGGGACGCGATCCGCGACGTCGTCGCCGGCCGCAGCACCTAGCAGGACGTAGCCGGGCTGCGCTCGCCGACCGGTCACTCCAGCGCGTGCGGGCTGCCGGCCGGGCTCCGCCGCTCTCGCCGTTCGGGGCGCATGCCCTTCCCATCTCCCGCTTCGGTGCTGGTCAGGGACTAGGACGGGAGGAGATCACGCGATTCATCGGCCACCGACCGTCTCCCCGGGACACTCGGCGTGCAGGTGTAACGTCCCGCGAGGAAGGCAGGAACCCATCTCGTCGTATCCACCTGGGATACTTGAGTCATGCTGCAACCCCCGGTCAGCAAGCTCGTGGGCAGGGCTGTCGAGTTCGGCCGCCTCACCCGCGTGCTTGACCAGGCCGCCGCCGAGGAGCCCATGGTGGCCCTGGTGAGCGGCGACGCGGGCATGGGCAAGACCAGGCTGGTCGCTGAACTGGCCACGGTCGCCGCGGCGCGCGGGTTCACGGTGCTGTCCGGCAGGTGCGCGGAACTCGGCGATAGCGTCCCCTACCTGCCGCTGGCCGATGCGCTGCACAGCGCGGCCGCCACCACCCCGGCCCTGGCGGACGCGATCGCGGCACGCCCGGTCCTGGGCCTGCTGCTGCCCGACCGGGGCGCCACCCAGATGCCGGGCAGCGAGGCACCCGGCATGGCGCAGCAGCAGTTGTTCGGTGCCGTGCTCGGCATGCTCGCGGAACTCGCCGGAAAGGCCCCCGTGCTGCTCGTGCTCGAGGACATGCACTGGGCCGACCGTTCGACCAGGGACCTGCTCACGTTCCTGAGCCGGGTGCTGCACCGGGAGCGGGTGGCGGTGATCGCCACGTACCGGACCGATGACCTGCACCGTGGCCACCCGCTGCGCGCGGTGGCGGCCGAGTTGCTCCGGCTGCCCAGCGTGACCGCAGTCGAGGTGGGGCCGCTGCGCGACGAGGCAATGGCGGAGCACCTCACGGCACTGGCGCAGTACCCGCTGGATGCGGCGGCCCTTGAGGTCATCATCCGCCGGGCGGAGGGCAACACCTACTACGCCGAAGAGCTGCTTGCCGCCTCGACGTGCGGCTCCGACCTCCCGGCCGGACTGGCCGAGTTGCTGCTCGCCAGGCTGCAGCGGCTCTCCCCCGCGGGCCAGCAGGTGGTGCACGCCGCGGCCGTGGCGGGCCGGCGGGTCGAGGACGACCTGGTCCGGCAGGCCTGCGGCCTGGAGGAGCCGGAGTACGAGCAGGCGGTCAGGGAAGCCGTCGCGAACCAGTTGCTCGTGCCCGACGGCGAAGAGGGCTACGCGTTCCGGCATGCGCTGCTGCGCGAGGCCGCCTACGCGGACCTGCTGCCCGGTGAACGGACCCGGCTGCACGCGCGGCTGGCCGAACTGCTCTCCGACGAGGTCCGGCTTTCCATGGCGCCGGGGACCGCGGCCGAACTGGCCCACCACAGCCTGGCCAGCCACGACATCCCCGGTGCGTTCAGCGCGTCGGTGCGGGCCGGCCAGGAGGCGGACCGGCTGGCCGCACCCGCGGAGGCACACCGGCACTTCGACCAGGCACTGGCCCTGTGGGACCGGGTCACCGACCCGGAGAAGCTGGCGGGCATGCAGCGCGGCTGGCTGGCGTTCGAGTCGGCGACCAGCGCCGCGGCCAGCGGTGACCTGCACCGTGCGGTGCAGCAACTGCACCGGATGCTGGAATACATCACCACGGCCGAGGATCCGGTGCTGGTCAGCAGGGCGAACGAGCGGCTCGCCTACTACCTGCTGGAAATCGACCAGCACGCGGCGGCCGTGGCCGCGGCCCGTGCGGCCATCGATGCGCTGCCCGAAGAGCCACCGCGCTGGGAGCGCGCCCGGTCCCTGGCCACCTACGCGCAGACACTGCTCACCGCCGACGACCTGTCCCCCGCGCGGACCTGGGCGCTGGCGGCGCGGGATGCGGCACGGGCCGCCGGGGCGCAGTCCCCCGAGGCCGATGCGCTGGTGACGCTCGGCCAGTTGGAGGAGCGCTCGGGGCACATCTCCGAGGCCATCGAACTGTTCACCGAGGCGCACCAGCAGGCGCAGGAGGCGGGAGTACTCGGCGTGCACCTGCGCGCGGCATTCCAGCTCGCCCGGATCAACCTGGAGCGCGGGGACCTGGACCAGGCCAGCGCGACCGCGCACGAGGGCCTGGTGAGCGCGGAGGAGGCCGGGCTGCTGCTCGCCCCGTACGGGCTCGACCTGCAGTACCTGCACTACCTGGCGCACTTCAACGACGGCGACTGGGACCACGCACAGCAGGTCGCGGACGGGTTCCCGGTCCGGGTCACCACGGAGCGCGAGGCCGTGCTTTCCGCCATGGCGCTGTTCATCGACGTGGCGAGGGGCAGCGACGCCACCGTGGCCGACCGGCGCACCTGGCTGGAGCCGTTCTGGCCCGGGGAGAACTTCAGTGCGTTCATCGGCCGCGGGCTGCTCGCTGAGCACGCGCTGTGGCACGGTGACACCGCCACCGCCCTGGCCGAGGTGACGGCGTGCATCAAGTCAGAAATCGACTACCTCGGCGGATACGGGCCGCCGCTGATCCGGGTGGCCGCTGTGGGGCTGGGCGCCCATGCCGACCGGGCCGCTCAGGCCAGGGCCGTGGGTGACGAGGCGGCCGCGGCCGCGGCCGTGGATGCGGCCGAGATGCTGATCGAAGCGGCCCGGCAGGGAGCGGCGAACCCGCGCAGGCCGAAGTCGGTGCTGGGGGTGGACGGCCGGGCGTGGCTGGCCCGCGCCGAGGCGGAACTGCTCCGCGCCCGGGGTGACAACGACCCAGCGGCCTGGGCCGCGGTGGTGACCACGTTCGGCCCCGCGTTCGTCTACGAGGCGGCCAGATCGCGCTGGCGGCTCGCCGAGGCGCTGCTCGAGACCGGCCGGCGCGACGAGGCGCAGCAGGAATGGCGGCTGGCCATCGAGACGGCGGAGCGCCTGGGCGCCCGGCCGCTGCTCGCCGCGCTCGCCGCGCTGGGCCGGCGGGGGCGGCTGTCCCGGGACCAGGAGCGGCCCGGCAGCCAGGTGAGCGTGCTGCATGGGCTCACCGCCCGCGAGTCCGAGGTGCTCCGCCTGCTGGCCGCGGGCCGCAGCAACAGGGAGATCGCGACGGAGCTGTTCATCGCCCCGAAGACCGCCAGCGTGCATGTGTCGAACATCCTCGGCAAGCTGGGCGCGGCCAGCCGTACCGAAGCCGCGGCGATCGCTCACGCCGAGGGCCTCGGGCTGCCGGCTGGCCGCGCCGAGTCTTAGCTCTGACTACCGGACTGGCTGCCCCGCCGAACGCCCGGCGGCGGTCGGCTCACGCATCGCCGACTGGGCCGTCTGGCACAGGAAGTCGTCGTAGCTGTCGGGCGCCTGGCCGTGCACGGTCTGCTCGGTAACCCGAGCGCGGCGGGCGGCCCGCCGGGCTCGCCGGGCTTCCCGCTGGTACCGGGCAATGGCGGCGTCACTCTGCATGTCCTTGGCCCGCTCCGCGGCCAGGGCCAGCGAGATGTAGGAATTCATTTCAGGCCTCCTCGATGCGGTTCCGCCTTCCGGTCCCGCACGATTGAGAATCGTCGTAAGACCCCGGGGCTGGCATCGGACGTACGCCCTAATTCCCGGCCCTGAGCTTGCCTCAGGCGCGCTAAGCCGCCTTAGGTGGCCCTAGGCCGCCTAAGGCCGCCCGCTGCGCCAGCGGGCGCCGCCGCCGGGACGATTCCCGCGGCTGCGCCATCGCGCGCCGCAGGCTCCGACACCATGAGGGGGGTGAGCTGGCGCCGTGGGGGGATGAGCTGGCCATCCCGGGTCTTCCTGTCCGGGCAGGCGGTGTCGCTGCTCGGTGATGGCCTGGCCATCCTGGCCATCCCGCTGCTCGTGCTCGGCCTCACCCGCAGCCCGCTGATCTCGGCGCTGTCCGCGGCCTCGGAGACCCTGGGCTACCTGGCCGTGGGCCTGCCCGCCGGGGTCCTGGTCGACCGGCTCGACGCCTGGCGGGTGCTGGTCGTCACGGACGCCGCCCGCGCCGTCGCCTTTGCCGGGCTGTACCTGCTCTGGGTGACCGGCGCCGCGCGGCTCTGGGTGATCATGACGATCGCGCTGACGGCCGGGGCGGCGTCGGTGTTCTTCGAGACGGCCCTGGTCATCGTGGTGAAGGACCTGTTCCCCGGGCCCCGGCTGATCCGGGCGAACTCCGTGCTGGAGCTGGCCAGCCAGGCGGCGCTAGTGGCCGGCCCGGCCGTCGTGGGGGTGCTCGCCGCCGCGGGCGAACTCGGCGCCGCGCTGCTCGCGGACGCGGTGACGTTCGGCGCGTCGCTGGTCACGCTGCTGGCCGTGCGGGGGGATGTGCCACATACCTCCCGGCGGCCCGGCGGCGGCTGGCGAGCCATGACCGCCGACTTCCGCGCGGGCATCCGCTACCTGCTCTCGGTCAGGGTGCTGGTCATCATGACCGTGATGCAGATCATCGTGAACCTGTGCCTGGCCACGGAGAAGCTCATGTTCTTCTACGCCAGGGACACCCTGGGGCTGAGCGCGGCCGGGGTCGGCGCCGTGGTCGCCGCGGGTGGCCTGGGGGGCGTCGCCGGCGCGCTGTCCGCGAGCTGGCTGGCGGACAGAGCCGGGCAGATACGCCTCGTCGTGCTGACGGTCGCCGCCAGCGGGCTCGCCATCGGCTCGGTAAGCGTCACGCACTCACTGGTGACGCTCTGCGCCGCGAACCTGGCGTACCTGTGGGCGATCACCGTGGCCAGCCTGGCCAACCGGACCTACCGGCAGCTCATCGTCCCGCGCGAGCTGCTCGGCCGGGTAACCAGCACCGTGCGCCTGCTGTTCCTGACCGCCGACCCGTTGGGGGTGGTCATCGCGGGCTCGCTGGCGGCGGCCATCGGCGACCCCCGGCCGGTGTTCCTCGGCGCCGGGATCCTCGTCGCGGTTACCGCGGCGGCAGGCTGGCGTGCCGGGCTGCGGCGAGCGGGGCCAGCGGGGCCGCCCCACTGACCTTGGTGCCCTTGGTGAAGCCGCCGAACAGCAGCGACAGCACTATGAGGATGACGACCAGGGCGATGATCCAGATCAGGCAGCCCACGAGCCTGGGCATGCGCCGCCCCTCACGGCGGCCGTACCACCTCACCATGTCGCCTCCCGCCGGGACCGTGCCAGCCCACGCCGAGCACGATCTCCGGGTACCCCGGAGCGCGGGAATCATTCGCGGCTGCGCGGGTAGTGAGCGGGCGCGCCCCCGGGCCGCGCGGCCCGCGACAAAGGAGACGGCGATGTTGCGCATACGGAAGACCACCGGTTTAGCGGGCTGGCTCGCCGTGGTCGCGGCCGCGCTGGTGGCCGTGGCGGTGCTGGCTGTCGCGCTGTCCGCGGTGCACCTGCTGCCGCGACTGCGGAACCCGTTTGCCGAGCAGACCACGGTGACCAGCCAGCCGGTGCTGCTCAAGTCGATCACGGCGCTGAGCCGCTACGAGGCGGCCAGCGGCTCGTTCCAGGTCGTGGTGGACCTGTCACAGCACTCGCTGCTCCCGTCCTTCCTGCAGGGCAGCGAGACCCTGTTCATCGGGCAGGGCACGGACATCGCGTTCGTCAACTTCTCCGGCCTCAAGGGCAACGCGATCCGGATGTCGTCGAACCGTACCGCGGTCACTGTGACGCTGCCGCACGCGCAGCTCGAACCGGCCGTGCTCAACGTGAAGCAGTCCTACGTGTACGCGCAGCAGCAGGGCCTGCTGAACAGGATCGGGAACTTCTTCGGCGGCAACCCGAACAGCCAGCAGCAGGTCTACATCGCCGCCCAGCAGCGGATCCAGACGGCGGCCAGGCGCAGCCCGCTGCTTGCCGAGGCCGAGCGGAACACCCGGGGCATGCTCACCGGGATGCTCAGTTCCCTGGGGTTCCGGCGGGTCACGGTGAACTTCGCGTCACCGGTCCCGGCCGGTCACTGATGTCGAGCTCCTGCCCCGGGGCCGCCGCGGGTTCCTCCGGCCGCGACGGCTCCGGGACGGGCGGGGGCGGCGGCGCGGCCTCGTCGGCGGCGGCCACCGCGCGGTCGTAGGCATCCCGCAGCTTGGTCACCTCGGCCTTGGCGTCGTAGAACCAGTTCGTGGACCACAGCCGGTGGAAGCTCCAGCCGAGCCGCTGCAGGTGCTCCCCGCGCAGCCGGTCGCGGTCCCTGACACTGCCCGACTGCCGGTAAGAGGCACCGTCGGCCTCGATCGCCAGCACCATCCGGTCCGGGTCCTGCGGGTGCGCCGCCGCGAAGTCGATGCGGTAGCCGCCGACGCCGTACTGCGGCACGACGGTGATGCCGAACTCGGCTAGCCGGTCGCGGACGTCGGCCTCGAACGGGTTCAGCTGGTCCGAGCCCGACGCGCTGACGGCGGTCCCGCCCGAGCTTGCGTACTCCAGGTAGTCGGCCAGCAGCCGGGCACCCGCCTTGGTCACCCGGTCCGGGTCGATGTCGTGGCTGGAGAACGAGCTGACCAGGGTCAGCCGGTGCTTCGCGCGGGTGGCGGCCACGTTCAGCCGGCGCTCTCCGCCGTCGCGCAGCAGCGGGCCCCACTGGTAGCGCATCCGGCCGTCCGGGTGCTTGCCGTACCCGATCGACAGGATGATCGCGTCCCGCTCGTCGCCCTGCACCCGTTCCAGGTTCTTCACGAAGAACGGCTCGGGCTGGTCCTCGGCGAAGAATCCCTCAAGGCCCGGGTGTGCTGCCAGCGCACCGCGCAAAGCCGTATCGATACGATCCGCGTGCTTGATGCCGAGCGCGATGACGCCGAGTGATTCGTGCGGACGCACCCGGGCGTGCTCCAGGATCAGCCCGACCACCTGCTCCACCTCGGCCGTGACCGACACCTCCTGGCCGGGTTCCGGGCCCTGGGCGACCACGACGTGGCGCAGGCAGTCGTCGCGGAGCACGCCGGGGAAGGTGGTCAGCGCGCCGCCGTAGATGTGGGTGTTGGAGAACGCCACGAGCCGTTCGTCCCTGCTGCGGTAGTGCCAGGCGAGCGGCCAGGTGGGCAGCAGCGGCCGGAGTGCCTCGAGCACGGACTCGAAGCCCGCGCCGAACGAGACCAGGCTGTCCTCGTCTTCCGCCCCGTCCTCGCCCTCGTCGCCGATCTGGCGGAAGAAGTTGGTCGGCGGTAGCTGCCTGTCGTCCCCGGCCACCACGATCTGGTGGCCGCGCATGATCGACGGGATGGCGTCGGCCGGGATGATCTGGCTCGCCTCGTCGAAGATGACCACGTCGAACAGCCGGGCGGCGGGCAGCACCTGGCTGACGATCAGCGGTGACGCGGCCCAGCAGGGCCTGAGCGCGAACAGCACGTCGTGCGCCTGGTCCACCAGGCGGCGCAGCGGCAGGTGCCCCCGGCGCAGCGCGGCCTGCTTGCGGATCACCCTGGCCTGCAGCGGGTGCCGGTCGGTTGCCTCGCGGAGCTGCTGCGCCCAGGCGCGGCGCACCCGGGCCCGGTTGGCGGACAGGTGCTGCACGTCGCGGACCCGGAAATCGCTGGCGATCTCGTCCAGGGCGCCGCCGCGGTGAGCCGCGTAGCGCGGGTCGGCGACCCGGACCCGGTCCAGGATCGCGGTGTACCAGGCCTGGTCGAACGCGGCCGCGGCCAGTTCCGGCGTGGCCTGCCTGCGGGCCAGTTCGTCGAGCAGCGCGCCGAGGCCGCTGTCGTCGAACCCGGTGCCGAGCTCATACAGCCTGGGCAGTTTCCAGGCGGTGTCCCGGTCGGCCGCGAGCTCGGCGAGCAGCGGCTCAGGGTCCGCGGGCAGCCGGATGTAGCCGCGCAGCGCGGTGAGCTGCCCGTCCACCTCCGCGGCCAGGCCGGCCAGCTCGGCGTAGGCGGACGGGAGGACCGGCAGGCCGGCCCCGGTGCGCAGGTCCTGCCATTCGCCGGCGATGGCGGCGACCACATCGCTGTCGCCGAGCAGGTCAGCGGCGGCTTCAAGGTCGCGGACCATGGGCAGCTTGGCGTAGGTGAAGGTGCCGATGACCTGGCGTGGGCGGATCTCGAACCCGGGGACCTCAGCCAGCGCCGCGGCACGGCAGAGGGCCTGGATGAGCCGGTCGCCGCGCTCGGCCGCGAGTTCCTCGGTCGCCGCGCCGAACGCGGTGGCCAGCTTGTGCAGCAGCACCGGGTTGACCTCGGCCTCCTCGTCCAGGCCGAGGTCGAAGTCATCGTGCCTGGCCCTGGTGGGGGTGATGGTCAGGCCGCGGAGCAGCACCGGCGCGGCCGGCTCGAGGAACAGCTCGTCCCAGCGCGCCATCCCGGTGGCCAGGTAGGCGGCGCGGATGCCGCGCTCCTCCTGCAGTTCCCTGGCCTTGCGGTAGATCGCCTGGACCCGGCGGATCGCGTCGGCCCGCAAATCGGCGTCGCCGAACAGCCGGGTCAGCCGGATCGACCCGGTCCGGCAGAACCGTTCGAGGGAGTCCGGGTCGGCGCCGGCCAGGTCGAGGGTCCCGGCCCTGCGGTCCTTGTAGTACAGCAGGGTGTTGCGCCCGCCCAGGTCGGTGAGGGTGGAGATCCACCGGGCCTGGGCCGCCGCGATCAGTTTGGCCCGCCGGCCGTCGTGCTCCTGCCCGTCGCCCCCTTGTTCGCCTGCCTCCTGCTCGCCTGCCCCCTGCTTCCCGCCGCCGGCCGCGCCGCGCGCGGCCGGCGGGACGCCGGGCTGTCCCGTCTGGTCAGCCATCGGTGAACCTCCTAGGGCGGGCCCATCGCCCTGTCTCACTTGCCCCCGATGACCGAACTATTCGGGGCGCCCGGCAGTTCCATACGCGAACCCGCCCGGTCCAGTGAAAGGACACGGGCGAGATCGTCATGGACATGGACTTCTTACCGTGATTGCCCGCATCTGGCAGCACGGTCGTCCTAGCATGGCGGCCGTGCGGCTACGTCCTTTCGGGATCCTCCTGGTGGCTGTGGCAGGTGCGGGCGGGCTGGCCGCCGCGATGGCTTCGGGTGCGCTGGGTGCCCAGGGCGCCGCGGGGCATCTGCGGGCTGCGGCGGGCGAGTCATGGTCGGCGGCCCTTGCCGATGCCCCCGCCACCGCGGGGCGTCTGCGGGCCGCGGTGGGCACATCGCACACGGCCGCCCGTCCCGGTGCCGTGCCCGGGTTCGGCAACCCGCACGGGCATTTCCCGGTGCCGCCTGCGGGCAGGGCGGTTGACACCAGCCATCCGGACCAGGTGATCGGTGACGGCGGGCCGGCCAGCTGCACGTCGGCGGCCGTGGTCCGGGCCGTCGCCGCGGGCGGGATCATCCGGTTTGACTGCGGCAGCAAGCCGGTCACGATCGTGATGACCGCGACCGCCAGGGTTCCCAAGACCAGGCACCTTGTCGTGCTCGATGGCGGCGGCCTGGTCACGCTCAGCGGCGGCGGCAAGCGCCGCATCCTGTTCTCCGACACCTGCGCCGGCCACTGGTCCACCAGTGATTGCGTCAACCAGCCGTACCCGCAGATCGTCGTGCAGAACATCACCTTCGAGGACGGGTTCAACGGCACGCACCAGGCCACCTGCACGGCCAACAGCCCGCCGTGCTGGTACGGCGGCGTCGACGGCGGAGGCGCCATTTACGCTGAGGGCGGCCAGTTCAAGGCGGTCAACTCGCGGTTCACCGGCAACCAGTGCTACCGCTACGGCCCGGATCTCGGCGGCGGTGCCATCCGCGCACTCGCGCAGTACCAGAACCGGCCGGTCTACATCACCAGCGACACGTTCACCGGCAACCGCTGCTCCAACGGCGCGGCACTGAGCAGCATCAGCGTCCAATGGGATGTCCTGAACAGCGTCTTCACCGGCA
>CAVSCM010000031.1:0-237161 GCA_963726415.1 uncultured Actinomycetes bacterium
CCATCGCCGGGCCGGTGCCGGCGACGGGGGCGGGGGTGGGGGCGGCCGGGTTGCTGCCGAGCTGATCGTCGGGTTCTCCGATGGCGCGCCTCACTCATTCTGGGCCTGCTTAGGGGCCTGCCACCGGACTGGGAGCTGTGCCAAGGTCTACTGCACTAGCCGGGGACTGTGCGGGTTAGGCCGAAAGTTACCGCGCCGCGGCGGGGTGGCGAAGTCAGCCACGGGAGCTGCGGTGAGTTGCGGGAGAATGGTGATCGGTCCTGCCGGGCCGCACGCAGCGTGGGAGTTGTGATGGGAGATAGCTTCAGCCTGGGCCGGATCAGCGGGATCGCGGTCGGCGTGAACTGGAGCGTGCTGGTCATCGTGGCGCTGCTGGCTTACGGGCTGGCAGCCGGGGGGTTTCGCCGCTCGGCGCCGCGGCACCCGGTCGCGGAGTATGTGGCGGCCGCCGTGGTGACCGCGGTGGCCTATATGGGGTCGCTGCTGGCACATGAGCTGGCCCATTCGCTGGTGGCGCAGCGTAACGGGCTGCAGGTCGAGGGGATCACGCTGTGGCTGCTGGGCGGGGTGTCCCGGCTGCGGGGTGAGGTGAAAGACCCTGGGGCGGAGGTCCGTGTCGCCGGGGTCGGGCCGCTGGTGAGCCTCCTGCTGGGCGGGGCGTTCTTGCTGGTGGCCTGGCTGTTGCACGCGGCCGGGGTACGCGGCGTGGTGGTCGCGGCGCTGGCCTGGCTGGGCGGCATCAACGTGCTGCTGGCGGTGTTCAACGTGATCCCGGCGGCGCCGCTGGATGGCGGGCGGTTGCTGCGGGCGGTGCTGTGGCGCATCACCGGGGACCGGGTCAAGGCGGCGGTCTGGTCCGCGCGGTCCGGGCAGGTGTTCGGGTGGGCCCTGGTCGTGGTCGCGGCGTATCTGGTCTTGGTGCGGCGTGACTACAGCTGGCTGTGGTTTGCCCTGCTGGGCTGGTTCTTGATCAGCGCGGCCACCAGCGAGAGCCAGCAGGCGGTGATCCAATCCCAGCTACGCATGGTGCCAGTGCGGCAGATCATGACCCCCGACCCGGTGACCGTGCCGGCCTCGGTCACGGTCGCCCAGTTCCAAGCCGACTACCTGCCCCGGCACCGTCACTCGGCCTTCCCGGTGGTGGCCGGCGGGCAGACGGTAGGCCTGGTGACCACGCACCGGATCAACCAGGTGCCCGCGGGCGAGCGCGGCCAGACCACCCTGGGCGATGTCGCCTGCCCGCTGCCCGAAGTCGCCCAGGCCACCCCGGATGAGCCGGTAGCCGACGTGCTGCCCCGCCTGAACGCGTGCTCCGAGAGCCGGGCGCTGGTCTTCACCGACGGCCACCTGGCCGGGATCGTGTCCCCCACCGATATAAGCCGTGCCCTCGAACGAATCAGCCGCAACCCCGGCCACATCGAATCCGCCCGGCGCTGAGCTGGTCTCACCAAACCCCGCGCCGGCCCGCCTCCGCTTGTACGACTACCCGTGACCGCCTAGCAGCAGAACGCACCACCCTGACACATACAGAGCGCACCTGGGCAGGTGAGATCTTGCCGCCAGGGCCGGATGCGGTGTGCGGCTTGGGAAATGGCAACTGCACCAACGTCGCCGCCTGCCGGACCCAGCGGGGGCGTGGCCAGCAGCCCGGGCAGCCTGGCTGGCCACAAGCGCCGAAACCCCGGGCAGCGGAACCGGTCAGCTGGCGCGCCGGTAGGCGCGGACGGCGAGGGGCACGAACACGATAAAGATCCCGGCCAGCCAGGCGATGCTCTTCCACAGGTCCGCTGCTATCGGGCCGCCCAGCGCCAGCGCACGCATCGTGTTGACTACGTAGGTGACCGGCTGGTGGTTGGCGAACGCCTGCAGCCAGCCGGGCATGGTCGAGATCGGTACGAACGCGGAGCTGACGAACGTGAGCGGGAACAGCCAGATGAGCCCGAACGCCTGCACCGACTCCTCGTCCCCGATGGCCAGTCCGGTGAAGGCGGCGATGGTGCAGATCGCCAGCCCGAACACGGTGGCCAGCGCGACCATGGCCACGGCCGGGCCGAAGCCATTCAGGAACCGGAACCCGACCGCATACCCCACGCCCACGATGATCAGGATCGTCACCAGCATCCGGACCGTGTCGGCGCCAAGCCGGCCGGTGAGCACCGCCGACCGGGCCATCGGCATTGACCGCAGCCGGTCGATCACGCCCTTTTTCAGCTCCTGCGCCAGCGCGATGGCCGTGGCGAACGAGGCGAACGCCGCGGTCTGCGCGATGATCCCCGGCATCAGGAAGTTGACGTAGCCGCCGGGCGTGCTGACCGGGATCGCGCCGCCGAAGACGTAGACGAACAGCAGCACGAACATCACCGGCTGGATCACGGTGAACACCAGGTAGGCGGGCACGCGCATCCAGACCAGCAGGTTTCGCTTGGCGATCATGAGAGAGTCGCTGACCGCCCATCGAGCCTGGGTCAGCAGACTGGGCGCCGACGGCGCCGGGGTGGGTGCTGCGGCGACTGCGCTCATGACCCTGCCCTCGCGGTGTCCTTGCCGCCTTGCTGGCTGCCCGCTCCCCGGCGGCCCCGGCGGCGCCCGCCTGCCTGGCCGTCTTTCTCGGCCGCGTGCCCGGTCAGGGCGAGAAACACGTCATCGAGTGACGGTCGGCGCAGCGCCAGGCCGCGAGTCTCGACAGCGGCGCCGTCCAAGCCGCGTACCGCCTCGATGAGGGCCTCCGAGCCACGGCCACCGACTCCCACACTGATCACACCGGTCTCCTCGTCCACATGGGGTTCGCTCTCGCCGATCTTCGCGATCGCCGTAGCGGCATCGCTGAGCCGGGCCCGGTCCGGCACGGTGAACTCAAGCACGTCCCCGCCGATGCGGTCCTTCAGCTGCTCAGCCGTACCTGCCGCGATGACCAGGCCGTGGTCGATCACCACGATCTCGTCGGCCAGCTCGTCGGCCTCGTCGAGATACTGGGTGGTGAGCAGCAGCGTCGTGCCCCGGGCGACCAGCGAACGGATGATGGCCCACATTCCCAGCCTCGACCGAGGGTCCAGGCCGCTCGTCGGCTCGTCAAGGAACAGCACCTTGGGGTGGCCCACCAGGCTGGCGGCCAGGTCCAGGCGCCGTTGCATGCCACCGGAGTAGCCTTTGGCCGACCGGTCAGCAGCCTCCACCAGGTCGAACTGCTCCAGCAACTCGGCGGCGCGGCTGCGCGCATCCGCCCGTCTCAGGTGATACAGCCGCCCGATGAGCTCGAGGTTCTCCCGTCCGGTGAGCTCCTCCTGAATGGCCGCCGACTGGCCGGCCAGGCCGATCGAGCGGCGCACCGCGGCCGCCTCGCGGACGACGTCGTGGCCGTCCACCACGGCCCGTCCGGCGTCCGGCAGCAGCAGCGTGGTCAGAATGCGCACGGCGGTCGTCTTGCCCGCGCCGTTCGGCCCGAGGAGGCCGAGCACCGTCCCGTGCGGAACGGAGAGGTCGATGCCGCGCAGCGCGCGCACGTCCCCGAACGACTTGGCCAATCCCTCCACCAAGATGGCCGGTCCTGAGCTGGTATGTGACACCTATCCTCCCGTGCAGACTGCCAGCCACATCTGCGGCACAGCGCCACGAACTTACCGGCCGCCCTGCCATACCGCGACCGAAAAATCCTCCACGCTCTCCCACCCACAAACGCTACCGACGGCCTCTGACGTTCCATAACAGCCTCACCCAGCTGCCCGCCCGGCACGGCCTGCCACACGCCGGCCGGGGGATGCCAGCGATCACGGCACGTGGCCAATGCACGGGCGAGGACGCGCAAAATACCCGCCGTTCGTTCGGTGCGGGTGGGTGTCCGTGTCATGACTGAGATTTGAACGTCTAAATCGGGGCGATCTGCGCGCACCAGCGGCCCGGTCAGCAGCCAGGGTCGCCGCTTTTCGACATCACCCCATCCCCAGACGGCGGCGGGCAGATAATCGCGGCACTGGCGGATATGGCCGTTGCCTGCCGGGCTCTTTGGTGGGTGTGTCCGCAGATCACGGGGACGCCGAGGGTCATGGCGATCGCAGCAGCGGTGATGATGCCGCCGGGCCAGGCTGCCCGCATGCGTGGTGTGCTCATGGGATCTCCTCACTGAGTGACAAGCGCCTGCCCCGGGCACAGGAAGGACCGACGTTCCGGCCGGTTACAGCCTGGCCGATCGCGCTGGAACGCCGCTGAAACGCCACTGAAACGCCGCGGGTCGAGGTCAGCGCCAGATCTTCGGACCTGACAGTGGGCAGCGGCGGGGCCTCAGGGCGGATGGGGCGAGGTATCAGCAGCAGTGGACGGCGAGTGCCAGGGACGTGCCGCCAAGAGCGTAGCCGCCCACAGCCCAGACGTTGCCGGGCGATGTCGTGCCCACGCCGAACAGGCCGTCATTGGTGCCGAGGCTGGGGCTGGGCGCCTGCAGCCAGGAGGTGCCGTTCCAGTGCAGGATCAGGGTCTTGTTCGTGGCGCCCCGTAGGTAGCCGCCAACCGCCCAGACGTCATTCACCAACACCGGCCGCACTTCCTCGAGAGAGTTCTCCGGGCTGCCCGGGCTCGGGCTGGGCACCTGGTTCCATTGGCTGCCGTCCCAGTGCAGGATGAGGGTCTCGTCGTTGGTGCCGTCGAAGTAACTGCCCACCGCCCAGACGTTGCTGGCCGACGACGCGGCCACAGCGGAGAGTTCGTCGAGGGCGCCGGAAGGGTTGGGGGTGGGCACCTGTGTCCAGGTGGTGCCGTTCCAGTGCAGGGCCAGCGAGAGCTTGGCGTTAACGGGGACGCGGTAGCTGCCGACCGCCCACGCGTTGCCCGCCGAGGTAGCGACGACGCCGCTGAGGTCGCTGCTCATTCCCGGGCCGCCAGGGCTGGGGGAAGGCACCTGCGCCCAGGAGGTGCCATTCCAGTGCAGGATCAACGTCTGGTCCACGCCGCCCTGGAGAGTACTGCCCACCGCCCACGCGTTCGTCGCCGAGGTGGCGGCCACGCCGAACAGGTCGCTGCTGCTGTTCGGGCTCGGGCTCGGCATCTGCGTCCAGGTGGCGCCGTCCCAATGCAGGATCAGCGTCTGGTCCGCGGCAGGAGTGGAGCTGATCCCGACCGCCCAGGCGTTAGTGGCCGAGGTGGCGGCCACGCTTTCCAGTTCGTTGGTAGGCCGGGATTGGGGCTGGTGATCTGCGTCCAGGCAGTGCCGTTCCAGTGCGCGATGAGGGTCTTGAACGCGCCCCCGCTGGCGTAGGTGCCTACCGCCCAGGCGTCGCACGGCGAGAGCACCGCGGCGCCGAGGAGGTGGTTCGCTGTAGCGCCGGGCTGGGCGGCGGCACGCCGGTCCAGGCTTCGCAGGGCGTGGCCGCAGCCCCGGCTGGCGCGGATCCGGTCAGCGTGGTCGCCAGCGCCAGCGTGGCGGCGAGCGCGGCAGCGAGACGGCCAGCAGACTCTCGTAGCCGTGTCATCGGTCCTCTTCTCGTTGTCTGGCGTGCGGTATCGGTCGGGTCCGGCGTGGGGGGTCAGCAGCAGTGCAGGGTGAGGGCCTCGTCCTCCATGTCTGCCTGGAAGAAACCCGCCGCCCAGAAGTTGCTGATGGAACTGGCGCTGATGCCGTAGAGGACGGCCACCGTCCCCCCGGGGGTGGGGCTCGGCACCTGCACCCAGCGCGTACCGTCCCACCGCAGGACCAGGGTGTTCTCCCCGCCCGGAGTGCCGTAGGTGCCGACCGCCCTGGCGTTGCTGGGCGATACGGCGGCCACGCCGTACAGCAGGTTGGCCGAGCCACCCACGTCCGGGCTGGGTACCTGCGCCCATTTGGTGCCGTTCCAGTGCAGGGTCAGGTTCTGGACCACGCTGCCGTTGTTGAAGAAACCAACGGCCCAGGCGTTGCTCGCTGGCGTGGCGTCGGCACCGGTGAGGCCGTTGGCCATTCCCGGGGCCGGGCTGGCCTGCCGATTCCAGGAGGTGCCGTTCCAGTGCAGGATCACGTTCTCGTTCGCGCCGTTGGCTGCGGTGAAGTCGCCGACCGCCCAGGCATTGCTGGCCGATGTCGCGGTCACCCCGGTCAGGCCACCGCCGCCCCCAGGGGTAGGGCTGGCGACCTGCTTCCATGTGTGGCCGTTCCAGTGCACGACGAGGGTGTGAGTACCGGCGACGGCGGCGCGGCCCGTCGCGCCCGCAGCGACGATGGTGTAGTCGCCCACCGCCCAGACGTCGCTGGCCGATACCGCGTCGATCGCGCTCAGGCTCGTGGTGCTTCCGGGATTGGGACTCGCTATCTTGGTCCAGGCGTTGCCGTCCCAGTGCAGGATGAGAGTCCGGTCCCCGGCGCCGTCGGTGTAGGCGCCGACCGCCCACACATCGTCAGCGGAGACGGCGTGCACGCCGTTGAGCAGGTCGCCGCTGATCCCCGGATTCGGGCTGGCCGTGACCGTCCAGGACGCACCGTCCCAGTGCTCGATGAGCGTCCGGTTCGCATTGCCGCTGGAGGCAAAGCCCACCGCCCAGGCGTCGCACGGCGACAACACGGCCGTGGCGACGAGTGTGCTGGCCGACGACTCTGGGCTCACCGCCGGAGTGCCCGACCAGGTCACGCAGGTGCCTGCCGAGGCCGTCGCTGTCCCAAGACAGGTAGGCAATCCGGCCAGCACTACTGGGACCAAGAGCACCCGCGGGCAGCGTATGGCCAGAAAATGTGAGAACGGCGGGAAAGTGCCTCGTATGCGAGGGACGGTAATTCACCTGGCCGGCCGCCATCAATAACGGAAAACCCCAACGATTGGCGGCCTCACCGGCGACTGGCGAGCCTGTTGCCCAGTTCGGCCCGGGACCGGATCCCCAGCTTGCGGTAGACCCGGGACAGATGCACCTCGGTCGGCGCTGCGGCGATCGCGGGGAGCTCCTTCAGTCCCCGGCCGGTGCATCCGTCGCAGAAGAGGCTGTGTTCGGCGGCCACGGGGCATATGGCGCAAGGTAATACCGGCTCAAAGGTCTAGTATCTTGCCCTCGGCGCCGACGGTGACGTCAGGTGTCCTGGCCCCGAAATGTCTCGCCACCTGGTCGAGCTGGTCGTCGGTGCGGTCCGGCCGGTGATGGCCCAGCATGACCTGTCGCGCTCCGGCCCGGCGGCCAAGTTCTGCGGCGTACTCGGCGGCGGCATGGCCGAAGTGAGCCTGCGCGGCGAGTTCGGGCGCCAGCAGGAACGCGTCGTGGATCAGCAGGTCCGCACCGGCGGCGAGGTCCAGTGCGGCCTGGTGATACTCGCCCCAGCCGTCCGGCCCCGGGCCGAGTGCCGTCGGGCAATGGTCGGGAAGGTAGGCGACGGTGGAGTGGCCGTCGCTGACCCTGTAGCCGAAGGTGCGGCCGCCCTTATGGGGGATCTCCAGCGCCTTGACGGTGAACCCTTCCGCCTTGAGCAGCCCGGGCTCGATGGCGCCGAACGACCAGTCCCCGCGCAGGCCGTGTGGCCCGATCGGGAAGTGCGGCGGGGACATTCCCCGGGCCAGCACGTCCGCGGCCGGAATGCTGTCCGGCTGGGCAGGCAACAGGAGCGCGGCGCGGGAGCCGTCGCGGTCGCCGGCGGCGAAGAACGGCAGCCCGTGCACGTGGTCCCAGTGCAGGTGGGTCAGCAGGATGGTGCCGCCAAACGGCTGTCTGCCCAGCAGCGTGGTAACCCGGCGCAGGCCGGTGCCGGCGTCCAGGACGAGCGTCGGCCCAGCCGCGCCGTCGTGGGCGAGTGCGACGCAGGACGTGTGGCCGCCATAGCGGACGAACTCCGCACCCGGCGCGGGGGTCGAGCCGCGGACGCCGCACAGGTATATGCGCACCTCAGCCCCGGTCGGCGGCTTCGCGCCGGTGTCCCCCGGACAGTTCCACCAAGGATGACTGGTCGAGCTGGCCGGCCTCCACCGACGCCACCCGGGACGGTGTGACGGTCACCAGCGTTGAAGTGCGGGTGCCCCCTTCCAGGTGAGCGCGCTCCCCGAGCAGCGCGCCGGGCCCGTACTCGGCCAGCCACTCGCCGTCTCGCTCCACCCGGATCACCCCATCAAGGACCAGGTAGATGTCCGTGCCTGGCTCGCCCTGGCGTACCAGCACGCGTCCAGCGGGCAGCCGCTCGATCCTGGGCTTGGCCCTCCCGTGCATTAGCCGCGCCGACAGCGAGTGCTCCAGTGCCGTCTCCACCGCGGTGACCAGGGCTTGCGAATCCTGGTCTCCCCATGGGGTGTGGCGGCCGAAGGACACAGCCATCCAGTCGCTGAAATCGGTCAGGCCCGACTTGTGGGTAAGCGTGCCGCCGGCGTCGTAGAGCCAATGGCGCGGGAACTTGCTGGCCCCGATCATCGCGGGCTCGGCCGTGCCGTCGGCGTGCAGGGTGAGCGACAGTGTGGTCCACACCAGCGGCGCCTGCCACTGGACGTAGGGCCGGTGCCGCACCCGCCGCGGCGCGGGCACGCTGGTCCGGCCGCCGACCGTCTGCACGAAGCGCACCCAGCCTTCGCCCCGCTCCGGGTCGCGCCGCAGGTCCGGTAGCAACGCGTTCTGGAAGGTGTGGTGCAGCCCGCCCCCCAGCCGGACGGTCGTGTCGCCGATGAGACCGCTCCCGCCGTAGCCGCACCCGGTGATCTCGCCGGCACTGTCTAGATCGATCCAGGCCTTCAAAACATTGGCAAAACGGAACCTGCCCGCTGCCCGCAGTGCCTCGAGGTCATCGACCTGCGCAGGCGGAGGGGCGTCGTAGTGCGTAAGTCCTGCGTCGAAGGCGACCCGGGCGCTTCCGGTGACAGCCTCTGACGGAATCCAGGAGACAGAGATGACGCTGCTTTCGTATCGCATGGCCCCATGCTTGCGATGGCCAGGCCCCCCCCACCAGGGTGGTGACCGGCGTCTTCGGGGTGCGGCCAGCATCCCCGCCCGCAGGTGGTCCCACCACCATGGGCGTTTGTGCCTGCTCACTGGCCGGATACCGGCCGGATGTGCCACAACTGGGTAGATGGACCACCAGGACGCGGAGCAGGGGACGATCAAGGTCTTCCTTGCCGATGACAACCTGATCGTGCGTGAGGGCGTGCGCGCCCTTATCGAGCGCCACGGTGACCTGCGCGTGGTCGGAATGGCAGCCGACTACGACGAGGTAGTCAGCGGCGCGGCCGCCACCGGACCGCAGGTGCTGGTCACCGATATCCGGATGCCGCCAGCCTTCCAGCGGGAGGGCATCGACGCGGCCAAAGAGGTGCGCAAGCGCCATCCCGGGACCGGGGTTGTGGTGCTGTCACAGTACGAGGACCCCGAGTACGCGGTCTCGCTGCTGGCCGAGGGCTCGGCCGGGTACGGCTATCTGTTGAAGGATCACGTGGCGGCGGGAAACCAGCTCGCCGATGCGATCCGGGCCGTTGCGACCGGCGGCACCGCGCTCGACCCGGCGATCGTGGAAGCGCTCGTCCGCCCGGTCGTCTCGCCCGGCGGGCTGCTGCCGGCGGAGGAAAAACTCCTGAACATGATCGCGGAGGGCAAGCCCATCAAGGCGATCGCCGCGGTCAGGCGCGTCCCGCCCGAGGCGGTCGATGCAGAGGTGCAGGCGGTGTTCGTCAAGCTGGCTGCGGGTGTTTCCGCCGGCAGCCAGAGCGCACTGCGGCGGCTGCGGATGCTGCACCAGGCCATCGTGGACCGGGAAGAGCAGGGCGAGACGCTGTCCCGGCTGCTGCCCGGCGGGCTGGCCGAGAAGCTCCGGCGGGAGCGGCCGGACATTGGCCAGGCCGAGCGGGTAACGGTCACGGTGCTGATGAGCGACATCAGGTCCTACTCGACGATCGCCGAGCACGCCGACCCGACCCAGTTGGCCGGCCAGCTCAACACCCACCGTGCCGCGATGAACCGGGCCGTGCTCAGCGAGGGGGGAACGGTGATGCAGTTCGTGGGCGACGCGGTGATGGCGGTCTTCGGCGCGCCCTTCCCGCAGCCCGACCACCCCGACCGCGCCGTGGCCGCGGCGTCGGCGATGCACGGTCTCCAGCGTGAGATCAACACACGCTGGGAGGAAAATGGCCTGCCCGCGTTCGGGCTAGGGCTGGGGCTGTCCACCGGTGAGGCCGCCGCAGCCTTGCTGGGATCCGCGGAGCGGCTGGAGTACACGTTGGTGGGAGATACCGTCAATCTCGCCCAACGGCTCCAGCAGCTGGCAGACAGTGGCGAGACCGTGCTTTCCGAACCGACTTTCCAGGCACTGAGCGTGCCCGTGGATACCGTCGCGCTCGGCTCTCAGCTGGTGAAAGGGCGCGACACCCCGGTCGTCGCCTACAAGATCGCATGCCAGGCGGGCCAGCGGGCGGCGTCGCTCAAGCGATCTGGAACGATCCCGTACCCCGGGCCGCCCAGAGCCTGCGGAGCAGTTCCGCCCCAAACCTCTCCTTGTTGAGGTAAGCGCTCGCGCCACTGTCGGCGGCGCCGGGCGGCAGGTCGTTGACGTCGTAGGTGGAGCAGAGGAACACCACGACCTCCGGGTGCGCGGACACCATCCGCCGGGCGGCCTCGATCCCGCCCATCTCCGGCATGTTGATATCCATCAGCACCAGCTCCGGGCGGAGTGCATCGACGAGCTCGATCGCCTCGAGCCCGCTCGAAGCCTCGCCCACGAACTCGAAGCCGCTCAGGCGGCGCAAGACCGCCTTGGCTGCCTGCCGGAACGGCGCCTGGTCATCCACGACGACCACTGAGTGCTGGGTGGTCATGTCTTCAGCTTCGCACGCGACCGTTGGCCTGAGCAGGGTACTGCCACCCTGGTGGCGGTGTGGTCAGCCTCCCCCGCCCTCGCTGAGGAACAGCAGGACAGCCTTCACCCGGCGGTTGACGTCCTTCTCGTCACTGAGCCCGAGTTTGGCGAAGATCGAGTTGGTGTGCTTCTCGACGGCGCGCTCAGAAACGCCAGCGGCCGCGGCAATGGCGGCGTTGTTCTTGCCTTGCGCCATCTCGGCCAAGATCTGCGATTCCCTTGGCGTCAGCGACGCTATGCCCGGCTGGTGCTGCTGTGACCGCGACCTCACCAGCTCATCAACGACCGTGGGATCGATCACCGACCCGCCCTGAGCGACGGCGCGGATCGCACGCGCCAGTTCGCCGACGCTGGACACCCGTTCCTTAAGGAGGTAGGCACGACCGGCGGAGCCGTGTTCGAGGAGCGCCATCGCGTACGCCGAGCCGGTGTACTGGCTCAGCACCACCACACCCACGCTGGGGGCGTGTTCGCGCAGCCAGGAGGCCGCTTGGATACCCTCATCGGTTCCGGTGGGTGGCATGCGGATATCGGTGATTACCACGTCGGGATGCTGGTCACGCACCAGCGCGAGCAGTTGCGGCAAGTCGGCGGCGGTCCCGACCAGCTCGAAGTCCTCGTTTGCCGAAACGATGCGGGAGACGCCCTCCCGGAGCAGCACATTGTCCTCGGCCAGCGCGACTCTGATGGTTGCCATCAGCCGGTGATCGTAGCGCGCCACCCAGCCAGGGGACAGTGCCTGCCGCCCCCGGGTACTAGCTTCACCCCAACCCGGTGGCCAGCCTCCCCCCAAGCAGGCGGGCAGTCTCACCCAAAACCGGCAGCCAGCACGGTGTCACGAGAGCGCAAACGGCTCCTAAAGTTCGTAATGTAGGCAAGCCGTCGTGAAGGAGGCACACGATGAGAGCGGACCACGCGGTCTCTGACGGCACGAAGGCAGGCCAGCGGGTGCCGGTCGCCGTGCGCCGCGGCGTTTTCCGCGGGTACCAGTGGGCATTGCTGGCCTTCCTGCTGGCCGGGGTGACGCAGATCTTCCTGGCTGGCCTGGGCGTGTTCCGCCTCCAGGACCAGGGCCTGGCCGCCGCGGGGGATTCGGCCTTCGCGCCCCATCGCGCGCTTGGGTTCGCTATGGCCGGCATCGCGCTGCTCGTCCTGGTGCTTGCGGTGATAGCGCGGGCGGGGGCCGGCGCGATCATCGGCTCGGCCGTTCTGGTTCTGCTGACTTCACTGATGCAGAGCCTGCTCGCCGGTCTGGCCGACAGTCACGCGGTCTTTGGCGCGCTGCACGCCCTCGATGGGCTGCTCATCCTGGGCACAGCGGGCTATCTCTATGTCCGGTCGCGGCGCCCGTTATAGGGACAGGTCGTGGCGCAGGTGAGCTTCGCGGCACCGTCCGCCGGCATGGGCCGGGGGGCGGTCGGCGGCGCACCGGAGGCTCGCTCCAGACGTGTCACTGCCGCGGTGTGGGCCCTGGTCACGGCACTGGCGCTGGCCGGAGCGGTGCTGACGGTCATGGCGTCGGGCAGCCTCACGACCTCGGACACGATTTCTAACCTGAGCGCGGCGCCCGCCGCGGTCCTGTACGCCACGCTCGGAGCGCTGGTCGTCCGCCGCGCGGGCAATTTGATCGGCTGGCTGCTGCTGGGCGAAGGGACCGCCCTGGCGATCGCGTCGTCCGCCTCGGCCTACGCCGTGCTGGGCATCACCCACCCCGGGACCTTGCCAGCGGCGGAAATGGTGGGCCTGCTAGCCGAATTGAGCGTCGTTCCGCTTTTCGTCGTGCTCGGCTTCATGCTGTTGCTGTTTCCGTCGGGAACGCTGCCGTCGCCGCGCTGGCGGCTGTTCTCCGGGCTGGCCCTGCTGGCTACCGCACTGGCGCTGGCCGGCTTCGTGGTGCATCCAAGGATGATGGCGCTGCCGGCTCCCGGCGGCGATTCGCTGATGGTTGCCAATCCGCTTGGCGTCAGTTCACTGGGGCCCGTCCTGTCCACCGTCCTGATCGGGACCATCAATGCCCTGGGGGCGCTTCTCACCGTGCTGCTGGCGGCGGCCATCGTGTCCCTGGTGGTCCGCTTCAGGTCGGGCGGGCGCGAGGTGCGCCAGCAGATCAAGTGGCTCACGCTAGCGGTGGCCGCGACCGCATTCTTCCAGGTTGCGGCCCTGCTGGCCATCGCGGCCACCGGGACCGGTGCAAACCCCGTGACGACCGCCGCCGATGCCGTGACGCCGGTTATCGCGCTGTTCGGGATACCCGCGCTCATCACGGTGGCGATCCTGAAGCACGGCCTGTACCAGATCGATGTCATCATCAACCGCGCCATCAGGTACGGCCTGCTCTCGGCGGCGCTCACGGCGATCTACGTCGGCATCGTGGTCGGGATCGGGACGCTGGCCGGTTACGCGGGCGGCCCGCTGCTCACCGCCGCGGCAGCCCTCGCGATTGCGGTGTCGTTCCAGCCGCTGCGGCGCCGGGCCCAGCTCTTTGCGAACCGGGTCGTGTACGGGCAGCGGGCCACGCCCTATCAGGTGCTGTCCGACTTCGCGCAGGACATGGCGGGCCAGCTTGACGCCGACGTGGCGCTCGACCGGATGGCTTCGGTGCTGGCCGGCGCCACCGGCGCGGTCCGGGTAGACGTCTGGGTCCGGATCGGGCCAGAGCTCCGCCCAAGGGCCACCTGGCCGCACGGATCGCCTCAGCCCGCCGCTATCCCGGTCACCGACAATGGCGGGCTGCCTGTGCTCGGCTCGACGCGGGCCATCGCGGTGCGGCACACCGGCGAGCTACTCGGCGCGATCACCCTGGAGAAGCCGAGTAACGAGCCGGTGTCCGCCGTGGAAGACAATTTGCTTGAACACCTGGCCTCACAGGCTGCCCTGGTTCTCCGCAACGTCCGCTTGACCGCCGAGCTGCAGGTCACGATCGAAGACCTGCGGGCTTCACGCCGCCGTCTGGTGCAAGCACAAGATGAGGAGCGGCACCGGATCGAGCGGAATCTGCACGACGGCGCCCAGCAGCAACTCGTCGCGCTCACAATCCAGCTCGGCCTGCTGGAGGAGGACGCCGGGGACCCCGATAGCGTCCTGCAGATGGCGGGCGAGCTCCGCAGCGGGCTGTATGCGGCGCTCAACGACTTGCGTGCCCTGGCGCGCGGGATCTACCCTCCGCTGCTGGCCGACCAGGGGCTGGCGCCGGCACTGAAAGCGCAGGCGAGCAAGGCGCCGCTGCCAGTACTCATCGAGGCGGACGGCATCGGGCGGTACCCACGCGACGCCGAGGCCGCCGTCTATTTCTGCATTCTGGAGGCCCTGCAAAACGTCGCGAAGTACTCGCAGGCCTCCCGGGCCACCATCGCCATGTCCTGTCCTGACAGCCACCTTGAATTCAGCATCACCGATGACGGTGCCGGTTTCGAACCCGCGAATGTCACACATGGCACCGGCCTTCAAGGCATGACCGACCGCCTGGCGGCGGTTGGCGGCAGTCTGCGCATCCTCTCCCAGCCCGGGCACGGTACCACCGTGAGCGGCACACTGCCGGCAGCCTCGATCACCGAAGGCAGCCATTAACCGTAAACCTCCCCTGCGGTCGTTAGACGGTCTCTGTAACGTGCGTTGAATGTGGCTCGTCGTGTCGCTGATGTCCTGGATGAGGACGCCGTTGTGGTTCATGACCAGCAAGCCCCGCCACGGGCTCACCGAGCAGTCAGCCGACGCCGCCGTAGACCAGGCTGCCAGATGCTCCGCCTGCCCGCCATCCGCACCCAGGTCCCCGACCCTGGTGAATACGCAGTGCCAGCGAGCTGGGTTCAGTCGCTTCGCATGTTCTCAGCGACCCACGCGGATCAGCGCGCGTTGCACGATTCGCTGAATCCGGCGGCGTCCCGGGCGGCGATGGACGGGTCGCTTGCCGCGGACTTCTGCTCGGCGTCGATCTCGCGCTTATACGCGGCAGCACCCTGCCGAGCGGCCCGCAGTCGCGCTGCGTCGAGTTTGTTGGCGAATGCAATGTAGGCGGCAAGTGCCCGCGCCTTGGCGGCCGCAGCCGGGGGCACGACGATCGCGGCGAGCTGGCGATCGAAGTCGTCGCGCAGCTTGGTGTGCTGGGGGAGCTGGGCGAGAAAGTCCTTCAACGGGATGTCGAACTGGCCGCCGTTCAGCGCGTTGATCTTCTGCTCCAGCTGATCGCAGAGCCCATTGACCGCATTGAGGTACCGCTGGACCGCGTCGCTGCTGCTCGACGACGACACCGGGACCGGTACGGGGACCGCCGAGTGCTCGGTCGACGAGCAGGCCGCGACGAGGACGCAGCTGCTCGCGGCGATCGCGATTGCGCGCATCCGCCCCATATCGCACATGATCGATGCAACGGAGCGACCTCTGCGCCTTCGTGGCCAGTTCGTTGCGCAGCCGCTACATCGACGAGATGCGTCAGCGGCAGACCAGGTAACGACAGCGACGGCGAATCTTCACCGCGTTCGCGCAAGGCGGCTGCATCGGGGGGACACTGATCGCTGGCCTTCCCCTTCCGCCTCAACATAGGAGCGCACGGGGGGTCTTGCGGCAAAGGACCCCGTGATGGCGCACGGGCTCAGACTGAACCACAGGCAACGGAAGCGAGGAGTGGCGAATGGCCAAGCATGCGGTGGTGATCGCCGGTGGAGGCCCGACAGGAATGATGCTGGCGGCTGAGCTGGCCCTGGCCCAGGTCGATGTCGTCATCGTTGAACGGCGCGCCACTGCGGATCCCGACCGCGCACGAGCCGGCGGTCTGCACGCGCGCACCCTCGAAGTGCTCGATCAGCGCGGCATCGCCGATCGGTTTCTCGAGGAGGGGAAGGCGATGCAGATCCAGGGATTCGGCCGAATCCGCTTGGACATCAGTGATTTCCCGTCCCGCCGCAACTACGGGCTCGCCCTCCCGCAGATTCAGACCGAGCGTCTGCTGGCTACCTGGGCCCAACAGCTCGGGGTGCCGACCACGCGCGAACGTGCGGTGACCGGGTTCACCCAGGACGACACCGGCGTCGACGTCGCGCTGTCCGACGGCACCTCGATCCGGGCGGACTATCTGGTCGGGTGCGACGGGGGCCGCAGCGTGATCCGAAAGGCGGCCGATATCGAGTTCGCCGGGTGGGATCCATCGACGAGCTGGCTCATGGCCGAGGTCGAGATGGCCGGGAAGCCGGAGTTCGGCCTGCGCCCGGGTGGTGCGATCGCCCCGGCCGAGAGCGGAGACCGGATTCGGGTCGTCCTGACCGAACGCCAGGCCGGGCACACCAGCGAGCCCACCCTGCAGGACGTCAGCGAGGCACTCATCGCCGCCGACGGGACGGACTACGGCGTGCACAGCCTGAGCTCGGCTTCCCGTTTTACGGACAACACCCGGCAGGCGGCGTCGTATCGCAAGGGGCGCATCCTTCTGGCAGGCGATGCTGCACACGTGCATGCCCCGCTCGGCGGTCAAGGTCTCAACACCGGCGTCCAGGATGCCGTGAACCTGGGGTGGAAGCTGGCCCAGGTGGTCAAGAAGACATCACCCCAGAGCCTGCTGGACACCTACCACGAGGAACGTCATCCGGTCGGCGCCCGAGTGTTGCAGAACACCATGGCTCAAGTCGCACTGACCAGCCCCGGTGACCGTCACCAGGCCCTGCGCAACACCATGACCGAGCTACTGCGCATGGACCAGCCGCGTCGGAGTATCGCCGGCATGATGTCGGGTCTCGACATCCACTACGACCTCGGGCCGGGACATCCCCTGCTCGGACGGCGCATGCCCGATCTGGACATCGCGACCGCCGATGGCCCGCTCCGCGTCTATGAACTCCTGCACGGTGCCAAGCCGGTGCTGCTCAACCTCGATCAGCCACGCGTCCTCGACATCGCACCGTGGACTGACCAGGTCCAGCTGATCGATGCTGAATATGGCGGCCCGTGGGAGCTTCCGGTCCTGGGCTCAGTCAGCGCCCCGGCCGCCGTGGCGATCCGCCCCGACGGGTACGTCGCCTGGGTGGGAGATGGCACCGACACCGGATTGCGCGACGCCTTGACCACCTGGTTCGGAGGGGGAAACTGACGGCTGCCGCGTACGCGCCGTTTGGCGCGATGCCGTGCTGGCGGGTAAGGCACATAGGCGTTCGAGCTCGCGGTGCAGTAGCTGGCTTTTGGGGTCGGCGTCCGGGACTATCGGCGCGCCTATCTTGGCTAGGGTTGGCTTTTGTTGGCCCCCGTAGCCACCGCACTATCTCAAGGCTACCGAGCGTACTCGCAGGTTCCCCGTCTGCGACCATTGTAAATGCCTTCGTTTTCGTTGCCATCGCGCGGAGGCGGCCGAGCTGGGCACCAAGGTTCGCCGCGCCGCGAGTGCTACCGCGGCGCCCGGTCGAGGCAATGTCCTCATGGCCTGCGTAGCCTGGTCGCGCGGCGCTCACAGGCACGACTTCTCACTTCCACCCTCTGCAGGCGTTGACTCAGCCTGTACCACAGCCTTACTGTCGAGTAACCCAGGTACACGCATGTTCCTCATTGCCATCGTGGGCATGCTGTCACGACAGAGAAGAAGGAGGTCCGAGGCACAACCAAGCGCTAGTGGACGGAATTGAGCTGGCCTAGTCCGCAGCCTGGCACGCCATTATGTGGCACCGCTGAAGGCTGCCCTGGATCACTTCATCTCAGGCCGCTGTGACGAGTCGTTTATCACGCCAGCGAGCTTTGCAGCGTGGCCCGAGATTGGACGTGAGAACAGACGAGAGATCGGCGAAGTACGACCAGGAGGAATAATGAAAGGATCCAGTCAGCGGTTCCGCCGCGCCTTCTTCTGGAGCGCAACGGCCGTTGCCACGGCGGCGATAACCGTAGCCGCGGTGACAACGTCCACAGCAGGCGCCCAGCCGAAACCGCACGCGGGTCCTAGCCAAATAGGGCCCGGTTACCCGCCGCCCGGGGGCATCTACTCGCTGTTCACCAACTGCCCGCTGCTCAACCCTGTCATGGCGGAGAGCCCCTCGGTCAATGACCCGATGTACCAAGGGGTCTCCTACGCTGCGTGCGTCGCCGGGGACGCGTCTAGCGGCACGCTCAAGATCGGCAACATCACCACGCCAGTCGTCCGCCCGGTGAATGTGCAGTTCGGCTTCTTCCCGCCGCCGAATTCCGCTCCCGGGGGCGACAACACCGCCGACGTTCTCTCGCCGCCGCCCGCCGTCCTGCCGCCGCCCGCAGGGGTGTCCGCGATGCTGGTCACCAAGCCGGACTTGATTCCGGAGAGCCTGCTCACGGCACTGGGGTGCCCTGGCACTGCCCCCGTCGTCAAGAATCTCTGTGTGCAAGCCAAGAACTTCGGCGGCAAATATCTGGACGTCTATGGGCTGGCCCAGTCCGCGGGCCAACTCACCAACTTCGGGCTGCTCAGCTGGACGCAGCGGATAAAGCTCAAGCTGATCAACCCGCTGCTGGGCAACAACTGCTACATCGGGACGGACCAGAACCCGATCGTGGTCAACCCGCAGATCTCCATTAACCCAGGCGGTCAGCTGGAAGGCATACCCGACCCGAATCCGGCCAAGCACCCAGATACCGAGGTCCTCGACATTACGTCGGCGACGGCCAGCGACAGCACCTTCTTCGCGCCCGCAGTCACCGGCTGCGGCCCGGGCGGGGTGGCCAACATCGCGGTCGACGAGGCGATCGACGCCTCGGCCGGCCTGCCCGCAGCGTCTGGCGTCAACAGCCTCTCGCTCAGCGGCACCTTCCAGATCGCCATCACCTCCGCTGGGGAGGACTCCGCGCTGCCCCAGCCGCAGAACAACCCCAAGGTCTTGCTGGGCGCGTTCAAGGCCAGCGTCGGGGTTCCCCCGGCCAGCCGCCAGGAGACCGCCCGCCGGATCTCCATCGCTGAAATGCGCCACAGCCTTGGGTTCAAGTAACTGACGGCCGCATAGATCGAGGGGGCATCAGCAGCGCTGATGCCCCCTCGAACATTGAGAGTCATTCATCGGCCGGGGCCTGTCACCTGACCGGGCCATCAGTCCTGTCCGTCAGCGCGGGGGTCCTCCAGCGGGTCTGTGTCCTTCAGCCCTGACGGTGGCTGGCCGCCGCCAGAACCACTGGTTCCTTTTATCTGGTTGTGGCCACCGGGTGTGGCGGCTACCGCCGGATGCCTGGGCCGATCAGGTGTCATCCGGGGCAGGTAGGCGTCCCGGTCGAGCATCAAGATCGTGGTCAGGAGGTCATCGGCCAGGCCAGGGAGTTCGTCGGTGCGGTTGGCGAGGATCCGGTTGAACACGACTTCGTGGATGCCGCCGACGATGGTTTCTGCGGTGATCGCGGCCCGTGGGAAGTCGGGGATGAGTTCGCGGATGTTGTCCTCGATGATCTCGGTGAATAGCCGCATCGCCTGGTTTCGCCGGGCTAGGGCACGGGGGCCGACGGCAAGGACTTCCACGATGCACGTGCGCGCGAACTCGGGCTCGTTGGCCAGGAACTGCAGGTAGGCGCCGATACCGGCGCGCAGCCGCTCCATTACGGCCGTTTCTTTGAGATAGGCGCGCTGGGTATGCATGACCAACTGGTGCAGCAGGGCATCGTAGGTGGCCAGGAACGCGTCTTCCTTGTTTTTGAAATGCTCATAAAAGGTGCGCCGCGAGACCCCGGCCCGTGCGGTGATCGCTTCCACGCTCATCTCGGCATAGCCCAGCTCGGCCGCGGCCTGGGCGACCGCGGACAGGATGCGTTCCCGCTGGTTGGCCGCTACGAAACTGGGCAATAGCCCGTGCCGGCCGCTAGGCAACTGATGCGGGGCCCGCCTGGCCTCGCCGGCACGGCCCCCTCGGCCGCGGCCGGGCTTGTCTGGCTGTCCCATGGTCCACCTCGCTGTTGGATGGCCGCCCGGGAGCCGGTGACTTCGGCTGCGCGGGTCATTATTATATACGGTGTCGTTCCTGATCATTTGGAACTGCGCGGTTCGCTCCGCGCCGGTACTGCTTCCGATGCGGGTGCAGCGCGCGGGACACGGCCGGTGCCAGGCCCGCCGGAGTCGCAGCACCTCTCCCGGGTTCCACCGCCTTTCAGGTACTGACTGCGGCAACACCGCAGGACTACTGTCGGGTAATTCAGAAATATTAGAATTTCTCATGGCTCATCGTGTGCGTGCTGGCACCGAGGGGTGAAGGGAGCCGCCAGGGGTGACACCTGAGCGGTCATAAGCAAGCTGGCTTCCCAACCCCTGGACAACCCCGCACTGGTTCGCAAGGTAGCGGTGCAGTCGAGGAAGCTGGGCAGGGCTAGATACCAAGGCGGGCCTCCATATGGATTCCATCTCGGCCACATACCGGCTCCTCACCTGCTGGCTATCCCTAACGTCACCTCTAATGCACGTTGGTGCCCGACAAGGGCCAGGCCAGATGGCCCGCACGGTTGGGCAAGCGGATATGACTCGGCCGACACGACGTAACTTGTTCGGCATCCCGCTTCGGCCGTCCCTTGTTGGACGGGACGCCGAGATCGCTGCGCTGGACGAGCAACTGGCCTTGGCCCGTACGGGTGCGTTCCGTGTCGTATTGGTGACTGGCGAGCCGGGAATCGGCAAGTCCCGTCTGGTCAACGAGCTCGCTGAACGGCATCGCGACTCCGCGGTCGTCGTCGGCTCGCGGGCCTTCGAGCTGGGGATGACATATTCGCTGGCGCTGTGGATCGAGGCGTTCGAGCGGCTACTCGGCCCAGCTCCCACTGCTGAGGTACGCAGGCTGTGCGGGTCTTCGGTGCGCGACCTCGCACTGGTGCTTCGGTCGGCTCGACGGGCGCTTGGCAGCGCCCCCGTCAGGCCGGAGCCGGAACCGGATCACGAGCCGGATCCCGAACGGCTGCTTCGGGCGCTGACGGAACTGGTCGACAACGTCAGCGCCGACAGCCCCGTGATCGTCGTCCTTGACGACATCCACAACGCCGACGCTTCGTCGTGGCAGGCGCTCTACCACCTCGCCCGCCGGCTTCCGGACCGCCCGGTGCTCGTCCTCGCCGCCGCGAGGACCGCCGATCTCGGTCGCCATCCTGTCGCCGACCCGGTGCTGGTAGGACTAGAGCAGGACGATGTCCTCGTCAGGCTCGGGCTGCAGGCGCTGACCGACGAGTCGGTGGCGGCGCTGACCCGCACAGTGCTGGGCACCGACGATGTGCCCCCAGCGCTGGTGTGCTGGCTGGCCGAACGGACCCGGGGATATCCGCTGTTTGTCGTCGGCCTACTGCGGGCGCTGCTCGAGGAAGGTGCCGATCTCGCTCAGCCGAGCCTGGCCCGGGTTCCGGAGAGCCTCGCCGACCGGGTCGCCCTGCTCGTGGCACGCCTCGGCCCAGCAGACCGGGAGCTGCTGGAGGTCCTGGCGGTGATCGGCGGCCGAGTCGACCTCGACGGTCTGACGCGGGTACTCGCTCGGCCGCTCTATCGGCTTGGGGTCCCGCTAGAGCGGCTCACCCAGTCGCGGCTTGTGGTGGAGTACGAGGCAGGCCGCCGGCTGAGTTACGAGATCGCCCATCCGCTGGTTCAAGATGCCGTCTACGAGAGCATCGGTGGGGCGCGCCGTTGTGCCTTCCACCGGCTGGTCGGCCGTGCGCTCGTCACCGTCGGCAACTTCGGTGCGGCCGCGCCGCATTTTCTCCGCTCGGCAGGCTCCGGCGATCCGGAGACGGTAGACACCTTGGTCCGTGCGGTCCGGCAGGCCGAGGAACGCAACCTCTATCAGGAGACGCTGCCCCTTCTTACGGCGCTGCTCGACGTACTGGGCCCGGACGATCAACGCTGGCTCGATGTACTCGAGGCCATGACCTGGCGGGCGGAATGGGTGGTCGACCATCTGGTAGAGGACGGCGCAGCGACCGCGATCGCCGTCATGCGGCGGATCGAGCGGCAACTCGCCGCCTCCGGCGATCGGCTCCGAGAAGGGATCGTCCAGTTCCGCCTCGCAAGCTTCCTGGCGATCGGAGCCGGCCAGCCGACCGATGCAGCAGCGGCGTGTCAGCGGGCCCAGGAGCTGTTCGCAACCGAGGGGGAGACTGACCTGGCCCTGCTTGCGCTCAACGAGCAGGGCTGGATCCGGTACTGTGCCGGCGACCTGCCCGGCCACCGCGCCTGCGCCACGAACGTACGCGACCAGGCCGAGAAACGCGGCGACCGGACGGCGTTGATCCAGTCGCTGGGAGCGCTCGGCCATGTCGCCGCCGTCCAGGGCCGGTTCGGCGAGGCCAACAGAAACCTGCGCCGTGGCACGGACCTCGCCCGGGCGGAGGGCAAGCGTTACCGGTACGTATGGAACCTGACGATGTCGGGGCTGGCCCTTGCGCTGGCCGGCTGGTTGGCTGCCGGCAGGACGGCCTTCGAGCGGGCCATGCATGAGCCAGAGGCCGGCGACGCGATGACGCTGGAATTGTTTGCCGAGTGTGACTGGCTGTCAGGCCGGCTCGATGACGTGATCCGGTGGATCTCTCAGTCCGCCGCGCGCCGGCCCTTGGCCGGTAGCGTGCGTCGTGCCTGGGCGGCGGCGTTCGCCGCGCGGGCGGCCGCGGAACGCGGGCAACCGGACACCGCCGCGCGGCTGCTCGCGCTCGCCACGGCAACCTACGACCGTCCGGATGAGGTACCTGGATGGAGCAGTTGGCTGCCGTGGGCGGCCGGTGCCATGGCCAGCCTGACCGGTGATCCGGTCACCGGGCACGACCTGCTTGCCCATGCGGCGGGTAGGTGGCGCGCCATGGATGCCGCAGCGTACGAGGCCGTCGTCCTCGTCGACGCGACCGAGGCTGCGCTCGCGGCCGACCGGGTGGACGCCGCTGTCGCACACTCGCGGCGGCTCGCGGAGCTCGGCCGCACAGTTGAAGGGGAGATGATCAGACCCCTGGCACAACTCGCCAGCGCTCATGCGCTACTCGGCACGGGCAGCACGGCCGCCGCCGCGGCTCCTGCCACCGAGGCCGCAGATGCCCTGGACCGGCTCGGCTATCGGCTCTTCGGCGCGATGGCCGCCGAGGTCGCCGGCATCGCAACGACGTCCCGCGGCGCCGCCATCGAGATGCTCGGCCGGGCGGTGGATGGGTATGACCGGTGCGGCGCGGTCGTCCGCCGCGGACGGGTAGCCAAGCGGCTGGCCGGCCTCGGCTACCGCGGGCGGCTTGCCGCGGTGGCGGGCCGTGGTCCGGCCTCGCTGACACCCAGAGAACTGGACGTCGCCCGGCTGGCGGCGCGTGGCCACACTGCGGCCGAGATAGGCCGCCAGCTGTTCATCGGCAGCCGTACGGTCGAAACGCATCTGGCTCATGCCTGCGCCAAGCTCGGCTGCCGCAGCAAGCGCGAGCTTGTGCGCCTCAACGGGGAACTTGACCGTATGCCGGAAAGTCCGTAGCCCAATCCGTACCCGCTACGGATGCCGCCGGGCAAACCGGCGGCGATCCTGCTCATACCAGACGGCAAAGAGGACGCCATCACGCAGACGCTGAGCAGGCTCTCGACCAGCGCGGTCCACACAAACTCGTTCCCACTGGAGAAACAGATGTCGCAGATACAGGACCCCACGTTCTACCGCACCCCAGCCGACGCGATCGCGGCACCCCAGGAGCGGCTGGCCTATGTGGCGGCATTCGACCCCACCGGCCAGGTGAAAGACGCGATAGCGGTGCTCGACACCGACTCATCCTCGCCCGGCTACGGCCAGGTCGTCGGCTGGAGCGAGCTACCCACCGCCGGCAACGAGCTGCACCACTTCGGCTGGAATGCGTGCTCGAGCGCGCTATGCCACACCGGGCACGCGGGCCACCTTGAGCGCCGTTATCTGATCGTGCCGGGGCTGCGTTCGTCGCGGACCTATGTCCTGGATACCAAACCGGACCCGCTCAACCCCCGGGTGGTGCGCACCATCGAGGCCGACGAGCTGGCCGCCAAGGCTGGCTACTCCCGGCCGCACACGCTGCACTGCGGCCCGGACGGCATCTTCTTGTCGGCGATCGGGGGCGTGAACGGCAACGACGGGCCGGGCGGAATCGCGCTGCTGGACCACGAGACCTTCGACGTCATTGGCGCCTGGGAGGCGGACCGGGGCGACCAGTACCTGGCCTACGACGTGTGGTGGCATCTGGGCCACGACACGGTAATCACCTCCGAGTGGGGCTCGCCGCCGATGATCGAGAACGGTATTAACCCCGAAGACCTGCTTGGCCGCAGGTTCGGCCACCACTTGAACTTCTGGAGCATGTCCGAGCGGACCCTCACCCAGCGCATCGATCTGGGCGACGCCAACCAGATGGTGCTCGAGCTGCGGCCCGCGCACGACCCGGCCCAGGCCTGGGGTTTTGCCGGTGCCGTTATCAACGTCGAGGACCTGTCCGGGTCGGTATGGCTGTGGCACCGCGACGGCGGCCGCTGGGCGGCGCGCAAGGTCATCACCATCCCGGCCGAACCAGCCGACCCGGCAGCCCTGCCGCCGGCGCTGCAGCCGTTTGGCGCCGTGCCGCCGCTGATCACCGACATCGACCTGTCGGTAGACGACCGTTGGCTGTATGTGTCCTGCTTCGGCACCGGGAAGCTCAAGCAGTACGACGTGGCCGACCCATTCCACCCGCATGAGACCGGCTCGGTCACCCTCGGCGGCATCGTGGCCCGCCAGCCACACCCCGCCGCCCCCGGCCAGCCGCTCGGCGGTGGGCCGCAGATGGTCGAGCTCAGCCGCGACGGCAAGCGTGTCTACGTGACCAACTCGCTGTACGCGGCCTGGGATGACGTCTTCTACCCCAGCGGCGTGGGTGCCTGGCTGGCCAAGCTCGACGCGGACACCACCGCCGGCGGCATGTCGGCCGACCCGCGCTTTTTCGCCAATGGCGAGGCATTCCGCGGACTGCGGGTCCATCAGACCCGGCTGACCGGCGGCGACGCCTCCAGCGACTCCTACTGCTTCACCGAGTAACGGCCGCGGTGCCTCCGGATACGCTGGGCTGCCGACGATGCATGGACACGTAGTCACCCACCTAATTGAGCCGACCGCCTGGGCCGGGCTGACCGGCCCGGTGCTGGCCGGTGCCGGCCTGATGGCAGCGGCGACCGTGGCCGGGGCATGGCTGGCTCACCGCCGGGGGCACCGGGAGATCTGGCTCGCGGCCGCCGCGGGCGCGCTGCTCATCATTGCGGGATTGCACCTGCTCCCCGACGCATGGTCCGCCGCCCCGGCCGCGGGGATCTGGCCAGGCCTGGTGCCGATAACGGCGGTTGCCGCGTTCACCGCCGCGGGCCTCGTCGGCCGCTTCGGGTGCGCCTGCCAAGAACAGAAGGAGCGTGCCAGCGGCGCGAGCATGGCAGCGGCGCTGGCGGCCCACCGCTTCCTGGAGGGCTCCGCCATCGCGCTGGCCGGATCGGCCGCAGTTGCAGTGGCGCTCGCCATGCACGCATTCGGGGAAGGCATCGCCGCCGGGGCGCTGCTCGGTACCCGACCACGCCGCCACGTGGCGGGCTGGCTGGCCGCAATGAGCATCAGCCCGGTTCTCGGGGCCGCCGCCGCTGGCGTCCTGGCGGTCCCGGCAGCCGCGGAACCGGTGCTGGTCGCCGTAGCGGCCGGGATTCTCGCCCAGGCTGCCCGGATCAGCCTGCGCGCGGCCTTCCACGGCCTGCGGCCCACCCGCCTCTTGCTTTCCCGGCCCGCCGTTGCCACCACGACTGCCGCCATCCTCACCACAGTGGCCGTGCACGCGGTCGGCTGAGCATGCCACCGGTAGGCCAATCCCGGATCTCGATGCCGAAGTTGGCGACGGCATCGCAGCTGACGCCGTCGCGCAGAGCCAGCAGATACGTCAGCCGACCACTCATTTAGCCCGCCGGGCCAGCCGGAAACAGTCGGCCGATTTGCGCTTCCTGACTCCTTGACGCGCGCTGGGGGGAGGAATACAGGGCCACGCGGGTGCAGGGAGCCAACTTGGGGAGCCATCGTGTTCGGCCTCCCTCGGGAACTCGCGTTCCTGGGAGACGTCGCGAGGGGTTTTTTGTCCTGGTATGTGAGATCGTGGACGCGGCTAAAGCTGGGCATAAGCAAACATCCCCAACGGGAGGAGAGTAGATGGCTGGAGCGAGGTTCGCCTTGGTCGCGACAGTCTCGGTGGCCGTGCTCGGGCTGAGCGCGTCTGCCAGTGCCGCAGGCACAAGCGCCAACCCGGGAACTGTCACCTCGGGAAGCGCGGGTGCGTACAGCGCCACCCACTGTCTCGCGCACGTCGTGGGCAGCAACTTGCATGACTACTACACGGCGGGCTGCACCGGGCACGACGAGCCGGAACTCGATCCCGTCTCGTCCGCGCCGGGCTCTGCGCAGAACATCACGTGGCGCGCCCAACTGCCGGCGGACGGCTCGTTCCCGGTGTCGAGCGTCGGGCCGACGTTCTGGTTCGGCGGCACGGTCAAAGACGCGAACCCAAAGAAGATCGGCGGCGAGGGGTTCCTGGAACTGCAGTTTTACCCGGACTCGTTCACGACGGGGTGCACCTCTGACGGCGGCTTCCAGCTCAAGCACGAGGCCGATGTTTACACGGCGTGCTCACCTGTCTGGACGATCGCGAAGCGGAAGGGCCAGATCATCGAGCCGGCCGCGTTCAACGGCATGCTCAGGGATGCGGCGGGATCGGGCCCATTCGTCATGCATGCTCTCGACATCGTCGACGTGCACATCTGGGCCCCGTCGCCGCACGCGGCCTACCGGGAGCAGGTCACGGACGAGACCAGCGGGCAGACGTCGAGTGTGCTCGTGCTCAACAGCCCGGGCGACGGCCCGCTGACGCCCGCGTTCAGTACGCAGGAGATCGGCAACGCGCTCGACTGGGGCGGCGTCTGGGACACACCGATGGCCTTCGTGTACGAGATCGGCCACTCGGACCTCTACGGCCAAAATCCCGGCAGGTTCTGCGTCCCGGGCCAGACCTTCTGCGGCTCGTTCAACTACGCCAACTGGCACGGCCAGCAGCCGCTCCGGATCTTCAACGTCACCTTCGGTGACGGCTCGCACCCGCGCAACTGGGCCGTGGTCTCCGACACCGGCGGCAAGGCCGAGGTGCTCGGCCACTCGTTCGTCGGCCCGACCCACTGTGCGAAGTACGGCGGCGCGTTCTGCATCTACCCGTGGTACTCGTGGGATGGACACGCCTTCAACTACGGCGTGAACTATCCCAGCACGGTCGCGAGGCTCGGCGAGGCAAACCAGTTCAAGCAGAGGGCGACGTGCCCGGCGGACGGCGTCTTCCCGGGGCACACCTACTGCGACGACATAGTCCGGTAGCTAGCGGAGCGACGACGAGGCGGACACCGGTGATGTCCGCCTCGTCGTCAATGCTCGGATCGAGGAAGCACCGCCTGGTGGTTCAGTACCTGATGCCGGGGAACTGTGCGCGGGCGTGCTCCAGTTGGGCGGCCCACTCGCGGGGCCAGCCGAAGGCGCGGGCAGCCTGGCCGCTCATGTCGGCGGCTGCGGCACCGCTGGTGAAGTGGACGTACTCGCCCCAGTTCATCCGCCGTGTGTAGGTCCCGCCGGAGTCGCGCGGGAAGTGCCGGGCCAGCTCGCGGAAGAACCTGTTCATGACCTGCGCCCGCCCACAGTCTCGCCAGAGCGGGTAGAACCAGTCGCGGAACCAGTGGGTCCCGCGGCGGGGGAAATCGTCGGTGTTGCCGGTGAACCGGCGGTACACACCCGTGGCCTCGCGGTCCATGCCCAGCGCCGTGTACAGGTCATAGATGTAGAACTCGGCCCACTTGCTGTCGCCCCAGATCTCATACGCCGGTGAGCCGTGGGCGCCGTTGCTGGCGCTCTCCACCGAATGCCCGATCTCATGAGCGGGCAGCTCGTGAGCAAGGGTGTTGCCTTCCCGCCAGGTGTCCAGCCCGCAGTCGCTGACGTTGTGGTGGTCGTGGACCGGGCTGACGTAGTAGCCCGCGTGGCCGCCGCCGTGCAGGCCGGCGTGGTGAATGGAGTAGATGCGCGGGTCGGGCCCGAACCCGTCGCCGTAGGCTGCCTTGGAGTACTGCCAGGTCACATTGATGAACCGAGGCAGCCACCGGATCTCGGCCCGGCGTACGCCGGGGTCCACGTAGATCGCGCAGTGCTCGTCGTGATGGTAGAGCCGGAGCAACTGGCGGTGGTCGAACCAATGCTCCTGCCAGGTGGCCGGCGGGTCAGCCAGCCGGCGCTGGGACTCTGCCCCCACCAGGTCCTCCCGCCTCCCCGGTACTGCCCCGCGGTTTGCGCCAAGCCTCATCAACGCGATCGTATGGCCAGTGAGCCCAGATCAGTCATTTCTGTGGGCCTGCTGACAAGGCCGACACTTGCCCGTGGCTGACTCGATAGAGCGTCTGAGGGCCTTCCCGGATCTGAGACGATGCTGAGATGAGCAGCGGTTCAGGCGCTGAGCCGAGCGTCATCGACACTCAGGTCGAGGCCGGGTTCGGGGCCATGGCGGCCGGAGACTGGCGCGGGGCGCGTGATGCCTTTTCCGCTGTCCTTGCGGTGGCCGAGGTGCCTGAGGCTCTGTTCGGCTTGGCGAACGCGCTGTTCTGGCTGGGCGATCTCGGGGGCACGATCGCGAATTGCGAGAAGGCGTATGCGGCCTTTCGCCGCCGCGGCGATCCGATGTTCGCGGCTGGTGCCGCTTTGTCGCTGGTGGGCTATAACAAGGGGTATCTCGGCAACACGGCTGCGGCCCGCGGCTGGCTGGCACGGGCCGCGCGGATCATCGACAGCGATGTCCCGGAACTGCGCGGGGAACTGCTGGGCGCCACCGCCTACGTCACTGATGACCCGGTTGAGAGTGAGGCGCTGGCGCGCCAAGCGGCTGAGATCGGGCACGCTACCGGCAACTCCGACCTGGAGCTGATGGCGCTGCACGCGGTTGGGCAGGCCCTGGTGCAGCAGGGCCGTACCGAGGAGGGCCTGTCGCTGCTGGACGAGGCGATGGCCGGGCTGATCGGCGGTGAGGGCGGCGATCCGCTGACGGTTGCCCAGATGAGTTGCATGACGATGGTGGTGTGCGGCAGCTGCTTCGATCTGGAACGTGCGACGCAGTGGGTGCAGGCGCTGCAGGGTTTCATTGACCGCTACGGGTGCCCGTTCTTGTACGCGGAATGCCGTACCTATTACGGCCGGGTCCTGTTCGAGAACGGTGACTGGAGCGCTGCGGAGGTACTTCTGGCCGATGCGATCGCAATGTCGAGGGGCGTGTTCGCGGCGCCGCATGCTTTCGCCTCCGGGACGCTCGCCGAGCTCAGGCTGGCGCAGGGACGGATCGAAGAGGCGGCCGGGGTGCTGCGCGGGATCGAGGGCCGGGAGGAAGCCGCCGCTGCGGTCGGCTCATTGCATCTGGTACGAGGCGAGCCATCCGTAGCGGCGACGGTGCTGCGCCGGCGGCTCGGCGCGACGAGCCCGGACCGGCTCGACGTCGCCGCGGTGACCGAGTTGCTCGGCGAGGCAGAGATAGCGCTAGCCGACAGTAAGGCAGCCGTCGAGCGGGGCCGTGCCTTGGTCGCGCTCGGCACCGTCAACAACTGCCACCTCATCATCGCGCACGGCGAGCGCCTACTCGGGCAGGCTCTCGCGCCGACGGACCCGCATGCTGCCTGCGAACATCTAGAAACGGCCCTCGCGGCATTCGTTCATGCCGGGATTCCGTATCGCGCCGCCCAGACCCGGCTGCGGCTCGCCCAGGTGCTCGGGCTTGCGGACCGTGAGGTGGCCGGGGCCGAGGCGCGAGCCGCGTTGGCGGTGTTCGAGGATCTGGGAGCTGCCCGTGACGCGGACGCTGCCGCCGCGCTGCTACGGGAACTCGGCGTGAGGGCAGCCAGGACCGGGCCGAGGAATACCGGCCGGCTGACCAAACGTGAGCACGAGGTGCTGGCCCTGCTCGGTGAGGGCCTGTCCAACCCCGAGATCGCCGGACGCTTGTTCCTGTCCCGCAAGACGGTCGAGCACCATGTGGCACGCATCCTGTCCAAGCTCGGCCTGCGCGGGCGGGCCGAAGCCGCCGTCCTCGCGGCGCGGACCGCTTCCCAAGGATCAGCCAGGGATTAGGTGAGTTCGCCGATGCTCCGGCGTTGGCGGGACTGCCACCGTGAACCTCATGACCCAAGCGCGCCGCCGGCCCTACGGGATGAAGGTGATCGACGCGCACGCGTTCGTGTTCCAGGCCTGGAGGGCAATCATGGCGGCGCAAGCAAATCAACGCGATGGCCGGTACGTACATGCCAACGGGATAGACATCCACTACATCGAAGCGGGAGCGGGCGAGCCCTTGCTCCTGCTCGACAACGCAATGGTCTCCACCAATCCGGTCTGGGAACCCCTCCCCTTTGCCTACGCCTCGTTCATCGGATTGCTGGCGAAACATTTCCGGGTGATCGCGCCAGACGCACGAGGATCGGGGCTGAGCGTCCATCCCGGCGGCCCGGTCTCCTACACGCTGCTGGCCGACGACATCGCTGCCCTCATCGACGGGCTCAGCCTGGACCGGCCGCTAATCTGCGGCTTCAGTGACGGCGCGGAGACCGCGACACTCGTCGGCATCCGCAATCCCGGATCAGTGCGTGCGATCGTGAACCACGCGGGCTACGACCTGTTCAACCCCGATCCACAAGCACCCGCCATCGCCATGACACGGCAGATGCTCGGCGGCAGCGCCGACGCGGCCCATGCAGACCCCGAGCTGGCCGCCAGCCTCGCCGCCGAGCTGCGGCCGATGTTCGAGCTGATGAAGTCCGACCACGACGGCGCGCAGGGAGCCGGCCACTGGAAGACCGTCGTCGCGCAGACCTTCGACCGGATCACAATGCCGCACGGCTACACCTTCGACGACCTGCATACGATCACCGCGCCGACACTCATCCTGACCGGCGACAGAGACCCGTTCTGCACCGTCGAGGAAGGCGCGGCCGCCTACCGCGCAATGCGCGCTGGCCAGCTCGCCGTGCTGCCAGACACCGGGCACCTGATCACTCCCGCCGCAGTACAGACGATCATCGATTTCTTTGAGGACATCTAATCGTTCAGGCACGCCTGTGCTGGCGACGTGCCTGCCCTGGCAAGGCGGTCATTGCCAGAAGGCATCCGGCGCAGCGCTTCCGCCTTGAGATCTCCGGGCTGTGGTATCAGGGCCTGGGTTAGCTGCTCTGTATTCCTGGGAGAAGGTTTCTCCTTGGGTTGCCGCCGGTGGCGGGGCTCGTGGCCTGCGGGGGTGGGCCGGATGCCTCCGGTGGCCGCGCGGTCACGGGGCAGAGCTGCCCGGGGGAAGGTGCATGATGTCGCGTTCGGGTGTTTTCTACGCTGTCAAGGCCATGGAACGGGTCGCTGCAGGGAGTGCCGCCGATGGTGTGCCTGCCCGCCAGGCTCCCGCGGCTGCACGCTCTGAGGGCAGCATCGTCTCCCTTGTGAGACGGGCGCTGGCGGCGATGCACCTTGGGATAGGCGGTGCCCGGGCCTGAGTCGGCCAGAGCAGCCAGGGGCTGGGCGGTGCGGCCCGGGCGGATCAACACTCGCCATGGTCAGCAGTCACGCGTTCCACGCGTTGAGGAATGTGGTGTCTTTCGTTGAGACATCTGCCCGGAACATGGGGTGCAGGTCCATCGACGGCGAGTATTTACTGGCCTGGACCTCGCGGCCCAGTGCCTCGGCCATTGCCCGTACCTGGTGCGGACCGGCGCCGCAGCAGATGCCCACGTAGTCCACTCCGAGGTCACGCGCTTGGAGAGCGAATTGCGCCATCTCGAAGCGTGTGCATCCGAAAGGCTCCAGCGCGAGAGGGAAGGCCCGCTGCCCTGTCTCGGACCGTAGGGTCTGCATCGTCAAGGCGGCCGTGTTCGTGCGGTACGGCACCGGCTGGGCGGCGACTGCGCAGTCGACCGCCTCCCGGATCTCCGCTATCAGCGGCATGATCGTCTGCGGCCCGCGGTCACAGTTCAGGCCCACGACGTCGGCCCCCTCGGCGGCAAGTATCCGGCATGCCTCCACGTAGTCGTAGCCGTCACGTGTCCGATCCGGCTGCGTCGGTGCCAGCGTGACCATCGCCGGCAGGCCCAGCCCGCGAATGACCTCTAGCGCGATCAGTGCTTCGCCAAGGTAGTCGTTGGTCTCGGAGATGACGAAGTCGATGCCCTCCTGTACCGCCCAGGCCAGCTGTTCGGCATACATGGTGCGGACAGCGTCTTTGGTCCGTGGATCGTCCGGGTCGTAGGCCCAGGTGTTGCAGACGTTGCCAGCCACTAGGGCATCGCCCTCCTGCGCGACCTCGCGGGCAATCCGCACGGCGCGCCGGTTCATGGCCTCTAGGTCGCCCTCGCGGCCTACGTGGCGCAGCTTCTCGCGATGCGCATAGTAGGTGAGCGCGACCATCACATCCGAGCCCGCACGCAGGAACTCCCGGTGCAGTTCCCGCAGCGCATCGGGAAAGTCCAGGACCACCTCGGGGACATAAGGGCCCGCCTTGATATACCCGCGGCGTTCCAGTTCGAATACGTATCCCTCGGCTCCGAGCACGGTGCCGCTCTTCAGCCGCTCCACGATGCCCGCCCGGGTGTAGCCGTTCATGAAACCGCACCTCCTACCTCTAGCGCGCCAGTCCTGCCGCCGTCGGCGAACCTGGCAGGGGCAAACCGGCGGACGTCGTACCCGGTGCGCTGCTGCAAGGCCCGTGAGCGCACTATGCGACCTGGACGGCAGGCGGTGAGGTGAGCGGGCGGAGTTCGTCGGCATAGCAGACCGAAACGCGGCGCATCACGCCCCCGTCGTCGATGGTGTACTGGCCGAGCCGCCACAGGGGGGGCGAGTAGGCGTGCACGGAGATCGTCTGCTCGGCTTCGCCGGTAAGCCGGTGAATGTGGTCAGGCCCGAAGGAGAACGAGCAGCCGTCGGGGACGACTCTTTGCGCGTGCGCGCCGCCGATGCGGGGATTGGACTCCACGAGCGCGCCCCGCACCACGCGAACCGCTCCGGATGAGACATCGTGGTCGTGCCAGCCCGTGTCGTTTCCGGGGGACCAGCAAATGAGCCAGATGTCTACGTACTCGTCGCGGTGGATTGAGGCGTAGTGCCGCCGGCCGTCGGCATGGGTGACCTGATCGCTCCACAGATCCGGGTCGCCAGCCAGGTTCTCGACGAGTTCAGTCAGTTCACGCTGGTCGAGATACCGGGCGGGGAGCGCGGAGAAGGTCATTGCTGTCACTCCTCTCTGGTGGACGGTAAGATCCGGGCTGCGGGGAGCCAGTCGGCTGAAGCAGCCGCGCCGGGTTTGCTACGCGGATCGCATGGCGGGCTGCATCGCCAAAGCCAACACCGGAATGCGGCTGCGCATACGGCCGATCGGAGCCAAATACGAGCACATCGACGCCGAGCACGCGAAGGACGGAGTCGACAGCACGGTTGCCGTAGCTGGATGTTTCAAGGAACATCTGCGGATCGACAGCACCACGTGCCAGTGGGTCGGCTCCGCCGCGGGCAGCCAGGCGCTCGCCATGCAACGGCGCGAGACCTGCCAGGGCAGTGAAGCAGATCCGCAGCCGGGGGTAGGCCCGCCGACCGTAAGCGCGGAACGCGAACCATGCCGCGTGCAGTTGCTGAACATAGGGGACGAGGGCAGGCCACCATGCCGGGCCACCCGCTATCGCTACCGCCGCAGGCCCGGGGTGGATGAACAGCGGGAGATCCCGCTCGGCGAGCACGTCAAGCAGCGGGCTGCACCAGCGGTAGCCGGGCCCGTCAGCGACTGCGGTTGCGGGCAGCTGGAGGCCGACAAACCCGCGGTCCAGCTGCTTGACGAGACTGGCCGCGTCGATTGCCGTCAGGCAGGCTGCGGCCCACCCGGCGAACGGGGCGCCTAGCTCGATGACCCCGTCGTGGTAAGCGTCAAGGAGCGGCTTGGCGTCCTCAGGCGCCAAGTACTCGATGCCGAGCGGGCTGGACGGGCCGATGACCACACGGCCAACGCCATCGCAGGCCGCTTGTGCCGCCCGCCGTGCGACATCGTGGTCCGCCGGATTCACCTTGAAGGGCGGTTCGCCGCAGGTGAGCAGCGTCCAGCCATCCAGCCGCGGTGGCTGTGATCGCCGCCGCAACTCCTCGACGAACAAATCCGGCCAGACATGCTGGTGAATATCGACATGCACGGTGCCCACCCGCCGATCGCTAGGCCGCCGCCAGGCGGATCACATGGAGGCCAACGGTCGGTGTGGCACTAACCGATCTGATCACTGAAGCGGTTCACTTATACGCTTCAGTGAACCGCTTCAGTAGCTGCCGCGTCAAGAGCCCGGCCGCCTGAATGCCGCTGGGCGCGGTGGCTGCCACTAGGCTTGACATAGCGCGGCGAGCTAGCAGAGCGGTCGCGACCGCCCGGCTGGTAGAACCAGCGGATCCTAGGCTGGAGACGTGCCGCAGCAACGCAAGCGCGCGACAATCCGCGAGGTGGCAGAGGCTACGGGGCTGTCACCCGCAGCTGTCTCCTACGCCCTGCGGGGGGTCCAGACCTCCGAGGAGACACAGGAACGGGTGCGCCGCGCCGCGGCTGAGCTGGGCTACAACGTCGACCGCATCGCCCGCGCCCTAGCGAGCGGGCGGACCGGGACAGTGGGGTTGCTCTTCGGCTCGCTGGAGGATTTGTGGCAGCAATTGCTCGGCGTCGGCATGGGCAGCGCGCTGCTGGCCCGTGACCACTACGTCCTCCTGGTGGACGCTGCCGGCGACCCCGAACGCCAGCTGCTTCTCGCAGATCAGCTCCGTGACCAGCGGGTCGATGGTCTCATCGTGCAACCACTCAACCCATCGGATGAGAGATGGTCACAGCTAGCAGAAAGCCTGCCCATCGTGTCGATCGGTGACTCATTGCACGGCGGGCAGGCCGCTGGCGAGGTGGTCTTCGACAACCGCTCCGGGGTCACACTTGCGTTGGAGCATTTGCACAAGCTGGGCCATCGGCGGATCGGCGTGCTAACCCCGACCCAGCCAAGCACGCCGGACCGCCCGGCCGACATCTATGTCACCGCAGAAGCCGAGCGGCTCGGTCTCGACGTGAGCATCAGTAGCTCGCCACTCGCGCTCACGGCGGCAACCGAGGTGGCGCATGAGGTGCTGTCGAAAACAGACCGGCCAACGGCACTGTTTTGCTTCGCGGATTCCATCGCCTACGGTGCCTACGCGGCCGCCCGCGAACTCGGATTGCGCATCCCCGACCAGGTGTCGATCTCCGGTTACGACAATCACCCGATGTCCGCGCTGCTGACACCGGCGCTCACCACGATGGACTGGAATACCGACCGAATAATCCGCGCCGCTGTCCGGCTCGTCCTCGCGGCTATCGAGCGAAAGCCCTACCGCCGCCGCACTGTCCAGCCACCGCACCTGTGTGAGCGCGGCTCCACGGGACCGCCAACGGCCAGCGGATTAGGGAGGGCACGGACGACTGCAGGAGCCAGGTGATCGAGACCGGCAGCGAGCCGACGTGCAGAACCTTTGTTTGCGGGGCGGACGGTGGCGGGGTGCCCGGCGTTCAGGGTCCGGGCTGGTGGCTGACGCTCCAGAGCGCGGCGACGTGGCGGGCGTCGGTGCCGCAGCAGCCGCCGATGACCGGCAGCCGTGGCAGCAGCGGGGCAAGCCGGGCATGCGCGGCGGCGAGCAGCCGGGGGTTGCCGTCGTCGAGGCCGGTGGCCTGGTCGAGTTCGGCGTGACTCTTGGCCGAGGCGTTGTAGCGGACTCCGTTGATGCGCTCGCGCCAGCCACCCGGCTCGGCCAGCGCTGGTTCGATGTGGCTGGGGTGGGCGCAGTTGACCATGAAGTAGTCCGGCCTGGCGGCATCGTCGACGTCGGTGATCGCCTGGGCCAGGGGGATGCCGCCCGGAAGGCGGCCATCGGTTTCGACGGTGAACGAGATCGCGACCGGCAGGCCTGCGGCGTGGGCCGCCCGCGCGATGCCGATCGCCTCGCCGGTGCTGGTCAGGGTGAGCGCACTGACCATGTCGGCGCCCGCCTGAGCGAAGGCGTCGATCTGCGGCCGGTGGTAGGCCGCCGCGTGTTCCGGGCTGGGCAGCTGGCCGGGCTGGTAGCCATCACCTTGCGGGCCGACCATGCCGGACACCACGATGTCGGCGATGGCAGCCGCATAGCGGGCCCGCAACTGGGCCAGCCACGTGATCGCGGAGGTGTTGACCCGCGCCAGATCCGCCGGGGAGTAGCCGAGCCGGCCACCCCAGTCGGGATTTGCCCGCCAGGTGGGCGACTCCAGCATCAGCCCCGCTCCCGCGCGGCGGGCGATCTCGGCGTACCCGTGGTAATAGCCCGCCAGTAGTTCCTGCCCGCGCGCGGATTCCAGCAGCGGGAACGCGGCGAAGCAGGGCAGGTCAACGCCGTGATGGAAGATCAGGTCGGTTTCCATGCCACCATCGGTGACCATGGCGCGGCCGCGCAGCTGGGGCAGCCGCGAGGCCTGCGATCCCGCACCATCCATCGTGATTTGCCCCTGCTCCCAGCTCACCCGCCACCCGGCGCGCCGGCTCTGACGCGACATAACCATCATCCACCCCGATCCGAGTCAGGATGTGTCCCGCGGCGGGCCGTTTCGCTGGTAGCGGTACGCCTGTCGCAGATCGTGGCCGGAGCTGCGGCGCTAGGCGAGCGTGACACCGGTGAGCGTGGCCAGGCGGTCCATCAGCTGGTCCTGGAAAGCCGGGTCACGGGCTCGGGGTGCGGGCTGCTCCCGCTGCCGGTGGTACCAGTAGCCGCCGCTCACAGCTGCCGCTGCGTCGTTGCTGACGGCGAGCCAGGTCTGCGTGAGGTATCCCATCTCCAGGTCGTCGGTGGCGGCGGGGCCGCCCATCTTGGTCGGGACCCAGCCCGGATCCACGGCGTTGCTGCGTACCTCCGGCCACGTGCGCGCGAGGGTGAACGCGAGCGCGGTGACCGCCAGCTTGCTCTCGGCGTAGGCCTGGGCAGCGTTCCACCGCCGCCCGGTCCAGTCGATGTCGGCCAGCGGCCCGGTACCTGCGTGATGCAGTCCGCTGCTGAGGTAGATCAGCCGGTCCGGGCGGTCGATCAGCGCGGTGAGCAGGTAGGGGGCGAGGGTGTTCACCGCGAGGGTCTTCGCGTGGCCTTCGGCGGTCGGGGAGCGGGACGGCTCGAGGTACACACCGGCATTGTGGATGACCGCGTCCATCCGGCCGATGCGGTTCACCTGATCGGCGAGGTCCCGGGTTTCGGCGGTGCTGGCCAGGTCGCCGATGACTACTCCCGCGGCGTCCTGGGCGAGGCCGCGCAGCGCCGCCGCCCGCCCCGAGGTGCGGGCGTGCAGGACCACGTCGTGGCCTTCCCCCATGAGGACACCGGCGGCGGCGCGGCCGAGCCCGTCGGTGGAGCCGGTAATGAAGACACGGGACATGGGATCATTCTTCCGCCGGTGGCGTGCGGAAGCCTGCCAGCAAATGCGTCAGCTTAGATCGAGTTTTGAGAGCGCGTCGCGGATGATCATGAGGCCATGTGAGGCCCGGGCGAAGCCGGCGGAACTCAATGCGCTGCCCCCGACCCGGAACTGCGCGGGTACCCGCCGATCCGAGCGCCGGGCAATGCCTGGGTGCGACGCCCGGCACAGCCTGAGCGGGGGCTGCCGCCGCTTATCCTCGAGGTGGCCGTCAACTTGCTCCGGACGGCAAGGCAACCGAACGGGCCGCCGGGTGCTTCAAAACAGTGTTATGACCACCCTCTGCCGACTCTCGTTATGACTGCGGCGCACGGCGATGAGTTCGCCGAATACGCGGCTGCCAGCATCCCGTCTTTGCGGCGACTGGCCTTGCTGCTGTGCCGGAACTGGCACGACGCCGACGACCTCGTCCAGGCAGCGCTGTCCAAGCTGTGCCAGCACTGGTACCGGGCCGCCGCGGCGGACAGCACCGATGCTTATGTTCGCGCCATCCTCGTCCGGGAGTTCGTCCGGGGACGGCGAACGGGCTGGGCAAGGCGGGTAAGCGTCACCGACCGGCCGCCTCAGATCCAGGCCCCGGCGGCCGACCTGGACGCCCTGCTGGACCTGCAAGCTGCCATGACGGCCCTCGCGCCGCGCCAGCGCGCCGTGCTGGTGCTCCGGTATTACTGCGACCTCGACGTAACCCAGACGGCTCAGGCGCTCGGCTGTGCTCCTGGCACGGTCAAGAGTCAGACGTCCAAAGGGCTTGCCACCCTCCGGCGCACTCTGGCGCACGGCTCAGAGTCCGCTACCACCCGCCAGCCGGCCACAAAACAGCCAGCGGGCCGGACCGACTGCTCGGACGAGGTGCCCGGCCATGCTTGAGGACGACCTTAGAACGCTCTTCACTCTCGAAGCCGGGGCGGACCAGCCGCCGTCGCATATCAGCGTGCCTGCGGCTGGTCGCAGCGCCCGTGTGCGGCAGCGCCTGCAGCGCGCTGTCACTATCGGCAGCCCACTGCTTGCCGCCGCCGCGGTCACCGCGGTGATCGCCACCTCGGTTGCCCTCGGCGGCGGCGGTGGCGAGAGGGTTGCGGGCCCGACGAGGCCGACGGTACCGCTGGCCGTGCCGGGCTCTGGCGGCTGGGCACGCCTGCCGAGAGCTCCGATCGCTCCCCGGAGCGAATATGCAGCGGTCTGGACCGGGAAGAAGATGATCGTCTGGGGCGGCTACTCGGGGGATACTCAGTACGGCGACGGCGCCGCTTACGACCCGGCGACCCGGACCTGGACGAAGCTCGCCGCCGGCCCGCTTACCGGCCAGGACCTCCCCGTGACCGTATGGACGGGTAAGGACATGCTCATCTTCGGTGGCTCGGGGACCTCCGGGGCCTCCGCCGACGGCGCCGCCTATGATCCTGCGACCAACACCTGGCGCAAGCTGGCGCCGATCCCGGTCTCTCTCGGTGGCAATCTCACCGGCAGCGGCAGCTATGCCGTGTGGACCGGGAAAGTCATGGTGGCGTGGGGTTTCTTCGGGAACGGCGGCGGAGCACATGGTGGCGGCTCGCTGGCGGCTGCGACCTACGACCCGGCGGCGAACTCGTGGACAACCGGGGCGGTGGCGCCAGCGCAGGCTCCTTTGTTCGGTGATGCCGTCTGGACCGGCAAAGAGATGATCGTCTGGGGATACTCCTCTGATTCTCACGGTCATCTCGAGGGCTTGGCCTACGACCCAGCCACGAAGAAATGGTCGACGCTGCCAGCCTCACCCCTCGGGCAAGCAGCTCGCGACTCGATGCTGGCCGTATGGACCGGCAAGTACCTGGTTGTTGGTGGGGGAGACGGCTCAGCAGGCCTCCAGAAGGACGCCGCCGCATACGATCCCATGACCAACAGCTGGATGCGCCTCCCCAATGCACCCGTGGGGTTCGAAGGGAACGGAACCGGTCCGGACATCTGGACCGGGGCCTCCGTCATCACGATCGAAGACGCAGTCCCCGGTGGCCGCCCGCTCAGCCTGGACCTCACCACCCGAAGCTGGTCCCTCGGGCCGAAGGCGCCAGTGCCCGGACGCCAAGAAGCCCAGGAATTCTGGACCGGGTCAAAAGTGCTCGTCTGGGGCGGCGGAGTTCCCGTCGGCAGCTCCTGCTGCAAGGCCGTCAAGCCGGGTTACAGCTACACGCCGTAGGCACTCAAGCGCTGACGTCCCGCCATCGCGTCGTGCGCGACGCGGACGCCGGAGGTGCGGGTGGTCGGCACGTTCCTGTCGAGAAGATCAGTTACTGGCACTCTGCCGGCGGTGGCGCACCAGGGCCGGGACCAGGTCTCGTTGTGGTGCGTAATGTCGTAGCGGCCATTTCCAAAAGCGCGACCGGCCGATAGCGGCGGAAAAACCGGTCGCTGTAGAGCCCCCTCGTCAGGCACCATAGCCAGGCTGGTTGCTTGAAACGGGGAACAATGACTACGCCTGAACATAGTGGTGGCTCACCGGCCCGGAAAGGGGCGGTGCTGCTCGCGCTGCGCTACTACGGCCGCCAGATGGCCGGGCTCTGGCGCTTCACGGCGCCCGGGATGTTGCTGCCCGCGCTGGGGAACACATGCATCTACTACGTCGCGCCGCTGATTGTCGCTCAACTGGTCGGCCGCTTTGCCAGCCACGGGCTCACCGGGATCGGCGCGGCGATGCCCTATGTGCTCGGATTCGCGGGTGTGCTGCTTTTCGCCGAGATCGTGTGGCGGATCGGTCTCCACAGCGTGATCCGCCTCGAAGGTCACGGAATCGAGAACCTCTACGTGATCGGCATGGACGAGCTGCTGGCGAAGGATGCGGCGTTCTTCCACGACAACTTCGCTGGTTCGCTGACCAAGCGGGTGCTGAGCTTCGCTTCCCGGTTCGAGGACTTCACCGACAATCTGGTGTTCAACATCGTCAGCAGCGTCGTGCCGCTGGCATTCGCCTCGGTGGTGCTGTGGCGCTACGACCCGTTGCTCGTCGCCGGGCTCATCGGCCTGATCGCGATCACCGGCGCCGGTATCGCACCGCTGATCCGCCGTCGCCAGAAGCTCGTCGACCAGCGCGAGGAAGCGATCGCGCGGGTGTCCGGGCACGTGGCCGACAGCCTGATGAACATGGACACGATCCGCGCGTTCGCTGCGGAGGACCGGGAGGCCGCCGAGCACCGGTCGCGCGTCGCCGACCAGCGACGGAAAACGCTGCGGTCGTGGGACTACGAGAACCTGCGCATCGACACGCTGGTCGCGCCGATGTCCGTGCTGACCAATGCATTCGGCCTGCTGCTCGCGATCTCACTCGGTGCAGGCCAGCACGGCATCGAGGCGATCGTGGTGACATTCACCTACTACTCCAACGCGACGCGGATCATGTTCGAGTTCAACCAGATCTACCGCCAGATGGAGAGCTCGCTGACCGAGGCCGCGCAGTTCACCGAGTTGCTGCTGACACCGCCGACCGTGGTCGACCCGATCGCGCCCGAGCCGTTGCGGCCGAAGGCGAGCGACGTCCGGTTCGAGCGCGTGACGTTCGCGCACGCGGGCGGGCCGCCGTTGTTCACCGGCCTGGAGCTCACCGTGCCGAGCGGGACCAAACTCGGCCTGGTCGGCCGATCAGGCGGCGGCAAGAGCACCCTGACCCGCCTGCTGCTGCGGATGATGGACCTCGACGATGGCCGGATCCTGATCGGTGGGCAGGACATCAGCAAGCTGCGCCAGTCGGATCTGCGCAGCCTGATCGCCTACGTGCCGCAGGACCCTGCGATGTTCCACCGGACGCTGCGCGACAACATCGCGTTCGCGCGCCCGAACGCGACCGACGCGGAGATCCACCGGGCGGCGCAGGCGGCGCACGTGACCGAGTTCGCCGACGCCCTGCCGGACGGATTCAGCACGATGGTCGGCGAGCGTGGCGTGAAGCTGTCCGGCGGGCAGCGGCAGCGAGTCGCGCTGGCCCGGGCCATCCTGCGTGACGCGCCGATCCTGCTGCTCGACGAGGCGACCAGCGCGCTGGACTCGGAGAGCGAAATCCTTGTCCAGCAGGCGTTGTGGCGACTCATGGAGGACCGGACCGCGCTCGTGGTCGCGCATCGGCTGAGCACGGTCGCGCGTATGGACCAGCTGATCGTGCTCGACCATGGCCAGATCGCTGAGAAGGGCACGCACCACGAGTTGCTCCGTCGCGACGGCATCTACGCCAGGCTGTGGCAACACCAGTCCGGCGGCTTCCTGGACGACGACGCAGCGGCCATGATGCTCGCTGAGGCCCGCGGCTGAGGCCCGCGCCTGGGATCCGCCGCTCTGCGTCCCCATCGCCCCGGCGACGGGGACGCTGCAGCGCCGAACCGGGTGTTATGCGGCTGGCCCGCTGGCCAGGGTGACGGTGGCCGTGTGCTGCTGGCCGGCGGCGCTGGTGTAGCTGACGGTCACGCTCTGGCCGGGAGTGAGGCCGGTGACCATGGTGTTCTGGAGCGCGCTCTGGGAGGTGACCTGGTGACCGTCGACCGAGGTGATCACGTCCCCGGCGGTGAGCCCGGCCCGGGCGGCGGGGCCGCCATGGACCACGCCGGCGATCTGCACGCCGGAGCGCGGTGCCGTGCCGCCGTTGCCGAAGCCGGATCCGGCTGCGGGGCCGCCGGGGGTGCCTTGTGCGATCTGGACACCGAGGAAGGCGGTCGGCCCTACGTGGACGTCAGCGGTCGGCTGGCCGCCGAGGACCTGGGCGGCCACCTGGGTAGCCACGCCAATGGGGATGGCGAACCCGGCGGTCGCCTGCTGGGTGGCTACGCCGGAGGTCTGTGACCCGGCGGTGTCCATCCCGATCACCTGCCCGGAGCGGTTGACGAGCGGGCCGCCGGAGTCACCCGCCTGGATGCTGGCGTTCGTCGCGATCATGCCGGTCAGCCGTTCGCTGGTGCCCGAGAGATCGTCTGATGCGGTGATGGACTGACCCGTGGCGGTGACCGTCCCGCCTGCGTAGCTGGGGGTGCCGCCAGTGCCGCCGGCGTTGCCGACCCCGACGACCTCCTGGCCGGCGGACACCTTCGCCGGACGGGCGAAGGTGACGGTCTGCAGGCCGCTGGCGCCGGACAGCTTCAGGATGGCGACGTCTTTGCTCCGGTCGTACCCGGCCACGCTGGCCCGGTAGGTCTTGCCGTTGCCCACGTCGGTGACGCTGATGGAGGTGGCACCGTTGATCACGTGATTGTTGGTCAGCACCACGCCATTGGCGCCGATCACCATGCCGGTGCCGGCGGCGCGCGCCTGACCGTAGTCGACCGTGATGTTGACGTCGACCAGGCCCGGATCGACGCGGGAGGCGATGGAAGCGGCATCCGCAGGCCCGGAATTGGTGCCCTGCGAACCGGATGGGGCTGACCCGCCAAACGAAGGCTGGCCGGACCCTCCGGCCGGGGCGCCGCCGCCGAATCCGCCGCCTGGCTGTGAGCCGGAGCCGCTACCCGGCTGTGAGCCGAAGCCACTGCCCGGGCCTGAGCCGAAACCGTTGCCCCCCTGCCCGGGAGCCTGGGCCGGGGTGAAACCTCCCGTCGCGGCGGTGCCGGAGCTGCCGATGGCATCCCCGATGAACCCCCCGGTCGTGCCGGCCACCAGCAGCGCGGCAACGCCACCGGCCAGCAGGCCAAGGCGGCGCCCACGGTGCCGGGCCCCGGTATTCGTCCCGCCTGGCCCTGGCCATCCGGCTGGGCCGGGCGAGGAAGCGGGCGGTGGCCCATATGCCCAGGCGCTGCCCGGGCCGCCATACCCCGGCCAGTACGGCGGCGGCAGGGGCGGGGCCTGTGGCTGCCAGTAGCCGCCCCCCGGGCCTTGCTGTGGATGCCCCGGCATCCCGCCGGGATTCTGATTTTCGCCCAGCCCGGGTGCGGGCTGGGCGCCTGGTTCACTGGTCATGGTCACATCGTGCGTCAGCAAACCTCAGCCTGCGATTAGTCACACCTGTGGGTTTGCCAGAACGCCGCAGGCCCACGCCGCGGCGGGCTCACTTCAGAAGGCGATGACCCCGCGCAGGACGCGGCCGGCCTCAATGTCCGCGTAACCCTGGTTGACCTGATCGAGCGAGTACGTCTCGGTGATCAGCTCATCCAGCTTCAGGACGCCGTCGCGGTAGAGGTTCAGCAGTTTGGGAATCTGGGTGCGCGGGCTCTCCGACCCGTAGAGGCAGCCCTTGATCTCCTTGTTCATCATCGCCAGCAGGAACAGGTTGACGTCGGCCTGCGCCTGGGCGATCGGCGCCACAGAGGTGATGACGCAGGTGCCGCCCTTGGCCGTCAGCGTGAGCGCCGGTTCGAGCAGGTCTCCGTGCATCACACCGAAGGTGCAGATGACCGAGTCGCACATCTGGCCCCATGTCAGCGCGCCGACTCCGGCGATGGCGTCGTCGAGCGAGGGATAGACGTGGGTGGCGCCGAAGCGCAGGGCCTGCTCGCGCTTGAACTCCACCGGGTCGACGGCGATGATCCGGCGCGCCCCCGCCACCCGCGCGCCCTGGACCGCGCTGATGCCCACACCGCCGATGCCCAGGACCGCGACGGTGTCACCGGAACGGACACCCGCGCGGTTGACCGCCGAGCCAAACCCGGTGGCGACCCCACAGGAAACCAGCGCGACCGCGGGCCACGGGATGTCCGGATCCACCTTGACGACCGAGGACTCGGGGAGCAGTTGCCGTTCCGCGAACGCGCCGAGCTGCGAAAACCGTGCGACCGGCTCGTTCCCGATCCGGTGCGCCACACGCCCATCGGTAATGATCCCGGTGTCGAAGAGCTTCATGCCCAGGTCGCACAGGAACGCCCGGCCGGCCAGGCACGACGCGCACGAGCCGCAGGAGGGGATGAACGCCATCGCGATGTGGTCGCCGGGCGCCACCGACGTCACACCCTCGCCGACCTGCGAAACCTCGCCGGCGCCCTCGTGGCCGTTGATCACCGGGTAATGCGGAAGCGGCAGGTCACCGGTCCGCACATGCTCGTCGGAGTGGCACATGCCGCAGGCTCGCATCTCGACCAGCACCTCGCCGGGGCCCGGCTCGTCGAGTTCGACGGTGTCGATCTTGTAATCCTGACCGGGTCCGTACAGCAACGCTGCGCGCGTACTGATCATCGCCGTTGAACCCCCAAGCGCGGTGGATGGTTATGCGGCAATGGTAGAACACGTTTCAGTTTCGCCCGAGGGTTCGCTCGAGACTGTCGAGGATCAGGTCGAGGCCGATCTCGAACTCGTTGCCGTGGTCATAGCCGGGCTGCAGCACGTGCTGGATGGTCAGCTCGGTGAGGTGGGGGTATTCGCCGGTTGGGAATTGCCCGAACATCTCCTCCGCGACCTCTGTGGTCTCCTGTGCCGTATCGAACGGCAGGCTGGCTTCCTGCAGCGCGAATCCGTAGATGTAGCTGTCGAGCAGGGAGTAGGCGTGCGCGGTCAACTCGACTGAGAAGCCCGCGTGGCGAAGGCATCCGAGCACGGCGTCGTGGTGGCGGAGCGTCGCCGGGCCGGGGGAGGCCCGCGATTCCATCAGGCCGATCGCCCAACCGTGGCGCGCCAGCGCTTGGCGCACCGCGATGGCCCGCTGGCGCATGGCCTGTTTCCATCCGGCTTCGCCGGAGGGCAGGCCGATCTCGCTGAACACCACGTCGATCATGCCGTCGAGGAGGTCGCTCTTGTTGGCGACGTGGTTGTACAGGGACATCGCCTCGACGCCGAGCGTTTGGCCGAGTCTGCGCATGCTGAGCGCCCCGATGCCGCTCTGGTCGGCGAGGGTGACCGCCGCCCGCAGCACCCGGTCGCGGCTGAGCGGCTCACGGCGGACGGCAGCTTGCCCGGTCGGTGCCATATGTCCTTACCCTCCTCCCGCTTGACACAACTTACAATGTAAGCCTACTCTACTTACATCGTAAGTCTAAGGAGGAGAGGGCGATGACACCGACACAACAGGCCCGCCAGGCAGAGCCGGCCCCGGCACCCGGGAGCACGACGATGCGGGCGATCGTGCAGGACCGGTACGGGACCGCGGCGCAGGACGTGCTCCGGCTGGCGCAGATAGCCGGGCCCGGCCTGGCTGCCAACGAGGTCCTCGTGCGAGTGCGGGCAGCCGGGGTGGACCGGGGCACCTGGCATTTGATGGCCGGCCAGCCCTACCTGATGCGGATGCTGGGCTTCGGGCTGCGGAGGCCGAAGAGCCCGGTGCCCGGGCTGGATGTGGCGGGCACGGTTACCGCGGTCGGCGCCGATGTCACCGGGTTCCGTCCCGGCGACGACGTGTTCGGCATCGCCCGCGGTTCATTCGCCGAATTCGCCGCCGCCCGGGAGGACAAGCTGGCCCGCAAGCCCGCCAGGCTCAGCTTCGAGCAGGCCGCCACCGTGGCGGTGTCCGGGCTCGCCGCCCTCCAGGGCCTGCGCGACGCCGGACGCATCCACGCTGGGCAGAAGGTGCTGGTCATCGGTGCCTCAGGAGGCGTCGGCAGCTACGCGGTGCAACTCGCCAAGGTGTTCGGCGCGCAGGTCACCGGGGTGTGCAGCACCGCAAAGGGTGACCTGGTCCGATCGATCGGCGCGGACCACGTCATCGACTACACCCAGGAAGATTTCGCCGATGGCCGCCAGCACTATGACCTGATCCTCGACATCGGCGGCAACAGCCGCCTTTCCCGGCTGCGGCGGGCACTCACCCCTAAGGGGACGCTCGTCATCGTGGGTGGAGAAGGCGCCAAATGGACCGGGGTCGGCCGGCAGTTGCGCGCGCTTGGGCTCTCACTCCTGGTTCGCCAGCGGCTGACCACATGCATCTCAAGGCCCCGCCAGGCCGACCTCGATACGCTGCGCGGGCTGATCGAGGCCGGTCAGGTCACCCCGGTCCTCGGCGGGACCTACGCGCTGGCCGAGGCGGCCCAGGCCATCCGGCACCTCCACGCCGGTCACGCCGGGGGAAAGCTCGCCATCACGATCTGACCTGGCAACCGCCGCGGCATCGGGGAGCTGGCCGCCGGGCCGGTGTTGCGGCGAACCGCTAGGCGTTGAAGCTAGCGGGACGCGGTACTCAACCGACAAAAGAAATCGACGCGAATGACGGGTATCGTACTCTTACGCCACGGGGCGCATCATTGTGCTGATGTCCGTTATCTTGCCGGCATTACGGGCGGACATTTATATCGGTTGCCATGGGGGTGGGGGTTGTGGCGGAGCTGCGGATCAGCGACCTTTCGGGGCAGCCCGGCGGGCAGCGGCGGGTGCGGGTGGCCTGGCGGGAAGAGCAGGGGCTGCCGCGGGAGGCCGAGGCGGTGTTCGCGGAGGAGCCCGATGCCGGGGACGGCGAGCGGGTCCGCTGGTACTTAGAGGATTACGCCGAATTCCCCGCTGACCCGGCGCCGGTGATTGCCCGGCAGGCCGAGGCCCGGCTGGAGGAGCAGGGGGCGGCGCTGTTCCGGCGGGTGTTCGAGGCGAACCGGGACACCATGCGGGTGTGGGACGCGGCGGCGGAGTCGCTGGCGGGGGCCCGCGTGGAGGTGGACGTCGACCCTGGTGCGGGCCCCGGCCTGGCGTGGGAGTTGCTGCGCGACCCGGTCACGGATGCGGCGGTGGCCCTGGGAGCGGGGGCGTTCGTCCGCACCCACCACCAGGCGGCGAGGCAGCCGGTCCTGCCGGAGCCGTCGGGGGACCGGCTGCGGGTGCTGCTGGTGATCGCCCGGCCGGGCGGGCGCGCGGATGTGCCGTTCCGGTCGGTGGCCTCCCGGCTGGTCCGCGGCGGGGCGGACCAGATGGAGGGCCTGGACCTGGATGTGCTGCGCCCGGCCACCTTCGCCCGGATGTCGCGGGTGCTGCACGAGGCCAGGGATGCGGGGCGGCCGTATCACGTGGTCCATTTCGACGGACACGGCACCTGGCTCGATCTGGAACGTCTTGGTGTCACCGCGAGCCCGGGCGCGACCGGCGGCGGCGGAGGTACGGCTGGCCTGGCGTTGTCGCGGGACAGGTACGCGGTGTCGGTGGCCGGTCCGGTGCGGGCCGGCCAGCACGGCTACCTGCTGTTCGAGGACCCACAGGGCACGGCGGATGGGCAGGGCACGCCGGATCCGCGCAGCACGGAGAATCAGCAGTTGGTGGACGGGCCCACGCTGGGGCGGTTGCTGGCCGACACCGGGGTGCCTGTGCTGGTGCTGAACGCCTGCCGGTCCGCCTACAGCGAGGCGCTCAGCCAGCCCGCCGACGTGCCCGGCCCGGCCGCCGAGGACGGCGAGGCCGGCGTAGCGGCCGGGCCGGGCCCCAGCGGGGTGCAGGCCGGCGGGGAAGGCGTGCTGACCGCGGATGTGCATGCCCGGATCCGGGCGTATGGGTCGCTGGCTGCCGAGGTCACCGATGCCGGGGTGCCGGGCGTGGTGGCGATGCGCTACAACGTCTACGTCGTCACCGCTGCCCAGTTCATGTCCGACCTGTACGCCCACCTGCTCGCCGGGCGCTCGCTCGGCCAGGCCGCGGCCGCGGCCCGCCGCGCGCTGGCCGCCGATCCGGTCCGGCAGATCGGCGTGATCCCGGTCTCGTTGCAGGACTGGGCCGTGCCCATCATCTATGAGTCCAGGCCGCTCGTGCTACTGCGGCCGCAGGAGCAGCACGAGGCGCCGCTGGTCAAGCTCACCCTGGCCGAATCCCCGGCCGGTGACGGCGGTACGAGTGAGGTGCCGCGGCCGCCGGACGCGGGGTTCTTCGGCCGGGATGAGACGCTACTGGCCCTGGACCGTGCCTTCGACACCCAGTCCATCGTGTTGCTGCACGCGTTCGCCGGGGCCGGCAAGTCAGCGACCGCGGCGGAGTTCGCCCGCTGGTACCGGGCCACCGGCGGCCTGGACCTGCCGGGCCAGCCGGACTGGCCCGGCGCGGTGATGTGGTCCTCGTTCGAGCATCACCTGACCGCGGACCGGGTCATTGGCGCCGCGGGGGACTACTTCGCCGGGGTGCTGGAAGCCAACGACATCCAGTGGGCGGCGATCACCGACCCCGCCCAGCGCCGCGACATCGTCATGCAGGTTCTTGCGCAGGTGCCGGTGCTGTGGGTGTGGGACAACGTGGAGCCGGTCGCCGGGTTCCCCGAAGACACCCAAAGCGACTGGACAACCGCCGAGCAAGACGGCCTGGTGAACCTGTTGCGGGACCTGGCCCAGCGCACCCGGTGCAAGGTGCTGGTCACCTCCCGCCGCGACGAGCACGCCTGGCTGGGCGACCTGCCCGCCCGGGTCCAGTTGCCGCCGATGCCGGTTCGGGAAAGCGTGCAGCTTGCTGGTGCGCTCGCTGCCCGGCACGGCCAAAGCCTGGGTACCGCGGACTGGCGGCCACTGCTGCGGTACGCGGCCGGGAACCCGCTGACCCTCACCGTCCTGGTAGGCCAGGCCCTGCGCTCCGGCCTGGCCACCACCGACGCCATCGAGGGCTTCGTGGCCGGGCTCCGCACCGGGGAGGCGGAGCTTGAGGCGGGAGAGGATGCCGCGCTGGGCCGGTCCCGGTCACTGGCCGCCTCCCTCAGCTACGGCTTCGAGAAGGCGTTCACCGAGGCCGAGCGGACCCGGCTGGCGGCGCTGCACCTGTTCCGCGACGCCGCCAATGCCGACGCCCTCCGCTACATGGGCAATCAGCGGGCACTCGGGGATGACTCGGTCCCGGAACTGGCCGAACTGGACTACGAGGCGGCGGTCGGGCTGATGGACCGGGCCGCGGGGATCGGCCTGCTGGAATCCCTCGGCGGCGGGTACTACCGGATCCACCCGGCGCTGCCGTGGTATTTCACCACCTTGTTCACCGCCAGCTACGGCCCGCCCGGCAGCCCGTCCGCGCAACGCGCCACCCGCGCCTACACCAAGGCCATCGGCGACCTCGGCAGTTACTACATCAGTCAAGCCGAAGCGGGCCACACGGCCCAGGTCATCCCGGCGCTGCGGGTCGAGGAAGGCAACCTGCGGCAGGCCCTCGATCTCGGCCGCGCCAACGGGCTGTGGCAGGCCGTGATCGGCTGTCTGCACGGCCTGGACACCCTGTATGACCGGACCGGGCGGGGCGGTGAATGGGCCCGGCTGGTCGCTGCCATCGCCCCCGACTTCACCGACCCCGCCACCGGCGGGCCGCTGCCCGGCCGCGAAGAATACTGGACCATCGTCACTGAGTACCGGGCCCGGCTCGCGTGGCAGGCCCGGGACTGGGCCACCGCCACCAGCCTCAACAGCGCCCGCGTCACGTTCAGCCGGGAGCAGGCGGCCGAGGCACTGGCGATCGACCCAGCCAGCCTTACTCGTGCACAGCGCGACCAGATCCGCAACCTCGCGGTGAGCCTGGAAGACCTTGCGCAGATCCTCCGCGATCAGGAGGACCCCCAGTGCCTTCCTTACTACCAGGAGGCCCTGAGCCTGCTCGAGCGGATCGATGGCAAGCACGAGCAGGCCGAACTGTCGATCAACCTCGGCAAAGCCTACGTGGTGGTGCCCGGACTGCGAGACCTGGACCAGGGCGAGAAGTGGTACCGGCACAGCCTCGGCCTGCGCACCGACGAGGACCAGCTTGGCCAGGTGAAGAGCCTGCTGTCACTGGGCGGGGTCGCCCTGCTCCGGTTCGAGGACGGCCGCCCGGCGGGCGAGGCGGATGAGGTGCTCTTGGGATACCTCAACGATGCGCTGAACTACAGCGAGCAGGCCCTGGAACTGTTGCCCCCCGACGACCACGAACAGCGAGCGATCACCGAGAACCATCTCGGCGCCGTCTACCACCGGGCCGGTGACATCGGCCAGGCGCTGCGCCATTACCAGCTTTCCATCCAGCACGAAGAAGCCAGGGGGAACATCTTCGGAGCCGGGCAAACCCGGTTCAACATCGCGCTGCTCCTTGCCGATGACGGCCGGATCGGTGACGCCCTGCACTACGCCCGCGCCGCCCTGGACAACTACCAGCAGGTCGGGCCCGGTGCCGCGGACCGTATCGCGGAAACGAGCCAGCTCATCGCCGACCTGGAGCAAAGCAGCCGCTGAGGGTCGGCGCGATCGGCTTGTTTAGCCCTTGCCCGGGCGGGTAGGCGGCGGCGTTGCGCTGTCTTGACGGCGCGTTTACCCGCCGGCGCACGGGTCCTTTCGGGTGACGGTCGCGCGTGGCATGAGGCCGTCTCGCGGCCGTGACCCCGTGTCGTGGGCGGCCCGTACCTACCTCTCGATCGAGACCATGTCGCGCCGATAGCGCCCCCGAAGGGAGAACGGTCACCATGAGGAACTCACAGTTGCGGCGCACTAGCAGACGTGCAGGTTTGGCCGTGGCCCCCCTGGCCGCTGCCGCGCTCCTGGTCGCGGTACCGGCAGCGCAGGCCAGGCCCGCGCAGCCCGCCGCCGGCACCCCGGGCGGAGTACAGCAGCGGCTGGCGGCGATCTCGGCCAAGGTCAACGGCCTGATCGGCCGCATGACGCTGGCCGAGAAATTCGGGCAACTTGAGATGTCCGGCCCGACCGGCCCGAACGGGACGCCGGGCAAGACGCTTCTCGACGAGGTCCGCAAGGGCCAGGTCGGCTCGGTGCTCGACCTCGTCGGCGTGGCCAACATCAACCAGGTGCAGAAGGCGGCCCTGCAGTCGCGGCTGCACATTCCCGTCATCTTCGCGCTGGATGTCATCCACGGGTACAAGACGATCTTCCCGGTGCCGATCGCCGAGGCGAGCAGCTGGGACCCGGCCGCGGTGGGGAACGACGAGGCGATATCGGCGGACGAGGCCACCGCGGACGGGATCAAGTGGACCTTCAACCCGATGGTGGACATCAGCCGGGATCCGCGCTGGGGAAGGGTGGTGGAAGGTTCCGGGGAGGATCCCTTCCTCGGCGCCGCGATGGCCGCCGCGAAGGTGCGCGGCTATCAGGGCAGTGACTTCAGCGCGCCGGACAAGATGGCCGCGACCGTGAAGCACTTCGCCGCCTACGGCGCGCCGGTCGCGGGGCGCGAGTACAACACCGTCGACATGTCCACGCAGCAGTTGTTCAACGACTACCTGCCGCCCTACAAGGCCGCCATCGACGCGGGGGCCGCGTCCGTGATGAGCGCGTTCAACTCGCTCAACGGCGTGCCGGCCAGCGCGAACCCGTACCTGCTGAGCACGATCCTGCGGCACGAGTGGGGGTTCCGCGGCACGGTGGTGAGCGACTACCAGGCGATCCAGGAGCTCATCGACTTCGGTTTCGCGGCCAACGGCGCGGACGCCGCACGGCTGGCGCTGACCGCTGGCGTGGACATCGAGATGGGGGTGCAGGTCCCGAGCCAGTACGCCACCTACCCCGCCTACGGCCCTGCGCTCGTGCGGAGCGGCAAGGTCAGCATGGCCACTATCAACAACGACGTGCGCCACGTGCTGACCCTGAAGTACCTGGCCGGCATGTTCACCCATCCGTTCACCGACCCGGCCCGGGTGCAGCACGAGGAGCTCACCCCGGCGCACCTCGCTGCGGCGCGCACGATGGCGGGCCGCGCGATGGTGCTGCTCAGGGACACCGGCCACGCGCTGCCGCTGAGCACGGGCGCGTCATCGGTGGCCGTCGTAGGGCCGCTCGCAAATGATCCGGCCGATCAGCTCGGGCCGGACGTGCCGATCGGGTACAACATCGACCAGGGCAAGGTGGTCCCGGTGCTCGACGGCATCAAGGCCGCGGTGCCGCACGCGACGGTGACGTACGCGCAGGGCTGTGACACGTCGTGCACCTCGACGGCCGGCTTCGGCACGGCGGTCAGTGCCGCTCAGGCGTCGGACGTGACCGTGGTGGTCGTCGGCGAACCGGCGGCCGACTCGGGTGAGGCGTCCTCGCGGAGCATGATAGGCCTGCCCGGGCAGCAACTCGCGCTCGTCAAGGCCATCGCGGCGACCGGCAAGCCCTACGTGGTGGTGCTGATGAACGGGCGGCCGCTGACCATCGACTGGCTCGCCAGCCATGCTCCGGCACTGCTGGAATCGTGGTTCCCCGGCACCGAGGGCGGCAACGCGGTCGCCGACGTGCTGTTCGGCAAGGTGGATCCGGGCGGGAAACTGCCGATGAGCTTCCCCCGCGACGTCGGCCAGATCCCGATCTCCTACAACGAGCTGCCGACAGGCAGGCCCTACGATCCGAACAACAAGTACACGTCGAAATACCTCGACGTGCTCAACACGCCGCAATACCCGTTCGGGTTCGGCCTGTCCTACACGAAGTTCACGCTGTCGAACCTGCACCTGTCGGCGGGCAGCATCGGCACCACCGGCACGCTCACCGCGACCGCGGACATCACCAACAGCGGCGCCACCACGGGGGACGACGTCGTGCAGCTGTACATCCACGACCAGGTGGCCAGCATCCTGCAACCGGTCCGCCGGCTCGACGGGTTCCAGCGGGTGTCCCTCCAGCCCGGTCAGACGCAGAAGGTGACATTCACGCTGGGGCCCGCGAACCTCGGCTACTACAACGACCAGGGGCAGTTCACCGTTGAACCGGGCGGCTTCGACGTGTACGTCGGCGACAGCTCGGTGGGCGGCCTGCACGCGCAGTTCACCGTGCGCTGACCAGCGGCCCGGCAGCGAACGGGGGACCCGGCTCCAGCCGGGTCCCCCGTCCGTCGGTCGCTCAGCCCAGGAAGGGACTCAGCAGCTGTGCGTGGCGCTGGTGACGCACACGAATGTCACGGCCCTGACCGTATTGCTAGGGCCATTGCCCGGATCGGGCGTGGTGTTGGGTTCGAGGGCGACCACTTCCTGGCGGTCCACCGGGCCCAAGCGGGGGAGGGTGATGGTCCCGCTCAGATGCGGGCCGATCAGGGTGCCCACGGGCAGCCCGCTGCAGGCCGCGGCCGTGGCGCCCTTGAAGCAGTAAACGGGCGAGCTGGCCGCCAGGGTGTTGCTGGCTGGCAGGCTGTGTATGGGCGTGATGAAGCCGGGAACACCGGCGGCCGGGTTGGGAGCCCCGGTGAGGGCCGCCCCCCACCAGCACCTGCTCTTGGCCTTGACCGGAGTCGGGCAGGCGCCGGCCTTGTCGCTGGCGGTCAGCGTCCCCCCGCCCTTGCCGATCTGGCTGGGGGTGAGCACCATGGTTGGCCGGTGCGGCGTTGGCTGGGTGCCGTAGATGATGTTGCCGAAGTTGAGCCCGGTCGTGGTGGCCAGGTCGGCGACGGTCACCACGCAGTTGGTGAGGCCGGCGTTCACCTGAGCCTGGGTGGGCGGGCAGACCGCCTTCTTGTCCAGGGCGGAGAAGCCCGGTGATCCGCCGGTGGCCGTCACGGTGATGGTGGTGGTGAGGGTACCGGTGGCACTCGTCGTGACGGCCGTGCCCGTGGTCAGGTCCGCCTCGCTCGTCGCGGCCGACGACGGGCTGATCACCCCTGCCAGCGGACTGGTCTGCGCGACGATCAGCAGGGTGTTCGCCGGCAGGCCGGTGCAGTCGACGGTGACCGGTGTCCCGGTCGTGTTGCTGGCCCCGAACGCTACCGGGCTGCCGTTGTAGGTGCAGGATGACGTGGACGGCGGGATTGGAATAGCGGAGGCCGGCGTGGCGGCCATGAGGGCGGTGCCGCCAAGCAGACCGGCCCCTAGTGCGAGCGCGCCTGTTACTGCGCGTGCCCGCCGTAGGCGGCTACCGTGACAATGGCTTCGACGTGACATTAAGCCTCCCGTTGTCAGATTGCTTCAAGATTTGATCCCCATCCTCGATGGGATACAGCGTCCCGGCACAGCGTGTCAATAAGGATCGAATGCCCGGCAGGCGCGGGAGATTGCCGTATTCGTAAAGGACCCTGGTAGACACGGCACCCGCCCGCCGCGTGACACCCGCAAAGATGGGGGGCATGTCCGAGCCGTACAACCTGTTTAGCGGGCAGAGCCTGGAGCGCTTGACTGCGCTGAGTGATGGGCTGTTCGCCGTCGCCATGACGCTGCTGGTCCTGGATGTGCGGGTGCCGATCAGCTCCGCCGGTGCGGTGTACTCCGAGCGCGGGCTCTGGGAGGCGCTGCTGAAACTGGGCCCGAGTTTCGCGGCGTACCTGCTGAGCTTCACGATGCTGGGCACCTTCTGGCTTGCCCAGCACACCTTGCTGGGCATCCTGGGCCGCTGCGACCGGACCCTCACCTGGATCAATCTCGGGTTCTTGTTCGTGGTGTCGCTGCTGCCGTTCTCGGCCGCACTGCTCGCCCACTATGTCCGCCTCCGCCTGGGCGTGGGCGTGTACTGGCTGAACATCCTGCTGCTCGGCGTGGGGCTCGAGTGGGCGGCGCGGTACGGGCGCAAGGCACTCATGCCTGGTGATGCGGCGCAGGCCCGCGAACGGCTCACCACGTTCCGGCGCCGGATCCTGCTGGCCCAGGCCCTGTATGCGCTCGCGGCGCTGATCTGCCTGGCCAGCACGGTGGCGAGCGTGATCGCCCTTGCCCTCGTCCAGCTCTACTTCATCGTCTCGCCCCGGCTGGCGGGTCCCATCCGGCGGCGGCCCCAGGCAGGCCGCGGCCGGTAGCCGGTGCTATTTGCTCAGCTACAAGGCCAAGGCGGGGGCAGCGCCGTGTGGACGCTGCCCGCCTTGGCCTGGGTGGCGCGGGGCGTATCGAGTTCAGGTGCCGGCGCAAATGGCGGCGGCGGCGAATCCGCGCGCGACGTTCTCATCGTTGTTTTCGTAGATCACCCAGCTCTGGCCATCCGGGCCGGAGCTGTTCATGTCGATCCACCCGTCCTGCACGTCGTAGGCGGTGAAGCCGCCACCGCCGATCGGGACGCTCGCCCCCGGGCAGGTCACGGTGGCCTCACCTTCCGAGTAGGGCCCCAGTGGCACGTTCGCCCCATACTGGATCGAATATCCCACCGGCCTGGGCCGGCAGACCGCGTACACGGTGAAGCTCGCGCTGGACGGATCGGAACTGGCCATGGCCACGCGCCAGCCGGTGCGGCCCCCGGCAAAGGTATTGGGCACGGTGGAGTTGATATTCACGTCCGTGGCGGCCGAAGCCGAGTAAACGCCGCCGCCGGTCACCGTGGTATGGGCCGGGCAGACCGCCGCCTGTGAATTCACCGACTCCGGGCTCACCGAGGCCGCGGCACTCTGGACGACCTTGTAGCCCGTCGAGTGGGCCATGCAGATGACGTAGGCGGTCACTGTCGTCGGAGAGGCAGAGGCATTGCCGACGCTGACTATCCAGCTATGGCGCCACGGGTAGGACCTGTTGAGGTTCGCCTGCAGGTCGCTGGAGGCAACGAAGGCGCCACCGCCGACCGGTTGCTTGGTGCCCGGGCAGTTGGTCTGGTCGGCGTCCTGGGCTCCGGCGAAAGCTATGAAGCTACTGGTCACCACCGTGTAGCCCTTCGGCAGCGTGGCGGGGATCCGCGATGCTGCCGAGGGGACAGGAGCGCTCTTGGCGGCCTCGCGGCCGCTGGCAGGACCGTGCGCCCGGGCGACCGCCGCGCCGGCCGTGGTGGCCGACAGGAGGAGGGTGCTCCCCGCCGCGCCGGCAAGAAGCACCGCGCTGATCTTGCGAATGTTCATCGTTGTCTCCCAAGGTCCGGGCAAAGGGCCCGGGTGATTTTTATCGACGCTTTGGCCACGCCAGAGTGGCCGCAAACTAAATTCGGGCGCTGACCGCCCAGTGGTCATTTTTGGCATGCGTAAAGAACAGGTCTTACTTGTGAGAGGAGCCCCCGTCCGCGGAACTGGCGGGCCGCGGGCCGGCCGCCTTAAGACAGTTGTAGTTCACGCGCCATGGCGACCGCCTGAGTAACGATTGCTCATTCCTGCGGCAGCGTTACTCAGCCCGGCCGCGGCAAGCGTTCCTCAGGCGGCCGCGGCAAGCGTTCCTCAGCCCGGCCGCGGCAAGCGTTTCTCAGCCGCCCGCGCGCAGCCGGGGATGAGGCCCGGGGGCGGGCGACGATGCTGACAAAAGACGCTGGCCCCGCCGGTCGGGACCGGCGGGGCCAGGGGCACGGGGGCCGTCCGGGCAGATCCGGCCGCCCCCGCCAGGTCGCGGGGTGGCGGCGGGGTGTGGCTGCCGGACCGGCTCAGGCTTGGGGCTGGAGCAGGAACGACACCTCGCCGTCCTCGCTGACCTGAGCGTCGAGTTCCTTGTCGTCGAGGATGGCGGCCGCTTCGGGCTGGACGAACACCTGCACGTCGGTCTCCGCAATGACCTGGTCGCCGGCCTGCGGGCCCTCAGCTAGCGACAGCGCCAGCCCGCTGGTGTCGGCTTCGCCCGCTGCGATGCGCAGGCCGGTCTGAGCCGGAAGCCCCGGCCGGGTGGTCAGGTTGCGGATGGCGGCGACCGCCTGGTCGGTCAGCGTGAGCATGCCGAACTCCTAACGTCGGATGCGTGAATGACGAGATGCTGTTGTGCGGGCAACTCACACTCCCCTATCCCGTGCCGGGGAGATCAAACAAGGCTTGAGCATTTGCCGGGCCACCCAGGTCACAGCAGCATCGCGGAGCGGATGAGGCAACATACGGCTCAGGTCACCCGGCCGCTAGCGCGGTGCCGCGCTCCCGTTCGCCGCTGCCAGGATGGTTTCGAGCAGCTCACGGGTGTGCGGTTCGTCGAATACCTCGCTGATCCACGCGGCGGAGTCGGCACGTTCCGGCGAGCGGGGGTTGGGCTCGAGCCAGTCCGTGGCGGCGGCTTCCGTGATGTGCCCTAGCTGCGCGATGAGCATCGAGAAGTGCCCGCGCCGGGTCACCGCCGCTGGCCCGCCGGCCTGCCGGTAGGCCTGGGTCAGCGTGCGCGCCCGGCCGGGATCGGTGCGGGCGAATTCGAACAGGACGCAGCCGAGCTCCTGGCTGGGGTCGGCCGGGCCGCTGTTCTCCCAGTCGATGATGCACACCCCGCCGTCGGCGGTCGGCAGCACGTTGTCGGCCCACAGGTCGCGGTGACAGGTTCGCAGCATTCGCGGGGGCTCGATCCAGGACTCCAGCGCAACCAGTTCGTCACGCAGGCCGGCCAGCCGCCCGGCGAACGGCGCTCCCGCCTCGGCAAGCTGCTCGATCAGCCGGTCCCAGCGCTGCGCGCCGACCGGCTCGCGGTACCACGGGTCCACCGGGCCGGGGCCACCGGCGGCCGGCACACGGTGAACGGCGGCCACCGCGGCGCCCACCAGGTGCGGGTCGAGCGTGATGTCGGGGGCCCGCAGGTCGACCCACTCGTACAGCCTGACCTGCCTGCCTTCCAGCGTCGCGAACACCGATCCGTCGGTGGTGCGCCGCACCCGCGGCGCCGGTACCCCGGCGGCGCAGGCCGCCTCATGGAACGCGGTCGCCGAGCGCACCTCACCCTCGCCCGACCGGTAGAGGGGCACCTTCACCGCCCAGCTAGCCTCTGCGGTGTCCAGCCGCCACACCAGTCCCTGCTTGCCCCGTGCGACCGGGCCGTCCGACAGCCTCGCCGCGCCGCCAAGGCCAAAGCACCGCGCCAGAGCCACCGCGTCCACCTGGCCACCTTCGCCGGCGTGTGGCCAGCGGCGCTACTGCATTAACCCAGGATCAAGACCGGTGCCGGCCGAGCGTTGCCCGTGCTTCCTGGACGTCCATCCCGTGCAGCCGGAGCAGGTTCTCGCCGAGGATCTTCCGCTTGGCCTGGTCGGTCAGCTGTGGGTAGCCGTAGCCCTGGCAGAGATCTTCGGGGATCTGGAAGTCCATGAAGGCCCGCAGCGCCCACTGCGGATGGAAGATGGGCGCCTCGGAGCCGTAGACGATCTTGTCTTCGCCGCACCAGAACAGCAGCTTCCCGATGATCTCGGCGAACATCCGCGGCGCGCGGACGAGGAAGTTGATCGTCGCGGCCAGCGAGGCATAGAGGTTCGGGTACCGGATGAGCTGCCAGCAGGTTTCGTCCAGGAACGGCAGCCCGACGTGGAAGATGACGAAGTTGATGTCCGGGAAGTTCGCGGCCGCACCGTCCATGTCCCAGGTCTGGGTGTGCTCGATCGGCTGCGGGCCGAGCGGCACCCCCTTGTGCACGCCGATCAGGTTCACCCCAAGTTCCTGGGCCTTCTCGAAGATGGGGAAGGCCACCTGCGGGTCGTCCATCCGCCACGGGAAAGGCGTTCCGTAGTCGTAGCGCACGTTGTAGAACTTGAACGCCTGCGCGCCGAACTCACCGACCTGCCGCTCCATCAGGTCCAGCGCCTTGCGGCCCTCCAGCGGGTTCACCGACCCCCAGAAGATGGTCCGGTCTGGGTCGCGGCTGGCCAGGTCGGCGCACTCCTGCCAGGGCGACAGGCCGTCCTTGAACAGGTCGGTGAGCGGCAGCGGCATGGCCACCAGCATGTCGGTGTCGGACTCGTCGTAGACCATCTGCCGGATGTCGCCGACCGTCCACTGGCGGAGGAACTCCTCGGGTGGCAGGTGCGGTTCGTTGTCCGGGGTGAGGGCGTTGTGGAACGCGTACAGGTGGTTGTCGAACATCAGGCCGGGCGGGCCGAAGGCGTTCTTCTCCTCGAAGTTGAACAGGTGCGCGACGCCGTCGAACACGAATACGTCATCGATCATGACGGATCACCTCTCGCGGGCAGGTGGGCGGCCAGGTAGGCGGCGGGGTCGCCGACCTGTGCGGGCGGCGGCAGAAACCGCAGCAGCCGCGCGGCTCTGGGGGACAACCGGTCGGTGGTCCACGCTTCGTCCCAGACGATCTCGACCTCGGCATCGGTCACGCCGGGCTGCGCCTGCAACCGCTCCTGTACCTCGGTGAGCACCCGGGACGCGAACGGGCACCAGCCGGAGGTCAGCAGCAACTCGACCCGGACGTGGCCACCGGACGCGTGAACCGAGCGCACCAGGCCCATGTCCACGACCGAGATCCCCTTCTCGCGGCAGCACGGGTCATACACATCGCTGAGCGCCTCAAGGGCCCATTGCGGCACGCGGGACATGCGGCCATCGTCCGCTCGCCGCACCCGTGGCCGGAACCCCCCGGATTTTCACATGCTGAACGACGACCGTGGCCGACCAGCGTCTTTCCCTGGCTGTGCCGTGCGGGCATCCTAGAAAAGGTGAGACCGACGGGCAGCGCCACCGAGCCTTCCGACCTCATCCGCAGTGTGTCCCGTGCCCTGCGGATCATGGAGGAGGTATCCCGCTCGCCGCGCCCGCTGCCGGTGAAGGTCGTCGCCCGCCGCTGCCAGCTTCGCCTGTCCACGGCGTATCACCTGGTCCGCACGCTGTGCTACGAGGGCTACCTGGTGCGATTGCCGGACGGGGGTTATGTGGCCGGGTCCGGCGTGGCCGAGCGCTTCCACGAGGTGATGAACTCCCTGTGCCGGCCGCCCCGCGCCCGGGCCGTGCTCCTGCACCTGGCGGCCACCAGCGGGCATACCGCGTACCTGGCCTGTCTTTCCGGCCAGCGGCTGGTGATCGTCGACATGGCCGAGGGCGAGCAGTCGCCGTGGCTGGAGGACCTGCAACCGGGGCTGGAGACCGCCGCCCACGCGACCGCACTTGGCAAGGCACTGCTGGCGACGCTGCCGGGCCGCGACCGTAAGAGCCTGCTGGCCGAGCAGGGCATGCGGCCGTTCACTACGAACACCGTCACCGAACTGGCCCAGATCGAGAGCGAACTGGCAGGCCTGGGGCCCGGTGATCCGGTCACCGAGTTCGGGCAGTTCCGTGACAAGGTCTGCTGCGCCGGTGTCGCGGTCCCTGGTGCCGACCCCGGTAGCTGGTGGGCCTTGGGGACCTCGGCCCGCGGCCTGAACCTGCCGGGCTCGCTGCTCGGCGAGCTTCAATTCGCCGCCACCGATCTCACCCCGTAGTGGAGGTGCACGACGCCTCGCTGGCCCAGCCTGACGTGAGCCCACCGCACATTGCGGATTGAGGGTTTCCGTTATAGAGGCGGAAGCACCGTCTTAGGCAGGCTCGTAGCTATCCGGCTGCCAGGATGCTGCGCAAACGGCGGCACCGGTTCGGTGGCTCCGGCAGCACGCGGCAGGGCTGCCGGAGGTTCCGCGCTCGCGCACCTCTCGCCGTTCGCAACCAGGCGGAGGCGGAATCGGCGTGCGGAAGCGCCTCGTTCCGGCGCGGCGCGCTCAACCGGAAGGGGCCACGATGACGCACCTGCGAGGACCAGCCGGGCGGCTGGCCCCGGCGCTCACCATCGCCTTGCTGCTGGCAGGCGTGGTGGCCGGCAGCGGACCGGCCGTCGCGTCGACGGCTGCCTGCGGGTCCTGGACCGGTGCACAGCCCCCCAGCCCGAGCACCGTGGATAACGTGCTCGATGGTGTGGTGGTGCTCACCCCCTGCGACGCCTGGGCGGTGGGCTATGACACCGGCAGCAGCGGCCAGAACCAGACGCTCACCGAGCACTGGGACGGCTCGGCCTGGACGGTGGTGCCCAGCCCGGACGTGGCCGGGCTGGGCAATGTGCTCGACGGCGTCCGCGCCGTGTCTGCCGCCGATGTCTGGGCAGTGGGGGCGAGCTTCGCGCCCGGCGTGGAACAGACCCTGATCCTGCACTGGGACGGCCACACCTGGCAGCAGGTGACCAGCCCCAACCCGGGAACACGCGCCGGACTCGATGCGGTGCGCACCGTGTCCGCGACCGACGCTTGGGCGGTGGGCTCCTTCTCCAACGGCAACGCGGGCCAGCCCTTGATCCTGCACTGGAACGGCCAGCAGTGGGCGCAGGTAACCAGCCCGCACCCGGGGACCGGCGGCGCATTGTCCGGCGTGGCCGCCACCTCCGCCAGCAACGCCTGGGCGGTGGGAACGTACTTCAACGGCACCGCAGAACAGGGCTTCATTCTGCGCTGGAACGGCCAGAAGTGGGCCATTCAAACCATCCCCAACCCCGGCGGGACCGCTCACGACACCTCCCTGAACGCCGTCGCGGCCAATGGCGCCAGCGGGAAGGCCTGGGCGGTGGGCTTCTATAACAACGGCACCTCCGACAAGACACTCATCCTGGCCTGGACCGGGACGAAATGGGCCCAGCAGCCCAGCCCCACCCCCGGCAACGGCGCCTTCCTCGACGGCGCGGCCACCACCGCTGCCGGCAACGCCTGGGCGGTGGGCAGCTCGAACAACGGCACCACTTCCGTGATACTGCACTGGAACGGGACGGCATGGGCCCAGGAGGCCAGCCCCAACCCGGGACCCGATACTGGCCTGTTCGCCGTGGCCGCGTCCTCCGCCAGCAACGCCTGGGCTGTCGGCCGGTTCGCAAACGGCAGCGACCTCGACCAGAACCTCGCCATCCACTGCTGCTAGCGGATCCCTGGCGCCCGGGTCACGTTCACTCCCGAAGGAAGAGAAGCCCTGACAATGCAGCCACGACGGCCAATCCAACGACTTGCCTGGGCAGTTGCCGCCTCGTCGATCACGGTATGGGCTGTCGCCGCAGCCGCCACGGCGGGTGCACCGGCGGCGACCTTTGCCGCGGCAGGCGTAGCGCCATGTGCTGCGTGGACCGGGGGGGAGCAGCCCCCGGACCCGGGCGGGGCCGGCCACAACAACACCCTCAGCGGCGTCGCCGTGCTGTCGCCGTGCAACGCATGGGCGGTCGGCAGCTTCGACCCGGAGCAGACCCTGATCGTGCACTGGGACGGCGCGTCCTGGGCCCAGGTGACCAGCCCGGACCCCGGGATCGCGACCACGCTGTCGGGTGTGAGCGCGGTGTCCGCCAGTGACGTGTGGGCGGTGGGCCAGTACTACAACGCCGGCGCATTCCAGACCCTGATCGTGCACTGGGACGGGACGGCCTGGACCCAGGTGCCAAGCCCGAACGCGCCCGGTTCCACCCAGGACAACCTTGTCGCGGTGCGTGCCACCTCCGCCACCAACGCGTGGGCGGTGGGCAGCTATCACAACAGCAGCGACGTGTCCCAGACCCTGATCCTGCACTGGAACGGCACGACATGGACGCAGGTGGCCAGCCCCAGCCCCGCGCAGAGCAGCAGCTTGACCAGCGTGGCCGCCACTTCGGCCAGCGACGCGTGGGCGGTCGGCTTCAACTACACCGGCACCGCTGACCAGTCCATGATCTTGCACTGGGACGGGGCGTCCTGGACCCAGGTGACCAGCCCAAGCCCGGGCTCGCTGAGCACCATCCTGTCCGGCGTGCGGGCCACCTCGCCCGGCAACGCGTGGGCCGTGGGCAGCTACACCAGCGGCACGCCGGACAGGACCCTGATCCTGCACTGGAACGGCTCGGCCTGGAAGCAGGTGACAACACCCAACCCAGGCGGCGCCGCGCATGACAATGACCTCAGTTCCATCGCCGCCACCTCCGCGAACGACGCGTGGGCGGCGGGCGCGTACGACACCGGCACCGGACTGCGGACCGTCGCCCTGCACTGGGACGGGTCGGCCTGGGCGCAGGCGACAACGCAGGACCTGGGCAGCTCAACGATCGACACGGGCCTCAACGCGGTCGGCGCCAGCTCGGCTGGCAACGTGTGGGCGGTGGGCAGCTACTCCAACGGCACCGTGAACCAGACCCTCGCCATCCACTGCTGCTGACCAGCCCGCACCGCTGACCTGCTCGGCGAGCGTCAGTTCGCCGCCACCGATCTCACCCGGTAGTGGAGGTGAACGACACCGCTGTCGAAGCGGCGGGAGTCCAGCAGCTCGAGCTGGACCCGGACATCGTCCGGCAGTGCCCGCTTCCCGCCGCCGACGAGGACCGGGCCGAGGAACAGGTGGCATTCGTCGACCAGGCCCGCGGCGATGGCCTCGCCAGCGAGCTGCGCACCGCCGACCGTGATGTCCCTGGCTGAGGACTGTTTGAGCGCTCTGATCGCCGCGGGGTCGAATTCGCGCTCGATCCGCGTCCGAGTGCTCGACAGCTTCTGGAGCGTCCGCGAGTAGACGATCTTTTCTGCCGCTCGCCAGAGCTCCGCGAAGTCCCGGGCTACCGCGGGCTGATCGCCGCGGGTGCCCAGGGTCTCCCAGACCGCCATCGTCTCGTACATCCGCCGGCCGTAGAGGTAGGTGCCGATCGGCCGCTCAAGGTCGTTGACGAACGCGAAGACCTCTTCGTCGGGCGCCGCCCACTCGAAATCGCCGCTTGAGTCCTCGACATATCCGTCCAGGGACGCGAGAGCGGAATAGACCAGTCTGGCCACGTCAAACCTCCATGGTGATCGGGCGCTGCGGATCGCCTGGCATCGTGAGCCCCGGCCCGCACCCGTTAGGACCGCCTGCAGCAGCCGATCTCATCGATCCCCGCTGGCCTGCGCCCTTGCCACGCGGGCGGTTCAGGTGCCGCAGTAGGTGATGTGCGGGGCGCTGCCCGGCGGCGCCGGGCCGGCGTAGTGCTCCAGGCCGGGCCGCTGATCGAAGGGCCGGGAGACTACGTCGAGCAGACGCTGGAACGGCCGCATGTCGCCCAGTTCCGCCTGGGCGAGCGCCGCTTCGACGTGGTGGTTGCGCGGGATGTAGCAGGGGTTGACCTGGTCCATCGCGGCGGCCGCCGCGGCCCGGTCGGCGGGCCGAAGCGCCTCGTATCGGGCGGCCCAGGTGTCGAAGGGCCCGGGTTCTGCGAACATCGCCCGGGCGGTGCCGGCGGCCAGGGCGCGGAAGAAGCCGGTGTAGTCCACCTTCTGGGTGCGCAGCAGTTCCAGGAGGCCGGTCACAAGGTCCTGGTCCGGGGCGGGGAGCCCGAGCTTGGCCGCCATGCCCTCGTCCCAGTGCCGCTGGTAGGCGCCGGCGAACTCGCTCAGGACTTCGGTGGCGGCCTCGACCGCGGCATCGGTGTCGTCGTCCACCAACGGCAGCAGGGTCTCGGCCAGCCGGGCCACGTTCCACTGCATGATCCCCGGCTGGTTGCCGAAGGCGTAGCGGCCGCCGTGGTCGATGGAACTGAACACCGTGGCCGGGTCGTAGGCATCCAGGAACGCGCACGGCCCGTAGTCGATCGTCTCGCCGGAGATCGTGGTGTTGTCGGTGTTCATGACGCCGTGCACGAACCCGGTCAGCATCCACCGGGCCACCAGCGCCGCCTGCGCCTCCGCCACCAGGCGCAGCAACTCCAGGTAGCGGTTCGGGGCCTGCGCGGCCTGCGGGTAGTGCCGGTCGATGGCGTAGTCGGCCAGCGCGCGAGCCCGGTCCCGGCCACCGGTGGTGAGGGCGTACTGGAACGTGCCCACCCGCAGGTGGCTGGCGGCGACCCGGGTCAGCACGGCACCAGGCAGCACCCTCTCGCGGATCACCCGCTCACCGGTGGCGACCACCGCCAGCGCCCGCGTGGTCGGGATCCCCAGGCCGTGCATGGCCTCACCGATCAGGTACTCGCGCAGCATTGGGCCCACCACGGCCTTGCCGTCGCCGCTCCGCGCGAACGGGGTGCGTCCCGACCCCTTCAGGTGCAGGTCACGGCGGTGGCCATGGATGTCAGTCACCTCGCCGAGCAGCAGCGCCCGGCCGTCCCCCAGCCGGGGCACGTAGACGCCGAACTGGTGACCGGCGTAGGCCTGGGCGACCGACGTGGCACCGGGAGCCTGCCCCACCAGCAGCAACACACCCGGCCGCTCCCGCAGCGCCGCTGGGTCAGCGCCAAGCTCCACCGCCAGAGCCTCGTTGAGCACCAGCAACTCCGGTGCGTCCACCGGCGCCGCCGCCCACGGCACCGACAGGCCCGGCAGCTCGCGAGCGTAGGAATGATCGAACCGGAACAGCTCCGTCGCCACAGTCACACCCCAAGGCTACGAGCGCGGCGGCGCGGCGCCACCCCCGGCGACCGCGGAGAACGAGCACCCGTGTTCGCGCGGAGTGATTCCTTGCCTAAAGGCAGCAAAGCCGGGCCAACTTCGGTAACGGCTCGTTAAAGGCGGCTGGACAGAAGGTGGGCTTTGAGAGGATGATGATCTTGCGGGTGCCGGCGCCACCACCGGGCCTGCATGGGGGGAATATGAGTGCCGTCTCATCGATAGGCAATCTAATAAAGTCAATCCCGCAGCGGCTGCAGGGAAAGCCGCAGGGTGACGCCGGGCAGAAGCCGGCGCAGGCCGCGCCGGCGCCGCAGAACGGGGGAGACGGCACCGACCTATCTACCGAGGTCAACAGCCTTCTCGCCGCGAATCCGCCCCCTTGGCAGTGGGTCCTGTCCGCGTTCGTAATTCTCGCGGCAGGCGCCGTCGGCTCATACTTCCTATGGAAAGGGGTCAAGCCGGCCGACTTCATGCCCTCCTCTGACTACGCCACCTATGCCGGGCTGTTCATCATGGCATTGGCCATCGAGCGCATACTCGAGCCGTTCTCTGGCCTGTTCGTCCCAGGAACAAAGAGGAAGAAGGCGGCGAGCCGTGCCACCGCGGTCCGGGCGAAGCACGCCCAGACGGTGGCCACAAGCGGACCTCGTCCCGCGGTCGTAGTTCCGGTCGGCCCGGCCAGGAAGGCAGCGGGAGCCCAGCAGGCGGCAGCGGTCCAGCAGGCAGCGGCGGCCAGGACGGCGGCGGCAGCTCAGAGGGAAGCGGCGCTGGCCCAGACGAAGTTTCATCGCTCTCAGGGCGCCCGAGCGGTCTTGATGTGGGCAACGGCATCGGTACTGGCCATGCTCGTGTGTGCCGCAGCCGGCGTCTTCCTGCTGCGCTCGGTGGAGGCTCCGAGGCCAGCACAGACAAGCGCCGCTTCGTCGGCGCCGGCCCCCGCGAACGGCCCGAATCGTGCGCTGGACCTGCTGGTGACCGGGCTGGTCGTCGGTGCCGGGACCAAGCCGCTGCACGACTTGATCACCCAGATACAGACCTCATCAAGCAGTTCCAAAGCCAAGGCTTCCTCCCCAACGACGACCAGCTGACCATCCGTCAGGGTGCCGGGCCTCGGCTAGGCCTACCGGGGCGGCAGTTCCTTGAGTTCGCCGCCGTCGATCTGTTCCCTGAGGCGGAACGTCTGGATCTTTCCGGAGCCGGTGAGCGGCAGTTCGGTGGCACCGAACCAGCGGGCGGGCGTCTTGTGCGGCGCCAGGCTGGTACGGCAGAAAGCGTGGAGTTCGGTGACGGCGGGAAGCTGGCCGGGATCTGCGGGTATGAGCACCGCGGCGACGATCTCGCCCCAGGTGGGGTCGGGCAGGCCGAGCACGGCGACGTCGCGGACGCGGGGGTGGGCGAACAGCACCTGCTCGATCTGCTGGCACAGGACGTAACACGCCCGCTGGTGGGCACACCCCAGCACGCCCATCGCGCAGCCTGTGGTGTGAAACAGCGGCATCGCCGACACCATGGTGCCCCGGTGGGGGAGCTGCGTCCGGCCGATCATGAGCCTGGCGTTGGTGACCAGGCCGCGATGGTGCAGCAACGCGCCCTTGGGGAACCCGGTGGTCCCCGAGGTGTACTGGATCTGTGCGGCGTCGCCGGGCTCCACCGCTGGCAGCGAGCCACCGTCACGGTGCGCACCCACGGTTGCCCGCCAGTCCGTAAAGCAAAAAATGGACCGTAGCCCGGGCAGTCCCGTGACCGCCTCGCGCGCGATCGCGGACATGTCGCTGCCGCGAAACGCGGCCGTGTGGAACAGCCCCGCCGACCGGGACTGCCCGAGCACGTAGCGCAGTTCTGCCGCGCGCAGCGCCGGATTGGCGGTCACCACGGTGAGCCCGGCCAGCGCCGCGCCGTACTGCAGAATGATCCACTCGGGGATGTTGGGTGCCCAGATCGTGATCCGCTCGCCAGGCGAGAACCGCGTCAGCAGCCAGTGCGCGCACTGCTCGGCCTCGGCCAGCAACTGCTGGTAGGTCCACCGGCGGTCGGTGCGGTCCGCACCGGCCAGCGACGGCGCGCCCGGCGGCGCGGCCTCGATGAGGGCGGTCTGCGTCCCGGCGCCGGCGGCGGCTTCGCGCAGCAGATCACCGGTGGTCAGCTCCAGCACTGGTTCGCTGGCGTCCGCGGGCCAGTACGCTACGCCGGCCAGGGTTCCCATCGTCCGTCACCCCTCGTCGAGTTCGGCCGCCACCGGCACCGGGCCCGCGCCGTGGGGGATCGGTCGGCCGGTGCGCCGATGGAACAATTCTGCACGCGCCACGGCCGGCCGGGCGTGAATGGCGATTAGTTATGATCGCGGTCATGACGCCAGCCTCGACGCTCGCGGCCGGCTCGGTCGGCAGTGTCGAAACCCGCTACCTCGACCTGCCGAAGCCGCTGCGGCTCGACTGCGGCCGGGAGTTGCACCCGATCCGGGTGGCGTACGAGACCTACGGCACCCTCGCACCGCGGCGCGACAACGTGATCCTGGTCTGCCATGCGCTCAGCGGCGACGCCCACGCGGCCGGCTTCGCGAAGACGCCGCCCGAGGAGAGCACGCGCGACGGGTTCGGCGCCGAGGATCGCGACGGCACGGCCGGCAAAGGGCTCGGCTGGTGGGACGGGATGATCGGCCCCGGCAAGGCCTTCGACACCGACCGCTTCTTCGTCGTCTCCACGAACCTGCTTGGCGGCTGCCGCGGGACGACCGGGCCGTCGTCGCCCGACCCGGCGACGGGCAGCCCGTACGGCTCTGACTTCCCCGTGATCACCGTCGCGGACATGGTGCGGACCGAGCGCGCGTTCCTGGACGAACTCGGCATCGAGCGGCTTGCCGCGGTGGCGGGTGGCTCACTGGGCGGAATGCAGGCGTTCGAGTGGGCGATCCTGTTTCCTGAGCAGGTCGATGCGGTCGTGGCGATCGCCAGCACGCACGCCCTGCACCCGCAGGGCGTGGCCTGGAACGCGATCGCACGCGACTCGATCATGCGCGACCCGGCCTGGCAGGGCGGCCACTACTACGGCACGGGGCGCAAGCCGGACGGCGGCATGGGCGTGGCGCGGATGGTCGGCCACGTCACCTACCTGTCCGCGCCGGCGCTGGACGACAAGTTCGGCCGGCGGCTCCAGTTCGCCGACGACATCCGCTACACGATCACCGACCCCGAGTTCGAGGTCGAGAGCTACCTGCGCCACCAGGCCGACTCGTTCGTCAAGCGGTTCGACGCCAACACCTATCTCTACACGTCGCGCGCCCTGACATATTTCGATCTTGCGCGGCAGTACGGCGGCGGGTCGCTCGCGCGGGCGCTCGGCGGCGTGTCGGCCCGCACGCTGCTCATCGCGTTCAGTTCCGACTGGCTGTACCCGCCGGCCGCGTCGAGCGAAATCGAGCAGGCGCTCCGCGCGCTGGGCAAGCCGGTCGAGTTCCGCGTGATCGAGGCGCCGTACGGCCACGACTGCTTCCTGCTGGAGGAAGCGCGCCAGACCCCCATCATCCGCAGCTTCCTGGCCGCCGGCGGGGCCGACGATGGCGCCGGGGCCGACCGTGGCGCCGGGGCCGACCGTGGCGCCGGGGCCGACCGTGGCGCCGAAGGCGGGGCCGACGGGTGACGTCAAGGAAGAGGCCTTCGTGACCGGCAACCCAGGCAACCCAGACAGCCCCTCCCGTGCGGAGGAAGCCCGTGCCTTCGGATTCGAGACGCGGCAATTGCACGCGGGGCAACGGCCCGACCCGAACACGGGCGCACGCGCGGTGCCGATCTTCCAGACGACCAGCTACGTGTTCGAGGACCCGGAATCGGCGGCCGCGTATTTCAACCTGCAGGAGTACGGGAACACCTACTCCCGCATCATGAACCCGACCGTCGCGGTGTTCGAGGAGCGGGTGGCGAACCTCGAGGGCGGCTGTGGCGGGGTGGCGTTCGCCAGCGGGATCGCCGCGCAGGCGGCCGCGCTATTCACGCTGCTGCAGCCGGGCGACCATGTCGTGTCGTCCTCGGCGCTGTACGGCGGCACGGTCAACCAGCTCAAGCACCTGCTGCGCAAGATGAACGTCGAGCTGACCTGGGTCGATCCCGACGATCTGGACGCGTGGCGGGAGGCGGTCCGGCCGAACACCAAGGCGTTCTTCGCCGAGACGATCGGCAACCCGGCCGGGAACGTGCTGGACATCGAGACGGTGGCGTCGATCGCGCACTCCCGCGACCTGCCGCTGATCGTGGACAACACGTTCGCGACCCCGTACCTGTGCCGCCCGATCGAATGGGGCGCCGACATCGTGGTCCACTCGGCGACCAAGTTCATCGGCGGCCACGGCACCAGCATCGGCGGCATTGTCGTCGAGGCGGGCACGTTCAACTGGTCCAACGGTCGGTTTCCCGTGGTCGCGGATCCGTCGCCGGCCTACCACGGCCTGCAGTTCCACGAGACGTTCGGAATGTACGGCTATCTGATGAAGCTGCGGGCCGAGACCCTGCGCGACCTCGGCGGGGCACTCGCGCCGTTCAACGCGTTCCTGTTCCTGCAGGGGCTCGAGACGCTGTCACTGCGGATGGAACGCCACGTCGACAATGCGCTGGCGGTCGCGGAGTACCTTCAGGGGCACGAGCTTGCCTCGAACGTGACCTACCCGGGCCTGCCGGGGAGCAAATACCGGCCGCTGGTGGAGAAGTACCTGCCGCGCGGCGCCGGCGCGGTGTTCTCCTTCGACTGCGCCGGCGGCCGGGCGGGCGGGCAGAGCCTCATCGGCGGGATGACCCTCTGGTCCCACCTGGCGAACGTCGGCGACGCGAAGAGCCTGATCATCCACCCGGCCAGCACGACGCACCGCCAGCTCAACGACGCCGAACTGCGCGCGGCAGGCATCGTGCCGGGGACGGTGCGGCTGTCGGTCGGCACCGAGTCGGTGGGGGACCTGATCTGGGACCTTGAGCAGGGGTTCGCGCGCGTGGCCGCGGCCGCGGGCAGGAAGGTGGCGACGCCGTGACGGATCTCGCGCGGTACCAGGACCCGATGGTGATCCAGCGCGTGCTCCACACCGCGAGGACGATCGCGATCGTGGGCCTGTCCAGCAACGAGCTGAGGCCCAGCAACTTCGTCGGCTACTACCTCAAGAGGCACGGCTATCGCGTGATCCCGGTGAATCCGCGCGAGAGCGAGATACTCGGGGAAACGTGCTACCCGAGCCTGCTCGACGTGCCCGTGCCGGTGGATGTCGTGAACGTCTTCCGCGCGCCGGATGCGCTGCCGGGGATCGCGCGGGAGGCGGTGGCGATCCACGCCGGCGCCCTCTGGTGCCAGTTCGGCGTGATCAACTTCGAGGCCGCGCGGATCGCGGAGGACGGCGGCGTGACGGTGATCATGGACCGCTGCCTCAAGGTGGAGCACGCGCGCTACGTGGGCCGGATGCACTGGCTCGGCTTCAACACCCAGCGGATCACGTCCGTCCGCGCCGGGCTCCAGTAGCGCCGGGCTCCAGTAGCGCCGGGCTCCAGTAGCGCCGAGGCCCAGTAGCGCCGATGCAGGGGCGCCGAGGCCCAGTAGCGCCGAGGCCCAGTAGCGCCGAGGCCCAGTAGCGCCGAGGCCCAGTAGCGCCGGGCGCTCAGGGCGCGGCGGGCTGTTGCGCGGCCCCGCGCCTGCGGCCGGTGATGAACGCCAGCCCGTACAGCACGGCCACCACGATCAGCAGGAACTGGTAGCCGGTGATCAGGGCGAGGTACTCGAGCGTGCCGCCGACCATGGCGCCGAGCAGGTTGGCGGCGAACGCCGTTGCCGCGGTTTCCACTCCGGCGAACCGCTGGGCGAACACCAGGTTCGCGAGGTAGACCGGGGCGAACGCCAGGGCGCTTGCCGCGAGGAACCGGGGCACGACGGGCAGGCCGAGCAGCGCCGACTGCGGCACGATCCACGCCACGGCGAGGGCACACAGCAGCGCCCCGTACAGCACCGGTCTCGGTGGCAGCCGCACCCACCGTGCCGTCTCCACGGCCAGGTAGACCGCCACGAGTACGGCCGCGAACACCAGGGCGTTCACGAACCAGGTGGTGCCGAACAGCAGGGCGAACTGCACGATGCTCTTGGTTTCCAGCAGCAGGAAGGCGGCGCCCATGAAGGCCAGGTCCAGATAGGACCGCATCCGGGTGAGCGGGCCGCCGGTCAGCCGGACCAGCAGCAGCGAGGCGAGCAGGATCGCGCCGAGCAGCCACAGGTAGGGCGCTGGGATGGTCGCGCTGGCCAGGTAGGGGAACGGGCGGTTATCGGTGGCGGGTGCCACCCGGGTCCCGTGCCAGAAGGTCGTGCAGTTCGGCACCGGGCCCGCCGGGTGGACGGTCAGCACGGCCATACGCCGGCCCTGCAGGAACCCGCCCAGTTGCGCGCACGGATCACGGCCGAACGCGTCCTGGATCGTGGTCGCGTACCTGTTGAGCACGAACGGCGCGTAGTAGTTGTACATCGCGAACGTGCCGCCGGGCGCCAGGTGCGCCCTGGCCGCCGCGAGTGCCTCGGACGTGAGCAGGTAGCTCTCCAGGCGGATCCCGCCCTGGCCGGTCAGGGCCGTGAGCGAGTCGGGCAGCGCGTACAGGATCAGGTTGTAGTGCTGATGCGTGTCCTGGATGTACTGGCGGCCGTCTCCAATGTGGACGGTGACCCGCGGGCTCTGGTAGGGGTGGGCCGGATGGTATTGCCGCCCGATCTGCACCAGCAGGGGATCGATCTCGACCGCGTCGACGTGCCTGGCCCCCTCGGACAGGGCGACCGCGACGTCGTTCCCGTTCCCTGCCCCGATGATCAGGACGTTGCCCAGGCTGGCGCGGGGGACGTGCTGGTAGGGGAGCAGGTAGAACTGCTTGTTCTTGCGTATCGCGGAGAGCGGGTGAATCCCCTGGTAGGGAATGTTGTTCGCGGAGATGAACAGCACGGAGTTCCCGTGCCGCTTGTGCAGCGTCAGCTTGTTGTACGGCGACCACATCTGGTGCGGGGTCACCGACTGCCAGGTCAGCAGCAGGACCACGGCACCGAGCAGCACGATCTGCCACATCCTGACCCGCGGCGCCAGAACGATTACAAGGCCGCCGCAGGCGATGATGCCCCAGGTCACCGGCGGCTGGTCGAGGAAAGACAGCAGGGAGAAGAGCGCTATCCCGGCGATGCTGCCCAGGATGTCGTACCGGTACGCGCTCAACGGGCGGAAGCGGACGAAGATCCTCGCCACGCCCTGGCCGATGCCGGCCATGACCGCAACGGTCAGCAGGAAAACCAGGGCGAAGCTGAGCGGTTGCGGCAGCGCCCGCGACTGGCCGACCCCGGAAAAGATCAGCGGCCCCCCGGTGCCCGAGTGCAGGACGACCGGGAACTCAAGCACGAAGGCGACGAGCGCCAGCAGGGCCAGTGGCGTCCAGCGCAGGTAGTCCCGGCCGGAGGATGCGTTCAGGAAGCCGATCCCGATGCCGAGGAAGCTGGCCAGCAGCACAAAGTTGGTGGCCTCGGTCACGTAGACGTTGTTCGCGGTGATCCAGCGGATCAGCGCCAGCTCCACGAACAGCATCAGGAAGCTGGAGAAGACAAGCCGCGCCCGGTCCGCGCGCTGCGGCTGAGGCCGGCCGTCCGCGCCGGATGCAGCATCAGGCCCGGCGCCGCCGGTGCTGGTTACGTCGGACACTCGTCCCGTATCCACGCCCCCTACCGTAACGAACCGGCCACGTGGGCACCAACCTCACCAAGATCCCAGAAAGGGCCGATACGAGTTAGGCCACAGATCATGCGCTACGCCGGCCCCGCAGACCGCGGTCAGGGATGACCCTGATGCCTTGGGAGGACGCACCAGGGTGTGAACCGGGGCTGATCCCGATCGACGCGGGCCGCCGCGGGCGGCAGCCTTGAGGCGTGGGACACCACCACCTGACCTGAACGGAGACCGATCACCATGCCTGGGATCCTTGCCCTTGTCCTTCTCGCCATCGCGGCCGTTATTGTCCTCAGCTTCGCTGTGCACCTGCTGCCATGGCTGCTGGCGGCCGTCGCAATCGTGGCCCTGGTCAAGTTCTGGCCGCGCCGCTCCCACCGGTAACCCGGTGGACGCCCACCCGCTGCCCGGTCCGCCCTGAGCGCGCCGGGCAGCGTCGGCGTGGCTGGCCATCAGCGGCTGCGGTCACGGTCGCGGCCGTTGTTTGACCCCGGCCGCGAGAAGGCCCACTACCTCGGCGATGCGCGCCGCACGCAGGTCGGGCCGGCGGGTCGTCGCGTCGATATAACGCAGGTACGCCTTGCGGTAGAACTGCGCCAGCGTGTCGAAGAACGCCGCGGCGGCCGGGCTGGCCTCCAGCGCGGCGGCGATGTCATCGGCAAGGTCGCGGCGCTGCGGGCCTTCCGGCGCCAGTTCGACGAGCACATCGGTGCCGGTTGCGACGCAAGCATCGCGCAGCCACACGGGGGTGACCGTGAACACCCATCCGCCGCCGTCCGGCATGATCGTGCCGCGGACCTGCTTGCCGTCGATCGTTCCGCCCACGGGGTGCTCGGCCCTGGCGCCCCAGGCCTCGTCCGGGTCGAACGGAATCGCGATAACCGCGCCGCTCCGGGGACCGGTCGCGGCGTGGGCGCGGAACCGCCGAGCGCACATGGCCTCATCGTGGCAGACGAAGGCCGGATCAGGTATCAGGCGCTACCGCTGCCCGATCAGGAACCGGCCGCGCCGAGCGCCGCCGTGATCTCACCGATCGCCGCCGCCTCGGCAGGGCTCACGTCCTGACCGTGTTCCTTGTGGGCGGCCGCGACCTTGCCGGCCAGGGCCACGACGAAGCGCTGGTAGTCATCGCGTTCCTGCGGGGTCGCCTTGTCCTCGAGCAGTGCGGCCGCGTTGCGCAGGTGCTCGAGCCCGCGCTCCTTGAGTTCTTCGGGTGAGTGGTACCTGGTGTGGTCCACGTGCGGCTTCGCCGCCACGATCTCGTCGAGCAGTTCGCTTTCGCCATGCTGGGCGCGTGCTTCGACGTACGCCTTCGACATGGCGACCGTCTCGCGGATCATGCCACCGTGCGCCGCGGTGATCACGATCATGCCAGCGGTCGGCGGGCCCTCCAGGATCACCGTCCATTCCTCGGGGGTAAAGGCGGCCTTTGTCGTCATGTCATGCTCCCTGCGCTCATCACGTTACTGACCGTTCCACCCGCGCTTGCCTCAGCGATAGTCTGCCCGCCTTCGGGATCTTCTCCAACTGAGCGCGGCAGGGCGGCCCGCTCCGGCTCGGCCGCGGCCAGCGGCTCAACGGAGGTGACCGGCAGCCGTTTTCTGGTCGACCGCTACCATGCGCAGCTCCGCAGTGTAGCGGTGGCCTTGGGCGTCGGTGAGCCACGCCTGGTCCGGGGTGGGCAGCATCTCGGTGACGATCACCGTCGCATCGGCACCGGCGTTGCGGCGGGCGCGCCGAAGCGACCGGGAGATCAGGTCGATCGAGGCGAGACTGGTCAGGTCCGCGTAGATCGGCTTGCGCTCGCCGGTGAACTTGCAGAACACGTGCCGTGGCAGCCCGTGGGCCGCCGCCCAGGCCCTGGCCTGCAGGTAGCGGGTGCTCTCGTCGTGGGTGTCGGCGAATGCGGGCTCGGCCGCGGGCAGCGTCCACCTCTCCCGGCTCACCACCAGATCATCGATGGTGACCCGTGGCGTGTGCGGGCCTGGAGGCATCATGTCGAGACAGTTTATGGCCGTGCTGCTGATCAGGTAGCCGACGACTTCGAGCAGGCCCCGTTCGAAACTTCCGTCACGGCGCCGGACCCGCAGCCCGCCCGGAGAGCTGATCAGGTCGCAGTCGCCGACCGTCAACGTCGTGGCCGGGTCGATGGCGCAGGAATCGTGCGCGAAGGCCAACCGGAGGTCACCGGGCGACGGCAGCACACTGGAGTGGCGCGTGCATGTGCCCCCAGCCTCGTCGGTCTGGAAGACCCAGACGACAGGGCCGCGCAGGTCGTGCCGCATGGCGGCGTGGAGTGCGTCCGGGTCGTCATGGAACGCCAGCCACGTGGCCGGGCGCGAGGTGACGACGCCAGGATGGACCTCGCCGAGCACCCAGGTGAACCGGCCGCCAGCCGCGGCCTCCGCGCCCGCGATCATGAGGTCGGGGCTGTGGTACACCGCGGTCGGCCAGGGCAGCGGCTGAGCCGGCAATTCCGATCTCACCCGCTTGACCAGGTCGGCGGCCCGGAGCTGGATCTGCCGGGCGCCGGCGGGCAGGTGCAGGATCGCCGACCAGCGCTGTCGTAGCTCGTCTATCACGGGCCCGATGAGCGGCTGCGGGTCGAACAGCACGTCGTTGACGAGCAGCCAGAAGTCGGCGAACGGCACGACGTCTGTGCCGAGCGCATCGGCTCGCTGCCGGTAGGCCTGGTCGAAGTGCCGCGCGTACACCGCGGCGCAGGCCGCGGTGAACCACCGTGCGCCGTCGAGCACCAGCGCCAGCGGCGCGCGCAGGCCATCCAGGGCGTCCGAGCCCACCCGCACGGTGTCGCCGCGCAGGCACAGCTCAAATGCGAGCGTACGGCCGGCATAGAGTTCCCCAGCTCGGCGCGTCGGCGCGGCGCCGGTCAGGCGGGTGAACGTCGCCTCGAGGTCGGCCATGGCCGTGGCCACCCGCTCCGCGTCGCCTGCGGCACCGGCCAGCTCGTCCCGAGCAGCCGTCAGCTCCGCCAGCGCCTTCTCGGCCGGCCCGCGGACGTCGTCGTCGGTGACCCGCGACAGGAGCGCCTGCATGGCACGCTCTGGCCGGATATCCTGTGGATCCACTTCGGCCTGCCAGGCCAGGCGACGGTTGCCGGCGAGCCGGGCCAGCAGCGCAAACACCTCTGCGCCATCGGTGAGGCCCACGTGGGGGTCGGCGAGTACAGCGGCCGCCACGCCACGAGCGTCTCGGATGCCGTCGCACGCGCGCATGACAGCCGCCTCGGCCGGCGTCAGTGGCACCGCCGGCGCCAGCGGCAGGCGCAGCAGCGTACCGTCGACGCCGACGAACGCCATCCGGCGCGGTACCGCCCAGGGGCGCAGCACGGCGGCGTGCTCGGCCATGATCGCGCGCACCGCCCAGCTCTCCAGGTAGGTGGCGCGGGCAGCTAGGAAGTGCCCATCAGCGGCGTGCGTGATGCGGATGCCGGGGTTGTCGTCGATCTGCGACCAGCCCACCGGGCCGAAGAAGCCAATGGTCTCGTTCTTCGCGCAGTAGCGCTGCAGATAGCTCGCGACGAGCGCCTCGTTCTCCCTGAGCCGGGCGTTGCGCTTGGCTGGCTCAGGCCCGCGGCGGACCAGCGAGTCGATGCCTCTTGAGAGCGCGTACCGGTTCTGCCAGGCGACCGCTTCTCGCAGCGCCGGCAGGCAGGCCGCCTCGTGCAGTGCGGCAGACAGGCGCCGGGCCGCGGCGGTGAACTCGGCGGCGTAGACGGCGCTGGCCCTCTCCCGCGCTCCCCGATCAAAGGCTGTAAGCGCGCCGGCGGCATCCGCGGCGATGAGCGCGTCCGCGGCGGACGCGAGATCCTCATCCCCCAGCGCGGCGAGCAGATGGACACCGAAGCCCGCCCCGCGCAGGCACACCGTACGCCACAGCGCCCAGTCGCCGGTAAGCCGTACCAGATGCGCCGGGACCGCGGATGGCTGATCCGGCGCTGGCTGCGGAGCGCCCACACGGTAGCCGCTGCGGTCCCTTCGGCTAATGCTTAACGGTGTCGACACCGATGCCTCCCGGGTGGCTATGAGTCGGGGCCGCTCGTGCTCGCCCGGCGCCGGTTGCGCTGGGCAAGCGCCGCGCGCAGCAGCTCGTCCAGGTCCTCGTCGCTGAGCGCGTCCAGTTCGGCGTGGCGGGACGAGCCCGCGGCGAGCCCGAAATCCGGGTCGGCGGAGACAATCTCGGCCAGTTCCGCGATCGTCGGGCTGGCGAAGACGTGGTGAACCGGCAGGCTCACGCCGTAGGTGTCGGCGACGCGGGCGACGAACCTGGTCGCGGTCAGCGAGTGACCGCCGAGGGCGAAGAGGTTGTCGTGCACGCCGACCGGCTCCTCGGTGGCGAGCAGGTCGCTCCAGATCCGGGCGAGGGTCGCCTCGACCGGGTTCCTGGGCTCGACGCGGCCGGCCGCCGATGGCGGAGCACCCCACTGCGGGGCGGGCAGCGCGGCCCGGTCGACCTTCGCGTTCGGCGTCAGCGGCAGCGCGGGCAGCGCGACCACGAGCGCCGGGACCATGTAGTCGGGCAGCGCGGCGCGCAGGTGCGGCCGCAGCTCCTCAAGCAGGTCGGTGCCGGGCTGCGCCAGAGCGCTGCCCCGGCGGGGCACGATGTACGCGACCAGCGCAGGCTCACCGGCCCTGGCGGCGGTGATGACGGCCGCCTGGCGCACGTCACGGTGCGCGCGCAGCACGGCCTCGATCTCGCCGCACTCGATCCGGAAGCCGCGGATCTTCACCTGGTGGTCGTTCCGCCCGATCAGCTCGAGGCCCGCGCCTTCCCGCCACCGGCCGAGGTCGCCGGTCCGGTACATGCGCGCCCCTGGCTCGTCGCTCCACGGGTCGGGCCGGAACGACCGCGCCGTGAGCCGCGGCCGGTCGTGATAGCCGCGCGCGACGCCCCGGCCGGCCAGGCAGACCTCGCCCACCACCCCGACCGGCACCGGCATCAGGCGCTCGTCCAGGACGTACACGCGGGTGTGATCGATCGGCGGCCCGATCTCGGCCGCCTCTGCCGCGCTGGTGACGACGCCAGCCGCCGACCACACCGTGGTCTCGGTCGGGCCGTAGAGGTTCCACAGGGTGACACCGGGCGCCATCAGCTGGTCCGCGAGGTCGGCCGGCAGGGCCTCCCCGCCGCACAGGCGCAGCCGCAGGCCAGCGGGCACGCCGCCGGCCGATTCCAGCAGGCGCCACGTCTGCGGCGTCGCCTGCATCACGGTCGCGGCCGTCCGCTCGATCAGCGACCGCAGCCGGTCGGGCTCGCGGGCCTCGTCGGCGGTCGCGATCACCAGGTCGGCGCCGCAGACCAGGGGCAGCAGAAGCTCGAGGAGGGCGATGTCGAACGACAGCGTCGTGACGGCGACGAAGCGGTCGTCGCTGCCGAGCCTGAGCGCGCGCCGGAACGACGCGAGCAGGTTCGCGACGGCCCGGTGCTCGACGCCGACGCCCTTGGGCTGCCCGGTCGAGCCGGAGGTGAAGATGACGTAGGCGAGCGCGGCGGCGGGCACGGGCACCGGAGCGAGCGGCGGCGCGGCCGTCGCCGCCGGGTCGTCGACGCAGATCACCGTGGCACCGTCGGCCACCGACCGGGCGAGATCGCGGTGCGCGGAGTCGGAGATGATGATCCGCAGGCCGGCGCCGCGGGCCATCGCGGCCAGCCGCGCCTGCGGGAAACCCGGATCCAGCGGCACGTACGCGCCGCCGGCCCACCACACGCCGAGCAGCGCGGTCAGCATGCCGGTGCCGCGCCCGACGCACAGCCCGACCGGCGTTTCCGGGCCGACGCCATGGTCGGCGAGGGTCCGGGCGATCCGGGCGGCGCGATCGCACACCTCGCTCATCGACACGGCCCCGTCGCCGTCGATGACGCGGGACGCCGACGCCTGGAGCAGGCGCCGGACGTCCACGCCGCCGTCGCTCGGCCGGGGAGTGGCTGGCGGTTGCGCCCGATGATCAGCTCGTCGCGCTCCGCGGCCGACAGCATCGGCAGGTCGGCCACCGGGGTGCCGGGAGCGTCCGCCGCGTGCCCGAGCAGCGTGCGCCATGCAGCGCAGGAACCGGTCGGCCCACGCCGGGTCGAACTAGGTCGGTGCTGTATTCCATCGCCAGCGTCGTGGTCTGGCCGTCCAGGCTGTCCGCGTACACGGTGAGGTCGAGTCTTCGCGGTCCCGGTGAGCAGCTCCCGGCAGCGCGCGGTGATGCCAGGAAGATCCAGCGTCGGGCGGCGTGAGCGACCCGTAGACGAACTGGACCTGGATGAGCGGCGCAGTGCGCGAGCGTGCGGTCTGGCGCGAACTCCTCGACGAGCTTCTCGAACGGGACCTGCTGGTGCGACATCGCATCCAGGGTGACGTCCCTGACCCGGCCGAGCAGCCCGGCGAAGGTCGGATCGCCGGCCAGCGACATCCGCAGCGGGACGGTGTTCGTGAACATGCCGACGATCGGGTCCAGCTCGGTGTGGGTGCGGCCAGCCACCTGGGTGCCGATCACGATGTCGGTCTCGCGCGCGTAGCGCGACAGCACCGCCGCGAAGCCGGTGAGGAACACCATGAACATGGTGGCGTTGGCATCGTGGGCCACCGCGGCCAGGCGCCGGGTCGTCTCGGCGTCGACGGTGATCGCCGCTACCGCGCCGCGCGAGGACTGCTCGGCGGGCCTGGGCCGGTCAGCGGGCAGCGTGAGGAGCTGCGGTGCGCCGCGGAGCTGCTCGCGCCAGTAGTCCAGCTGCCGGTCAAGCTCCTCGCCGCGCATCCGGTCGTGCTGCCACACGGCGTAGTCGCCGTACTCCATCCACAGCGGCGGCAGCGACGCGGGCACGCCGGTCGTTTCGGCCCGGTAGGCGGCGGACAGCTCGGCGATCAGGATCTCCATGGACACGCCGTCGCTGATGATGTGGTGCATGACCAGCACGAACAGGTGCCGGTCGGGCCCGGCGCCGATCAGCGTGGCCCGGATCAGCGGCCCGGCGGCCAGGTCGAACGGCTGGCGCGCGCGGTCGGCCGCGATCGACTCGGCCTGCCGCGGTGCGCTCGCCGTCGTCCGCGTCTGCCGGGAGCTCGATGCGCTCGATCGGCACCGTGCCGGTGTCGGCGACGACCTGCTCGGGCACGCCGTCGAAGGCGACGATGCTCGTCCGCAGCACGGCGTGGCGCGCGACCATGGCGTCGAGCGCCCGCTGCAGCGCGCCGGGGTCGAGCGGGCCGTCGAGCCACATCGCAAACGGCATGTTGTACGTCGGCTCGCCGGGCTCGAGCTGATCGAGGAACCACAGCCGCTGCTGCGAGAACGACACAGGGAAGCGCATGGGAACCTACCTCCGGTCGCCGGGTACGAGCGTCTGCGGCACATCGCCGGCCTGCGCGCCGCCGGGATCGGCCCGCGGCCGCCGCCGGCGGGGCCCGGCCAGCCGCCGCCCGCGGCGGCCAGCGCGGCGGCCAGGCCAGCGACCGTGGGATCGGAGAAGAGCGTGCGGATGGGCAGGTCGACGCCGTAGACGGCCCGGATGCGGGCCATCAGCCGGGTCGCGGTCAGCGAGTGGCCGCCGAGCGCGAAGAAGTTGTCGCTCACGCCGACCGGCGCCGGCAGCGCGAGCAGTTCGGCGACGATCGCCGCGAGCTTCGACTCGACCGGCGTCCGCGGCGCGACCGGCGACCTGACCGGTGACCGCGCCCCAGTCCGGCTCGGGAAGCGCGCGGTGGTCGATCTTCCCGCTGCCGGTGAGCGGCAGCGCGGGCAGCACCACGAAGGCGGCCGGCACCATGTAGTCAGGCAAGCACCTCGCGAAGGTGCTCGCGCAGCCCGGCGGGCGGGTGCGCCGGCGCCGGAGCGGGTGACGAGGTAGCCGACGAGCCGAACGTCGTGGCCCGCCGCCGCGGACCGACACCACGGCCTGCGCGATGTCTTCGTGGCTCCGCAGCGCCGCCTCGACCTCGCCGCTCTCTATCCGGTAGCCGCGGATCTTGATCTGCCGGTCCGCGCGGCCGGCCAGCTCGATCCGCCCCGACCCGCGCCACCGGCCGACGTCGCCGGTCCGGTACAGGCGCGCGCCGGGCCGTCCGCCGAACGGGTCAGGGACGAACCGGGCCGCGGTCATGCCGGGCGCGCCGTGGTAGCCGTTGGCCACCCCGGCGCCGCCGATGTAGACCTCGCCGAAGACGCCGGGCGGGACCGGCCGCAGCCGGGCGTCGAGCACGTACAGCTGGGTCCCCGCGATGATCGACCCGATCTCGATCGGGGCCGGCGAGGGGCTGACGGCGTCGCCGCCCGAGTAGATCGTGGTCTCGGTCGGGCCGTACAGGTTCCACAGGCGCACCCCCCACCCGCCTCCCCACCCCCTTCACGTCCCTCCGCCGTCACGCGCCGATCGCGTCGGCGAGGTCCCTGGGCAGCGGCTCGCCGGCGGTCATCCGCAGCTTCACCCCGTCCGGGATCCCGCCGGCGTCGACGAGCATCCGCCAGCCCGCCGGCGTCGCCTGCAGCGCGGTCGCGCCGCTGTCGGCCAGCAGATCCCGCAGCCGCGCCGCGTCGAGGACCTGCTCGGCATCGGCGATCACGACGCACCCGCCGGCCAGCACCGGCGCGAGCAGCTCGACCAGGGCGATGTCGAACGCGAAGGTGGACACGGCGACGAACCGGTCCTGCGGGCCGAGCGCGAGCAGCGGCCGCACGGCGGCCAGCAGCGCGGCGATGCCGCCCTGGGTCACGCTGACCGCCTTCGGCCGGCCGGTCGACCCCGAGGTGAAGATCGTCACGGCGACGGCCGACGGCGGCAGGTCCGGCACCGTGCCTCGGCCGTCGGCCCGGCATCCGCGGCGGCCAGCGTCGCCAGGTCCACGACCGGTATCGCGGCGCGGCGGCGGCGGGACGGGCGCACGGCGGACGCTGCTGTCGACCACGATCGCGGCCGCGCCCGAGTCGCTGAGCATCGTGGCGAGCCGCTGGGCCGGATAGATCGGGTCCAGCGGCACGTAGGACGCGCCGACCGACCAGACGCCGAGGATCGCGGGCAGCAGCCGGGCGCCGCGGGGCAGCAGGATCGCGACCCGGTCGGCCACGCCGACGCCGTGCCCGCGGAGGGCGGCGGCGATCCGCCGCGCCAGGTCGCGCACCTCGGCGCCGGTCAGCGCGCCGTCGGCGCCGACGGCGACGACCGAGTCGCCGGCACATGCCGCCCATAGCTGGGCCACGGCGGTCGCGTCCGGGTCGGCGACCGGACCGCCGTCCGGCCACACGCCTCGTGACGAGGGCAGCCGTCGTCGGGCGACATGATCTCCACGTCGGCCGACGACCAGGTCAGGATCGTCGGCGAGGCAGCGCAGGATCGCGGTGAAGCCGTCGGCCACGAGCTGGCCGGTGGCCGCGTGGAACAGGTCGCTGTTGTAAGCTGACTCGCACCTGCGGCCCGGCCGGCGCGTCGGTGACCGTCAGCTCGATCTCGAACTTGGCGGTGCCGTTCTCGATCAGCTCCGGGCGCCAGCGCAGCCCGCCGCGGTCCGGGATGGCCCACGACTCCTCCATCGCGAACATCACCTGGACCAGCGGCAGCCGCGCCGGGATCGCGGTCGGGCCTGACCAGCTCCACCACGCTGGCGAACGGCAGTTCCTGATGCGCCAGCGCCCGCGCGGTCGCGGCGTGGACGTGCCGCACCAGGTCGCCGAGCGTCCCGTCCCGGTCGATCCGGATCCGGATCGGGACGGTGTTCATGAACAGCCCGACGACCGACTCGGTCTCCGGCCGGGTGCGGGCGGCCATCGGCACCGCGATCAGCAGGTCGTCGCTGCCGGTCAGCCGGGCGAGCACGACCGCGTACGCGGCCAGCAGGACGGCGAACAGCGTGGTCCCGTGCCGGGCGGCGAGCTGCTCTGAGCGCGTCGGCCAGGCCGCCGTCGATCGCGGCGTCGATGCTCCCGGCGGCGAACGTCTGGCGCGCCGGATACGGCTCGTCCGTCGGCAGCGGCAGCGCCGACGGGGCACCGGCCAGCTCGGCCCGCCAGAACCGCCCGGCCGCCGCGTACCCGCCGTCCTCGGCGTGCTCGACCTGCCAGATGGCGAAGTCGGCGTACTGGATCGGCGGTTCCTCGGCGACCGGGCCGCCGCCCCGGCTGATCGCCTCGTAGTCCGCGGACAGCTCGTCGAACAGGATCCGGAACGACCAGCCGTCGGCGACGATGTGGTGCATCACCACCGCGAGCACGTGAGCTTCCGGCGACAGCCGCACCAGGGCGGCGCGGGCGAGCGGCCCGGTGGCCAGGTCGAAGGGTATGCGGGCGAGGCTGCGGATCTGGTCCAGCGCGGCCGGCTCCCGCTCGGCCGTCGGCCAGCTGCTCGACGGAGGTGACCGGCAGCGGCCGCGCGGCCGGCTCGTCCTCGATCACCTGCACCGGCACGCCGGACTCGTTCCGGAAGGTGGTGCGCAGCGCCTCGTGCCTGGCCACCGCGGCGTCCCAGGCCTGCTGCAGCGCGCTGACGTCGAGCGCGCCATCCAGCCACAGCGCCCACGTGATGTTGTAGGTGGGCTCACCGGGGTCCATCTCGGCCAGCAGCCACATCCGCCGCTGGCCGAGCGAGGTCGGGGAACTCGTATACGGCCACGATCAGCCTTCCTGTTTCTGGTCAGCCGTTTTCTGGTCGACCGCCACCATGCGCAGCTCCGCGGTGTAGCGCTGGCCCTGGGCGTCGGTGAGCCAGGCCTGGTCCGGGGCGGGCAGCATCTCGACGACGGTCACCGTCGCATCGGCGCCGGCGTTCCGGCGGGAGCGGCGCAGCGACCGGGCGATCAGGTCGATCGATGCGAGGCTGGTCAGGTCCGCGTAGATCGGCTTGCGCTCGCCGGTGAACCGCACGAACACGTGCCGTGGCAGTCCGTGGCTGCGCCGCCCACGCCCTGGCCTGCAGGTAGCGGGCGCTCTCGTCGGTGGTGTCGGCGAAGGCGGGCTCGGTCGCGGCGAACGTCCACCTCTCCCGGCTCACCACGAGGTCGTCGATGGTGACGCGCGGCGCGTGCGCGCCCGGCTGGCACCAGGTCGAAGCAGTTGGCGCCATCATCGGCGCTGACCAGGTCGCCGACGACCTCGAGCAGGCCGCGCTCGAAGGTTCCGTCGCGGCGCCGCACCCGCAGCCCGGCGGGGGAGCCGATCAGGTCGCAGTCGCCGACCGTCAGGGTCGCGGCCGGGTCATAGCCGCAGGAGTCGTGCGCGTAGACGAGCCGGAGGTCGCCGGGCGACGGCAGCACGTTGGACAGCCGCGTGCTGGTGCCGCCCTTCTCGCCGGTCTCGGCGAACCAGACGGCAGCGCCGGCGCAGGTCGCTGCCGCATGGCGGCACTGGACGCCGTCCGGGTCGTCATGGAACTCCAGCCAGGTGGCGTAGCGCGATGGTGACGATGCTGGGGTGGACCTCGCCGAGCACCCAGGTGAGCTTGCCGCCCGCGGCGGCGTCGGCGCCCGCGATCATCAGGTCGGGGCTGTGGTGCACCGCCATCGGCCAGGGCAGCGGCCGGGCCGGGAACGCCGACGCCACCCGCTCCCGCAGGTCGGCCGCCCGGAGCTGGACCTGCCGGGCGCCCGGCGGCAGGTCCAGGACCGCCGACCAGCGCTCGCCGCAGCGCGCGCACCGCGGGCTCGATGAGCTGGCGGCGGGTCGAACAGCACGTCGTTGACGAGCATCCAGACGTCGGCGAACGGCACGACGTCGGTGCCGAGCGCGGCGGCTCGCTGCCGGTAGGCCTCCTCGAAGTGCCGCGCGTACAGCTCGCCGCACGACCGCGGTGAACCACCGTGCGCTGTCGAGCACCAGCGCCAGCGGCGCGCGGATGCCATCCAGGACGTCCGCGCCCAGCCGCACGGTGTCGCCGCGCAGGCACTCCTCGTAGGCGAGCGTACGGCCGGCGTAGAGCTCGCCCGCCCGGCGCGTGGGCGGCGACGCCGGCCAGCCGGGTGAACGTCGCCTCCAGGTCGGCCATGGCCGCGGCGACCCGCTCCGCGTCGCCGGCCGCGGCGGCCAGTTCGTCCCGGGCAGCGGTCAGCTCGTCCAGCGCCTTTTCGGCCGGCCCGCGGACACCGTCGTCGGTGACCCGCGACAGGAGCGCCCGCATGGAGCGCTCGGGCCGGAGTGTCCTGCGGGGCCACCTCGACCTGCCAGGCCAGCCGGCGGCTGTCGGCCAGCCGCGCCATCACGCGCGAAGACCTCCGCGACATCGCCGAGCCCGGCTGCAGGATCGGCGAGCACCACGGCCGCGACCTCGCTGGCGTCACGGATGCCGTCGCACGCCCGCATGACCGCCGCCTCGGCCGGCGTCAGCGGCACCGGCGGCGCCAGCGGCAGGCGCAGCAGCGTGCCGTCGACGCCCACGAACGGCATCCGCCGCGGCACGAGCCAGGGGCGCAGCGCGGCGACGTGATCGGCCATGATCGCCGTGCACCGCCCAGCCTTCCAGGTAGGTGACGCGGGCGGCCAGCGAGCGTCCCGGCGCCGGCGTGCGTGATGCGGATGCCGTGGCCGTCGTCGATGCTGCGACCAGCCCACCGGCCCGAAGAAGCCGATGGTGTCGTTCTTCGCGCAGTAGCGCTGCAGATAGCTCGCGACGAGCGCCTCGTGCTGCCGGTGCTGGGCGTTGCGCTTGGGTGGCTGTGGCCCGCGGCGTACCAGCGCGTCGATGCCGGTCGTCAGCGCGTGACGGTTCTGCCAGGCGACCGCTTCCCGCAGCGCCGGCAGGCATGGCCGCCTCGTGCAGGCCCGCGGACAGGCGCCGGACCGCAGCGGTGAACTCGGCGGCGTAGGCGGCGTCGGCCCGGACCCGCGCTTGCGGATCCGAGGCGGCCAGCGTGGCGGCAGCGTCCGCGGCGATGGCCGCGTCTGCGGCGCGGGCGAGGTCGGCGTCCCCAAGCGTGGCGAGCAGGTGGAACGGGAGACCTGCCCCGCGCAGGCACACCGTTCGCCACAGCGCCCAGTCATCGCTCAGCCGCACAAGATGCGGCGCGAGCGCGGTGCCGGTCCGGCCCCGGCTGCGGGGCGGATACGCGGTAGGCGCTGCGGTCCCGCCGGCCGATGACTCGACGATGACGCAGCCGGTAGCGGCGCACCGGCGGCCCGGCGGGCCGGCCTGGGCCGCATCGATGGCGGCGGCACAGGCAGCGAGAGTGGGCGCCTGGTAGAAGGCGGCCACGCGCAGTTCGACATCGAACACCTCCCGGATCCGCAGCATCAGGTTCGTCGTCGACAGGGAGTTGCCGCCGAGCGCGAAGAAGCTGTCCTCGCGGCCGATCTCGCCGCGGCGAGGACCGTCAGCAGGCAGCACCAGCCGCCAGATATCCGCGAGCCGCTCTTCGGTGGCAGTTGCTGGGGGAGTGGCCGGCCCGCAGGGTCTCCCGCTCGGGCGCGGGCAGCGCGGCACGGTCGACCTTGCCGTTGGCGTTGCGCGGGAGCCGGTCGATGGCCTTGAATCCGGTCGGTATCAGGTACTCCGGCAGCCGGCTGGCGAGGAAATCACGCAGCAGCGACGGCCGTAGCGAACCGGGATCCACGCCGTCCGCCGGCGTGACGTAGCCGATCAGATGCCGCTGCGCGCCCACACCTGCTACCAGGACGACACAGTCGCACACTCCCGGATGTTGTCGCAGGACTGCGGCGGTCTCGCCGGGTTCGACCCGGAACCCGTGGATCTTGATCTGATCGTCGACGCGGCCGAGGAATTCGATGGTCCCGTCGGCGCGCCAGCGCGCCAGGTCTCCGGTCCGGTACAGGCGGGTGCCGTGCCCGGACGGGTCGGGCACGAACGCCCGCGCCGTCGCCGCGGCGTTCCCGGCGTAGCCGCGGGCAAGCCCGTCCCCGCCGGTATACAGCTCGCCGGCCACCCCGATCGGCACGGGCTGGCCACGGGAGTCGAGGACGTGCACGGTGGTGTGCTGGATCGGGCGGCCGATCGGCACCGTCGCCCCTACCTGGCTCGGGTCAGTCATGACATGGCACGCGGTGAAGGTGGTGTTCTCGGTCGGGCCGTACCCGTTGACCAGTGGCCGCCCGCGGCGCGCCGCGAGCACGGCGCGGACGGTATCCGCGCTGAGCACGTCGCCGCCCGCCAGGACAACCGGTACGGCGGCGATCGCGTCGATGCTGGCCTCGGCCAGCTGGTGGAACAGCGCGGCGGGGAGCCAGGCGACCGTCACGCCGGCGGAGCGCAGCAGCGACGCGATGTCCGGCAGCCCGAGCGGGCCGGGCGGCGCGATCACGACCGTGGCGCCGGTCAGCAGCGCGCCCCAGATCTCCAATGTGGAGGCATCGAAGCCGGCCGGGGCCAGGTGCAGCAGCCGCTCGCCGGGCCCCAGGGACGCGAATGTGGGGTCGCTGACGAGCCGGATGACGGCGCGGTGCGGTATCCAGGCGCCCTTCGGCGCTCCGGTCGAACCTGAGGTGAAGCTGACATATGCCAAGCTCAGCGGGTGCGAGACATCCGGAGGTGCCACGCTCCGATCGCTGGCCGGGGGAGGCTCGGTGTCGACGCGGACCATTTCCACGCCTGCCAGCGGGGGCAAGGCGGCGGCGGTCTCGGCCGTGGCCAGCACCAGCCGGGCACCCGCAGCGGCGATCATGGTGGCGGTGCGGGCCGGCGGGCTGCCGATGTCGATCGGCAGGTAGGCGCCGCCTGCTTTCAGCACGGCCAGCAGCGCGGTGACGAGGCCGGTGCCGCGCCCGATCGCCACCCCCACCGGGGTATCCGTGCTCACTCCGCGCCGGTGCAGCAGCCAGGCCAGCGCGTTACTGCGCCGGTCAAGCTCGGCGTAGGTGACCGGGCCGGTGCCGGAGACCACCGCGGTCGCGTCAGGGTCCCTGGCGACCTGGGCCGCGAACAGTGCGGGGATGGTGGCGTCTGCAGGGTATGTCCGCGCCGGCGCGGTTCCACCCGGCCAGGATGTCGCGCTCGGCCGCTGCTGCCGAGATCCAGGTCGGCCAGCGGCTTCGACAGGTCGCTCGCGAGCTCGATCAGCGTGCCGCGCAGTTGGTCGAGCATCCGCTGCGGCGGAACCGTCAGCGAAGCAGCAGCGATCCCAGATGAACGACAGGTGGATCTGTGGCTCGTCGTATGCGCACAGCATCAGCGGATACGACGGCAGCCGGTCCATCCTGACCGAGCAGGGCGCCGCATCCCCGCCGGACAGGGCCGTCTGCAGCCGGCGCCGGTCGAACACGAGCAGGCTGTCCACCAGCGTGGTGTCCGCAGGAAGCCCAGCCCACGCCAGGGCCGACCCCATCGGCGTGCGCTGGTGCTCCCGGATCCGGCGGATGCCCTCGTTCACCGCCGTCAGCAGTTCGCGCACGGACCATCCCTCATCGATGCGGACGCGCAGCGGCACCGTGTTGATCAGCGGCCCGATGACGGCCTCGGCGCCAGGGATGCTGTCGCGCCCGCACGACCGCGTCACCGCAAGGACGACATCGGCGACTCCGCCGTAGCGCGCCCGCAGCAGTGCCCATGCGGCGCTGATCATGGTGCTGGAGCTCAGCCCGGCGGCACTGGCCGCCTGACGGATCAACTCGGAGTCGGCACGGGAGAGCACCGTCTACCGCCGTCATCGGCTCGGCGGCCCCGGCCGCCGGTTCACCGAGGTAGCCGGGCAGCGACCGCGGCAGCACGGTGTCGGCGAGGTATTCGGTCCAGAACTGTTCGGAGGCGGACGGGTCCGTCGCATGCCACCACCGCACGAACTCATGGAACGGGGGGCGCGGCGGCTCCGGCGCGGCTCGGCCGTCGCGGCCGGCAGCAGTACGCTGCGCACACCTCCTCGATCAGCAGCCGCAGGGAGCGCCCGTCCAGCAGCGCATGGTGGAAGGTCAGGACCGCGCGGTGCACGCGGGGATCGGCGGCGCGGCCGTCGGATGGCGAGACCCGGCGCACGATCGTCAGGCGTACCGGCGGCCTGCGGGTCAGCTCGAATCGCTCCCGCCTGTCTGCCCGCAGGAACGACTCGAACGGGTGGTCCGGCCCGCTGGCCGGCGGCTGCGGCAGGCTCGCGCCACCGGATGTCGATCGACGCGTCCGGGTCGACGATCTGGACCAGACCGTCCTCGTCATCCAGGCGGAATGCCGTGCGCAGGATCTGATGCCGCCGCACGACGAGGCGCCAGGCCGCCTCGAACGGCTCCGGCTCCAGCGGGCTTGCCCAGTCGAGGGTGACCTGGATGACATCGACACCGTCGTCGGGGAACCGCAGGTAGTTCAGGATCATGCCTCGCTGAGCCGGTAACGCGGGTTCCCACCCCGGCAGCCCGGTCTGTGCCACTGCGGTCCCGGGCGCAGGCAGGCCACCTGCGCCCATCGGCAGCCGAGTCAATCTGCGCCGGCCTGCTCGTGGTCGCGCATCCAGCGACGCAGCGACGCCGGCCGCATGTCGGTCCAGGTCTCGTCGATGTAGGCCAGGCACTCGTCCTCGGTGCCCGTGAAGCCGTCCCGGCGCCAGCCGACGGGCAGGTCTCGCCCTGCTGACCAGATCGAGTACTGCTCTTCGTCGTTGACCACGACCGCGTATTGCAGCGAATCCTGTGCATCAGGCATCAGCCGCTCCCTTCGGCGGCAGGACGCGCCCGTGCTGGCCAGCAGCCGTTCGCGCATGAGGAACTTGCGCACCTTGCCGGTCGGTCCCACCACGATCTCGTCGTCGGGGATGGTTACGATCCGCAGCGGCACCGCCGCCGCTACCTCGCCGAGCGCGGCACGGACCTCGCCCTCGCGATCCCGCGCGGGATCGGCGTCCGCCGCGAGCAGGAGCAGCACCTCGGCGACGAGCTTGCCGTCGTCACCGCGAGCCGCCAGGACCGTGCAGTCGCGGACGTCCGGGCAGCGCTTGAGTATGCGCTCCTCGGACAGCGCGGTGTAGAGCCAGTTCCCGTCGCCGAGGTCGACCGCGTCGCTGGCCCGGTCAACGTGATAGAAGTAGCCGTCCTCGTCGCGGTACATCAGGTCGCCGGTCAGGTAGTAGCCGTTCAGCCGGGTGCGGAAGGTGTTCACCGAGTCGTTCCAGTACCCGAGCGCCAGCGTCGGCGACTTCATGGCGACCATGCCCACCTCGCCGGTCGGGACCTCCTGGCCGGTCCGCGGGTCCACCAGGATGATCTCGGCGAACGGTTGCGGCTTGCCGACACAGCGGTTGTAGCGCTCGCTGCCGGGGTGGTGGCTGATCCCGAACCCGCCGTAGCCCATCTCGGTGGAGCCGAGCGTGTCGTTGAACCGGGAGCCGGGCAGGCTGACGATGCCGTCCTTGCTGTAGGCGTGGTGGCTGCCGACGGCGACCAGGCGGCGGATGTGCGCCTCGTGCGCGCAGTCCCCGCTGTTCGACCAGAACCGCACCGAGCTGACGTCGCGCGCTGTCAGGTCGTAGCGGGCCAGCTCGGCCCAGGTGACGGCGAAGCCGTAGACCGCGGTCGGGCGCCAGCGCTCGATGGCGTCGATGATCACCTCGCCGCTGCGCGCGAACGCGCCGCCCTGCTCCGACAGGCACAGCAGCTCGTATCCGTTGCACAGCGCCTCGTTGAGGATGATGACGCCCGCCGTGTGCGCCTGCGGGAACGCCGACAGCTCCCGCACCGGGCCGTGCTGGCGCGGCTCGGTCAGCCGGACCGCGCGCACGGCCGCGAACAGGCTCTGGTGGGAGTGCACGACGGCGGCCGGCATGCGCGTGGTGCCCGACGAGTGCGTGATCGCCACCGGATCGTCGGGGTGGTGCCGGTAGTGCGCGGGCGCGCGCGGACGGATCACCGGTGCCGGTCTCGGCCGCATCGCCGAGTGATCGGCGCGCCGAGGTCGCGCGCGGCCAGCCCGGCGTGGTCGGCGTCGAGGATCACGCCGACGGCGCGCAGCCGCCGGATGTACTCGACGGCGATCTCGGCTGGCATGCTCCCGTTCATCAGCGCAGGTATCGCCCCGAGCCAGGTCAGCGCGAAGAAGTTGAGTAACACGTCGGCCGCTGAGGTCACGTAGACCGCGACCGGGTCGCGCCGCCCTATGCCATGCCGGGCGAACCATTCGGCCCGGGCGGCTACCCGCTCCGTCAGCGTGCGCAGCGACAGTGGCGTCCACGCCGCGATCGTGTCGAACCCGGTGTCGAACGTCACCCGCGGCATGTCCATGTCGGCGCCGTGCTCGGCGAGCCTGAGCAACACGTTGCCGGCGCCGAGTTCGGGGTCCGCCGCCAGCACTGCCCGAAGATTGGTCGCACTCACCGATCTGCCTCCCCTTGTCGCGCGCACTGGACCAGGCCGGTGTGATTGACGGCCTGTGGGACATGATCGCGGGCCGCGGCCGCCGTTATGCCGCTGTGATCCCAGCTCAGGCTAAAACGGCGGGGATGTCCAGGCAATGGGCCTACCGCGTGCGCTCCGGCCAATGGCCAGTGGCGAGGCGCGGTCATGCGATCTCGCGGGTGAACAGCCGTGACGACAGCACCGCGGCGACCGTGGCCAGCCCGGCCAGGATGAGGAACGCCTGCCACACGACCTGGGCGCCGACCTGGCCTTCGAAGATTGCCCGCATGCCATTGGCCCCCCAGGCCCACGGGTTCCAGAGGGCAACGCGCCGCACCCACAGCGGTGCCACCGACAGCGGGATCAGCACCCCGGCCAGCAGGGATAGCGGCTGGGCCACCCCGTTGGCCAGATTCCCCAGCACTCTCTCGGGCACGAAGAGCGCCATAGCGTATGAGATCGAGACGCCAAGCAGCACCATCATCGCCAGCACGATCAAGGCAAGCAGGAAGTTGGCCGGCGGCACCCGTAGCCCGAGCATCAGGGCCAGCACGGCGATCACGAGAGCCTGGAAGCCGATCAGCGCAACGAGCACCAGTTCCCGCCCGAGCAGCAGGCCGACGCGGCTGAGCGGGGTGACCCGGAGCCGGCCGATTACCCCCTGGCGTATCGCGGCGACCAGGGCGAATCCGGCGAAAAGCCCACCGAACAGGCCCATGGAACAGAAAAGCAAAGGCACATAGGTCTGGAAGGCGTCGCCGTAGGTGGGGGCGTGCAGGACGGACTTGAGGAACGGGGTGAAAAGCAGCAGGTAGGTTACGGGGTTGAGCAGCGTGGCCGCGATGGCGAGCGGGCTGTGCACCAGTTGCCCGACCTCGTACTGGAAGGTCAGCCACGTGTCACGGGCGAGCTTCATAGCCTTTCCTGCCTCAGCGGTCGGTCGCGATCTCGCGGGTGAACAACTGTGACGACACCACCACGGCCACCACGGCCAGCCCGGCCAGGATGATGCTCGCCTCCCAGACAACGGGGGCGCCGATATGGCCGCCGAAGATGGCCCGCATGCCATTGGCTCCCCAGGCGAACGGGTTCCACCGGGCGACGTCCTGCACCCACAGCGGTGCGACCGACAGCGGGATCAGAACGCCGGCCAGCAGGGCGAGCGGCCCGGTGATCCCGTTGGTCACGTTGGCCAGGACGGTCTGGTTGGGCACGAAGATCGTGAGGACGTAGGAGATCGAGACGCCAATGAGCACCATCAGCGCCAGCAGGACCAGCGCAAGAAGGAGGTTGACCGGCGGCACTCGCAGCCCGAAGACGAGGGCTACCACGGCGATCACGACAGCCTGGAAAGCGACCAGCGCCACGAACATCAGTTGCCACCCGAGCAGCAGGCCGACGCGGCTGAGTGGGGTGACCCGGAGCCTCGCGATGACCCCCTGGCTGATCGCGGCGATCATCGCGAACCCGGCGAACATGCCGCTGAAGATGCCCATGGCCGCGAACAGCGAAGGCACGTAGATGGCATAGGCGCCGCCGTAGCTGGAGGCGCCCATGACGGACTTGATGAACGGGGTGAAGAGCAGCAGGTAAGTGACGGGCTGCAGCAGCGTGATCGCGATGCTGACCGGGCTGTGCACCAGTTGCCCGGCTTCGTACTGGAAGGTCAGCCACGTATCGCGGGCGAGCTTCATAGCTGCTGCCTTCCTCCACGTTCCGATGGCCGGTCAGTCGGCGAGGGTCCGGCCGGTCTTGGCCAGGAATACGTCGTCGAGGCTTGGCCGGCGGGACTCGATCGCTCCCGGCTCGATCCCCTTGTTGCTCAGCGCCCGCATGACCTGCGGGATGGCGGTAGCGGCGCTGTCCACGTAGAGGCGCAGGGTGCTGTCGATGGTTTCGCACGAGTGGACGTACGGCTGTTCGGTGAGGATCTTCGATCCTTCGAGCATGACGGTGGGCTCCGGCGCGCCAGCGGTGTCCGGCGCGGCCAGGTCCACGTTGACGACGTCGCCGGAGATCTCGCGCTTGAGATCCGACGGTGTGCCCTCGGCGACGATCAGCCCGGCGTCGATGATCGAGATCCGGTCACAGAGCGCGTCGGCCTCGTCCAGGTAGTGCGTGGTCAGGAAGATCGTCATGCCCTGGTCGCGGAGCTTGCGCACCTCCTGCCACATGCGCGCCCGGCTTTGCGGGTCCAGCCCGGCGGTCGGCTCGTCCAGGAAGATGACCTGGGGCGAATGGATGACGCCGAGCGCGACATCGAGGCGCCGGCGCTGCCCTCCGGAGTAGGTGCCGATCCGGCGGTCGGCGAAGTCACCAAGCTGGAATGCCTTGATGGCTGCCTCGGCGAGGGTCTTCGCGGCGGATTTCGGTACGCCGTACATGCGCGCCTGGTGGACCAGGTCGCGCCGGGCCGTGGACTGAGCGTAGGTGCCGCTGCCCTGCGCCACGAAGCCGATGCGCTGCCGCACCTGCTCGGGGTCGCGCCGGAGGTCCACCCCGGCGATTGTGGCGTCGCCGCCGTCCGGGCGAATCAGCGTGGCCAGCATCCGGAGGGTGGTCGTCTTCCCGGCCCCATTGGGACCCAGGAAGCCGAATATCTCGCCGCGCTGCACCGCGAAGTCCACGCCGCGGACCGCATCGACACTGGTGACCTTGCGGCGTCGCCTCGTCCGGTATGACTTGCGCAGGCCGCTGACCTCAATCATGGCGCCTCCCGGTGCGCGGGCGCTCCGCTGGCCGCGGCAGCGCGCGCCATACTGTCTGAGATCGCGGGCCCCAGCCGCGCAAGTGGCTCAGGCAGCCAGATGTATCGATGGTCGCAGTCCAGTTCGACCGCCTCGATCGGGCCGTCCACGAACGCCCGCCAGTTGGCCACCTTGTCAGCGAGCGGGGGCGGATTGCGGGTGGCCGAGAAGAACAGCAGGGGACAGTGCACCCGGCCGGGCTGATGACCTAGGGCCACCGTGACGTTGTTCTTGATCACGCGCTGCATCGCGTGCAGGCGCTGCTCCGGCCAGTCGGCAAGCCCCGACCCCGGCCGGCGGCGCACCAGTTCCAGCATCCTGGCCTCGGGATCCGGCTCGGCAGGTGTCAGCGCGGGCACGTACCCGAACTGCGCGAGCACGAGGTTGTAGACCGCCCAGGGCTCGTTGGTCAGCGCGATCGCGTCGACGTCGCCCAGGGTTGAGTCCAGGATGACGAGCAGCCCGACCTGCTCACCGCGGCGCTCGAGTTCCTCGGCGATCGCGAAGGCGACGTTGCCGCCCAGCGACCAGCCGAGCAAGTGGTACGGGCCTGCGGGCTGGGTCCTGCGGATGTGGTCGGCGTATTCCCGCGCCATCTCTTCCATGGTCGCGGGCAGCGGCTCGGGCCGCCGCAGGCCACGGGCCTGCAGGCCGAACAGCGGGTATCTGGTGTCGAAATGCGGGAGCAGGGCCAGGTAACACCAGCTCAGGCCCACCACCGGATGTGCGCAGAACAGCGGGGGCCCGGCGCCGTCTCGCATGGGCATGACCAGATCGAGGACGCCGCCAGCCGCCTTGGCCGTGGCGCGGAACTGCCTCAGGTTCCGCAGATCCTCGGGCGCGAGCAGGGCCCCTGCCGCACCTTGGCGCACCCCGCCCGCAGCGCCGTCGGCCGCGGACTCGCCAGGGACCTGTGCCACAGGCCCCGGCGTGCGGCTTTGCGCGGGCTCGGGCAGCCGGGCGAACGAGAGTCCCGCACCACGCAGCCGTTCGATCAGCATCGCCGTGATCTCGATGATCCGCAGGTCCAGATCCGCCTGGGTCAGGCCGGCCGGACCGAACTCGCTGTACGCCGCGAAGTCGTGCAGGAGCGCGATGCCGCCGCCACGCCGGATGAGCCGCTGCGCGATGGCATCCACGCAGGCCTCCACGGTCTGCCCACGGCGGTAGGTGATGTCCCAGTCCCGTCCGTGCGCATGCCAGCCGACCGGGCCGGCGAAGCCGGGGACCGGCCAGTCACCCATGCCGTACGGCGGGCGGAACCACGCCGGGCCGGCTAAGTAGCCGCTGATCCGCTCCGCGCATCGGCGCAACTGACCGGCCGCGTGCTCGGCAGACCTGAACTGGTGGTGCCGCTCGCCGTGCAACCCGATCACGTGCCCGCAGGCCCGGTAGGTGTCCAGCGCGTCGCCATGCCGTTCCAGGCTTTCGCCCAGCACGAAGAAGGTTCCCGGCACTCCCTCAGCGGCCAGCAGCCGCGCCAGTTCGGCCGACCTGGGGCCGGGGCCGTCGTCGAAAGTCAGTGCCACGCAGCCGGGCGGGAGCTCGGGCGTGCCGCACAGCACGCGAGGGACGTCATCGTCCATCCGCGCCCTCCTGGCCGATACCGGGATGAACCGATGCTAGCCCAGCCCGGCCGGCCCGCCTAGATGAGTGACTGCTCATGGGTCCGGTGGCCGCAGCCGATCGCCGCATCCCGTTCCGGCGGCGTTGCGTTCGTGAACGGGCCTGGAAACAATGGACGGACGTCGGCCGGAACGGGCACTTGTGGGCAAGGGAGCCAGCGCGGTGGGACACGCAGTGGTGCATTTCGAGGTGGGTGCCGCGGATGACGGGCCGCTGGTGGCGTTCTATGGAGAGCTGTTCGGCTGGGGACTGCAGGGCTTCTCCGGCGGCGGCTACACGATGATCGACACTCGCGGTGGCGCCGGGATCAATGGCGGTATTGGCAAGAGCCAGGGCGGGCAGCCATGGTCGGCGTTCTACGTCGAGGCCGACGATCTGCAGGCAACGCTCGACAAGGCGAACTCGCTCGGCGGCACGACCGTCATGCCGGTCACCGACTTCGGCGGAGCGGTCACCATAGCCATGTTCAACGATCCGGACGGCCTGCTGGTTGGCCTGGTGCGCGCACCAGGCGAGCCTCCCCCAGGCGACGAGCCCGCCCCGTCAGCCGGTTCGGGGGCGCCGGTCACCTGGTTCGAGGTCATGGGATCCGACGCGGCGCGCACCCAGCAGTTCTACGCCGACCTGTTCGGCTGGACGGTGGACAGCTCAGCCTTCCCCGGCTACGCGACGGTGGACACCGGCACCGGCCGGGGTATTCAGGGCGGCCTGGGCGGGGGCGTGCAAGGCCGCTGGGCGACCGTCTATGCGAGGGTGGCCGACGTGGACCAGACCCTCAGCCGCGCCGAGAAGCTCGGCGGGTCGCGCATCGGTGATTCAGGGGTCCAGGAGCTGAAGGCCGCCGCGCGCGCCGCGCTCTACGGGGCCGCCAGCAGCGGCGGCATGAAGACCGGTGCGTTCCGCGACCCAGCGGGAAACGTCTTCGGCATCTTTCACCGCGACTGACGGCAACGGCCGGCTGCGGATGCGCCCGCCGCGCTGTCCGCGGCGGCGCGTGCCAGCCGGTCCGAGAGTGCGGGCCCGAGCCGCGCGATCGGCCCGGGCAGCAGCATCTCCAGATGGTCGCAGTCCAGTTCCACCGCCTCGATCGGGCCATCGACGAACCGCCGCCAGCCCTGGAGTTTCTCGGCCAGCGTCGGCTCATTGCGGGTGGCGGAGAAGTACAGCAGAGAACAGTGCACGCGGCCGGGGCGGTGGGCGCGTGCCACCGCTACGTTGTTTTTGATCACCCGCTGCAGCGCGCGCAGGCGCTGCTCCGGCCACTCGGCAAGCCCTCGGCCGGGCTGGCGGCGCACCACCTCGAGCATCCGGCCCTCGGGATCTGCGTCGGCGGGGGTCAGCGCGGGCACGTAGCCGAACTGCGCGAGCACCAGGTTGTAGATCACCCACGGCTCGGTCTCGATCGAGTCGAGGTCGAGCAGGTTCGTGTCCAGGATGACCAGCAGCCCTACCTGCTCACCGCGGCGCTCGAGTTCCTCGGCGATCGCAAAGGCCATGTTGCCGCCCAGCGACCAGCCGAGCAGATGGTAGGGGCCGGCGCGCTGGACCATCCGGATCTGGTCGGCGTAGTCCCGGGCCATCTCCTCGATGCTGGCCGGCAGTGGCTCGGGCCGCCGCAGGCCACGGGCCTGCAGGCCGTACAGCGGGTACCTGGCGCCCACGTGCGGGAGCAGAGCCAGGTAATACCAGCTCAGGCCCATCAGCGTATGCGCGCAGAAGAGGGCGGGGCCGTCGACGCCGGCGCGCATCGGCATGACCAGGTCCAGGATGCTGCCCGCGGCCTTGGCGGACACACGGCGCGGCCTCGGTGCCTGGAGGCCCTCGGCCGCGAGCAGCCCCCCTGACGCATGCCCGGGCGCCACGGCCGCGGCCCCGTCTGCCGAGGCCTGCGCACGGCCGTGGACCCGCGGGCGAGGCAGCTCATCGTTCATCCGCGCCCTCCCGGCCGATAGGGGAGACGATGCGATGCTAACCCAGGCCGGCCGGCCTGCCCGCACTCCGCCGTCGCCTGCGTCCGCGCTATCGGCCCGCGGCCAGCGCGGCCAGGTGTGCGGCCGCCGCGCCAGTCCCCCCGGCCGCGAGGTACTCCTCGCTGATCTGGCGCGCGCGTACGCGATAGGTCGGCTCGTCGAGCACGGCCATCACCGCGGCGGCAAGCTGCGCCGGGGACGCTTGTGTGAACGAGACGGCAGTGCCAGCCCCCGCCCGCGTCACCTGCTCGGCCACGGGCAGTTCGCCGAGACGTATCGGCGCGACGATTAGTGGCACGCCGTGGACGAGCGCCTCGTTGACGGTGCTCTGCCCGGCCTGGCAGACCACCGCGTCGAGGCGCGGCATGAGATCGAGCATCGGGACTCGCGGGGCGACCAGCAGGTGCGGCGGCGGATCGGGTACCGCATCGGCGACGGTGTTGAGCACCGCCTGCACCCGGCCCACCATCGGCTCCAGCGCCGCCGCGGCCCGCGCGAAGAAGCCGTACGCCAGGTCCGCGGCCAAGGTGCCCGCGGTGACCAGCACATGCCGTTGGCTGGGATCCCACCAGTCCCAGCGGAAGCCCGGGTCGGTGCGCCGCGCGCCGAGCACGGCCCCAACCAGCAGGCAGTGTTCCGGGATGGGTGCCGGGCCGGTGAGCGCCCGCGTGGTCGTGGCGATCACCAGGTGCGGTGAGAAGCGCAGGTCCAGGCCGTCGTCGGCGGGCAGGCCGGCCATTTCCCATGCCCGCGCCAGCCTCGAACGGACCCACTCCTGCAGGCCGGGGTCCTCATCGGGCGGGGTGAGCTCGAGCGCGCCGGCACATAGGGTCGCCCACCGCACGCCGTGCTTGACCGCCGCCAGGGCGCCGGCCAGCGCGTACTGGTCGGCGATGACAACGTCGGGTTCGCACTCCGCCACGGCGCGCTCCACCGGGGCCTGAATGAACCGGTTGAGCGGGATCACGTACTCATCCCACAGCTCCCGCACCGCGGCCGTGCCTTGCTCGCGCAGCGCGCGGTAACGGCGCTTTCCGGTCGGGTAGATCGTCATGCCTGGCCCGACGATCGGGCGCAGATCGCTCTCGGGCCCGCACCAGGCCACGTCATGCCCTTGCGCGGCGAGCGCCTCGCCGATCGCCACGGCGGGCCAGAGGCGGGCTACGACCGGGACGACGACGAAGAGGAACCTGGCCACGCCGTCATCGTGGCACACGTTGACATTGACGGCGCATCCTGATGCTGTGACAGCATGACCGCACTGGAGGCCGTGTCGGTGTACTTGCCGCCGGAGCGGATACCCGTCGAGAGCCTGGCCGGCCCGCTCGGCCTGACCGAGATGCAGGTCAAGCTGTTCCGGCGGTTTCACGGGCTGAGAGAAGTCGGGCGCGACCCGGACCCGTCGCTCCGGCGCCTGCTGATGAAGGCCGCCGCCGGGCTGGATGCGCTGCGCGGCCAGGAGCACCGCGTCCGGTACGTCCTGTACGCGCGGACGATGCCCGTGGTCGCGCCGTACCCGGCCAACCCCCTGCACGAGGTCTGCCGCGCGCTCGGGCTCGGCCACGCGCTCGCGTTCACCGTCACCCACCAGTCGTGCGCCAGCGGCTTACTGGCGATCGACATGGCCGGCCGCTGCTCGCAGCAGACGGGCAGGACCGCCAGGCGGGGCCGCTCGCGCTCGTCCTGTCTGGCGAGAAAGCGTTCACCCGCGAGGCGCAGCTTTTCGCGGATACGACCATCTTCGGCGAGGGCGCGTCCGCGTGCCTGGTCAGCGCGTTCGGCGACCGCGACCGGATGCTCGCGTACGCGTCCAATGTGCGGGGTGAGTTCGACAGCGCCACCGGTGCCAACGACGCGCGCTTGCAGCGCGAGTACCGGCCTTCGCTCGCCGCGGTGATGCGGCAGGCCCTGGACGAGGCTTGTGTGGCGCTCGACGACATTCGCGTCATCCTGCCGCACAACGTGAACATGGTGACCTGGCAGCGGATGTGCCTGCTGCTCAAGTTCCCGCTCGACCGCGTGGTGCTGGACAACATCCCTGCCAGCGGCCACGTTTTCTGCGCGGACGTGTTCGTCAACTACAAGACGGCGTGCGAGCGGGGCCTGCTGCGGCGAGGCGACCGCTACCTGGCCGCCGCGGTCGGCGCGGGTGGCGGGGCGACGTTCGCGGCGATGGTGTTCGAGCACTGACCGGCAAGCCGAGGAGGCCCGACATGACTGCTCACGAGACAGGCCTGGACCCTGCGTTCCGGAAGCAGGTGGTCGACGCGATGACCACGGTGCTGGACCGGTTGCTGGACCGCTCCGAGCCGGTCACCGAGGACATGCGTCTGATGGAGGAACTCGGGCTTAGTTCCACGCTCGGGCTCGAGCTGATGCTCGAACTGGAAGACCAGCTGATGATCCTCATCGATGTCGAGCTGCTGGACGGGGATCAGATGAAGACGGTCGGGGACCTGGCGACGTTCGTCGCCGGCCATTCCCGGCCAGGCTAACCGCTGTGTTCGCCGCCCGCCCGCCGACGAGTCCAGCGCGCCGGCGTGACCTGCATCTGGTACGCGCCGTCCGCCGCACCTTCGCCGGCCTCGCCGAGTTCCTCGCCGATCTGGATAACCGTGCCCGGGTGGGCGAGTACCTGGCGGACATGGCCAGGCCTTACGCGCGCCAGGTGCCGGCTGCCCTTATCGGCGACCCGCCATCACTGGCGCCCGGCCATTCGTACGGCGAAATGGCCGAGGTGCTGATCGGGGCGGCCGTGCCCGAAGACGAGCCTGTTGACCTGCTGGTACTGGCGTTCTCCATCCACGACGTGCGGCCTGGCCGGCAAACCGCCGCCTACCTCAGTCACGTCACCCCGGGGGCGCCGATGGCGTTCGCCATCTGTGACCAGGGCTCGGCGGCGGCCTTCAGCGGCCTGCGGGTTGCCCGCGAGTACGCTGCGTCGGCCGGAATCCGGCGGGCGCTGCTGATCGTCGCCGAGCAGGCGGCCCTGCCCTACGACTGCCCGGTGACGCTGCCATCGCAGCACCGCGGCGTCGCCATGCTCTACGGTGACCGCGCGGAGCGGTCGGCCCGGGTCGCCTGCGTGCGCCAGCATCCAGATGCCCGGGCCAGCCAGGTGGCCGGCCTCGCCGATGCTGACCTCGCCGAGCTGGCGGCCGGTCAGCGCGAGGTGGCGCTGGTGCTCGGTGACGCACTTGCCGCGCTGTGGGCCTCGCCCGCGGCTGGGCGGGTGCGGGTGGTCCCGCCCGGTCAGCCGTCCACCGGGGTCTGGTGGGGGCTCATCGACGCACTCGCCAGCGGCGCGGGCCGCCCGGCGCGTCTGGTCGCCGCCGACTACGATCCCGGCCTGCGGTATCTGTGCCTGACCGCCATCGACACCGGGCCGCGCACGAGCTAGCTGAGCCGCCATCAACACCAGTACCGGGCCGGGCGTGACCTGGGCCGGGCAGGGACGAGCGTCATGCGGTCCGGCGCTTCGCCGGCCGGACGGCCGGCGCCCCGGATCTTCCGGGCACGGCCAGAATGCCCGCCCTGACCTGCCTGGCCCTGGCCCGCCGCCAGGCCCGCATCCAGTACCAGTCGATCACTCGGGCCGTCACGCTCCGCGTGCTCGCCCCGTTGTACTCGGGGAAGGTGAGCGCGGCGATGGCTTCGCCGAACGCGCTCGGGTCGAGGATGTGCGCGGCCCACGAGGCCCCGGCGAACGGGTCGGCGCGCAGCTCGTCATAGGACAAGAACGCGACCCGGTCGAGCGGAAGCTTCGAGGCGCTGCGCGCCAGCCGCACCGCTGTCCTGCGCATCCTGCGCCTCTCGCCGTGGACCACGCGCTGCCGTGCCTGGGGATCCAGGATCGCCCCGAGGAACTCGGCTCTGCGATGTGGGTCGCCGATAAGCGCACGGGGGTACCGGCTGGACGTGGCCATCCGGTCCCACGCCCGGCGCTGGCTGTCCTCGATGGCGCTGAGATCGCGCCGGACCAGCAGGACCCGCGAGCCGGCGACATGGTCGAGCAGCAGCCGCTCCCGGCCGGTGTCGCGGGGGTTCTTGAGCACGACCGTCGCGTTCCCCGTGCCCGCGAGCTCGTCGATCAGCGAGTGCAGCACGCCAGCCTGCGCCGCCTGCGCGCCGAAGGTCATCTCACCCGTCACCGAGTTCAGCAGCCAGCCGTACTCCTCGGGGGTCGACTCGCTGATTTCCAGCCGGTCCACCCCGCGGTCGCTGACCGTCCCCTGCCTGCTGGCGGCCGCCAGGAACCGCTGCATGCTGGGCATGTGCCGGGCCAGGTCGCCGACGGTCAGGGTCCTGGCCCGTGCGGCCAGTGTCACGGCAGAGGTGACCAGCGTCGTCCCGCTGCGGTTGAATCCCGTGACGAACAGCACGCGTGCCATGATGACCTCCTGCAGGCGCGGCCGGCAGTGCGGCCGGTGACGGTACCCGCGCGGGCCGCGCCCGCCGCTCCAGCCGGCATCGGCATCAGGCGCTCGCCCGGATGGCCGCGGCGGCGCGCGCCATTCGGCGCGAGAGTGCGGGCCCGAGCCGCGCGATCGGCTCGGGCAGCAGCATCTCCCGATGGTCGCAGTCCAGTTCCACGGCCTCGGTCGGGCCATCGACAAACCGCCGCCAGTCATCCAGCTTCTCGGCCAGCGTCGGCGGATTGCGGGTGGCCGAGAAAAACAGCATGGGGCAGTGCACCCGGCCCGGCTGGTGGGCACGCGCCACCGCGGCGTTGTTGCCGATTACCCGCTGCAGCGCGCGCAGGCGCTGCTCCGGCCACCCGTCAAGCCCCAGACCCGGCCGGCGGCGCACCGCCTCGAGCATCCGGGCTTCGGGATCGGGGTCGTCGGGGGTCAGCACGGGCATATACCCGAACTGCGTGAGCACCAGGTTGAAGATCGCCCACGGCTCGGTCTCGATCACCTCGAGGTCGGCCAGAGTGGCGTCGAGAATGACGAGCAGCCCGGTCTGTTCGCCGCGGCGCTCGAGTTCCTCGGCGATCGCGAAGGCGACGTTCCCGCCCAGTGACATGCCGAGCAGGTGGTAAGGGCCGGACGGCTGGGTCATCCGGATTTGGTCGGCGTAGTCCCGCGCCATCTCTTCGATGCTGGCCGGCAGTGGCTCGGGCCGCCGCAGGCCACGGGCCTGCAGGCCGTAGAGCGGATACCCGGCCTCGACGTGCGGGAGCAGGGCCAGGTAGCACCAGCTCAGGCCCACTAACGGATGCGCGCAGAAAAGGGGAGGGCCGTCACCGCCGACGCGCATCGGCATGACCAGCTCCAGGGTGCCGCCCGCGGCCCTGGCCATCGCCCGGCGCAGCCGCAGGTTCTGCAGGTCGACAGCGGCGAACAGCCCCCTGGCTGAGCGTGCCGGTGCCGTGGCTGGATGAGGCACGTCGTCGTGCATCCGCGCCTCCGGCCGATCGTGGGGATGACCCGATGCTAGCCCAGGCCGGCCGGCTCGCCTAGATGCGCCACCGCCCACCAGGACCACCTGGAACCCATTGGAAACCACTCATCTGGCGTGCCGATCCGTCCATGCGGGCGGGCGCGGGAAGACCCTGGCCGGCGCGGCCGGGTCGAACGCCGCCTCGACGGCAACCTCCTCGACGCCGCGCAGCAGCACCTCGACCTGCTCGTTGGTGAGGGACCACCGATCCCACATCATGTGCAGCGACACGACGCCGGGTGGCCGGGGCTCGACGAGGATGTTGACCTGCTCGTGCATGTGCTCCCGGGGACCGAGCCAGGTCAGTGAGGTCTCCGCCAGCCGCTGCCTGACCCGCTCCGGGGTCACCTCCGTCAAGGAGGCCTTCTCATCAGCGCGCATGATCATCGCGCGCTGGTCGTTGACCCGGCAGGTGACCCTCGCCGGATGACCGCGCTCGGCATCCAGCCGCGCCATGACCTCGCCGAGCTCGTCCGGGTCATAGTAGCCGCGCATGCCGGCGGTCAGGGAGGCGCTTCGGGCCCGCGCGACCACCTCATCGACCGAGGCGCCCGCGGTGTCGATGGTCAGGACCGAGTTCTCCGCGATCGGGGCGATCACGTCGGCCAGGCCCGGCCTGAACCGGTTGTTCACCATGACCTTGATTGTCAGTGGATGCACCCCGGTGGCGCGGCCGATGGCCGTCGCGATAACGGCGAGCGTCACCCTTGTGACGTCGGTCCCGGTGCGCTTGGCGATGGCCAGGATGGCCAGGTGCGCCGCGGGTGAACTGAGCCTGGCCCTGCCAGTACCGCTGCCCCGCCCGGTCCCGCGGGTGGGTGGGCTCGCCGAACGTCTGCGCCGGGATCTGCCTGAGCTGGGATTCCCAGTACCGCATCGCGCGGCCGCTGAGCTGCCGAAGTTGCGGCGTCTGCTCGCTCCGGGCGACGTCGAGAATGTCGGGGTGCCGGGGCTCGCTGGCGGCGCGCCCCGCCGTCCCGGCCGCAAGCATGTCGTCGAGGAGTAGCAGGTGTGCCCCGCCGTCGGCAACCAGGTGGGACAGCACCCAGACCAGGTGCAGGCAGGCGTCGCGATGCCGGAGCACCGCCATCCGTAGCGGCCAGTCGCGATAGAAGTCGAACCGCGCGAGCGGCCAGGTATCCCAGAGGTGGTCGATGTATCGTTCGATGCCGGCCTGATCGGTGTCGCCGGGGAGCGTCAGGATGTCCAGGCCGATCTGCCCCGACGCAGCTACCTGCTGGCACAGCCTCCCCGCGCCGTCGGCCCCGAGCCGCATTCGCAACGCGGCATGTCGGCTCATGAGGCCGTTCAGGAGCGCCGCCGCATCCTCAACGGTGCTGCCCTCGGGCAGCTTCATCCTTCCGGGCATGCTGAACTGGTTGCCGCTGGCCTGCATGTCCTCGTAGATCGCCTTCTGGCCCCAGGTCAGCGGCTCGGCGCCGGCCTGTGCCCCGGTGAACTGGATAACCACGCGGTCCCGGCTGGCCGGCTCGAACATAGCTGATTCTGGCCAGCGCCGGCCAGCGGGTGTCAAGCCCGGCCCCGGCCCGCGGATGGCACCGCACGAGGTGCTTTGGTGCGAGGGGCGAACGACTGTACGCCTAGTGTTGCCTGCGGCCGACGCAGACCTCACCTGCCTATCTGCCGTTCCCGGCGCTATTACAGGCTCTTGTCAAACCGGCTCAGGTGAGTATGGTCGAGGTTGTTGGCAACGTCATCATTTCGTGACTTTCCAACAGGTCTGCCGCGAATACCAGCAGATGCCACCGGTCGTCGGGAACCGGTCAGTTAGCTTGCCCAAGCCCGGGCGAGAGGGGAGGGCGCGTGCCGGGAGGCGCTTACCCGCAGGTGGCAGGCACGTACCCGCAGTTAGAACCGGAGTGGGTTGACGAGGTGCTGCTGGCGGGCGCCGCGGACGGCGTGTGCCTGCGCCTGGGCGAGCCGGTCAGCCGGGCCGAGTTGCGCCGGCTCGTGGCGGAGCGGCATCGCGCGCTGGCGGACGCCGGGCTGAGGCGTGGCGGCTCGGTCGCGCTATGCCTCGCGCCGTCGCTCGCATTCATCGCCAATCTGCTCGCCTCGTGGCAGATCGGCGCGCAGGCGTCCCTGCTGGACCACCGGCTCACCGCCTACGAGGTGGACGTCGCGCTGCAGCGGCTGCTGCCGCAGGTCGTCGTGACGGCCGAGCGCTCCACCGGCGGCCCGCTGCGGGGTTTCGCCGAGATCACCGAGGGCGTGCGCACCTACCCCGGCAGGCCTGCCGCCACCACTCATGCCGTCATCCAGCTCAGCTCCGGATCGACCGGCCCGTCCAAGATCATCGCACGCGACGCCGCGAACCTCGTCGAAGAAGTGCAGCGCTACACGATGATCGACGGCGTCCCCGGCAGCGGCGAGCGGTTCGTGTGCCTGGCATCCATGGTGCACGTGCTCGGCCTCGTCGGCGGCCTGCTCTACGGCCTGCACGCCGGGGTCAACCTGACGATCCCGGCCCGGATGACGGCGGACGGCATCCTGTCCACCGTCGCCGCTGGCTCGCAGCCGACCACGCTGCTTGGTGTCCCGTTCCACATCGAGTTGCTGGCGTCGGTGCGCGAGCCGCCGAAGCTGCCACAGCTCACCGGCATGACCACGGGCGGCGAGCTCGTCCGTGCGGACGTCTACGACGCGTTCACCGGCCGCTACGGCGTGCGCCTCGGCAACATGTACGGCATGACCGAGGTCGGGGTCATCGCGACCGATCTGTTCGGAGAGCACCGGCCCGCGGTGCTGCCCGCCCCCGGCCTCGCGGTCAGGGAGGAAGGCGGGGAACTGCACGTCTCGCTGCCGGCCTCGCCCTACCTCGGCGAGCAGGACCCGGCCCGCTGGTCGGACGGCTGGCTGCACACCAGCGACGCTGGCGCGGTCGACGGCCAGACCGGGCTCGTGCGGGTGCTCGGCCGCCGGGACTCCCAGGTCTCGGTCGGCGGCCTCAAGGTGGACCTGACCGAGGTCGAGCACATGCTCGCCGCGCTGCCCGAGGTCACCGCGGCGGTCGTGGTGCACGACCACGCGATCGAGGCATACCTGGTGCTGGCGGACGGAGCCGAGACGTCGGCCGTGGAGCGCGAGATCACCACCCGGCTCGCCCCGTACAAGCGCCCACGCCGGCTGCACATCGTCGAGCAACTACCGCGCACGGCCACCGGCAAGCTGGTCCGCAACCAGGCCGTGCTCCGTGACATCGGGCCCGGGCAAGTCAGCGATGGCGCTGGCCCGCGAAGACCAGGCTGACGCCGACCGCAAGGCGCGCGAGTCAGCCACCCCGCCCCGGAAGGAAGCCGCGACCATGATCGATCAGATCCGCCAGTTCGTACTCGATTCGCTGACGGACATGAACTACAGCATCGACGGTATCGACGACGACACCACGCTCGGCCCGGCCGGTGCCGATCTGGAGTCGCTCGCCCTCGCCGAACTCGCCGTGCGGGTGGAAGACCGTTTCGGGGTCAAGTTCGACGACGACGAGAGCGAGGCGCTCGCAGGCATGACGGTCGGCGAGTTCTGCCGGACGGTCGAGCCGCGGATCCAGCCCGCCTCATCGGCGCACTGACACATGGCCGGCGTATTGCAGCGATCAGACGTTGTCGCGATGCTCGCCACCTACGGGGACCGCCAGCCGGAGCAGGTACCTGAAGCGATCGACTCGCTGGAGCTTGCCTGGCTGATCCATCAGATCGAGCAGCGGTACGGCCCGCTTGACGTCGACGACGACATGCTTGCCCGCATGTCGACGGTGACCAGCGTGGTCGGCCTGCTGCGGGATCTGAGGGTCGGGTCCCCGCATGGCTGATGCACCCGCCGTAGCCCCGGCGCCAGCCGCCCGCAGGGGGGCCGGCGAGGTGGTGGTGACCGGCGCGGCGGCGGCGTCCGCATACGGCCGGGGGACCGAGGCGCTGGCGTCCGGGTTGCTGTCCGGCCAGCCGGCCTTCGCGCCGGTACAGCGGTTCGATGTCGGCGCCCGCCGGGTTCGCTTCGCCGCGACCATGCCCGGCTTACCCGAGCTGCTCACCGAGGTGACCCGGGCGGCCGGGGAGGCCTGCGACGACGCTGGGCTGTCGTCCGCCGACCGGGCCCGCACCCCCCTGTTCCTCGCCATCCACGGCGACCCGGCGATCGCCCGGGCGCCCGAGGCCGACAAGCCCGGGCACGGGCCCGGGGCGTTCACCGCCGCGGTCGCGGGCGGCTGCGGCCTCGCCGGCCAGGACATCCGCTGCTACACCTCCGCATGCGTGGCCGCGAGCACCGCGATCGGGGACGCGGCCTCGATCATCGCTCGCGGGTACGCCGACCGGGTCGTGGTGGCCGGCGGCTACCTGGTGGAGTCCGACCAGTTCGCGCTGTTCGACGCCGGCCGCGTGCTCGCCGGCGACGGTCAGGTGCGCCCGTTCAGCGCCGGGCGGCGCGGGCTGCTCCTCGGCGATGGCGTCGGCGCCGTCGTCGTCGAATCGCTCCAGGCCGCGCGGGCACGGCGGGCGCCCCCGCTGGCACGGCTGGCGGGCTGGGGCCGCGCCGGCGACGCGTATCACCCGGTCCAGCCGCATCCCGAAGGGCACGGCATGGCACGCGCGGTCACGGCCGCGCTGCAGCGGGCCGGCATCGCGGCGGAGGACCTCGGCTATATCAACGCCCACGGTTCCGGCACCGGCCAGAGCGACCCGGCCGAGACCAGCGCGCTGCGGCTCGCGCTCGGCGACGCCGCCGCGAGCGTGCCGGTCAGCTCCACCAAGTCGCTGCACGGCCAGAGCCTGGAGGCGTCCGGTGTGCTCGAGCTGATCGTCACGCTGCTGGCGGCGCGCAAGGGCATGCTCCCCGTCAACGCCGGGTTCCTCGGCGCCGACGACAGTTGCCGCCTGAACCTGGTGCTGGACGAACCGCTGGCCGCCACCCCGGAGTTCGCGATGAGCCTCAACGCCGCGTTCGGCGGTGCGAACACCGCGCTCGTGATTGGCCTGCCATGACGCCCGCATCGGTCGCATCGCCCAGCCTCGCCGCGCTGCACGCGGCGGCGGCCGCGGCCGGCCTGACCGTCTGCGCGACCGCGTCCTGGCCGGAGACGGACGCCGACGGCGAGGTCCCCGCGCTCGCCGGGTTCATCGAGTCCAGCTTCAGCCCGCTGCTGGCCGAGGTCGCGGCGCGGGCCCTGCGCGGCCGCGCCCAGCCGCAGGGCGCCGGGGACGTCACCGCGATCGTGATGGTGACGGCCCTGGGTGATGTCACCAGCGCGGTCCGTGTCGCCGCCGCCGTGGACGCTGGCAAACGTGTTCCCCCGCTGCAGTTCTTCCAGTCCGTGCCGAACGCCGTCGCCGGCTACCTGGCCGTGCGGTGGCACCTGACCGGGCCGGTCGTCTGCGTCAGCGGGATACGCGCAGGCCTGGACGTGGCGGCGCTGCTGATCGAGGACGCCGACGCGGACGAGGCACTGGTGGTGTGCGTCGACCTGGCGGCGACCAACGGCGACCGTGACCGTGCCGCCGCCATTCTCGTGACCGGCCCGGCCCGCCGGGAACGACACCGAACCGGATGAACCTGATGGGAGAGGAAACGATGAAGATCCTCGACATCGACCACATCGAGCTCTACGTGGGCGATGCGATTGCGGCGGCGCAGTCGCTGTGCACCGCCTACGGCTTCCGCGTCTACGGCCGCGGCGGCCCGGATACGGGGCTGCCGGGCCAGCGCAGCATCCTGCTCGGCCAGGGCGGCATCCGGATCCTGCTGACCTCGGGGTTAAGGGAAGACCATCCCGCCAGCCAGTTCGTCGCCAGGCACGGCGCCGGCGTGGCCGTGACGGCCTTCCGCACCGACAACGCCGCCATCGCCTACACCGACGTGGTCGCGGCCGGCGGCTCGGGCATCCACCAGCCACGCACCTGGGAGAACGGGGAAACCTCCGTGGTCACCGCGGAGGTCGCGGGATTCGGCGACGTCGTCTACCGCCTGGTCGAGCGCAGCGGCTCGAAGGCCGGGTTCCAGCCCGGCGCGATCGAGATGGAGCCGGGCGCCGGGGCCGGAGCGGATGACGATCTGCTGCGCATCATCGACCACGTGGCGGTGTGCGTGCCACCCGGCGAACTCGACCCCACCATTGCCTTCCATGAGCAGGTGTTCGGCTTCACGGTCACGTTCGAGGAGTACATCGAGATCGGCGAGCAGGGCGTGATGTCCAAGGTGGTGCAGAGCCCGTCCGGCGGCGTGACGTTCACGATCCTCCAGCCGGACCTCACCCGCCAGGCCGGCCAGATCGACGACTTCCTGGCCTGGCACGACGGCGCCGGGGTGCAGCACGCCGCGTTCCTGACCAAGGACATCGTGCGCGCGGTCCGGGCCATTACAGGCCGCGGCGTCGAGTTCGCGCAGACGCCGTCGAGCTACTACGACATGCTGGCCGGGCGCCTGGGCACGCCCGACATCCCGGTCGACGCGCTGCGGCCGCTGGGCATCCTGGTCGACCGCGACCACTGGGGGCAGATGTACCAGATCTTCGCGAAGTCGACACATATCAGGCGCACGTTCTTCCTCGAGCTGATCGACCGGCACGGGGCGCGCACGTTCGGCACCAACAACATCCCGGCGCTGTACGCGGCCAAGGAGCGCGAACTGGCCGAGGTCCGCGATACCGCAGGCACGGTCCGCACCTGACCTGGCCCGGGGCCCCGGCCGCACTGCCCACCCAGCCAGGCCGCCGGCCCAGCCCGCACCGCCCTCCGGGCATGACTCAACGACGACCGGCCCGCCGAGGAAGGAATCAACGTGAGCCTTTCGGTCACCCCGCAATTCACGCTGACGGAGGAGGAGCGCTCGCTGCTGCCGTCAGACTCTGACGTCGAGTTCTACGCCGAGCACGGCTGGTACCTCACCAAGAAGCTGCTCACCGACGACGAGGTCGATGAACTGGTCGCGGCAAGCGAGCGGTACTACGCGGGCGAGCGCAGCCGCACGCTGCCGGTGCGGCCGCCGAAGCTGGCGTACTGGGATCCGGCCAGCGGTGATGTGCAGCGACATAACGACTACGTCCACTACGAGCACGACGACCTGGCGCGGCTGCTGCGCAAGCCGCTGGTCGGCGCCGTCGCGGCCGCCCTGGCCCGCGCCGACGAGATCCGCGTGTTCCAGACGACGCTGATCTACAAGCCGCCGATCGCCGCGGAGCCGACCAACGTCGTGCCGTGGCACTTCGACAAGCACTACTGGTCGACGGCGACCTCGGACAGGATGCTGACCGCCTTCATCCCGTTCCACGACTGCGGCGAGGAGATGGGCACGATCACGATGATCGACGGCAGCCACCGGTGGCGGGAGGTCGGCCGTGACGACTCGATGACCAGGCACTTCGCGGAGCGGGACAACAGCGACCTGGAGCGCGTGCTGCGCGGAGAACGCGGCGTACAACAACGCCGGGGTCGTCAAGGTCCCGATGATCATCCCCAAGGGCCACATGAGCTTCCACCACTGCCGGACCTACCACGGCAGCCTGACCAACCGCAGCGGCGCGTCCCCGCCGGGCCGTCTCGTTCCACCTGCAGGACGGCGAGAACGCCTACCGCGAGTACGTGCTGAGCACCGGCGAGGTCCTCGCCTACAACCACGACGCGCTGGTCCGGCGCCTGCCCGATGGCCACCCCGACTACAGCGACCCCGACTTCTGCCCGGTGGTGTGGCGGGACACGGCCCGTCCGGCCGACGGCGGCGGCGGCGTGAACGGCGGGTAGCGGCGGTCATGGCAGAGTTGCCGCGGTGGCGACAACCCCACCGCAACCCCCCGCAGTCTCCGCCGGCCTGTACCGGACCGTGCGGCTGATCCGCCGGTTCGAGGAGCGAGCGATCGAACTGGTGCGCAGCGGCGTGATCCCCGGCGGCATCCACCCCTACCTCGGTGAGGAGGCGATCGCGGCGGGCGTGTGCGCGGCGCTGCGGCCGGACGATGTGATCACCAGCACCCACCGCGGCCACGGGCATGTGCTGGCCAAGGGCGCCGACCCGGCCCGCATGCTGGCCGAACTGGCCGGCCGCGAAACCGGCCTGAACGCGGGGCGCGGCGGGTCGATGCACGCCGCGGACGTCAGCGTGGGCATCTACGGCGCCAACGCCATCGTCGGCGCCTCGGCGGCGATCGCGTGCGGGGCGGCCTGGTCGCACCGCCGCACCGGGCACGATCGCGTCGCCGTCACGTTCTTCGGCGACGGCGCGGTCAACCAGGGCGTGCTGCTCGAAGCGCTGAACCTTGCGTCGCTGCGGCGGCTGCCGGTCGTCTTCGTCTGCGAGAACAACCAGTTCGCCACCTCGATGCGGGTACAGGACACGACGTCGGGCACGATCACGGGTCGCGCCGAGGCGTTCGGCATCCCGACGCAGGCCGTCGACGGCATGGATGCCGAGGCGGTGCTCGAGGCGGCATCCCGCGCCGTCGCCCGCGCCAGGGCCGGGGACGGCCCGGCGTTCCTCGAGTGCCTGACCTACCGGTTCGGCCCCCACCACACCTGGGAGTACAGCGTCCGGCCGCGCTATCGCACGGACGAGGAGGTCGCCGCGGGCAGCGTCCGCGACCCCGTGGCGATCCAGGCGGCGCGCGTGGACGACGTGGTGCGCGCGCGGATCGACGAGGAGATCGAGGATCTGCTCGACCGGGCGCGGCTGTTCGCGGAGGCGAGCCCGGAGCCAGACCCGTCCGGGGCGCTTGACTACCTCTATTCCGGCGTCGCTTCGCGGGCGAGGGGGAACGGCCTGATGCCCATCTTGTCGTACGTGCGGGCGCTCAACCGGGCGCTGTCCGCCGAGATGGAGCGCGATCCGGCCGTGTGCGTGTTCGGTGAGGACATCGGCATCGCGGTCAGCAACGTCACCACCGGGCTGCTGAACCGGTTCGGGCCGGAGCGGGTCATCGACATGCCGATCTCGGAGCAGGCGTTCACCAGCTTCGCGACCGGGGCGGCGATAGCCGGGTCCCGGCCCGTCGTCGAGTTCCAGATCCCGGCGCTGCTTTTCCTGGTGTTCGAGCAGATCGCGAACCAGGCGCACAAGTTCTCGCTGATGACCGGCGGCCAGGTCAAGGTCCCGGTGACCTACCTGCTGCCCAGTTCGGGCTCGCGCGTCGGCTGGGCCGGGCAGCATTCAGATCACCCCTACAGCCTGTTCGCGCATGTCGGTGTGAAGACCGTGGTGCCCGCCACCGTGACCGATGCCTATGGCCTGCTGGTCAGCGCGATCCGCGAGGACGACCCGGTGATCGTCTTCGGGCCGGCGGGCGCCGTGGCGCGGCGCGAGAACGTCGATTTCGACGCGCTCGCCCCAGTGCCGCTCGGCGTCGGGCGGGTCCACCGGCCGGGCAGCGACGTAACGGTGGTGGCGGTGGGGCATCTCGTGCACGACGCACTCGCCGTGGCCGATGAACTCGCCGATACGATCTCGGTCGAGGTGTTCGACCCGCGCACGCTCTACCCGTTCGACTGGGCTGGCCTGGAGGCGTCGCTGGAGCACACCGGCAGGCTCGTCGTGGTCGATGATTCCAACCGGACCTGCGGCATCGGGGGCGAGATACTGGCCACCGCCGCCGAGGAGATGCACCTGATCGCCCCGCCGAAACGTGTCACCCGGCCCGACGGTGCCGTGCTCCCGTTCGCCCGCGAACTGGACCTCGCGGTGCCAGCCGGCCCGCAGCCAGTTGCGCGCGGCCATCGAGACCGTGGCCAAGAGCCAGTGACGCCCACGGCCCTGTTCACCATGATCTTGTGAGTCTGTTCATCGTATGGATGAACAGACTCACAACATCAAGGTCATGAGGCCATCGCTGGTGCCGTGCCGGGGCCGATGGTGGCCGTCAGGGTGAACGCGGCGGCGCCGGCCAGCGCCACCGCCCCGCGGAAGCCTGGCGGCGCCGGGAGGTCCGACACCCGGTACGCGCCCCGCGGCTCGGCGCAGCCGACCACATCGCGGCCGTGAACCGCGATCTTGAGGTTCGGCCACAGGCGCCCGCCGGCCGCCTTGACGACGGCCTCCTTGCGGGCCCACAGGCGCGCGAACCGGTCCGCCCGCGCGCCCGCGCCGGGACCCGCCGCGACGTACCCGGCCTCTTCGGGCGGGAAGAACCGGGCGGACAGCGCGGCCGGGTCCAGGCCGGGCACCAGGTGCTGTATGTCGACACCGACCGGGCGGCCGGTGCTCACAGCCGCCGCGATCATGTCCCCCGAGTGCGAGAGGCTGGTGTGCAGCCCGGACCACGGGGGCGCCAGCTCGGGCTTGCCGTACCGGCCGGAGATCCAGGTGAGCGCGCCGGGCCGGGTGTTCAGTTCCCGTCCGGCCAGGAGCCTGAGCGCGCCGTGCGCGGCCGTGAACCGCTGTCGGTCACGCGGGTTCAGGAATGCCGCGGCGCGGCCGCGCTCGCTGGCGTCGAGCACGTCCGCGAACCTGGCCGCGGTCTCCGGCGGCACGTCGACCGGGAGGATCCAGACGCGCACCAGATCCGTCACGACCGGACGTCGGCGATCAGGGCGGCAAGGCGGCGGACACCCTCGTCGATCTGGGCGGTCGCCAGCGCGCTGCACGACAGCCGGATCGTGTGGCTGCCGCCGCCGTCCAGATAGAAGAAGCTCATCGGCGTCCAGAGCACGCCGTAGTCCCGTGCCGAGAGCTCGAGCAGCTTCTCGTCAGCGCGGACCGGTACGTCGAGCACCGCGAAGAAGCCGCCGCTCGGCGAGTTCCAGGTGATCGCCGGGTCGCTGAAGTGGCGCTCGAGCGCGGCCAGCAGCGCGCGCAGGTTGCGCCGGTAGAACGCGATCTTCTCCCGGTTCGCGGCGCGCAGGCTGTACCCGCACGACACCAGAAAGCCGCCGATGACGGCCTGCGCGATCGGCGAGGTGTTGACGGTGACCATGCTCTTGACCGTGGACAGCTCGTCGGCCAGCAGGCTGCGCTGGCCGGCCGCGCTGACGACGGTCTGGTCCGCGACCAGGAAGCCCACCCGGGCGCCGGGGAACACCGACTTGGCGAACGAGCCGAGGTAGATGACCCGCTGGCCGGTGTCCAGCGACTTGAGCGTCGGGCTGCGCCCGTCGTCGAGCCCGAACAGGCCGTAGGGGTCGTCCTCCAGGATCAGCAGGTCCTCGCCGGCTGCCACGTCGATGAGCCCGCGCCGCACGTCGGTGCTCAGCGAGACGCCGGACGGGTTGGCGAAGTTCGATACCACGTACAGCGCCCGCGGCCGCCGGCCACCGGCACGCACCTCGCGGGCGACGTGCCCGACCGTTTCCGGGCGCAGGCCCTGTGCGGTCTCGGGCACCGGCACCACGGTGATGCCGAGGACCCGCGCGGCGCCGGTGAAGCCGAGGTAGCAGGGCTCGGCGGCGAGGACGACGTCGCCGGGGCCCGCGCACAGGCCGCGCAGCGCGATGATCATCGCTTCCTGGCAGCCGGACGTCACCATGATCGACTCGCCGGGAACGCGGATGTCCTCGTCGGTCTCGAGCATCCGCGCGATCATCGGCCCGAGCTGGCCGTTCGTCCGGCCGTACTGCAGGATGGCCTGCCGGACGCGCGGCTCGTCCAGGCCCTGGGCGCGCAGGTGCGCGATATAGACGGCCAGGTACCGCCCGACGTCCTCGACGGCATAGAACTCATCGGATGGCCGGCCCGCGGCGAGCGAGATCGCGGCCGGGAAACGGGTGGCGACCTCGTTGAGGAAGTTCATCGACGCTGCCACGGGATCGGTGACCGACGTGTGCAACGCCTCGCGCACTAACTCGACCATCTACTCCGGGCACCCTGCCTCGGTGACGTGACCGCATCGCGGCCGGCTGCGGGACACCATTACCAAGACCGGTATTCCCGTAATAGTTAGCCTATAGCCGTGCCCCTCGACCCGCAGCTGCAGGCAATGCGCGATCAGCGCGAGCGCGACGGCGTTCCGCCGCTGTATGCCCTGTCGCTCGGCGAAGCCAGGGCCGCGGATCTTGCCTCGATCCGGGCGAGCGGGGGCGAGCCCGAACCCGTCCATGAGGTCGCCAACCTGACGATCCCGGGGCCGGGCGGCGAACTGCCGCTGCGGCTGTACCGGCCCTCCGGCGAGCGGCCGCTGCCCACGCTGCTCTACTTCTTCGGCGGCGGCTGGGTACTCGGCACCATCGACACCGCCGACGGCGTCAGCCGCAGCCTGGCCAACTCCTCCGGCGCGCTGGTCGCCGTGGTTGGCTACCGGCTGGCACCCGAGCACCCGTTCCCGGCGGCGATCGACGACTGCTACGCGACGCTGCGCTGGGTCGCCGAGCACGCGGCGGAGATCGGCGCGGACCCCGCCCGCCTCGCGGTCGGCGGCGACAGCGCCGGCGGGAACCTGGCCGCGGCGGTGGCACTGCGCGCCCGCGCCGGCGGCCCGGCGCTGGCCGGCCAGGTGCTCGTTTATCCCAATACCGACCAGCTCGCCGACGATGAGTCGATGCGTGCCGCGGACGATCCGTTTCTGTTCAACCGGCACTCGGTCGCCTGGTACCGCCGGCATTACCTGGCCGATCCCGCCGACGCGGCCGATCCGCTGGCCTCGCCGCTTCGCGCCGAGAGCCTCGCCGGGCTGCCGCCGGCCCTCGTCATCACCGCCGAGTACGACCCGCTGCGCGACCAGGGCGAGGCCTACGCCCGGCGGCTGGCCGACGCCGGCGTACCGGTCGAACTCAGCCGCTACCCGGGCATGGCGCACGGGTTCTTCACGATGGCCGGCACCGTTGACGCCAGCCGGGCCGCGATCGGGCAGGCCGCGTCACGGTTGCGGGCATGGTTCAGCCCTGAAATTAAGCGATAATTCCTATTGAGAAACTTCAATATAATCGATCGAGGCTGATGGCATCGTCATGACGGGGCAGTGGACCGCTAATCTGGCCCTGACGGCCACAGTTTCGTCAAGCGCATAAGTGAACGCAACGGAGGAGCACCCATGACGCTGGCCATCGGCGATACCGCCCCTGACTTCCAGGCACAGACCACGGAGGGGCCGATCTCGTTCCACGAGTGGATCGGCGACTCGTGGGCGGTCCTGTTCTCCCATCCCAAGGACTTCACGCCCGTGTGCACCACCGAACTCGGGTACATGGCCAAGATCAAGCCGGAGTTCGACCGCCGTAACACCAAGATCATCGGCCTGTCCGTCGACGGCATCGCGACCACGAGCGGTGGGCGGCCGACATCGAGGAGACCCAGGGGACCGCGCCCAACTACCCGATCATCGACGGCTCCGACTACACCGTCGCGAAGCTGTACGAGATGCTGCCGGCCAGCACGTCCGGCGACGCGAAATCGCGCACGCCCGCCGACAACCAGACGGTGCGCAACGTGTTCGTGATCGGCCCGGACAAGAAGCTCAAGCTGATCCTGGTCTACCCGATGACCACCGGGCGCAACTTCGACGAGGTGCTGCGGGTGATCGACTCTCTCCAGCTCACCGCCAAGCACAAGGTGTCCACGCCGGTGAACTGGAAGGAGGGCGAGGACGTCATCATCGCCGGCTCGGTGAACAACGAGCAGGCCAAGGAACTCTTCGGCACCTGGAAGGAGCCGAAGCCCTACATCCGCATCGTCCCCCAGCCGCGCTGACGGACTGAGGGGTCGCACCTCCGGCCGCTGCGGGCCGGGCGCCGGGACAGTCCGCGCGGTGCTGCCCTCGGCATCCGGCCGCGGGGCCGGGCACCGGGGCAGCCGGCGTTCGGCGGGCTGCCGGGCCCGGTGCCCGGCAGCCTGCCAGGGCCGGTGGGATCGGGAGGCATCGTGCAGCACATCGTGGCCCTGTCGCGCAGCGCCGTGGTGGTGCGCCACTGGTTTGAGATCGATCTGGACGATGCTTCCATGGAGCATGGCGTGCGGATTGAGCTGCGGGAACTGGCTGCGCAACCGCACCGTGGCAGCGAATCGGCGGCGCAGTTGATCACAGCGGACCGCCCGTTGTGGCGGGCCGACCTGTTTGACCGCCTGACCGATGCCCCGGGGAGCTTCGGTGTCGCGCACTACCATCCGGAGTTTTCCGGCAACGAGCCCAGCTCTCGTAACTGGGATCCGGAGCTCACCGCCGACCCCTGGCGCTGGCTGCACGATCAGTTGGCCGGCCTGGACAAGGGGCCGGGGCGGGATGCCTGGCAGCAACTGGAGCCCGCGGACGCCGGGGAGCTGAGCAGGCTGGCGGACGCCATCGTGACCCTGGCCAGGGAGCTCGGGCCGGATCGCTGCCACTCGGCAGCGGAGTGCTTTGCGCTGACCAGGGACGCGCGGGAATCGGTGCAGCTAATGATCGAATACCTTCGCCGGCCGGACCTGCTCGACACCGATTGGGTCTCGCCGTGGATGGCCGCCCGATAGCCGTGCCGCAGCCGGGGCTTGCCCGGGCCCGGTCCTAGCCGGCGCCGAGCCGGCCGGGGTGGGCTGGTCGCCCAGCGGATGGTATGAACCAGAGCGTGCCCTGCCGGGCGGACGAGCGCGGCCTCGGTCACCGGCAGGCGGGGCAGGCGGAGCGGCCGGCGCGCCCATCCAGGCAGCAGCGACACCGCCGCCGCCGCCAGCACGGCGTAGGGCGGCCGGGCGACGGCCGGAAGCGGCGGGGTGAGCAGCAGGAACCGGGCAGCCTCGCGGGCCTGGGCGGTGCCGGCGAGCTCCGCGCGGTAACCGGCGATGCGGGCGGCGAGGTCGGCTTCGGTGACCGGCGGGTCGGGCACGCCCAGTTCGGCTCCGATCCTGGCGAGGTCGGCGACGTAACCGTCGCGCCCGGCCTGGTCCAGCGGCTGAGCGCCGAAGCGGGTATGTGCGCGCAGGAAACTGTCGGCCTCGGCGATATGGACCCAGGTCAGCAGGTGTGGATCGGACGCCGCGTACGGGCGGCCGTCCGGCGCGGTCCCGGTGATCTTCTGGTGGATCGCCCGGACTCTCGCGATCGCGTCGCGGGCGTCGCTTTCCCGGCCGAAGGTGGTGACGGCCAGGAAGTAGCTGGTCCGCTGCAACCGCCCCCACGGGTCGCCGCGGTATCCCGAATGCCCGGCCACTGCGGCCATGGCCAGCGGGTGCAAGGACTGCAGCAGCAGGGCTGTTATCCCGCCGATGAACATCGAGGAATCCCCGTGTACCCGGCGGATCGGGCGGTCCCCGGCGAACCATCGTTCGCCCGGGGCGTTGATCCGCCGGTGGCGCTCCGGGCCCTGCGGCCCCGCCACCCGCTGGAAGATCGCCCCACCCAGGCGGTCCCGGACCAGATCGGCGGGACTGGAGGCTTTCATACTCCCATTGTCCCCGGCTGCCCTACGCCGCGCGCGGCGGCCTGACGCCTGCCGCGGGCCTCACTGGTTCGGCTGGCCCTGGTTGACGAGGAAGTCGAACCGCAGGCCGCTGCTGCCCTCCCCGCGCCCGGTCTGCCGGCGGACCCGCAGCCATGTGACGACCCGCCCGTCCGTCCACCGGGTGCGCTGGTAGCTTTGCAGCACGCGGGTTCCCGCGCGGGGCACCTCCTCCTCGGCGAGGAAATACGTCTGGGCGGGATGGTCGTCCAGGCCCTGCCGGAGCAGCACGGTGCGCGGTTGCACCTTGACCGGCGGGTTCGGGTCGCCCTCGAGGATGCGCGGCAGCGCAGCCCGCTGAAGCTGGATCTCACGGTTGCTGCCCTCGACGTGCACACCGATGAACGGGATCCAGTTCTCCGGGACGGTGCTCATCACCTCGTAACGGACGGGCGCGACCGGATCTGGTGGTGGCGACGGTGGCGGCAGTTGCGCGGTCAGGAACGCCCTGAGCAGGCCACCGGCCTCGACGCCGGGCGCCGTCTCGCCGCTGGCCAGCGGGACCGATGTCTCCACGCCCCACACCATGTCGGCGACCTCGTCACGGATCAGCCACACGTCTTCGGCCGGCGGGCCCGAGTCGAGCTTGGCCACGGTGGGCAGCAGCAGCAACGTGAGGTCGGCCGGGGTGCCCGGCGCACCGGCCCGGTCGACCGTGAACATGCTCCAGCGCTGCCAGTCGTCCTCGGCTCCGGAGCCGGCGGCCTCGATCCAGAACCGCTCCCCGAACGTGTTGGTGACCGCCAGCCCGCGCACGTTCGCCAGCGAACCGGACGTCAGCGTGAACGGGATCACGAACCAGTCGTTGGCGTAGATCAGCGCGAACTCGAGAAACATGAGCTTGGCCAGGTCGGTGGTGCTCGCGTCGACGTCGCCGTAGTTGGTCTTGCGTTCCTCGAACGCCCACCACCTGGTGTTCGGCATGCCGGTGAAGGTCACCGGTACGGGCAGCGTCGTCCGGACGTCGTGGGTGGCCGGATCGGGCGGTGGGGCCGGCGGTGCCTGCACGGGCGGATCGATCGGCTCGGTGCTGACGTCGACGCTGTACCAATCCAGCCGGCCCTGGTAGTACTCCTCGGCCGCGTATACCTTCGCGCCGTCCGGCTCGGGTGCGGAGACGGCGAAGCGGTATTCGAGGCGAGGTGGCGTCCACGCGTCGTTCCCGCCCGCGTCCGGTTGCATGATCAAGCGGGCGAACCACGCCAGGAACGCGTCCGCGGCATCGTTGATGGCGCCCTGGTCCGCAGCGGCGATGTTGGCCACCCCGTCCCAGGCGTGGTTGCCGGGAGCGGCGACGAGGTGCTCGTACAGCAGGCCGCCGTCCATGAGCCAGGCCGCCGCCGCGAACAGCGCGAAGACCGGCGGTTCGGAACACACCTGGGCATCGGCCGCGGCGGTGGGATCGGGCGCGACGACCGGGTAGGCGTCGGTGAAGGCCTGGGGGTAGACGCCGGGCGGGCCGATCGGGGCGACCAGCCGCTGCCACTGGCGTCCCATCGCCAGCCGAAGGTCAAGCGATGCGACCTGCCCGCCGATACGCAGCGGCACCGGCCGCCGCTCCACCTGCGCCTCGAACGGCGTGGCCTGGTCGAACGGCCCGGCCGTACCGGTGTCTCCCGGCCGGAAGCGGGTGAGCATCGAGCTGTCGACGCGGACCTTGGCGAACACCGGGGAGCCCGCGTCGCTGCCCCGGAACTCGCCTAGCTGCCATTGCCGGCTGAGCATCCACAGCGCGTCGCGGACCTCGGCTTGCAGGGCTCGCTGGAAGTCCTGGGTCCGGGGCCGGCCCTCCAGCCGGTTCCACATCGTCACCGACGGGAACAGGCGCTCGGCCAGGGCCGCCCGCATGTCGCCGACCCGTATGGCGCTAGGCATTGTCGATCACCTCCCGGGCCATCAGCACTCCGTTCGCCGCCGCCAGGGCCGTGGTGATCGAGATGCCGTGCAGCGTCACCGCCATGACCGTGGCCGGCAGCAACCGCGCGTACGGCGTGGGGTCGATGCCCGCCGGCTCCACCGCCCGGATCTTGGCCAGGTCCAGCGTCTCGTTCAGCGCCGCGGTCAGGTCGTCCCAGTGCCAGACGCCATCGGCGGTCGCCGGGGTCACCACGAGGATGGCCTGCGGTGGCTCGTTGTCGGGCCGGTCGAACTGGAACGTCAGCCCGGTGTCCTTCGTCGTGGCCGGGATGACCTCGGTCCACTCGTCGATCAGCAGGCCGCACTGATGTGCCGTGGCGTCGAAGGCCTGGGTGTAGCAGGCGGTGTACAGCAACCGGTCACTGCCGATCGTGAAGTCCGCCGGGAACTGCATCGCCAGCCACGGATCTCCTGCCGTGTAGGGCATCTGAGCCGGGGTGAGCGCCGGCTCGGCGCGTCCGAAGGCGGGCGCCAGCAGGCCGATCGACTCCCACGCGTGCATCGCCGGGCGCACCCTGGCCGTCCCGGTCGCCCACTCCGGCATCGGGTCGGGGACGCCGGCCGTCGCGGTGAGGTACTGGACGAGCGCTCCGCTGGTGCCCGCGGCGACGGCATCTGTCCACGCCGGCTGTTGGTCGGCCGGCACCGCGAAGTCCGGGAGGAACAGGAAGCCCGGGCCGAAGAGCGCTTGGGCCGCGGCCGTGAGCGCCGTCACGCGGTCGGCGTCCGTGGCCGCCGCCGTGTACGCCGTGAGCTGGGCGGTGACGGCCGCTGCGGTGGCGGTGGCGGCGGCCGATACCGCGGCGACCGCACGGGCCAGATCCGCGCAGATGGTGACCGCGCGGTCCCCGAAGGCGGTGAAGTCCAGCGGCTGCGGGTCGACGTCGCCGACCGGCAGGATCGTTCCCGCCGCAGTGAGCGCGGCGCCGAACGTCGCGTGATCGGTGGTGAGCACGGTCGCGGCGGCCGTGCGTTTGGCCGCCAGGGCGTCCCGCTTGGCCGGCAGGGCGGTGGGGGCCAGCATCTCGGCCGGAGTCGCCGGCAGCGGGTCCAGGTGCGCGACGACCTGTGCCTCGGCTGCCTGCAGGGCCTGGAACCGTACGTTGTCGGTCGTGCCGATGGGCAGCGCGCCGTAGTCGACCATGGCGGCGTCGAATGCGGCCAGCCGGCCGTCGCAGCGCGTCACGAAGGCGCGGACGCTCGCGTACAGATCGCGCATCGCCTGCTGACGCCAGTCGTAGCAGAATCCCCATCCGGCCTGCGGAATGCCGAGCAGCGCGGCGCGCTGGAGCAATTCGACGGCCGCGTCCAGCGCCGCATCCGTGCCGTTGACGAGCGCGCTGCGGTTCGCGACCGGATCGGTCAGCAGTCCCTGGAGCGGCGTCAGGTAGGCGGTCAGGTCGGTCAGGAGCGTATCCAGTTCGGCCTTCGGCCCGTCGATGCGCGTGCGGTCGGCGAACTGGGCACTGTTCTGGTCGGGCCGGGCCGCGGCGGACAGCGCCAGGTCGGTCGCCCGCAGCGGCCGGGCCGCGGTGAGCAGCGCGCGGGCCGCCCGGACCAGGGCGCCGGCCTCGAACATGCTGAACGTGCCGGTCGGCGCCTGCCGGTACTGGATGTGCAGCTCGGCGTCCGCACGCGGGTGTACCGCCGTCAGGACCTGGCGCAGGATGCGGTCGTCGAGTTCGGACATCGCCTGAACGTCGTCGGGGCGGAGCAGGTCCACGATGTCGAGCGCGCCGAGGTCCAGGCTGGCCAGCGTGACCGGAGCGGAGCGGGCGGTGCTGCCGTCCAGTGGGTCGGTCCACGTCACCGTGGCGCCGACCTTGGCCGGGTCGGGCAGCACGTCGCCGAGCCAGCGGTCGAGGGCCGGCCCGGCCACCGCACGGGGGCCGGCGCCCGCGGGCGCGGTCAGCCCCGGCCGCAGGTGCACGGCCACGCGATGGGTCAGCCCGACGCCCGGGGCCGGCGTCTGGACGACCTCGGGGTCCGGCGGGAAGGAGCCGACGCCGTACGCGTCCAGGGTGGCCGCCACCCGGTCGAAGTTGCCCTGCACGGCCTGGTGCACGCCCTCGGCCAGCGCCACGTCGGCGATGGCGTCGTTGACATCCAGCATCGCCTGCACCTGTGCGTTGATCGCCGCCGACTCGGGGCCGGTGGCGGCCGGAAGGTCCGTCAGGCCGAACGGGTAGGTAGCCACGCCCGCGGACTCGATGCGGGCGATCAGCTTGCGCCCGTCCAGCACGTTACTGGCCTCGATGGCCTCGATCGGCACGTCCGGCGGGGTCTGCGTCGACGCGAGCGAGTCGGCCACCAGGGGGAATGCCTTGCGCAACGGGAAGATGAACTTGTCCACCTCGGCCAGCCCGGAGCTGTCGTGCAGCCCGCGCTCGAAGCGGTAGCCCAGCAGCGCGCCGATGCTCTGCCCGTTGCGCATCCCCTCGAGAGTGGCAAGCGTCAGCCGGACCCGGTCCGACGACAGGTTGACCGCCAGCGTGTCCGGGTTGGCCGTGCTCGCGTTCGCGAGGTAGCCGCTGCGCAGGACGGCGGCGCTGCGTGCGTGCGGCAGCGACGGCGCGTGGATGTAACCACCGTTGGCCGAGTCGTGCAGCAGGGCTTCGCCGCCGGTGAAGTCGGCCGCCACGTCCTCGGGCGGCTGGGCCGGCTCCAGGACCGAGCCGGACGGGCGCAGGTCCTCCACCCACGCGTACGCGCCCAGGTAGCAGCCGGTCCCGCGACCGCCGCCCTTCCCGTCGCCGTTTCCCCCTTCCCCGCCGTTGCCCTGTTCGTTGGCCGCTGCCGCCCGCATCCGGTCCAGTTGCAAGGCCGGGAGGCCGAGCAGCCAGGAATCCAGCCGGTAGCTGGCCGTGTCGGCGTGCTCGGCGAAGAGCCGCTCCAGCTCCGCGGTCGGGGTGGGGGCCAGTTGCCGCAGCGCGGCGATCTGGTCGGCCAGGTCGGCGGACTCGCCCAGCCCGGTGAGATGGCTCGTGATGTAGTCGCCGACGAGCTGGGTCGGGCTGGTGGTGATGCGCGGTTCGGCCTTGTAGAGCGCCGCGTAGCGGCTCTCGCTCGCGCTGGCCGACTCATCGACGTGGATGAACGGCGCCTCCGGCTTCATGGCCGCCAGCTGCTCCGTCGTCAGGAAGCCGGCCGAGCGGTGCAGGTAGTAGCTGGAGTCGTAGTACCCGAGGAGTACGGCGTGCCGCAGGTAGAGGTAGAGCAGCGCCTGGGGCGAGGCGTCACCGGTGAAGCCGCGTTCGGCGACGACGTCGTCCAGCGACGTGCTCGCGGTGTCGGCCAGCCACTGCAGGTAGTTGCGCTTGTCGTCGGTGTAGACGCGGACGGGGTCGGTCTCCGACGAGGGCCGGTCGTCGACGACCGTCTGTACCAGGCCGGACTCGGTGAAGAACGCGTGCTGCAGCAGGTCCGGGTCGGGGTGCGGGTCGCCAAGGCGGCTCAGCAGCGCCGTACCCGACGCCTGTAGGGCCAGTTCGACCAGGGCGTTCCAGAACTGCGGGCCCAGGCCCCACAGGTTGATCACGTTGTACAGCTCGGTCAGGCTTTCTGAGTACCGCCAGTAGTACTCGGCCGAGTCCGGGTGCAGGCCGAGGATGTCCAGCAGGATCTGGTGCGCGTCCCCGCTGCCGCCGACCCGGGAGACGCCCTGCGCGAAGCCGCTCCAGTCGGCCTGCACGAGCCGCAGCACGCGCAGCAGGCCGGCCAGGAACCGCTGTCCGCCCGCCTCGCGGGGCTGGTCGAGCCAGCCGATGCGGGAAAAGGCCGTGGTCGGCAGCACGCCATAGGCCTGTGCGCCGATCCGGACCGCTGGCAGCGCCCCGCGGCCGCGGACGTAACTGGTGAAGTAGGTCCGGAGGTCGGACACCGTCTGGTCGTCGAAGGCCGGTGCGAGCAGCTTGTCGAGCCAGTAGCCGAGGGTGGCGGGCCACAGCGCGCGCTGCATCGCCCTGGCCCGGGCCTGGTCCATGCCGCCGGCGGCGTGCACGGCCTGCAGGACGCTCGGGTCGATGCCCAGGGCCGTCGCCAGCCACTGCCCGTCGGCGGCCTGGTTCGGGTCGGGGTTGGCCGAGAACAGCGGGGCGGCCTGGCGGTCGGCGAAGCTCTGGTCGGCGTCGTCGAGCCGGGTATAACCGGAGGTCGCACCGGCCACGTTGTGCGCCGGGGTGCCCTGGGGGATCAGGGACAGCCCGGCCCGGCCGGTGCGGTGATGGGTGAGCAGCTCGCCCAGGGTGGCCGCGGCGGTCGTGGCGCCGGCGGCGAGGCTGACGCCCAGGACGAGCAACCGGTCGAAGCCGAGTTCGGCGTCGGCCGCCGAGATGTCGATGGCGATGCCCATGCCGGCGGCGACGGCGGCGTCGAAGTCGGCCAGCCAGCTCAGCTCGTCCGGGAGGGCCAGGTCGGCGCCCACCGGATGGATGGCGTCGCCCGGGTCCGCGGACGGGTCGGGCCCTACGTAGAGCGGCAGCGCGATCGGCCCGCCCAGGGCCTCGAGCACCTGCTCACCGCCCCGGTAGCCGAGCACGGCGAAGCGGTCGGGGAACGCCGCGACGTGGGGTGCCTCGGTCCACGACACCGGCTTGGCCGGCGGGTCGGGCGGAAAGACCAGGAACACGGTCGCGACCGCGACGCTGCTCTTGGTGTCCGGTGGGGCAGGGGCGTCGGACAGGTTGCCCGGCACGTAGCCGGCGATCAGCTCAGCCGCGCGCGCCGCGCCGACGGCCGCCGTGAGCGCGGCGCCGGCCGCGTCGAGCTGGGCGGGAGTGGTCGCGACCCAGACCGCCGACCAGTACTGCGCGACGGCGCTCGCCTCGGTCACCGGCAGCGGAGTCTGGGTCGCGACCACCAGGAACTCGTCGCTCGCGGCGGCCCTGGTGGGCCGGTCCGCCGGGTTGCCCGGCTGGTAGGTGTCGGCCAGGTAGCCCGCCCGGCCGGAGCCGTGCGCCGCGACCAGATCGGCCCAGGCCGCCCGCTCCATGCCCGCGTCGCCGGCCGCGCGCCACACCCCCTGCCAGTACCGCTTGACGTTGCTCAGCTCGGTGGCCGTGAGGTCCGCCTCGAAGGTGTCGATCGAGCAGTCGTCGGGATAGATGCGCACCCACAGTTGCCGGGTCGCCTCCGCCGCGGCGCCGTCACCGCTGGGCTGGTTGCCGTCCCGGCCCGGCCGGCCGGCGCCGAACCGCGTCTCGAGGCGCACCGGGAACAGCACGAACGGTGCGGTGTCGGCCAGTTGCTGCGCGGCTTCCCGCGGATCGCTGACGGCACCGAAGCCGGCCACCGCCTCGGCCAGTGCGGCGTTCGCGTGCGCCAATGCCGCGGCGAGCCTGGGGTCACGCCGGCCGGCGTTGCGGGCGGCCGACACCGCGGACCGCGCGGCCGCCGCGGCGGCCGCCGCCTTCGCGAGCTGCGCCCGCGCCTCGCCGAAGGCGTTCACCGGAGCATCTCGTCGGCGTGCACGGCCACCATGACCGGCGGGCGGAACAGCTCGTAGGCCCACCGGGCGGAGCTGGCGGTGGCGGCCAGCGCCTTCTCGTCATCGGTGTACTGCGGCAGCTTTCCCTCCGGGTCGCCCGCGGGCGGGTGGGTCAGCGTGACCGACCCCAGCGCCGACGCGGGCAGGAACGTGCCGTCGTGGCTCCCCGGCACGGCGTCGGGCCAGCTCAGCTCGTCGAGCACCTCCGGGTTCGCAATCGGGTCGATCTCCAGGCCGAACCTCGGCTCGCCGGGCCGCTCCTTGATCACGAAGAACCAGCCGGGGTCGGTGTCGGGCGGATGCCCGGTTCCGCCCTTGGCCTCCGGGACGGTGAGGTCGAAGCCGAAGAAGTAAATGTCCGGGTCGGCCTTGGCCTCGTACAGCGGCATCCGCACCTTGCCCGGCGGTGGGGCCGTCTCCTCGCCAGGCAGCAGCGGTACCAGCGTGCGCGGCTTGGTCAGGTCCGGCGTGTAGCCGTCCGGCTCGTACTCCCAGTCGGCCCGGTTGGCGTAGATCACCGCGGTCGGGTACTTCTTCAGCAGCTCGCCGCGGATCACGAGCACGGCTTGCGCCGGCTCGGTTCCGCCGGGATCACGGTTGTTGTGTGTGCCCAATCCCGAGGTCAGCGACCACCGGTGCAGCTCGGGGATGTCGTAGAGCTGCTCGCGCAGCGCGTCCTGGCTCAGCCCGGCGGTGTTGATCACGCTGCGGACGTCCCAGAACTGCCGGAAGCAGGAGCCGCGCTGGTCGGTCGGGAACTCGCGCCACAGCAGCTCCCGGGCGAACTCGTGGTTGAGGCCGACCATGTACGCCTCGATGAAGCGCTGGTTCGTCTCGACCAGGGTGATGCTGTTGGGGGGGATCAGGTTGATGTTGGGCAGGAACAGCTCGGCCGAGATCGCCTTGAGCGGCGCGTACATGGGCAGGTCGATGCGCGGGTAGGCCATCACCTCGCCGAAGTCCTCGGTGAGCTGGCCGGCAATCCACGGCGCGAGCTTGACGGTGGTGAACCCTCGCTGGAGCACGGTGGACCGCGGGTTCACCCCGGCGACGGCCGTGCTGGTCAGCGCGGCGAGGTCGAGCCTGGCAAGCTGCGGCGCGGCCCCGGCCGGGCGGCTGGCGTCGACGAGCGCGTACGACGCGCGCAGCGCATCCTTGAACCGCACCGCCGTGGGGCTGTCGCCGGTGCCGGCTGGCGTCGCCGTGCCGGCTCCGGGAACGGTGAGGACGAAGCCGGGGTTGTCGGGCAGGTCGGTGACCGCCCCGGGATTCTGATTGTTCTCGTCGATCCCCGTTGCGGGGGGCTCGGGCAGGCGTTCCGCTGCCCATAGGAGCAGAGCCAGCACGACGAAGGCGACGAGCGCGACCAGCCCGAGCGCGACCCCGGCCGGGCCGAGCAGGCTCAGCACGATCAGCGCCAGGATGCCCACCGCGATGAGCAGCCACGGCAGCCAGCCGAAGCGCGCGAGCAGCCGGCGCCACCATGGGCCCGGGTCGCCCGGTACGGCCGGTGCGGCGCCGGCGACCTGGCCGACCGTGACGACGCCGGGCGGAACCACCTTCGGCGGCGCGGCGCTCACCTCGCCGGCGTTGATCCGCGCGAGCAGGTTGCCCGGCTGGATCGCCGCCGTGAACGGCAAGGACCGCATCAGGCGGGCGCCCGGGCGGGTCGCCCGGCGCAGCGGTGCGGAGGTCAGCACCGGCGGGACCAGGCTCGCTCGCCGCTGCGCGGCGATCGTCGTCGGGCTGCCGAGGATGCGGCTGTGTACCGGCGCCGTGAGCGCGAACGCGCGCTCCGGCTGCACGTCCGCCAGCGGCTGCACCTGCCGGGTGAACCAGCGCGTGCCGACCTCGGTGGCCAGGTGCAGGAAGCGGATGCGGCTGTTCGCGGCGAGAACGTCGCCGATCTGCTGCCACGCGTCATCGACGTAGGCCTCCTGGTTGGCCTGCACCACGTCCGAGCCGAAGCCGGCCGGAACGCGGAACCTTGGGTCCAGGTTGAGCCGGTGCACCCAGTTCTGCTGGTTCGGCGCTGGTGTCCCGTCCCGGTTGGTGAGCAGCCGCTGGGTCAGCGCGTGCCACTGCCCGTACAGCGGTGCCGTGATCAGCGGGTCCGGGTCGTCCTCGACGCCCGTCCCGAGGCCGGACGCGGAGTTGGCGTCGGCGGCGTTCTGGACGGCATAGTCGTCCGGCAGGTCGATGAACGCGGCCAGCGCTTGCTCGAACGGGTACGGGAACGGCTGATCCCAGTTCTCGAACTCCTGCCGTTCGGCCAGTTGCGTGGGGTCAAGGTCCAGGTCGGGTACCTGCAGCGCCCCACCGAGACGCAGCACGCCACCGAGGTTCGTGATGCCGGGCAGGTTGGCGCCGGGGGCGAGCACGTCTAGGTCGCGGGTACCGACCCGCGGGTCGACGACCTGGGGGGTCAGCAGCCGCACGAGATACTCGAAGTCGCCGTGCGTCCCGGTGCGGAAGTACCAGCGCAGGTAGAACGGGTACTGGGTGCCGGCCTGGCGGCCGGCGTAGCCGGCCCACGCCGACGCGGTGGCGAACGGGGCCGCGGCCGGGTCCAGGCCGAGCCCGGCCAGCCGGCCCGTCTCGAACGTTGGTACGACGAATGCGTGGTATGCGGTGTCGTCGGCCAGCCGGCGCGGACAGAGCAGCCGGGAGTAGCCGAGGTCGGCGTTCTGGCCCAGCAGGGTCTGGACGCGGCCGAGTACGCCGGGCACATCGGCCGAGACGATCTCGTCCGGCGCGCCTGCGACGCTCTGGTTGAGGTGGACGTGGGCCCACGCCCACAGGTCGTCGGCCGGTGGCAGCACGCTGGCGTCCGGGATGGTGATGTAGGGGAGCGGCCGCCCGGAGATGTCCTTCGCCTCGTCGAACTCCTGCTCGGTGAGCACCACCAGCGTGATCCACGGCCGCAGCCGCAAATGGTCGCCGGACGGCGCGGCCGGTGTGTAGCGCCAGGGGAAGTCCTCGTCGTAGAAGTCGACCGCCGGCAGGTAGTTCGACTCGAAGTTGGTGATCCAGTTGCGCGGCTCGGTCCGGACCACGATCCGGCCGTCGACCCCTATCAGGTCGCCCGGGCCGTACAGCGCGACGTTCTGGCCGAAGGTCGCGCTCGGTGCCGGGCCCGTGCCGACGGGGGTGCCGGTGAGCTGCAGGTCGACGCGGATGCCGGCCCGGGTGTGCACGGAGGTGTCGCCGTCGGCGGCCGTCAGGGTGTTGGCGATCCCGCGGCGCAACCAGGGCAGGAACGAGTACGTCGGCAACGGGGTGCTCACGCGCTCACCACCTCGAAGCTCGGCAGCACGTGCAGTTGCCCGGAGAGCCCGGGATCGGCGGCGACCGCCTGGCTCAGGTAATCCAGGGCTGCCGCGCGGCTGGTGAACGTGCCGGACGCGGCGTCCAGGACGGTGTTGTCGGACTGGTGGGCGACGGTATAGGTCTCGGCGGCGACGCTCACCGACGCGTCGTACGGGCGGCGCAGCGTCGCCTGCGCATGGGAGAGGTCGTTGTGGGTGACCGCGGCACCGTCCAGCCAGTGGGTGAACAGGCCGCCGGGGTAGGCGAAGAACCGGACCCGTTTCGGCGGCTGGAGGCGCGTGTCGACGATGGTGAGGTCGTAACGGACCGTCCGGGTCAGCGCCGTACCGGTATCGAGTGCCCGCCCGGACGGCGCGAGCTCGATGCCGCTGTCCTGTGGGGAGAAGGCCGGCTCGGACAGCTTCGCCGCGTCGTCGGTGTCCTGGAACTGCGCCGGGGCGAACGGCTCCTGCAGGTCGCGCGCCTTGATCAGCCCGGCGGACGTGATCGCCAGCGCCCAGCGGTTGCCGTCGCTGGGCTTCTGGCTGCCGACGTGGTCGAGCGTCAGGTCCAGCGGCACGAGCCGCTGGCTGACCTGGAGCGTGCCGACCGGGTGCAGGACCAGGTCGGTGTCGCCGGGATCGAGCTGGCGCAGGGAGACCAGGAGACCGGCACTGCTCGGCGGTACCGCCTTCCAGTTGGTCCGCTTGCCGAACTCGCCGGACAGGATCGGCAGGACGGCGACCGGCGGCAGGGACGTGTCCCGGTCGTCGCCCCACGTCACGTCGACGTCGACGCCGATGGAGAAGAACAGGAGCGAGATCGAGGCGGTTCCGTGCGCGTGCCACGGCGTCGGGCCCTCGAGGGTGAGGTCGACGCCGAGCCCCCAGACACCGACACCGAAGACGTTCACGGAGAACGACGTCGAGATCTCGACCGAGAAGTGGAACGGCGAGAACTGGATGAGCGCGTCGAAGCTGCTGTGCCCCTGGACCGACAAGGCCGAGAAGCCGAAGAACATGTCGCTGGTGGAGCCGAACTGCACGGTGTTGGTGGTCACGGCGAAGTACCCGGTCGCCCGGATTCGCGCGTAGGACTCGTTGATCAGGTCGACTTCGATGCGCTGCGGGGTGGGGAAGGGCAACGGCGGCGGGCTGAACCTGGGGTGGAAGCCGCCGACGGTGACGACGAAGTTGGCATCGTCGCCCCAGGCGACCAGCAGTCCCATCTCGCCCTGGATCGTGATGAACAGCAGGTGCGAGTCGTAGAGCGAGGCAAAGAAGTACAACCGCGACTTGCTGAACTCCAGCACCCCGGCGAAGTTGACCTGCAGCTCCAGGATGGCGACGTCGTCGGCTGGCAGGGCCAGGCGCAGCACGCCCAGGATGGCGATGTCCCCCGGCGGGATGACGATGATCACGCCGAGCGAGACGCTGACCAGCGTCGGCTCACCCCAGCCGAGCTTGGCCATCGGGCCGATCAGGAAGGTTCCCTGCTGCGGCGGGAAGATCGCGCGCAGGTCGCTGATGATCTTCGGTGCGTTCGCGACCACGTCGCGGGGGAACATGATGGAGTCGATGGCGCCCGATCGCACCGCGTCCATCAGCGGCTGGAAGAGCATGGTCCGGTTGAGCCCGAGCAGCCCTCCGACGGCGTTGAGGGTGAAGCCGAAGCCGAGCTGGAAGCCCGGCCCGAAGTCGGCGGTCAGGATGATCAGCAGCGAGAAACCGGGGCTTCCGTCCGGGTTCTTGGTGTTCAGCAGGCCGATCGCGGTGACGCCGATGAACCCGGCGATCTGGAACTGGAGCACGCCGCTGTACTCGCCGCGCGCGGTGTCGATCGACAGGAACCCGCCACCGGTGATCACCGCGAGGTCGAGGGACAGGCCCACGCCCGTGGGCGGTTTGAATGCGACGTCGACCTGGCCAGGGCCGATGTTGCCGCCGCCGGGCGGGAAGCTCAGGGTCACGATCGCGCCCAGCCGGTCCACGCTGGCCGCCAGCGGCCCTAGCTGGCCGGAGATCGCGGCCGACAGCTCGACCGGGAAGGTGCCGTTGTCGATGCCGGCCACGATGTACAGCGACTCGATGTCGACCGGGCCAAGGGTCACGTGGGTGGGCAGCTGGATCTGCAGCGAGCCGCTCCCCTCGAAGCGCACGCCGACGTCCGGCGAGAACGTGAACTGGATCGCGAAGTCGGACTCGACGTGCACGCCGGAGAGCAGCGCGGCGATGAACCCGTCGCCGTTCGAGGTGTCGATGACGACCTTGCCGCCGGTGATCGCGCCCTGCGCGGTCGGGCCGCCGGTAGCCTTGCCGCTCCCGCTGCCCCAGGTGAGCTGGAGTCCGCCGCCGAGGGTGACCGAGGACAGCTGCATGCGCGAGCCGCCGGTGTCGCCGAGCAGGATCATCGGGTCGGGGGGCTGCGCGGTCAGCGCCAGGGCGGTGCTGGCCGAGATCTGACCACCGCCGGGCGGGGCGAGGTCGATCGCGAACGGCGGCCGGATGGAACCGCTCGTCCTGGCCATGATCGCGACATGGTTGGTGATCGTGACCAGCCAGGTCGGCGGCGACAACGGGAACGTGCTGGTCTGGTCGAGCTGCGCCGGCAGCGCGAGGTCGACCTCGAGCCCGGGTGGGCCGCTGCTGGTCGGGCGCAGGTCCAGCGCCCAGGCTTCCAGGGTGATCGGGTCGGCGCCGGACGCCGGCCGGAGCAGCACCGGCAGGCCGAGCAGCCCGAGCGCGCTGTCCAGGACCGTGAGCAGGGTGGCGGCGTCGAAGCCGGGCTGGCCCCACCCATAGAGCGCCTGCAGGTGCGCGACCGGGTTGGTGATCGCGGGGAAGAGCTGGTCGAGGTGCAGTTCGATCTTCTCGAAGTCGGGCTTGGTCGGGTCGCTGGCGTCACCGGCGACAAAGGTGCGCTCGACCACGCCGAACACCTGCAGGATCGCGCCGGCGACGGGAACCGCGTCGATGGCGTCGAAGATCAGCAGGTCGAGCAGTCGCTCCGGGAGGTCGGCGACCAGCGCGTTCACCTGGCCGGCCGTGATGCCCGGCAGCCCGGCCACCGCTGCCTGCAGCGCGCTGGGCAGGTGCGTGAAGGCGTCGACGAGCTGGCCGACGGTGCCGGCCAATGCGATCGCGGCGGCCACGATATCCGAACCATTGCCCGCATCGATCGCGGTCTCCAGCGCTCGCACCTGGTCGCCGAGTCGCGTGCCCGCGGTGACGATCGCCCCGCGGGCCGCGGTCACGCCGGCGTCGGTGAGCAGCTGCGGTGGGAACTGAACACCAAACTCCGCGAACGTGTCCAGCACCTGGTCGTCGCCCAGGCGGCTGGCCGCCGCCCCGATGGCGCGCCCGATCTCCAGGGCGAGGGTCTCGAACGTTCCCGGTTGGTCGGCCATGGCTCAGTCCGTCCCGAACGCCGCGATGATCCCCGGGTAGGTCAGCCCACCGAGGTCGGGGAGGATACGGTCCAGCCGGGCCAGATCGGCCGATAGGCGGGGGCTGGCGAAGCGGTCCAGTGCCGCGCGCATCCGGGTCAGCACTGTGCGCACCGGCTCGCCGTGCAGGGTCGCGGGCAGGGCCAGGTCTGGCTCGCCGGGCATCCGCGCAATCACCTGCACCAGCGCGGACAGCCCGGTCCGGTGCCAGGCGAGGGCGACCCGGCGGTTGGTGTTGATCAGCCCTAGCAGCTCGCGCTGATGGGTGAGCCAGGTGGTGATCACAAGCCGGCCGGTGGCCGAACGGTCCAGGTCCCGCTGCAGGAAAGCCGGTGCCGCGGCGGGCTGAATCGGCAGCACCCATCCCGGCGCCACGGGCGAGGTGACTTGGGCTGGCACCGGACGCGGTGCCGGGCGTGGCGCCGGGCCGAGCTGGGCGGCCAGCTCCGGTGGGGTCGCCACCATCGCCGCACCGGGAACGGTGTTCACCACGCCGGGCGCTGTCGCCACCGCCACGTTCAGCGTCACGCTCAGGGCGGCGCCCAGCCGTTCGAGTACGTGGTCGATCGCGTAGGCATAGCCGTTACCGCTGTCGTCGCGAGCGTAGATCAGGCCGGCGACCTCCCCAGCGTCGTTGACCAGCGCCGACCCGGAGTCACCTTCGTAATCGAAGAAGACGGTGCGGGTGCCGGCGGCGGGGTTGGCGTTGGGCTTGATGACGATGTCGTTGTCAGAGTGCCCGTCCGAGGTGTTGACGGCGCTGACCACGCCGCCCGTGAGCAACGTGCGGGCGCCACGTTTGCGCACCTTGTAGGTCTGCGGTGTCGCCTCGGCCAGGGTGATCTCGTGCGGTCCGGTGACGATGCCGATGTCGGCGATCTCGGCCTGCCACTGTGCTCCCGGGTCGAGCTTGATCGCGGCCTCGTCCCGGCCATCGTCGGCGATCTCGCCGCCGGCGTACTTGCCGAAAAGGTCGTTGCAGCACCCGGTCACGCTCGATTTGCCCGTCGGCTGGCCCACCGCGGATGTGCCAGCGGCCAGCGGCGGGACGTCCGGAACGTCCACGACGTGGAAGTTGGTAAGCGCGTAGGCGGTGCCTATGTGGGCGGGGTCGACGAGGAAGCACCCCATGGTTCCCGACCAGCCGCTGTCCTCGCGCCGGATGCACCGTCCGCCGACCAGCGGCCGTGACCGGATCTCCTCCACATCGTCGCTGAGTATGACCGCCCCGGGCGGATCAGCCACCAGGTGCCGCGCGCCGCTCTGGATCACATCGGTGGGCAGGCCGTCGATCTCGCGCGGGATGAGTTCGGCGGCGGCCACCTGGCCGGGCGGGCGCTTGACGGTGACGAACACCTTCAGCGCCAGCTCCCCAGTGGGCCGGCCGCCGGTCTCCTTGCTCCCCAGACCGACCGCCGTGACGCCCGGCAGGGCCAAGAGCTGTGGGGCGACCCGCGTCTTGATCGCCAGTGCCTCGTCCCCGGTGACCATCAGCCGGCCGCCAGCTCCGAGCAGATCCGCGGGTACGTCAGGCCACCCAGCTCCGGCAGCGCGGCACGGGCGCGGGCCAGGTCAGCCCGGAGCTGAGGGCTGGCGAAACGGTCGAGTACGGCGCAGACGGCGTCCAGGCAGCGGCCGACGGGCTGGCCGTTGATTGTCTCAGGGATGCTCAGGTCGGGCTGGCTGAGCATCCGGGTGAGCAGCTGGAACAACCCGGACGCGCCGCTGCGGTGCCAGGTGATCATCACCCGCCGGTTCGAGTTGATCAGCTCCAGCAGCTCGTGCTGGTGCCGGAGCCAGAATGCGACCAGACCACGGCCGCGGGCTGATCGTTCGAGGTCGCCCTCGAGCCGCCGCAGAGCGGCGGCGGGCGGCTCGCCGCCCAGCGGCAGGCCGACGGCCACGAGCCGTTCGCGCGCCTCGGCGCCCGCCCCGGCGCCGACCAGGTTCGGCGCCAGCTCCTGCGGCAACGCGACCATCGCCGCGCCCGGCACTGTGTTGACGATCCCGGCCGTCGCAGCCGTGGCCACCTGCACCGGAACCGACTGGTCGGCGAAGGGCTTCTTAATGTCAGCGATCGGCAGGGCCCAGCCGGCGATGGCACCAGGGGGGTACGGTGGGGGCGGCCCGCCGACGAACACCCCGACGACCTTGTTGGCGTCGTTGACCACGACCGCGCCGGAGTCGCCGGGCTGGCCGAAGAAGTACGGGTCGGTGGCATCGACGGCTGTGTTCGCGTTCGGCACGATGACCATCACGTTGGTGTAGTGGATGCCGTCGATGAACATGGGCGTGCCAATCGAAAGGATCCGGCCGCCGTTCAGCCGGGACTTGGCACCGCGCATGCGTACCGCGGGGTGGGTGCCCGCCTCGTCCCCGTCGACGGGGTGCTCGCCGGACAGCGGCCCGATGTCGAGGACGTCGGCCCTCCACTTGGTACCCGGCTTGAGCTCGATCAGTGCCGCATCGGTGGTGGTGTTGCGGGCCCCGGCGACCAGGGTGCCGATGATGTCGGAGCAGCACTTGGTGATGCTGTCATCGTTGGTTGGCTGACCCGCCTTTGTGTCTCCGATCGTGGGGTCCTCGTGGTTATCCCCCTGCATCACGTGCCAGTTGGTGAGCGCGTAGGCCTTGGTCGCGTTCGTCGTCGAGACCATCATGCAGCCGAGGGTGCCCATGTTGTAGTCGCTAACGGCCGGCTCTCCCTGCATGTGGCTGCCACCGACGAGCGACGGCCGGTACTTCTCGGTGTCACGTTTGGTGAACGGGATAAAGGGCCGGCCGGGCGGAGCGGGCGTGGCTCTGGCAATCCCCGAGGTTGGCATCTGGACGACGTCCGTCGGCAGTCCCTCGATCTCGCCCGGGATGCGTTCGGACGGGGCGAGCTGACCGGCCGGCACCTTCATGTCGACGTAGACCGTGAGCACCAGTTCGGAGACTGGCTGCCCGGCCCGGACCCGTCCGCCGATCCCCACCGAGGTCACGTTGGGCAACCCCAGCAGTACGGCCTCGGCGCGGTCCCTGGCCGCGACGATTTCATCGTGAGTCACCATGCCCCCTTGGACTCACCAGGTGCAGGTGCCATGGGCGCCATCACCTTGTTAGAACACACACCTAGTCCTGATGCCCGACCACGTCAAGCCCCGCGGCGCCTTTGTTCAAAGATTGGTCAAAAGCGCAGGTGCGCACTGTGATAATGGTGCCGAACCCGCCGGGTCAGGCCTGGAACCGGGTGGGGTCGAACGGGGTGAGGTCGGTGACCGGCGGCTGGCCCAGCGCGAGCAGCGCCACGGCCAGGCCGCTCCAGGGACCGGCGGTCAGTCCTTCGGGACCGTGGCCGGTCGCGACGATCAGGCCACTAGTGACCGGGCCGAGCAGCGGGCGGCCGTCGCTGGTGACGGGCCGGAAGCCGATCCGTGTTTCCAGCAGTTCGGCCTCGCGCAGGCCGGGTGCGAGCCGGGCAGCCCCGGCCAGCAGGCCGCCCACCCCGCCCATGGTGGCGTGGTAGGCGAACCCGGCCTGTTCCCTGGTCGCGCCGAGCACCACCCGCCCGGCGGGGAAGGCGACCAGGTAGGGGTCCTGGCTGGACAGCACGACCGGCCACGCGGCGGTGTCGGTGCCGGGCAGGCTTGTGTGCACGATCTGGCCGCGCTGCGGGCCGACCGGCAACCGGATACCCAGTTCCGAGCACACCCCGGCCGTCCAGGCGCCGGCGGCGACCACCACGGCGTCCGCGCCGATGCGCTCTGCGCCGACCGTTACGCCGTTCACCCGGTCCCCGGCCCGGTCAAGCCTGGCTGTCCCGGGTACCCGGCGGGCGCCGCGCGCCACCGCGGCACGCAGCAGGCAGTCCCGGATGGACCGGCCGTCGACCCGGGCGCCGCCGCCGATCCACAGTCCAGCCAGGTCGGGGGCCAGCGGCGGGAACATCCGGGCAGGCTCGCCAGGAGCCAGCGCCGCCACCTCCCCGATGTCGGGCGCGCCGGTGCTACGGGACCGCAGCAGCGCGGCCATCGGCTCCAGCGCTTGGGCCTGGTCGGCCACGCACAGCGTGCCCACCCGGCCATACCCGCTCGCCACCTCGCCGTCGTCGGCCAGCATCGCCAGCAGCTCGGGATAGTAACGGGCTCCCTCGGCGCACAGCCGATAGCACGCGTCATCCAGCGGCGCCGTCCACGGGCAGATGATGCCCGCTCCCGCATCCGTGGCCGCCCCGGGCTGGCCACCTTCCACGATGATCACCGAAGCGCCCCGGAGGGCCAGGTGGTAGGTCACGCTCGCCGCGACCAGGCCGCCACCGACCACAATGAATCTCGCACTCGCGCCCACAGCCTCTTATCCTTGCCCATCAGCAGCCCGGCCCCGCGTAGCCGGTATCAGCCAACAGCGAGGTGGGTACTGGCCATAGTGATGTGGCACACCCTGAGCGTGCCGCCGTGGTGCACGGGTGGCACGCACAACGCGGGTGAGGAAGTGGGCTGATGCAAGCAGCCATCGGAGACCGGTTCTGCGTGCGTGGCAACATCGTGGGCCAGCCCGAGCGGACGGGCGAGATCATCGAGGTTCGCGGAGCGGGCGGGGAACCGCCCTATCTGGTGCGTTTCGACGACGGTCATACCAGCCTGGTGTTTCCGGGCCCGGACGCGATCGTCGAACCCCGGCGGAGGAAGCGCAGAAAGCAACCGGCAAAAGGCGAGTAGCTTCGTCAACGCCATCCTTTAGCCGGGAACCTGACCGCTGGCCTTGCCGCTCTTCAGTGGGCCACCGAGCCTATCCACCTGCCCATGACCTGCCGCACCGGCTGGCCGGTAGCTGCCTGACGGCGGGCGCTTACCCGGCTCTGCGAGCAGGCCCGCGGGCCCGGCAGCGCCTCCAGGACTAAGTGAGTGGTCTCACTTGACATCGCGTACTCGTGTAGCGCAATACTGAGTAAGTTAACTAACTCAGTCGAGAGGGTGCTTGCGGGTATGTCATCGGTCCAGGGACAGGTCTTGCCAGACACCGGCTCGCGGCTGGTCCTCCGGTCGCGGCTCGGTGCGCTCACCTTGGTGTTGCTTTGCGCCGTGCAGTTCCTCGACATCGCCGACGCGGCGATCGTCAATGTCGCCCTGCCGTCAATCCAGCACAGCCTGGGTTTCTCGCAGCAGAACCTGCAGTGGGTTGCCAGCGGCTACATCCTCACCTACGGAGGTTTCCTCCTGCTCGGCGGCCGCCTCGGCGACCTGCTAGGGCGGCGCCGCATGCTGCTCACCGGCCTGGTGGTCTTCGCCGCGGCGTCACTGACCGCCGGGCTGGCCAACAGCGCGGGGCTTCTCGTCGCTGCCCGGCTCGTTCAGGGAGTCGGTGCCGCGCTCATGGCCCCGGCGGCGCTCTCGGAGCTCACCACCAGCTTCCGCGAAGGCAAGGACCGCAATACGGCGCTCGGGGCCTGGGGAGCCATCAGCGGGATGGCCGCGGCGGCAGGGGTCTTCCTGGGCGGAGTGCTCTCGCAAGGACCGGGCTGGCGATGGATTTTCTTCGTCAACCCGGCGGTCTGCGTGCTGGTGGCTGCCGGTGCGCTCGCGCTACTCGCGAAGGACGGCGGTGCCAGGATCAGGGGGACGGCCTTTGATTCCCAGGGGGCGGTGCTCGTTACCGGGGGCATGCTGTTGCTGGTCTACGGCCTCGTGCGGGCACCGGTTGCCGGCTGGGGATCGCTCCAGACCGTCCTCACCTTGAGCGGATCGGCCGGTCTGCTCATCGCGTTCGCGCGCAATGAGCTCCGAAGCCGCGACCCTCTCGTTCCCTTCGCGATCCTCCGGGTGAAGGGGCTGGTCGCGGCGGATCTGACCCAGTTGATCGCCTTTACCGGGTTCTTCTCGATGTTCTTCTACGCCACGCTCTACATGCAGGAGATCCTGCACTACTCCCCCCTCAAGGCGGGAGCCGCCTACCTGCCGATCACCGCGGGGTTTGCCGTCGCCGGAGGCATGGCTTCACAGCTGGTCACGCGCATCGGCACCCGCCCGGTGGTGGTGGCCGGGTGCCTGATCGCCGGGGCCGGGATCTATTACGTTTCCAGGGTCCCGCTGCACGGTTCATACCTGACCGATCTGCTTCCCGGCTTCCTGGTGATGTCGCTCGGGGCGGGGTCGGTGTTCGTCTCGGTCACCGCCGCCGCTAACGCCGGCGTGCCATCCGACAAGGCGGGCCTGGCAGCAGGGCTGCTGAACTCGTCCCAGCAGATCGGCAGCGCGCTCGGCCTCGCCATCCTGTCCGCGGTGGCGATCACCCGTACCAGCCACCTGATTGCCGCGCACGTCTCGCACCCCGTGGCCGCCGATGCCGGTTACCACCGTGCGCTGCTCGTCGGCGGCATCCTGATGGCGGCTGCGGCCGTGCTCGCCCTTCGCATCGGCAACACCAGGAAGGCAGCCCCGCTGGTCATGGTTAACGCAGCACCGCACCCGGGGCAGAGACGCCCACGCGCCAGGTGACGGAGACCGCCCGGCACGGCAGCCTCTGTATCCTGACAAGTGAGATGACTGACTCAGCCTCAGGCCAGGCGACCGCCGTCGAGCAGCGGCCGGGGAAGCGAGAGCGGCTGATAGCCGCCGCAACCGTACTCCTGCACCAGCAAGGCATCGAACGGACCACGCTCGCCGACATCGCCACGGCCGCGGACGTCCCGGCCGGCAACGTCTACTACTACTTCAAGACCAAAGACGAAGTGATCGCGGCGGTCATCGACGCCCACGTCCAGCAGATCAAGGCGACCCTCGCGTCCATCGACGCTCACCACCGGTCCCCGAAGAGCCGGTTGAAGGCCTTGGTGCGGGAGTTCACCGCCCAGAGCGAGATAGTGGCCCAGCACGGTTGCCCCTGGGCAGCCTGTGCTCCGAACTCGGCAAGCGCGTCGACGCAGCCAGGTTTCGCCGCGGCCGAACTGATGCGCCTCCCGGTCGAATGGGCCGAAGGACAGTTCCGGTCGCTGGGCCGGCGCGACGCGCACGATCTTGCCCTCGACCTGATGGCCGCCTACGAAGGCAGCGCGCTGCTCGCCAACACCATGCGTGATCCCCGCGTGCTGTCCAGGGCGGCACAACGCCTCAACCGCTGGATCGACACCCTGTGACCCGGGTGCGGGCGAGGGTTCCCGGCCAGATAATGGTTCCGGCTGGGTGAAGCCCCAGTTGCTCAGCCAGTGCGGAGGCGTGGCCATGAGTGATCAGGCATCGGCGCCGGACGGCCCCGGCGGTGCGGCGGATAGCAGTCCCGAGGCGGCAGCCGAAGAGCGCGAGGCCGCCATGATGCGCGAGGTGATGCGCAGGCAAGAAAGGCATCGGGAAGGCGGGGTCGATCCGGATCTGGAGGACACCGACGCCGATCCCGAATCCGGCGTCTAGGCTGGACCGGCCCCCGGCCCCGGCGGTGGCGAACTACGGGACGAGACCGGGCACGCCCCGGTTGGTCACCGCCGCAGGATGGCGACGCGGCCTAGGTCGCCGGAGGCCCAGCAGGAGCCGTCGGGTGCGCAGCTAACCGTGTCGAACTGGCCGGTGTCGAAGGTGTGCCAGGTCAGGCCGCCGTTGACGGAGACGTCGGAGCCGGTAAGGCCGACCGCGATGACGGTGGCCAGGGTGCGGGGGACCCAGGTGACGCCGGACCGGTAGCCCGCCGGGCCCGACAGCGGGGAGAACCACGGGCTGCCCAGGTAGGACAGGGCCCCGACGTGCGTTGCCGCGGTGGGGTTGGCGAAGTCGCCGCCGACCGCGACACCCGCCAGCGGGGTGCGGAACGCCAGCGCGAACACCCCGGCCGTGGCGCCGGCAACGATGGGGGTGGTGGCCACGTGCCAGGTCAAGCCGCCGTCGCGGGAACTGAACACGCGCGCGGCGGTGCTGGCGCCGCTGCCGAACCAGGCGTCATGCCCGAAGGTGGTCAGGCATTCGCCGCTCGCGGCGAACCCGGCCTCGCCGGGCAAGGCAGGAGGCATCCCGGCGGTGGGCAGCACACTCCAGTCGCGGCCACCATCGCGGGTGGAGAGGATCCGGAACTTGCCGTTCACCGGGTCGCTGAGCGCCAGGCCGTGCCGCGGATCGAAGAACGCCATGCAGTCGAAGAACGCCTGCGGGTTGGTGTTCTTGTACGCCAGGCGCCAGGAGCGGCCGCCGTTGGCGGTCACGTACAGCCGGGAGTCGGTGCCTGTTCCGGCGGCCATGGCCACGGCCGCCGTAGCGCTGAAGGCTTGGATGTCGCGGAACTGCAGCGCCGCCGCCCCGGCCGGCGAGGCGTTGATCCACGTCCGGCCGCCATCCACGGTGCGCAGCACCACCCCGTCGTAACCGCCCAGCCAGGCCACGTTCCGGCTGACCACCGACAGGCCACGGAAGTGGGCCTGGGTCCCGGTGTCCAGTAGCCGCCAGGACAACTGCCGCCAGGCGGCCGGGCCAGCGCCGGCGTGGGCACGGGCGGAGGCACCCGCCGCGCCAGCCGCCGGGACCGCCACCGCCGACAAGCCCACCACCATGGCGCATATCGCTGCCGCACGCACGAAACCAGGACGATCACGATGCCAGGTCATGGACAGGACGCTAGCTCACCTTCCCTTGACCGGCTAGTGACCATGACCAGACCTGCGGCGGGGCGGATCGTGATCACGGGGTAAACAGCGTGAGCTGCATCCCGTCTGGTGCCTGGACCCGGGCATTGTGATCGCCCCAGGGGGTCACCACCGGCGGTGCGACCCGGACGGCACCGGCCGCGACGAGCCGCTGTGCCATGTCCTGGCTGTCTGCGACCTGCATCGCCAGCCGGACCGGTCCAGACACCCGGCGGCCGGCTTCGATCGCATCGACCGCCTCGGCCTGGGCATCGTCGAACAGTTCGAGCGTCGCGCGGCCAGCGTCGAGGACGACGACCCGCCCCGACTCCGAACTCCAGTCGGCGACCTGCTCCAGGCCCAGCGCGTCGCGGTAGAACGCCAGCGCCCGGCCGAAATCCTGCACGGTGAGCGCAATACGCAGCTCAGTCACATTGGCCATGTCTCTTTCTAGCCGAAGGTGCCCGCGCCAGACGCGACGGGCATCCCCGCGCCGATCGGCGCGGGGATGCGCGACTACTACGTTGGCTGATATATTGGCCAGCGTACTAGGAGGCTGGATGGCACCTCGGAAAGCGGACCGGGACGGGGCGGGCGGCCAGGATGTGCTGCGCCGCGCCGGCGATGCGTCGGTCCTGATACTGACGAGCCTGGCCGGTGGCGCCAAACACGGTTACGCCCTGATCAAGGACGTCAAGGGCTTCGCGGGGGTGGAGCTTGGGCCTGGGACGCTCTATGGCGCGCTGGACCGGCTCGAGCAGCTTGGCTTGATCGAGGCGCTGCCGGCGGAGGATCGGCGCCACCCCTACCGCATCACCCCGGCGGGGGTGACCGCGCTGCGCGTGCACCTCGATGCGATCGAGCGGGTCAGGGTGGCCGGGCGGCTGCGCCTCGGGCTTGAGGGCGTCTGATGGCGGGACCGGGGTCAGAACGACTTGTCCGGATCGCTTTGCGCTGCTATCCGGAGCGCTGGCGGAACCGTCACGGCGAGGAGGCCGCCGAGCTTGCCAGGCTGCTCATCCGGGACGGTACGCCGGCCAGGTCGATCGCGTGGAGCTACGTCAAGGGGGCCGCCAGCACGCGGCTGGTGCCGCAGCCGCGCAGGCGCCTCGGGGCGGCGGTGGGCGCACTGGTGGCGGTGGCCTGTTCGCTGGGCGTATCGCTGGCCCTGCTGTCCTCGTCGGTGCCGGCCAATGCGATAACCGGGCCGTGCTCTGGCGGTGGACGTGGCGCTCGTACGGCCAGCCACGCGCCCGCCCCGGACAGGCACCCCTACTACATGGCTGGCGGCGCTGCCCGGCCCTCAGTCTCCGTATCCATCCGTGTCGCCCCGAAGAAGCCCGCGAACAGCAACGCCAAGGGCAGCCGTGGCCAGCACTGCTGACCCCGGCCGCGCTCCGGAGGACGTGGCAGCCGCGCAGGAGGACGTGGCTAGCGAGATCCAGGGTGCGGGGGTGAAGCCGCCGGCCCGCAGGCGTGCCCGCGGCCTGGCCGGGTGGGCCGTTGCCCTGCTCGTGGCGGTATCGCTGGCGCTCGGCCTGCGGGCGTACGTGGTCGGAGTCTTCTCGATTCCCAGTTCGTCCATGGAGTCAACCCTGGACATCGGTGACCGGATCCTCGTCTGGAAGGCGTTCTTCAACTGGCATGACGTGCACCAGGGCGACGTCGTCGTGTTCACCCACCCGCCGCTCGACCACTGCCCCGGACCAGCAGATACCGACCTGGTCAAACGCGTGGTCGCCCTGCCGGGCCAGACCATCTATTCGGCCGGCGGCAACGTCTACGTGGACGGCCTGCGGCTCCCCGAGCCATACCTTCCTCCCCACGAGCAGCCCGGGCCCCCTATACCCGAAGCCACCAGCCAGGCGCCCTTTCGCGTGCCGCCCGGAGAGTTCTACGTAATGGGGGACAACCGGCAGATCTCCTGCGACAGCCGCTTCTGGGGCCCCATCAAAGGAACGAGCATCGTGGGAAGGGCCGTGGTGCTTTTCTGGCACCACAGCCATCCCGACTTCCACCTCTTCTGACGGCCCGGCCAACCACCGCGTACTCGCGCCGCCACCGCGGTCCTGCCGTGCTCGTCGGCGGAGGCGGAGGCGTAGGCGGAGGCGTAGGCGGAGGCGGAGGCGTAGGCGGAGGCGGAGGCGGAGGCGGAGGCGTAGGTTATGCCGTTGCCGTCCGTGGTGATCCTCTCTATGTTCGCTGGCATGGACGAAGACCTGTTCGATGCGGCGCAGATGTACGACGAGGACTATCTGTACTTCTTTGCCGCAGAGGAGGGCGCCAGCGAGTTTGCGCCGCACGGGCCTGCCGTCCCCGGCACGGGCGTCCCCGGGGAAGCTGCCGCGGCACTGGCCTGGCGGTTGCTGGATCTGCGGCCGGGCATGAGCGTGCTGGATCTGGCCTGCGGGCATGGGGACATGGCCGGCCTCCTGGCTGCCCGCGGCTGCCAGGTCACCGGCCTTGACTCCTCGGCGGTGTTCCTGGACCGGGCCCGTGCCGACGCGGCGGCCGCGGGCGTCAGCGTCGAGTACGTGGCCGGCGACATGCGCGCACTACCGTGGCGGAACCGCTTCGACCGGGTGGTCAACTGGTCCACCGCGTTCGGATACTTCGACGACGCCACCAACCGCACGGTCCTGGACGGGATCGCTGGTGTCCTGCGGCCCGGTGGCCGGCTGGCCATGGACCTGGACAACCTGCCCAGCTTCCTCTCCTCCTGGACCCCTTCCCGCGTCGTGGCGGCAAGGGGCAACGGTGACATGCTCGTCGACCGCTACCACCTGGACGCGCTGACCTGCCGGTTCGAGGCAGAACGGACCGTCGTGCGCGGCGGCCGGGCCCGCCGGCTGACCTTCGTCAAGCGGTTGTTCGGCTTCCCCGAACTCCGGGACTGGCTGCTCGCCGCGGGGTTTGCCACGGTCGCCGGCTACGGGGAGGACGGGCAGCCGCTCACCGCCGGCCACCGCCGGATGGTCATGGTCGCCGACCTGCCGTAACGGACTTAGCCGCCGCTGGCCGGCGTCGCGGTCGGGGTCGGAGTGTAGGTGGGCGTGCCTGTCGGCGTCGGCGTGGCCGTGGGGGAACCGCTGGCCGAGGAGGACGGGGTGGGCGACGGCGAGTTGGACGGAGTTGACGGCAGCGCGCTCGGCGTCGCCGGTGCCGTCACGGTCGAGGAAGGAAGCGGCGAGCCGGAGGGCACCGGAGTGCCGGTGGCAGAGGCGGGCTGGCTGGTGTCCGACGCGGATACCAGCACTGGCGTGGCAGGTGGCGGCGCCGCGGCGAGCGCGATCCCGGCGACGATCGCCACGAGGCCACCGACGGCGCCCGCGCCCAGCAACACGGGGGTCCAGGAGGAGGCCTGATTCGCCCCGGATTCGGGCCCGTCAGCTGCCACTGGGTGTCTCCCTGTCATCCGCCCCAAACAACCCGCAGGTCCTCGGCACCGATGGTAGCGACGCCAGGTGAACAGCCGGGTGTGCGGTGGGACGTCACTCGGGGACGGTGAAGGCGGCGGTAATGCCGCCGTCAAGCGGCAGCGCTGCCCCGGTGATGAAGCCGGCGTCGTCGCTGGCCAGGAAGGCGACCGTGCCGGCGGCTTCGTCCAGCGTGCCGAAGCGTCCCATCGGCCAGTGCACAAGCCGCTTCTCCAGCGCCCCCGGGTTCCGGTCGAACACGGCTCGCTGAGCTGGGGTATCGATCGGCCCGAACAGCACCGCGTTTACCCGCACCCCGCTGCGCGCCAGGTGCACGCCCAGATCTCTGGTCAGTTGCACCACGGCGGCCTTGGCGGATGCGTAACCCATCTGTGCGGTCGCCGCGCCTATCTCGGCAAGGAACGAGGCCGCATTGATCACCGACCCACCGGCCGGGTCGGTGGCCAGCAGGTGCCTGATGCCGTGTTTGCAGCACAGGAAGACGCTCGTCAGGTTCGCGTCGTGGACCCGCCGCCAGGTATCGAGGCTGGTGTCCAATGCCGAGCGATCGCCGGGGTCCATCAGCCCCATGTTGTTGTAGATGACATCCAGGCGGCCGTAGCTGGCCACAACTCTCTCGTACATCGACGCGACCTGGGATTCCTCGGCCAGATCGGCATGCACCACGAGTTCGCCGACGGAATGTTCGGTCTTGTCGGCACCTACGACCGTGGCTCCCTCGCGCGCGAACCGCTCCGCGATCGCCTGGCCGATGGTGCTCGCGGCACCGTTGACCACGCACACCCTGCCGGCCATCCGAGACGATGTCGCCACCGGCCTCAGCGCCCTCCCTGGGCCGCGGCTGCCAGCCCGTAGTAGTTCTCATAGACCAGTTCGGCCCGGTCACGAGCGGACTCCCAGGTCCAGTCCCGTGGCATGAACCGTGCCGGGCTGAGCGAGCGGATGTAGGGCGACGGGTCTGGCCGCAGGCTCTCCAGCACGCTCTCGGCCAGCCCGGCGGACCCTGACACCCCGTGCGCGTTGCAGGCCGCGGCCATCACGAACCCCCGGATCCCGGGCACCGGTCCGACGATGAACCGGCCGTCCGGCGCGAACGCCGGGTATCCGCGGAACACCTCGCGGATCTCGGCCGTGGTGACCGTGGGGATGAACCGGGCGAAATCAGCGGCAAAGCCCGACAGGACATCCCAGTCGGGAGCGACGGCCAGTGGCTGCCCCACTGCCACATCCCGCGGATCGAGGCTCAGCCCGTCCGCTTCCCAGCCTCCGCACAAGATGCCCTTGACCTCCGCCCTCGCATAGATCCGGATGTCCGGGATGCGGAGCACCGGCAGGCCGCCATGCCAGCCCTCCTGCGGCACGGTGACGAAGTACTCATGGCGGACCGGCACCACGGGAAGCTCGACGCCGGCCAGCGACGCCACGGCACCGGCCCACGGCCCGGCCGCGTTGATCACCATGCCCGTGCTGGCGCTGCCGCTGCTGGTGCGGATCCCGGTGACCGCGCCCCGGGTCACGGTGATGCCGGTGAGCGTCGTGTGCGCCGCGACCGTCACGCCCCGGTCCCGCGCGGCCCTGGCGTAGGCCATCACCAGGCTGTGCGGCTGCAGGTAGCCGTCGGTCGGGCACCACAACGCGGCCCTGACCTGCCCGGTGTCGAGCGGCGGAAACAACTCGCCCAGCCGCCCTCGCGCCAGGAACTCGACATCCAGCCCGGCCGAGGCCGCCACGTCCGCCATCGCGCGGAACTCCTGGACCCGCTCGGTGGTCATGGCGATGCGGATGCTCCCGGTCTGCCGCCAGTCCGCCGTGTACCCGGTCTCCTGCTCGATCCTCGCGTAGAGGGCGACCGACGCCATCGCCAGCCGGGTCCGCTCCTTGCTGCCGCGGACCTGCCCGACCAGCCCCGCGGCCTGGCTGGAGGTGGCGGCGGCGAGTTCGCCGCGCTCAACGATCTGGATGTCGGGGTACCCGGCGCGCGCCAGGCAGTAGGCCACCGCGCACCCGATAGCCCCGCCTCCGACGATCGTTATCTCGGCATCCCGGACCTCAGCCACGATCACACCATTTCAAGATGGCCCAGGATTGACCATCCCGGCCCGGCGGACCCGGGGATGGGATAGTGGGCTGGTGAGCCCGCAGATCGCCACGAACACCGTGGTCACCAGAGATGAGTTGCTCGACTTCGTCCGGCCCCGGCATCATGCGCTCGTCATCACGGCGCGTGCCGATGGCAGCCCACAGGCCTCGCCGGTGACGTGCGGCGTTGACGAGGCCGGGCGCATCGTCGTCGCGACCTATCCCTCCCGTGCGAAGACGCGCAACGCCCGCAAGGACGCCCGCGTCAGCGTCGTTGTCCTGTCCGACGATTTCGGCGGCCCCTGGGTGCAGATTGACGGCGACGCCGAGGTCATCGACGTCCCGGAAGCGGTGGAGCCACTGGTCTCCTACTACCGCGCGATCGCAGGCGAGCACCCGGACTGGCCCGAGTACCGGGCGGCCATGATGCGGCAGGGCAAATCGCTGTTGCGGGTCACTCCCCGCCGCTGGGGTCCGGTTGCTACCGGGGGCTTCCCGCCCGAGCGGGCCTAGCTGGCCTCAGCGCACAGCTTCGCCGATCGCCGCCCAGACCCGCTCTGGCGTCGTGGGCATGTCGATGTGGCGGACGCCGAGATAGCTGACCGCGTCGATGACGGCGCTTTGCATGGCCGGGGTGGCGCCGATCGTGCCGGCCTCGCCGATGCCCTTGAACCCGAGCGGGTTGGCGGTGGCCGGTGTCTCGCTGGCCAGCAGCTCGAAGCTGGGCAGCTCCGTGGCGGTGATCGCGGCGTAGTCGACGAGGCTCCCGGTGAGCGGGTTGGCGTCGGCGTCGTAGACGACCTCTTCGAGCAGCGCCTGGGCCACCCCTTGGGCGATGCCGCCGTGCCGCTGGCCCTCGGCCAGCACCGGGTTGAGCACGGTTCCCGCGTCGTCGACCGTCACGTGCCGTACCAGGGTGACCTTGCCGGTCTCGGTGTCCACCTCGGCGACCGCCACGTGGCTGCCGAACGGGAACGTCGGCGCTCCGTCGGTGTAGTGCACCGAGGCCGTCAGCCCGTCGGCCCCCGCGTGCCCGGCGACTTCGGCCCAGCTCCGGCCGCTGGCCGGGTCACCGCGGACGTGCCAGAGCCCGCGTTCGATGTCCAGCGCCAGGTCCGCCTCGCTGGCCTCCATCAGGCTGGCCGCCAGCCGCCTGCCCTGGTCCTTGACGTCCAGGGCGGCCCGGTGCACCGCGATGCCGCCAAGCTGCAGCGACCGCGACCCGTAAGTGCCGGTGCCGAACGGGATGAGATCGGTGTCGCCGTGGATCACCGTGACCTTGTCCATGGGGATGCCCAGGTCGTCCTGCACCAGCATGGCCCACGCGGTGTGGTGGCCCTGCCCGTGCGCGGAGCTTCCGGTGTAGACCGTGGCGGTGCCGTCGTCGTGGACGTCGAGCCTGGCCGTCTCGCCGCCGTCGGCGTCGGCCGCGGTGATCTCGACGTAGCTCGACACGCCGATGCCGAGCTGGACCACGTCCCCGCGCTCGCGCCTCCGGGCCTGCTCGGCCCGCAGCTCGCCGTAGCCGGCGCCGGTCAGCACCTTGTCCAGCGCCCCGATGTAGTCCCCGGTGTCATACCTGGCCCCGCACGGGCTCTGGTAGGGGAACTTGTCGGCCGGGATGAGGTTCTTGCGCCGCACCTCGGCCGGGTCCATCCCGATCTCGGCCGCGAACAGGTCCATGGCCCGCTCGATCGCGGCCGTCGCCTCCGGGCGGCCGGCGCCGCGGTAGGCGGAAATCGGCGTGGCGTTGGTCACCACCACCTGGTAGGCGGTCTCGACATGGGCGATGTCGTACGGCCCGGCCGCCATCAGGCTGGTGAGAAACGGAAGGAAACCGGTCATCCGCAGGTACGCCCCGGTGTCCTGGACGATGTCGAGGCGGTAGGCCTGGACGCGCCCGTCCCTGGTGCCGCCGATCTTGACGGTCTGCCGCTGGGCACGCCCGTGGGTCATGCCGACCAGGTTCTCGCTGCGCGTCTCCACCCAGCGCAGGGCCCGGCCGATGTGCTTGGCGGCCCAGGCCACCAGCAGCGCGTCCCGGTCGATGCCGACCTTGGCACCGAACCCGCCGCCCACGTCCGGCGCGATCACCCGGATGGCGCCGGGGTCGAGCCCGAACGCGCCGGCCAGGATGAACCGGGAGATCTGCGCGTTCTGCGTGCTCACCCAGACGGTCAGCTTGCCGTCGGCCCACCGGGCGGCGACGGCACGCCCCTCCATCGGTACCGGCGCGACACGCTGGTTGGCGATGGTCTGTTCGACCACCACCTCGCAGTTGCCGAACGCCGCCGGGTCGGCGGGCGTGCTTGCGGTCAGGGCCGTGTTGGACCCGGCATCAGGGAACAGCAGTGACGCGTCGGCCAGCGCCGCCTCGGCGCCCACCACCGCCGGCAGCGGCTCGTAGTCCACGCTGACCAGTTCGGCCGCGTCCTCGCCGCCGTAGGCATCGTCGGTGATGACCATGGCCACCGGCTCGCCCGCGAAACGCACCCGGTCCACCGCGAGCAGCGGCTCCTGCCACACCCCGCCGAGCGGCATGGGCACGGTCTCGCTGGGCGGCTCCTCCGGCGGTGGCGGCGGCGGTGGCAGGTCATCGATGTCGGCGACGGTCAGCACGGCGACCACGCCCGGCGCCGCAAGCGCCGCCGAGGCGTCAATGCCGGTGATCCGGGCGTGCCCGAGCGGGCTGCGCACGAACGTGACCCGTGCCGCTCCGGTCAGCTCGGGCACCCTGACGTCGTCCACGTAGGTCCCGCCGACGGTCAGCAATCTCGGGTCTTCGGTCCGCACTACCCGGGTACCCATGATGCTCAACTGCGACCTCCGGGGCTTGTGATGGGCGCCCGGCACTGGCCGTCGCCGGGGCTTGTCCTGTGCTGCTCACCCCAAGATTGGCAGGTTCTGCGCACAGTTCATAGCACTTCGCTGACGCCGGTAACGGTCATGCATGACAGGCGACCGGCGCAGTGGCCATCAGGGCTCGCCCGGCAGCGTTAGCTGGAGGCAGGTGATGCCGCGCAGGTCGAGCCAGGCGCGCCCGGTACCGCGGGCAAGCCGGAGCATGACCGCGCCGCAGCCGGGGCACCGGGCGACCATCCCCGGGGAATCGACGTAGACGTGGGTCTGCGCGATGGCGCTGACGGTGCCGCAGGACGCGCACCGGCCGGTCGCGGCGGTGATATCCACGGTGAACAGTTCGCCGAGTTCCCCGCCGAGCACGTTTCCGTCGATGTGGCTGCTCATGGCTGGCCTCCCGAGGGCCCGAAGCGTTCGGTCTTGATGGAGCGGGGGTCGTGGCCGGCGTTGACCAGGAGGTTCGCCGTGGCCTCCACGAACCCGGTCGGCCCGCACACGAAGACCGCCGGGTGGCGGTCCGGCGTCCAGCCCGGCGCGGTGAGCGCCCCGGCGCCGATCCGCCCGGGCGGCACCGGCCAGCCCGGGGGAGTGGTGCGGGTATACACATACGCGACGTGGAGCCCGTCATCCCCGCGCTGCCGTTCTGCCAGTTCCGCCGCGTAGAAGGCGTCATCGGGACCGCGGACCGAATACACCAGCCGGAACGGTTCGCCGGTCCCCGTGGCCGCGCGGGCGCGGATCATCGCCATCAGCGGCACCACGCCGCTGCCGCCGGCGACCAGCAGCACCGGCGCGGGGGCGGGCTCCCAGACGAACCATCCGCCGATCGGCCCGCGCAACTCCAGCTGGTCGCCGGCTGCGAGCACGTCCGCGAGGTACGGGGACACCTCGCCGTCGGCCAGCCGTTGCACGGTGAGTTCGACCCGGTCGCCGTCCGGCGCCGAGGCGATCGAGTACGACCGCTGCGCCGAATAGCCGTCCGGCGCGGTCAGCCGCACGTCCACGTGCTGGCCGGCGAGCTGGCCGGGCCAATCGGGAACGTTCAGCGCGATCGTGCGGGCGGTGCCGGTCTCGTCGCGGACCGAGGTGACGGTGCTGACCCGCCAGTTCAGTCGCCCCAGTACCGCTGCTCCCGCCATGGGTCTCCGTAGTTGTGATAGCCGAGCGTCTCCCAGAACCCGGGCTCGTCCTTGGTCAGCAGGTCGATGCCCGTTACCCACTTGGCCGACTTCCACAGGTACAGGTGTGGGACCAGGAGCCGGGCGGGGCCGCCGTGCTCGGCCGCCAGGTCCTTGCCGTCGTACTCGAAGGCGATCCAGGCTTGGCCGCTGCGCAGATCCGGCACCGGCAGGTTGGTGGTGTAGCCGCCGTAGGAACGCGCAAGCGCGAACCCGGCACTCGTCTCGATCTGGGACAGCAGCGTGTCCAGCGAGACGCCCCGCCACGGTGTCCGGAGCTTGGACCACTTGGTCACGCAGTGCAGATCGACGGTGATCTGCTCGCTCGGCAGCGCCCGGAACGCGGCCCAGTCCCACGATTGGGCCTGCCCGGTCTCAGTGGTGATACGGAACTCCCACTTGCCCAGATCCACCCGGGGCGTGGGCCCCGCGGAAAGCACCGGGAAGTCGGTGACCAGGTACTGGCCAGGCGGGAGCTTCTCTCCGTCCGGCCGTCTACGGCCGGTGAAGCCACGTGACACGATTCCCATGCCGCAAGCCTTTCACTCGCCGCAACCGGCCGCCAGCGCGGAACACCCGGTACCGTGGCCCGATGGGAACGCCGGCCGGCTCGGGGTCGGCCTCGTCCGCCTGGGCACCGTTGCACATCCGGTTGTTCCGGACCCTGTGGCTCGCGGCGCTGGTCAGCAACGTGGGCACCTGGATGCAGACCGTGGGTGCCCAGTGGCTGGTGGTCCACGATGCCCACGCGGCCCTGCTCGTCTCCCTTGTGCAGACCGCCTACACCCTGCCCGCTGTCCTGTTCGCACTGGTGGGCGGGGTGCTGGCCGATATTTTCGACCGGGCCAAGCTGCTCGTCGCCGTGCTGGCCGGCATGACCGCCACAGCGGCCGCGCTGACCGCGCTGACCGCGGTGCACCGGATGCCAGCGGCGCTGCTGCTGATGTTCACGTTCGTGCTCGGCACCGGGGCGATCCTGGTCGCACCCGCCTACCAGTCGCTCGTGCCGGACATGGTCCCGCGCGAGCAGGTGCCTGACGCCGCGGCGCTCAGCTCGATCAACATCAACCTGGCGCGCGCCATCGGCCCGGCCATCGCCGGGGTGCTTGTCGCCGAGGTCGGCGTGACCGCGGTGTTCGCGCTCAACGCGGCGGCATTGCTGTTTTACGCGGTCGTGGTGGCGGTCCATCCCCAGCTCGGCGGGGCTCCGGAGTCGTCAGAGCGGTTCCTGCCGGGGCTGCGAGCCGGCGGCAGGTACGTGCGCAACGCACCGGTCGTGCGGCGCATTCTGCTGCGCGCGGCCTTGTTCCTGGTGCCAGGGAGCTGTCTGTGGGCGCTGCTGCCGCTGGTCGCCACCGTCCGGCTAGGCCTGGGCGCAGGAGGCTATGGGGTGCTGCTTGCCGCGTTGGGAGTAGGCGCCATCGGCGGCGCGTTCGCCCTGCCCCAGGCGCGGGCGCGGCTGTCGCCCAATGCCCTGGTGGCCGTCGCGAGCCTGGTCTACGCCGCCGCGCTGGCCTTGGTTGTGCTGTCGCGCACCCTCGCGCTGACCGTCGTGGTGCTGCTGGTGGCCGGGGTTGCGTGGATAGCCTTTCTCGCCAACGTCAACGCCGCCCTGCAGCTTTTCCTCCCCCGGTGGGTACGGGCCCGGGGCCTGGCGGTCTATCAGATGGTGCTGTTCGGCGGGCAGGCGGCCGGCGCCGTGATCTGGGGTGCCGTGGCCTCGGCCACCGGGCTGGTGCCCGCTTTCCTGATTTCCGCCGCGGTCATGGCCGGCGGCGCGGCCACGATCTGGTTCTGGCCTTTCCACCAGATCGAGAACATGGACCGGAGCCTGGTGCGCTGGCCGGAGCCGCAGCTTTTGCTCAGCGCGGACCACAGGAGCGGGCCGGTGCTCGTGCGGACCACCTACACCGTCACCGCCGAATCGCAGCAGCGGTTCCTGCAGGCCATGGTCGACCTGCGCCGGTCGCGGCTGCGGACCGGTGCCACCGACTGGGCCCTCTACCAGGACGGTGCGAACCCACGGGTGTTCATCGAGCTGTTCGGCGTGCCGAGCTGGGAGGAGCACCTCAGGCAGCACCGGGAGCGGCAGACGGGCACCGACGCCGAATACCACGACGCCGCTGCCGCACTGTCCGTCCCGCCGCCACAAACCGACCACTACCTGTCCGCGGTCCCGGAGTAACCGGGTTGAGCAGCCCGCCGGGTTATCCGTTGCCCAGATGCCGGTAGAGGTCGATGCACGCGTCCGTGCCGCGGAACAGGTTCGGCAGGTACAGGCGCTCATTGGGGGCGTGGGTCGCATCGTCGGGCAGGCCGAACCCCAGCAGCGCGACGTCGATCGGACGGGCCGCCGCGAGGGTGCTGGCGAACGGGATGGAACCGCCGGATGGCAGCATCACGGGCTCGCGGCCGAACACGTTGCGGCAGGCCGACCGGACCGCGTGCACCACCGGGGCACGCGGATCCAGGGTGTAGGGAGGGCAGCCGCCGCGGATGCGGAGCCTGCCGCGCATCCCGGGCGGGATGCGTGCCCGGAGATGCCGCCGCACCAGTTCGGTGATCTTCCCCGGCTCCTGGCCGGCCGCCAGCCGGATGCTGAGATCGGCGGTGGCGCGCGCGGGCACCACCGTGCGGCCCTCGCCCGACGTGCACAGGTCCGTGACGACCACGGCGGGCCGGCGGGTGACGCGCTCGAACGCCGAGAAGCCAGGCTCGCCGTGGCCGAGCGCCGCGCCCGCCGGGGCGAGCATCGCCGAATCCCTCGGGCCCGCCCTGGCCAGGTGCTGCCGTTCCCTCTCGGTCATGGGGCGCACCTGGTCGTAGAAACCCGCGACGCCGACCCGCCCGGCCTTGTCGTGCAGGCTCGCGACCAGGGTGGCCAGCACCTCCGCCGGATTGGTGACGGCCCCGCCGAACGCGCCCGCGTGCAGGTCCCGCCGCGGCCCGGAAACCTCGAGGCTGGCCACCAGCGCACCGCGGAGCCCGGTGATCAGCACCGGGGCGCCGGGCGCGAGCATCCACGTGTCGGATACCAGCGCAACGTCGGCGGCCAGCGGGCGCCATCCGGCGGCCACCGCCGCCACCAGTGTCGGGCTGCCGATCTCCTCCTCGCCGTCCAGCACCAGCCGCAGGTTGACCGGCAGCCGCGCCGACGTGGCAAGCCACGCCTCGATGGCCGCGAGGTGGGCCATGAGCTGGCCCTTGTCGTCGCTGGCACCGCGGGCGTACAGATACGGGCCGTGCCGCACCGGCTGGAACGGGCCGGTGGCCCAGGCCGTCAGCGGCGCTACCGGCTGCACGTCGTAGTGGCCATAGACCAGGACGGTGGGCCCCGCGCGCGGGCCGTGCCAGGCGGCGGTGACCACCGGGGCCACCCGGCCGCGCCAGACCCGGACATCGGTGAGCCCGATGCGGCCGAGCCCCCGGGCCAGCCAGGCGGCGCACGCGCTCATGTCCTCCGAATGCCGGGGCTCGGCGCTCACCGTCGGGAAGCGCAGCAGGGTGACCAGGCGCCGCAACGTGCGGGCCTGGCGGGACCGCGCGTAGCCGACGGCAGCGGTGACCTCATCCATGGCGGCCGGAGCCGGCGCCGGTCAGCCGGGGGGCGATGCCTTCATCCTCACGGCCGGGTGCCGTTGGCCGCCGGGACCCTGCGCCGGGTGGCCGGCGTCCTGCCCCGGGTGCCGCCGGTGCGCGCGGACGGCGGCAGCGGCCTGCTCGGCAGCGGCGGCCGGGCGACCCGCTCGCCGCCGGCGGCGGGCAGGCTGGACCTGTCCCACGGCATGACGCGGCGATCCTCCTGGCGGACCGCGACTCCCATCGACTGGGCGCTGGTGAGCCACTCCTCGGCGTACTCGGCGATCTCCAGCAGCAGCGTCTCGAACTGCGCCCGCTGTGTCTGCAGCACATGCGGCTGGGCGAGCCAGCGGAACAGTTCGCGCCCCGCGATGGCCATGCGCTGCCGTGGCGAGGTGACCAGGCGCTCGCCGAAGTACTGGGCGAGGATGATTTCGATGACGTCCCACGCGGTGTCGGCGCCATAGATCCGCTTGATGTCGTCGGACCCCAGGATGCGATACGCCTCGTCCAGCAACTGCATGACCTCGACGCGGAGCACGTTGACGTGGCCGTACGAGGTGAACTTCAGGTTGTTCCGCAGGTCCAGGCCGGCCCGGCGGACGACGGCGATGCTGCCGAAGCTGGGGTCGTACGCGCGCTCGCGCATCACGTCCGAGATCCGCTTGTCCCGCCAGAACAGCGCCACCTGGTTGGCGAAATGGGCGAACAGCCCGTGGAAGTCGCTGTTCGCGCGGGAGCCGGTGGGCACCGGGGAGCGGCCGTAGCCGAACGCACGCCGGTAGGCGGCCAGCCGGTCCCGTCCGGTGTAACGCAGCACCTCACGCCGGTCGAACTGGTACAGCGCGTAGGCGCCGGATCCGCTGGACAGGTAGACGGCGCCCGCACGGAACAGCTCCTGCAGCTTGCGCACGGCGCGGAAGACGCCGATCTTCTCGTGCTGGTAGATGTAGTAAAGGTCGCCCATGGCCACGAGGCGCTCGGACGAGACGGTCTCGTCGTAGGGGGTGATCGCCTGCGGGATTCTGGTCTTCCCGAGGGTGTCGGAGGCCTCCGGCCCGACGCCGACCAGTTGTGCGAGCCCCTTGTCCGGCGGTGGCGGTATCGCCATGTCCGCGTCCACGGCCTTTTGCAGCAGGTCGTCGATCTGCTTGACCAGGACGTCTGCCAGTTGCGGGTCGGACACGAGCCGCGACGACAGCCGGTCCGCGACCGTCTCCTCCAGCGCCGCAACCCGGTCGAGGAAGGCCTGGTACTCCTGTTCCGTCGCCATCGTGGATCTCCTCCGTCAAGAAAGCCGGCCTGGTGGGGTCAGGACCCTGGCGTGATGTTGACCGCGAACGGATCGCTCTGCGTACCGTCGCCGTTGACGAACACCAGTAGCCAGTTCACTCGGCCGGCGTCAGGTCCGTGCCTCGGAATGCGGAACCTGGCCGTCGCTGAGGTTGGGCTGGTCACGTCGACGTGCCGCGCGACCACATCGGGAATGTCTTCACGGTTGAGTACCTCCAGCACCGCCGAGGCACCAGGGCCCCGGAAGTTGGCACCGGTCAGGTCGAGCCGAATCACGTTCGGTTGGTCCGCGTTTGGCATCGTCGCCGGGGCCTTGCTGATCTCCGGTGGCTGGTTGAGTTGCACGAGCCCGGCGAGCCGGGTGGCTTCGCGCAACTGGTCGTGGAGCACCGCGAAGGCGCGCCGGACGCGAGGGGTCCGGAGCCCAGGGGGCAGATCGGGATCCGCGAGGGCCTGGACGGTTTGCCGGACAAGGCCGCGGAGCCTGCGCAGGACCGGGGCGAACGCGCGCACGCCGTCCTTTCCCGCGTCCTGGATGAGGCGCGGGCCTTCGTCCCTGGTGGCCCGGACGATCCAGTCCAGCAGGTCGGACAGCAGCAGCGGCGGCTGGCCGGGCCCGAAGCCGAGCTCGACCACCTGCCGTTGCGCCGCGTCGACGTAGACCGAGTCCAGGGCGAAGGTGAGGTCACTGACGGACTCGACCACCGCCTCCAGGCCCCGGGAGAGCCAGATCAGGATGGTGCCCAGTGAGGCCCGCGAATCGATCACGGACAGCAGCTCACGGTCGCTGCGCCAGCTCGCGTGCAAGGCAAGGATCTGCTCGACGATCACACGGAAGTTGGTGACCACGCGCTCGTCGTCGACCTTCTCGATCCAGTCCGCTGTGAGGGCGAAGCGCTGCCGCAGGGTACCGAGCTGGCCCTGGACGACATCGGGGTTGAGGTTGGTCGAGCCCACGCCCTCCCCGAGCAGCAGGCCGAACAGCTCGTCCACGCGCTGAATCCGGGGGCCTCCCTCGAGCGCGAGTTCACCGACGAGTTCCTGAAGCTCGGTGGTCACGACGGTGCGGATCGCCTCGCGGTCTTGATCGGGGAAGAGCGCCGTGTTGAGCGAGGTGAGGCCGGCCAGCAGCGGCAGCAACTGGTCGAGCGCACTCTTGGCCCGTGCGTAGATGCTTGCCTGGGCCCCGGTCAGCGCGCCCATGTCCGCCTGCACGGCGTAGCCGCGCTGCTGCCAGGTCCACTCGGTGTGACCTTCCACCTCGCGAAGCTGGAACGCCCCGGCCAGCGCCGCCTGGAAGCCCGCCACGTCGCCGCCCGGCCGCCAGCCGAGCACGTCACGGATCACCTGGTCGACGGCCTGCCCGTATCCGGCGCCGGCCGTGCCGCCGCCTCCGGCAACGGGCGCCGGGGCCCCGGTGGTGCTGACCTCCTCGGTCAGGACCGGATACGCGGCGAGGTCGGTCAGCGCCTCCGGGGTTCGCCTGTGGTGGCCCCCATGGCCATCTTGGCGATCACCATTGCCGCCGCCACCGGCGTCGGTGGCATCGCCGGCCTCGCCGTCCGCGGTGATGGCGCGCATCTCCAGCCGGTCCATCCGGACGAAGCGCCCGGAGGGGATCACGACCTTGCCCGCATTGCCGATCGACCGCACGGGCACGAGCTGGCGCGTTACCGGTTCGCCACCGTCGGTGTGCGGCGCCACGTAGTAACTGCCGGAGTCCGGCGTGCCCACGATGAAATAGCCGTCCGGGCCCGCGGCCACGGTCCCCGCCGACTGCTGCTGGTCGTCGAACACGTCGATGATTGCCCCGGGCGCCGGGTTTCCGGCCTCGTCGACCGCCTGGCCCTGGACCCCGTACTTGAACGGGAGGACCACGACGTTGGCATCGGCCAGGGACATCGGCTGCTCGGCGACCTCGGTGGAGAGCGGGATGCCGTCGACTGCGATCTCGTCGTTCCTGGCCAGCCGGATCTTCAGCGGCACGCCCCAGTCGAGCTGCACCTCAAACGCGCCGTCCTTGACGGTCAGGATCTTGTACTGCTCCGAGCCGTATATCTCCAGCTTGACGCCGTGCACCGGCCTGCCGTCCATGGTCTGGACGCGCCCGGAGACCGGGACCGTCTGGAACTTGAACGTGTGCTGGTGCTCGATCGGGCGTCCGGGCCAGGCCTTCTCCGGGGTGAACGACTTTTCCACTGGCACGATCGGCCAGTTGTTGAAGGTGCCGGGCGGGATGACCGTGGCCGCGTAGATCCCGGGAAGCAGGTCGTTGAACCAGATCTTCTTCTCGTCCGGCCCGAGCTTCTTGGGCGGCGACACGACGGGCGACGACGGGGTGCGGTACTCGATCGTCGCGCTCGCCCCGGTCAGGGGTACCGCACCGGCCACGGTCTTGACCAGTGGCTCGATCGAAATGCGGCCCAGGGGCGAGGCTTCGACCTCGGTGTCGGCCAGGTACTGGACCTGGGTAACCTCCACCTCCTCCGATTGCGGGACGTGGAATTTGATCGCTTTGCTCTGCGGCTTCATGGGCGCCGTGCCGGCCCCGGTTTCCTCGAAGGACAAGGTGACGGTGCCTGGCCAGAGGGCTGCGTAGACGTACCCGTCGTCACGGGCCTCGAACGGCCCGTCCTTGGCCTTCGCGCCGCCGGGCATTTTCTTGTCGCCGTAGTTGTAGCTCCATTCGGCGCAGGGAACACCCACCGGCTTGCCGGTGTCGTCGTAACGGCACAGCAGCAGCGCGAGGAGCCACCGGCCCTTGCCCGGGACCAGGACGACGTCCTGCTCGCACTCGTCATCCTCGACAGTCAACTCGGCGGCGTGCGTCCAGCCCTTGAAGTAGTCGTCGAGGACCTCGACCTCGTAGGTGGCGCCGGCCTCAAGCTTGTCGCTGCGGACGGCGCCATCGCTGTCGGTCGCGTCCAGCTCGACGGTCTTCGTCTTGTCCGCCTTGTTGGTGAGCCGCAGCGTCACGCCCTGCGGCCGCGGCCAGCTGGGGTCCGGGTCCGGTTTGCCCGTGAACTTCTCGTTCGGGGAGAGGGAGACCGTGATCGTGAGATTCGGCATTGGTGACTGTCCCTTCCATCTCCAGGTCAGCGTCCGTCGCCGGACACGAAGCTTCGGTCGGTGATGTCGGCGAGTTCCTGCCAGTAGCCGAGCAGCGCGGGCTGCACCTCTGTCCAGAGGGCGATCTGGCAGGCCTGGATACAACGGCTGATTTCCCGTACCCACGAACTCACTTCACGGCCGCGCTCCCGGCCCAGCGCCGCAAGATCGTTTTGCATATCTGGTGCGGCAAGCTGGCGGATCAGCGCCGCGCCCAGCAGCGTCATGTGGCGCTGACAGTGGGCGACCGCCTGCGACGCCGGCCCGGGCGGGGCGCCGTCGCCCTCGCGCGGGCTCACCACCGTGTCTGCCTGCTCCGCCTGGTCGGCGACCTCCAGCGCGGCGTCGTGCACGACCGCGACCAGGTGCACCTGGCAGTTGCGCGGCTGGTCCTCGACGGCCGTCAGCACCAGTTCACCCGCGATTTCCCGGATCCGCCGGGCAGAAGCCTGCACCTCGGTCAGCGCGGACTGGACGGTCACTGTCATCGCCTTGCCAGTTCGGTATAGAAGTTCTTGGTGATCACGCCGGGGCGGGCCAGCTTGTGGTCGAGCGCGAACCGGGCGGCGCCGATCAGCAGGCGCGCCGGGATGATGCCAGGGTCGGTGCCGGCCGCGAGCCGCTCGGCGGCCTCGAGCGCCATCTGATGTTCCTTGGCGCCGAACGTGATCGTGCCGGCCAGGCTGCGCTTGCCGAGCGGGGCGAACTCGCGGAAACACAGCGCGTCCACGACGGCGGGGTAGGCGCGGGGGAACGTGTCCACCAGGGCCCTGGGCAAGGTCCCGGCCCGCGGGTCCGGGTAGATCTTCGACCACAGCGACTCGTAGCGCTCCGCCTCCTGCGCGAACCCGAGCCTGCGCAGCAGTTCGGTCGAGAGGTACACGCGGAACCACGGCGTGGGATGGGGGCCGCGCGGGTTGTAGGCGACGACGGTCCGGGGCGCCCGGCCGACCACGTCGAGCAGCGAGCCGACGACCGCGGGCCCGCCGAGCAGCACGGCGGCAAGGTCGGCGAAGATCTCCCTGTTCCAGCGGACCCACACCTGGACTACCGCGGGCGGGCAGTCCTCCTCGAGCAGGCGCCTGCCCAGGGCAACCGGCACCGTCTTGTTCAGCCCGAGGTCGCTTTGCAGGTTGTGGCTGACCTCGTGGAGTACCGCGCCGAGGGTCCACGGGTTGACCAGCCGGTGATAGGGCAACTGGACCAGGGGGAACGGGTTGATCTGGCGGCCCAGGCGCTGTAGTGGGATCCCGCGGCGGAACGTCGCGGGCGAGAAACCCGTTCGCGCGTAACAGAACGGCGGGGGAGCGGGCAGTGGCTTCGGCTCACCGACCCCCAGGTAGGCCGCCTGGTAGCAGGACAGCGCGATGCGGTCGCAGGACAGCAGCCAGTCCGCGAACATCGACTGCCGCTGCCCGAACAGCTCGAAGTAGAAGTCCCAGATCCGCTCGATGGCCCGTACCCAATCGTGCGCCCTTTCCTTGGTGATGACGAGCGCCTGGAGCCGCGCCGTGCTGGGCTGTGCGATGGCCTTGGCCGCATTGCCGCGTACCTGGTCGCTGACCACGAACAGTTCCTGCCGGAGCCGCGCCAGCAGGGCGTTGACCGCCTGCAGGTGCCCCTCGCTGGGCGCGGCCGGGCCGGTGCCGAACTCCTTGGCCCGGAAGGGCCGCAGCGCGGCGGCGTGCCGCGTAACGCTGATGCCCTGCGAGCGGATCCATGGCGTCCTGATCTCGCCGGTGGTGCGCCGGACCAGGGGGCCCTGCGCCCGGGCGGTACCGGGATCGGAGCGGGACAGGGACGCTGCCCCGGCGGATGTGGCCATCGTGATCGCGCGCCCGCTAGTACCGGTAGGCGCCCGGTGGTGGCTGGCTGCCCCGCCAGGCCGGCACCGGAACCCAGGCGATCGACAGGCCCGCAGGAAGGCGCCGCTGGCGCGGGTAGCCGCGGCCGCGGGCCCGCTGCCCCGGGGCACGCCGGACGGTGGCCGCGGCCGGAGCCGGCGTGCCGTACCTGACCGGGGTCCCATAGCTGACCGGTGTGCCGGACCTGGCCGGAGCCCGGTACCTGACCTGCGGTGCCCGGTACCTGACCTGCGCGGGAGCGCCGTAGCTGGCCGACGGCCGCGGGGCAAGTGCCCGCACGGTGGCCGCGCTTGCGCTCGGAGCGCCCCGCCACCACTGGCCGGTGCGGGTTGCGTGGTGATAGTTGCGGTCCAGTGCCCGGGCGTGGCGCACGACGCGGCGGCGCGTCCGGGGATCGCGCAGGACGGCAGCGGTCTGCCCGGCCAGGGTCCGGATCGCCCGGCGGGGGGTGATGTGACGGCCGTGGGCAACCTGCCGCGCCAGACTTTGGGTGGTACGGGCGGCGATGGTCGGTATCGCCCGGACAAGCGGCCGGGTGGCCGGCTTGCCGCGCAGCTCGTGCGTCACCTTGGACAGGCCGCGGACGAGTTGCGGGGTGGCCCGTGCGACGTGCGGTGCCGCAGCTTTGACCAGCCCTGCCGCGAGCGGAACGAGTGCCCCGACGAATGCCTCAGCCTCGGCTTCGGTCTCCGCCTCCGCGGCGGCATGGCCGAGGTGCTCCATCATCGCGTCCGGGTACACGCGGCGAAGCGGGTTGGCCATCGCCTCGCTCTCGTCCTCGAACTCGCCCTCCCACTCGTCCTCGAGTTCGAACTCGCCCTCGCCTTCCCACTCGTCCTCGTACTCGCCCTCCCCCTCGCCGAGGAGGCCGCTGATGACGCCGCCGAGGTCGAAGTCCTCGCCCTCGTATTCGTCCTCGAACTCGCCAAGTGCGCTGTGTTGTGCGGTGCTCGCGGTCATGACGTCCTGTCCTTCCTATGCCTGGCGGGCGTCAGCGGTAGCTGGAGGCACGACGGCGCTGCGGGTGCCGGTGCGGATGCCGGTGCGGGCGCCGGGCGTAGGGGCGTGGCGATGCCGTGGTACGGCGCACGGTGCGCGCGGCCCGCGCGTTGCGCTGGAGCGCGGCGGCGGTCCGCCGGGGGCTGCCGAGCACTCCGCGCGTCCGGCGGCTCATCACCTGAGCGGCCACGCGGCGGTTGACCGGGCGGCCGGCGGCTGCGCGCCTGGCCAGGTCGCGCGCCGTGCCCCTGACGATGGACGGCACCGCAGCGACGGCGGGCCGCGTTCTGCGCCGCCGCCGCAGGATGCGGGTGAGCACGCACGACGCGCGCACCAGGTGGGGCAGCAGGCGGCGCAGCTCAGCGCGGTCCCGGGCGGACAGCACGGTCACGGTGGCCGCGCCGATCATGGCCTCGGCCTCGGCCTCGGACTCGGCCCCGGCGGCTACCGCGGCCATCATCTCGGCCATCGCCTCGGCCTCGCTCATCGAGTGCGATGCCTCGTCCTCGTATTCGTATTCGTACTCGTCCTCGTACTCGCCCTCGCCCTCGCCCTCGCCGAGGAAGCCCTTGATGAGGCCGCCGAGGTCGAACTCCTCGCCCTCGTCCTCGCCCTCGTACTCGTCTTCGTACTCGGACTCGAGTTCGTACTCGCCCTCGCCGAGCGCGCTCACCGCCTTGCTGGCCAGCGCGCCACCAAGTGGCCCGCCCAGAGCCGTGCCCACCATGGGCGCGGCGATCCTTGCTACCTGCTTGAGCAACGGCGCGTTCTTCCGTACGAAGCGGGCGATGTTGCCGAAGAACTCCTCCGACTCGTCCTCGTACTCGCCCTCACCGAGGAGGCCGCTGAGGCCGCTGATGACGCCGCCGAGGTCGAACTCCTCGCCTTCGTCCTCGCCCTCGTACTCGTCTTCGTACTCGGACTCGCCCAGGAGCCCGCTGACGACGCTGCCGAGGTCGAAGTCCTCGCCCTCTTCCTCGCCCTCGCCCTCGTACTCACCCTCGCCCTCGAACTCATCCTCGAACTCGGACTCGAACTCGGACTCAAACTCGGTTTCGCGTAGTGGCATGGTTGGCCTCCCCTCGCGGGTTCAGACAGTTGCACCATGCGCGACGGAGGAGCCCCACCACCAGTCACATAAGTGGGCGAGCGCAGTTAAGGGAGCCAAGACGAGCGTCGCTCGAATGTGCCACGTGCCGGTCCGCGGGCGGCTTGCTAGACACTCACTATGGTGCGAGCCGGGCATTGCGCAGTGCTCTCAGGCGCATCGCCCACATCGCCGGTGCTCTCCCGCCCCAAGGCCGCAACACAAGCCGCCACACAATCGGTCATCCAGACGTATTTCTCGCTCCAGCTAACGCCTCCTGACTAACAAGACGTGAAGGTGGCATGCCGTCGCTCCCAGGGAGGAGGCTCGACGGTGGTGAACTCAGTCCGCGACGGGCAGGGGGCGCCAGAGGCCCTGTCCGTCGAGATCGAGGCAGCGTTGCGGGCGCTGGCTGACAAGCTCCACACCCTGATGCACGAGCCCGGGCTGCGCGGCGCCGGCGGCACCGGCGGCGGCGACACGGTCCTGCTCGACGTGGAAATCGGCGAGGTGCGGCTGCTTGCGCTGCGGCAGGGGCAGCCGTCGCCGATGTCGCTGCTCAGCCCGCGCGAGCAGGAGATCGCCCGAATGGTGGCCCAGGGCTACCCGAACAAGACAATCGCTTCGGTTCTTGAGATCAGTTCCTGGACCGTGGCCTCGCATCTGCGCCGGATCTTCGTGAAGCTGCAGATTTCCTCCCGCGCCGCAATGGCGACATGCCTGCTGGGCACCGAATTCAATGGATTGCCCACGTTGCTCGACGATGCCATTGACGATGACATCACGCCGCAGCCGCGGCCATCGCCGGAAAGCGGCCTGGGTTCCTTCGCCGCGGACGGGCCTCCCTTCGCGCACGGGCATGCCCGGAATCAGGTATCGATCACCAAGGGAGGGGCACGGTGACCAATGCCAACCCGCCGCCGGCCACACCGGACCGGCCGTCGCCCGAGGCTGAGCGGCACATTCTGCAGGGTCTGCTCGGCGAGCACCACGGCCTGCTCACCTCGGCAATGCATGGACTCCTTCCGCCATCCCCCGGTGGACTGTCGTCCGCTGACCCGGAGATGCAAGAGCTTGTCGAGGACCTCTGGAATGCTTTCCCGGGCGTTTCGGTAGCCTTTGGTGAGGTGCAAGGAGCACTCAACACCGGGGACCATGATGAAGGCCTTCGCGCTGTCGGGCTGACCCAGGACCAGCTAAGGCCGAAGCGGAAGGGGTTCCGCTTCAACATGCGCCGGTACTACCGCGCGCTGCGGGACATCTCCACAAGGGCGGGCCTCGTCCAGGCCGCCAAGCACGCGGTTCGCGCGGTGAAGTGGGGCAACATAATTGTGGGAAGCCTGTCGAACGAGCTTCAGAAAATCAAGGGCATGGACGTGATCCTGGAATTCGGACAGGCCATTGTCGAAACGCTTGAGCAGGTTATAGACGGGCAGGAATCCGGGGGCGCGAACAAGAAAGGCTGAGCGCACGACCGGGGCCGGTCAGGGCCGCGGGGCCACGTCGAAATACCTCGGGTTGGCAACGGCGAGCCTGGCGGCGACCGTATCGGCGAGCCCGGCTTCGGGCGGGAGCGTGCCAAGCTCAGCCTCGCGGGCCACGATGCCCAGGATGTTGGCCGCGACCCTGGTGTGGAAGGCGAGCTGCCCGGTGCAGGCCGGCATGACCTGGCCGGTGAGGAACTCCCGGACGGCCTCGAGCAGTTCGCTCGCCGTGGGCCGCCCGTGCGGCGCCGGGGCCGGCCGGGCGGCGCCCGTGACGCGGGGCCGGCGGGCGGCGGCCTGCGCGGCGGCATCCGGCATGAGCAGCAGCAGCAGATCCCATTCCTGCTCACAGACCCGGCGCCCCACCGCTGCCAGCTCGACGGACCGGTGCGCGCCGGACAGGTGAGCCTGGGCCTGCTCCAGGCAGATGACGCCCCAGCGCAGCGTGCCGAATATCTCCCACCAGCGCAGCTCGTCCGTGGTGATGCCGGCCCCTCCGGCGCCCCGGTAGGCGGCCAGCAGTTCTTCGCGGCTGCCCAGCCCGGCGGCTGGCGCTGCGGCGCCGAAGCGCCAGGCCTTGACGCAGAACCAGCCGAGGTCCTCGGCCGGGTTGCCGGCGTGGACCAGTTCCCAGTCGATGACCGCCAGAAGGGAGTCCGGGCCGACGATGAGGTTGCCGAGCCGCAGGTCGCCGTGGACGATCACCGGTGCGCGGGCTGGCGGCGGGCCGGCCTCCAGCGTGCGCAGGGCCAGTTCGAAGACCGGGCTGGCCTGGTCGGAGGCGGCAAGCCGCGCCCGCAGGCCGGCCACCGGATCCGGTGCGGGCAGGGAAGCGGGGACCTCGAGCGCGTGCAGGCCGGCGGCGAACTCGCCGGCCTGGCGCACCAGCACCTTGCGTGCCTGCCGGTAGGCGGCGTCGCGCAGGATCCGCCGGGCGATCGTCTCGCCGGCGACGCGCCGCATGACCAGGCCCGCGGTACCCCACATGCCGGGGCCGTCGGTGCTGAGCAGTACCTCGGGCACGGCGAGCCCGGCCGCCCCGGCCGCCGCGATGGCCCGGGCTTCCCTGCTCATCGCCCCCGGCTCGCTGGGGCGCCCCGGCGGGTCACGGCGCAGCACCAGTTCGGTGCGGGCACCGCCGGCTCCCACCGCATCGAAGGACCAGGTCTCCCTCGACGCGCCACCGGACAGCCGGGTCAGGCCCTCGATCGTGACCGGGCCGAGGACGTCGCGCAGCGCGGCGGCGAGATCGCGAGAGTCCATCAGTCCGCGGCCACGCCCTTGGGCGCACGCTGGCGCATGTAACCGAACATGTACCCGGCCACCCGGCGCATCTGAATCTCCTCGGAGCCCTCGGTGATCCGGTAGCGGCGGTGGTGCCGGTAGATGTGCTCGAACGGCTTGTGCCTGGAGTAGCCAAGCCCGCCGTGCACCTGCATCGCCCGGTCCGCGGCCTCGCAGCACAGCCGGTTCGCCCAGTAGTTGCACATGGACACCTTGTCGGAGGCGGAGAACGGGCCATGGGTGTCCATCAGCCAGGCGGTCTTGTGGATCAGCGCGCGGAGCATCTCGCACTGCGTCTGGAGTTCCACCAGCGGGAACTGGATCGCCTGGTTGGCGGCCAGTGGCTTGCCGAACGGCTTGCGCTCACGCGCGTACGCCACCGACTCGTTGATGCAGTACTGGGCGGCCCCGAGGCTGGAAGCGGCCTGCCGGATCCGGTTCTCGTTGAAGAAGTGCTGCACCACCTGCAGGCCGCGGCCCACGCCGCCGAAGACCGCGCTGTCAGGCACCCGGACGTCCCGCAGCGTGATGTGGGCGTGGTCGGTCGGCATGTTGAACGTCCAGAGGTACTCCTCGACCGTGAAGCCGGGGGAGTCCACGGGGGTGAGGAACGCCGTGATCCCGTCCGCATCGCCGGGGCTGCCGCTGGTGCGGGCGAAGATGAGGTCATGCGAGGCGGCGTGCACGCCGGTGTTCCAGGTCTTCTCCCCGTTGATCAGCCAGCCTCCACCCCCCGCCCGCCTCCCCGTTCCCCCGTCACTTTCCCGCTTCGCCGTGGTCTCCATGTACGTCGCGTCCGAGCCGTGCGCGGGCTCGGTGATGCCGAACGCGAATCCCTTCCGCCCCGCCGCCAGTTCCTCGGTCCATTCCGCGCGCTGCTCGCCCGTCCCGTAGTGCAGCATCAGCAGCAGGCCGACGTTGTTGCCGACGATCGCGTGCTCGTTCTGCAGGTCGCAATGCAGGCCAAGGCCCTTGCTCGCCAGGTGCTCGCGGATCACCGCCATGCCGAGGTTGGTGCCGTCCCTGCCGCCGTACTCGGCGGGGAACGCGTACCGGTAATGCCCGGCGGCATCCGCCCGGCGCACCGCCTCGGCCAGCAGCGCCTCCCATTCCCGGCTGGGCAGGCCGCCGCGGTCCCAGTCCGTGCGCGCGTCTTCGCGCCGGTGGTCGAAGAACCGGACGTTGTCGCCCTGCTGTTCCAGCGGGCGGATCTGCGTGTCGATGAACTCGTCCAGTTCCGCGAGGTAGGCGGATAGCTCGGCCGGGATATCGAAGTTCACGTCTGCCCTACCCTTCGCCTGGCCCCTCACAGGGCAAACTACGCCCAGCGCGCAGGTTCACGTCCCCATTTGCCCCACGGCGGCGCGCGGCTAACCCGCCTTGGGCCGGGCGCGGAGGTGGGCGCGTTCGCCTTGCCTGCCGAACAGGCTGAGGAACTCGACGGCTGCACCGTCGGCGCTGCCGAACCAGTGCGGCAGGCGGGTGTCGAACTCGGCCGCTTCGCCTGGTGCGAGCACCAGGTCCTGGTCGCCGAGTACGAGCCGGAGCCGCCCGTTGAGGACGTACAGCCATTCGTAGCCCTCGTGGACCTGAGGCTCAGGCTCGGCCCGGCGGCCGGCCGGGATGATGAGCTTGTACGCCTGGATGCCACCGGCCCGCGGGGTCAGCGGCAGCATGGTCATGCCATGGCGGGTAACCGGGCGCAGGTGCACCCGGGGGTCCCCGGTCGGCGGGGCGCCGACAAGCTCGTCGAGGGTGACGCCGTACGCCTTGGCCAGCGGGAGCAGGAGTTCGAGGGTTGGCCGGCGATCGCCGGATTCCAGCCTGGACAGGGTGCTCACCGAGATGCCGGTCGACCGCGACAGGGCAGCGAGCGTGGTGTCGCGCCGATGCCGCAACGCGCGCAGCCGGGGCCCGACCGTGGCGAGGGCCTGGTCGAGGTCGCTGTCGTCCACGCTCTTCAGTTTGCCAGATTGGCAACAAGATTTGCCACTACATGGGCGGGGCCCGCATAGTCATCGCGGAGGTGGTCACGGTGACAGATCGGCTAATGGATGGCTATGACGTGGTGGTGGTCGGCGGCGGTGCCGCGGGGCTGAGCGGGGCGCTGATGCTGGCCAGGTCGCGGCGGTCGGTGCTGGTCATCGACGCGGGTGCGCCGCGCAACGCCCCGGCCGCGGGCGTGCACGGGCTGCTGGCCCGTGACGGGATGCCGCCCGCCGAACTGCTGGACCGCGGCCGCGCCGAGGTACGCGGCTATGGCGGCCAGGTAGTGACCGGCCAGGTCAGCACGGTCAAGCACGACGGCGACGGGTTCGCCGTGACGCTGGCCGACGGCCGGCTGGTCGGTGCGCGCCGGCTGCTGATCGCCTCCGGCCTGGCCGACGAGGTCCCCGACGTCCCCGGGCTGCGCGACCGGTGGGGCAGGGACGTGGTGCACTGCCCGTACTGCCACGGCTGGGAGGTCCGCGACCAGGCCATCGGCGTGCTGGCCAGCGGCCCGACGGCGGTGCACCAGGCATTGCTGTTCCGGCAGCTCAGCCCCGATGTCGTGCTGTTCTCGCACACGATGCCGCCGCCGGCCGGCGAGGACGCGCGTCTGCTGGCCGCCCGCGCCATCCGCGTGGTGCCGGGGCAGGTGGCGTCGCTGGAGATCACCCGGGACCGCCTCACCGGGGTGCGGCTGAATGACGGCACGCTCGTGGCCCGCCAGGCGCTCGCGGTCGCGCCCCGCATGGTGGCACGCGCCGGGTTCCTGGCCGCACTCGGCCTGGCACCCACGGCGCACCCGGCCGGTGTGGGCGAGTACATCGCCGCCGACCCGACCGGGCTGACCGCGATCCCCGGCGTATGGGCCGCCGGCAACGTCACCGACCTGTTCGCCCAGGTCGGCGGGGCCGCCGCGGCGGGGGCCCTCGCCGCGGCCGCGATCAACCTGGACCTTGTTACCGAAGAGGCACGGGAGGCAGCCGCCGCCTGCCCGGAGCCGTGCGTGCCCGCACCACCCGGGCGGTGACCGCCGGCGGCGGCGCCGGCTCTTTCGCGGGTCCCTCGGGCCGCAGTTCGACATACACCCTCTGGCGTCCCGTCACCCGGCCGGCCAGGGATCCGGCGAACTCCCGCCAGGCCGGGCGCCCGCACGCCAGCCGCTCGGCGGCCCGGCCGGCTTCGGCGCCGGCCAGCAGCCGCGCCGTCGCGTTGACCCTCGGCCCGAAGCTGGCCATGCCCAGCGGGGTGCACGGCACGACCTGGACCCAGTCGGTGCGCCGGAGGCGCTTGGCCACGCCCGACGCGTCCCACACCCCGAAATAGGCACGGTCGCCGTCCATTACCACCCGCACCGGGTCCGCCATCGGCGTCCCGTCCTGCTTGACCGTGGTGAGCAGCAGGTGCTTGGCCGATTTGAGCGTTACGAACCTGCTGTCCTCGGTGGGTTCGTGGCCGGAACTGTCAGTCGTGGACGGGCGGGATGACACGTCTCCTCCTTGATTGCCGGATACCGCCAGCTAAGGCGGCCGGCGTGGAGGAGGGATCCCGGCCAAGTGCAGACCGGATGAAGAACCGGCCCGGGCTCAGCCAGCCGCTGCCGTGGCGTGCTCGGCGTCGTAGGCGTAGATCCAGTCGTTGTGGCCGAGCGGGTCCTCGCCCGCGAAGTCGGCGTCCCTGGCCAGTTGCTCGGGCCCGTCGGGCAGGTGATGGTGCGGGATCCGGCCACGGCTGGCCTCCTGCACCTGGGTGGCGCGCGGCATCCGTACCTGCTCGTAGCGGGCCAGCGCCGCGGGCGGCTCCCACGGCCCGGTGGTGAGGCAGACGGCCAGGGTGGCCGCGTCCTCGATGGCCTGCCCCGCGCCCTGGGCGTAGAACGGCAGCATCGGATGCGCGGCGTCACCCAGCAGGGCGATCCTGCCGTGCACCCACCGCAGCAGTGGCGCACGGTCGCGCACCGCCCAGCGCCCCACGTGGCCTGCCGCCGCGATCAGCTCACCCACCCGCGGGTCCCAGCCAGCGAACTCGGCGGCCAGGTCCGCTACGTGGCCCACCGCCGACCAGGACTCCACCTCGCCGGGGCCCCCGGGCTGAACGCCACGATGTTCACCAGCCGCCCCGCGCTGACCGGGTAGTGCACCAGGTGGTGGCGGTAGCCGAGCCACAGCGTCTGCACCGGCCGCCGTGCGATCGCCGGGGCAGCTTCGGCCGGCACCAGCGACCGCCAGGCACACAGGCCGGACTCGCGCGGCGGGCTCGCGGTCGTGACATGCTCCCGCAGCACCGAATGGATCCCGTCGGCGGCCACCACCACATCGGCGCGGACCGGGCCGCCGGAGCTGAACGTCAGCGTGACCCCGTCGGCGTCCTGGGTCGCGCCCGTGCAGTGGCGCCCGAGCTTGATCGCCGCCTGCGGGACGACCGAGCGCAGTACCTCAAGCAGGTCGGTCCGGTGCATCGTCCAGGTGTGCTCTCCGTACCGGCGGGTGCACACCTCCCCGAGTTGCTGGGCGAACAGCACCGAGCCGTCGGCCCAGCGCCGGAACTCCCAGCCGCTCTCCAGCACGACACCGGCCCGTTCCAGCCCGAACTCCGACGGCAACCGCCGCAGGAGCCGGGCCGCGTTCGGGCCACCACCAGGCCCGCACCCATTCCGCCGAGCGCAGGCGCCTGTTCGTAGACGGTTGCGGCCAGCCCGGCCCGGCGCAGGAACGCGGCGGCGGCCAGCCCACCGATGCCGCCGCCGATCACCGCGATGCGGGTCAGAGTGGCTCCCCCGGGGACGGGGAGCCAGCCAGCCATCGGGCGCCCTCGTCGTAGAGCCGCGCGACGGCGTTGCCGGTCAGCCCGGGCAGCCCGGTTTTCACCGTGAACCCGTTCTTGGCCTGGAGGTAGCCCAGGTGCCGGTAGCCGGCGGGGAACCGGGCGAGCAACCCGGGATCGAGGCTGAGCGTGGCCGCCGGGTCCACGACATCGAGGCGGTCCTTCTCATAGATCGGCTGGCGCCGGACGATCTTCCATTGCCCCTCGTGCTTGGCGCAGAAGTCGTAGAAACGTCCCGTGCACACCACGTCGACCGCAACGCCGTCAACCTGGGCGCGCTGGTTGATCGTCATCTTGGTCTGCGCGATGGCCCGGTCCCCGGCAACGTCGGCCGTGTGACCGCCCAGGAAGTGCAGGATGCTGACGCCGCTTTCGAACCCTTGGCGGCTGACCGCGATGAAGTCCCGCGCCGGCCCCTGGAACCAGGTAGCCGTCATCCAGCCCTCGGTCGGGTGCCACACCGTGGCGAACCGTTCCCAGTCACCGGCGTCCCGCCACAGCGCCCAGTTCTCCACCAGTTCGCGGATGGCGAGCCTGTCCGCATCAATCGCCATGCAGGCTCCCCCTTTCGGGGCGGTTCATGTGGCCTATCGTGGTTCACCCGCGCGGGCCTGCACAATGGCCGTGTTCCCCGCCGGCCGGTAGGTGGTACTCCCGGCCCGCTGGGTAGGTAACGCCCACCATGGATCCGGCGGGAGGCACCGTGGCGTACGTGGTGATCACCGGTGGGGCCGGCTTCCTCGGTTCCCTTCTTGCCCGGGAACTACTGATCGCGGGCTCGATCGAAGTGGCCGGCGGCGACGCCGGGCCGGTGTCCGGCGTGACGCTCCTCGACCAGTCGCCGCCGCCCGCCGGCCTGGCCGCCGACGAGCGGGTGACCGCGGTCCGCGGCGACCTCAGCGAACTGCTTGACCCGGCCCGCGCCGGACCGGGCACGCTGGCCGGGGCGGATGTGATCTTCCATCTCGCGGCCGCGGTCAGCGGCGAATGCGAAGCCGACTTCGACCTCGGTCTGCGGGCGAATCTGCGCGCCACCGAGGCGCTGCTGGCATCGTGCCGCGCGCTCGGCGCGAACCCGGTCGTGGTGTTCTCCAGTTCCCTGGCCGTGTTCGGCACCTCCGGCGATCATCCGCTGCCTGCGGTGGTGGACGATCAGACTCTGCCCAACCCGCAGTCCAGCTACGGCGTGCAGAAGGTGATCGGGGAGCAGTTGCTGGCCGACTACACCCGCAAGGGATTCCTGCGCGGGCGGGCCGTCCGCTTGGCAACGGTCAGCGTGCGCCCCGGCCGCCCCAATGGGGCCGCGTCGGGCTTCCTGTCCGGCATCATCCGCGAGCCGCTCGCCGGTCATCGCGCCACCTGCCCGGTCGAGCCGGCGACCGAGGTCGCGCTCATCTCGCCGGGGCGGGCCATCAAGGGACTGTTGTGCGCCGCGGCCTCGCCGGAGGAGTCCTGGGGCGGCCGCAGTGCGGTCACCCTGCCCGCCCTCACCGTGACCGTCGCGGATATGGTCGCCGCGCTGGAACAGGCGGCCGGGCGGCAGGCGAGCGCGCTGATCGACTGGGTTCCCGATCCGGCCGTGGCCAGGCTCGTGTCGAGCTGGCCCGCCCGGATCCGCGCCGACCGGGCGGAACGCCTTGGCCTGACCCAGGACCCGGATTTCGGCTCGATCATCGGCAGCTACATGGCCGAGTCCCGGGGCTGACGCGGAACGGAGGCGAAGATGGCATCCACTGGCGTGGCCGTGGTGACCGGCGCAGGCTCCGGTCTTGGCCGGTGCATCGCCCAGGCGCTGCTGGCGGCCGGATGGCAGGTCGCCGTGGCGGGGCGGCGTGAGCAGGCACTGCGGGAGACGCTGGCCTCCGCGCCGGGACCGGCCGGGGCCGGGCTCGCCGTCCCCACCGACGTCACCGCGCCCGGCTCGGTCGCCGCGCTGTTCGAGGCCGTGCGCGAGCGCTGGGAGCGCGTGGATCTCCTGGTCAATAACGCGGGCATGTTCGGCCCGCCGGGCGCGGTCGACGAGATCTCCTGGGAGCAGTGGCAGCGGGCCGTGGACACCAACCTCACCGGCGCCTTCTTGTGCGCCCACCATGCGGTCACGCTGATGAAGACCCAGGCTCCCCGTGGCGGCCGGATCATCAACAACGGCTCGATATCCGCGCACGTCCCCCGCCCGCACAGCGTCGCCTACACCGCGACCAAGCACGCGATCACCGGCCTGACCAAGTCCATCTCCCTGGACGGCCGGGCCTTCGACATCGCCTGCGGGCAGATCGACATCGGCAACGCCGCCACCGAGATGACCGCGCAGATGAGCCGGGGGATGCCGCAGGCCAACGGTTCGCTGGCGCCGGAACCCACCTTCGACGCCCAGCACGTCGCCGACGCGGTGCTCTACATGGCGAGCCTGCCCCTGGACGCCAATGTGCAGTTCCTGACCATCACCGCCACGAAGATGCCCTTCATCGGCCGGGGATGACGTACAAGGAGCGGCGGCTTATGCCGCCTGCGCGAAGACGCGGTCAGGCGGGCTGCCAGAGTTCGATCCGGTTGCCCTCAGGATCGGTGACCCAGCCGAACCGGCCGACACCCTCCATGTCCTGCGTTTCCTCGGCCACGTCCGCACCCTTGGCGCGCAATTGCGCGAGCATCGCATCCAGGTCGCGGACCCGGAAGTTGAGCATGGTTTGCTGGGCGCGGGACCCGAAATAGTCGGTCTCGGACTCGAAGGTCGCGAACACCGTCGGTCCGGCTCCCTGATGCCACAGGCCGTTCTCATCGGCGTCCAGGCCCAGGCAATCGCGATACCAACTGCTCAGGGCCGCCGGGTCGGCGCCGCGCAGGAAGTATCCACCGATCCCAAGCACACGTTCCATGCCGCTATCTTGCCAGGACGGCGATCGGGCGCGCTGGCACCACACCGTCGCCCGCTGCACCCGCCTGGCAATCGCGGGGAATTCGTCAGAAGGCCTGGGCGACCCGGTGAATCCCTGGGATCCGCGGATCGCTGGCGCTCGCGATGACGTCCGCCCGGCCGCCCTTGGCGATGGCGTTGAAGAAGATCGCGCCGAGCGGAAGCTTGCCGGCCGATGCCAGGCCGACGATGTACTCGCAGTAGGCGTTCCACCAGGGCAGCGTCATCGGGGTGAAGATGAGGTTCCCGGCCGACCAGTCCCACTCGGCTATCCCCGCGGGTATGCCGGCGGCGGCGGCCAGCCCGATGAGCGTGTCAAGCCGCGACCCGCCACGGAACGATGTGGCGTAAAAGTCCATCCACAGCTCGTCCGGTGTGGGATTGGACGGAAAATAGGCCTCCGCGCGCGGTAGCGCCTTGAAGCCACAGCCGCAGTTATAGGCAAGAACTGCGCCCGCGTCCTTGACGACCGGCGCATAGTAGCTCCAGTACGCGAACCATTCAGGTGCGGTCTTGAATGCCTTGTCGTTGCTTTCCGAGTAGAGCACCACCCGGTAGGGAATGCCCGAGTTGTTCATCATGGTCAGCCACTTGGCGAGCAGGGCCTGCTCGGACGGAACCATGCTCCGGGACGGCTCGATGGAGACAAGGAACTCACAGCCGGCCTTGGCCAGTTGCGTCATCTTGAGCGGTGGGTGCGGCGGGAACTCGCCATGCCCCATGTAGACCTTCTGGATCGTCGTGGCCATCGGCAGCCCGACAAGACCGTCGAAGGTGTTCGCGGCGTCGAGGTAGTTCTTGCTGCTGTAACTGGCCAGGTCCACGGTAGCGCCGAAGGCGGGTGCGGTGGCGGCGCTGCGCCTGGCCCGCAGGCTCGCGTGCCTGGACGGGATGGTCGCTGATGCTGGCAGGGCGGCTACGGCGGCGACGCCTGCCGCGCCGCCGAGAAACTCGCGCCGGGATAGGCCTTGCACTGGCTCCCTCTCCTTCCGGTTTCTCACGGCTGCTCCGCTGCCACTCTCTAGCTCTGGCTCACGGCGAACACCTGGTTGTTGAGCTTGACGTTCTGGTACGTGCCCACGGCGTTGCACAGCCCGGCGGGGGCGCACGACACCGACTGAGCAACGGCCTGCCCGCCGCCGTTAAGCGCCGCGGTGCCGGGTACTTCCTCCGCGCTGCCCCAGGTTCCGGACGACTGGTCGGCCACGAAGGCCTGCTGCGCGCCGGAGGAGTCGGTGTAGGACCCGGTGGCGCTGCAATCGCCGGGGGCGCCGCACGACACCGAGTCGGCCATGGCGCCGGGGGCGTGCTTGTCCAGGGCCGCGGTGCCGGGGATCTCTTCGGCGCTGCCCCAGGTTCCGCCCGACTCACTGGCCACGAACGCCTGGGTGTCGAACGCGGCGTCCAGGTAGAACCCGCCCGCGCTGCAGTTGCCCGCCGAGGAACACGACACCGAGTTGACCTGGGCGAGCCCGCGCTTGTTGAGTGCCGCGCTGCCCGGGACCAGTCGTGCCTTACCCCACGTGCCACTGGTCTCGCTGACGACGAACGCTTGGGTGGCCGGCGTAGCGCTGGTATATGAGCCACCGGCGCTGCAGTTGCCCGCCGATGGGCAGGACACCGAGTTGACCGTGGCGTACCCGCCCCCGTTGAGTGCCGCGGTGCCGGGGACCTCCTCCGCCTTACCCCAGGTGCCACCGATCTCGTTGACCACGAAGGCCTGGACCGTGGAGATGCCGTCGACGGTCTTGGATGCGTACTGTCCCGCGGCGCTGCAGTCCCCGGGCGCGCCACACGACATCGAGTCGACCCGTGCGGCCCCGCCGGCGTTGAGGGCGCCGGTGCCGGGGATCTCCTTGGCGGTGCCCCAGGTTCCGTTGGTCTGCGTGGCCACGAGTGCCTGCTCGTGGCCGGAGGCGTCGCTGTAGTACCCGCCGGCGCTGCAGTCACCCGGCGCGGCGCACGACATCGACAGGATCACCGCGCCGGGCCCACCGGCGTTGAGTGCGGCGGACCCGGGGACCTCCTCGGCGCTGCCCCAGGTTCCGGCCGTTTCGGTGACGACGAGCGCCTGCTGGTGGCCGGAGGTGGCGTCGGTGTAGTACCCGCCGGCGCTGCAGTCTCCCGGCGCTGGGCACGACACCGCATTGATCTTCGCGTTCCCCCCGGTGTTGAGCGTCGCGGTGCCGGGCACCTCTTGCGCCATCCGCCAGATGTTCGCCGTCTTGTTGACCACGAAGGCCTGGACGATCGGGGCGGTGCTGGAGAAGCCCGAGGTGTAGGACCCGCCCGCGCCGCAGTTGGTCGCGCTGGCACACGACACCGTGCCGATCGTGGCCTGCCCGCCATGGTTGAGACGGTTGCTGCCGGGGATCTCCGCCGCCGTGCCCCAGGTGCCGCCCTGCGCCGCCGCACCCGCGGCGGTACCGGCAGCGGCAGGCGCGAGGCTCCCGGCCGCGGCGCCAGCCCCGGTCAGCAGCGCCGTGCCGAGCACGGCCGCGGCGGTCATCGTGACGGGGCGCCATCTCATGGATTCACCTTCTCCGGTCTCCGCCCGTACCTGCCTGGCCGCATCAACTGCTCCCGGAATCATCAAAGCCGGGGCGCATCATCTTTACGGCTCAATGAATGAAAGAAGAAGCCTTATTAAACGCTTGGCATTCTAACGTCCTGATCTTTGCGAGGCAGGGAAACGTCCGACTTTGGTGATATCAGTGCAGGAAATAGCAAAATTCCGCATGGCTATTGACCCGGCAGGCGGGGCCGCGCTGCCGCGGCGCCCCCGGACCTCGGGGCCGCCCTGGTGGCCGTGCTCAGCGGCCAGGCCCAGCGCCAGTCCACCGGCATCACGCAGGGGTTCTGCCCATGTGGCACCGGCATTTGCCAACTCGTGGTTTGACCACTTGCTAGCCTGCGCGCATGGCAGGCTTGGGGCCCGTCGGTTGGCCGCCTGAGCCGATCAGGACCGAGCGGCTCGTGCTCCGTGAGCCCGAGGCCCGGGACCGTGCGGCGGTTATCGAGCTGCTGGCCTCGCCAGAGGTGGGCACCTACCTCGGTGGCCCCCAGCCGCGTGACGAGCTTGAGCGCGAGATGCCCGGGGCGCCCGCGCGGCGCCCCGGCCTTTTCGTAGTCGATCTCGGCGGAGCCATGATCGGCCAGATCACTCTCTACAGAGCAACGGGGCACGGCCCTGGGGCTGCTGCCGGGGAGGCCGAGCTCGGCTACCTGTTCCTGCCGGAGGCATGGGGATTCGGGTACGCCGCTGAGGCGCGCGCAGCGGCACTCGGCTGGTTCGCCGGCGCGCTTCCCGGCGAGCCGGTGGTGCTGTTTACCCCGACCGCCAACGTCCGCTCGATGCGCCTCGCGGCGAAGCTGGGGTTCACCGAGGTAGAGCGGTACGAAGCGTACGGCGCCGAGCAGTGGTTGGGCGTATGGTCCCCGGTCACGCCGTCCGATTGAGCTCGTGCTGCCCACTGCTGCGCCTGGCCGGTTGGCGCTTCTCTTACCGGAGAGGGTGTCGCGAAGAATGGGACAATCCGGCTACCTGTGACGAGGGCCGGCGTCTGATTATTGAGTGGACCGCCGACCTGGTTAACCGCTCAACGGCACCCACGGGTCAGGTCGCGGGCAGGGTGAGGCACAGCACCTTATTGGTCAGGTCCAGGTAGACGCGGCCTGCGGCGACCACGGGTGGCGGGAACTCCACCGACGGGTCGGAGTAGACCGCCGACGAGAACACCTTGTGCCCGGTGGCGGTGTTGAAGGCGACGGCCTGGGCGTCGGATCCTGTCGGCACGACGGTGGCCCACGTCAGGCTGCCGAAAGTGGCCAGCCCGCCCACAAACGTCACCGGCGGATGGAACGGGGACGTCCACCGGACAGTGCCGTCGGACCGGGCCAGGGCGACCGGCTCTGTGTCGTCATTGGCCCCCGCGATCACGGTGCTGCCGGTGATCGACAGCGGGGAGAAGACCATCCCGGCGGACGGGCTGGACCACCGGATGGCACCGGAGGCCAGGTCAAGGGCTGCGACGCCGTTGAGCAGCCCAGCGTAGACCGTGGTGCCGCTGATCGCGGGAACCCAGTTGTCGCCGCTGCTACCACACCCGCCGCCTAGGTTGTCCTGCCAGGCCAGGGTCCCGTCGGAGGCGTGGAGCGCGTACACGTATCCGCCGCCGCCGCCGACGACGACGAAGCCGCTGCCGGCCGACGGTGCGGAGATGTCACACGTCGCACCCGGAAGGGCGGGAGATGCCCAGAGCTGGAACCCATGAGCGATGCCCAGGGCCAGCACCTGCCCGTCAGTGATGGATACGTAAACCCGCCGGGGCGTGGTGGTGACAGATGCCTTTAGCAGATGCGGCCCGGAAACCCGGTGGGTCCAGACCACGGCGCCCGTGGCGCTGCTGAGCGCGACGATGAAGACCCGGCTGAAGGTCCCGCGTCCCTCGTCGTATCCGGTGATCACCAGGCTGCCCTGCACCGCCGGGGTGCTGGCTATCGTCCCAGGGAGCGATGTCTGCCAGAGCTGGGCGCCGGTGACCGCTTTCAGCGCGGTCACCGTGGTGCCTGACGCGGCGTACAGCGTCCCGCCGGCCACGGTGAGATCCGGCGTACCGACCGGGCTGGGCAGGGGCGCCGTCCACGCGACGCTGAGCTGATTGACGTTTGACGAGGTCACTGACGTTTCCCCAGGCTCGAAGCCGGTGTGGGCGGCGTTGCCCTGAAGCTGCGGCCATCCGGTCGTGGTTCCCGCCTGGACGTCGCCGGTCGCGGGAGCAGCAGGCGAGGCTAGCGCTGGGCTGACGGCTGCCAGCAGGCTTGCCATCACCGCTGTGGCGATGACAGCCAGCCGGGGAAGCGGGACGATCATGACGCTTCTCCTCCAGTAGCAAGGGTCTCGGCAGATAGACGCCGAGACCACCGCGGCCGTTGACAAGTCAGCCGGAAGGGACTTCCGCAATGCCGGTGGCGGTGACCACGGTGAGCGGCTCGGCCAGCACGGTCGAGGCCGACGGGCCGCGGGCCGGGTCGAACCGGCAGATCACCCAGCCTCGAAGGCGAGATCCGGGACTTCCAGCACGTCTCCGGCCGATACTGGCGTCCGGAACTGGACGTCGGAGTAGACGGCGAACAGCCCCTCGTCGCCGCCGGTCCTGACGTACACCTCACCCCAGAATGTCGGTGGAGTGCCAACCACCACAATCGGGCAAGGGCCGCGGGGGCCGCGGCGCGGCGCGGGGGCGCCGATCAGGCGGCGCGTGGGGGCCTTGCGCTCGCCGGCAATGCCCCGGACGGTGGCGCGCTGCCATGACCGGGCAGGGCGGACGACGGCTGGACGTCCGTCAGCAGGTTCTTGTGCCAGAGGAGAATCCTGGTCCCGCCGACGAGGTAGACGTGCGCGGGGGCCCCGAAGACATGACGGATCGCGGTGCCGGGCGCGGCCTGCACCATGAACGTCGCGTCGTGCAGCCTGGCGTTGTAGCCGGACGCCTGTGCCTCCCACCGGACCGGGTAACAGCGCCCGTGGCGGAACGCCACCACGACCATGTGGACCCGGCCCCTCGCGTCCAAGGTCATGGCGTTGCCGGTCCCGTACCCGCCCAGGCCGTAGTCCAGGTGGTGCGCCAGCAGCCACTGAACCAGGTGCACGTCACGCGACGGCGCGGCCGGTGCCGACATGGCGGTCGCGAGGCTCAGCACATAGCCGGCGAGGACCGCGGCCGCCACCGGCGCCAGCTTGCCCGCCAGCAGGGACTTGCCCGCCATCCGCCCGGCCAGCGCGGCGGACAGCGGCAGTACCGCGCTGAAGTCCCTGGCCGAGTACAGCAGGGTGCCCGGGGTGAGGAAGATGTACGCACCCAGGTTGATCAGCACCGCGGCCACGAGCAACTGGTCGACCAGGCCGAGCCGGCGCAGCCGCCAGAGCGCGGCGCCCACTCCCCATGTCGCCAGGCCGAGACCGGCCAGGTGCAGCAGCCCCAGGCCGTCGCTGAGTGCCGCGTGGCTCCCCGTGGTCACGCCGAACAGCAGCGCCGCCCCCTGTGGGATGACCTTGAGATGGGTGAGCACCCGTGACCAGGCCACCAGCCGGGCCCTGACCGGCCAGACCGTGAACCCGCCGCCTGTGGTGATGAGGGCGAGGATCGCGCTGGAGGCTCCCACGGCCGCGACACCGGCCCCGGCGAGCGAGAGTTCCAGCCAGCGGGACCGCAGCGGCTGACGGCGGGCCACGCAGACCCCGGCACGCACCCCGCAGACCGCAAGGAGCGGCAGCACCGCCGTGACCACCAGGATCCGGTCGGCGACCAGCGCGCCGGTCAGGATGACCCCGGTCAGCGCCGGTACCCACCAGCGCGCCGGTGCCAGGTCAAGCAGCAGCAGCATGGCGAGCACGGGCACGGCGGAGCCGAAGTGATCGGGGGAGAGCATGAGCACCTGCACCCCGGCCACCTGCGGCGCCACCATGATGCCGCCGGCCACCAGCATCCGGGCCACCCCGTCCCAGCCAGCCGCCCGCCCTTTGGCCAGCCAGGCCGCACCGGCCAGCAGCAGCGTGTACGTGAGCGCCGCCGATACGTGCACCACGGCCGGGGTGAGGCCGCGCGCGATCTCGACAAGCATGTACTCGGGCAGTTCGGTCGTGTAGAACGAGACGTCCGACAGCCACCAGCCCCGCAGCAGCCAGTTTCCATGCAGCATGTTCCATGCCTGCAGGGCGTTGCCCGCGCCGTCGGAGGTGACCGGCACCTTCCCGGAGACCGTGACGTAGCAGAGGAAGAGCCCGGCCGCCGCGGCTGCGAGCGCCGTGGCCGTCAGCGCCCTGCGGCGCCACGGGCCCGGCCCGGCGGCGGGCACCGGACCCGGCGCTCCGGGCCCGCCGGGGTCAGGCTGGCCCGGCGCGGTGTGGGCGGGCACGGGTGAACCCGCCCGGCCGGGCGGGCCGCCACGATCTGGGGTCGTCATCGTTTGTCCGGGCCTCCCCGTCAACCCAGGCGATCCTCGCATCCGCGCCCAACGGAGGAACGTCTTGCGCCGGCGACGCAGTGCCCGGTTCCACGTGCCGGTCAGGTTACCGCCGATTCCGGCGGCGGTTTGTCCGGTCCGTGGTCGGCGCGGGCCCGGCTCACCCCGTCCGCGGGCCCGCGAGTCAGGGTGACTGCGTTGGATGGAGGTAGACAGGCCGTGGCGGGGGCGGCAAGATCTTCAGGCCGGGCATGGCCGGAGCGTGGCCGAACCTTGGGGGAGTCATGGCGCAGCTACCGTTCAGGTCCGCGGCCGAGCTGGCGGCTGCGGTCCGGGCCAAGGAGATCTCCAGTCTCGAGCTGCTGGACTGCTACCTGGGCAGGATCGCGGAGTTCAACCCGGGCCTGGGCGCGGTGGTGACACTCGATCCGGACCGGGCACGCCGGGAGGCGGCCGAAGCCGACCGCCGCCTTGCGCGCGGTGCGGACGCAGGGCCGCTGCACGGCCTGCCGGTGACGGTCAAGGACTGCCTGGAGACCGCTGGCCTGCGCACCACCTGCGGGGCGCCGGTACTCGCTGGCTATGTGCCAGAGCATGACGCCGAGGCGGTGGGGCGGCTGCGTGGTGCCGGGGCGATCGTCATGGGCAAGACCAACCTGCCGATGTGGGCGTCGGACTGCCAGTCCTACAACGAGCTTTTCGGGACCACCAACAACCCCTGGGATGCCACCCGGACCCCGGGCGGCTCCTCGGGCGGTGCGGCGGCGGCGGTGGCGGCCGGGTTGTCCGCCCTGGAGCTGGGCAGTGACCTGGGCGGGTCGTTGCGGATCCCGGCGGCCTGGTGCGGGGTGTACACGCTCAAGCCCTCATTCGGCATCGTCCCGGTGCACGGCCATATTCCGCCGCCGCCGGGAATGCTCGCCGAAGTCGACATCGGCGTGCTGGGGCCGCTGACCCGCAGTGCCGCCGACCTGGATCTGTGCCTGACGGTGCTGGCCTGCCCGGACCCGGTCGAAGCGGCTGCCTGGCGCCTGGAACTGCCCGCGGCGCCAGCCCGCGAGGTCGGTGAGTGGCGGGTGGCGGTCTGGCCGGAGGAGCCGGGCTGGCCGGTCGACCGTGCGGTGGCGCAGCGCCTGACCGCGGCAGCGGACTCGCTGGCGGCGGCCGGGATGTGCGTGGAAGAGGCCCGGCCGGTGGATCTCGATGAGTCCCTCGACGTGGCCCAGCGGCTGATCCAGGGTGGGATCGCGGGGGTTCTGCCGGACGCCGACTACGCGGCGCTGGCCGGCCGGGCGGCTGGGCTCGATCCGGCGGACCAGTCGCCGCCCGCCCGGTTCGCCCGCAACATCGCCCAGTCCGCGCGGGGCCTGTCTCAGGCCGGGCAGCAGCAGCGCGGGCTGCGCGCCGCCTGGGCGCGGTTCTTCACCCGCTACGACGTCCTGCTGTGCCCGGCGATGCGCACCACGGCCATCGCCCACGATCACAACCCCGACGTCGACGCACGGGTGATCACCGTCAACGGCGAGCTGGTGCCCTACGCCGACCAGTTCGCCTGGGTACAGGCGGTCGGTGCCGCCTACCTGCCCGCCGTCGTCGCACCGGCGGGGATCGCCGCCGACGGCCTGCCCGTCGGCATCCAGATCGTCGGGCCCTACCTGCACGACCGCACGGTGATCGCCTTCGCCCAGGCGCTGGCCGGGCTCATCGGCGGGTTCACCCCGCCACCGGCTTACGCGGCCAACGCTTCCTGACCGCTGCGTACCGGCGTGGGGGCGCGCGTCACCGCCCCCTCCACGGCCTGGTCGCCGTGGCCAGGACGGCGGAGATGTCGTCCACGGAATCCAGCTTTCCCGCGGCGACGGCCATGATCAGTTCGTAAGCCTCATCGGTGGTCAGGGTGAGACGGCGGCCGTTGACGCCGTAGAAGGCGATGGTCGCGGCGAGAGCGAGCCGTTTGTTGCCATCGATGAGGGCACGGTTCCTGGCCAGCGAGTGGAGTAGGGCCGCGGCCTTGGCGCCAAGATTCGGGTAGGCGTCCGAGCCGAAGGCGGTGGCCTGCGGGCGGGCAAGAGCGGATTCCAGCAATCCGTAATCGCGGACGGCGGGCTCGCTGCCCAGGGTGCGCGCGGCGACGTGCAGCAACTCGGGCAGCGTCAGGTAGATCACTGCGCAAGTCGCTCCAACGCCTCCGCGTACCTGGGCAGTTCCTCGTCCAGCACCCGGTCGAGCAGTTCGGCGCGGCTGTGGCCTTCCACGTACTCGCGGATCGCCTGCCGGACCACCTCCTGCATGGACCGCCGCTCCAGATCGGCCCGGCGGCGCAATACCTCGGTCTCGGCGTCGGTCAGCCGCAACGTCATCGCCATAGGGTCATGGTATCAGCTCTGATACCACTGAGACTCCCGAAGCTGCGCGCTGAGGCTCGGTGTTATCGGCTTCTCGCCTGGGCGGCGTTCAGGGGGCGAAGATGTCTTCGGGCAGGAAGGCGGACACCAGCATGTTGGGCGCATCCACGAGCTGGCTGATCTTGAGGTCCACCGCGACGCTGCAAATGGCGTAGGCCTGCTGGCGGGTCCAGCCGCGCTCGGTGAGATGGTCGATCATGTTCAGCAGCGCGTTGCGGGCGGCGAGGGTGATGTCCTCGGACTGGTTGACCCCGTCCTTGGTGACCGAGATGCCGGTCGTGGCATAGAACCGGCGCGGCGCGGCGTACTCGGGCGGCAGGTAGTAGTCCTGCCTGGTGAACCGCAGGTCGCGGATGTTATTGCGGGCTGCTTCGCCCTTGTGCACGGCGAAGCGCACGTGCAGGGTGGCGGTCATCTCGATGGCGGTGCCGCAGGTTTCGCAGTCGCCTTGGGCGAAGTGGGCGTCGCCGGCCGAGAACAGCCCGCCTGGGGTGTCCACCGGGATGAGCAGCCGCGCGCCCTTGCCGAGCTGCTTGATGTCGACGTTGCCTGCCTGCTCGCGCGGCGGTACCGTGCGCAGCCCTTCCGCGGCCAGGCGCGGGTCGCTGGGCACGGCCGAGGCCGGAGACGGCGGCAGCACGAAGCCGCCCCGGTCCAGCAGAGCCTGCTCGCGGGCGGTCGTGGCGGCCAGCAGTTCGTGACCGGGAGGCAGGCCGATGGTGCCCATGAACGGCGAGCCGGGAATGCGGACCCCGGGCAGATCGGCCGACGTGGCCCAGCCGTCCGCCATGTCCCAGTTCACCTTGAACGGATCGGGGAACTCGTCGCGGAGGAACCCGAAACCGGGCACCTGCACCGTGTACCCGTAGCTGTCCGGCTCGATATCGGCGATCTCCACTTCGAGCAGGTCGCCTGGCTCGGCTCCCTCGACGTACACCGGGCCGGTCAGCGGATGCACCACGTCGAGGTTGGGCGCGGCAACGGCGTCCAGGGAGGCATCCGGGGACATCTGCCCGTCAAAGGCGTCCCTGGTTTCGAGTGTGACTTCGTCGCCCGGCTCGCACCGGACAACCGGTGCGATGTCCGGGTGCCAGCGGTTGTGGCCGGTGCCCGGCTCCTCGGCCAGCGTCTTGCTGCGGTCGATGCGTATCTCGTGGACAGCCATCTCGCCTCCTCGTCGGCCTGTCAGTGCAACGGCAACGTCGCCAGTGCTTAAGATCCCCGGCGGCCCGCGATCGCGAACCCGATCTTCCTCCGTTGCCGGGACAGATCAGGACTCCAGGTAGGTGATGGCGGCGATGACGCGGCGGTTGTCGTTGTCGGAGGGGGCCAGGCCGAGCTTGCCGAAGATGTTCGCGACGTGCTTGCCGCCGCCCGGGGCCGGTCAGCCGGCCAGGTGCACCGCGAGCGCGGTGCCGGCCGCGGCGACCAGGGTCGCGACCGCGGGACTCGCCATCGCGAGCCGGACCGGGTGGGCCCGCCGGAACGCGGCGCTCAGGCTGACCCGGGCGGCCTGGCCGAGAACGCCCGCCGCGACGGCGAGCAGGACCGGCCGCAGGGTCTGTGGGAACGGCCAGGCCACGGCGAGCGCGGCGCCGGCCGCCGGGCTGGCGCACATGATCGCCAGCCAGCGCACCCGCTGGCGGCGCGGTGCCGAAGCCAGCAGCGTCCCGGCGGCCAGTCCTTCGGCCAGCGCGTGCACGGCCAGTGCGGCCGCGACCATGACCGAACCGGCCAGTACCATGGCCGCTCCCTCAAGTACCCGGTGCGCCGCGAGTGCTCCGGCCGTTCCGGCACCTCCGGCGGCCTCCTGCTCGGCCCGGCAGGCGCACCCCCGGCGGATCGCGAACCCGGTCGCGGCGAACGCCGCGATGGCGGCCGCGGGAACTGCCCATCCGGGGATCGCCGTCTGGCGCGTGGCCGACCAGGCATCCGGCAGCAGGTGCAACCCGGCGATCACCAGCAGCGCACCCGCGGCGGCGCCGAAGCACACCTCACGCTGGGTGGCGTGGCGATGGGCCAGCCATGCGCCCGCGAGCGTGGCGGCGCCGATCAGCAGCGCGCCGGCCACGACGAGCCCAGCGCCGGTGTTCAACGCCATCACGGCCTCCTCGGCTGCTGCGCGCACCACACATAGCCCATACGGATAAGGCGGCAGAACGCCGCGGAATTAATCGGTCCTAGCGGCAGTCACCTCGATGAAGCTGATGGCGTTGCCTTCGGCGTCGGTGAAGGTGACCTTCCGGCCGGCGTCCCCGATGGTCTCGGCCGGCCCGCCGGTGATCCCCCTGGCCGCGATGCCGGCAACGGCCAGGTCCAGGTCCGCGACGCACAACGTCACCAGCGCGTGCCCGGCACGTTTCTCGTCGCGCACCACGTACAGCCACGCCGCGTCGGCGAGGCGCCACATGACCTCGTTGTCATTGGGGACGATGTCCGCTGGCCGGCCGAACAGCCGGGCGTACCAGGCCACCGCGCCGCCGAGATCGGCCACGGTGACCGCGGCGAAGAGTACTTCGACGTCCGTCATGCGCCTCCTGTCGCTTGGCACCGCATTATCCAACGGCGCAGGCCTGCGTGACGACGGGCCACAGGCAACGACGGCGGGCCGCACCAGCCAGCGGCCCGCCGATCGAAGCCCTCTCCGGTGCTAGCCGGCTGGCGGGTGCCACAGGGCGAAGTTGTCCGAGCCCTGGACACCGGCGATGCCGAAGTTGCCGGCGACGTAGATCCCGCTGGGCGCGGCATCCACGGCGTTGGCGTACGTGCTGGTGCAGTCGTCACTGACGCAGGACAGGCCGCTGCCGAGCGCCGACCAGGCGGGGGTCGTCAGGTTCCACTGGGCCACCCCGGTGGCGGCGACCCCGCCAGCGGTGCTGAACGCGCCGCCCGCGTAGAGGACGTTCCCGGCGGTGGTCAGCGAAGCCACCTGGTCACCGTTGTTGTCGTTGCCGACGCCCGTGCCCAGCTTGCTCCACTTGGTCTTGTTCTGGTCGAGGACGGTGAGGTTGAGGCTGGCGATGTTCATCGCGGCCACCTGGTTCGGGGAGACTCCGGTGATCCCCGCATGGTCGAAGTAGCCGCCGACGTAGAGGGTCTTGCCCACCAGCAGCAGGGAGTTGACGTTGCCGGGGGTGGCGGTGGCACCGCTGCCCACGGTGACCCCGCAGCCGAACGGGTAGTACCAGGTGCCGGGGGTCTGGGTGTCCCACATGATCAGGCCGTTGATGTCGTAACCGGAGGCCGTCTCGCAGGGGGTCGTGCCCGTCGAGGTGCCGTTGTCGCAGGGGCTGTTCACGACACAGTCGAGCAGGTTGCCGCCGAGGAAGACCTCCGGGCCGTCGAAGGCGATCGAGGTCACGTCGCCGCCGCCGAACAGCGGGCCGAGTGCGGACCAGCCGGCCTTACTGGTGAACGCGGTGCCCAGCTTCCACCGGGCGACCGGTGCCCCGGTGCTGGCACCACCGGCCGTGCTGAACCCGCCGCCGGCGTACACGTAGCCGCCGTTAATGGCCATGCTCTCCACGGCGGAGTTGGTGCCGCCGCCGACCGCGTGCCAGGTCCCGCCGCTGTACACGGCGATGTTCTTGGCTGCGACGCCGTTGACCGAGCTGAAGTCACCGCCGATGAAGACCTGGCTGTTGTTGACGGCGATAGCGAAGACCATCGGCCCGGTCGCCCCACTGCCGCCGGCGATCCCGCGCCCGAGGGACTTCCACGTCGTGCCGTTCCACAGCGAGATGCCGTTGGTCTGCACGGACCCGGCCTGGTTGAACCAGCCGCCCAGGTACTCCCCGGCCGTTCCGTGCGCCAGCGCGATGCCGAACCCGTGGCCATTCTCCCCGTAGGTCACGCCCTGGCCCAGGGCGGTCCAGGTACTGCCGGTGAGCAGGCCGATGTTGTCCAGGTACGGGCCGCTGACCAGCGGGCCGCCGGTGTCGAACGAGCCGCCGACGTAGGTCCCCGACGCCGGGCCGGCGGCGAAGCTGTTCACGGTGGCGGTCGCCTGAGCCATGGGCAGCACCGTCCATGCCGGGGTGCCCAGGCTGAACGAGGCCAGGCCGCCCTGGGTGGCCACAGCGCCAGGCTGGAGGTGGTCGAAGTTGCCGCCAACGTAGAGCGTCGTCCCCGAGACGAGCAGCGCGAGCACCTGCCCCTCCCCGCCACTGGCGGCCGTGCCGATGGTGACTCCGGAGTTGGCGCCGTCCAGAGCGGACCATGCCGAGCCGGACCAGACGGCAAGGGAGTTGACGGCGACCGAGCCGGCCTTGGTGAAGTCGCCGCCGACGATGAGACTGGTGCCGTTGAGTGCCAGCGCGAACACGCCGCCCTCAAACCCGGCGACCACGCCGGAGCCAAGCGCGCTCCACGCCGCGGAGCCGGTGTTCCAGCTGGCCACGTTGCTGGCGGCCACGGTGCCCGCGTGGTCGAAGGTGCCGCCTGCGTACAGGGTGGTGCCAGACAGCGCCAGGGAGGTTACGGTCGCCGGCCTGGACCGGGCTGCACGCCGTGCAGGAGTACAGGCCCTTGCCGAGGGCGCTCCACGCCGAGCCGTTCCACAGGGCGATGCTGTTGGCAGCCACCGTGCCGGCCTTGCCGAACGATCCGGCGGCGAACACGCTCGTGCCGGACACCGCGAACGCGTCCACCCGGACCACGCAGAAGCTGCACGTGGTGCCCGCGGCGATGCCGGCTCCCAGCGCGCTCCAGGTGCTGGTCTGGGTGTTCCATGCGGCCACGTCGTGGACCGTCACCGCGGTCGCGCCGTTGTGTGCGGTGGTGAAGATCCCGCCGACGTACAGGGTGGTCCCGCTCACGGCGAGCGCGTCCACCTCGGGGGACTCGCCGCTCGGCGCGCCGCTGACCCCGCCGGACAGGTTCTGCCAGGCCTGGCCGTCCCATTCGGCGACGTAACTGTGCGGCGCGTCCCCGGCAAACGTGAAGATGCCGCCGACATAGACATCGCTGCCGTTCACGGCGATCGCGTTGACCTGGTTGGCCTCGATGCCGTTCTGCACGCCGGGAAGCCCGAACCGGTCGTCCCAGCTGGTGTCGCCGGCCGCGGCGACGCCGGTGCGCACGAAGCGGGGCGCTCCGTGGTGCCCCAGCACCATCCGGTACCCCTTGGGACTGAAGTTCCCCCTCACCCCGGTGCGCAGTGTCCCGTCGGCTCGCAGGATCGACGCGACGCTGCGGTGCGGCAGCGGGGCCGCTGCCATCGGGTGGTGGCCACCGCCCTTGCTGCCCGGTGCCGCGGCCGCGGACGCCCCGGCGGGTGCGGTCACGAGCCAGGCCGCGGCCAGAATCGCGCCGAGGATCGCTACCGCGGCTTTGGCCGCGAATCCTGTGCGCCTGACCAGCGCGGCGGGCAGGTCCGTCCGGGGCACATAGCGCCCGGCCTTCCTCGTCCCCCGACGGCGGTGAACCGCACGGTGAAACCTGCTTCGAAAACTCATGGCCGCCTCACTTCGTCACACTCTTGTGTGCAGGACAGAACGGCCACAGCCTCGCAGCGACGAAGCACGCCCACATCAGCCGTATTACTTACCGGTATCAGTGGAAAATGATTACACAGGCTTGACCCGCGCGCCCCGGCTTCGGTTAGCTGCCGATGGGCCGGGCTGCGGCGGCCCCCTCCAGCATGGTCTCGGCCACGATGTTGAAGGCGAGAACCCAGGCCTCGCGTGTGGGGGCGTCGAACTCGTCGTCCAGCACGGCCGCGATCGCGGCGATGAGAGCATCGCCGACGGTCTGGTAGTCCGTGGCGCGCACGCCATATCCGACGTGCCGGGCACCGAGGGCACGGGTGTGCGCAAGCAGTTCGCTGAGCCGGGACATGGACCGGACGATCTCGGTGAGTTTCTGTGCGAACTTGACCCGCTGCTCACCCATATCGGTGGTGAACAACGGCCGCAGCGCTGGGTCGCGCTGGAACAGCTCCTCGTAGAAGCGCGCTGTCAGGGCCGGCAGATCCGGGCCGAGGCGCTCGAACGACGACTGCACCAAGGTGATCTGCTCCGGCGTCATATCGTGCTCCCGAGTGCTTGGGCCAGGCTGGCGCGGCTGGTGACGCCGAGCTTGGCGTAGGCGTGCTGCAGATGGTTGTTCACCGTCCGCACGGACAGATGGAGGCGTTCGGCGATGTCCTTGCTGGCCATGCCGGTAGCGGCGAGTAGTACGACCTCCCGTTCGCGGCCGGAGAGCGGGTCCACGGCGGCGGCGTTGACCGTGGCGAGGTGGCGCAGCCCGGGTGTGTGGGCGCCCTTCGCAGGCCGCAGCGAGCGCGGTGGACCGGCGCAGCGCCGCCGTGGCCGCCCGGCCCTCCCCGGCCCGGCTGAACTCCGCGGCCGCACCACCGGCGGCCTCGGCCGCAAGCAGCGTTGCGCCCAGCGCCTCGAAGTCATCGGCGGCAGCGCTGAGTTCCTGCGGGTCGCGCGCCCTGGCGGCGGCGGCATGCCGGGCGCGCGCGGATACCAGTGGCGAGTCGCACGCGCCGGCAAGCTCGCGCAGCCGGGCGGAGACGTCCTCGCCGCTGGTGCGCATCAGGTCGTGCAGCAGCCACGACTCGGTGAGCCGGTGCCCGGTCGAGGCCGCCTCCGCGGCCGCGGCGCGGAACGCCTCGGCGGCTTCCGCCTGCCGCTGCGCCGCCGTGGCGGCCCACGCATCGGCCAGGCGCTGCTCCGGCCCGAGAAAACCGAACCAGGGCACCGCGGCGCGCTCGGCAAGCGCCTGCGCGGCGGCTTCCGGTTCACCGAGCATGGCGTGGGCCAGCGCCAGGCCGGACAGGGCCATGCAGCGTGGGCCGGCGAACCGGTTCGCCTGAGCCAGCCCGGCCGCCTCGGCGTAGTAGCGGCGGGCGGTCCCAGCCGGCCCTGCCTGCGCCTAAGATTGGCCGCTATCAGCCGGCGCGGCAAGAATTGGCTGAATGAGCCGATTCGCGTTGCTAATCTGAGCCGCCAGTGGGGGGAATATGGGATCTGTGCCACAGGCCACCTCGAAGGCCTGGGACGCCTTCTACCGGCACTGGGTTCATCCGGTCATCCACTTCGGCACACCCACGCTGGTCGTTTTGGCCGTTCTGATGACGCTGGCCGTGGTTGTGACGCCTCTGGTCGTGCGCGTAAGCACGCCCGGCACCAGGTCCGCGGACAGCGAGTCCGCCTTGAGCGGTGCCTACTGGCTCGGCGTGATTTGCCTGCTGTTCTCCGCCATCGAGGCCGCAATAGTGTTTCCGCTAAGCCGCCACGTCCGCTGGGCGCGGCCCGAGTCGTGGGCGGCAGTAGTTTCGATCGGCCTGATCTTCGTGGCCCTCATGGTGGTCGCACTGCTGTTCACAGTGGACCGTCCGCGACTGCACGGATTGAGATATGGCTCCATGGCCGCGTTAATCCTTATTGCCGGGCTGGCCCCCAGCATAGGGCGAAGGAATTGGCCCGGGCTGAGCGGAAAGCCTGCTGCGGTGACCCACGCAGCGGTGCTGGCGGCGCTCGGCATTTTGATCGTGGCCGGGGCGCGGGGCATCAGGATCGGCCTGCTGATTCAAGGACATGACAAGACCGGTGCCGACGATGCCGGACTGGGCGCGTTCGTCCGGGCGCGTCTGTACTCGCTCGGATCCCAGGAGCCGAAGGGAATTCTGGTCACACAGCAGACGGACACGAGCACGCTGCCATCGGGGGCGCTGGGGCTGATCCCGGCGGGGACCCTGGCCAAGCTGGTGGCGTTGTTCCTGTCGCTGTTCACCCCGCCGACCCCGTGGCGCGTCGATGTAACCGAGCAGGTTGACGGCAGCATCGTCATAGCCGTCCGGCGCAACGGGCGGGTGGCCGATGCGACGGTCATCCGGCCGAGCTCACTGGAGTTGCCGTCCAAGCAGGCGAACGGCGGTGATGGGGGTGCCGACGCGGGAGACAGCACACCCGCGGCCGGTGCCGACCCGTCCGGCACCGGCTCAGCCGGCTCGGGCGCAGGCAGTGACTGGACAGCGGAACTGCGCACGGCGGCAGCCACCTTCACCCTGCTCGTCTTGTCCAGGTGCTACTACCACCTGAGGGCCGGGCTGTGCGGGGCGACCGAATGGCGGAGCGTTGCGCTGCAGGTGATCGCGACCGACCCGGCATGCCAGTTGAGCGCGGAGGACAAGCATGCACTGCTTGTCCATGCCGTGGCCGACGACCGCGAGAACAAAGCGGCCGAGCTTGCCTTGCTCAGCGACTCCTACCGCACCGCCAGCAGCACAGACGATCTCACCGAGTTTGCCGCCAAGCTGGAAGAGCTGCTGACGAGGCTGCCGGACGACGATGAAGGAACGCTGCCGCTGAGGCTGCGCAGCCGATTCAACATGATCGTCGCCTACGTCAACTACGCCGTCTCCCTGACGGAGGAGCAACCGGACGACGTAGATGCCCGGAGCAAGGCGAGCGCCGCCGTGATGGAGGCGAAAACACAGGTGATGTACCTGCTCAACTTCTGGTCGAGGCAGGAGATGCGGGACAAGTACACCGGGCTCTGGCAATCGATGTACGCCGCGGTGAACTTCGCCGCCAAGGCGATTGCGGCCGAACTGCACCGCACCTGCGGTGACGGTGCAGCGGCCGGGATTGACTACGTGGACAAGGAGAGCGACCTCCCACACGGTGTGAACATGACCCTGCTGGGACGGTACGAAAACGCCTGCGCTCTCACCAGGGGCCGCGAGAAGCACGGTGCCAAAAAGGCAGCGGAGTACGAGGCGGCCCTGGACGAACTCGAGATCGCGGCGGCCGATCCGAGCATGCTCATGTGGGCGCGCAAGGATCCTTCACTGGCGGTGCTTCATGACGTCGACATGGTGAGACAGGAGTGCCGCACCGCCGGGGAGACCCCGGAGGAGAAAGCGAAGACCGGGGCGAAGGCGTTCGACGTCGTGACCCGCTTCAAGAACCTGGTGGGTGAGCCGGTCCCGGCGGACTTCCTGTTGCTGTCCCCGTTTGCCGCGTACCGCGATGCGCTCGCCCTGCGCGGGATCCACGACGCTACCCGGCTCCAGCGAACGCGGGGCCGTGAGCTTCGTTCCGAACTGAGGATCACGCGCGGCGAGGAGGCCCGATGGCGGGAGGTGACCGACCTGTACCGGATGGCCGACGCTTACCCGGCGGCGGGCGGGAAGGGGAACCGGGCCACCGGGGCGGTGTTCCTGCTTCTCCAGGCGGACCTCGACTCCGTCGCGGCGGTGAGCAACGCGCTCGCGTCGCCTGACAGGCTACGCGAAGACCTGCGCGGCCTCGCTACGGGCTGGGCCGTGGTCGCGCCGGGCGAAGAAGAGATCGGCGCCTGGAGGACACATCTGCGCGTTCGGTAGCGCTGGCAGGATTGGCACATGCAGCTACGGATCTTCACCGAACCTCAGCAGGGCGCCGACTACGCGACCTTGCTGTCTGTCACCCGGGCCGCCGAGGAACTCGGCTTCGACGCCTTCTTCCGCTCCGACCACTATCTGACCATGGCCGGGTCCGGCCTGCCCGGCCCCACCGACGCCTGGGTCACCCTCGCGGGCCTGGCCAGGGAAACTTCGCGGATCCGGCTGGGCACGCTGATGAGCCCGGTCACGTTCCGCCTCCCCGGGCCGCTGGCGATCACCGTGGCGCAGGTGGACCAGATGAGCGGCGGCCGGGCCGAACTCGGGCTCGGCACCGGCTGGTTCGACGCCGAGCACACCGCCTACGGCATACCGTTCCCCCCGCTGGCCGAGCGGTTCGGCCGGCTGGAAGAGCAACTGAAGATCATCACCGGGCTATGGGAGACCGCCGAGGGCGAGGAGTTTTCGTTCGACGGCACGTACTACTCGCTGTCCGGCTCGCCTGCGCTGCCCAAGCCGGTCCAGCGCCCACGCCCACCGGTCCTGATCGGCGGTGCTGGGCAGCGCCAGACGCCGCGGCTGGCGGCGGCCTTCGCTGACGAGTACAACATCCCGTTCGCCAGCATCCCCGACAGCACGGCCGCGTTCGGCCGGGTGCGCCAGGCCTGCCAGGAGGCGGGCCGTGATCCAGGATCGCTGGTGTACTCGGCCGCGCAGACCGTGTGCTGCGGCCGGGACGAGGCCGAACTGGCCCGCCGTGCCGAGGCGACCGGCCAGTCGCTGGCCGGCCTCAGGCAGACCGGCCTGGCGGGCTCGCCCGCCGAGATCGTGGAGAAGCTTGGCCAGTTCACCGCCGCCGGGGCGACCCGGGCCTACCTCCAGGTTCTCGACCTGCACGACCTGGATCATCTGGAATTGCTCGCGGCCGAGGTCATGCCCCAGGTCGCCTGACCCGCCGGCGGATCGCTCACGGTGCGCCGTCGGCGTGCTCCGGTGCGGCCGCGGCTTCCGTGACGGTGTAGCGCTGCTCGGCTGCGCGAACCTCGGGCAGGCCGATGAAGTCGACGAACTCGCCGAAGCCGGGCAGGTCGCCAAGCGCGGCGGCGGGGGTGCCGGCCCGCGAGATCTCCTGAAGTATCCGGCGCATCGCGGCGGTCGCCGCGAGCAGCGTGCTGATCGGGAAGATGACGATCCGGTAGCCAAGGTCCTGCAGGCGGGCCAGGCTGACCGGCGGGGTCTTGCCGCCCTCGGCCCAGTTGAAAAGCAGCGGCACGCCCGGGAACGCGCCCGCCGCCTGCGCGATCTCGGCCTCACTGGTCAGCGCCTCGATGAACAGCGCGTCCGCGCCGGCCTGCAGGTAGCGCCGTGCGCGTGCCAGGGCCTGTTCGAAGCCCTCCACGGCGCGTGCGTCGGTCCTGGCGATGATGACGAAGTCGGTGTCGGCCCTGGCCTCGGCCGCCGCCTGGATCTTGGCGGCCATCTCCGCCGCCGGGATGACCAGCTTGCCGTCCATGTGCCCGCACTTCTTCGGGGCGACCTGGTCCTCGATATGGATCCCGGCGACACCGGCCGCCTCATAGGCCCCGACGGTGCGGATCACGTTGATCGGGTTGCCGTAACCGGTGTCGGCGTCGGCGATCACCGGGATGTCCACGCAGGCCGCGATCCGCGCGGCGTTGTCGGCCATCTCGGTCATCGTCAGCAACCCGACGTCCGGCCGCCCGAGCAGCGCCGCCGAGGTCCCGAACCCGGTCATGTACACCGCAGGGAACCCGGCTTCCTCCACCAGCCGGGCGGCCAGCGGATCGAACGCGCCGGGAGCCACGATCGTCTGCCCGGATGCCAGCAGCGCCCGCAGCCGGGCGGGCCCGCCCGGGCGGCGGGTGAGCCGGGCGGTCATCGATCGCGCGGCGGGATGATGCGACGATCCATGCTCCGCCACCTCCTCTCGGGCCATAGCAGCCAGCCTGATACTACGAACTCACAATTCGGGCGCAGTACCACGTGTTCGTCCAGGCCGAGGGCCCCTGCCGCGGCCTGTCCGCGCCGCGGCTCAACCGGGTGACGCTTCCCGACGCGCCCGTGCACAAGCCAGCCCCGGCGCCCAGGGAGCACAAGCCGCCCCGGGCGCCCAGGCCGGCTAGCCGATTCCGGCGAGCACGCGCGCCTCGCCGTGGTCGCGGCAGGCGTGCAGTTCGACGATCCGGCCATCCCGGACCGTGACAACGTCATAGGTCCGGTCGTCGGCCTGCCTGCCGCGGTGCTTGTCGAGTCCTGGCGTGTGCATCACCAGGATCACCTGGTCCCCGGCGGCGACCACCTCTTCGAGCTCGGACTGCAGCCCAAGCGCGGCCTGCCGGCGCAGCGCCTTCTCCAGTTCCTCGCGGCCCCGGCAGACCTGCGGCGGCGGGTCTGCCAGGCCCGGGTCGAGGTAGGTCCATTGCAGGCCTGGGTCCACGAAGTCCATCATGCGTGCGAAGTCGCCCCGGTCGTAGGCCAGGAATGCCTCGCGGACGATCCACTCGTTCTCGTTACACATCCGCAGCGCCTCACCATGCGCTAGCCAACCGTTGGTATCTATGGGTTTGGCAGGTCTGAGGCCGGCCAGTATCGCGTCCAATCAGATACCACTCTTGCACCAGTCATCGCAGTGCGCGACCCAGCCCGGTGGAATAACTGCCAGTCAATTCTGTCCGGCCATTCCGAGGGGCTCCGGGCGGCGCGGGCTAGGCAGCCGTGCCGGGGAACAGGGCGATCGAGGCGGTATAGGCGTGCAGGAAGTTCTGCCCGCCGACCGGCCCGAGTTCCCCGGCGCAGAAGAACCCCGCCACCGGGATCTTGCCCAGCACCTCCGCCAGCAGCCCGGCGTCGTGGTCGGGCTCGGCGAACAGCCGCGACCCGCGGCCGTTGCAGGTGAACAGCAGCGCACCGGCCGCCCGGCGGGTACCGAGCGCCGCGGCTTCCCGCTCCAGGGTGCGCCGGAGATCCTCATCGGCCGAGCCGGCGTCGCGGACATGGAACTGCACGGTCTGGCCGACCGCCACGTCGTCGCCCACGGCGATGGCTCCCGACTCCGGGTCGATGCCGGCGACGCCGCGGATCAGGAAGTCCCCCTGGCCGGGCTCGGCCTGGTACTCGTCGATGACCATCCCCAGGTGCACGCCCTGGGCGAGCAGTTCCCTGTCTGCGGTGGGCAGCGCCGCCGCCAGTTCCCGCAACCGCTCCAGCGGCGGGCGCCCGCCAAGCTCGAAGATCACGTTGCCGTCGGCGCGGGTGGTGGTGTACGGGTTCCCCACCGGACGGCAGCCCTGTGCGACCAGGGGATGGACCTCGGCTCGCGGCAGGCTGGCGCCGACCGCGCCGTGCGAGAGCACCCGGCCGTCCAGGAACAGCCGGCTCTGCCGCAGGTGCAGCCCCCCGCTCGCCATCCCGCCCATGACGGTGGCCCCGGGGACGTGCTGGTTCAGGTGGGCGAGCAGGTCACTGACGGGGAACGTGAACGGGTCGCAGATCATCAGGCGGAGGCCCGCCGCCCGGTCGAACTGGTAGCCGCCGAAGGCGCCACCGCTGGGCGTCCGGACGAACTCCATGGCTGAACGTCTCGACCGGGCCCAAGCCTCTGCGGCGAGCCACAGCGAGACGGCTGGCTCGGACTCGACCTCGCGGGCGCCGCCGGCCACCGCCTCCGCCACGCAGCCGATCAGCGGGACCTGGCCGGTTTCCCCGGCGACCGCCGCGACGAGGGCCTCCGCATTGCCGAGGAAGTGCTCGGAAGCGAACAGCACCGCGAACGAGGGGGAGGAGTCCCCAAGCGACGCCCGCGCTTCGCTCACGGCCCGCCGCGCCGCAGCGCCGGGATCCGCGGCGAGCACCAGGGCGCCTCCCGCCTTCACCAGCCCAGATTACGCGGCGATTGCGGTGTGGCCGCCGATCGGCTTTGCTTTAGCCATTCGGCGCCGGCAGTTCCGGGGTGAGGAGCAAATTCACCTGCAGAATGCCGACCTGGATGGCAACCAGCACGGCATCCAGGTGAGCGCGCGAAATACGACGGGCCAGATTCCCAAACGTCACCACGCAGGGGCCGGGCGGGGCCGGCTACTGGCCTACCCGGCCGTCGATGCGTTCCCGCAGCAGGTCGGCGTGGCCCATGTGCCTGGCGTACTCCTCGATCATGTGCACGAGCACCTCGCGCAGGCTGATGATGCTCCCCCGGTAGGTGCCGGTCACCTCGAGGTCCGGCGCATCGTCGACGAACCGCTCGGCGAACCGCACCTCCTCACGCCATGCGGTCCAGCGGCTGCCACCAGGTCCGGGTCGGCGGCGGCCTCGTCGAACGCCGCGTCCCTGTCGTCGTCGCGCCGGAACCGCCAGCCGACATCCTGACCGGCCAGCACGCGGCGGAACCAGTTGCGCTCCACGTCGGTGAGGTGGCGGACCAGGCCGAGCAGCGACAGGGTCGACGGCGGCACCGACCGGCAGGCCATCCCCGCGGCGTCCAGGCCCGAGCACTTCAGTTCCAGGGTGAGGCGGTAGTCGCGCAGGTAGCCGGTCAGCGTGTCCCGCTCGCCGGCCGGCTCGGTGCTCTCGCTGCGGGGGTCGTCCTCGGGGCGGACGAACATATCCTGCCAGCCGAACGTGCGGGTGATCCCGGCATCTGGGGCCGTGCCGTCGGGGCCCTCTCCCGGGGCGAGGTCACTGGCCATTCCGCCACTCTGGGCGATCCCCGGGCCGGGCACAAGTTGTTTGCGGCACTGCGGCACCCTCTGGGCACCTTGAGCGGGGCTTATGCTCAGGCAGCGGCGTGGCGCCCGACGGGGCGGACGCCGTGAAGGTAGCTGCCGACCGATCGGAACGTAACTCGCATGACCACGCCTGGCACCACCGCCCTCCCTGATCGCGCGCGTGTCGTCGTCATTGGTGGCGGCGTCATCGGCACCTCGGTCGCCTACCACCTCGGGCACCTGGGCGTGCCCGACGTGGTGCTGCTCGAGCGGGACCGGCTGACCTCGGGCACCACCTGGCACGCGGCCGGGCTGATGGCCACCTTCGGCTCGACCTCGCAGACCTCGACCGAGCTGCGGATGTACACCAGGGACCTGTACGCGCGGCTGGAGGCGGAGACCGGGCAGGCGACCGGGCTGAAGCAGGTGGGCCTGATCGAACTGGCCATCGAGCCGGGCCGGCTGGAGGAATACCGCCGGGTGGCCGCGTTCAACCGGCTGTGCGGCGTCGAGGTGCACGAGATCTCCCCGGCCGAGGTCGCGGGCCTGTTCCCGCTCGCGCGGGTCGACGACGTGCTGGCCGGGTTCTACATCCCGGCCGACGGCCGGGTGAACCCGGTCGATGTGACGATGGCGCTGGCCAAGGGCGCCCGGATGCGCGGCGTGCGGATCTGTGAGGGCGTGCCGGTGACCGGGTTCTCCCAGCGCGACGGCGCGGTGACCGGCGTGCGCACGCCCCAGGGCGACATCGAGGCCGAGTACGTGGTCAACTGCGCCGGGATGTGGGCCCGCCAGCTTGGCGAACTGGCCGGGGTCAACATCCCGCTGCAGGCGGCCGAGCACTATTACCTGCTGACCGAGCCGATCGAGGGGGTGGACGGCGACTGGCCGGTGCTCGAGGACCCGGCCAACTACGGCTACTACCGGGAAGAGGGCGGCGGGCTGATGCTCGGCCTGTTCGAGCCGGTCTGCGCGCCGTGGAAGGTCAGCGGCGTGCCGGACGGCTTCTCCTTCGGCGAGCTGCCCCCGGACTGGGACCGGATGGCGCCGTACCTGGAGCGCAGCATGTCCCGGGTCCCGGTGGCCGAGCACGCCGGGATCAAGAAGTTCTTCTGCGGCCCGGAGAGCTTCACGCCTGACCTGCTGCCGATCGTCGGCGAGGCGCCGGAGCTGAAGAACTACTTCGTCGCCGCCGGGCTGAACTCGATCGGGATCCTGACCGGCGGGGGGATCGGCCGGGTGGTCGCCCAATGGATCACCGATGGCCGGCCCGACATCGACGTGACCGGCATCAACATCGACCGGCTGCACCGCTACCAGGCCAACCCGGAGTACCGGGCGACCCGCACGGTGGAATCGCTCGGCCTGGTCTACGCGACCCACTACCCGGGCCGGTCCATGCGCACCGCACGCGGTGCGAAGGTGTCCCCGGTGCATCACCGGCTGGTTGCGCAGCGTGCCTGCTTCAAGGACGTCAGCGGCTGGGAGGGCGCCGACTGGTACGCACCGGAAGGTGCCGAGCCCGATCCCGGCGAGCTGTCCTGGGGGCGGCCGGACTATTTCGGCTACTGGGAGGCCGAGCATCACGCCGCCCGCAGCGGGGTGATCCTGATGGACATGGCCTTCATGGCCAAGTTCGACGTGCAGGGCCGGGACGCCGGGCAGATCCTGGACCGGGTCTCCGCCAACAAGGTGAACGGCAAGCCCGGCCGGATCACCTACACCCAGTGGCTCAACCCGGCCGGCACGCTGGAGGCCGACCTGACCGTGACCAAGCTGGCCGAGGACCGGTTCTGGGTGGTCGCCTCCGACACCGCGCACCGGCACGCGGAAACCTGGCTGCGCCGGCACATCGGCGACGCGCACGCCTTCGTGACCGATGTGACGCCGGGCTATGCGCAGCTCAACGTCCAGGGCCCGCGCTCACGTGAGCTGCTAGCCTCCGTCACCTCCGCGGACCTGTCCAACGAGGCGTTCCCGTTCCGCACGGCCGCCGAGATCGACATCGGGTTCGCCCGCGTGCTCTGCATCCGCATCACCTACCTCGGTGAACTCGGCTACGAGCTGTACATCCCGGCCGAGCAGGCGGTGCACGTCTACGACCGGCTGGCCGACGCCGGGCACGCGTTCGGCCTGCGGCACGCCGGGCTCAAGGCGCTCGGCAGCCTGCGGATGGAGAAGGGGTACCGGGACTACGGCCACGACATCGACAACACCGACACCGTGCTGGAAGCCGGGCTCGGCTTCGCGGTGGCGCTGGACAAGCCGGGCGGTTTCATCGGCCGCGAGGCGGTGCTCGCCCAGAAGGAGCGCGGGCCGCTGCGCCGGCGCCTGGTCCAGGTGCTGCTGACAGACCCCGCGCCGATGCTCTTCCACGCCGAGGTGGTGCTCCGCAACGGCAGGCCCGCCGGATACATCAGGTCCGCGTCCTACGGGTTCACCCTCGGCGGCGCGGTCGGGCTGGCGATGATCGACGCCGATGAGCCGATCAGCCAGGCCTATCTGGATGCCGGCGAATGGACGGTCCAGATCGGTGCCGAGGTCTACCGGGCCGTCGTCTCGCTCCGCCCGCTCTACGACCCGGCGAACGAGCGCATCCGCATCTGAGCCCGCCTGGCATCATTCGCCACTTCCCCGCAGGCAACACCCCGGTCGCGGAGCGGACGCGCAGCCGTGCGCAGGAATGCTGCGGAACGGCTGCGCGTCGCTTCAAGGAGCGGGTGCGGTTACCCGATGCGGACTACCTGGCCGCCGGTGGGGCACAGTTGCGGGCCCATGCCCGTGGCCGGGGCGATGCTGCAGTTGGAGACGTAGATCGCGCCGTCGCCCCCGGCAGCGAAGCCGGAGGGGAAGAACAGCTTGCCAACGCCGAGGCGCGTGCGGTGGCCGTCCTGGCTGATGCGCACCACGTCACCGGCCGGGTTCTGGGTTTGCAGCCCGGCGGTCTGGAACTCGGTGGCGTAGAACGCGCCATCGCTGCCGAAACCGCAGCCCTGCACGGTGGTCAGGCCGCGCGCCCATACCGTCGCGTGATGGGCAGTGACCCGCCAGATGCGTGCGTTCCCAGGGCTGTAGAAGCCGCCAACCAGTTCGCCGACGTAGAGCGCCCCGTCCGGGCCGCGCGCTACGCACGTTGCCACCGTGTCACCTTGTGCGTTTGCCGGCAAGGAAAGGAAGTGGAGAACGCGCGCTTTCCCGTTCCACTTGACCCGCACCAGGGCGTTGGCACCCGCGTCTGCCACGTACCGGCTCCCGTGCGAGAAGAGCACGGCGTTGGGGTTGGCGTCGGGCCAGTCCTTGGGTCCGAGGCCGGGGTGACGCTTGGTCCACGCCCAATCCTGGTCTCCGACGTTGGACACGGTCTTCACCCAGGCGCCCGGCTTGACCAGCCACAACCGGCCAAGCTGCGCTAGGGCCTTGTTGCGCACATTGTCCGGGATCACGCCTTTCGGCGGAACCACGTGGGTGTTCTCTCCGAACAGGCCATAGAAGGTGCCGCGGGGGCCGCGGGAGACCGACACGGGGCCCTCCGCCGCAACACCCCCGGGGCCGGAGGCGGAGATCAGGCCGGTGACGAGCCGCTTGACGTGACCCTTGGTGATCAGGTCGAACGATCCGGTCAGCCCCGGGCAGATCTCGCCTTCGGGGCCGCCGCTGACGCAGGTCTTACCGCCGCGCCCGGCTTCGGCGAGATAGAGCCCGCCGCCGGGTGCGGGGGAGAGCCCCCGGGGGTTGTTGAGATGGTCGGCGACCACCGCGAACGAATCGTCATGGCCGCGGGCTTGTGCCCCGGCCGTGGGCGCCGCCATCACCCCCAGGGCGGCCGCTACCCCCAGAGCTGTGGAGATCCCGATAGCGATGCGTGTTCTGCTCATGCGTGTGCCTCCCGTGACATAAGATTTGCGCTTGGCGCGCACAGAAATAGCTAGGACATGGCGATGCCATTTGATTTCGGGCTCGCGCTAGTGCGCTTGGCCAACCTTAGCTATATCCCCCAGGTTCCTCTGATATTACTATTCCTTTACCATGCCGTCCAGGCTCACCAGCGTAAAATTCACACAGTAACGTTAAAATGACTCTGTGTGCGATCTCGCACAACCGTTTGCGGCACCGAGCTGGGTGTACCGTAAAGGCATCACCCCACGTCACATAGCATCCGAGCGCGAATACGTTTTTTGAGGGTATTGAATCGTGACGGCCTAAGGATGCTTATGCTCACGGGTGCTGAGCCTTGGCCGTGGCGAGTGGTAAGGGTGCCATTAAAAATCGTTCCGGGCTGTTGCCGCCAGCTCTGATACGTTATCGCAAGCCGGGGAACCAAAGTCGCCCGGCGCGACGTCACCGGGGTTATGTGCCACCGAACAGTCAAATGCCGATCCTGGCGGGCAGCGGTGAGTTGTCACTTTCTTTCATGGCGCCCCGTTACGGGTCTCAGCCTCACGTTCACGCGGGCCGGGCGCGGGTCAGCACGCGCCCCCGCAACCCCTGTCGCGCGGCACCCAGATTGTTTACAATATTGTGAACGATTTGGCGGCGCGAGGTCGGGAGGACGAACGTATGCCCGGAGAACAGAGCGCCCAGCAGCCCGCCGCCAGCACGGCGTGGCCTCCCGGGCGGCCGCCGTTCCGCGCCGACCACGTCGGCAGCCTGCTGCGCCCGCCGGAACTGCTGCGCGCCCGCGAGGACTTCGCCGCGGGCCGGCTCGGCGCCGATCAGCTGCGCGAGGCCGAGGACGCCGCCATCCGCGAGGTGGTCCGCATGCAGCAAGAGGTAGGGCTGCGCGACGCGACCGACGGTGAGCTGCGCCGCGAGTCCTGGCACATGGACTTCATCTACCAGCTCGGCGGCATCACGAAGGTGCAGGACGACACGATCAGGGTGGCGTTCCACAACGAGCAGAAGAGCTACGAATGGGCGCCGCCGTCCGCGCACGTCGTTGCCCCGCTCACGCTCGAGCACACGATCTTCGGCGAGGCATTCTCGTTCCTGCGCGACACCGTCACCACCGCGCTGCCCAAGCTCACCATCCCCTCGCTGAGCATGGTGCACTACCGGGGCGGCCGGTCGGCCATCGACGAGTCGGTCTACCCGGACCTGGACCGGTTCTGGGCCGACCTGGTCGCGACCTACGCCGAGGAGGTGCGGCGGCTGTATGACCTCGGCTGCCGCTACCTGCAGTTCGACGACACCAGCCTGGCGTACATGAACGACCCGGCGCAGCGCAAGCACGTCGCCGAGATCGGCGGGGACCCCCAGCACCAGCACGAGCGTTACATCGAGAACATCAACCGGGCGCTGGCCGCCGGCCAGCCGACATGGCGGTCACCACCCACATGTGCCGGGGCAACAACCAGAGCATGTGGGCAGCCGAGGGCGGTTACGAGTTCGTGGCCGAGGCGCTGTTCAACGAACTGGCCGTGGACGGGTTCTTCTGTGAGTGGGACGACGAGCGCTCGGGCGGCTTCGAGCCGCTGCGGTTCGTGCCCAAGGGCAAGCGGGTCGTTCTCGGGCTTGTCACCACCAAGCGCGGCGAGCTGGAGAGCAAGGACCAGCTCAAGCGGCGGATCGAGGACGCTGCCCGGTTCGTCGACGCCGACCAGCTATGCCTGTCCCCGCAATGCGGCTTCTCCTCGACCAAGGAGGGCAACGACCTCACCCCGCGGCAGCAGTGGGACAAGCTCCGGCTGATCGTCGAGACCGCACAGGAGGTCTGGGGCACGTGGTGACACAACACGGACCGGTCCTGGTGGTCAGCGCGCATGCCGGGGACTTCGTCTGGCGCGCGGGCGGCGCGATCGCACTGGCCGCCTCCCAGGGCGCGGAGGTGACCGTGCTGTGCCTCAGCTACGGCGAGCGTGGCGAGTCCGCACGTGCGTGGCGCGCTGGCAAGAAGCTCGACGAGATCAAGGCGCTGCGGCGCCACGAGGCGGCCAGCGCGGCCGGTGTGCTCGGCGCCAGGATCGAGTTCCTGGACGCCGGCGACTACCCGCTGCGCGAGTCCGCTGAGCTGATCGACGAGATCGTGCGCTGCTTCCGCCGGGTCGAGCCCGCGGTGGTGCTCACCCACGCGCTGGCTGACCCCTACAACCCCGACCACCCGGCGGCGGCCCGGATGGCGCTGCAGGCGCGGGTGCTGGCGCAGGCCATCGGGTATGACGCCCCTGGCGAACCGCTCGGCGCGCCGCCGGTGTTCCTGTTCGAACCGCACCAGCCGGAGCAGTGCGATTTCAAGCCGCAGGTGCTGCTTGACATCACCGAGGTGTTCGCGGCCAAGCGCCGGGCGATGGAATGCCTGGCCGCCCAGCAGCACATGTGGGACTACTACACCGACCTGGCCAGGCGCCGCGGGGTACAGCTCCGGCGCAACGCGGGCCCCAACCTGGGCCTGGCACAGACATGCATGGCAGAGGCATACATGCGCGTATACCCGCAGGTCACCGGGACACTGCAATGAGGAACGTGGTGGTCACCGGGTGCGGCGGGGCGCGGGCGCCAGACGGGCCGCCGGGGGCCGGGGGCGTGCGGTGCATGCTGATGCGCGGCGGCACCTCCAAGGGCCTGTACTTCCTGGCCAGCGACCTGCCCGCGGACCCGGGGGAGCGGGATGCGCTGTTGATCGCGGTGATGGGCAGCGGTCACCCGATGCAGGTCGACGGGGTCGGCGGCGCTCATTCGCTGGCCTCCAAGGTCGCGGTCGTGTCGCCCGCGCGGCGCGACGACGCCGACATCGACTACCTGTTCCTCCAGCTCGGGGTGGACGAGCCGACGATCACCGACCGGCAGAACTGCGGGAACATCCTCGCCGGCGTCGGCCCGTTCGCGGTCGAGCGCGGCCTGATCGGCGCGAGCGGGCAGGAGACCACGACCCGCATCCACATGGTCAACTCGGGCGCGGTGGTCACCGCCACGTTCGCCACACCCGGGGGCACCGTGCGCTACGCCGGGGACATCGCCATCGCGGGCGTGCCGGGCACGGCCTCGCCGGTCCTGCTCCTGTTCGCCGACACCGCCGGCTCGGCCACCGGCAGCCTGCTGCCCACCGGCAGCGTGCGCGATGCCATCGAAGGCATCGAGGTCACCTGCGTGGACAACGGCATGCCGGTGGTGGTGGCGCGGGCCAGCGATTTCGGCCTCACCGGGGCCGAGTCCGCCGAAGACCTCGCGGGGAACGAGGAGCTGGCGGGCCGGGTCCAGGCGCTGCGGCTGGCCGCGGGGAAGCTGATGGGCCTCGGTGACGTCGCCGGCCTGTCGGTGCCCAAGACCACGCTGGTCAGCGCGCCGCGCGACGGCGGCACGATCGGCACCCGCACGTTCATCCCGGTCCGGCCGCACACCTCGATCGGAGTGCTCGGCGCGGTGACCGTCGCCACCGCGCTGCTGCTCCCCGGCGGTACCGGCGCCGAGCTGGCAAGGCTCCCCGCGTCCGGGCACGTGATCGACATCGAGCACCCCACCGGGCACCTGGCCGTGGAGGCCGAGCTGGACATGGCGCAGGACCCGCCGCGGGTACTGCGGGCAGGCGTGGTCCGCACCGCCCGCAAGCTGTTCGATGGCACCGTCTACCCCCGATAGGAGCCGAGCGATGCCCCTGCTGCACGACGTGGCTCATCTCGGTCATGCCGAGCTGCTCACTCCCGAGCCGGAAAAGAGCCTGTGGTTCTTCACCCAGGTGCTCGGGCTGACCCAGAACGGCACCAGCGGCGATTCGGTCTACCTGCGCACCTGGGACGACTACGAGCACCACAGCCTGAAACTGACCGCGTCGGACACCTCCGGCCTGCGCCGCACCGGGCTGCGCGCCAGCAGCGAGGAGGCGCTGCACCGGCGGGTGACCCAGATCGAGGCCGGCGGGCCTGGGCATCGGCTGGCAGTCCGGCGACGCGGGCATCGGCCCCACCTACCTGTTCCGTGACCCGGACGGCCACGAGTTCGAGCTGTACTGGGAGACCGACTGGTACCAGGCCGAGGGTGAGCTGAAGCCGGCGCTGAAGAACCAGGCGCAGGCCAATCCGGGCCGTGGCGTCGCGGTACGGCGGCTCGACCACGTCAACTTCCTGGCCGCGCAGACCAAGCCGAACGGGGACTTCGTGGCCGGCCTGCTCGGCGGCCGGGTCACCGAGCAGATCGTGCTGGACAACGGCACCATCTCCGCGCAGTGGCTGCATTTCGCGCAGAAGTCCTACGACCTCGTCTACACCAACGACTGGACCGGGGCGAACGGCCGGCTGCACCACATCGCGTTCGCCACCGACACCCGCGAGGACATCCTCCGGGCCGCGGACCTGTGCCTGGACCGTGGCGTGTTCATCGAGACCGGGCCGCACAAGCACGCCATCCAGCAGACGTTCTTCCTCTACGTCTACGAGCCGGGCGGGAACCGGATCGAGCTGTGCAACCCGTGCGCGAGGCTGATCTTCGCGCCGGACTGGGCGCCGATCAGCTGGTCCGAGGCGGAACGCGGGAAGGGGCAGGCCTGGGGCCTGGCCACCATCGGCTCGTTCCACACCCACGGGACCCCGCCGGTGCCGTGATGGACGGGACACGTGAGGTGGCCGCCGACGTCAGGCGCACGGTCGCCGGGGCGCTCCGCGCGGCGATCCTCCAGGGCGAGTTCGTGCCCAGGCAGCGGCTGGTCGAGGCCGACCTGTGCGAGCGTTTCGGCGCGTCGAGGTTCATCGTGCGGGCCGTGCTGCAGGACCTGTCCGCGCAGGGCCTGGTGGAGTTCCAGCGGAACCGGGGCGCGCGGGTGCGCGAGATATCGCTGGCCGAGGCGATCGAGATCACCGAGGTTCGCAAGGTGCTTGAGGGCCTCGAGGCGGCACGTGCCGCGGAACGGGTCACGGCCGCCGAGGCCGCCGTATTGCAAAGCATCGTCGCCGACATGCACGCGGCGGTGTCCCAGGCCGAGTTGCTGCGCTACAGCGAACTGAACGCGCGGCTGCACGCGACGATCAGGGATATCGCCGCGCACGAGACGTCGGCCAGGCTGCTCCGCCAGTTGCGTGACCAGACCGTCCGGCACCAGTTCTCGCTGTCCCTGGTGCCCGGCCGGCCGGCCGTTTCGCTGCCGCAGCACGAGGCGATCGTCGTGGCGGTGACCGCGCGGGATCCGGCCGCGGCCGAGCGGGCGATGCACGATCATCTGCAGAGCGTGATCGAGGCGCTGCAGGCCCTGCCGGTGGCGGCCCTGCGATGAGCGGTGGCCCGCCGGTGGTGGCCGTGCTCGGCCTCGGCGAGGCGGGGTCCGCGATCGCGGCGGACCTGGCCGCCGCCGGCGCCGTGGTGCGCGGATACGACCCGCGCGTCCGGCCCGGGCCCGGCGTCACCGCGTGCACCGGCGATGCCGACGCCTGCCGGGGTGCGGCGGTGGTCGTGTCGCTGACCTGCGCGCACGAGGCCGACGGGGCCCTCACGGCGGCCCTGCCCGGCATCGGCCCCGGGGCCATCTACGCCGACCTGAACACCGCGTCGGCGCAGGCGAAGGTGCGCCTGGCCGGCCTGGCGGCGCGATGGCGGGGTCGCCTTCGCGGACGTCGCGCTGATGTCGCCGGTGCCCGGCAACGGGCTGCGCACCCCGATGCTCGCCTCCGGCGCGGCGGCCGGGCAGTTCGCCCGCGTGTTCGGCGGGCTCGGCGCGACCGTGGACGTGCTGCCCGGGCCGCCTGGCGCGGCGGCCGCGCGGAAGCTGGTGCGCAGCGTCTTCTACAAGGGACTCGCCGCGGCGGTCACCGAGGCGCTGCGCGCGGCCAGGGCCGCCGGGTGCGAACAGTGGCTGCGGGACAACATCCGCCGTGAACTGGAGGGCGCCTCGGCCAGCACGCTCGACCGACTGGAGCAGGGCAGCGTGCGGCACGCGGTGCGGCGCATCGACGAGATGGCCGCGGCGGGGGAGCAGTTGCGCCGGCTGGGCGTGCCGCCGCGGGTGGCCAGCGCGAGCGAGCAATGGCTGCGGCAGCTTGCGCGAGGAGGCAGGGTGGCGTGACCGGCCGCTGCATTACGCTCCCCCCACAACCCCGGCTGCCCACCCGCGCGGTGACCCCTTCCCACCAGTGCGGGCTCGGGCTTGGCGGTCTCGATCCACCAGGTCGCGCCCGCCGCTTGGTAGGGGGCGGCCAGGCCGGGCACCGCCGCGGGCTCGGGCGCCACCTCGGCCCAGACCGCGATGTCGAACCCGTCCGCCGTGCCGCGCGCGGCGGCCACCTGGGCCCGCACATCGGCGATGTCCTGCGCCGACGGCCGGACCAGCGACCGCTCCGCGAACCTGATGGGGACGACGCCGTCCCAGCGCGCCGCCCGGGCGATCGGCCGCGCGTTGGGCAGCACCCCGCCCACCCAGATCGGCACCCGCGGCCGCTGGACCGGTACCGGGGTGAACCGCACCGGGTCCACGGTGTAATGCTCGCCGGCGTAGCTGAACCGCTCGCCGCTCCACAGTCCGTCCAGCACGGCCAGGCCCTCGTCGAGCATGTCGGCCCGGACCCGGTCCCCGGTCGGCTCGTGGAAGATGCCGAAGTCGCCGTAGGCCGGTGAGCCGATCCCGACGCCGAGGATCACCCGCCCGCCGCTCAGCCGGTCCAGGCTCGTGATCTGCCGTGCCAGCTGCCACGGCCGCCGCCGCGGCACCGGCGTGATCATGGTGCCGAGCTTGATCCGCGACGTGCGGGCGGCGACCACGGCCAGCACCAGCCAGGGGTCGATGATCGGCGGCCCGTCGCCGGTGTTGGAGAACACGATGTGGTCCCACACGAAGAACCCGTCGAAACCGGCCTCCTCGGCCGCGACGCCGAGTTCGATCAGCCCGGTGGGCTCGTCGCCGAAGTTGGGCACCGCGACACCGCGGAGCAAATGGTCGGTCACCAGCGTCCCCTTTCGGCCGCGACTCGCTGGGCCACTGCCGGACAGCCTTGATCGTGGGCGATTTTCCGTGCATCGCGCGGAAAATCGCCCACGATCAACGGAAGCCAACTGCGATGTGGCCGAACCAATCCTCCGGCTAGATCCGGCCTGCAGCCCCGCTCAAACCAGGAGGCTGCAGCCCTTCGGCCGGGCCGCGGCCCTCCTCCCCAGGAGGCTGCGGCCCTCCCTCCAGCCAGGAGGCTTGTGCTAACTTGGTCGACAATCGACAATACACCTGATTGATCTGGTGTTGACCGGCTGCGCAGCAGCAATCCGCGGCGGCTTCCCGGCCCGCGGTCATCCCAAGGAGGCGGCGTTGGGAGAGGGCCGTTTCGCCGGCCAGGTGGCCATCGTCAGCGGCGGCTCCCACGGCATTGGCCGGGCCATCGCCGCGGGCTTCGCCGGTGAGGGCGGGCAGGTGGTGATCGCCGACCTGGCGCCGCCGGACTTCTTCGCGGGCGACCCGCAGGTCGCCGGCGATCACCGGGGACATCGCCGAGCCCGGGTTCGCCGAGCAGGTTCTCGGCACGGCGGTCAGCCGGTTCGGGAAGGCGGACATCCTCGTCAACGATGCCGCGGCCTACCCGGACGGGACGCTGCTCGACATGCCGGCGCCGGCCTGGGAGCGCGTCTTCGCGGTGAACGTCACCGGCACCTTCATGCTGACCCAGGCGTTCGCCAGGCACTGCGTCGCGCGCGGGGCCACAGGGGCCGCCGTGGTCAGCATCTCGACCGGCTCCGCGCGCAGCCCGCGCCCGGGCGGCGCCGCCTACGGCGCGTCCAAGGCCGCGGTAGAGATCATGAGCAAGGTTTTCGCGATGGAACTCGGCCCGCTGGGAATCAGGGTGAACGTGGTCGCTCCCGGCTACATCGATGTGCGGGGGTGGAGTGACGCCCACCCGGACCGGGCGCCCGAGGACCTGCGCGCCGCCCTGGTCCGCTCGATCCCGCTCGGCCAGGCCGGTGACCCGCGGGACATCGCGAACGCGGTCCTGTTTCTCGCCTCGGCGCAGGCGGGTCACATCACCGGCACGGTGCTCGAGGTCGACGGCGGCTCGAACGCCGGGCGGTTCACGCTGCACGACCACGTGAGCGACGGGGCCAGCGGTGCCCGCGGATAGCGTGGCCGGCGGAGCCCCCGCCCCGGCCGCCGCCGACCTGCCGATCATCGAGACGGTCGAGCGTCACCAAGCACTTCGCCACCGGCCACGGCGGCCCGGGCGGCAGCGGCCACCCTCAAGGCGGTCGACGGGATCTCCCTCGCCATCAACCGCGGGGAGACGCTCGCGCTGGTCGGGGAGACCGGTTCGGGCAAGACCACGTTCGGGCGCCTGATCCTGGGCCTGTACCGGCCGACGTCGGGTGACATCCGGTACCGGGGGACCAGCATCCTCGACCGCCGCAGCGAGGCGGCGCGCTCGGTGCGGCGGCAGGTGCAGGGGGTGTTCCAGGACCCCTACTCCTCGCTGAACCCGACGATGACCGTGGGCCAGTCCCTCGCCGAGGTGCTCAAGGTGCACCACGTGGTGGACCGGGCGAGCCGGGCGGACCGGGTGGCCGAACTGCTCAGCACGGTCGGGCTGTCCCCGGCCCAGGCGGGCCGGCGGCCGGTCGCGTTCAGCGGCGGCGAGCGCCAGCGGGTCGGGATCGCCCGGGCGCTGGCGGTGCAGCCGGAGGTCATCATCGCCGACGAGCCGCTGTCCGCGCTCGACCTCTCGATCCAGGCCCAGGTGCTCAACCTGATGATCCGGCTGCAGGACGAGCGCGGCCTGACCTACCTGTTCGTCACCCACGACCTGGACGTGGCCAGGCACATCAGCCAGCGCACCGCGGTCTTGTACCTGGGCCGGGTCGTCGAGGAGGCGCCGACCGCGGACATCTTCGCCGAGCCGCTGCACCCCTACACCCAGGCGCTGGTCCGTGCGGCACCCCGGCTGACCACCAAGCGCAAGGCCGCCAAGCCGGCGCTGGGCGGCGAGTTGCCGAACGCCATCGACCGGCCGCCCGGGCTGCCACTTCCACCCGCGCTGCCCCATGGTCATGCCGCGGTGCCGCGAGGAGGAGCCGGCGCTGACCGTGCTGCCCGGCGGCCGTACCGTCGCCTGCCACCTGCACGGCCCGGCCGCAGCACCAGCGCCGGAGCCTCCGGCAGGCTAGCTGGCCAGGGCGCGCAGTTCGCCGGTAGCTGAGCGGCCGTTCTACTTCGCCGCCCGGGCCGTTGCGCCGAACCCCACTGCGTCTGGCTGAATGCCTTACGCCAGCGGCCGGCCAGCGTCACCACCGATGTCCACGGCTCATCTCGGTTCGTGCTGGGGAAACCCGGTCAGATAGTGGCCGTGGATTTCGGCGCGGAGCCGGTCCAGGTCCCCTTCTTCCACCGCCTCGACAATGGGCCGGTGCCGGTGGACGGCCTCGGACAGGTCAATGCCCTGGCGTTCTATCGCTGCCCGCATCACCGCGCCCATCTGGCTGTTGAGCATGCCCCACAGGTCTTTCAGCCTGCGCCGCCCGGAAAGGTTGATGAGCAGTTCATGAAAACGGGTGTCGCCTTCGACCAGGGCCTCCATGTCGTCGGTCACGGCGGCGGCGGCCATGTGCTGCATCGCCATCCGCAGGCCCCTGGCGAGTTCCTTGCGGCCAGGCCCGAAACCGGCCTGGACACTGCCGTCTTCCAGGACGTACCTGGCGAAGCAGACGTCTTCGGCGTCGGCGGGCGACATCCGGGTCACCACGCTGTAGCGGCGCGGGACTATCGCGATCAGGCCCTCCGCTTGCAGGCTGCGCATGGCATCGCGGATGGTGCCCCGGCTGACCCCGAATTCGGCTGCCAGATTCGCCTCGACCAACCGGGTTTCCGCGGGCAGTTCATTGTTCAGAATCCTGCGCCGGAGAGCCTTGCCCACCGCCTCTGGAAGAGAGACGTGCTCAAGCGTTTCCGCCATCGGGCCCTCCCACATCGAGCTCGTCGTCCGTCACTTTAGCCCCAGTCCCGATTCGGTCAAACCTCGGTGACCAGTGACATCTGCCACCGCCGAAAGCACGGCGAGCGGTCCGGTGAGGATCGGGGTGATGCCGGGCCCATGCCCGGGCAGCGGGCTGGTGCCGTGTACGACCACGCCGATGGTCAGCCAGCCCTTCCGGTAGCCCATGTTGTGCCTGGCATCCAGGCCGGTGACCGCCACCAGGTCCCCGAGCAGCAGCACGTCGCCGCCCGGCGGCCGGGCGTCACCGGCGGGCCCGCCGGAGCCCGGGGGAAGCTGCAGGTCCAGGTCCCAGGCGGCGGCGGGCCTGCCGATGCCGTTGCCGGCCAGTTCGCTGGGCAGGATGGCACGCACGCCGACGGTCATCGGCCCATCGCCGGGCCACGTGACGGGCAGGGTGTCCAGCAGCCCCGGACCGGCGTTCATCACCATCACCCCGGGCGGCACGCGCGGGTGCTGCCAGCCCTGCCCGCAGGTTCGTACCGTCACGTGATCACCTGGCCGCATCCGGGCCAGGTCCTCCTGCCGGAAGCCGGTGATCAGCCGCCCGTCCTCGCCGCGCTTGCCGATGACCGCGCCCCGCGCGCCCGCGGCCCGGCCGGTGCGCACCTCGGCCGGGTTGCCGATGCACGCGTAGCTGACCAGGGCATACCGCGCGGCCGGGCTCTGGATGCACCAGGCAGGCACCGGGGGCGACGTGGTCCCCGGCCACGGCGGACACCGGGTCGCCGAGTCGCACGCCGAGAACCAGGCCGCCGTCCCCGGCCGGGAGGAAGGGGTGCCCGTCGGCATCCACCCGGTACGGGGTGTCACCGAGCGCCGGGTGCTCGACGACCCCGAGCATGTTGACGGCGACCGCGTTGAGCCCGCCCCCGGGTTCCGCGCTCACTGGCCCGGCTCCGCGTCGCCGTGCAGCCAGGCGGCCAGGTTCGCGTCCGGGTCGTCCACCAGCGCGAACGCATCCTCCGGCCCGCTCATCAGCGAACTGGGGCCCGGCCCGTGGCCGAACAGCATGCACTGGCCGGTGGAGATCACGCCGATGGTGAGGAAACCCGGCCGGTAGCCGCGGCCGAACCGGTGGTCGGCGTCGGACACCGCCACGATGTCGCCGATGCGCAGCCCCTCCAGTCCCAGGGACAGGTCCTCGCCGAGGCCCGCGTAGGCGCCCATCAGGTCGGTGTTGGCGTACTCCGACACCATCCCCGCCCCGGCGCCCACCGCCTCGGCCGGGATCCGGGCCGCCACGTGCACCTCGAGCCGGCCGTCCGGCCGGGTGCCGCCGGGCATCCGGGCCAGCAGCCCGGGGTCGCAGTTCTTGACCACGATGGCGGGGTGGCCGGGCAGCGCGAGCCCCTGGCCCACCGCGGTCACGGTCACCGCGTCGCCGGTGGTCACCTGCTCGGCCACCGGCGCGGCGAAGTCCACGAGCACGTAGGCGTGCTGGCCGATGACGTGGCCCACGGCCCCGGCGGCCGGGCCGGACTCGACGCGGACCGCGTTGCCGACGCAGGTCAGGAACTGCAGCGCCATGTTGGCCCCGGGGTCGCGGTGCCGCACCGAGGCCCCGGGCTCGAGGTGGTCGGAGGCGTAGCCGGTCGCCGGGTCGCCGCAGTGCACGCCCAGCGTCATCCCGCCCATGCCCGGCAGGGCGAAGGCCTGGCCGTCCGGCCCGGTCCGGTAGACGTGCCGGTCGCCCAGCGGCGGCCAGACCTCGCCGGCCAGGATCTGCCGCACCAGGCGCCCGGCGTTGCTGGTCACGTTCACTGAGCGTCCAGCGGGAAGCTTGTCCACGCCCGGGAGCGGAACGACGCCTCGAACGCGTTGATGGTCTCCTGCACCAGGGCGCCCTGGGCGAAGTCACCCTGGCTCGCCCGGTCGTCGTCGCAGATCTCGTCCAGGAAGTCGGCCACCAGGTTGGAGTAGAAGAGGTATTCCCAGGGCTCGCCGGAGTGCCCGCCGGGCGGGAAGAACCTGTCCGGGATCTGCACATCGGTGAACTCGACCGCGTCGCCGCGCGCGGTCTTGATGGTCTGACAGCAGCCGAACTCGTCCACCAGGCGCACGATGATGGCGCCGGCCGAGCCGTAGATCCGCGCCTCGATGCCGGGGTAGTTGCCGACGGTGACGTACGACGACTGGATGGAGGCCAGCGCGCCGGAGGAGAACTCGGCGATCCACATGTCCCCGTCGTCGATGTTCGCCCTGGCCATCCGGCCGGTGTCGCGGATCATCCGCTCCGGCACGAAGTTGCGCATGGTGCCGACCACCGAGGCCAGCGGTGCGCCGACCCACCAGTGCATGATGTCGATGATCGGCGCGCCGTAGCCCTCGATCGAGGAGACGGCGATCTGGCCGGGGTCGGCGTCGGGTCCACCTGCCGCAGCGGCGTGGCCGGGTCGAGCCACTGGCTGTTCTGCTCGAAGCCGTTGAAGATGAACGGCTCGCCGACAAAGCCCGAGTCGATGAGTTCCTTGGCGTACCGGACCGCCGGGGCGTAGCGGAACGTGAAGCCGAGCTTGGTCCGCAGCCCGCGCTCGGCGGCGAGGGCCGCCGCCTGGCGGGTCTTGCGGTAGTCGTTGTGCACCGGCTTCTCGCACAGCACGTGCTTGCCGGCGTTCAGCGCATCCCAGGACACCTGGAAGTGCGGCTGGTTGCCGGTGACCACGTCGATCACGTCGATGTCCGGGTCGCCGAGCAGTTCGGTGTAGTCCGCCGTCACCCGCGGCACGCCGAATTCGCTGGCCGCCGTGGCAAGCGCCGCCGGGTCGACGTCGGCGAGCGCGACGACCTCGGCCCGCGGGTCCCGCTGCCAGCCCGGGATGTGGGCCCGCTGGGCCCAGCTTCCCGTGCCGACCACGGCGACCCGCACCTTGCCGGCCGGGGGCGGCATGCCGCCCCCGGAACCCCCCGTGCTGGCCTCGTCTGCGGTCATATTCGGTTTCCTCTCTTTCCTTCGCGGCGGGGGTGGCGGATCAGTAACCGGCCGCCCGGTCGTAGGTGTTGCGCAGCGGCCGCCCGGCCAGCCAGCGCTGCAGGTTGTCGATGAACAGGTCGGTGAGCAGGCCGTTCTCGGCGGCCACCGTGGCGGCCGAGTGCGGGGAGACGATCACGTTCGGCATGTCCCACAGCGGCGAGCCGGCGGGCAGCGGCTCGGTGGCGAACACGTCGAGGCACGCGCCGCCGAGGTGCCCGGCGCGCAGCGCGTCCACCAGTGCCTCCTCATCGACTACGGGGCCGCGGGAGATGTTCACCAGCACCGAGCCCTGCCGCATCAGCGCAAGCTCCGTGGCGCCGATCAGCCCGCGCGTCTGCTCGGTCAGCGGGCAGGCCAGTACCAGCGCGTCCATCTCGGGCAGCACCTGGTGCATCTGGTCGGAGGCCAGATACGAGGCCACCCCCGGCACGTCGTAGCGGTGCCCGGGGCGCCCGGCGCCGTATACCTCCACCCCGGCCGCGGCCAGCAGCCGGGCCACCGCCCGGCCCGCGCCGCCGAGACCGACAAGCAGGGCGCGGCTGCCGGCCACCTGGCTGCCCGCGTACCGCTGCCAGCGCCGTGCCGCCTTGGCGCCGGCCAGGGCCGGCATGCCCTTGGCGAAGTACAGCAGGCCGAGCAGCGCGAACTCGGCCAGCGGCACGCCGTGCACCCCGGCCGCCGTGGTGAAGACCAGCCCGGTTCCGGCCAGCCCGGTCCGGTCAAGGAACCCGCCGATCCCGGCACTGGTCCCCTGCACCCAGCGCAGCCGCGGGCAGTTGGCCACCATGTCCGCGGGCGCCTGCCAGTCGAAGTCGAAGCTCACGTCGGCCCGCCGGCGCAGGGCGGCCCAGGCATCAAGCCCGGCCGCGGACAGGTCGCGGGGCACCCCGGTGTGGTCCGCCGGGTAACGCGGCACCGGCAGCAGGCCGGGCTCGTAGAGCACGGACACGCGGGGGTCCGCCGCCTCGATCCGGGCCACGTGCTGTGGCTCGAGCGGGGAGGCGATCAGGACGCGCAACTGATCATCTGCCATCGAGTTTCCGCAGGTTCAAGGTCGATTGTCGACTGTCAGCGACTATCGCTGGCATGACCGCCGCTCGTCAAGGCCGGGGCAGGGCACGCCGGCCGCGCGCACGCCTGGCGTGTTGCCCTCGTTCGCCCCGCTGACTTTGCCATACTGTGAGCGTTACCAGGCGGGGCGGATTTATTCCAGTCATGTTTCAGATGCCCCCGTACCCGTTGACGCCTTGACGGCTCGTTTCTACAGTAGTGCCACTTGTCGACAATCGACGAAATGAGGCGGAGATGTCTCGAGGCTTCCGGTCCCGCCTGCTGGGCGCTGGTGTGGTCGCGCTCGCACTCACCGCAACCGCCTGCGGCGGCAGTAGTTCCAGCAGCAGCGGTTCCAACGGCACCCAGGGCTCCGGCACGCTGAGCACGCTGACGATCGCCAACGCAGTCAAGGTCGACACGCTCGACCCCGAGGCCAACTCGGTGAACGAGTCGATCTGGCTGGACCAGAACCTCTACAGCCGCCTGCTCCAGCCGAACGCGACCGGCACCGGGCTGCTCCCCGACCTCGCCACGTCCTGGACGATCTCGAACAAGGGGCTCACCTACACGTTCCACCTGCGGCCCAACGCCAAGTTCGCCAACGGCATGCCGCTCACCGCCAGCGACGTCGTCTACTCGATCCAGCGGTCCCGTGCCTTCAAGGGCGGCTGGGGATTCCTGCTGACCCCGGTCAAGACGATCACCGCCCCGGACGCGCACACCGTGGTGATCACCCTGTCCCAGCCGCACGCGCCGCTGCTGGCCGACCTCGCCATGTACGCCTACTCGGTGGTCCCGGAGAAGCTGGTCAAGGCGCAGGGCGCGGCATTCTTCCAGCACCCGGTCGGCAGCGGGCCGTTCATGGTCACCTCCTACAACCCCGACAGCGAGGTGGACCTGGCCCGCAACCCGCACTTCTACGGCATCAGGCCCAAGATCTCCAAGGTCAAGATCCTCATCGTGCCCAACGACAACACCCGGGTGCTCGAGCTGGAGAGCAAGAAGGTCGACGTCATCGAGAACCCGCCGAGCAACCTGGTCAGCGAGATCAACAAGACGCCGGACCTGCACGTGCAGCTCTTCCCGTCGACCCGGGTGGACTTCATCCAGCTGGACGAGCACTACGCCCCGCTCAAGAAGCTGGCGGTCCGGCAGGCCCTGAACTACGCGATCAACCGCAACGCGATCGTCCAGCTCGCCTACCAGGGGCACGCGGTTCCGGGCTCCTCGTTCATGCCCTACCGGATGGAGTACTGGGACAACTCGATCAAGCCGTACCCGTACGACCCGGCCAAGGCGAAGCAACTGCTCGCCCAGGCGGGCTACCCGCACGGGTTCACCACCTTCCTGATCACGGTCAGCGGCGACGTGGCCGGGCAGGCCGAGGCGGTGGTCATCAAGCAGGAACTGGCCGCGGTCGGCGTCACCGTGAACATCCAGTCCTACGAGCTGCTCACCGCCTACAGCAAGGAGGACGGCGGCCACTCGCAGATGGGCGAGCGCTACTGGACCAACGACATCATCGACCCGGACGAGGTCGCGACGTTCGGCGCGGACTGCCAGGGCGGTGCCAACGCGTTCAGCAGTTACTGGTGTGACAAGCCGACCATCAACGCCGTCAACCAGGCCCGCAGCGAACTGAACGGCGCGACCCGCCAGCAGCTCTACAACCAGGTGCAGCAGGCCGTCTACACGCAGTCGCCGTTCATGGTGATCGACTACAGCCCGTACCGCTACGGGGTGGGCGACTGGGTGCACGGGTTCCACGCGACCCCGCTCGGCAACTATGACCTGTCCCTGGAGACGCTTACCGTGAGTTCGCACTAGCGGCGCGGGAAGACGGGCAGTTCGTGAGCCGGTTCGGGTCGCTGCCGCGGCGCCTGGTGCACGTGGTCATCGTCCTGTTCGGCATCACCGCTGGTCACGTTCTTCCTGCTCCGGCTGATCCCCGGCGACCCGGCGCTGGCGATACTCGGCACCAGCTACACCCACGCACGGGCCCAGGCCATCGACGCGGGCCTGGGCCTGAACCGGCCCATCTGGTCGCAGTACGAGCTGTTCATGGACCACCTGTTCCACGGCAGCCTGGGATTCTCGTACTTCTACCAGCAGCCGGCCACCAGGGTGATCTTGAACCACATCCCGCCGACCCTGTTCCTGATCGCCTACAGTGCCGTGCTGGCCGCGCTCATCTCGCTGCCCATCGGGTTCTTCGCCGGGCTGCGCAGGGGCCGGGCGGTCGACCAGGCGTCGCGGGTCTTCTTCACGCTCAGCTTCGCGATGCCCGCGTTCTGGCTCGGCATCATCTTCATCCTGATCTTCAGCGTGCACCTGCCGGTCTTCCCGATCAGCGGCTTCGGCTCGGGCCTGATCGGCCACCTCTACTACCTGTTCCTGCCCGCGCTCACCATCGCCCTGAGCTTCTCCACCGTGCTGGTCCGCAGCCTGCGCACCTCGACCATCACCACGCTGCGCGCCGAGTTCGTGGACACCGCCCAGATGAAGGGCATCGCCTGGAGCCAGGTGCTGCGGCGGCACGTGTTCCGCAACGCGGTGCTCGCGGTCGTCGCCGTGTACGGCGTCAACCTCGCCTACCTGATCAGCGGCACGGTCCTGGTGGAGAACGTCTTCTCGCTGCCCGGCCTGGGCACGCTGCTGGTCAACTCGGTCACCGACCGCGACTACCCGGTCGTGCAGGGGGTCACCCTGGTCTTCGCGGTGCTCATCGTCGGCATCAACCTGCTCACCGATGTGGTCCAGGCCGCGCTGGACCCCCGGGTCGGCCAGGAGATCGGGACATGAGCGCGGGATGGGCGGCCAGCCCCTCGGAACTGCTGATGAAGGCCGCGACCCGCGCCTCGGCGCGGCGGCGCAGCGCGGTGCGCCGCCGGCTCACGCTGATCGTGGGGCTGGCCATGCTGTTCCTCGCGATAGCCGCGATCACGCTCGCGCCGATCCTGGTCAGCCAGTCGCCCAACACCATCGACGCGCTGCACCCGCTCGCCCCGCCGCTGACACCAGACCACCTGCTCGGCACCGACCAGTTCGGCCGCGACGTGCTGTCCCGGATCCTCTACGGCGGCCGCATCGATCTCGCGATCGCTTTCGGCGCGACCATCGTCACCCTGGTCGGCGGCACGGCCTACGGGCTGGTCGCCGGCTACCTGGGCGGCCGCTGGGACAGCATCCTGATGCGCCTGGTGGACCTGTTCTTCGCCTTCCCGTTCCTCGTCCTTGTCATCGCGATCATCGCCATGCTCGGGCCGAGCATCTTCAACATGTTCGTGGCGATCTGGATCACCAGCTGGGTCGCCTACGCCCGGATCATGCGCGCCCAGACCGTGGTCGCCAAGCGGCAGCAGTACGTGCTGGCCGCACGCGCCCTCGGCTACGGGCACCTGCGGGTGATGTTCCGGCACATCCTGCCGAACACCGCGTCCGCGGTGATCGTCTTCTCGATGGTGGACGCGGTCGGCAACATCATCCTCGCGGCATCGCTGGGGTTCCTCGGGCTCGGCGCCCAGCCGCCCTCCCCCGAGTGGGGGACGATGATCTCCGACGGCCAGAACTACATCCTGTCCTCCTGGTGGCTGGCCACCATCCCGGGATTGGCGGTCGTGTTCGTGGGCATCGCGTTCAGCCTGATCGGCGACGGGCTCGCCGACCTGCTGCGGCCGGGTGACCGGTGACGACGCCGCTGCTCACCGTCCGGGACCTGCGCAGCTACCTGGCCACCGACCAGGGAGTGGTGCGGGCGGTGGACGGGGTGTCGTTCACCGTCGGCGAGGCCGAGATCGTCGGCATCGTCGGCGAGAGCGGCTCGGGCAAGTCGGTCACCTGCCGGACGATCGTGGGCCTGATGCCGGCCGGCATGACCCACATCAGCGGCGAGGTGATCTATCACCCGCACGGCGACAGGAACATCGTCAATGCCCGCCAGTCCGAATTGCAGGCGCTGCGCGGCAGCCAGCTGGCGATGATCTTCCAGGACCCGATGACCGCGCTGAACCCGGTGGTCAACGTCGGCGATCAGGTCATCGAGGCCGTTCAGGCGCATGCGAAGGTATCCACCGGCGAGGCCCGCTCGCGCGCGGTCAGCCTGCTGCGGCGGGTGGGCATCCCGGCACCGCAGCAGCGGATGCGCGACTACCCCTTCCAGTTCAGCGGGGGCATGCTGCAGCGCGCGCTGATCGCGATCGCGCTGGCCTCCTCGCCCCGGCTGCTGCTCGCCGACGAGCCCACCACCTCGCTCGACGTCATCATCCAGGACCAGATCCTGAGCCTGCTGCTTGACCTGCAGCAGGACACCGGCATGAGCATGATCCTGGTCAGCCACGACCTCGCGGTGATCAGCGAGGTGTGCGACCGGATCCTCGTCATGTACGCGGGACAGGTGGTGGAGGAGGGGCCGGCCGCCGACGTCATCACCACACCGCGGCACCCCTACACCCGGGCCCTGCTCGACGCGGTGCCGCAGGGTGAGCAGCGCGGCCAGCTGCGGAGCATCACCGGTTCGCCGCCGAGCCTCATCGACGTGCCGGGCGGCTGCCGGTTCGCCCCCCGGTGCCGGCTCGCGACGCAGGAGTGCCTGTCCTGGGAGACCGAACTAATCGAGATCAGCGGGCCGGGGCGACTGTCCCGCTGCCTGCGGCACGACGAGGTGGAAGGGTCACCGCAATGGCAGGCAAGCGACTCGGCATAGGCGTGATCGGGGCGGGCCGCTGGGCCAACTGGGCGCACCTGCCCGGCTGGGCCAGGGACGAGCGCTGCCGGATCGTCGGCGTATGCGACATCGACCCGCAGCGGGCCGCGGCCGCGGCGCAGACCTACGGCGCGGACGTGGCCACCGGCGACTACACCGAACTTCTCAAGCGCGACGACATCGACATCATCGACGTGGTCACCAGGGACAGCGAGCACTTCGAGATCAACTGCGCCGCCATCGAGGCCGGCAAGCACGTGCTCAGCGAGAAGCCCGTTGCCCACGACCATCACGACGTCGCCCGGGTGGCGGCGATGGCGGCGCAGCGGGGCCTGAAGACCAAGGTGGGCTTCACGTTCCGGTACAGCCCGGCGGTCCGCTACATGCACGACATGATCGCCCGTGGCGACCTGGGCACGCCGTTCATCTTCAACGCCTACGAGCAGAACTCGCAGTGGCTGCGCCCGCAGACGCCGTTGCGCGGCCGCGAGCATGCCGGTGACGGCCGGATCCAGGTGGCCTCGCTGGAGGGGTACGGCGCCCCGGTCATCGACATCGGCCACTGGTTCATGGACTCCGACCTGACCGCGGTGGTCGGCGTGCTGCGCAACTTCGTCCCGGAGCGGATCGCCGCCAGCACCGGCGCCATGGCCCGGTTCAACATCGACGACGGGGACATCTTCATCGGCGAGTTCGCCAGCGGCGCCATCTGCTCGGTGCAGAGCAGCTTCGTCACGGTGGGGAACTACCCGGGCATCGAGGTCCGGGTGTACGGCAGCGAGGGTGCCGCCATCGCCAGGCTGGTCGAGGAACGCGGCATCTGCGAGACGCTGCACGTCGCCTCGCCCGACGAGGTGGAGTTCCGCGAGATCGAGGTCCCGGCGCGCTACTACCCTCCGGGCGGGCACCCGCGGGAGTCGTGGCGGACGCTCTACTACGCCAACCTCACCGCGAACTTCGCCAGCGAGGTGCTCGGCGAACTGCCCGGGAACGAGGGCAACTTCGCCGACGGACTGTGGGTGCAGCAGGTGATCAACGCCGTGGAACTCTCCCATCACGAGCGGCGCTGGGTGAGCCTCCCGCTCGACGGTGCAGCGCCCGCGAGGGAGGGCACATGAGCAAGGTGCGCTGGGGCATCCTCGGCACGGCCAACATCGCCCGGGCCCAGTTCCTGCCCGGGCTCCGCGAGGCCGGCGGCACCGCCGCGGCGGTGGCCGGGCGGGACGCCGGCCGGGCCGCGCAGTACGCCAGGGACAACGGCGTCGGCCGTGCCATCGGCGGGTACCAGAACCTGATCGACGACCCGGGCATCGACGCCCTGTACATTCCGCTGCCCAATTCCCTGCACGCCCCATGGACGCTGCGCGCCCTGGCCGCGGGCAGGCCGGTGCTGTGCGAAAAGCCACTCTGCGGGAACCTCCCGGACACCGTCCGGGTGCTCGACGCCGCATGGCAGACCGGCACACTGCTGTGGGAGGCGTTCGTCTTCCCGTTCCACCGCCAGATCGCTCAGGTCAGGGACCTGATAGCCGGTGGGGCGATCGGCGAGTTGATGGAGATCAAGTCCAACTTCCACTTCCAGCTCAGCAACCCGGGCAACATCAGGTACTCACGGGAACTGGAAGGCGGCGCGCTCAACGACGTCGGCTGCTACCCGATCCGGCTCGCTGCCGAGTTCTTCGGCGTCCAGCACGAGACGGCCTGGGCAGGCGCGACCTGGGGTGGTGACGGCGTCGACGTGGACACCTGGGGGGTGCTCGAATACCCGGAGGGCCGGCGGCTGCACCTGTCCTGCGGCCTTGGCCGTGCTTACGACACCTACAGCAGCCTGGAAGGCACCGCTGGCCGGATCGTGCTGAGCAACCCGTTCCACCCCGGCCCGGCGGACAGCTACCAGGTCATCGCGCCGCGTTCCGAGCCCGCCAGCCACCCCGCCACGGTGGGGGAGCCCTCGTTCACCGCGGCGATCAGGCACATCAACGCGGTGCTGGCGGGCGAGGAGGAGCCCAGGCTGCTGGCGGTCGACACCGCCCTTGGCACCGCCCAGGCCCTGCACGACCTGGCCCTGTCCTTCACCGCCCGGGCGGCCGTGCCCGGCGGCTGACCGCTGGCGGTAAGCCGGCTGCCTGCGCAGGGCGGGCTACCGGCGGAGGATCACCTTGAGGCTCTCGCCGACGATTCGGGCGCCGACGGCGGTCGCGGCGCCACCGATCACGCCCCTCGTGATCGTCTCCTGGTGGTCTGTGCCGAATTTCCGCGCCGTCGCGATGACCGGGTCCGCCGCCGCATGGAAGCCTGCGTCAAACGAGCCCGAGCCGCTCGCGGCATCGTAGGAGCCCTTGGCGATCCCGGCGGCTATGGCGACCGGAGCCGCGGCAACGGCGATGGCACCTGCCCAGAACCCGTTCGTCTGCTCCACCGCTGACTCCTTCCCCACGGGCTGCCTCCAGGCGGCCCATCTACGCCGAATTATAAATCCGCGCGCAAGGCGTTTCGCCGCCGTGACGCGGCCGGTTCTAGCATCGTGCTATGACCGCACACGGCGACCTTGACCAGGCCAGGATCGGCGAGCTGCACGCCAGGGAGGTGGCGCGGTTCCAGGAGGCCAGACCCCGGTCGCGGGCCATCATCGCCCGGGCGCGCAAGCACATGCCCAACGGCGTGCCGATGGTCTGGATGGCTTTCCACGACGACCAGCTGGTCTACATCGACCACGGCCACGGCCCCGGGTTCACCGACGTCGACGGGTTCGGCTACGTCGACTTCAACGCTTCCGACATGGCGATGTTCTGCGGCCACGCGAACCCGGCCATCGTGGCCGCGGTCCAGGCGCGGGCGGCGCGGTCCACCCAGTTTCTGCTGCCCACCGAGGAGTCGGTGGTGGTGGCCGAGGAACTCGCCCGCCGCTATCCGGTCGGCCGATGGCAGTTCACGCTGTCCGCCACCCAGGCCAACACCGAGGCGATCCGGCTGGCGCGCAGCGTCACCGGCCGCGAGGTGATCGTGCTGTTCCAGGGGCACTACCACGGCCACTTCGAGGAGGGCCTGGTGGACTTCGATGGGGAGCAGGTCGCCGCCCTGGAGCGCGGCCTGTCCAAGGGGGTCACCGGCCGGGTCCGTATCGCCCAGTTCAACGACCCCGGCTCGCTGCGGGCCGCGCTGGAGCCGGGGGATGTCGCCCTGGTGCTCACCGAGCCCGCGATGAGCAACAACATCCACCTGCTGCTGCCCGAGCCAGGCTGGCATGCGGCGCTGCGCGAGGAGACCCGCCGGCACGGCACGCTGCTGGCGCTCGACGAGACCCACACCCATGTGGTGGGCGAAGGCGGCGCCACCGGGATGTGGCACCTGAACCCCGACATCGTCACGATCGGCAAGGCGGTGGCCGGTGGGCTGCCGATGGGCGCCTACGGGGTCACCGCCGAACTGGGTGAGCAACTGGACGTGAAGCACCACGTCGCCACCGGCGGCACCCTGTTCGGCAACCCGCTGTCGGCGGCGGCCGCCGTGGCGGCTCTCACCGAGGTGCTGGTCCCCGGTGCCTACGCGCACACCTCGGCGCTGGGCGGCCAGTTGGCCGACGGAATCGAGGCGGCGATCCGCGCGGCCGGCCTGCCGTGGACCGCGATCCGGCTGGGGCCCCGCAGCGGCCAGTGGTACGGGCCCAGGCCCCGCACCGGCGCACAGGCCTATGCGCTGACCGACGACATGCTCACCCGGCTGATCCGGATCTGGCTGGCCAACCGCGGCATCTGGGAAGCCCTGCCCGGCGCGGGGCCCACGGCTTGCGTACCGGCGACCCGCGCGGACGTGGACCGCTACCTCAATGCGTACGGCGAACTGCTGGCGCAGCTGCGCTAATCGACGCGCCGCGGTCGGCTGAGCGGGCGATCGCCACCGTCGCCTATCGGGGCTGAGCCCAGGAGGGCCGCGTTAGGCTGCCACAGGCCCGCCCCGTGACTGCCGCAGGAGGTTGCCATGGCCCTGACGCCGCCCACCAACGAGGATCTTGCCGCGATCGCGGGCCGGTACCGGCTCGGCCTGGGCCCCGGTGACATCGAGCAGTTCCGTGAGATCATCGCCGGCGCGGTGGCGTCCTATGACGAGGTCGAGCGCCTGTACGAGGCGAGCCGGCCCGAGCCGCCGGACCGGCCCTACCGGTGGCCGGAGGCGACCGAGAACGAACTGGGCGCCTGGTATGTGACCACCGAACTGCGGACGGCGGGGGACGGGCCGCTGGCCGGTCGGCGGGTCGCGATCAAGGACAACATCGAGGTGGCCGGCCTGCCGATGATGAACGGGTCCGCCACGCTTGAGGGGTTCGTGCCGCGGCGGGACGCCACCGTGGTGACCCGGCTTCTTGACGCCGGGGCGACGATCACCGGCAAGGCCGTATGCGAGGACCTGTGCTTCTCCGGGGGCAGCCACACGTCGCGGACCGGCCCGGTGCACAACCCCTGGGACCGCAGCAGATCGGCGGGCGGGTCCTCCAGCGGCAGCGCCGCGCTTGTCGCCGCGCGCCATGCCGACATGGCACTCGGCGGCGACCAGGGCGGCTCGGTCCGGATTCCCAGCGCCTACTGCGGCACCGTGGGGCACAAGCCCACGCACGGCCTGGTGCCCTACACCGGCGCGTTCCCGATCGAGAACACCATTGACCACCTCGGCCCGATCACCCGCACCGTGCACGACGGGGCGCTCATGCTCGGCGTGCTCGCCGGCCGGGACGGGCTCGACCCCCGCCAGCGGGCCGAACACCTGCCAGCGGACTTCCTCACCGGCCTGGAGGCGGGCGCCGCCGGGCTGCGTATCGCCGTCGTGTCGGAGGGCTTCGGCATCCCCGGCCTGTCGCAGCCCGGCGTCGACGAGGCCGTCCGTGCCGCCATCCGCACCCTGGAGACGGCCGGCGGGAGCGTCCACGAGATCAGCCTGCCGTGGCACCGTGACGGGCTGCACGTGTGGAGCGTCATCGCCACCGACGGGGCGACCAGCCAGATGATCGACGGCAACGGGTACGGGATGAACGCCCCGGGCCTGTACGACCCGGAACTGATCGGGCACTACGCCCGGGGCCGCCGGGAGCACGGCGCGCAGATGTCGGAGTCGCTGAAGCTGACGATGCTGTGCGGCCGGTACGCCATCGACCGTGGTGACGGGCGGCACTACGCGATGGCCAGGAACCTTGCCCTGGAACTGGCCGCCGCCTACGACGCGGCCCTGGCCGACGCGGACGTCCTGGTCATGCCGACGCTGCCGATCGTGGCGTCACCGCTCCCGGCCGCCGATGCCAGCCGTGCGGAGAAGCTCGCCCGGTCGCTGGAGATGATCGCCAACACGGCGCCGTTCGACGTCACCGGGCACCCCGCGACGACCGTGCCGGCCGGGCTCTCCGACGGGCTGCCGGCCGGCCTGATGATCGTCGGCCGGCACCTCGCGGACGGCGTCTGCCTGCGCGTGGCACGGGCGTTCGAGAACGCGGTCGGCGGCTTCCCCGCGCCGCCGGGCTACTGAGCCGGGTCACCGGGCGGCCGCGGGCCGGTCACAGGAAGTTGTTCGGCCAGATCATCGTCCGCCACATGTGCGCCACGGGGGAGCCGTCGAACCCAAGCCCCTCCGCGGGCTGGCGGAAGTTGCGGCCGATCACGTCCTCGAACTCGCTGAAGTCCACGACCGCGTTGGGGTCGAACGAGTAGATGTCGTTGAGTGTGATCAGCCGCGATGTCATGTACCAGCGGTGCTTGCGGGCCTCCTCGGCCTCACGGCAGAGGTAGGCGGGCGGGCGGTAGTCCGGGCCGAAGTACTCGATGTACGCCTGCGGATAGCTGTATCCCGCCGACTCGTCGGCGAAGTAGCGCAGCGCCTCGTGCTTCTGGATCGCCCACGCCACCTCCTCATCGACGTAGGGGGCGACCATCTGCGCGCCCCAGTAACCGTGATTGGCCGAGATCAGCCCCGCGATGGCGATGTCGTGCACCAGGCACGCCATGATCACCTTTTCATCGAGCCCGTGCTCGCGCGCCAGCGTGGCGCTTTGCAGCATGTGGTTGGTGCCGGTCTTGCTGAGCCGCAGAGCGAAGAAGTCCTTCAGCGCCGGACGCTCGGGCATCGCCGGCAGCGCCGGGTTGTCGCCCATCATGACCAGCGCATCCGGGCCGCGCGCCTGCGCCATCAGGGATCCCTGGCAGCCGCTCAGCGGCGTGCCCATGGTCGCCACGGCCGGCGGCACGATGATGCGGCGCCTGCGGTCCACCGCGTCGTCGAGCGGCTCGCGGATCCAGTTCGCCAGCCCCGCCTCGCGAACCGAGGCGGGCAGTTCGGCGGGGGGCACCTGGGCCGAGGGCGGCGGTGCCGTCGCGGGCTCGGGCATGCGACCACGTCCTTCCGGATGCGCCTGCCGCCCGGCGCGGACCGGTCACGGGCGGCGGGGCGCGAAGCGCCCCTTCTGCCGACTCTAAGCATCAAGGGCCGGTCAGCGCACCGTGCCCGGCCTGGAATTCCGCCAGCGGAGCGGCGTACCGTCGAGGGGCGAAGGCGCGCGCCACGAAAAGGAGACCGGGGATGACGTTGAGGATCCTGCCCCATGGCCGGCTGCAGGAGTGGGTCGCCGAGGAACGCGGCTACTTCGCGGCCGAAGGCCTGGAGTACACCTTCCTGCCCGAGGGTGACTACGGCATCCATGCCACGCGCCGCGACGACGCCGGGGAGATCAAGACCGGCGCGTTCGAGACCTTCGGTGCCGGGCGCGACGGCGCCGACGTGAGCTGTGCGTGCCACTGGGCCACGAACGTGGCCGCGAGCGGCGGGGCCGGGCAACTGGTGACCAGCGCGTACTCGGTGGCGCCGTGCGCCATCATGGTGCCGCCGGAGTCACCGATCCGCCGTCCCGAAGACCTTGCCGGGGTGCCGGTGGGGGTCGGCTACCACTCGGGGAGCCACTTCGCCACCCTGCAGGCGCTCGAGGCGGTGCTCGACCCCGGCCAGGTCAGCCTCAGCTTCCAGGGCCCGCCCAACGAGCGCCTTGACGCCCTGCTTGACCGGCAGGTCCCGGCCGGCACGATGTGGGGGGTGCCGCTCTACGTCGCCGAGGCCTTCGGGTTCCGCAAGGTACTCGACGCCACGTTCATGATCGGGTTCCTGGTCAGCCGGAGCGACGTCAGCAAGTCCGACATCGAGAAGTACCTCGCCGCCCTGCGCCGGGCGCAGCAGGAGATCGATCTGCGTCCCGAGGCGTACAAGCACTACCACCTGCGGGCCGTGCCGGAGAAATACCGCGACCAGGTGGACGTGCGGGCCTTCGGCACCGGCGAGCGGGTCGTGTTCCTGTCCTACACCAGGGAGATCTTCGCCGCGACCCAGGAGTGGGCGCAGGAACGGGACCTGTTCCCTGAGATGCCCCCGTCGCTGGCCAGCTACGACGAGGCCGCCCTGGCCTAGCCGGGGCCGTCGCGCGGGCCCCTAGTATCAAGCCGATGCGGCGTGAATCTTCCACCATGGTGGTCCTGGTCGGCGACGTGGGCGAGGGGCTGCTTGCCGAGCTGGGCCGGTCAGGGAACGTCTCGATCGCGCGCGCTCCCAATGCCCGCCAGCAGGACGGAGCGCAGCCGCGTCCCGCATGGCAGGCGGGCGCGCTGGCGATGCACGAGGCGGCCCGGCGGCAATCGGCCTATGTGATCGTGCCCGACGACCCGCTGGCCGACGTCGCGGCCGCCTGGCGGGCGATGTGGGACGTGGGCAGCGGGCCCGGCGGCGCGGCCGCCTTCGAGGAGCACGCCGCGGAAGCGCTGGCCGCATGGCGGGACAAGCGGTTCGAGCTGCCCGACTACTACCTGGTGGTGGCCGGCGCGCTGGCCGACGGCATGGGCCAGGACCTGTACCTCGGCCCGTTGCGGGCCGCCAGGCCGCGCCGGGTCGTGGTCGCGGGGGCAGGCGATGGCGCAGGCGGGGCCGGGCGTGTGCTCGATGCGCTGCGGTCCCTGGAGCACGGCCCGTGGTGGCCGCCCCTCGGCGAGCTGATCGACGCGGCCCGCCGGTTCTACGCCGGCGGCCTTGCCGAGACGCAGGCGGCGCCCGCCGGGGCGGGCTGATCAGCGCAGGCCGGCTCGCTCCACCTGCGATTGGCAAAACGGGCATGCCGTACGGTCGGCCCCCGCCGGGAGGGTCATGACGGCGCCGCACGACGCGCAGGGGATCTCGGCGCTGCCCAGGTCCATCGTGCGGCCGCAACCCTCACAGATGATGGCCGTGGCACCGGGCAATGCGCTGAACTCCGCGCCGCAGCCGCCGCAGTGGCGCGGCTGGCCGTCCGCCGCCTCGACTGGCACGTACTCGTTCGTCAGGCCGGCCCGGTCGAGCAACTGCGTGGCCGCCTCCGCCGGGAGCATGCCCAGCCAGCCCTGGCAAAAGCCGGACCAGCCAAGCTTCCCGGTCAGGTGCTCGGCGTGGTCGGGGTCAAGCTCCGCCAGCCCGGCCGACCGGTAGAGCACCTTGCTGGCCGCGAGCTGTTTCTCCATCGTGTCGACCATCGGCCAGAAGGAATCCGGCGCCACCGTCGGTGACATCATGTTCCCGCTGTATTGCAGGCCCGTGACCCGCTGCCGCATCTCGGCTTCCAGCGCCTGGTACGCCGGGTCGAAGGCGCGCGCCGTGGCGGCCTCGGCCATATAGCCGACATAAGCGTCCCGGTAGCCGCGGTCGTTCCTGGCCCGGTGCGAGACGGCCATCGGCACCCCGGCGACGTACGCCTCGAATACCTGCCGCTGCAGGCCACGGTAGGCATCCCGGTCGCCGGCGGCGGCAGCCTGCCGCGCGGCGGCCTGGGTGCTGTTCACCGTCGCGGCGTAGGCCGGATCGGGCGCGCTGTCCCCCTCGCCCGCCCGGCGCAGGTCGTAGTCGATGAGCGAAGCGCAGTAGTCGCAGTACACATAGGCCGTGACCGTCGGCAGCTTCTTCGGCGCGCCGCACACCGCGCAGCTGCAGCGCTTGACGAACCCTGGCTGCGGCGGTGCCAGGATCGCCAGGGCCTGACGGGCCCAGGTCATGGACCCTACCTGGGCCGTGGACCCGGTCTGCGAGCCCTGCGCCGTGGCGTGCTGCAGCGCCGCGGCCTGCTGCATGGCCTGGGCCTGGACCTGCATGGCCTGGGCTTGCATCTGCTTGGCCTGCTCCTGCCACTGCCGGGCGAGCGCCATCCGGTCGGAGACCGGCCCGCCCTCGGCGGGCTCCTCCGACTTCCGCTTGAACAGGCCCACAACCCCTCGCCCCCTGACGTCCCCAACTCGGCAAGATCGAGTATGCACCGGCCCGGCCGCGATGTCAGGCCCGGGGCACAGCACCGCCGTGAGCCGTGTGAGCAGGGATCTGTGCGGTGCCTGGCAGCGGGCTGACAGCGCGCGGTGCGGGCCCTGTCAGCGGCATCGCGCACGATGAAGGTGTCACGACGGAAGAGGGACACCATGACCAACGCGATAGAGGCAAGTGGCCTGGTCAAGCACTTCGGCAAGACCACCGCGCTGGCCGGGGTGGACCTGGTGGCCCGGCAGGGCACCGTGCTTGGCGTGCTCGGGCCCAACGGCGCTGGCAAGACGACGGCTGTCCGGATCCTGGCCACCCTGCTCCGCGCCGACGGCGGGCAGGCCCGGGTGTGCGGCTACGACGTCGCGCGCCAGGCCCACCAGGTGCGCCAGCTCATCGGCCTCACCGGCCAGTACGCCTCGGTGGACGAGGGGCTGTCCGGGACCAACAACCTCATCATGATCGGGCGGCTGCTGGGCCAGCCCCGCCGGCAGGCCCGCGTCCGGGCCGGTGAGCTGCTGGAGCGGTTCGACCTCGCCGAGGCGGCCGGGCGGCCGGTCAAGACCTACTCCGGCGGCATGCGGCGGCGGCTGGACCTGGCCGCCAGCCTGGTCGGCCGGCCCAGGGTGCTGTACCTGGACGAGCCGACCACGGGGCTGGACCCGCGCAGCCGCAGCGACGTGTGGGACATCGTCCGCACCCTGGTCGGCGACGGCGTCACCGTGCTGCTCACCACGCAGTACCTGGACGAGGCGGACCAGTTGGCCCACGACATCGTGGTGATCGACCACGGCAAGGTGATCGCCACCGGAACGCCCGACGAGCTGAAGGACAAGTCCGGCGGGCAGGTGCTCGAGGTGGAACCGGCCGACCGGAGCCTGCTGGAGGTGGCCGCGGCGGTGCTCGCGAACCGGACCGGTTCCGTACCTGACGTCGACGCCGCGTCGGGCCTGGTGCGCGTCCCGGTGGCCGACGCGGCCGTGCTGCCGGCGATCATCCGCGAACTCGACGAGGCGCGCGTTGAACTCGCCGAGTTCACCCTGCGCAAGGCCAGCCTGGACGAGGTATTCCTCGCCCTCACCGGCCGGGATCCGGCGGACAGCGAGAACGACGACGGCAACGGCAAGACCCGAGAACTGGAGAGGAGCCCACGGTGACCACGGCAACCCTGCCCTTCGCCGAGCCAGCGCCCCGGCTCAACCCGCTGACCGGGCTGCGCCACGCCTTCACCCTGACCTGGCGGAGCGTGCTGAAGATCAGGACCAACATGGAGGACCTCGTCGGCCTGAGCCTGCAGCCGATCATGTTCCTGCTGCTGTTCACGTACGTGTTCGGCGGCGCGATCGCCGGTGGCACCCACGCCTACCTGCAATACGCCCTGCCCGGGCTGCTGGTGATGACCGTGGTGTTCGCCACCCTGGGCACCGGCCTGATGCTCAACCAGGACATCCAGGGAGGAGTGTTCGACCGGTTCCGCACGCTGCCGATCGCCCGCTGGGCGCCGTTGGGCGGTGCCGTCCTCGGTGACATGGTGCGCTACATGATCTCGGTGGCGATCACCCTCGGCTTCGGGCTGTTGCTGGGCTTCCGCATCGGGACCAGCCCGGTGTCGGCCGTCGCGGCGTGCCTGCTGCTGCTCACCTTCGCCCTGGCCATGTGCTGGGTGTCGGCGCTCATAGGGATGCTCGTCAAGACCCCCATGGGGGTGCAGATGTTCGGTTTCCTCGCCTTCTTCCCGCTGGTCTTCGGCAGCAACCTGCTGGTGCAGGCCGGGACCATGCCGGGGTGGCTGCAGGCGTTCGTGAAGGTCAACCCGATGACCGATCTCACCACCGCGGAGCGCGGCCTGCTGACCGGCGGGCCGGTCACCACGCCGGCCTTGCACTCGCTGCTGTGGGCGCTGGGCATCTTCGTGGTATTCGCGCCGCTCGCCGTGCGCGCCTACCGCCGCCGGACCTGAGTAGCCGTGCTGGCCCAGGGGAGCACTCCGCCGCCCCGGGGGCAAGCCCCCGAACCCCACGGCCCGGAACCCCCGCGCTGGCCTGCGGCCCGGTTCCTCCGTCACCGGGCCGGGGCCATGCTGGCCCGGGGGAGCGACCCCGTCGCCTGGGGTCACGCGCTGGCGGAAGGCTGAAACCAGCCTTCCGCCAGCGCGAGCGCCTTGTCCCGGGCCATGTTGCGGCCGCGCTGGTAGGCGGCATCGAAGTCCGCCTCGCCCAGTCGTTCGCGGGTGGTGGCCCTGGCCTCCGGGGCGTCCAGGCTGCTGTGGTCGAAGGCGCCACGGATCGAGTGCGCGGCGCCGAGCAGGATCGCGGCCCGCTCCGCGCTGGACCGGCCGGTGCCGGTCCACAGCATGGCCGCGGCGATGCCATCGACCACGATCGCGACGGCCGCCAGGTCCTGGCTGTCGGCCGCCAGCCGGAGCGCCTCGGCCAGCCTGGCCCGCCCGGCGCTGACGTTCCCGATGCGGATGCTCGCCAGCGCCTCCCTGTTGATGGCCTGCGCACGGAACGACCAGATCATCGCAGAGCCCTTGCTGGCCATCAGGGCATCAAGCTCGCTGCTGATCCGGGCGCACTCGGCCAGGTCACCGCGCAGCCAGGCGAGTTCGGCCTGGATGTAGCTGATCCACAGGTCGCTCTCTGACTCGCCCTGCTCGCGGCCGGCCCGTTGCGCCCGGGCCATATCGGCGAGCGCGCCCTCGTAGTCCCCCATCCGGCTGCGGGACTTGGCCAGCGTGGCATACATCTGCGCGGTGTCTTCCCAGTCGGTCAGCGCTCCGCTCAGCTCCACGGCCCGCTCCAGGGCGGCGATCGCCCGGACGTGATCCCCGTCGAGCATGGCAAGCTCGGCCTGGCCGGCGCACGCCAGCGCGGTGCCCCAGCGGTCGCCGAGCGCCTCGAATCCGGCGAGCCCCTCGGCACACCACCGGGTCACGTCGTCCAGGCGGCCCAGGGCCATCGAGTAGAACGCGGACATGAGCCGGGCACCTGCCCGGATCCACGGGTCCGGCGAGTCGAAATGCGCGGAGAGCAGCCCCAGCGCCAGGTCCGGATCCTGCTTCTCATACAGCGCGAGCATCGCGGCCCCGACGATCACCAACGGATGCGGCGGGCGGCCGTCGTCTGCCTCATCGCCGGCGTCCGCCCCCACGGTGATCAGGTACTCCACGTCCGCGAGTGGCTCCCTGGCCGCGTTGAAGTCCCAGGAGAAGTTGACCATGGTCAGCGCGCACACGGCCCGGGCGTGCACCGCGGCGATGACGCGCTCGGCGCCGGCGGCGGGTGCGCTGACCGCCAGGATCTCCCCGGCCATCGTGCCGGCCTCGCGGCGCTGCCCGCGCAGCAGCCAGAACCAGCTCAGCGACTGCCCGAACCGCAGCGCCAGCTCCACGTCGCGGTGTTCGACCGCCCAGCGCAGCGCCGCGTACATGTTGTCCTGCTCCGCGGTCAGCCGTCGCATCCAGGTCTGCTGGCCGGCGCTGCGCAGCATGGGATCGCCCGTCTCGGCCAGCCGCAGGAAGTACCCGGCGAACGCCCGGCGCACCTGGTCCTCTTCCCCCGTTTCGGCGAGGCGCTCCGAGCAGTATGCCCGGATCGTCTCCAGCATCCGGTACCGCGGCTCGTCATCCTCGGCCACGGTGAGGAACGACTTCTCCACCAAGCCGAAGATCGCGGGCAGCACGGCGTCCGCGGGCAGCGCGCCGTCCTGGCACACCTGTTCCGCCGCCGCGAGCGTGGCCCCGGCCGGGAAGGTGGCGAGCCGCCTGGCGAGAACCTGCTCCGGCCCGGACAACAGCTCCCAGGTCCAGTCCACGACCGCGCGCAGCGTCTCGTGCCGCGGCACCGTCCGGCTGCCGCCGGTGAGCAGCTGGAACCGGGCATCGAGGCGCTCGGCGAGCTGGGCGGCGGAAAGCGTGCGCAGCCGGGCAGCGGCCAGCTCGATGGCCAGCGGCATACCGTCGAGCGCACGGCAGATCCGGGCGACGTCGCCAGCGTTGGTCTCGTTCACCGAGAATCCGGGTCGTACGGCTGCCGCACGGTCGGCCAGCAGCCGGACCGCGGCGTACCCCGCGACCTGGCTTCCGTCGGCGCCTGTGCCGTTCCCGTCCGGCGCCTGCTCGCCGGGAAGGGGGCCGAGGGCGGGCGGCACCGGCAGCGGTGCCACCGGCCACAGCGATTCTCCCGGGATCCGCAGCGGTTCCCTGCTGGTCACCAGCACGCGAACATCCGGGCAACCGGCCAGGATCTGGTCGGCGAGCGCGGCGGCGGCCGCCACGACGTGCTCACAGTTGTCGAGGATCAGCAGGTCGTGCCGTTCGGTGAGCGCGGCCACCAGCCGCTCCGGGGGAGCCGCGAGCGAGCCGAGCTGGCCGGCCCCGGCGTGCGCGATGACCGGGCTCTCCCTGATGCCGAGCGCGTTCATGACGACCGAAGGCACGTCGTCGGGGTCGGTGACCGGCGTCAGTTCCACGAACCACACCTGGCAGCCGGCCCACGCCCGCCCCGGCCCGTCGTCGTGGCCGGGCGCCGCCGCCTCCCGGGATACCCGGGCCGCCGTTTCCAGTGCCAGCCGCGTCTTGCCTGCACCGCCGGGGCCGGTCAGCGTGACCAGCCTGCCCTCGTCCAGCATCTTCAGCACCCGCGCGACATCCTCGTCCCTGCCGACGAAGCTGGTCAGCGGCCTGCGCACCGCGGCGGGCCGGCCCCGGTGCGGCGGGTCCCCACCGGCCAGCAGTTCCGCCGCCGAGGCGTCACCCAGCGCGCGCGCAGGCCCGGCGCCCGGCGCCCGGCCTGGTGCGGCCCCGGGCAGGTCCTGCCGGAGCACGCCCAGGTAGATCTGCTCGAGCTGGGGAGAGGGGTCCACGCCAAGCTCGCCGGCCAGCAGGTCGCGCGCCTGCGCGTATTCGGCGACCGCTTCTGCCTGGCGGCCGGCCGCATACAGCGCGCGCATGAGCAGCCCGCGCGGGCGTTCCGCCACCGGGTCCGCGGCGACCATGGCACGCAGCTCACCGATCAGGCTCTCGCTGTCGCCCACGGCCAGGCCCGCCTCGACAAGGTCCAGCGCGGCGCGGGTGCGCAGTTCCTCCAGCCGGGCGGCGGGCCCGGTGGCGAACCGCAGGCCCGAGGCGTCCGCGAGCGCCGGCCCGCGCCAGGCATCCAGGGCCTCGCGGAGTATCCGCCTGGCCGCGGCCGGGTCGCCGGAGGCCAGCGCCTGACTGCCCTTGCTCGCCAGCGCCTCGAAGGCGACCGCGTCAACCCGGTCCGGGGCAACCGCCAGCCGGTAGCCGGCCGGATGTGACTCGACCGCCTGATCGCCCAGGCCGGACTGCCGCAGCGCGGCCCGCAGCCGGGACATCAGCGACTGCAGCGCGTTGCCGGAGTTGGCCGGTGGCTCCTCGTCCCAGAGCCGGTCGATCAGCGAGTAGGCGGGCACCACCTTGCCCGCGTCGAGCGCCAGCAGGATCAGCAGCAGGCGCACCCTGTGCCCGCCGACCTGCACCGGCCGGCCTCGTCGTACACCGCGAGGGTGCCCAGTACCCCGATCCGCACTCCGCCTGCTCTCAGCCCTGTCCGCTTGTCGCCCTGCCAGTGGTCGGTTGCCAGCCTGTTGCCGCCCGTGCACTCCCCATTGTCCCGTGCCGGTGCGACTGTACGGACGTCGGCTCGTCAGGGCCAGCTGATATCCGGCCCGTCCGCCAGGCCGAGGCTGGCCAGCGGCACGTCCCAGCGCTTGATCTTCGCCCAGCCGAACTGGAACCTGTCCATCGCCTCCGCGGTCGTGATCCAGCGCTTGACCTGCTCCCCCTTGGCGTCGCGGTCGAGCAGAAACACCTGGGGCGAGTCGGTGGTCTGGAAGATGACGCACTCCTCCGGGGAGTTGCAGCCCGGCGTCAAGCTGGCTGACGTGCAGATCCAGGACCACGCCGGGCGCGGTCGCGTCGTAGCGGTGGACCCAGTTGGCGCCGAGCGTGAACAGCCGTGCCATCACCTGCGGGGTGGGTATCAACCGCCGCAGGCCCCTGGTCCATCAGGTACACGTTGCGGTCCCCGTACTGCTGAACGCGAAGGCCGTTCAGATCGTGACGCGGTGCCATCGTGACCTTTCGCCTCCACTGGGATGCCCCTTGGCCGCTCGGCGGGCGGGCCGCTTTCACCGTCGCCGAATGCCCGGTATGCGAGCGTATGCGCATCGGCCCGGCCGCGGTGCGCCGGGGCGGGCATGTGTCACCGCGCCACCGGCGGCCGCCCCCGCAGGGATAGGGAGAATGCCTTGACCGGCACGGGGCGGGCACCGAGACTACTGACTGGTAACCGATAACGCATTTCGCCCCAGCGGATGGAGCCTGGAGGCCGCCGTGACCACGGTATGCCGGGTGGGCGGGCCCGGAACCTGAGACAGGGACGGGAGATGAGTTCGGCCATGCAGCGACACCGATTCCCAGCCAGCCCCGGCGGCCGTTACCTGCTGGCAGCGGCCAGCCTGACATTAGCGCTGGCCGGGGTCACCTCCGGCACCGCACAAGCCGGGACCGCCACCACGGGCGGGCCGGCGCCGCTCGTCGTGCGGACCGACCATGGCCTGGTGCGCGGGCTGGACCAGCACGGCGCAAGGGAGTTCCTCGGCATCCCCTACGCCGCCCCGCCGGTCGGCCGGAACGCGTGGCGGCCACCGCAGCCGTTCCCGCCCTGGAGTGGCGTCAGGACGGCCACGAAGCCGGGGCACGACTGCGCCCAGACCGGCAGTCTCGCCACCGGCGTGCTGACCACCAGCCTGTTCGAGAACTGCCTGTTCCTGAACGTCTACACGCCGCCGCGGCAGGCCGGTCACCCGCTTCCGGTGATGGTCTGGATCCACGGCGGCGGCTTCACCGGCGGTGCGGGCCGGATCTACGACGGTGCCGTGCTCGCCGCAAAGCGCCACGTCATCGTGGTGACGATCAACTACCGGCTCAGCGCGTTCGGCTTCCTGGCGCTGCCGTCCCTTGACGCCGAGAGCCCGGACAACTCCAGCGGCAACTACGGGCTGATGGACCAGCAGGCCGCGATGCGCTGGGTGCAGAACAACGCGTTCGCGTTCGGCGGCGATCCGGGCAAGGTGACGATCTTCGGTGAGTCCGCGGGCGGTGCCAGCGTCTGCGCGAACATGGCTTCACCGACCGCGCTCGGCCTGTTCTCCCACGCGATCGCGGAGAGTGGCTGCATCTTCCCGACCCCGGTCAAGAAGGCCGCGGAGCGGCAGGGCACAGCCGTGGCCACGAGCCTGGGCTGCACCAACGCCGCCACCGCGGCGGCCTGCATGCGCGCCAAGCCGGTCGCCGCGATCCTGAAGGCCGAGCCTTCGGCCGGGCTCTCCTGGGCCCCGGTCTCCGGCGGCTTCACGCTGCCGCTGTCGCCGTTGCGGGCGTTCGAGACCGGCCGGTACCTGCATGTTCCGCTGCTGCAGGGCACCAACCATGACGAGGGCCGGTTCTTCGTCGGGATCGAGTTCGACGTGCTTGGCCACCACCCGCTGACCGCGGCGCAGTACCCCAAGGTCGTCGCCGCCCAGTTCGGCACCAAGGCGGCCCCGGCGATCATCGCGCACTACCCGCTCACGTCGTTCGCTTCTCCGGACCTCGCCTTCGCCAAGGTGCTCACCGACTCGGAGTTCAGTTGCCCGGCGCTGCTGGCCGACATCCTCACCCAGCGCAGCGGGACCTACGCCTACGAGTTCAGCGACCCGGCACCGCCGAACGACTTCGGCATCAAGTTCAGCTTCCCGCTCGGCGCGGCGCACAGCACGGAACTGCAGTACGTGTTCGGCAAGGTTCCGCTCCTGGACACCACGCCGTCGTTCAAGCCGGACCAGTTCGCCCTGTCCGCTCAGATGATGGGCTACTGGACCCGGTTCGCCGCCACCGGCAACCCCAACGGCGGCCGCGGCGCCGCACTGGCCGCGGTTCGGTGGCGCCGCGCCGCAACTGCAGGAACTGATACCGAAGGCGACCGCGCCGCAGACCGATGCCGTCTTCGCCGGGTTCCATCAATGTGCCTTCTGGGCCACGGTCGAGGGCCAGGTGGCGCCCCGGTGATCCGCCACTGAGCCCGGCGACGTATCCCCCTGCGGGACCGCCCCGCCGTGAGGTGGCGGGGCGGCCCGGACGGTGAGGGGATCCACTGCACCACTTCTTCACGCTCCGCGACGGCAAGATCGCCTACTAGCGCGGTACCGAGGACACGGCGCAGACCGGGGCGGCGCTGCGGGCCTGACCCGGCCGCGACAACCGGCCGCCCAAGGGAGCCGGTCAGGCCTGAGGAGCTGCCTTACCCGACCCGTTCGAGATAGTCCTGGTAGCAGGTGACGAATCCGTCCGCATCGAAGGTAATGTCCGCCTGATAGCCGCTGGAGTGGTAGCGCACCACCCGGTTCCCGAGCGGCTCGTATCGCTGCCAGGCTGGCTGTGCGGTCAGTTCCGGCACGCGCACGAAGCGCATGGTGTACTCCCGCAAGGCTGCGCCTTCGCCGAGGAGCCCGTCGCGGGCGACGGGCAGGGAGTTGAAGAACGCCGAATGGTGCAGGTCGAAAAAGTCCGCGTCGCCTAGCTCAACCCGGATGGCGGGGCCGCCGTCCATCGTGAGTTCCAGCACCGCTCCGTCGAGCTTCCAGCGCAGCTCGTAGGCGATGCCGATCTGCGTGCCGGAGGCACGATCGAGGCTCTCGACGCGCACGATCTCCATCCGTGGCTCATCCAGCCCGCGCCACAGGAGAGTCCGTATTGCCATGATCACTCCGCCCCGAGTCGTCCCGCCCGGCAGCCGGTGCTCTCACCGGCCGTGTGCCTGGACCTTGCAGCCTACGGGCCCGTCATGCCCGCCCGGATCCCGCAGCGGCGTCGCGGATCAGCCGGACCGCCGGGGGGACGCCGCCGTCCCAGGCCGGCCCGTGGCCGGGCAGCAGCCAGGTGGCGTCGACATCTTCGATCCGATCGAGCGATGCGACCGCCTGCTCAGGCTCGAGCGTGAACGGCGCGGGCTTGGGACCGGTGACGCCGGTGAGGACGTTGCGGGTGGTCATCGTGTCGCCGATAAACAGCGCGTCGACGGCCGGGACGTGCACGGCGAGGCTGCCGGGTGTGTGCCCCGGGGTGTGGATGATCCGTGGTGAGCCGGGCACGTCGAGCACTTCATTGTCCGCGACGGTCTGCAGCTCGGTCGCCGATGGC
>CAVSCM010000032.1:0-19649 GCA_963726415.1 uncultured Actinomycetes bacterium
AACGTTTCAGGTTCGTCTTGCTATCCCTTCATATGCGCAGGTCAGAAGAACGGCACCGGAAACGCTTAAGACGGCGCCAATCCTAATCAACCGGCCAGCACCTCGGCGGCATGGTCGGGAACGAATGTCTGCGAATCGAGCGGTGCGCGCACGTAGCCCTGCGAGGGCGGCCGCGGCGGCAGTGCCAGCGGCTTGCGCTGCACGTCGTGGTAGGGGATGGTGGACAGCAGGTGAGCGATCATGTTGATCCGCGCGCGCCGCTTGTCCGCGCTCTCGACGACGAACCAGGGCGCCTCGGGGATGTCGGTGTGCACGAACATCTCGTCCTTGGCCCGCGAGTAGTCCTCCCACCGGGTGATCGGACTCCAGGTCCATCGGGGACAGCTTCCACTGCCGCATCGGGTCCTCCAGCCGGGACCGGAACCGGTTCTCCTGCTCGGCGTCGCTCACCGAGAACCAGTACTTGCGCAGCAGGATGCCGTCCTCGACGAGCAGCCGCTCGAAGATCGGGCACTGGTGCAGGAACCGGCTGTACTCCTCCTGGGTGCAGAACCCCATGACCTGCTCGACGCCCGCCCGGTTGTACCAGCTCCGGTCGAACAGCACGATCTCGCCGGCGGCGGGCAGGTGCTCCACGTAGCGCTGGAAGTACCACTGGGTCTGCTCTCGCTCGGTCGGCGCGGGCAGCGCGGCGATCCGCGCGACCCGCGGGTTGAGGTACTCGGTGACGCGCTTGATCGTGCTGCCCTTGCCGGCCGCGTCGCGGCCCTCGAAGATGCACGACGAGCCGGGCGCCCTCGGTGCGCACCCACTCCTGCAGCTTCACCAGCTCGGCCTGCAGCCGGAACAGCTCCTTCTCGTAGATCTTCTTGGGCATCCGGGTGATCTCCTCACCCGTGTCCGAAGTGCCGCGCTTCCCGTTCTTTGCGTCCTTGTGTGCCACCGTGGTGCTCCTTCCCGCGGGCGGGCCGCCGCTGTGTGCGGCCGCTGTGCCCTCTGCGGGATTACTTGCCCGGAGCGGAGGTGTCAAGCACTTCGGAGACCGGCCGGCGTGGCGTGGCCGGGACCGGCAGGCCGTATCCGATCCGCAGGATCAGCTGCGGGGTGCCCCGGCCGGACACCGGATCGCGCACCTGCCACGCGTCATTGGTCTCCAGCGGCTGGGTGAGCGGACTGGCGGCGATGCCCCGCTGGGTGGCGGTCAGCAGCACCCGCTGCAGGGCCTGCCCGGCGCGCAGCCATTCGGCCCTGGTGCTGGTGGCGGTGGAGAGCACGGCGAGCTGTGGCTGCTCCTCGAACCAGGCGTAGCCCACGGTGTGGCCGGGCAGGAAGTCGCGCACCGGCGTGCTGCCGCGCGGATCGCGCGGGCCTGCTGCGCTGCCGGGGATGCCGTCCTTGTCGCGCTGACCGCCGGCCCACTGGGCCAGCTCTTCGTGGTAGGCGGGGTCCCCGATCAGGTCGCACTCGGCATCCGCGATCAGCCGCAGCAGCCGGTAGGTCTCGTCGTGGCCGGGCAGCGCCAGCGCCGCCCCCTCGCGCTGGGCCGCAGCCACGAGTTCGGCGAGCACACCGGGCGGCACCGGGCGGCCGCTGTACGGCCCGCGGTTGGTGTGCCGCGCCGGGATGGCCGCATACAGTTCCCGGTCCGCGTCGTCCGGGCGGTGCTGCCCACGGAGCCGGACGGTGGCGAGCAGCAGTGGCTCGGCCGGCGCGGGGAGCAGCCGGGTCACCGCCCGCCTGCCCGTTGCCGCCGCGGCGACGCGCAGGTTGAACAGTGCGGCGCCGCAGGCGATGTGGACCGCACGGCCTTGCGGATCGCTACGCGGCAGCATCCGGTCCGGGTCGGCGTACAGCTCGATGGTCTCGGTGTCCGAGAGCACCCGGAACCGCCACGGCTGGGTGTTGTGCATCGACGGGGCCAGGGTCGCCGCGTGCAGCAACTCGGCGACCTGCGCCTGTGCGGATCCTGACTGAGTCATGCCCCCAGGGTCGCCGCGCCGGGGTTGGGGCCTGACCAGGGACTTAGGTCCCGGCTGGGCCCGCCGTCACTGGCCCCCGGCGGGCTCGAAGCCCGCCCCGCGGTCCTCCGCGGCCCACCTGGCGACGTAGCTGAACCGGTCGGCGCGCACCAGGCCGTGCCGCCATTCGACCGGGGTGCCGTGGCTGGTGGCCCGCCGCTCGATGGCGAGCGCCGGGGTGCGGGCCCCAAGGCCGAGCAGGTCCCGCTGCTCGGCGGTGGGCAGCACCGGCCGCAGCCGCTCCCAGCCTGGCGTCGGGCCACAGCCCGCACTGGGCGTGCAGTTCGTGGTAGAGCGCGGTACGGGCGAAGTCGACCTTGAGCAGCGGCCGGGCCAGCGCGGCCGGGAGCCAGGAGCAGTCGAGCACGATCGGCTGGTCGTCGGCCAGGCGCAGCCGCTCGAGGTAGACCAGTGGCTCGTCCGGTGACCGGCCGAGCACCTTGGCCGCTTCCTCGTCCCGCCGTTCCTCCAGGTAGCGCACGACGCTGCGCTGCACGTAGCCCTGGGCCTCGACGGAGCGGAACAGGCTGTACAACGCGCCGAGCGGCTGCTCGATCAGCGCGCCGGTGACGAACGTTCCCCGGCCGCGGCCGCGCTCGATGATCCCCTCGGCCTGCAGCCGGCGCACCGCCTCCCTGACGGTGTGGCGGCTCACCCCGTAGGTCTCCCTGAGTTCCTCGTCTCCGGGGAACCGCCCGGTGAACTCGCCCCTGGCGAGCCGCACGCGCAGGTCGCTGAGCACCTGCGCCCACAGCGGCAGCGGGCTGTTGCGGTCGGGGATCACCCTCCCAGTATGCTGCCTGCCCGTCCGGCCGATCAGCGGGCCGGCCTCGCCCGGCGCGGGGCGTCCCGTGGCGGCGGCCCGGCCTCACATCGCCATCAGGCAGCCGTCCCAGTACGCTTCCACCCTGGACCGGCGCCGTCCGGCGAGGCCGATCTCCAGCACGTCGGGCCGCCGTCCCCCGGACGGCCGGAACCAGACCTCCACCGGACCCGTTCCGGTGGGCGTGAACCCGGTCAGGCCCGGCGGCGGCTCGGTCGCCGCGTGCATCATCGGGGGCGTTCCCGAGCAGCAGAGCCGTGGGGTAGCAGACCAGACCCACAGCCGCCCGCCGCGCGCCCGCACGAAGTCGGCCGCCTCGCCGCTCACCTCCACCCGCACACTCGTAACGTAACCCCGCGCCGGCGCTGGGGCCAGGTACCAATGAACCCGGGCGCCCGCTGCTCACCCCACCCTGTGCACGTGTAAGGCAACCTGCGCCCGCGCGGGCCGCCTGGTGTTGCCGAGTTTCAGCGGTGGGACAAGTGGCACTTTTACTATTGGCAGGCGATGATTGTGCCTATTCCGGGCCGGGGCTGGGCGGGAATGGAATAGGCAGTGGGGGCGGAGCCGAATGTCAGTGCTGCGGGTCAATAGCGTGCCGCTCGATGCTGGGCGGCGGCGGGTGGAGGTGTCCTGCGGCAGGACGGGTCCGCGCGCGGGCCGCGGTGTCCACATTCACCTACCAGGTGGGTGAACGGGACGCAGAGAAGATCCGCTGGTACCTGGAGGACTATCTGGAGTTCCCTGCCGATCCGGCCCCTGTCGTGGCCGCCGACGCCGAAACCCGGCTGGCAGAACTGGGCACCGGTCTGTTCCGGCAAGTGTTCACCGGGAAGGACGCCGCAGGGATCTGGGCGCAGGCGCAGGCCCGGCTGGGGCAGGTGCGGGTGGAGGTGGACACCGACCCCGCCGATGCGCCCGGGCTGCCGTGGGAGTTGCTGCGCGACCCGGGCACCGGTACCGCGCTGGCGCTGGGGGCGGGCGAGTTCGTGCGCACCCACCTGCAGACCGCCGGGCAGGTGAGCCTGCCGCAGGCCGCCGGGGACGGGTTGCGGGTGCTGCTGGTGATCTGCCGGCCCGGCCGCGGCGATGACGTGCCGTTCCGGTCGGTGGCCTCCCGGCTGGTCCGCGGCGGCGCCGGGAACATGGAGGGCCTGCACCTGGACGTGCTGCGCCCGGCGACCTTCGCCCGGCTGGCCGAGGTGCTGCGACCAGGCGGCCGATGCGGGCCGCCCATACCACGTGGTGCACTTCGACGGCCACGGCACCTACCTCGACCTGGCGGACCTTTGGCCAGACGATTACGGCGACCAGGAGCAGGCCGCGGCCAGCGGAGGCGGCGGCATCGGCGGCAGCGGGATCGGGTTGTCGCCGTTGCGGTATGGGATCTCGGTGGCGGGACAGGTGCGGCCCGGGCAGCACGGGTACCTGATCTTCGAAGACCCGGACCCCCCACCAACCAGCAGTTCGCCGACGGCCCCACCCTGGGCAGGCTGCTCACCGCCACCGGGGTGCCGGTGCTGGTGCTGAACGCCTGCCGGTCCGCCTAGGCCGAGGCATCCTCCCGCCCGTCCGAGCCAGAGACACAGCCCGGGGAGGCTGGCCCGGAGCCGGTGCGGACTGCATCGGGGAAGGTGCGCCGGGCTGGCGGATGACGTGCATGCGCGGATCCGGGCGTACGGGTCGCTGGCCGCGGAGGTCGCCGACGCCGGGGTCCCCGGGGTGGTGGCGATGCGCTACAACGTGTACGTCGTCACCGCCGCCCAGTACACGGCGGACCTGTACGCGCACCTGCTGGCCGGCAAGTCCCTGGGCCAGGCGGCCACCGCCGCCCGCCGGGCGCTGGCCGCCAACCCCGACCGGCAGATCAGCCGCCGCCCCGGTCGCGTTGCAGGACTGGGCCGTCCCCGTCGTCTACGAGGCCGCGCCCCTCACCCTGCTCGAGCCCGGAACGCGGCAGGCGCCGCTGATCCAGCTCACCCCCGCTGACGGCACCACGCACGGGAGCCTGGTGGCCGGAAGGGGTGCCGCGGCCACCGGATGCGGGGTTCTTCGGCCGGGATGAGACGCTGCTGGCGCTGGACCGGGCGTTCGACACCCAGCAGGTGGTGCTGCTGCAGGCCTTCGCCGGGGCGGGAAGACCACGACGGCGGCGGAGTTCGCCCGCTGGTACCGGCTCACCGGCGGCCTGGCACCACCCCAGCTCGGGGCCGGGCCGGTGCTGTGGTCCTCCTTCGAGCACCACCTGCCGCTGGACCGGCTGCTGGACACCGCCGGGGACGGTTTCGCCCCGCTGCTGGAGGCCAGCGGGATCCACTGGCAGGCGATCACCGACCCCGACCAGCGGCGTGACCTGGTGCTGCAGGTGCTGACGCAGGTGCCGGTGCTGTGGGTGTGGGACAACACCGAGCCGGTCACCGGGTTCCCGCCCGGCACCCCCAGCGCCTGGACCCAGGCCGAGCAGGACCAGATCGCCGAGCTTCCTGCGCGACCTGGCCCAGCAGACCCGGTGCAAGGTGCTGCTGACCTCCCGCCGCGACGAGCAGGCCCTGGCTGGGCGGGCTGCCCGCCCGCCTGGTGCTGCCGCCGATGCCGATGCGCGAACGGCTCCAGCTGGCCCGGGCGCTGGCCGCCCGCCACGGCCACCACGACCCGGGGACGGACTGGCGGCCGCTGCTGCGCTACGCCGCCGGCAACCCGCTGACCATCACCGTCCTGGTCGGCCAGGCGCTGCGCGAAGACCTAACCACCACGAGGGACATCGAGGGGTTCGTGGCCCGGCTCCGCGCCGGGGAAGCAAGCCTGGAGCCCGGCGAGGACGCGACGCTGGGCCGGACCCGGTCACTGGCCGCCTCGCTGTCCTACGGGTTCACCCACGCCTTCACCGACGCCGAGCGCGCCCAGCTCGCGGTGCTGCACCTGTTCCGCGACACCATCGACGCCGACGCCCTCCGCCTCATGGGCGACCCCGACATCGCCAGCGACGACGCGGTCCCCCAACTGGCCGGGCTCACCCGCGAGACCGCGATCGGGCTGCTGGACCGGGCCGCCGCCATCGGCCTGCTCATCCCCCATCGGCGGCGGGTACTACGCGATCCATCCCGCACTGCCCTGGTACTTCACCACCCTGTACACCACCGCCATCGGCCCACCCGGCAGCCCCGAAGCCGACCGCGCCGCCCACGCCTACACCCACGCCCTCGCGCAGGCTCGGCCATTACTACCACGAGCAACACGAAGACCGGCCGCGGCGACACGGTGCCAGCGCTGAGAGCCGAGGAGGGCAACCTGCACCACGCCCTGACCCTCGCCCGGGAGGCCGGGCACTGGGACGACGCACTCGGCTGCCTGCAAGGCCTGCGCACTCTTGTATGAGCGGACCGGGCGGGACGGGGAATGGGCCCGCCTCGTCACCCAGGTCACCCCGGCCTTCATCGACCCGGCCACCGACGGCCCGCTGCCCGGCCGCGAAGACCACTGGAACATCATCACCGAATACCGGGTCCGGCTCGCCATAGCCGCGCGGGACTGGCCTGCGGCCACCCGCCTGCAGAACACTGGCTATCGCCTGGATACCAGGGAGCGGGCCGCCGCCGCCCTGGCCACCCCGGACAGCCAGCTCAACCTCCGGCCAGACGCAACCAGATCCGAACCCTCAGTGTCACCTTGGAATACCTCGGCAACATCCTGCGCTTTCAGGAAGACCCCGGCTGCCTGCCTCGCTATGAGGAAGCCCTCATCCTGGCCCAGCGTGTCCACGACACGGCCGGGGAAGCCATGCTCGTCACCAGCCTGGGCAATGCCTACCTGGACGTGCCCGCACTGCGTGACCTCGACCAGGCCCAGCGCTGGCACCAGCACAGCCTCGACCTCAAACCCGAACACAACCGGGTCGGCCGGGCCAAATCCCTCGCGCAACTGGCTAAGGTCGCTTACGAGCGGTTCCGTGAGGCCCATGCCGCCCGCCAGCCCGAATCGGTGCTCTTGGGCCACCTCAACGCGGCTCTGAACGGCTACCAGCAAGCCCTAGACCTACTCCCCGTCGAAGACGCGGAGGACCTCGCCACCGTCCACAACCAGATCGGCCTCATCTACCGCCAGGCCGGAGACATCCGCCGCGCCATGCACCACTTCCAGCAAGGCATCAGATTCAAGGAGGCCTGCGGCGACATCTACGGGGCCGGACAGACCCGCTACAACATCGCCCTCCTCCTTCAATACGACGGCCGCCCCGGCGACGCTCTGCACTACGCCCGCGCCGCCCTGCATGACTACCAGCGCGCCGGCACCGGCACCGCCCAAAAAGCCGCCCAAGCCCAGAACCTCATCGCCCGCCTTGAACGGGCATCGGGTAAGCCTGGCACCGGCGGGTACGGTTAGCCCGGATCACGGGGCGGGGAATACTGGACAGCAGTTCACGTCCGCACGGAGGGGCCGTGATCGCACGACGTCTGCGCTGGCCGGCCGACACCCGCCTGATGGTGCGGCAGTTGACCGGTGCGTGGCTCTGCGGCTCCGTGCTGATGGGCACGGTGGCGTGGGGGTTCCTGTCCGCCCAGGTCACCGCCGTCCCGGTCGCGACGCAACTGTCCAGGTACGCACCCTGCCCCGGCCACGGCGCACCCTGCGCGTATCCCTCGTTCTTCCAGCTCATGCCGCTTGCGCGGCTGGCGGTCCTGGTGCTGCTCGCGCTGCTGTTCGTGGCGCTGACGGTGTTGTCCCGGTTGACCGCGGGCGCGTCCTGGCTGACCGGCGATGCCAGGGCCCGGCTGCTGTGGGTGCTGCTCGTCATGGGGGGCGGGCTGGCGGGCTGGTCCTACGCCGCGGTGGTCACCTACACCGCGGGTTTCGATTCCACCGCCCAGCTCATCCTCGCCTACACCGCAGGCGGGCTGCCGTTCGCGCTGGTCGCGGCGCTGCTCCTGCGGCCATGGCGGGTGAACGTGGTGGCGGGCGGCGTGTCCGCAGGCCTGGTGGCGGCGGGTTTCCTGATGGTGGCCGGGCACCCGGCGCCGCAGAACGTGTTCCTGCTCTATGCCGACTACGCTCGCTCGTTCTTCAGCGGCGGCGCCGCGGCGTTCCCGTACTACTAGGCAAGGATTTTGCCGTACTTCCGTTGCGTAAGCCGACACCGAATGCAATCGTTTCCATGTCGCCGCGCCGCCTGCCCGCCCTGGGCGGCCGGGTGCGGCGGCACCACGGGGCTGGTCAATGCGCTTATGCTCCGGAAACGGCTGGCACTCGCAACGGCGCCCGCCTGCTCACTCGGGGGGAGCAGGCTGGCGCCGTCAGTTAGCCACTGGCGCTCTGCTGCGGGCGCATGCCGTCAAGGATCAGGGCCAGCATCCGGTCCGCCTGCCCAGGCTCCGGTGTCTTTTCCGTGGCGATGTTGACCGCGTGCACGAGCCTCATCAGGTCCTTGGGATCAATGTCCGCGCGCACCGCGCCGGCCTGCTGGGCACGATCGAGCAGGGATTCGGCCGCCTCCTTGATCTGTTTGGAGCACGCGGACAGCAATTCCGAGTCCGTGCCGAGGGTGGCCAGCAGGGCGGTGGTCATGCTCTTTTTGGTGCTGCTGAACTTCATCAGGGCGCGCATCCAGTCGGCGAGCGCGTCGCCGGGCGACTCGGCGCGGAGCAACTCATCCGCCCTGGCGCTGAGTGATTCGACCTGATCGGTGTAGACCGCTTCAAGCAGCGCCTGCCTGGTCGGGAAGTGGCGGTACAGCGTGCCGATCCCGACGCCGGCCCGCCGCGCGATCTCTTCCAGGGACACGTCATCGGCGCCGTGTTCCACGAACGCGCCGCTCGCCGCCTCTAGCAGCCTTGTGTAGTTGCGCTGCGCGTCGGCCCGCATCGGGCGCGGCTCACCGGCCTGTGCCCGGGTACCGGTCACGCTCATCGGCTCTCACCTGGTCAGTCATAAATAGATTTGCTAAACGGAGGCTGCCTCCGTATAGTTAGCGGAGGTTGGCTCCGGTTACAGGATAACCAACGCGAGCCGGGCCGGTGCTCATTCCCTCCGGCCCCCCTCATCTCGAGTTCGTCCCCCGAAAGGAACTCATGTCGACCTCGTCGATCATGCAAGAAACCAGGCTGCGCCCTCGTCGCCGGACCGCGCTGCGGGACCGCAGGGGCCTGGCCCTGGCGATCGTCCTTGGCGCCCAGCTCATGATCATCCTCGACATGACCGTGGTGAACATCGCGCTGCCGAGCATCGCCCACGGCCTGCACTTCTCCGCGGCCGGCCTGTCCTGGGTGCTGAACGCCTACACGCTGACATTCGGTGGCCTGCTGCTGCTCGGCGGCCGTGCCGGTGACATCCTCGGCAGGCGCCGGGTGTTCGTCGCTGGCATCATCTTGTTCACCGCGGCCTCGCTGGCCGGTGGCCTGGCGCAGTCGGAGGGCTGGCTGCTCGCCGCGCGCGCGGCGCAGGGCGTAGGCGGCGCGATCGCCTCGCCCGCCGTGCTGGCGATGATCACCGCGAGCTTCGCCGACGGCCGCGAGCGCGCCCGCGCGCTGGGCATCTACACCGCCGTGGTGATGGGCGGCGGGTCGCTGGGCCTGGTGCTCGGCGGCGTCATCACCGAATGGGTGTCGTGGCGCTGGGTGCTGTTCATCAACGTGCCGATCGGGGTGCTCGTCGTCATCGCCGCCCCGATGTTCCTGCCCGAGACCGCCCGCCAGCCCGGCCACTTCGACGTCACCGGCGCGCTGACCTCCACGGTGGGCATGGTCTCACTCGTGTACGCGATCATCCGCGCCGCCGCGGACGGCTGGGGCAACCCGGTCGCGCTGGCCTCGTTCGCCGCCGCCGCGGTCCTGCTGTCCGGGTTCGTCTGGCACGAGTCCCGGGCGCGGCAGCCGATCACCCCGCTGCGGCTGTTCGCCGACCGCCAGCGGGCCGGCTCCTACCTGACGCGGCTGCTCATCGTGGCCGGGATGTTCGGCATGTTCTTCTTCCTCACCCAGTTCGTCCAGGAGATCCTCGGGTTCAGCCCGCTGCGTGCCGGGATTTCCTTCCTGCCGATGACCGCCGCCCTGTTCGGGGTCTCCCGGCTGGCGCCCCGCCTGGTGAGCCGGTTCCGGCCCTGGACACTCATGGTGACCGGGATGCTGCCGGTGGTGGCCGGCATGGCCTGGCTGTCCCGCATCGCACCGGGAATCGGCTACCTGGCCGGGGTCCTCGGCCCCATGGTGCTCATCGGCGCTGGGATGGGCGTGGTGTTCGTGCCGCTCACCATGGCCTCGCTGGCCGGGGTGCGGCCCGGGGACTCGGGCGCCGCATCGAGCATGGTGAACGTGATGCAGCAGGTCGGCGGCTCGCTGGGGCTCGCCGTGCTGGTCACCGCGGCGGGCAACGCGATGGGCCACGCGGCCGGGCAGGCCGCCGTGGTGCACGGCATGTCCCGCGCCTTCACCCTGGCGGCCGTCCTGGATGTGCTCGCGCTCCTGGTGGTGCTGACCGTGATGCGGCCGGCACCGAACAAGAACGACGAAACAGCCACAAATCAATAGCGGCACTGGCGGGCCGGCCTAACGCAAGGCCGGACAACGTTACGTGCTTCCTTATTGATCTCCCCCGGTCCGGCGGCGGCCCATGCCGCCGGGCCGGGGCGGCATCGCCCGTATGGCATCATGTGGCCGTGCCAGACCCGCAGGCCAGCTCGGTGCCGGTGCATTCCGGGCCAGTCGGTGCCGGTGCATTCCGGGCCAGCCACGCGAATCCGGCCGGCTCGCCCGGTCGGCACGGAAATACGTCCTTACTAGAGATACCGCTCAGGATGGCCGTCGTAGCGCGGTGCGGCCCTTGATGAGCGCGAGGGTGGCGTTCGCCGCCTGGTCCGCGGCACTGCCGACGGGGTCTGGTTCGTCGTCGAAGGAACCGTCGAGCAGCAGCATGGCGTGGCCGTGCGCGGTGGCCTCCGTCACCGCCATGAGCGCGTCGGCGGCCCTGGCGTCCTGCCCGCAGACCTCCAGCGCGCAGGCGCGGAAGGTCTCCTCCAGGGCGTGGAAGGCGCGGCGGAACTCCGGATAACGGCTCTTGTCGATGCCCGTCACGAACAACGTGTCGAACAGCGGGCGCTGCTCGGCGGCGAACCTGACGTAGGCGCGGGCCAGGGCGGCAAGCCGCTGTTGCGGGGAGTCGGTGTCCCGCGCCTCCGCGGCCAGGGCGGCGGCGAACACGTCGAGCGCGCGGATTCCCACCGCCGCGAGCAGGTCGTCGCGGTCGGCGAAATGCCGGTAGGGGGCGGCCACCGTGACCCCGAGGCGGCGGCTGACCTCGGCCAGCGAGAAGTCACGAATCCCGCGCTCTGCGATCAGGCTGATCGCGGCGTCCACGAGCGCGGCCTTGAGGTCGCCGTGGTGGTACCGGCCGCCCTTGGCGGGCGCCTCAGATGGCGTATCTGACACCCGTGAGCCGCTCCGATTCCTGCCACAGTCGGCGCTGCGCGCCTTCGTCGTGGGACCGCTCGCTTGAGCCGACCCGGACAGGGTAGCCCCGCTCCCCGCGCCAGCGGCCCGGCCCGTAGTAATCGCCGCCGCACACGGCCGGGTCGGTCGCGGCCCGGAGCGTGCCGAGCGCGCCGATCGCGGCGCGCTGCGCGAGCGGCCGCTCGACCAGGTTGTAGAGCGCGGTCATCACCGGGGAAAGGTACCGCGCGAGGTCGGTCCTGGTCAGGCCCGGGTGCGCCGCGACCGCGATCGCCGGGCTCCCGGCCGCCTGCAGCCGCCGCTGCAGCTCGTAGGTGAACATCAGGTTGGCGAGCTTGGACTGACCGTACCCGGCCGCCCGGCGGTAGCCGCGCTCGGACTGCAGGTCGCCGAAGTTGATCTGCCCTTCCTTGTGGCCGTTGCTGCTGACCGTCACCACGCGCGCCCCGGGCACCGCCGCCAGCCGGCCGATCAGCAGCCCGGCCAGCGCGAAGTGGCCGAGATGGTTGATGCCGAACTGCAACTCGAAGCCGTCGGCGGTGCGGCCGTACGGCGGCATCATCACCCCCGCGTTGTTGACCACCAGGCCGATCCCCTCGCAGGCGGACCGGATCTGGCTGGCCGCCGCGCGGACGGAATCCAGCGAGGCGAGGTCCAGCGGCACGACCCGGACGTCGGCACCCTTCGCCGCGGCACGGATCCGGGTGACCGCGTCGTGCGCCTTGCCCTGGTCCCGGCAGCCGAGGATCAGCCGCGCGCCGCGCACGGCGAGCACCCGCGCCGCCTCGAAGCCGATGCCCGAGTTGCCCCCGGTGATCACCGCCGTGCGCCCGGACTGGTCCGGCACGTCCGCCTCGGTCCAGTCGGCCGTGGCGCCCTGTGTCCTGGTCTGCTGGCTCATCCCCGCCACCGTCCCTCCGCGCCGTCCCGGCTATGTGAAAGCCTCTTACAATGTAAGAGACACTAGCTCGGCATCGTCGCTGCGTCCAGTGCCAAGCGCGGGCAGGTGCGTTTGCGGGTTGATCATGGAGGCGGGGCCGCCAGAGGCAGCGTTCTGGAAGCACAGGGGCCTGCAGACCGGGTGGTCACAGGGGCAGGGCTCGAACCTGGGGCCGGAATGCGCCGCGGCCACGGCCACGCGGGCCGGGTGTGCTTGCCGGTGGATCACCGCCGCGGGGCCGCCGAAGGCCATGTTCTGGGTGCACCCAGGCCGGCAGATCGGTTTGTCGCAGGGGCAGGGCTCGAACCTGGGGTGGGCAGGTGCGGCGGCTGCGGGGTGGGCGGATACCGAAACTGCGGGGCGGGCGGCCGCTGTACCGGTCATGGGGCCGGCCAGTACAGCGAGCCCGGCCGCCGCCGCCAGGGCGAACGTCACCACCCGCCCACGCCGGCCAGACCCGGGGAATGGCAAGGGTTCCTTCCCGGCGGCTGCCGCCGCCGATGCGTACTGGTCCTGGTCGCATTTGTGTCAGCTCCTTCACTGGCCGAAGTTCTCTCTCACCCGGCATCGCGGGCCATCTGTCCTCCGCCGCTCGCCAGCAGACGTCCGGCAGGTCACCGGCCGGGCATGAGCCGGGGCTCGGTCAAGGACGCGACGCAGTTGCTCGCCGAATGCTGCCCGGGGGCGCCTGAAACGGTGCGTAAACCCCACGTCACAGCCACTGGCCCCGGCGAATTCCTCTTCGGCGGGCAGTGCCCGGACCGTCAGCACCGAGCCGCCTAGGTGAGGCTGGATCACCACGCCAGCACCGGGGGCGGCATACTGCACCGCCCGGCGGACCCGCGCGATACTGGTCCCGATGCCGCCGTCGTCTGTTCCACCCGCCGCGGCGATGACCACGCCGCCAGCCGGGCCGCGCGGCCCCGGCCGCGCCGGCCGGCGCGCCGTGGCGCCCGGCGGCCGGGGCATGACCCCCGCGCAGCAGCGGACACTGGCCGCGATCAACGCCGAGCTGAGCCGCCTGATCCGCTACGACGACGAGTCCATCGTGCATGACCACTGGCTCAGGCAGCGTTACGACATCGGCCGCTACCCCACCCTCGGCGACGCCCGGCGGACCGCCGTCGCCACCGCGTGGCACGAGGCGGGTCACGCGGTGGCGGCGCTCACCGTGGGCGCGCGGTTCACCTCCGCCAGCATCCGGTCCGGCCGGGACAACGAGGGCCGGGTGCACCGCATCGAAGGAGCGGGCGGCCTGGCCTTCGTGGTGGACGCCGCCGGGCAGATCGCCGAGCAACTCCGCGACTGGACCCTGCCTGACGACGACCGGTTGCGCGCGTGGCTGCCCACCTGGCGGGATGACGGCGGCGACGCACGCCGGTTCCGCACGCACATCCGCCAGCGCTTCGGCACCGACGAGTTCGCCGCCTGGCGCCACGCCGAGTCGCTCCTCACCCCGCAACGTCTGAAGATCCGCAACGTCGCCCGTGCCCTCCTAGTCCACCCGAAGCACCTACCGCACCAGGTAGTAGCAGCCCTCGCCGCCGACCCCTAACCCTCCTCCGCCTGGTCTCGTGCGGCTCTCGATACACCTATCCCCGTATCCACTTCTCGCCGTCCCCTGAGCCGCAGACACTCACTTTCGCCTCAAGCCGGGCACGCGCTCCGACGGGCACCGCGCAGGGCTGGACGGTGGGCCACCTGGACGCGGAGTTTTGTCTCCGCGTCCAGGTGCCTACCGAACGGCCCCAACCCCGAGACAAGCCTCAGCAGAGATGTCACCGACTGTTCTTCAACACATAACGAGAGTTATGTCCTGCGGCGATACCTCGTAGTTCACGTTGGTGAACGTGCGGATCGCGATTGTCGCCGAGTCCTTCCCGCCCGACGTCAACGGGGTAGCCCACTGCACCCTCCGCGTGGCCGAGCACCTCGCGGCCCGCGGCCACCATCCGCTGGTCATCGCCCCGGCCCCGGCCCGCGGCACGCCCTCGACGCGGACTCGTGGCGGGACTGCGGCTGGGACTACCGCGCGCCTGGCCGCCCGGGCGACCCACCCGCCGCTCCGCTCCCCCTGCCCGGCCGCACGGCCGACGTCCGCCCACACCGGGCTGAACTGGACGAGGCCGTGGCAGGTTTCCTTGCCGCCGCCGCCTGACCACCTCATGCAGGGGTAACACCTCCGCCGAGCAAAGGAACAGGCTGAACCGCGCCAGCACTTCGTGGTCGAACAGTTAGACATCTATGGATTGGGTATGCTGGGTTCATGCGACCGGCACGGACTCCCATCGGGCTGGAACTGGCCCGGGCGGCCCGGACGGTCAGCCGGGCCTTCGATGACGCCCTGGGCGAGGCGGGCGGCTCGCTGCCGGTCTGGCTGGTGCTGCTGAACCTGAAGACCCGGCAGTTGGCCAGCCAGCGCGACCTGGCCGAGGCGGTGGGGGTGCGCGAGGCCACGCTCACCCACCATCTGAACGCCATGGACGCTCAGGGCCTGGTCACCAGGACCCGGGATCCGGCCAACCGGCGCGTCCACGTGGTGGAACTGACCCCGGCGGGCGAGGCGGCCTTTGTCCGCCTGGCGGAGGCGGCGACCGCCTTCGACCGCCGGCTCCGCGACGGCCTGAGCGACACCGACCTCGACGGCCTGGCGGCCGTGCTTGGCCGGCTGGCTGGAAACGTGGCGGGCGGGCAAGCCCCGGCCGGCCCCTGGCCATCCTGAGCCGCCCCCGAAGCCACGGCCAGCCGGCCTCTGTTGATCTGGATGCGCACTGGCATACGCTTTCGGGCCTGCGGCGGGGACGGACTCCGCTCAGGTTCCGCGCGGGAGCAGCCATGGATCTGTTCGACCTGTCCGGGAAGACCGCCGTCGTCACCGGGGGCAGCCGCGGCATCGGGCTCATGGTCGCCCGCGGCCTGCTGCAGGCCGGGGCACGGGTATACATCAGCTCACGCAAGGCCGATGCCTGCGCCGAGGCGGCGAGGGAACTGTCCGAGTACGGCCCCGTCCATGCCATTCCCGCCGACCTGTCGGCGGAGCCGGAGTGCCTGCGGCTGGCCACCGAGGTCGGCGAGCGCGAACAGGCCGTGCACGTCCTGGTCAACAACGCCGGCGCCACCTGGGGCGCGCCGCTGGAGGACTATCCCGCCGCCGCCTGGGACAAGGTGGTGGACCTCAACCTGAAGGCGCCGTTCTTCGTGACCAGGGCGTTTCTGCCGCTGCTCGAGGCCGCCGGAACGGAGGAGGACCCCGCCCGGATCATCAACATCGGGAGCATTGACGGCCTGCGGGTACCGCCGTTCCCGACGTACGCCTACTCGGCAAGCAAGGCCGGGCTGCACCACATGACCCGAGTGCTCGCGCGCGAACTCGGCCCACGGCGGATCACCGTCAACGCCGTGGCCCCGGGGCCTTTCGAGTCCAAGATGATGGCCGCCACCCTCGAGGCACTGGGGGACGCGATCGCCGACGCGGCTCCGCTGAAGCGGATCGGCCGGCCCGACGACATGGCCGGCGTTGCGATCTACCTGGCCTCGCGGGCGGGCGCCTACGTCACCGGCGCCGTCATCCCGGTAGACGGCGGCATCGGCACCACCGTCTGACGCCACCGCTCCGGCAAGATCCCCCGGGCGCCGCTCAGGAACCCTCGGCCGCCACGCAGACCCGGCACGACCCGGAGGGGGCCGGGGGCTGCCGGTAGCCGGCGCCACCACGACGGCGCCTTGCGCCTGCCTCGCGTTCCTTGCGGATCTCGCGCAGGTACGGCAGGAAGTCCACATGAATGGCGGGCCCGCCGGAACGGCCGTACCGGCGGGCAATCGCCTTGCGGTAGCTGGCGATCTCGCGGTTCATCTCCGCCGCCGGTGGCAGCGCCGCGCGTCCGTCCAGCAGATCCGCGACCCACTGCGACTGGGCCTCGGCCACCGGCATGATCGCCCCGATCGGCTGGACGAGCCCGATGAAGTACAAGCCGGGCAGGGCTGGCGCCACGACGCGACGGTAGAGCGGGATCTCGCCGTCGCGGGCGCCGATGAGCGACTCGCGCAGAAACGGGAAACTGATCTTGTATCCGGTGCAGTAGATCACCACGTCGACCTGCTCGGTGCTGCCGTCGCGGAAGCGGACGCGGTCCCGCTCGAACCGGTCGATGGCGGGCCTGACGGCGATCTCGCCGCGCCGCAGCCCGCTCAGCAGGCTGTCCGAGACCGCCAGCGGGCCGCACAGCAGCCGGTGACCGGGCTTGGGCAGCCCATACCTCGTCACGTCACCGCGGGCGATCCGTACCAGCAGGGCCACGGCACTGCGGCGCAGCCACGACGGCAGCAGCGCGCCCGCGCGCAGGAGCGTCAGGTGGTCGGCGGGCCTGCCGGCCAGATACCTCGGGATGATGTGGGCCCCGGCCCGCATGGCAATCAGGGTGCGCGCGCCGAGGCGGGAACAATCCGCCGCGACGTCGCACGCGGAGTTCCCGATGCCGAGGACGAGAACGCGCTTCCCGGCGAAAGGCTCGGGCGCACGGTACCGATGGGAATGGATCTGCTCACCGGCAAAGGTGCCGGCACCCGGGAAGGCCGGTTCCGGGTACCGGGGATCCCAGTGGTGGCCGTTCGCGACGAGCACGGCGCCGTAGCGCCCGGTGTGCTCCGCCCCGGTATCGCGCGACCGGGCCGTGACATCCCAGCCGCCGGCGGGCGCCGGCTCCACCCTGGTCACCGTGGTCCGGAAGCGGATCTGCCCGCGGAATCCGAAGTGATCGACGAAGTCATCGAGGTACCGCGCGATCATCTCGTGGCTCAGGTAGTCCGGGTAGTCGTCCGGCATCGGGAACGCCGCGTACTGCATGCCGCGCCGGGACGACTTCGCGTGCAGGGAGCGATACGCGCAGGACATCCCGTTGTCGTTGCCGTAACGCCAGTTACCACCGACCGAGGAGCCCGCCTCGAAGCAGTCGAAGGGAATGCCGCGGCCGTGCAGGGCCTGGCACGCGGCGATCCCCGACGAACCCGCGCCGATGACGCACGCGCCGCGCATGAGGCCGCTCGCCCCGGTGATTGGCAACTCATCCGACATGCGCTCACGCTAGGGCGGCCCGGTGCCGCCGGCATCGGTGGAATTGCCGGCTACCCGCCAGGCGGAGCCGGGAGGACCTCGCGGACGGTGACGGTGCGGGCCAGCTCCCGCGCCGTCGCCAGGTCCGGGCAGCCCGCCGTGCCGCCGGGTGCCCGGGTCGACGCGGCGCCGACGGCGCAGCCGAGCGCGACCGCGGCGGGCAGGTCAAGGCCGTCGAGCAGCCCGGCGATGACACCAGCGTCGAAGCAGTCCCCGGCGCCGGTGGTGTCGGTCACCTCGACCGGCGGCGGCTCGGCCAGGTAGCGGCGGGTGCCGTCGGTGCACAGCGCGCCGCGCTCGCCGAGCTTGACCGCGAGCGCCGGGCCGGCCGCGGTCAGCGCGGCCACAGCCAGATCCAGGTCCGGTGCGCCCGCCAGGCACAGCGCCTCGGCCTCGTTGGGCAGCAGCAGGCTGGCGTGCGCGAGCGCCTCGGTGAGCCGCGGGTCCGCCCAGCGCTGCGCCGGGTCCCAGTTGGTGTCCAGCGAGGTGCTGGCCCCGGCCGCCCTGGCCACCTCGAGCAGGGTGGCCAGCCCCGGCCCGAGCGAGTCCGCCACCAGGAAGTAGGAGCTGACGTGGACGTGCCGGGCGCGCGCCAGCAGACCGGAAGGCACGTCCCGCGCGGTCAGCGAGGACAGCGCCCCGGTCGCGGTGAGGATCGCCCGGTCGGCGCCCGCCGACAGCGCCACGGTCATCCCGGTCGGCGCGTCAGGGCGTACCGCGACAAAGGACGTGTCCACCCCCTCGGCGGCCAGTTGGCCGAGCATGAACCGGCCCGCCGGGTCGTCGCCGACCGCCGCCGCCAGCGCCACCCGCAGCCCCAGCCGCGCCGCGGCGACCGCGGTGATCGAGGCGGACCCGCCGACCTCCAGCGAGATGGCGTCCACCAGCTTTTCCTGCTGGCCGAAGGCGGGGGTGACGTCACCGCCGACCACCATCACGTCGGGGTTGCAATCCCCGATGACCAGCAGGTCCAGCGCGCCGTCTCCGGACCCGTCCCGCTCAGGCGGTGACAACCTTGACCCCGGCGTCGGCGAGCCTGGCGGCCTCGGCGGGCGCGATGCCGGTGTCGGTGACCAGGATGTCCACCTCGGCGGCCGTGCAGATCCTGGCGAACGCGCGCCGGCCCACCTTGGAACTGTCCGCGGTCACCACCACCTGGGCGGCCCGCCCGGCCATCAGCCGGCCGATGCTCGCCTCGCCCTCGTGGTGCGCCATGGCCCCGGCGACCGCGTCGATGCCGTCCACCCCGAGGAACGCGATGTCCAGGGTGACCTGCTCCAGGACTCCGGTGGCCAGCGGGCCGGTCAGCTCGTAGGACTGCGGCCGGGCCACCCCGCCGGTAGTCACGATCTTGATGTGCTGGCGGACGGCGAGTTCGGTGGCGATGTTCAGCGCGTTGGTGACGATGGTCAGGCCGGGCGACGGTGCGCCGGAGTTCAGTTCGGCGCGGACGGCCAGCGCCCGGGCGACCTCGGTGGTGGTGGTGCCCCCGTTGAAGCCGACGATCTGGCCCGGCAGCACAAGCCCGGCGGCCACCGCGGCGATCCGCTGCTTCTCCGTGGGGTGGCGTTCGGTCTTGTAGCGCAACGGCAGGTCGTAGGTGACTCCCTTGGCGACCGCGCCGCCCCGGATCCGGGTGAGCATCTGCTGCCTGGCCAGTTCGTCGAAGTCGCGCCGTACGGTGGCCGCGGACACGCCGAGCACCTGCGCCGCGCGCTCCACCTGCAACTGGCCGTCGGCCGCCAGCAGTTCCAGCAGCTCGTTCCAGCGGCGATAACGGCTCACCTGTGCCCCGCTCCCCGGATCGTCCTGCAAGATCTTACCGCCCTTAATCTGAGCATTCCTGCTCAATATCGAGCAACTCCGATCAGCACGCCGCGCCCAGCACCCCGAGCAGCCGGGTCACCTCGGCGGCCACGGCGTCCCTGGCCGCCGCGCCGTACCGCCTCGGGTCCACCAGCGCCGGGTCGGCCGCCAGGCAGGCGCGGACCGCGCCGGTGTAGGCCTTGTTGAGCTGCGTCGCCACGTTGATCTTCGTCATGCCGGCGGCCACCGCCGCGGCGAGCCCGGCGTCGGGCACCCCCGAGGAGCCGTGCAGCACCAGCGGCACGGGAACGGCCCGGTGGATCGCCGCGATCAGGTCCACATCGAGCACCGCGTCCCTGGTGAGCATCGCGTGCGAGCTGCCAACCGCCACGGCCAGCGCGTCCACCCCGGTGGCGGCGGCGTACCCGGCCGCGTCGGCCGGCGGCGTCCTGGCCCCGGCGTCGTGCACCCCGTCCTTGCCGCCGATCTCGCCGATCTCGGCTTCGACCCACACCCC
>CAVSCM010000033.1:0-75190 GCA_963726415.1 uncultured Actinomycetes bacterium
CGATGCTGCTCCGGACGACGCGGATGCGGACGAGTGCAGCATCGACCCGGCCGCCCGCACCGCCCGCGCCGAGGCCGGCGCGGTGTGGCAGGACGTGACCGTCCCGGCCGCCCAGCACGGCCTGGCCGCGCTCGCGGGCTCCTCCCCGACCGTGGGCGTGACCGGGTACACCCTCGGCGGCGGGCTCGGCTGGCTGGCCCGCCGCTACGGGCTGGCCGCCAACAGCGTCACCGCGGCCGAGCTGGTCACCCCCGGCGGCGACCTGGTCCGCGCCGACGCCGACCATGAGCCGGACCTGTTCTGGGCCGTGCGCGGCGGCGGCGGCATCGGCGTGGTGACCGCGCTGGAGATGCGGCTGTACCCGGTCGGCGAGCTGTACGCCGGGGACCTGTTCTTCCCGATCCAGCGCGCCGCGGAGGTGCTGCACGCCTGGCGCGCGTGGACCGACACGGTGCCGGACGAGGTCTCCTCCCAGGGCCGCCTGGTGCGGCTGCCGCCGGCGCCGCAGCTCCCCGAACCGCTGCGCGGCCGGGCCTTCGTCAAGGTCGAGGCCGCCTACCTCGGCGACGCGGGCACCGGCGCGGAGCTGACCCAGCCGCTGCGCCGGCTCGGCCCGGAACTCGACACCTTCGCGACCATCCCACCCCCCGCGCTCAGCCAGCTCCACATGGACCCCGACCAGCCGGTGCCCTTTCAAGGGGCCGGCGCGTTCCTGTCCGACTTCCCCGCCGCCGCGATCGACGCCCTGGTCGGGCTGGCCGGCCCGGACGCCGACACGCTGCTGGCCTCCGTCGAGGTCGGGCACATGGGCGGCGCGCTGGCCCGCCCCGCCCCCAGCGGTGGCGCCCAGCCCAGCATCGACGCGAACTACCTGCTGGTCGCCGTGGGCGCCATCCCGGCACCCGGCCTGGCCGGCCCGGTCCGCGCGCACGTACAAGCGGTCAAGGACGCTCTCGCCCCCTGGCACGCCGGCTACGACTACTACAACTTCGCAGAGACCCCGGCCGCGGCCAGCGCGGTGCTTCCGCCCGCCTCCTACCGCCGCCTGCAACAGATCAAAGCCGCCTACGACCCCGGCCAGATGATCATCTCCGCCCATCCCGTCTGGCCGGCCCGGCCCTGACATGACGCACCGAAACGCCGACCGCCATGAGCCGCGGAACCCGGGCGACGCGACGATCATCCGCCTGCTCGCCCGGCGAGCCATGGCCGCCCCGCGACGACACCGGCCACCTGGAGGCCACCTGACTTCCAGCCCTGGGTGCCTGCGAGGGCATGGCGGCGGGCAGGGCCTAGTGGCCGGGGTCGATGGCGCGGATGATGCGCCGGCTGATCTCGCGCAGCTGCCGGGACTGGGTCTTGGTCAGCGGGTCGAGGACCAGGCGGCGGACTTCCTGGGCGTGGCCGGGCGCGGCCTGGGTCACCTTGGCCTGGCCCGGGCCGGTCAGGGTCGCCAGGGTGTAGCGGCCGTCGGCCGGGTCGGGGGTGCGGCGCACCCAGCCGCGCTGCTCCAGCCGGGCAACGACCTGGGACAGGCGCGGCAGCGAGCCCTCGGCCTGCGTCGCCAGCGCGCTCATCCGCAGGGTGCGGCCGGGCGCCTCGGACAGCAGGGCCAGCACCTGGTACTCGAAGTGGCTGATCCCGGCGTCGCGGTGCAGCTGCGCATCGAGCGCGGCCGGCAGCCTGATCAGTGCGCTGGCCAGGGCGCGCCAGGCCTGCTGTTCCTCGGGGTCGAGCCAGCGGGGCTCCTGGAGGGCGTCCATGAGGACAGCATAACTTAACGATTGAAGTAACCCGGCAACCTGATGACTTGCATCATGAAGTGATATGGCGATACCGTCAGTTAACGCTTTAAGTCAGTAGCACCCGAAGGAGAGGCACAGCCATGACCCAGCAGCAGCGCGAGGCGATGACCCAAGAAACCAGCACGTCTCAGCCGGCCGGAGGACCGGATGCGCCCGGCGGCACGCCCTACCCGGACATCGCCGACACCTCGCATGCGACCGCCGCGGCTGCCGCGTTCTTCCGCTCGTTCTTCACCGCGAAGACCAGCAAGGACATCGAGGCCACGCACGCGCACTTCCATCCCGGCAAGACCGTCTACTTCGACGCGACCCTGGGCTGGGCCCTCCCGGCCAACGCCGACGTGCGGAACATGTGGGAGCAGTACATGCCCCAGTGGCCAGCCGGGGCGAAGTCCTACCCGACCCAGATTCTCGGCGACATGACCAGCGCCGTGGTGTTCACGACCGACACGCCGGAACTGTTCGGCGGGGAGATCCGCACGATCAGCATCGCCGACCTGGAGGACGGCAAGATTGTCCGGCTGGTGGACTACTGGGACGGCCGCGGGTTCGGCGCCGAGCTCGCCGCGGTCGCTGCGCGTGCCCGCGGATTCCTACCCGCACGACCTCGGCGCCAGCACGGTGACCAGCCGCCCAGGGCCGATCGCGACAGCCGCCGCCGAGCTCACTGCCGCGTTCGCGGCCGGCGACACCGACCGCGCTGGGCAGCTGTTCAGCTACGACGCGGTCTTCGAGGACATGGCGCTGCGGGCTCAGCTGCGCGGCCAGGCGGCCATCGTGCGCTACCTGCGGCGCGCCCTGCCCGGCCTGCCCTACGCGCGGGCATCGGTCCGGCACGTGGCCGGCGCCGGCCAGGGCGGCGGATACGAATGGCGCGCCGACGGCCAGCCCGTTGCCGTCGGCGCGGCCGCGCTCGAGCTCAGCCAGGACGGCACGATCACCAAGTTCACCATCGTCTGGGACGGCTCCCTGCTCGACGACCGGGCCATCACCGCGCTCGCCGCCGACCGGACAGGTGATCCCCGTCCACGGTGATGCGCCAGAGTCCGCTGGTGACTCCAGGCCGGACAGCGGCCGTCTGTGAATCAACCCACCGGAAGGAAACCATCATGACCACCACCGTCAGCCTGAGTTTCGCAGCCCTGACCATCGACTCCGCCGATCCCGCCGCCCTGGCGGACTTCTGGGGCAAGGCCCTCGGCCGCCCGGTCAGCCCGGGCGCGGTCGCCGGGGACACGGCGGTCGACGCCACCGGCCCCGACAGCGGCCCCCGGATGATTCTCCACCATCCCCCCGGGCCCGGGACGGCCAAGAACAGCGTCCATCCGGTCCTGGTCACCGACCACCACGACGAGGAGACCGAGCGGCTCACCGGCCTGGGCGCCAGGCCGCTCAACGAGATCAAGCTCCCGCCTGCGGCGCTTCCACCTGGCGTGGCGGCGGTCCGCCAGACCACGTTCGCCGACCCGGAGGGCAACGAGTTCGACCTGGTCACCTGGCAGCCCGAGTAGTTGCCAAGCCCGGGCACTCGCTGAGGCCCCATCGATGATCTTGGATCGGCGGCTACCTCCGGCGGTGACCTCCGGTCCAAGACCATCAACTGGCCGAAGGAAGCAGCCGTGAATTACCGGTGCTTGCTCTGCCCGGGACCCGGAGTAAGTGAAATCCGGCCAGGACCCGCGGCGGGCCGGATGCCCGGTGACGTGCGACGGTGCTTTCCGCTAACTCGACGGGGCGGGCGCCGCAACTGCTGCCCGTCGCGCTCGCACGCCATCCAGGCCGGTCCGGCTGGCGGTCCGCCCCGGGAATCGCCTACCGGCCTTCCTTGCCACGACGGCGCTGACCCGGCCTGGCCGGACCCTGCCATATACGGCCCGCCGCCGATGACCCCGTCCGTCTGCTATTCCTGAAACGAAAGGGCAAATGTCATGTCAACGCTCAAACAAAATGCGCTCGGCGGCCGGGCAGAACGCCGCCCGGCACACACCGGCTTCACCGGCGGCCCACCGCTGGAACCGAGCACACCACAAGGTTCTGCCCAAGGGCCGTCCCTGCGGCCGGCTCGTGCCCCGGCCACCGTCGCAGACATCACGCGGCCTTCACCGGTGACGGTGGGGGAATATGACCACGTCGCGGCGGCCGCCTACCTGATGAAGCACGCCAGGTCGGCCGCCGTGGTGGTGCTCGGCGCCCAGCATGGGAACCCGCCAATCGGGGTGATCACCGAGGCCGATATCGCCCGGGCGGTGGCAGACGGCATGGACGTGAACAAGACCCGGATCCACGACCTGCTGACCGCCCGCCCGGCAGCCATTCCCGCAGCGACCAGCATCCGCGATGCGGCCAGAACCATGGTGAACGGAGGTTTCCGGCAGTTGCCGGTCACCGACGGCACCGGCTGGATCGGGATCGTCGACATCGCCGACGTCTGCGGCGCGCTCCTCGGCCCGCCCGCCGCGTGACCGGCCCGGGCGCGCGGAGGTCTTCATGCCGCCATTTGCCAGCGAGCAATTCCACGCCATCACCAGCGCGAGCCCAGAATGTGTCTGGAACGCGCTCACCGCCACCAGCGTCCCCCTGGACTACCTGCACGGGATGACGGTCGACACCGATTGGCAGCCAGGTGCCAGGGTGACCATGGCGCTGACCGGTCAATGGCGTCTCACCGGCGAGGTCCTGGCCGCCGAGCGGCCCCACCGGCTGTCCTACACCCTCGACGACCCACCCGGCTCACCATCTGTATACGTCACCTGGGAGCTACACCGCACCGGTGATGGGACGATCATCCGCCTCAACGTCGACGAGCCCTGGCCGCTCGCGGGCAGCAGCGAGGACCTCGAAAGCGCCTGGCTTCCCGTGCTCTCCGGCCTGGTCAAGCACCTCGAACGGGGCCCGTCATCGCCCACAGACAGGACAAGGTGAAGCGGGCCTGTCGGATCTCACGCCCGTGGCATGTTGATCTTGTTTAACCTGCAGGTTCGCGTGCGGTCCGGCTGGTGGTGCCGGTTGTGATGATGGCAGCTTTTCTTGGTTCCTGGTCGCTGGTGCGTCAGCCGCCGGCCCGGATGGCCGTGACGCCGCGGTGCTGTGGGTGAGGGCCGGAGGCTGTCGCTTGCGATCAGGGCAGCGGCGAGGATGGCGTCGGCCGACGCGCGGATGCGGCAGGCAATCACGCAACCTGCGTGACGGCAATTCACGCAGACCAGCGCAAGGCTGGCAGCCAGCAGCCACGAGGAGGTGGCCATGACCGTCCAGATCTCATGGCTACCACGACCAGGCGACAGGAGACTGCGGCGCCCGGAGGGCCCCCGGTCACAAGCAGAGGGAGAAGACCATGATCTTCCACATCAACCTGGCGACTTACAAGGCCGGTCTGAGCGAGGAGCAGCGCCGGGCGGGCGTGGAGATGCTTCGCCAGTCCGGGGCCAACCCCGCGGTGAAGTCGTACGTCGTGGGCCCCGAGCTCGGCGGGGAGTTCGAGTACGGCGCCGTGTACGTGTTCGATGACCTCGACGGCTACTGGGCGTACCTGGAATTCCCGGCGCATGTGCGCGAGGAGCTGTGGGGCATCCCGCACCTGGAGAAGTTCGCGGCCATCGACGTCTCCGATTCCGATGATCCGGAGCTCGGCGAGAAGATCGCCGCGCTGCAGGCCCGCCATCAGCAGGAGCACCCTGAGATCGCGGCGGAGATAGCCCAGGCGGCCTCGTTCACGGTGCCCGACGGCGCCGGCCAGCCAGCCGACTGAAGCAGACGGAGATCTTGCCATGTGGCACCACAACGTTGACCTGCTCGCCTATCACGACCTCGACGGCCGGTCAGGGTTCAAGCTGGCCCTGCAGGAAGCCGGCGGGCGGTTCTTCCTGTACGTCGCCGGGTTCTGGCACTCGGGCTGGAGCATCCTGGACGTGACCGACCCCGAGCACCCCGAGCTGCTCCGGTTCCTCGACGGGCCGCCCAACACCATGACCATTCAGGTGCAGGTGGCGGACGGGACGATGATCACCGCGCTGGAGCACCCGCCGCCCGGCCTGACGATCGGCGATGCGGCCGCCGCGCCGCAGGACGGCTTCCTCATCTGGGACGTGCGCGAACCCGACCGGCCCCAGCTGCTGGGCCAGTGGGTCAGCGGCGGCACCGGCACGCACCGCAACTTCTACAACGGCGGCCCGTGGGTGTACGCCACCAGCAGCCTGCCCGGCTTCGAGGGCCAGGTCCTGGCCATCGTCGACATCGCCGACCCGGCCAACCCCAAGACCGCCGGCACGTGGTGGCATCCCGGGCAGCACAAGGCGGCCGGCGAGACCTACACCCCCGAGGACCAGCGGCGGCTCACCGCCGGCCGCCCCTACCCCCAGCACGGCCTGTCCCTGCACGGCGGCGCCTACGCCGTCGGTGACCGCGCCTACTGCCCGTGGATGCGCGGCGGGATGGTCATCCTCGACATCGCCGACAAGCACCACCCGCGCGCACGTCTCCACGCTGCCGGTCTACCCGCCGCTGGGCAGCACCATCGCCGTGCACTCGGCGGTGCCGCTGCCCGGCCGCGACGTCGTGGTCATCAACGACGAGGCGCTGCGCGAGGAATGCGACGAACCCGCCTCCTACGCCGCGACCGTCGACATCTCCGACGAGTCCGACCCGATCCTGATGGCCCTGTTCCCCCAGCCCCGGCCGCCGCGCGGCTACGACGCCCCGAGCTTCTGCCAGAAGGGCGGCCGGTTCGGCCCGCACAACCAGCACCAGCAGCAAGGCCTGGACTGCCTGGCGCCCAACGACCGGCACGTCTACCTCGCCTACTTCAGCGCCGGCCTGCAGATCTACGACATCAGCGACCCCCACGACCCCTACATCACCGGGTACTTCATCCCCGACGACCCCAAGGAGCGCCGCGGGCCAATACCCGCCAAGCTCGTCCACCAGGCCCAGGACGTCCTGGTCGACCGCCGCGGCGTGATCTACATGTCCGAAGGCAACTCCGGCATCTACATACTTCGCCACCAAACCAGCTGAGGAAAGGCACGCACATGACCACCCCAACCGGCATCGACCGCGACGCCCCCGTGATCGCCCACCACGAGATCGACATCGCCGCGCCGCTGGACACGGTGTGGAACCTGCACACCGACGTGGACGCCTGGCCCGCCTGGAACCTAGAGGTGACCGCCGCGAAACTCGATGGAGCATTCGCCCCTGGCAACTCCTTCACCTGGACCAGCTACGACTTCACCGTCACCTCGACGATCTACATCGTCGAAGACCACTCCCGCACGCTATGGGGCGGCGCCGCGCAAGGCATCATGGGAACCCACGAATGGCGGTTCGCGCAGAGCCCTGCCGGCGTCCACGTGATCACCACCGAATCATTCGCCGGCGACCCGGTAGACGCCGACCCCACCGGGATGCAAACCATCCTCGACAACTCGCTGACCGCCTGGCTCACCCGCCTGAAGCAGAAGGCTGAATCATCGGCCCGCGACAGTTAGTCCGCGAACGCATGACCGAAGCCAAGACCGCCGTCCGGCGCTGCTATGAGTCGTTGAGCACCGGGAACGCGACGCTGGTCGATGAGGTCCTGACGCCCGGCGCGAAGACATCCCGCTGCCCCGCGATCAGCGCGCACGCGCATAATTGAACGATCTGTATTTGCGGCCAGGCACCGGCAGCGCAGCTCGATATAGCAAATAGTCGGCAGGGGCGCGTTGAGCACCCGGCGTCCCGCTGCCGAGACGCTCACCCATCGTGATGGCCTAGCGGCGAGCTGGTCGCTCAGAGCTGAAACGCCCAATGGGCGGCCACAACCGTGATAGCACTCAGAAGCGTGCGCCTGCACCTTTGGGTCGTTTTATACCTATATGCGTAGAACGAATGAGACTACAAATGAGACTGCACAGCCTCGCAGGCCAAGCCGAATGAATGACCCGGCCCGGTGTATTGCCTGGTCAGAGGTGGCGGAGGATAGGAGATTCGAACTCCTGAGGGGTTGCCCCCAACACGCTTTCCAAGCGTGCGCCCTAGGCCACTAGGCGAATCCTCCGCCGGACAGCTTACCGGTGCCGCGGACGGCCGGGGAGCGGCCACAGCCCAGGTCGCGCCCGGCTAGACTGACCAGCAGACCCCTCGCACGGCGCTTATCTCGCCAAATCCCCCAGGGCCGGAAGGCAGCAAGGGTACGCGAGCTCTGGTGGGTGTGCGGGGGGTCCCTTCCCGTCCTGGCGAGGATCACATCATGGCAGGCGACGAGCCCGGTACCGCCCCCGAGAACCCGCCCGGCCCCGGCAGCCCGCCAGCTCCCGCTGCGCTGGCGCTTTACCGCCGGTACCGCCCGGCGACGTTCGCTGAGGTTCGCGGCCAGGAGCACGTCACAGAACCTTTGAGACAGGCGCTACGCAACGGCAGGGTTAACCACGCCTACCTGTTCAGCGGGCCCCGGGGCTGCGGGAAAACCTCCAGCGCCCGGATCCTGGCCCGCTCGCTGAACTGCGTCGAGGGACCCACCCCGGACCCGTGCGGCGTGTGCGACTCCTGCGTCGCGCTGGCGCCGTCCGGGCCCGGCAGCATCGACGTGATCGAGATCGACGCGGCCTCGCACGGCGGCGTGGACGACGCCAGGGACCTGCGCGAGCGGGCCTTCTACGCGCCGGTCTCCGGGCGGTTCAAGATCTACATCATCGACGAGGCCCACATGGTGACCAGCGGGGGCTTCAACGCCCTGCTCAAGCTGGTCGAGGAGCCGCCGCCGCATCTGAAGTTCGTGTTCGCGACCACCGAGCCGGAGAAGGTCATTCCGACGATCAAGTCGCGCACGCACCACTACCCGTTCCGGCTGGTTCCCCCGTCGGTGCTGCGCGGCCTGCTCGAGGAGATCCTGGCCGCCGAGTCGGTCAGCTACGAGCCCACGGTGCTGCCGCTGGTGGTCCGGGCGGGCGCGGGCTCGGTCCGCGACTCGCTGTCGGTGCTTGACCAGTTGCTCGCGGGTGCGGGCGCCGAAGGGCTCACCTACGAGCGCACGGTGGCCCTGCTCGGCTACACCGATGACAGCCTCCTCGACGAGATGGTGGACGCGATGGCGGCCGGGGACGGGGCGGCCGTGTTCGGCACCGTGGACCGGGTGGTGCAGGGCGGCCATGACCCGCGCCGGTTCGCCGCCGACCTGCTGGACCGGCTGCGTGACCTGATCATCCTGGGCGCGGTGCCCGGTGCCGGGCAGACCGGGCTGCTCGACGCGCCCGCCGACCGGCTGGAGAAGATGTCCGACCAGGCCGGGCGTTTCGGCCAGGCCGAGCTTGCCCGGGCGGCCGAGATCCTCAGCGACGGGCTCATCCAGATGCGCGGCACCACCTCGCCGCGCCTGCTGCTGGAACTGATGTGCGCGCAGGTGCTGCTGCCCGGTGCCAGCACCGGCGAGAAGGCGCTCGCCGCGCGGCTGGAGCGGCTGGAACGACGGCTCGACGGGCTCGGTTCCGAGGGGATATCGCCCGGGCCGGCCGCGGCGGCGCGCCCGGTCCGCCGCCGGCGACGGCGGCCCCCGGCGGAGCGGCATGCCCGCCGGCGCGGCGTCCCGGCAACGGCGCCCGCCGGCAACCGGTACCGCCGACGGCCCGCGAGGCGCCGGCACGCGCCTCCGGCGATGGCGACCGCACCGGAGCGGCTGCCGCCGCCGGCCCGGCGGAACGGCCTCCTGCGGCGCCCGCCGCGACCGCGGCAGGCCGCGCCGCGACCGGGAGGCCGCGCCGGCCCGGGAAGCCGCCGGCACGGGAGGCCACGCTGGCCGGAGGCGCCCGGGCGGGAGGCCTCCCGGCCCGAGGGAGCCTGGAGACCACGGCGCCCGAGCTCCGGAGGCCGCCGTCCGCGAGACTCCCGGCGCGCGAGGCTCGGCGCGGGAGGCGGCGGGCACGGGACGCGGCCACGGCCCGGCGGGAGGCCACAGGCCAGGGTGCCGGGGCACGGGAGACCGCGGCTCGGGAGGCTCCGGCGCGCACCGCTCCATCGGCCCGGCCGGGGTCATCGACGCCGATACCTTGCGTCAGCGCTGGCCCGACGTGCTCGAAGCGGTGAAAAGCGAGCGCCGGGTCGCCTGGATGCTGCTCAACGCCGCTTCGGTGGACTCGCTGGAGGGCGGCGTGCTCACCGTGGCCTTCGCCAGTGAGGGCCAGGCGAAGGGCTTCGCCGCCAGCGGCCATGACCAGGTGCTGACCGGGGTGCTCGCCACCATGCTCGGGCTGAAGGTCCGGGTGCGGGCGGCCGTCGGCACCATTTCCGGCGCGCACGGTGCGCGGCCCGCACCGGCGGACCCCGCGCCCCGCGCCGGTGCCAGCGGCCGGGCCACGGCCGGACGGCGCCGGGCGGCGCCGGGACCAGGCGCTGCCGGACCGCGGTGCCACGGACCGCCGGGGCGCAGCCAGGACCGGCCGGTGACGGCGCCGGCCGACGCGGCCAGGTCCGCGCCGGACGGCAGATGCCTGGTGGCCGGGCACGCCGCCCGCCGGATCGCAGGCTTCGTCGCGCCGCTCGGGCGGCTCGTCCGGGGCCGGTGGGGGCGCCGCTGGCCGGGCGCCCGCCGCACCGCGCCCGCCCGAGCCCCGGTCGCGCGGCGCGGACCTCGTCCCCGGGTGGGCCCGGCTGCTGCGGACCTGGACGGAGGAATGGCCGGACGACGCCGGGCCCGCCGAGTCCGGCGCCGGCCCGACCGGCATGGCACTCATCGAGCGGCAACTCGGTGGCACGATCATCGAGGAAATCGACGAGCCGTAGCCGCCGCCCGGACGGCGAAGCCCTGGCCTTCACGATCGTGGTCGATCACCGGGGTGATAGGCCCAGCGATCGTCCACATCATGTTGCCGGGACGCGGGATTGCAATATTCAGATCGACGGTATATAACGTCGACATGAACAAGCGTCCTCTACAGGAACCAACGTTCCTCCTGCTCACGGCGCTGGCGCAGGGCCCGCAGCACGGCTACGGGATCATGACCGATGTCGAGCGCATGTCCGCCGGCCGGGTCAAGCTCAGGGCGGGCACCCTGTACGCCGCCCTGGACCGGGTCGCGGCGGAAGGCCTCGTCGAGGCCGACCGGGAAGAGGTCGTGGACGGCCGGTTGCGCCGCTACTACCGGCTCACCCCGCTCGGCGGCGACCGGCTCGCTGCCGAGGTCGAGCGGTTGCGGCACAACGCGGCCGTCGCCGCGAAACGGCTCGAACTGCGGCACCGGGCCACGGGGGACCTGGCATGACGGCGGCGGGCGGGCTTGAGGCGAGCTACCGGCGGCTGCTGCGCTGGTATCCACCGTCGTACCGAGGCCGCCACGAGGACGAGATCCTCGGTGTGCTGATGGCCGCCGCCCAGCCCGGTCAGCGGCGGCCGGGTGCCCGTGAGTCGCTTGACCTGCTGTGGTCCGCGCTGCGGATCCGGGTCCGGATGATCCTGCGCGGTGCGGACAGCCAGCCCTGGGCGGACGCGCTGACCCTGAGTCGGCGTGCTGCTCCCGCTGCTCATGCTGCTGCTGAAGCTGACCCAATTCCTGTACACGGGCGCGCGGTATGGCTTCGGGACGCCCGCTGACATCCTCATCGGCGCGTACGGGCAACCCGGCGCTTACGCCCGGAGCTTCCAGCTCAACCCGTACTCGGTCGCGCTGAGCGGCAATGTGACGGACGCGCTCACGAAGGGCCCCTTGCCCGCGTTCCTCCTGGCCGTGCTGGTCTGCCTGGGGTGGCGCCGCGCCGCCGCTGTCCTGGCCGCCTTCGTCCCGCTGGCCTTCCTGGGGATCTCGCTGACCAACGGCTACACCCTGCTCGCCGGCCCGCGCGGGGATGTGACGCTGTACGCCTACGGGCTGGAGGCACTGATCCTGCTCATCACCCCAGGCATCGCGCGAGGGTGGCGGGCATTGCAGTGGCGGCCCACCGTCCTGCTCGCCACCGCCACCGTGGCAGCCGGCGTCGGGATGAACGGTGGACTCTGGCCCCTGTTCAATGCTCCTCTCGTGCCGCCTATCGGCCTGCGCCGGGCGCTTGGCGCGACAGGCCCAGCTCCCGCACGGCTTCCTCGGCCAGCTGTTCGGCGTCGGAGCGGGCCAGTGGGGCGACTGGCTGCTGTACCAGGGCACGCTGGTGGCCGTCATCGCGGTGGCGCTGATAGTCATGCTGGCCGGCTCACCGGTCAGCCGCCGGGTGCTGTTCCTGCTCGCGGTCCCGTTCGCTCTGGGAGCCGTCATCTACTTGTGCAGCCTGATCAGCCCACCGCCGCCGGCGTCGGCTGGCAACGCGCTCGCCGTGAGCCCGCTGCTGCTGTTCCTGCTGGCCGCGATGGTTTTCTGGCTGGGGCACGGGCGCCGCACTGGACAGGACGCCCCAGGCCGTCCGGCGGCGCCCGGGGCCGCCTGACCGCCGCGCACGGCCCGTCACGCCGCGGCAGGGAGCCCAAGCGCAGGATGCGCGCGAGGCGGTGTACCTAGCGCGGGCCGAAAGCCGTAGGCTCGAAACAGCGGGGCGAACACGCCGCGACGCGGCCGGCGGCATCGGCCGCGCGCACGGCGTGGCATCGGCGCACCGCCGCGGATTCGATCAAGTGAGGCACAGTGGACCCAGAGGGCGGGATGGACCTGCAGCAGCTGCTCGCAGCCGCGCAGCAGATGCAGGACCATCTCATGAGCGCACAGCAGGAACTGGCCGACGCCGAGGTCGAAGGCACCTCGGGCGGCGGGCTGGTCAAGGCCCGCGTCAACGGCCAGGGCGAGCTGGTGGACCTCACCATCAGCCCGGCGGCCATCGACCCTGCCGACCCGGCGGACACCGCGCAGACCGTCGCCGACCTCGTGCTCGCGGCGGTCAACAACGCCTACCGCGCGGTCGGCGAGTTGCAGCAGGAGAAGATGGGCCCGCTGGCGGCCGGGCTCGGCCAGCCCGGCATGTCCGGCGTGCCGGAGATCCCCGGCCTGTCCGGGCTGTTCGGCGGCACGCCGGCCGATCCTGGTGAGCCCGGCGGGGAGCCGGGGCCGCCGGGGCCGCCCGCACCATGAAGACGTGAGGGACTGACGTGTACGAGGGAGTGGTCCAGAACCTTATCGACGAGCTTGGGCGGCTGCCGGGGGTGGGGCCGAAGGGCGCGCAGCGGATCGCGTTCTACCTGCTCGGTACGGACCCGGCGGATGTCAGGCGGCTCGCCGCGGTGCTTGTGGAGGTGACCGAACGGGTCAGGTTCTGCCGGATCTGCGGGAACGTGGCCGAGGAAGAAGAATGCCGCATCTGCCGGGACCCGCGCCGCGACCTCGTCGGTCATCTGCGTGGTGGAAGAGCCCAAGGACGTGGCGGCCATTGAGAAGATCCGTGAGTTCCGCGGTCGCTACCATGTCCTCGGCGGCGCGATCAGCCCGATCGACGGGGTCGGCCCGGAGGACCTGAGGACCAGGGAACTCATGGCGCGGCTCGCGGACGGCGGTGTGACCGAGGTGATTCTGGCCACCGACCCGAACCTTGAGGGCGAGGCGACCGCTACTTATCTGGCCCGTTTGGTGAAGCCGCTGGGGCTGCGAGTGACAAGGCCGGCCAGCGGGCTCCCGGTCGGGGGGGACCTGGAGTACGCGGATGAGGTGACCCTCGGCCGCGCGTTCGAAGGACGGAGGCTACTTGATGTCTAGGGCACCGGCCCGGGGGCTGCGCGAGGACGGCTCCGGGGATGGCTGGCACCCGCTCGCCGAGCGGGTCGCCGCACAGGCGCGGGATTTTCTTGACGGGGTGGGGGCCCTCGCCAACGGGCAGGGCGGCGATGAGATCGTGCCACTGCTGCTGCTCGAGGTATCGCAGATCTTGCTTGCCGGGGCCCAGCTCGGCGCCAGCCAGGACGTGATTCCGCCGGGTAACTGGGAACCCGACGTCGGCGCCGATCCCGATCTTGACCAGCTCCGGGCCGGCCTCGCCGCGCGGCTGAGCGACTGCGACGAGTACGGCGAGCTTTTCGACCCGTACGCGGACACCAGGCCGACCGCGTTCCGGCTTTCTGACGATCTCGCCGCCGTGGCCGCCGACCTGATCCACGGCCTGCAGCACTACGAGGCGGGCAGGTCGCTCGAGGCCCTCTGGTGGTGGCAGTACTCCTACGTCAACCACTGGGGCACCCACGGGGGAGCCGCGCTGCGGGCGCTGCACGCGATCGTCGCTCACGCCCTGCTCGACGTCGCCGAAGAGGCCACGCCCGGCTGAGTAGGTACACTCAAGCCCGCCAGGACCCCCAACGGGAGGAGCGGCGCGCAGGTGGCGCTCGTCGTGCAGAAGTACGGTGGGTCGTCGGTCGCCGACGCCGACGGCATCAAGCGGGTGGCCCAGCGCATCGTGGTCACCCGGAAGGCAGGCCACGCGGTGGTCGTGGTCGTTTCCGCGATGGGTGACAGCACCGACGAACTGCATGACCTTGCCCGCCAGGTCAGCCCGCTGCCGCCCGCACGGGAACTCGACATGCTGCTGACCTCCGGCGAGCGCATCTCGATGGCGCTGCTGGCGATGGCCATCGCCAACCTCGGGCTCAAGGCCCGCTCGTTCACCGGTTCCCAGGCCGGCGTGATCACCGACGACGTGCACGGCAAGGCCAGGATCATCGACGTCACCCCCGGCCGCATCAGCGGTGCCCTTGCCGACGGGGCGATCCCGATCGTGGCCGGGTTCCAGGGCGTGTCCGCCAATGGCAAGGACATCACCACGCTCGGCCGGGGCGGCTCGGACACCACGGCGGTGGCGCTCGCCGCCGCGCTCAAGGCCGACGTCTGTGAGATTTACACCGATGTGGACGGCATCTTCACCGCCGACCCGAGGATCGTGCCGACCGCCCGGCGGATCCCGGCGATCAGGTACGAGGAAATGCTGGAGATGGCGGCGTGCGGGCGCGAAGGTGCTGCAGTTGCGCTGCGTGGAGTACGCCCGGCGGTACGACGTGCCCATCCATGTCCGGTCCTCGTTCAGCAACCGGACCGGGACCTGGGTGAGCGACGAGCCGCGCGAAGTGGAAGGGCCAGGCATGGAGCAGGCGATCATCTCCGGCGTCGCGCACGACCGGAGCGAGGCCAAGGTCACTGTCGCGGGCGTGCCCGACGTCGTGGGGCAGGCCGCGAAGATCTTCCGGGCGATCGCCGCGGCCGGCATCAACATCGACATGATCGTGCAGAACATCTCCGCCGCGGCCACCGGGCTCACCGACATCTCGTTCACACTGCCGCGTGACGACGGCGAGGCGGCGCTGGCGGCACTGCGCGCGGTGCAGCAGGAGATGGGGTTCGAGAGCCTGCTCTACGACGACCGGATCGGCAAGGTGTCGCTGGTGGGCGCGGGAATGCGGTCGCATCCCGGGGTGACGGCCACGTTCTTCGGGGCGCTCGCAGAGGCAGGGGTCAACATCGAGATGATCTCCACCTCGGAAATCCGGATCTCGGTCGTGGTGGACGAGAACGAGGTGGATGCGGCCGTGACCGCCACGCACCGGGCCTTCGACCTGGATACCAGCGAGGTGGAGGCCGTAATCTACGGAGGGACGGGCCGGTGACCGGCCGCCCGACCCTGGCCGTGGTCGGCGCCACCGGAGCCGTCGGCACCGTGATGCTCGACCTGCTCTCCACCAGGGACGACGTGTGGGGGGAAATCCGGCTGGTGGCCTCGCCGCGCTCGGCCGGGCGCCGGCTCAAGGTACGCGGCACCCAGACCGAGGTACAGGCCCTGTCCGCCGAGGTCTTCGACGGCGTGGACGTGGCCATGTTCGACGTGCCGGACGAGGTCTCCGCGCACTGGGGCCCGGTCGCGGCCGCGCGCGGCGCGGTGGTCGTGGACAATTCCGGCGCGTTCCGCATGGACCCCGCGGTGCCGCTCGTGGTCCCCGAGGTCAACCCGGAGCAGGTGGCCAAGCGGCCGAAGGGCATCATCGCCAACCCGAACTGCACCACGCTGTCGCTGATCGTGGCGATGGCGGCGCTGCACCGGGCCTACGGACTGCGCCAGATGGTGGTGGCCTCCTACCAGGCCGCTTCCGGCGCCGGGCAGGCGGGAATCGATACGCTCTACGCTCAGACCGACAAGGTCGGCGGCTCACGCACGCTCGGCCAGCGGCCCGGCGACCTGCGGGCCGCGGTCGGTGATCTCGGCCCGTTCCCCGCCCCGCTCGCACTCAACGTGGTGCCCTGGGCCGGCTCGGTCAAGCCGGACGGCTGGTCCTCGGAGGAGCTGAAGGTCCGCAACGAGTCGCGGAAGATCCTCGGGCTGCCGCATCTCAAGGTGCATGCGACCTGCGTCAGGGTTCCCGTGGTGACCACGCACGCGGTGGCCGTGCACGCCGAGTTCGAGCGCGAGGTGACCCGGCAGGGCGCGCAGCGCGTGCTGGCCGCCGCGCCAGGCGTGGTGCTCACCGACGACCCGGAACAGGCAGAGTTCCCCACCCCGGCCGATGTCGTGGGCACGGACCCGACCTGGGTCGGCCGGGTCCGTGCGTCGCTCGACGATCCGCACGCGATCGAGTTGTTCGTCTGCGGCGACAACCTGCGCAAGGGTGCCGCGCTGAACACGGCCCAGATCGCCGAACTGGTCGCCGCCGAGTTCACCTCCCGCTGACGGCCTCTCCCCCCTCTGCCGCCTCGATGACGGCGTGATGACGCGCGCTCTGACGTCGGATGATGTCGCATGTGACGTCGGATGACGGCAACTTGACGTCATACGACGCTTGACTGACGTCATAAGTGGTGTCATGATGACGTCATGGACCTCACCGAATACACCGAAATGCTGCGGCGGGAACTGGACTCGGTCACCCGCTTCGGCGGCGAAGAGTTCACCCGGACGGCCGAGATGCTGGCCGACGCGCTGGACTCATCCGTGCGGCTGACCTTGCTCGAGGTCCTGTCCGCCGCCGCGGCTGAGATCACCACGCGGCTCGATGACGCGGTCATCGAGGTCCGGCTGTCCGGCAGCGAACCGGAGTTCGTGGTCAGCACCACGCCCGGCGCGCCAGCGGACGAGCCGGCCGGGGCCGACCCGGGCGAGGCATCGGACGACATGACCAGGATCACCCTCCGGCTGTCCGGCCCGCTCAAGGCCAGGGTCGATGCCGAAGCCGCCGCGGCGGGGCTTTCGGTGAACGCCTGGCTGGTCCGCGCCATCACCCGCGCACTGGAGGCAGGCCCGGGCAAGCCGCCGCGCATCCAGCGCGGGCCCGGCACCCGATTCACCGGTTATGCGCGCGGCTGAACATCGTCATATCTACCGGCACGACCAACACGAAACGGACTAGAACCATGCCTCACTGGGACTTTCCCGGCTCCGATCCGATCGACGCCTCCGTCGACCTGGCCTCCGGGCGCGTGACCCTGAACGCCGGCCCGGTGTCCGCCACTACCGTGGACGTGGCACCATCCCGGTTCAGCCGGAACGCGGAAAAGCTGATCGACGAGGTCCGGGTCACCTTCGACCACGGCCGGCTCGAGGTCGCCGGGCCCAGGCGGACCGGCCTGTTCCGCGGCCACGCCGCCTTCGACGTGACGATCACGCTGCCCCAGGGCTCGCGCTGTCTGGTGCGCACCGCCTCTGCCGACCTCACCTGCACCGGTGAGCTGGGCGCACTGGATGCGCACACGGCCAGCGGCGACATCACCGCAGCCAGGGTCACTGGCCACCTCAAGGCGGAGACCTCGTCGGGTGACATCCGGCTGGACGAGACCGGCACGGCGGAAATCCGCACCGCCTCCGGGGACGTGCGCCTGACCTGGGCTCGTGACGACGTCAGCGTGCGCACCGCGAGCGGTGACGTGACCATCACCAGCGCCGATCGCGACGTCGCCGGCACGACCGCCAGCGGCGACTTCCGGGTCTCCAGCGTGGCCCGGGGCAGCACCGAGGTAAGCACGGCGTCCGGCGACGTGGTCGTCGGCGTGCCCCCTGGAGTCGGCGTCTACCTGGACCTGTCCAGCGCCGTGGGCTCTGCCACCAGCCAGCTCGAGGAGACCGGCCCGAGCGACGACATCGCGCTCGGGGTGCGGTGCCGCACCGCCAGCGGCGACATCCGGATCGTCCGAGCGGCGGCGGCCGGGCCGGCCAGGGCTATGGATGCCGCTGCCATCGAGCCCACGCCGGGCGAGTAACCAGCCAGCGCCGCCCTCGGGCGGCTGCCCGTCCGATCCCCGTCATCAGGGAAGGAGCCACGAAGATGAACCCCTATGCCGCGCAGCGGCTGACCGAAGAGCGCACCACGCAGTTCCAGGCCGAGGCGGCCCAGCGCAGGCCGGCGGCCCACCCCGGCCGCACGATCAGGCACCTGACCGGCTGGGCGCTGATCCAGATCGGGCTCGCACTGGTCACCTCGTCGGCGCGGCGTCAGCACCGGACCGTGAGCCCAGAACTGCCGTGAGCCACGCTGCGCACGGCCACGACGGCACCCACGCGAGGTTGCGGGTGTCGTCGTGGCGCTGTCCGCCCCCGGCGCGGGCCGCCGAGTGGACTCGCCGGGCAGTCTTCGGCAGGCTGTCTGCCGTGGACCAGATCTTCACGCTGGAACAGGCCCGCCTGCTGATGCCAGATCTGCTGGCCAGGGCCGACGAAGCGGTGATGGTGCGGGCCGACCTGGTCGAGCTGCAGTCCGCACTGAACCAGGGCACTACCTCCCCGCTCGGCGGGCTGCCGGAGGCCAAGGCGCTTGAAGCGCGGCTGAGCGAGATCCTCGGCTGGTTCTCCGCCGAAGGGCTTGATCTGAAGGGCATCGCGCCCTTGCTGCTTGACTTCCCCGCCGAACTGGACGGGGACACCGTGCTGCTCTGCTGGCTGGAGGGCGAGCGCGAGCTGCGCTGGTACCACAGGCCCGAGCACGGTTTCGCTGGCCGGCGGCCCATCCCGGGCACGGCCGGCTGACAGCCCGCGGCCGCACCGGGCGCCCGCGGCCTTGGTCCCCGTGGCACACCAGGCGGCCGCGGGCACGTCTTGGATCGTTCGGCTCTCAAGCAAGAATCCCGCGCGATACGATCGTTATAGGACAAAGAGGAATAGCGGGACCTCTTAATTAATGACTGACGCAGCATTTTGAATTCGTAAATGCCGGGTCATGGCTGGGTCATTGACAGGAGGGATCTTGCCGGTACGGCGCAGTCGCCCGGCCGGGCTGACTCGCGGTAGGCAGTCAGGTGCTCGCCAGGTTTCCCAGCTAGGACGCGGCCACCGGGCCGGTGACTGGGCCTACGTCGCCACGGGCGCTGGCCGCCCTTGCCGTCGCCTCGGCCGCTGGTGCCACGACAAAGACCGGCCACGCGATCGCTCTTGCCGTACAGCACTTTCTGCTGTTCTACGCGGGTGTCTTCGCGCTCGTCACGCTGACCGCCTCGGTCGGCGCCGGGCTGGCCGCCGCCGACCGGGTGGTCATGTCTCCCCGCGGCCGGATCGCCGCCCAGGCCGCCCACCGCGCCGTGTCCTTCGCCGCCGTGGCGTTCCTGGCGGTCCACATCACCGTGGAGGTGCTGGCCGGCCGGTCCCGGCCGTCCGACGCCGTGGTCCCGTTCCTCCACCCGGGCCGGACCTTCTACCTCGGCCTCGGCACGCTCGCCTCGGATCTGCTTGTCCTCATCGTGGTAACCGGGCTGTTGCGCGGGCGGTTCGCCAGGGTGCGGCCCTGCCTGGCTGTGGCGCGCCCTGCACGCCGTGGCGTACCTGTGCTGGCCTCTCGCGATCATGCACGGCCTGCTGGCGGGGCGCACCGCCAAGCCCTATGTGGACTGGAGCTACGGCGCCTGCGTCGCCGCGGTGGCCCTGGCCCTGGTGTTCCGGATCGCGGCCGGGCCGCGCCTCGGCGAGACCGCGGCCAGCCACGCCGGGGAAGCACCGGCGGCGATCCCCTCCCCGGCGGCGCTACTGGCCGACCCGGGCCTTACCGGGCCGGGCCTCGCCGGAGCGGCCGGCGCCGGGCTGCCCGGTCCAGGATCGCCGTTCGCGCCAGCAATGCCGCCCGTCACGCCCGGGACACGGCCCCCCTTCATGCCCGGAGGGACTGGGGCGTGGGGACGGCGCGCACTGCCCGGGCCAAGCGATGCGGGCGGGCTCACCCGGGGCCACCCCAGCTACCCGGGAGCGGGCAGCGCAGAACCCAGCTACCCAGGCGCCCGCTACCCGGGCCAGGGCTATCCCGGCCCCGGTTACCCGGCCCCCGGTGGCCCGGACGCGGGCTGGGCCGGAGTACGACGAGCCTGCACAGGCTCCCTGGCCCCGGTGACGGCGGCCGGTGAGCGTCCCCGTGCCCGAGGTGATGCGGATCGGCCAGGCGCGGCTGACCGCCGGGCTGGACCGGTTCGCCAGCATCGGCCTGCGCGAGCACGAGGAGATCTTCGGGCCGCTGCGGCGCATGGCGGCATCTCAGCTCATCGACCTCACGGAAAGCGTTGACCTGCGCGGGCGCGGCGGCGCGGCATTCCCGTTCGGTCACAAGCTCAGGGCGGTCGCCGCGTCGGCAGCGGCACGCGGTGGCAAACCGGTCGTCCTGGTGAACGGCAGCGAGGGCGAGCCGGGCAGCGCCAAGGACGCGATGCTGCTGTCCCGGTCGCCGTACCTGGTCATGGCCGGTGCCCTGCTCGCCTGCCAGGCACTGGGCGCCCGGGAGATCGTGGTCGGGGTGGCCGGGGGCGCACTGGCCGGCCTCGTCGCCACGGCACTGCGCGCGGAGCCGAACCTGCGCCGGCTGACCAGGGTCGTCCAGGTGCCGGACAGGTTCGTGTCCGGGGAGGGCGGTGCGCTGGTCAACGCGGTCAACGGCCACGCGGCCCTGCCTCCCGGGCGCAAGCGCAGGGCCAGCGACAGTGGCGTGGGCGGGCGCCCCACGCTGCTGTCCAACGCGGAGACGTTCGCGCAGCTTGCCGTCCTCGGCCTGCTCGGCCCGGAGGGATACGCCTCGGCCGGGACGCCGGCCGAGCCGGGCACGCTGCTGCTGACCGTCGGCGGTTCTGCCGCCCGCCCGGCGGTGGTGGAGGTCCCGGCGGGGACCGCCCTCGGCACCGTGCTGGACATCTGCGAGGCCAGGGTGGCCGAGGGGGTGCTCGTCGGCGGCTACCACGGCGCCTGGCTGCCCGCCGAGATCGCCTATGACGTGCCGGTGTCCCGCGCCGGGATGGAAGCGGCCGGCGGGGCACTCGGGGCGGGCGTGGTGCTGCCGCTGGACGGCGCCACCTGCCCGCTCGGTGAGGTCGCCCGGGTCGCGCGCTACCTGGCGGCCGAGTCGTCGGGCCAGTGCGGCCCCTGCAAGCTGGGCCTTCCCGGGGTCGCCCGGGCGCTGACCGCGGTCGCCGACGGCTCCGGGGGCGTCGGCGCGCTGGAAGCCGCCCGCCGCTCGGCCGGGGCGGTCCGCGGCCGGGGCGCCTGCCATCACCCGGACGGGACGGCCAGGTTCGTGCTCAGCGCGCTCGACGCGTTCCCCGCCGATCTCGCCGCGCACGTGTTCCGCGGCGGGTGCGGCCGCCCGGTCCACGGCGTGCTGCCGCTGCCCGCCGCCGAGGTGCAGGCCAGGCTGGTGGTGGACTGGACCAGGTGCGCGGGGCACGGGCTGTGCGGGCGGCTCCTGCCAGAACTCGTCCAGCTTGACCGGCACGGCTACCCGGCCTTCCTGGACATGCCCGTCCCGTTCTGGCTGGAACGGGACGCACAGCAAGCGGTCGCGATGTGCCCGGCGCTTGCGCTGCGGGTGGAGCGCGGCACCGCGGCGCTGCCGCCCGGTGGGGGCGCCCGCGGGCTGCCCGGGCCGGCCTCCGGCCCGATCCGGCGGATCCTCGGCTGAGCGCGTTCGGGTCACTACGCTGGTCGGGTCCGGCGGGATCCGCGCGAAACCGGGGAAAGGGGCGAGGAGTGGACGCTGCGAGCGGGCAGAACGGCCCGCACGTGCCGCCGCTGCCGGTCGGCATCGCCGCCACGGGCACCCGGACGAACCGGGACTCGCTGGGCAGCATGGAGGCCCCGGCCGGGCCTTGGCGGGGCGCGCTAACCCACCCCGGTTCGGGGCAGGGCCAGCCGGGAGCGGATCTTGGTCCGGGCAGCGGGACGGCGGGCCAGGCATGAGGGCGGCCCGCCTGCACGGCGCCGGTGACCTGCGGGTGGCCGACGAGCCGGAACCAGCAACCGAACCCGGCCAGGAACTCGTACGGGTGACCGCGGTCGGGATCTGCGGCTCCGACCTGCACTGGTGGGACGAGGCGGGGATCGGGGACGCCGCCATCACCCGCCCCTTGGTGCTCGGCCACGAGGCCGCCGGCGTGATCGAGGCGGGCCCGCGGCGCGGCACCCGGGTGGCGATCGACCCGGCGATCACCTGCGGCAGGTGCCGGCCGTGCCTGGACGGCTTCCGCAACCTGTGCCTCAACATCCGCTTCGCCGGGCATGGTGACCAGGACGGGGCCATGCGCGAACTGCTGGCCTGGCCGGCGGACCTGCTGCACCCCCTGCCGGAGAGCGTGACCGACACCGACGGCGCGCTGCTCGAACCGCTCGGCGTCGCCATCCACGCCCTGGACCTCGGGCACGTCCGGCTCGGTGCCCGCGTCGCCGTGGTCGGGTGCGGGCCGATCGGGCTGCTGCTCATCGCGGTGCTGCGGACCGCCGGGGCCAGGCATATCGCCGCCTTCGAGCCGCTGCCGCACCGGCGCGAGGCCGCGCTGCGCTACGGCGCCGACGTGTGCCTGCGGCCCGACATACTTCCCGGGGACCTGCGTGAACTCGTCGGCGAGGGGGCGGACACGGTGTTCGAGATGGCGGGAACGGCGGACGCCGTGACCTTGTCCGTGGCGGCGGCCCGGCCCGGCGGCCGGGTGGTGCTCGGCGGCATCCCAGCCGACGACCGGATCACCTTCGGGGCCGCCACGGCCCGGCGCAAGGGGCTCACGATCGCGATGGTGCGGCGGATGAACGACACCTACGGCCGGGCGATCGCCCTGGCCGCGGCGGGCAGCTTTAGCCTGGCCCCGCTCGTCACCGACCGGTTCGGGCTGGCTAGCGCTGGTCCGGCGTTTGGTATTGCCGCGGAGCGACAGGGCCTCAAGGTCGTCATCGAGCCAGCGGCCTGATCACAGGAGGGGCCGCGACGTGGTGCCCGTCCCGGCCGGCCGCCGTCACGGTACCTACCGGTAACATCCTGCGCGTGGCCGACAGCTTCTTCGTGCCGCTGGGCGAGGGCAGGTGGCTCGCCACAGTGCACACCACCGGGCCGTGGGACGTGCGCGCTCAGCACGGCGGGCCGCCGTCCGCGCTGCTCGGGCGCGCCATGGTGCGCTGCGAGCCGCGGGAGGACATGGTGGTGGCCCGGTTCACCACCGAGATCCTCTCGTCCATCCCGGTCGGTGAGGTTGAGGTGCGGGCCCGTGTGGCCCGGCCAGGCCGTAGCGTGCAACTGCTCGAGGCGGTGCTGACCGCTGCCGGCCGGGAGGTGGCCTGGGCCCGGGCGTGGCGGGTACTGCGGACCGATTGCCCGGACACCGGGCCGGGACTGACCAAGCCGCCGCCATTGCCCGAAGCCGGTACGCCACTTACCCCCGGCGGCTGGGTGGACGGGTACCTGTCGGCGATCGAGTGGCGCTCGGTGCACGGGATCTTCGGCGAGCCCGGCCCGGCCACCGTGTGGGCCAGGATGCGCTATCCCCTGGTGCCGGGCGAGGAACCGGCGCCGCTGGAGCGGGTCCTGGCCGTGGCCGACAGCGGCAACGGCGTGTCCGGGGAACTCGACCTGCAACGGTGGCTGTTCATCAACCCCGAACTCACCGTGCACCTGTTCCGGGAGGCGGCCGGGGAGTGGATCTGCCTGGATGCGCAGAGCAACGTCGCGGCCGGCGGGACCGGGCTGGCGACCTCCGTCCTGTCCGACCTGGACGGCCCGGTGGGTGTGGGCGCGCAAGCACTCCTGGTCGCGTCGCGGGGCGGCCGCCCCGGCTGAACGGAGGGGAATGAATGTGGATCTGGTCCGTCTAGAGGAACACCAGGCCCACATTCACGGACCCGGATTGGTGACGCCGGCCACGATCAGGTCGGTCACCCGGCGGGCGAACTGGTCGGTCAGCGGCCGGTGACCCTGCAGCAGCCGGTGGTACGCCGAGCCGAACAGCAGGTCGAGCACGACGTCGGCGTCGGTGCTCACGGGGATCTCGCCGCGGTCGATGGCCCGCTGGACCAGGACCGTGTTGCTGGTCCGGAGCGGCTCGAACACCCGTTCCCGCCATGCGGCCGCGAGCGCGGGGTCCCGTTGCGCCTCGGCAACCAGGCCGGCCAGCATCCGGCCCGCCGGGGTCTTGGTCACCGACCGGATCCACCCTCGCAGCGCGGCGAGCAGGTCGCCGTGGAAGGTCCCGGTGTCCGGCACCGGCTGCTGCCGGGAGAACTCGGCGAGGAAGGCGTCGAGTGCGAGCGCCCCGCGGGATCCCCAGCGGCGGTAGACGGTGGCCTTGCCCACCCCGGCGCGGGTGGCCACCTCCTCCATCGACATCCCGCCGAGCCCGCGCTCGGCGAGCAGTTCCGTGGCCGCGGCCAGGATCGCCCGGTCCGCCTCCTCGCTGCGCGGCCGGCCGCGCTTGCCGGGCACGCCCGGGCCGGTGGCGGAGTGTCCTACCTCACTCCGCTCCGGTGGAATACCTGCGCCGTCCATTGGGTTGCAGCGTACAGCAAAGAAAACGAGACGTAGCGTATCGAAAAGGTGTTACCCGCGCAATGATCCTGATCAAGGAGCGCACCCGTCCTGCCCGCCGCGCCATCAGGCCCTTCCACCGGCCCCCCGCGCCGTCCCGTCCTGCCCCGTCGTCCCAGCCAGCCCGGCCGTCGCCAGGGCCGGCACGGCCGTCGCCGGAGCCGGCCCGGTTGCACGGACTGGCGCTGGCCCTCATCCTGACCGCGGCGTTCATGGTGGTACTCGACTTCAGCATCGTGAACGTGGCGCTGCCGTCCATCGAGGCCGAGCTTGGCTTCCCCGGCGACGCGGTGCAGTGGATCATCACCGCGTACGCGATCGCGTTCGGCGGCCTGCTGATCCTCGGCGGCCGTGCCGCGGACCTGTTCGGCCGCAGGCGAATGTTCATCGCCGGGCTGCTGGTCTTCTCCGCCGCCTCGCTGGCCGGTGGCCTGGCCCACGACCCGGTGCTGCTTGTCGTTGCCCGCTTGGTGCAGGGCGCGGGGGCCGCGCTCGTCGCGCCCGCGGCGCTGTCGCTGATCACCACCGGGTTCGCCGAGGGGCCGCAGCGCAACCGGGCCCTGGGCATCTACGGCGCGACGGCCTCGGTCGGCTTCGTCGCCGGGCAGGTGCTCGGTGGCGTGCTTGTGGAGTTCACCAGCTGGCGTGCGGTGTTCCTGGTGAACGTGCCGGTCGGCCTGCTGGCCGTCGCCCTGGCCCCGTGGCTGCTCGGTGAGTCACGCCGGAACAGGCCGGGGACCAGGCTGGACGGCACCGGGGCGCTGCTGATCACCGTGACGGTGGCAGCGGCCGTGTTCGCCGTGTCCCAGCTCGACGTGCTCGGCTGGACCTCGCCGGTCCTGCTCGGCGCGACGGCCGTGGCGGCCGTGGCCGCCGCGGGATTCGTCCTTGTCGAGCGGCACCATCCCGAGCCGCTGGTCCGCGCTGACCTGCTCCGGATGCCCGGGCTGCGCAAGGCCAGCGCGATGAACCTGCTGCTCGGCCTGTGGAACGCCGGGGAGCTTATCGTCTTGTCGCTGTACTTCCAGCAGGTCCTGCACGACTCGCCGCTGGCGACCGGGCTGGCCATCGCGCCGCAGGGGATCATCGGGTTCATCGCCGGGGTATTCGGCGCCCGGCTGGCCAACCGGGTGGGCGTCCGCCGGGTGCTCGTGCTGACCAGCGCGGTGGCCACCCTGGGCTTCCTCGTGCTGACCAGGCTGCCGGCCAGCGGTGGTTACAGCCCGCTGCTCGCGGCGGTGATGCTGGTCGGCTTCGGTACCGCGGGAACCGCGTTCGGGACCATGGTGACCGCCAGCCACGGGGTGGCGGACGACGACCAGGGCCTGGTCGGCGGGGTGATCAACACCAGCCGTCAGATCGGTGCGGCCGTCGGAGCGGCGCTGCTGCCCGCGATCGCCGGCGCGGTAGACCGGGGCGGGCACACGCTGGCCACAGGAGACCGGGCCGCCATGCTCACCGGGGCGGTGGCCGCCGCGCTCGCCTGCGCAGTGGCGCTGCGCGGCGTGGCACGCAGTTCGCCGCGGGCCCGGCACGGCTGACCGGCCGCGATCGGGCGAGGGCTTGATCCCGAGTTAGCGCGGCGCGGAGACCGTGTGCGGGATCGGGGCGGACGACTCGGCCGGGGCTGTGCCCGAGGCGGGCAGGCTGAGCGTGATGCGCAGCCCGTGCGGGTCGTTCAGGCTGGCCTGGGCCGTGCCGTTGTGGGTCGCGGCGACCGCGTTGACGATCGCGAGCCCGAGGCCGGATCCGGGCGGGCAGCCCCGCCCCGGGCCGCTCCGGTAGAACCGGTCGAAGATGCGGGCAAGCTGCTCGGGAGACACGCCGGGGCCGTCGTCGCTGACCTCGATGGTGACGCTGCCGTTGCACTGGGTGGCGGTGAGGGTGGCCGTGGTGTCGCGTGGGGTGTGCGCCCTGACGTTGGCCAGCAGGTTGTCGACGGCCCGGCGCAGCAGTTCCTCGTCTCCCGTGGTGGAAAGGCCGGGAGCGATGTCGGCGTGCCAGGCCCGCTCCGGGTCGGTGATCTGGGCACGCTCGGCGCACTCGGTGACCAGGGCGGTGACGTCCACGGGCTCGACGTGCTGCCCGGGTTGCTGGTCCAGGCGGGCCAGCCGGAGCATGTCGTCGACCAGGAAGCTCATCCGCTGCGCCTCGTGCGCGATGCGGCGCATCGCCTCGTCGACCTGGTGCGGGTCCCGCAGCACACCCTGCTGGTAGAGCTCGGCGTTGGCGCGCAGCGAGGCCAGCGGGTTACGTAGTTCGTGGCTGGCGTCGGCGAAGAAGCGCCGCGTCAGTTCCTGGCTTGCCTCGCGCTCGCTGACCGATACCTCGATCCTGGTGAGCATGCCGTTGAGCGCCGCGCCGAGGCGGCCCACCTCGGTCCCCGGATCCTGCGGCCGGACCCGCTCGGTGAGATCGCCGGCGGTGATCTTGTCGGCCTGGCTGGCCATCCGTTCGATCGGGCGCAGGCCGCGGCGCAGCACCAGGCCGATGCCTCCAGCCACCAGCAGGCCGACGGCGACCGAGGCGATGGCCAGGATCAGTTCCAGGTGGTCGACGGTGCTGTTCACGTCGCCGAGGCTGGTGGTGGCGTAGAGGAAGCCACCCGGCTCCCTGATGGCGCCGAGCCGGAGTGTGACGTTGCGGTTCGAGCTGATCACGTTCCTGGGGCCGTGGTTACTGGCGAGGATGTGCAGCAATTGCTCAGGCGCGGTGCGCGGGACCAGGCCGGGGTTCCCGCCGACGAGCTCACGTGGGCCCTGGCTGCTGACGAACCCGACTCCGAACTGCGCCAGGATCGGTGCCGGGACCGTGAACCGCGGTCCGGAGAGCACCTGCTGGACGCGCGGGAATCCGGGCCGCGGCCGCACCCCCGCCGGCACCGGCTGCGCGTGCAGCGGCAGTCTGCTCCCGAAACCCGCGCTCGGTCGCTTGATCTCCCAGTCGGCGGTGCCACCGGGGCCCAGCGTGATCGTCATCGGCCGGTAGAGGCCGAGCACGGTCTGGAGCTGTGCGTCGGTGTGGCCGAGCAGGTAGCGGCGCAGCGCGCCGACCGCGGCGAAGTCGAAGGCGACCAGGGCGATCACGGTGACGGCCAGCACGCCGGCCATCACCCGGGTGCGGAGCTGGGCCCGGCGGGGCCGCTGCAGCGTGAGGATGGCATGCCAGTCCGGCCGCTGGGGCTGCCAGCGGAGCCACCGGGGCAGACTAGGCGCCCGCACCGTTGGCCCCTTCGCCGGTGCGGGGCAGGCGCAGGCTGTAGCCGATGCCCCGCTGGGTGTGGATCACGTCCGAGCCGTACTGGGCGAGTTTGCGCCGCACGTAGGCGACGTAGGTGGAGACGACCGTGCTGGACCCGCCGAAGTCGTAGTCCCACACGTGAGCGAGCAACTGCGATCTGGTCAGCACCCGGCCGGGGTTGAGCATCAGGTAACGCAGCAGCCGGAACTCGGTCGGGGACAGCTCGACCAGTTGACCGGCCCGGTGTACCTCGTAGCTGTCCTGGTCCAGTTCGATGTCGGCGAAGGTGAGCACGGGCCCCGAGGCCGTGGTGGGCCGGGTGCGGCGCAGCACGGTGCGGATCCTGGCCGCCAGTTCCTCCAGGCCGAACGGCTTGGTCAGGTAGTCGTCACCGCCGATGGTCAGCCCGTTCACCTTGTCGGCCTGCGTGTCCCGGGCGGTCAGGAAGATCACCGGCACCCGCAGGCCGTCCCGGCGCAGCCGGGCCACCACCTCGAACCCGTCGGTGTCGGGCAGCATCACATCCAGCACGACCAGGTCGAAGGGGCGGTCCCTGGCGAGCCGCAGCGCGCCCGCGCCGTTCTCCGCCGTGGTGACTTCGAAGCCGAGGAATCGTAGCGAGGCGGCCACCGCCTCGCGCAGGAACGGCTCGTCATCGACTACCAGTAGCTCCCCCTGGCCGGGGGGCAGGCTCGCCGCCGCCTCAGTCATCGCCGTGCTCCTTGCCCTCACGGTCATCTGACCACGTTAACCCCAGGTTCTGGTGTGAGGAGCATGCGAGTTTGGTGTGAGCGGCGGGGAATCCGCAGGTCCGGCCGGGTGCCCCGGCACTCACACCGAACTCACACGCAATCCGCGCAGCGCACTGAGGTGGGCCTCCCATGATTGTTCCCGGCACAACGCCCTCACCCATCGCAAGGGAGAGGTACTGGCATGAGCCCTGATCCTCCGGCGTTCCGGTCCGCGCAGTGGGCCTGCACGAAATACCAGCCGGTCGGTGTGTCATGAGCGGCACCATCTCCTCGGGCCGCAAGGCGGATCCTGAGGTAACCCGGCGCCGCGGTGGCCGGGGCTGGCTGATCACTGGCGTGGTGGTCCTGGTCGTGGTGGTCGCCGTGATTGTGGCTGCGGCCGAGGGGGTGTTCAAGGGCGCCGGGGCCCCGGGCCCGGGGGCGGCGGGGACCGCGTACCGCACCTCGACCGCGACGGTGAAACGGGAGACGCTGACGTCGCAGAGTTCGCTGTCGGGCACGCTGGCCGACTCCGGTTCCTACACGATCGTGAACCAGGCGACCGGCACGGTCACCACGCTGCCGGAGGTGGGCAAGACGGTCCGCCAGGGCGGCGTGCTCTACCAGGTGTCCGGGAACCCCGTGGTGTTGCTGTACGGGAACGTCCCCGATTACCGGGACATGTCCGCGGGCCTGACCGGCGCCGATGTTCGGGAGTTCAACAAGGCCCTGATCGCGCTGGGGTGTACCACCCGGGCCGATGTGCTGGCCGCGGGCCTGGGCATGGGGTACTTCAGCGCCGCGACCACCACGGCGTGGGAGGACTACCAGACCGCCCTCGGGGTCACCGTGCCGTCCGCGACCGTGACCCTGGGGCAGGTGGTGTTCTTGCCGACCGCGGCGAAGATCGGCGCCTGGGAGACCGGGATCACCCCGGGGGCCTCCGCCGCTCCGGGGACGGCACTGATGACGGCGACCTCGCCGGTCCCACAGGTGACGATCAACCTGGACCCCAGCCTGGAGGCCGAGATCAAGGCTGGGGACAAGGTGGAGATCGACCTGCCCGAGGGCGGGGTCACCACCGGGGTGGTGACCCAGGTCAGCAAGGTCGCCTCGACCAACGCCTCGGGAGTGACCAGCGTGCCGGTGTATGTGTCGCTGGATCACCCGAAGGCGGCCAAGAACCTGAGTTCGGCGCCGGTGACGGTAAAGGTCGCCACCGGCAGTGTGGCCAATGCCTTGGTGGTGCCGGTGGCGGCGCTGATGGCCCGGCCGGGCGGGTATGCGGTGGAAGTCACCGGCCCCGGTGGGCACCACCTGGTCAAGGTCGAGGTCGGGCTGTTCGACGATGCCGACGGCGTGGTCCAGGTCACCGGCAGCCTGACCCCGGGCCAGCACGTCGTGGTCCCCGCCCTGTGAGCGGCAGGACGGCGATGCACAGGGCTTGGGAGGCGGTGCGATGAGTACGGCGACGGCGGATCCGGTGGCCGGGTATCGGCCTGGGCCCGGCGGCGGGCCGGGCCCGGTGCTGGAACTGGACAACGTGGTGAAGGTCTATCCGAGTGTGCCGCCGGTGACCGCCGTCGCCGGGGTCAGCCTGGCCGTGGGCGCGGGGGAACTGGTCGCCGTCCGCGGCCCGTCGGGGTCGGGGAAGACCACCTTGCTGCACCTGATGGGCACCCTGGACCGCCCCTCCAGTGGGTCGGTACGGGTCACCGGGCTGGAGGTCGCCAAGCTGAGCGACCGGGGGCTGGCCGGGCTGCGCGCGGCCAGCATCGGGTTCGTGTTCCAGCAGTTCTTCCTGGCCGAGCACGCGAATGCGCTCAGCAATGTCGCGGACGGGCTGCTGTACGCCGGGGTAGCCGTCGCGGAACGGCGTGAGCGGGCCGCCTGGGCCTTGCAGCGGGTCGGGCTGGGCCACAAGCTGGCCGCCCGGCCGACCCAGTTGTCGGGTGGGGAACGCCAGCGGGTCGCGATCGCCCGGGCGCTGGCCGGGGAGCCGGCCATCGTGCTGGCCGACGAGCCCACCGGCAACCTCGACTCGGCCACCGGCGCCGCCTTGCTGGACCTTCTGGAGGAGCTGAACGCGGCCGGCACCACCATCGTGGTGGTTACCCACGACGGCGCCGTCGCCGCCCGGATGCGCCGCCGCATCGAAATGCTCGACGGCCGCGTCATCACCGACACCGCCACTCCAGTCGCCGCCCCGGCCGAGGCAGCGCCGGGCGAGGCAGCGCCGGCCAGGGACCAGGAGGAGGGCCGATGACCACCGTCACGCCGACCGCGGCCCGGCTGCACCCGGCGGACCTGGCCCGGCTGGCCGCGGTTGGCCTGCGCACCCGTAAACTGCGCGCCTCATTGTCCGCGCTCGGAATTGCGATCGGGGTCGCCGCCATCGTCGCGGTGCTGGGCTTGTCGTCCTCGTCGCAGGCCGGACTGCTGGCAGAGATCTCCGCGCTGGGCACCAACCTGCTCACGGTCCAGAACGGGCAGTCGCTGACCGGCGGCACCGCCCAGCTGCCCAAGGCCTCCCCCGGCATGATCAGCCTGATGCACGGCGTGACCAACGTGCAGGACATCGGCACGGTCGGCAACAAGAACGCCTTCCGCACCCCCTACATCCCCTCCGTCGACACCAACGCCCTCACCGTCGATGCCACCAGCCTGGGCCTCCCGGCGGCGGTAGGCACCTCGCTGGCCCACGGGGTGTTCCTCAACGCCGCCACCGAAAAAGAACCCGTCGCCGTGCTCGGTGCCGCCGCCGCGCAGCGGATGGGCATCGACCGGACCTGGCCCGGGGAGCGGATCTGGGTCGGCTCCCAGTGGTTCTACGTCGTCGGGATCCTCAAGCCCGCGGTGCTCGCTCCGGAGATCGACTCCGCGGTGCTGGTCGGCTACCCGGCCGCGCACACGTACCTGCAGTACGGCGGCCGGCCGACCACGATCTACGTGCGCACCGTCACCAGCCAGACCACGAAGGTGGACAACCTGCTCGCCGCGCAGGCCAACCCCCAGCAGCCCGAGGAGGTCAACGTCTCCCAGCCCTCGGCCGCGCTCACCGCCCAGGCCGACGCCCAGGGCGCTTTCGACGTGCTGTTCCTGGGCCTGGGCGCGGTGGCGCTGCTGGTCGGCGCCGTCGGGGTGGCCAACATCATGGTCATCTCGGTGCTGGAGCGGCGCTCGGAGATCGGGCTGCGCCGGGCGCTGGGCGCCACCAAGGGCCACATCCGCACCCAGTTCCTCGCCGAAGCCATCCTCCTCGCACTGGCCGGCGGCGCCGCCGGGGTGATCTTCGGCATCGCCGCCACCATCATCTACGCGAACACCAAGGGCTGGGCGGTGGTCATCCCGCCGCTGGCCTGGGCTGGCGGGCTCGGCGCGACGATCGTCATCGGCGCCGCCGCCGGGCTGCTGCCGGCGCTGCGCGCCGCACGCATGTCCCCCACCGAAGCCCTCTGGACCCTGTGACCCCTACGGTCCAGGTCCTGGGCCCCCTCGGTCCCGCATCCGTGCCCCCATCGCTTCGCCGCGGGGCCACGGTCCTGCGGGCCCACGGTCCTGCGGGGCGGACCTGGAATCCCGCTGGCCTGCAACCGGCCTACGGTCCTGATTCTGCAACGGCGGCGGCGAAGGCCGCCATCGACGGAAATTCCCAGCCCGGCGTCACCGGAGCCGGGGGCTGCGGGGTGGCGCCCCAGCCGTCCCGGTCGTGGCGCCGGTGTATCCAGACCGTGGGCAGGCCGGCCCGCCGGGCGGGCACATGGTCGTGGAACAGGCTCTGTGCCACGTGCAGCAGCCCGCCCGGCCGGACGCCCAGCCGGGCAGCCTCGGTGACCAGGGCCTCGAAGTTCCGCGGCGATGGCTTGTACGAGCCGACGTCCTGCGCGGTGATGATGCCGGCGAACTCGACACCGAGCCTGGCGTTCGATCCGGCGAACGAGGCACGGTCCACGTTGGACAGGATGATCAGCCTGAACCGCCTGCCCAGTGCGGCCAGCGCGTCATGAGAATCGGGGAACGCGGGCCAGTCGGGCACCGAGCGCGCCAGCCGGGCCGCGTCCTCGTCGGTGACCTCGGCGCCCAGGTTCTCGCCGAGCAGCCGCATCCCACGGGCCAGCACCTCCGGGTACGCCTCGGCGGGATGCTCCGCCTCGACCGCGGCCTCGACCTGCGCGTAGGCGGTCAGTAGTTCTTCGCCGGTCAGCGTAAGCCCGCGCGCCCGCGCCCACGGAGCGAGCACGGCCAGCAGGCCGGTCTCCCAGTCGATCAGGGTGCCGTAGCAGTCGAAACTCAGGGCTTCGAAGTCGGTGAGTTCCATCGCTCCTGAGTATCAGGGGTGAGCGGCGGAGGGCTAGACCGGCATCTTACCGGCCCCGGCCTCCTTCTCGAAGATCTGCACGACCTCCTCGACAGAGTGGCCCTTCGTCTCGGGCACGAACTTGAACACGAATCCGATCGCCACCACCGAGAGGACCGCGAAGGACACCATGACCCAGGCCAGCCCCCATGCGTTCTGCCAGGCCGGGAACGCCTCGATCAGCGCGAAGTTGGCGACCCAGTCCACGGCGGCGGCGATCGCAGCCGCCCGGCCGCGGACGGATGTCGGGAAGACCTCGCCCTGGAGTAGCCAGCCCGTCCCGCCGACACCGATCGCGAACGAGGTGATGAAGAACGAGAAGCCGACCATGACCACCACGGTCTTCGGTATGTCGGTGAGGAACGCGACCGCTGCCGCCGCGACCAGCATGAACACCGCCATGCCCGCGTAGCCCCCCATGGCCAGCGGGCGCCGGCCGAACTTGTCGATCCAGCGGAAGGCGAAATAGGTCGCGATCACGTTGACCGCTCCCAGGATGGCGGTGACCTCGACCCCGGCGACCGCGGCGGCGACGGCGTTGTGCCCGCTCTGGAAGAACGTGGCCAGGATTTGCGGGCCGTAGTAGAACGGGATGTTGATCCCGGTGATCTGCTGGAAGATGAAGAACACGCAGACCACGATCAGCGCCCGGATCACGCCCTTCGTCCACTGTGTCCGCCGCTGCTGCTGAATCTGCCGGTCCCTGAGCTGCTCAGCGGCCGCGCGGATCTCCTCTTCGGTGGTCTCCATCCCGAGCTGGCCGAACGCCTTCCTGGTATCGGCGTAGCGCTCGTGCAGCATGAGCCACCGGGGGACTCGGGCATCTTGGACCGCAGCGCCACGGCGAGTATCGCCGGGATCGCGCCAATGCCGAGAATGAGCCGCCAGTCGAGGTTGCCGGCGTTATTCGGCCAAACCAGCAGGACGACCACGGCCACGAGATAGGACACCAGGATTCCCACGGTGATCATCCACTGCTGGATGATGCTCAGCTGACCCCGCCGCTCCCGGGGCGCGAACTCCGCGATGTAGGCCGTGGCGATCGCGGAGTCGGCCCCGATCGCGAGCCCGATGAGCGTGCGGGACGACAGCAGCATGAAAGCATTCACGGTGAACGCCGACAGGAGCGCCCCGACGGCGTAGATGGCGGCGTCGGTGATGAGCAGGGTCTTGCGCCCGAAGTGGTCGGTCAGCGGCCCGGCGATGAGCGCGCCCGCGCCGGCGCCCAGGGATGCGCCGGCCACCAGGTAGCCCGTCCAGAAGCTGGACAGGTGGTACGGGATGAAGTCCAGCGCCGAGCCGATGTTGGCGGTGTCGTATCCGAAGAGGAACCCACCGACGCAGGCCAGCACGGCCAGGTACCAGTAGAAGTTCGTCGGGATACGTGAATCCAGATCCTCGAGCACATTGCGCCGTGACGGCTCCGTGGCCCTAGTTTCAGACACCATGAGCGGACCTTCCTTGCCTACCCTCCGGCCGTCTCACCCAGGGCAATTGCTGCACCACGGCTGGGCTAATGCCGCGCCTCGCTACCCGGCTGGCCGGGCGGCAAACTCCGGGCCGCCGCGGGCGAAAGCTCAAAACCGGCCTATCGGGATCGCCGCGGCAGGCATCCCGTCGGCTGGAGGGCTTCACACATTTCGTGCGCCGCCGGGCTTGACGTGCGAGACTGCCACGGGGTGGTTGTTCGGTCGATCGCGGGCCCGGGTCGGCTGGAAGCCCGTTTCCCGGTCCTTACGGGGCGGCGAATCGCCCTGGAGGGGAGCAGATAATGCCCGATCAAGAGCGTTTGTCCTACGCCCCGGCCGGGCCGGGTGCCGTCCAGCCCTGCTGGTTGTGCGGGATCCGCTTGCCCGCCGACCACATGATGGCCGACGGCGGTAGTGCCTGCGCCGACGTTCGGTGGTACTGCCTGGACAAGCGGGGATGCACCGAGCGGTGGACCGCTCGCGCGGCCAGGCCGGCCGACCTTCGCCTGAGCAACGCCGGAGTGCCGGATTCCTGGGGCTCGATCAGCTTAGAGTCGGACGTCGCCGGCCGGTAACCAACCGGCGACGGCAGGCCTACCGTGGGACCGGGGCCTGCCGCAGGCCGGTGAACATGCCGTGCAGGGCGGTGACGCCGTCACCGGTCGCACGGACGTCCAGCGCGAGCCGCGTCGCGCTTGCCCGCACCGTCCAGGTTGCCCAGGGGCAGCACTGCATCTCCACGGCGGCGAGGGCGCGCAGTTCCTCCTCGATGCCCGGTTCTGGGCGGAAACCAAGGCGAACGCCATCGGCGGTCAACGCGCACCCGGTCAGCGCGCGGGCCGCGAGCCGCGCCCAGCGGCCAGCCTGCCCCGCCAGGCCTTCGGCGGTGAGCGAGCAGGCCACCGGTGCGCTCGCGGTGGCGTCATCGGCGTGTTTCGGTGCTGCGGTCATGACCAGCCTCCCATGGTGCGGGCCTTCGGCGTCGTCCGCTCGCCATCGTCATTGTTAAAGTCGGCTTGATGTCAAATCCCGGTGCCGGTCCCGACGGCGCCCCGGCGCTGACCATCGGCGCGGTGGTCAGGCTGGCCGGCAAGAGCGCGTCCGCGATTCGCTACTACGAGCAGATCGGGCTGCTGCCCGAGCCCGCGCGGGCCGCCGGGCGACGCAGGTACGGCCAAGCCACCGTGCGCACGCTGGCGGTGATCGAGACCGCGCAGCGGGCCGGCCTGGCGCTTGACGAGATCAAGGTGCTGCTCTCCGCTTCACCCGGGAACCCGGAGGCGGTCGAGCGGCTCCGCGACGTGGCCAGCAGAAAGCTCCCGGAGATCGTCGCCCTGATCGAGCGCACCGAACTGGTGCGCGGCTGGCTCGAATGTGCCGCGCGCTGCGAATGCCCGGACCTCGACCAATGCCCGTTGTTCGACGAGCCGGCCCTGCCCCCGGCACCGGCTAAACCCCCGGCGCAGGCCAGGCCCCCGCCACCTTGACACGGCGGTCTGTCGGCCGGCCAGGTGCCCGGCCCGCCATTCCGGGCCGAACGTGTCAGGCAAAGCTGCACCGGTGACCGCAAGGCTGGGAATATGGCTACCCAGAGGGGTAATGAGGAGTGGCATGCCAGCCAAGGTTGAGCTGATCGCGTACGCGGACCGTTTCGGCGGGGACCTGAACGGACTGCACGGACTGCTCAACGGCCCGCTGCGCGGGCTGTTCGGCGGCGTGCACGTGCTGCCGTTCTACCGCCCGTATGACGGCGCGGACGCGGGATTCGACCCGCAGGACCATACCGAGGTCGACCCGCGCCTGGGCTCGTGGGATGACATTGCCGCGCTGGGCGCCGAGTACCGGGTAATGGCCGACATGATCGTCAACCACGTGTCCTCGGGTTCACCGCAGTTCCGGGACTGGCTGGCCAAGGGCGACGCGTCGCAGTTCGCCGGGATGTTCCTCACCTACGGCACCGTGTTTCCCGGTGGCGCGACCGAGGAGATGCTGCTGCGGCTGTACCGGCCGCGGCCTGGCCTCCCGTTCACGCCGTACGCGCTCGGCAACGGCACGAAGGCGCTGGCGTGGACGACGTTCACGCCGCAGCAGATCGACGTCGACGTCAGCCATCCGGTGACCCGCGCCTACCTGCGGCGCATTCTCGACGGGATGGCGGGGGCGCGAGTCTCCCAGATCCGGCTGGACGCCGTGGGTTACGCGGTGAAGACACAAGGCCTGACGTCGTTCATGACCCCGGAGACGTTCAAGTTCATCGGCGAGGTCGCTGGCTGGTGCCATGACCGCGATCTGGTGGTCCTGGTCGAGGTGCACTCCCACTACCTGCACCAGGTGGAGATCGCCCGTCAGGTGGACTACGTGTACGACTTCGCCCTGCCGCCACTGATCCTGCACGCGCTGACCGCCGCGGACTCCGGCCCCCTGCTCACCTGGCAGGGGCTGCGCCCGGCCAACGCGGTCACCGTGCTCGACACCCACGACGGCATCGGTGTCATCGACGTCGGCCCGGACGCCACCGGCCGGGCCAGGCCCGGCCTGCTCAGCCCGGACCAGCTTGACCAACTGGTCGAGGCCATCCACGGCAACAGCGGCGGCACCTCGCGGCAGGCCACCGGCGCCGCGGCCTCGAACGTGGACATCTACCAGGTGAACTGCACGTTCTACGACGCGCTCGGCCGCGACGACGACCGTTACCTGCTCGCCCGCGCGCTGCAGTTCTGGACGCCAGGGATCCCGCAGGTCTACTACGTCGGCCTGCTGGCGGGCGGCAACGACCTGGACCTGCTGGCCCGCACGCACGTCGGCAGGGACGTCAACCGGCACCACTACACGCCGGCCGAGATCGAGGAGGCCCTGGCCCGGCCGGTCGTGCAGGCGCTGTGCCGGCTGATCAGGTTCCGCAACACCCACCCGGCGTTCGAGGGCAGCCTCACCTGTTCGGGCAATGCCGCACACATCGAGATGAGCTGGGCCCGCGATGGCGACGAGGCGGTTCTGCGCGCCAGCCTGGCGGACGGCTCCGCGGAGGTGACATGGACCGAGAACGGCACCCGCCGCAGCGCTCCGTTGGCGGCATTGCCATGACCGGGGTGACGGCGTGACCAGCGCGCGGGCGGGCCAGCCCGCCGCCCCCGCCGACCTCGTCGACGTCGCGAAACTGGTCACCGCCTACTTCGCGGTGCATCCCGACCCGGGCGAGCCGGCGCAGCGGGTGTCGTTCGGCACCTCCGGCCACCGCGGGTCCGCGTTCACCGCGACGTTCAACGAGGACCACATCGCCGCCACGACCCAGGCGATCTGCGACTACCGGGACGGCGAGGGCATCCGCGGCCCGCTGTACCTGGGCGCCGACACCCACGCGCTGTCCGAGCCCGCGCAGGTCACCGCGCTGGAGGTGCTCGCCGCCAACGGCGTCCACGTGCTGTGCGACGCGCGTGGCGGGTACACGCCGACCCCGGCGGTGTCGCGGGCGATCCTGGCGCACAACGCGCCCGGCTCGGCGCGGCGCGCCGACGGGATCGTGGTCACCCCGTCGCACAACCCGCCCTCGGACGGCGGGTTCAAGTACAACCCGCCGGACGGCGGCCCGGCCGGCACCGAGATCACCCGGTGGATCCAGGACCGGGCCAACGAACTGCTCGCCAGCGGCCTGGCCGGGGTGCGGCGGGTCCCGTACCACCGGGCGGCCAAAGCCGACACCACCGGGCGGTTCGACTTCCTCGACGGCTACGTCTCCGCCCTTGAGCGCGCCGTCGACCTGGCCGCGGTCAAGGCGGCAGGGATCCGCATCGGCGCGGATCCGCTCGGCGGCGCCAGCGTTGCCTACTGGGGCGCGATCGGCGAGCGGTACGGCCTGGACCTGACGGTCGTCAACCCGAACGTGGACGCCACGTTCCGGTTCATGACCCTGGACTGGGACGGCAAGATCCGGATGGACTGCTCGTCACCGTGGGCGATGGCCGCCCTGATCAGCCGCCAGCACGACTTCACGATCGCGACCGGCAACGACACCGATGCCGACCGGCACGGCATCGTCACCCCGGACGGTGGGCTGCTGAACCCCAACCACTACCTCGCCGTCGCCGTCGACTACCTGTACCGCCACCGGGACGGCTGGCCGGCCACCGCGGCGGTCGGCAAGACGCTGGTCAGCTCGTCGATGATCGACCGGGTCGCCGATGGCCTGGGGCGGCGGCTGCTTGAGGTGCCGGTCGGGTTCAAGTGGTTCGTGCCCGGCCTGCTTGACGGGTCCGTCGCGTTTGGCGGCGAGGAGAGCGCCGGCGCCTCGTTCCTGCAGCGCAACGGTTCGGTGTGGACGACCGACAAGGACGGGATCCTGCTGGCCCTGCTGGCCTCGGAGATCACCGCCGTGACCGGGAAGACGCCGTCCGAGCTTTACCGCGGCCTGACGGCACGCTACGGCGAACCCGCATACGCGCGCATCGATAGCCCCGCCACCAGGGCACAGAAGGCGGCACTGGCCCGGTTGTCCCCGGACCAGATCACCGCGGACCGGCTCGCGGGCGAGAAGATCACCGCGGTGCTGACCGAGGCGCCAGGCAACGGCGAGCCGATCGGCGGGCTCAAGGTCGTCACCGAAACCGGCTGGTTCGCGGCCAGGCCGTCCGGCACCGAAGACGTCTACAAGCTGTACGCCGAGTCGTTCCGCGGGCCCGCGCAGTTGGCCGAGATCCAGGAGGAGGCCAGGGCCGTGGTGGCGGCTGCCCTGAGCTGATGCTCACCGAGCTCGGGGTGCGCGAGGTCGTGGCCACCACCATGGCGGTGAACACCGGCTCGCGGCGGGTCATGGAGAAGGCCGGCCTGCGCTACGCCCGCACCGTGTACCTGGACTGGCCGGAGCCCCTTGACGGCAACGAGCACGGCGACGTCGAGTACCGCCTGCTCCGTGAGGAGTGGCTGGCTGATTTATGCGCTACGACGGCCATCCCGCCGTCCGCCCGCTGGTCGCCGGCGATCCCAGGGATGGCTGCCTTTCTTCGCCGCCCCCGGGCTCGTCCTCGGCGGGCCCCTCTTCGCCAACGCCGAACCTGGACAAGCCGTAGAGGAAGGCGAAGCCGGTAAGGCCGAATATGGCCGCGCACGGCCACCACCAGGTGCCGTTGACGGCGACCGCGACGGTCAGGCCGAGGAAGGACGCGACCATCGCCACATTCCCGGCCAGAGCCCCTGACCGCAGGTTGATCAGCCTCTGGCGCTCGTCGCGCTCGGAGGCGGCCAGCGCGCCGTCCTCGGTGTTCTGGCCGCCCCGGATGTAGCTGGCGATCGCCGCGATGAGGATGGTCACCTCCGTGATAATCGCCAGGTCCCAGCTCTGGCGGCCGCGCACTAGCCAGGCAGCGGCGAACGCGGTACCGCCCACGAAGATGATCCCGGGCTTCCACAGCCGCCGGGTTATGAATGTGCTCATCCGCCTGCCTCCTCGTCGGCTCGGTCCGTCATGATGTCAAGGTAACTTTACCTGGATGGGATGTCAAGTGACCTTTACAACATGCGGCCACGCCGGGGTGGGTCAGGCGGGCGCGGGTACCCGTTCGGCCAGGAACTCCTCCCAGGTCAGACGGCCCACCGCCCGGCCGGGTGCCAGGTTGGCGCCAGCCCGCACCGCGCGGGCGGCCCGTCCCGGCAGCCGTACCGGTACCAGCACGCGGTGCTTGCCGCGGGCCCGCAGGTAGGTGCGGAGCAGGTCGGCCATGCTGAACACCCGTGGGCCCGCCACGTCAGGCACCAGCCCGGCCGGGGGGCCGAGCGCCAGTTCTACCAGCCGCGCGGCGACCTCGTCGGTGTCGATCGGCTGGAACCGGACCCCCGACGGGACCGGGATCACCGGCAGCTTCGCCATGTACCCACAGACCATCAGGGAAAGGTCGTGGAACTGGGTGGCTCGCAGGATCGTCCAGGGCAGTCCGGACTCCGTCACGACCCGCTCCGCGGCCAGCTTGAACCCGAAGTAGCCGAACATCGCCCGGTCCGTGGCGCTGACCACGGGGATCCGGTCGGCACCGACCACCGAGATGAACACCAGGTGCGGGTGCCCGGCCCGGGACGCCGCCGCCGCCAGGTTCCTGGTCGCCACGTCGTCGTCCCTGCGGCCCCCGGCGCAGTGCACGATGATCTCTGCGCCTGCCACCGCGGCCGGGATTCCCTCGTTCTTGAGCAGGTCGCCGGTCACGTACTCGACGCCGTCGGCCGCCTCGTGAGCGTGCCGGGACAGTACCCGTACCCGGCAGCCCGCCGCCAGCAGGCGCGGCACGACGCGGCGGCCGAGCGTGCCCGTGCCACCGGTGACCAGGATGAGTGACGCCATCGTTCCTCCTCGTGGGATGCGGCCCTTCCATTGAAGGCCCGCGGGCACCTGCCCCGCATGTCACATCGGCGGGTTGCCAGGTGTCAGTGTGGTGACACCTGGCAACGAGGGAATGTGACACATGACCGACAGCGACTGGCTGGCCGGTGCCTTCGAGGAGCACCGCGAGCACCTGCGTGCGGTGGCCTACCGGCTGCTCGGCTCGACGAGCGACGCCGACGACGCGGTACAGGACACCTGGCTGCGGCTGACCAGCGCGGATGCCAGCGAGGTGGAGAACCTGGGTGGCTGGCTGACGACGGTCGTGGCGCGGGTCTCCCTCAACATGCTCCGGTCACGCCGGCGCCGGCCCGAGCAGCCCGTGGGTGACTCCTGGCCGGCGCCGGTGGAGGCGTCCGCCGGGGGCGCTGTGGGGGCAGGCGCGGCCGCGCCGCTGGGCGATCCGGAGAACGAGGCCGTGCTCGCGGACTCAGTCGGCCTCGCCCTGCTGGTCGTGCTGGACACGCTCACCCCCGCCGAACGGCTCGCGTTCGTCCTGCACGACATGTTCGCCATGCCGTTCACCGAGGTTGCGGACGTGCTCGGCCGCACTCCCGACGCCACGCGGCAGCTCGCGAGCCGGGCCCGCCGGCGCGTCCGCGGCGCGCCAAGCCCGGATCATCCGGCCGACATCGCCCGCCAGCGGGAAGTCGCCGCCGCGTTCCTTGCCGCCTCCCGCGGCGGCGACATGTCGGCCCTTGTCGCCCTGCTTGATTCCGACGTGACGCTGACCGCCGATGCCGCCGCCGTACCGGCCGGACGGCCGGCCGTGCTGCACGGTGCAAAGACGGTCGCCACCGGGGCTGTCGCGGCCGGCGCCGTAGCCAGGGAGTCGCAACTGGCCCTGGTAGACGGGGCCGTGGGCATCGTCTACGCGCCCGCCGGTCACCTGCGGATAGCACTGGCCCTGACGGTCAGCGACGCTGGCCGGATCGCCGCCATCGACGTGATCGCGGACCCGGACCGGCTGCGCGGGCTGCACGTGGCTGTGCTGCCGGACTAGGCCGTCGTCCCAGCCCAGAGCCCGCACCGGCCGTTTTCCCAGATGTCTGGGAAGTCCGGCCGGATCGTTGACCCCGCAGCGCGGCGCCGCCCATGCTGAGCAGCGGATCACGGGGATGCACCCCGGGCACAGCGGCCGTTCAGCCTCAGCGTGAAGGGAGAGCCGATGGCCTACCGCGGTTCCACGGCGCGCGTCCGGGCTCCGCTGCAGGCGCGGAGCCGGAGACGCTGGCTGCTGGTGGGCGGGATCGCCGTGCTCTGGCTGATCTTCCTGATGGGCTCCGGGTCGCTGGTGGCGAGCACCGCGCTGATGTTGCTGCTCGGCGCCGTTGCGGGCGGTGTGGTGGTGGTGCTGCGGCTGTTCGGGTTCGGCAGGGACCACCCGTGGTTTCACCGTGCCGCGAGCCGGCCGTGGCGCGACGGCCGGGACGTGTTGCGGGTCGCGCTGCGCCATCTGCCCGAAGTGTTCATCGTGACCCCACAGGGCTCCCTGCTGGCGCCGAACGCGGTCGAACTCCGGATGAACCCCGCCGACATCGAGTCACTGTCCGACCTGATCGACCTCAACCTGGTGAACGCCAGCGCGGCCGAGGCCTATGCGGCGGAGGTTGCCGCCCACTCCGCGCGGGTCGTCAGCAATGTGCCGCTCGAGGTGGGCGTCGTCGCGGATGTGACGGTCCCGCCGGGCCGCTACCGGCTCCGGCAGCGGTCGTCGCTGGCTGCCACGGCCCTGGCCGTGGACCCGGTCACCAGCGTGGACCCGACCACCAGTGCGGACCTGGTCACCAGCGCGGACCAGGTGTGCGCGGCCTACCCGGTCAGCATGCCAGGCCCCGCCTGCCGGCTGGCCCCTCCCGGACTGGCAGGCGCGCCAGGCCCGGCCGAAGGGGAGTATCCGGTGGGTGCGGGTGTCGGCCCCTTCCGGGACGGTCATACCAAGTCAGAACTGGCGGCGGCCCCGGTGTTCATGGCCGGCGCTGCCACGGTCGCGACCGGCGCCGCCACGATCGCTGAACCCGCCCTGCCTCCGATGCTGCGGCTGATCACCAACGGCGCCGTCGCGGAAACCCGTGTTTCGGGCGCGCGCGCCGGGCGCGGCAACGCGGTGGAACTCCCGTTGCCCGGGGAGCCCACGGTCTCCCGCGTGCATGCCACGTTCACCTGCACGGGCGGCGAGTGGCGGGTCACCGTCCTGGGCCGCAACGGGCTGCTGCTGAACGGCACCCCCCTGACAAGTGAGCATGTCATCAGGGATGGCGACTCCATCCGGTGGGGACAGCAGTCCAGCGCACCAGTGTCCGCGGTGGTCATCAGGTAACCGCCGCACCCGGTACCGGTCCCGCCCGGCGGAAGGGGGCATCCATGCCTGGGCTCGCCCTAGTTGTGATTTGCGCCGCGATCGTGCTGGTCCCGGTGGCGGTGTGGTGGCTGATCCGTACCGGCGCGCTGCTGCGCGTGGCGGGCGTGGACCCGCAGTACGTGCAGACCGTGCCGGACCGGGTCCGCTACACGTCGATGGGCGCCATCGTCCTGCTCACCGCGACCGCGGCCACCGCCTCGCTCACCGTGGCGCTGTCGCTGGTCTTCACGGCCAGGGACTGGCCCTTCTACCTGCCGGTGGGCCTGCTGTGGGGCGCGATCGTGCTCAACTTCGACCGCTGGATCGTGAGCAGCCTGGACTACGGCCCGCTGGCCGCCGACGACCCGGTACCGAGCCAGCGGCAGCAGGCACGGTCCAAGGCGGTGCACTTCGCGATCCGCTTTACCATGGCCGCCCTCGTCGGCCTGGTCATCAGCGAGCCGATCGTACTGGCGATTTTCGGCCCGGAGATCAGCCAGCAACTCGCTGCCCAGCACGTCGCCGACATAAGCCAGCAGACCGCGCAGATCAACGCCGCGGCTGCCAAGCAACTCGCCATCATCAACCAGCCGGCGGCGGCCGATCAGAATGCGTTGCGGGCCGCGGCCCGGAAGGCCGACCGGGCGCACCGGATCTACCTTTGCGAACTGACCGCGCAATGCCGCAACCTGCCGCCCGGCCTGGTCACCCAGGTGCCTGGTCCCGGGCCGCAGACCACGCAGGACTACCAGATCTGGCGGGCGGACGTCCGGCTCCAGAACAAGGCCCAGGACACGGTCAGCAGCGCGGCCGCGCAAGCGCGCCAGCAAGCGGCGGCGCTCAGCAAGCAGACGGCCGCCAAGATCGCGGCAGCGACCAAGAAGATCAACGCCGACAACGGCCTGCTGGCCCGCGAGCGGGCACTGGACACGCTGCGCCGGCAGAACCCGGGGTTCCTGCTGCGGCGCTTGCTGCTGTGGTCGGCGCTGATGTTCATCGACCTCGCCCCGGTCCTGCTCAAGACGTTCTCACCGGGAACCGTGTACGACGTCCTGCAGCGGAACGCGGCGGTCCGCCTGGTCCGCAACTCGCGCGCCGACGCGGCGGCCGACAGTGATCATGACAGCCGCAAGCAGGCCATCACCCGTGACTTCGACCTCAAATCGCATCAGGCTGTGACCGAGGCCGAGTACCACCAGCGCATCCTGGCGCTGTACCCGGGCCCGGGGACCGGCGCCACCGGCGCCTTCGCCGGCGCCTTCGTGGGCGCGGCCGCCCTCACTGGCTCGCCGGCGGGGACCGGCGCGACCGGGAACGGCGCGACCGGGAACGGCGCGACCGGGAACGGGGTGGACGGGAACGGGGTGGACGGAAGCGGACGGTACGGCAACGGAGTGGCCCGCACCGGGGAACCGGGCGCCGGGGCCGGTCGCGGCTGGGTGATCGGGAACCGGTGGCACGTCCAGCGGCCGCTCGCCGATGCGCCGCACTCGGGCCGGGTTCCGTTCGTGGCCATCGACCTGAAGCAGGAATTCCCGGCCGAGGCCGTGGTCAAGATCGTCGCGCCGCCGCCGGGCGCCGTGGACAGCAAGGCGCTAAGAGAGCAGCGTCATGCCCAGATGGAGATGTCGCTGCCACTGGGTCCGGTCCACGCCAACATCGCCGAAGTGCTTGATTGTGACCTCGATGTGGAACACGGCTTCTACATCGTCACCCGCCTGTACCCGACCACGCTCGAACGGCACCTGCGGGTGGCCGCCGAGCAGGACGCCCTGACCGTCGGCCAGGTGCTGGACTTCGCCGTGCAGATACTCGCCGGCCTGCGCGCCGCCTGGGATCTGGGCCTGGTCCACCTCGACCTCAAACCGGCCAACGTCGCCCTGACCGAGGACGGCGAGGTCAAGCTCATCGACTTCGGCCTGGCACAGCAGTACCAGCGGGCGAACGGCGGCAACGACACCACCGCGGTGGCACGCTTCACCCCGTTCTACGCCCCGCCCGAGCAGATGGCCCGCCGGCCCAACTGGATCAGCAGGAACGCGGACGTCCGCGCCCTGGGCGCGGTGATGTACCGGATGCTGACCGGCTATCCGCCGCTCTACCGTGAGGCCCGCGCGCTGGGCCTGGTGGACCGGTCCGGGCAGTACGAGTCCTCGCCCGACATCACGAACCTGATCAGCACCGTGGACCCGGTTCCGGTCCGTGACCTCATCGGCTACGTTCCCGAGGACCTGGACATGCTGGTGCGCCAGTGGCTGCGCACCGACCCGCAACTGCGCTGCCCAGGTTCCCCGCACACCATGGCCGAACGGATCTGGGCGCAGCTCATCGCGGTGCGCAGGCGCGTCGACGGCCAGCCCGAGGCCAGGTTCCTGGTGGGCCCGCGGGTGACTCACGAGCCGAAGAACGCGCGGCTGCGCGGGCCGTGGCAGCCAGGGCCGCCAGCCAGCGAGCCCAGATCCTGGCAGGTTCCGCCGAGCCCAGCGACCGCGAGCCCGGCGACCGCGGTCGACGGCGGGCCCGCGGACCTGCCCGGCCACGGCACCCTTGACCTGGAGACGGTCTCGGAGGCCACCGGAGCGGCGGCGGCGCAACCGGAGTCCGGGGGCCACCGCGGCACCGGGGAGGACCGCCGATGACCGGCGCGGCACCGCGGGAACAGGGTGAACAGACCCAGCCGATGGCAAGCCCGTCATGGGCGAGCGGGCAGGCCGAGCGCGGCCCGTATGCCGACGCGGACACGGTCGAGGTCGGCGCGGATTGGCCAGACGCGGCCCCGCTACCAGCTTCCGGCGGGCCCCTGCTCGCCTGGCTGTGGGGCGAACAGGGGCAGGCCGGTGAGTACCTGCTGGCCAGCCACTCGGTGACGGTCGGCCGCGATCCCGGCAGCGACGTGGTGCTCGCCGACTCGACCGTGAGCCCCGAGCACGCGACGATCGAGTACTGCGAGGGCCAATGGTGGCTGCAACCGGCGGATTCCGCGGGCCCGACATGGGTCAACGGCCAGCCCGTCGAGCCGGGACAACGGCTCCCGGTCACCGACGGCGATCGGCTGCGGTTCGGCTTCCATACGCAGTTCCGGCTGCTGGTGCCAAGTGCCCGATGAACGCCGGGCACTGCCCGGGAATGTCGTGATTATCATCGCTGGCATGGCATCGGCTGACGGATGCGACTGCCCGGCGATCCACGGGGGCGGGTAAGCCCGATGGCGGAGCTTGTTATCTGGCCCGCGGGGCACAGCGACTGGTTCAGTTGCTCGCCAGACCAGATCACCTGGCTGGACCGGACCACGCTCAGCGCCGGCCGGGACCCGACGCTGCACCGGTCGCCCCGCTGCCCGGGATTGCGGCATGTGCAGTACCGGTGGGAACTGTTCAGCCGTGACACCACGCACGCCGTGTACCTGGCACCGTACTCAGACGGGTCGCCCGGGCACTTCAAGGAGGTACAGGACCAGGCGGTGAGCACGCTCCCACCTGCCCTGCCGCGCTTTGAGACGCAGCCGGTGGAACTGGCCGAGGGCGCGTGGGTGGTCAGCGTCGGGAAGTGGATTCTGCCGCTGCGCATCAGCACCTCGGAGGATGACCCACTGGGGCCGGACGAGCTGGCCGGCACGGTCCTCGGCCCGACCAAGGAGAACACGGTCGGAGCCGCGCAGCGGCCCGGATCCCCCAGCCCGGCGCTTCCGGACGCGGTGTCCAAGGTGGACGCCTATTTCAAGCGAAACGGCCTGGCCCGCATGGCCCTGGCCTACTACTACCGGGACTACATCCTGGGCACGGTCGCGCCGCGGACCACGGCAATGATCGATGTGGCCATAGCCCTCGACCTCAGCGCCGAGGGGACGGTGGGTGAGTTCAAGAAGGAACTGCAGCGGCGCATCTGGAACGAGCAGCACCACCAGCGTGAGCTTCCGCAGTTCCTGCTGGCAAACGGCTTGATCGGCCGGCCTGATCTGGATAGGGCACTACGAGTGGCCGCCGCTAACGAAGCCTCGGGCAGAACCAGGGTGGCGCGGGAACGGCTCAGCTATCGGCCTAAGAGGTAACCGGGCGCCGGCTAGCCGCACCATTCCCTGGCCTGCCTTGCCGGACCGGAGAACCCAATGGCACAGTACATGTAGGTACTAGACCGGATGGGCTCCGGGGGTGATGATCATGGGCTACCAGCTCCGGTTGCACCGCGGGATCCGTGCTTGGCTCACCGGTCTGCGGGACACCGAGCCCGAGCAGGCCCGCCGCGTGGGCGAGGCGATGCTCGCGCTGATCGACGCCGGTGAGGCCCTCGGGCCGCCCCTGGTCGTCTCGCTGGAATCCGTGCTCGGGCGGCCGGAGGATCCCAGGGAAGCCCTGGATCGTTCGTATGGGCGCCAGCTCGAAACGCTGACCAGATCCGCCGCGGTGTCGCCGACGTGGCGACCTCGCGCAAGCGCCTTGAGCTGCAGATCAACTCCCTGGAACAGCAAGTCGACCGCCTCGCCCGCCACCGCGACGAGGCGCAGCGGGCGGGCCGGGAGGACCTGGCCGACGTTGCCAGAAGCGAGGCGGCGGCCGTCGCGCAACAGCTCTCCGGCCTGCGCCGGCAGTACGACGGCCTGCACCGGGAGGAGGAGAAGCTGACCGCCGCCAGCCAGCGCCTGCAGCGGAAGGTCGAGGCGTTCCGTATGCGGAAGGAGACGCTCAAGGCCAGCTACACGGCCGCCGAGGCGTCCCAGACGGTCCGCGAGGTCATGGCCGACCTCGGCGAGGAGGCCGGGGACCCGGACCTGCCCACAGTGGACCGCTTCTCCTCGGTAACCCGCCGGGTGGTGGCTCGGGCGGATGAGCTACTGCGGGAGATCCCGGATCGTGAGCCGGATTCCCCGGACGGCACCGAGCCCGAGGATGACGAAGACGTTGCGCCACCGCCTGGCATGATGGAGTTGCGGCCGGGTGCGCCGGGCGACATCCGGGCCGGATTGCTGTTCGTGGTGGAACCTGCGGACACGGCGGTCGTGCTGGCCCGCGTCGAAGACCCGGATGGCCCCGCGCGCCGCTACCGGGCCGCCATCCAGCTGGCGGCCGGCCGCAGGCCGGCCGCCACGCACGGCCCGGCCGATGACGCCTTCACCTCGTATGACGCGGAATCGTTCCTCGACGAATTCTTCCCCGGCGCGGAGACCGAAGTGGAGATCGCGGCGGGGGCACTCGCCGCGCGCAGCCGCGCCCACACCCTGGGCGAGGCCCGGCAGCGGATGCGCCTGACCCAGGCGCAGGTGGCGCAGCGCATGAACGTGCGCCAGGAACGGGTCTCCGCGATCGAGCGCGCCGAGCCCGGAGCGACCGAGGTGCGCACGCTCGCCGCCTACGTTGCGGCACTCGGCGGCCGGCTGGAGATCGTCGCGCAGATCGGCGACGAGCGCATCCCCTTGTTCACCTGACCCGCCTGTCGGTCCCCACTACCGCATCCGCCCGCACCCCACCCCGCGCCCGGCCGCGCCCCCGCCCGGTCCACACCCCGCCCAGTCCCGCGCCCGGTCCGAAAGTGATGAACGTGGCGCATGGCCTTCTTTGCTGAAGGCTCGCGATCCTCCTGCCGCAGCGGGAGAAGACGATCGGCTCGGCGCCGAGGCCTATCGCGTCCCGGTGGACGTCCCAGGCGGCCAGGTAGGCCAAGGCGCCGCCGCGCCGGTAGTCGTGCTCCACCCGCATCGCGCGGGCCTTGCCCGGGGGCAGGGAGGGTGGCAGCGGCAGCGGGCCTGGATGGAGGTCTTCTCATCCGCGCAGATGACATAGTCGCCTCGGCCCAGCGGCTCACCGTCCCAGATGCCGGCGTAGAGGTCGAGCACCCGGGCGGCTTTGGCGGCGAAAGCGGGGTCACGGACGGAGATCCAGGAGCGGTGCTGCCAGGGTTTGAGAGCATCGCGGCCAGCCACCAGCCGACGGTGGACGCCGAGGCCGCGATCTGGCAGCGGAAGGCCAGTTCACGGGCAGCTCCGGGCAGCTCCACTTCGACAGCGGCACGCCGGACTCGGCGGGCAGCGCGCACGCCAGCGCCACGGCCTCGGCCCGGTCGGCGGCGGTGAACACCGGCGGGCGCCCGCTGCGCGGGGCATTTTCAGCCCGGCCAGCCGGGCGGCGGCGAACCGGCGGCGCCACTTGCGGACGGTGTCCACATGCGCGCCCGCCCGCCCGGCGATTGCCGCGTTGGTGCTGCCCGCGGCCGCGGCGAGCACGATCTGGGCCCGCAGCCGGTCGCGGTAGGCTGGCCGCGCACCGACCGGGCGCGGGCCATTAACACCGACTGTTCTTCGGCGGACAGGACGACCCGGAAGGACTGATCGCAGGCGTCTGATCGTTGTGCCGCACCCGCCCCCCGGGAGTCAGCAGGACACGCCGTGACCGCCAAGGCCATCGGGAAAGATGGCCATCGTGGCCACCTACCCCGACTCGACGAAAACCTCGCTGGAGCAGCGCCCGGCCGCCAGGGCCCGCGAACGCTCGCCCCAGATCGCCAGCCTGCACATCCGCCACCGCGGGAGCCTTCAGCTGCATCGACGCGACCTTGACCGACGCCGCCGCGCTCGAACTCTGCCGGCTGCGCTACGTCGGCTCGCGCACCAATGGCAGTTCGCGATCTACCGCGCCAGCCGCGACGATCGTCCTCGGTGTGCTCCTGCCGGCCGAGCACCTGTGCACCTGACTGCGCAGCCTCGTGGTAAAGGTCACTTGACATCGGCTTAGAAGTAAAGCTACCTTGACAGGAGTGAGGTAAAGCTACCTTGACATCGTGGCGCCGGGAGATGCCGCGGGCACGATTCCCGGTCAGGTGCTGGAGGTGTGAGCAATGGGGACGCATCCGCTGAACATGATTGCCGTGGCCGGTCTCGTCGCGTGCTGGGCTGCCGTTGCGCTGGCCTGGCTGGCAGGTGCGATCTACTACGAGTCCAGGGCTCCGGCGGAGCAGAGTCGCACGCGCTTCGTATCGCCCATGGTGTTCAGCACGGTCATCGTGGTTGGCTCGTCCGCCGCCGTGCCAACGGCAGATTGGCTCCCCTTTGAGATACATGCCCCCGGGCTCCGCGTGCTCGGGCTGGCGATCCTGCTGGCCGCCACCGCGCTGACGATCTGGGCCAGGCTCGCGCTCGGCGCGATGTGGAGCGCCGCGCCCACGGTCAAGCAGGAGCACAAGCTCCACACCACTGGGCCGTACGCCATCACCAGGCATCCCATCTACACGGGGCTGCTGGGCATGATGCTCGGCTCCTTGCTGCTCGCCGGTGGCGGCTGGTGGATCGTGCCCTTCGCGGTGTACCTGGTGGCTCTTGAGTTCAAGATCCGCATCGAAGAGCGGCTCATGCTGGCCGAGTTCCCTGACGACTATCCGCGCTACCGGCGCCACGTGCCGCAACTGGTCCCCGGCCTGCGCCTCATCGCAGGGCGTGCGTCCCGCTTGGTGTGATCATCACCAGGTGATCGCCAAGCACCAGTGACCGGAAGTGCGTGGTGCCTTGTAGGGCTGGCGAACCCTTAGAACGGCGTCGGGATGTGCCGTAGCGGCAGGTCGGGATCGGTATAGCCGCCGGGCCGCTGGCGCTTGGGCAGGACGATGTCGCGGTGGGCGAGCGGTTTGTAGGGGACCTGGCTGAGCACGTGGCTGATGATGTTGAGCCGGCCGCGCTTCTTGTCGTCGGTGTTCGCGACATACCACGGCGCCCACGCGGTGTCGGTCGCGGCGAACATCGCGTCCCTGGCCCGGGAGTAGTCGTACCAGCGGCTGTAGGACTTCAGGTCCATGTCCGACAGCTTCCAGATCTTCCGTGGGTCATGGATCCGGGACTCCAGCCGCCGGGTCTGCTCCTGCGGGCTGACCTCGAGCCAGTACTTCAGCAGCAGCATCCCCGAGTCGACCATGGCTTTCTCCATGCCGGGCACCAGTCCGAGGAACCGTTCGGTCTCCTCGGGCTTGCAAAAGCCCATGACCCGCTCCACGCCGGCCCGGTTGTACCAGGACCGGTCGAAGATCACGACCTCGCCGCCGGCCGGAAGATGCGGGACGTAGCGCTGGAGGTACATCTGCGATTTCTCGCGCTCGGTGGGGGCGGGCAGGGCGACGACCCGGAAGACCCGCGGGCTGACCCGCTCGGTGATCCGCTTGATCGTGCCGCCCTTGCCGGCGGTGTCGCGGCCCTCGAACACGATGCAGATCTTGGCCCCGGTCGACTTGACCCACTCCTGCATCGCGACCAGCTCGGCATGCAGGACCCGCATCTCCTGCTCGTATTCCTTGCGCTTCATCTTCACCGGCGGGCCGTCTGCCTTCTGCGGCGTGGTTGGCGGCGCCTGGCCTGCGGCCTCGTTCTGCTTGTGCTTGCCCTTCTTCTTGGCCATCGCGCTCACCTCTGGTGGGACGGTCACGTGCCACTGCCGGGCCGGGAACGTGAGGGTGTCCCAGCGTTGAATGCTTCCCCCATGATTCGCGACCACGGGCCGACGGGCCTCACCCATCAGGGATGGTGTTGGGCGCCGCGAAGGTTCACCATCAGAACTCGATTCGCGAACCCATGATCACCGTGCGCTCGCGGGGGAGCCGGAAGTACTCGGCCGCGTCCGCCGTGATCTGCGCGGTGGCGAAGAACAGGCGTTTGCGCCAGCGGCTCATGCCGGGCGTGTTGCCGGGGTGCAGCTCGATCGTGGACAGGAAGTAGGACACGTCGCCCTCGCGCAGCGGGCTTTCCGGGTCGGCTTTGAGTACGAGCGGCAGCAGGGCCGGGATGTTCGCCTCGTCCATGTAACCGAACCGGGCCGTGACGTGGGTGATCCGGTCATCTCCGTGGCCGAGCGGGTCGATCGTCAGCCGCTGCCCGGCGGGGACATGGGGCACCGGCAGGGTTTCGATCGACAAGATGACGACGTACCGGTGCAGGACGTGGTTGTGTTCCACATTTGCCCGCAGCGCCAGCGGCGCGGTGTCCTTGCCGCGGTTGAGGAAAATGGCGGTGCCCGGCACGCGGTGCAGCCTGGGTTTCATCGAGTGGAGCTGGTCGATGAACGCCTGCAGCGATCCCTCGTCCTGCTGGCGCAGCCGGGTGACCAGTTCCCGGCCGCGCTGCCAGGTTGTCAGAATCGTGAACACCACGATGGCGATGAGCAGCGGCAGCCAGGCTCCGTGCACCAGCTTGGTCAGGTTGGCGGCGAAGAACAGCAGGTCGGTGGCGAGCAGGAAGCCGGCGCCCGGGACGACGGCCCACAGCGGCCAGTGCCAGTGTTCTCGGGCGATGTAGAAGAACAGCAGCGTCGTGATGGTGATCGTGCCGGTCACCGCCATGCCGAACGCGTATGCCAGCGCGGCCGAACTCCTGAAGGTGAGGACCAGCGTGAGGACCCCGGCCATGAGCGCCCAGTTGATCCACGGCACGTAGATCTGGCCCCGTTGTTCCTCGGAGGTGTGCGTGATACGCAGCCGTGGCAGGTAACCGATCTGAGCAGCCTGCTGGGTGAGCGAGAACGCGCCGGTGATCACGGCTTGCGAGGCGATGACCGTCGCCGCGGTGGCCAGGAAGACCATCGGCAGCCGCGCCCATCCGGGGACCAGCAGGAAAAAGGGGCTGCTGGTGCTGGCTGGGCTGGTGAGAACCAGAGCACCCTGCCCCATGTAACTGAGGACGCAGGCGGGAAAGACCAGGATTAGCCAGACGCGGGTGATCGGCCCGCGGCCGAAATGCCCCATGTCCGCATAAAGCGCCTCGGCCCCGGTGACGGCGAGCACGACCGCCGCCAATGAGAAGAACGCGACCGGGAAATGACCGAACAGGAAGCCGATGGCATACGTCGGGGACAGCGCCTTGAGTATCTGCGGATGGGCGGCGACCTCGGCCGCCCCGATCACCCCGATCGCGGTGAACCACACGCCCATGACCGGCCCGAACATCCGTCCCACCGCTCCGGTGCCGAGCCGTTGCACAAGGAACAGGCCCACGATGATCGCTGCGGTGATCGGCACGACCAGGCCCGCCACCGATGGCGCGGCGACCTTGACGCCCTCCACCGCGGAGAGCACCGAGATGGCCGGCGTGATCAGGCTGTCGCCGAAGAACAGCGAAGCCCCGAAAACCCCGAGCACAGCGAGCACGGCCTTGGTGCGACGTCCGCCCGGAACCCCCCGCCTGCGGATCAAGGTGATGAGCGCCATGATCCCGCCCTCGCCGTCGTTGTCGGCGCGCATCACCAGCAAGACGTAGGTGACCGTGACGATGATCGTCACCGACCAGAAGATCAGCGAAACAATCCCGAATATATTTTGCGCAGACACCCGGACCGGGTGCGGGTCGCCCGGGTTGAACACCGTCTGGACGGTGTAGAGCGGGCTCGTGCCGATGTCTCCGAAGACAACCCCCAGAGCACCGACCGCGAGAGCCCCCTGCCCTGCAGCGTGCCGGTTCACGGTCCCAGTATTCGCCTTCCGGCCACCAGGCCCCGGCACACCACGCGGGCGGGGCCTTCGTGCTGTGGAGACCCGCCCTGCCCCTGGGCCGCGGCTTACATGCCGGTCGAGCCGTCGATGGCCTCGCGGAGCAGGTCGGCGTGCCCGTTGTGGCGCGCGTACTCCTCCACGAGGTGCTGCCACATCCACCGCACCGAGGTGGCCTTCTCCGCGAACGTGAATGTGTCGTCCAGCTTCGCGCCCTCCAGCGCGGCATCGACGGCCCGGCATTCGGCCCGGTAGAGCGCGAAGTCCTCCTCGGCGCCGGGCCGGGTCTGCCTCTTCGAAGTCCGCGTCCGGGGTATCGGAGCGGTAGTACAGGTCGGGTACTTGCTCACCACGGAAGGTCTGCCTGACCCACCCGCGCTCGGTGTCGCTCATGTGCCGGACCAGGCCGAGCAGGGAGAGGTTCGACGGCGGCACGGAGCGCTTGGCCAGCTGCGCGGCATCCAGCCCCGCGCATTTGCGCAGCAAGGTGGCCCGGTGCCAGTCGAGCCAGTCACGGAGCATCTCCCGCTCGGGCTCGTTGCGGCGCGCCGGATAGTGCTCCGAACGCTCGACGTCGGGTGCGATCCAGGTCACGGCGGCAGCCTATGCCTGGCTTTGTCCCGGATGCCAGCGAGTCCTCAGCCGGCTGCTGAACGTCTTGTGGAACAGGCGCAAGCGCAGGCACGGCAACGAGGCCTGCCCGGAACGCGATGCGGGCCGGGTGGATCGTCGCGAAGGTGCGGTGAGCGTCCTGCAGCCGAGTCCCGCTCTGGTGCGTTCGGTGCCCGTGGCACAGTCGTGCCTGTGCCGTTGGAGGGTCTGCCGGACTGGTTGCCGGCCTGGTGTGTGGATCATCTGGGTGGCGAACCCGTGCGCGTGCTGTTTCAGATGGAACAGGTCTCGATGGTGTTCGGTCTGCGGTTGGCCGGTGGCAGGGACGTGGTGGTGAAGGCGCGCGCCGATCACGGCCGGGCGGTGTCGTGTGTCGCGGCGCAAGCCCGGCTGGCCGGGCGCGGGTTTCCGTGTGCCCGGCCGCTTACGCCGGTGACCGGCGCCGGTTCGCTGGCTGTGCATGCCGAGGAGTTCCGTCCCGGCGGGGAGGTGTTGCGCGGGGACTCGCCGGAGGTGGCGGTGCGCTGCGCGGAGGTGTTCGCGCGGCTGATGGCCGAACTGGCCACCGTGACCGTTGCGCCGCCGCTGCCGAACCCGCCGTGGGTGCGCTGGGACCATACCGATTCCGGGGTGTGGCAGGCGATCGGCTGCCTCGATAGCCGGGACCAGAGCGTCGTGCCCGCGTATGTCGTTGAGGCGGCCGTGCGGACCCGGCGGCGGCTGCTGGCCGCTGGGCTGCCATGTGCGCTGGGCCACGCCGACTTCGAGGCGCAGAACCTCCGCTGGCACGGCCGACAGGTGTGGACGGTGCACGACTGGGACAGCCTGGCGTGGCAGCCGGAGGCGGCGCTGGTGGGTGCCGCGAGTGGGTCGTTCGCCAGTGCCGGGCCGCCCGCGCTGGCGCCGGTCGAAAGCTCCGCGGCGTTCCTGGTGGCTTACCAGGACATTCGCGGGCGCTTGTTCACGGCCGTGGAGCAGGAGATCGCGTGGGCGGCCAGCGTGTGGATGGCGGCCTACAACGCCCGGGAGGAAGCGCTGCACCGCGACACCCCGGTGTGCCGCGATGCGCTCCGCGCACAAGCAGCCGAACGCCTTCGCAGGGCCAATGCCTAGTACCAGCACACGAGCCCACCGAACCCCCCGCCGGAACGTCCGGGCCCTGACCGGGCTGAAAGGCAGCTGGCGGCGGATCACTGCTCCCATCGCGCTCCCGCAGCCCGGCCCGACCAGCCTGGCCGCGTGCTCAGCGATGCGGCCTGTGGTCATGGCGTCTACGGGCCGCTGCGCAGGTTCTTCACGGTATAGCTGGCCCACTCGGCGCACGAGTGGAAGGCCTGCTGACGCAAGCCCCGCATTACCCGCAAGTCGCCGCGGCGGTCCACGCGAACGCTGGTCGCCCACGGGTAGGCAAGTTCCTGGCCGCCGGCCGTTTGCACAATGACAGTCTGCGCGCCTGTCTTCGGCTGCCCACCAGAACGAGGGCTCATGGCGCCTCCGTCGCCGACTCGGGATCTCCCATGTCCTCGGCAACCGCGCGGATATAGGGCGCGGCCAGTTCCGCAAGGCGCTGCGGCGCGGCGGCCAGCTGGCTTGCGGCGGCCCGCATGTCTTCGTCGGTCGCGCTGCCGATCAGCTCGGTCTCCGCCGCGGTGAAGGGTCTTCCGTCGCGGTGCACGAACCGCTGGCGGGAGCCGGTGCGCCCCACGTCAAAGTCGGTGAGAAGCGCCACCACTTCGGGTCGCGCGGTCATGGTGTACTCCCTCCGCCGAGCTGCGTCGATGCCCGGTGCGACGGTACGGGCCCAGGCTGCGGCCCTGCGGGTTCCGGCAGCCCGGACAGCCGATACCGCCACCCGCCCGTGAGCCGACAGCACTCGCGGACCCGGCCGCACACGACCGGCCTCGGAAAGTCCTGTTGCCCCAAGGTGTCACTCATAACACAAGATTGATCATGCATGCGGCGCGGACCCGGCCGCGCCGCCGCACGGGCCCTGCGGGGCGGCTTGCCGGCCCGGGCTGCCGTGCCCCCCGCCGTGTTGCCGCCTGTTACCGGCGGCTGAGGGTGAGGTGGGTGACGCCGCTGGGGCTGTTCACGGCCTCGATCTGGAAGCGGTCTTCGAGCGCCTCCAGCCCATCCCACAGCCGCTCCCCGCGGCCCAGCACGATCGGCACCACGACGATGTGCGCGTAGTCGATCAGGCCGGCCGCCAGGAGGCCAACCGTGCCCGCCTTGTCATCATCACCGGCTGCCACCGTCCCCGGCCAGCTTGCTGACCTCGCCGAAGTAGCCTGCGATGATCCACCCGGGCTGCTGGGGCGCCCGGGGTCAGCCGGCCACCTCCCGGATGCGCTTGCTGTAGAAATCGGCGATCAGCACGCCGCCGGCGGCGGCCACAGCCACGCCAAGCGGGTTGTTGAGTTCGGCGCCGGTGGCCGGGCCGCCGTCGCCGGAGAACCCCGCGACGCCCTTGCCGGCAATGGTGTAGATGTCCCCGGCGGTCATGGTCTTGCCGTAGAAGGTGCCGGTGCTGGCCGCCACCACCCGGACCCGGTTGTTGGCAGCGTCGGCGATCACCACGTTCCCGGTAGCGTCCACCGCTGCCCCAGCCGGGTTGCTGAGCTCGGCGCCGGTGGCCGGGCCGCCGTCGCCGGAGAACCCGGGGGTGCCGGTGCCGGCGATGGTGTAGATGTTCCCGCCGGTCATCGGCTGCCCGTAGAACGTGCCGGTATGGGCCGCCACCACCCTGATCCGGGCGTTGTCGGCGTCGGCGATCACCACGTTCCCGGCGGCGTCCACCGCCGCCCCCGGCGGCTCGTTGAGTTCGGCGCTGGTGCCCGGGCCGCCGTCGCCGGAGAACCCCGCACTGCCGGTGCCTGCGATGGTGTAGATGTTCCCGCCGGTCATCGGCCTGCCGTACAGCGAGCCGGTGCTGGCCGGCACCACCCTGATGCGGGCGTTGCTGGTGTCGGCGATGACCAGGTTCCCGGTGGCGCTCACCGCCACGCCCTTAGGGAAGTTGAGTTCGGCGCTGGCGGCCGGGCCGCCGTCGCCGGCGAACCCGAACGTGCCGGTGCCGGCGATCGTGTAGATGTTCCCGGCGGTCAGCGGCTTGCCGTAGAAGGTGCCGGTGCTGGCCGCGACCACCCGGACCCGGGCGTTCTGGGTGTCGGCGATCAGCACGTTCCCGGCGGGGTCGGCCGCTACGCCGTCTGGGGCCTTGAGCTTGGCGCTGGTGCCGGGGCCGCCATCGCCGGAGAACCCGGCAAAGCGGCTGCCGGCGATCGTGTAGATGTTCCCGGCGGTCAGCGGCTTGCCGTAAAGGGTGCCGGTGCTGGCCGCCGCCACCCGCACGCGGTTGTTGCCGGGGTCGGCGATCGCCAGGTTCCCGGCGGCGTCGGCCGCCACCCCGATCGCGCCGTTGAGTTCGGCGCTGGTGGCCGGGCCGCCATCGCCGGAGAACGCGATCATGCCGTTACCGGCGACGGTGTAGATGTTCCCGGCGGCCATCGCCTTGCCGTAGAACGTGCCGGCGCCGGCCGCCACCAGCCGGACCTTGGTGGTGTCGGCGATGAGCACGTTCCCATTGGCATCGGCCACCACGCCCTCCGGGTCGGTGAGCGTGGCGCCGGTGGCGGGGCCGCCGTCGCCGGAAGTGCCGATCTTGCCGGTGCCGGCGAGGGTGTAGATGTTCCCGGCGGTCATCGGCTTGCCGTAGAACATGCCGGTGCTGGCCGCGACCACCCGGACCCGCCGGTGGCCGCTGTCGGCAATCAGCACGTTGCCGGCGGCGTCCGCCGCCATCGCGAGCGGGCTGCTGAGGACGGCGCTGGTGGCCGGGCCGCGGTCGCCCAGGCCACCTGTGCCGCCGCCGGCGATCGTGTAGATGTTCCCGGCGGTCATGGTCTTGCCGTAGAAGGTGCCGGCGCTGGCCGCCACCACCCGGATCCGGTTGTTGCCCGTGTCGGCGATCAGCAGGTTCCCGGCGGCATCCGCCGTCACGCCCTGGGGGAAGGAGAGTTCGGCGCTGGTGGCGGGGCCGCCGTCGCCGGAGAACCCGGCAAGGCGGCTGCCGGCGATCGTGTAGATGTTCCCGGCGGTCATGGTCTTGCCGTAGAAGGTGCCGGCGCTGGCCGCCACCACCCGGACCCGGGCGTTGCCGCGGTCGGCGATCAGCAGGTTCCCGGCGGCGTCCACCGCCACCCCGGCCGGGCCATTGAGTTTGGCGCTGGTGGCCGGGCCGCCGTCCCCGGCGAACCCGAACACGTGCCCGGCGACGGTGTAGATGTTCCCGGCGGTCATCGGCTGACCGTAGAAGGTGCCGGTGCTGGCCGCCACCACCCGGATCCGGGAGTGACCGGCGTCGGCGAGTACCAGGTTGCCGGAGTGATCCACCGCGGCCCCGCACGTGCCCAGGCCATGCGAGGACGTGCTCACGCTGGCCCTGGTCGCAAGGCGGCCGTCACCGAGCGGGCCGCTGACACCGGTACCCGCCGGAGTGGTCAGCCGGTCGGTGCCCGGGTCCACCTTCCGCACCGAGGCGAAGCTGGATACGTAGACGTGCCCGGCGCCGAACGACACGCCGCAGGGTGTGACGGCCACCAGGGTGGCCCGGCCGGGGCCGCCGACGCCGCCGGCCACCGTCGAGATCACCCCGGACCCCGGCCCGCCACGCGGCGCCGCGCTGCCCGGGTACGCTGCGGCGCGCGCTGGGGCACCCCCGGCCAGCGTCGCGGCCACGAGAACCGCCGCCAGGGCTGGAACGCCGCGCACTAACCTGCCCGACCCCGCGAACCGCCTAGTCTCCATCGCGCGTACCCCCTCCACCACTTCGGTGCCGACAGCGCCGGGCGCTGCATGGAAACGGCACTGAAGCCTCATAGGAGTGACGCCCAGGCACCGGCCCCGGATGACACCATCCACGGGTAAAGCCAGACTATTTTTTGAGTAAACAACCAGGCTCGCTCACGTGCGGGGCGGGGGTAGAAGGCCACTCACGGCATTCCACAGACGTGTGACCCCAGGCATGACTGTCCTGGTGCACGGACCGAGCACCGGCGCAACGGCAGCGGCCCCACGACACCGGCACGCGCCACGGTGCCCATTCACGGCCACAGTCCCCGCACCGCACCGGTTACTACCATGCAGGCTGCCGCACACCCATCCCGCGGTTAGAACATACGTGCGGCAGATGGCTTTCCTGCCTGGAGAGAGCACATCGGAGGCGCAGTGGGCCTCGCCGCGTCGGCGCGGCTACCTGGCCTTACGCAATCCTCGTGAACTGCGGCATTCGTTCGTGTCCATCATGAGCGACAACGACGTGGCCCCTAGGAGCCTGCTGAATAAAGGGCTTTCCTGGTGGCGGGTCTGCCGGCAATGTGTTCGATCGCCTGGGATGATCTTTGCATGCAGGGCAAAGAGCGGGCGGACCGGCCGTTGCTGGACGCGCGGGCGCTGGTGGGGCACCTGGTGCCAGCGGGCGGCATGTTCGCGTTCCTCGCCGTCCATCGTGGCGAGCTGTTTACCGATGGGGACTTCGCGGACTTGTTCCTGTCGGGCCGGGGGCGCCCGTCGGTGCCGGCGAGTGTGATGGCTTCGGTGATGGTGCTGCAGGTGCTGCACGATTATTCCGACGCGGAGGCAGCCGAGGCGGCGCGGTGTGACCTGCGGTGGAAGGCGGCGTGCGGGTTCCCGCTCGATCACCGTGGGTTTGACCCTTCGACGCTGGTGTACTGGCGGCGGCGCCTGGCTGCCTCGGATCGGCCGCACCGGATCAGCGATGCGGTCCGGGCGGTCGTCGAGCAGACGGGGGTGCTGAAGGGCCGTCGGCGGCGGGCGGTGGACTCGACAACCTTGGCGGATGCGGTGGCCACCCAGGACACCATCACCCAGCTGATCGCCGCGGTCCGCCGGGTGAGGCGGGAGGTGCCCGGCGCCACGGAGAAGATCGCCAGGGTGTGTACCGGGCATGATTACTCCCGGCCGGGCAAGCCGCGGGTCGACTGGGATGACCCGGCCGCCAAGGATGCGCTGGTCTCAGCCCTGGTGAACGATGCGAATGCGCTGGTGGCGGCGCTGAAGGACCAGGAGCTTGATGAGCAGGCGGCCTCGGCGCTGGGGTTGCTGGCGCTGATCGCCGGTCAGGACGTGGAGCCTGCGCAGGGCAGCGACGGGACCGGTGGGCGGTGGCGGATCGCCCAGCGGGTCGCCGAAGACCGCGTGATCTCGGTCAGTGATCCCGAGACCCGGCATACCCGTAAGTCACCTGAAGCCCGGCGGGATGGTTACCGGGCTCACGTCGTGGCCGACCCGGAGACCAGCGTCATCACCGGTGAACGGCTCACCAGGGCCGCCGGGGAGGAAAACAGCGATGCGGCGATCGCGGGCCAGTTCCTGGCCGGCCGGGTGGCGGGCGGCGGCCCGGCGTGTGAGTGGTATGGCGATACGGCGTATGGCACCGGGGACCTGCGCGCGGCGATCAGCCAGGCCGGGCACACCGCGGTGATCAAGCCCGGGCCGGTCAAAGCGCCCGTGGCGGGCGGGTTCACCGCTGATGACTTCACCGTCGATGAGGACGCCGCGACGGTGACCTGCCCGGCTGGCGTCATCCGGCGTATCACCGCCAGCCGCAATGTCACCTTCGGTGTGGCCTGCTGCGGCTGCCCGCTGCGCTCCCGGTGCACCACCGCCAAAGACGGGCGCAGCCTGCGCCTGCACCCCTGCGACACGATCTTGCGGGCCGCCCGCGCCCACTGGGCCGCCCAGCCCGCCCTCCGCGAGGACTACAGGAAATACCGGCCCAACATTGAACGGGTGATCTCCCAAATCGCCAGCCGCGGCGGCCGGCGGCTCAAGCTCCGCTACCTCGGCACCGCCAAGAACAACGCCTGGCTGAAGAACCGCACCGCTGCCCTCAACCTGCGCAACCTCACCGGCCGCGGCCTGGACTGCCACAACGGCGCATGGGTGCTGGCCTGACCGGCACGGCCTGCCAGGCGCCCCTTGCATCCATTCCCAGCCGCCTGCCAGGCTGGGCACAGGCGGGAAGAGCGACCACGTTGCCGGCCCCAGGGCCTGGCTTAACCACCGCACAGACGGTCATTGCCGGCGCTCTTCCCGCCCCAACCACCCTTTGTTCAGTGGACTCCTAGGGGATCCCCAAGATGATCATTGATTGTGCTCACTACCAGGACGGCCGCAGGCAAGGTGAGGGCGCGGTGCCGCTGGAGGAGGCTGCGGCCCGCTGCGGGCAGGGCGGCTTTGTGTGGCTGGGCCTGTTCGAGCCTGGGGAAGAGGAGCTGGCTCAGGTCCGTGACACCTTCGGCCTGCATGAGCTGGCGGTCGAGGACGCCCAGAACTTTCACATGCGGCCGAAGATCGAACTGTATGACCAGGACGTGCGGCTGGTCATCTTGCGTACCGCGCGCTACGACGACGCCGCCGAGGAAGTCGAGTTCGGCGAGATCAGCGTCTTCCTCGCGCCAACCTTCGTGATCACCGTGCGCCAAGGCGTGGCGAGCGAGCTGCGCGGGGCCCGGCAGCGGCTGGAGCAGCGGCCGGAACTGCTGGCCGCGGGCAGTTCTTCCGCCCTGTGGGCGATCTTGGATCAGGTGGTGGACGGCTACGCGCCCGTCGTGGCCGGGCTCGAACGCGACATTGACCAGATCGAGGCCACCGTATTCTCCGGCGCCGTGGCGCCGACCGAGCGGATCTACTCGCTGCGCCGCGAAGCCACCGACTTCTACCGTGCCGTCCATCCGCTGCTCGCCGTGGTCACCACGATCGAGCGCGCCACCCAAACCCCGCAACTGCAGCCCTACCTGCGCGACGTTCACGACCACCTGCTGCTGGTCAACGAGGAGGTCGCCGCCCAGCGTGACCTGCTCGGCACCGTGCTGGAGGCCAACATGGCGGTGATCTCGGTCGAGCAGACCAAGGTCAGCGTCCGGCAGAACACCACCATCGAGCAGCTCACCATCCTGGCCACGGTCTTCCTGCCGCTGACCTTCATCACCGGCTTCTTCGGCCAGAATTTCGCATGGCTGGTCGGGCACATCAGCAGCTATACCGCGTTCATCGTGTATGGCCTCGGCGGTCTCGTCGTGCCGCTGGCGCTGCTGTTCTGGTGGCTCAGACTCCGCACGCCCCACACAAATACCGCTGCCGCGCTCCACGACAACTGACCCGAACGTGGGGCCAAGCCGGCAGCAACGATGAGAGCAACGGCGAGTATCGACGCCTGCCACCGGCACCGCATCGTTACAGCCCCGGAGGTCCACCAACTGCGGACCTCAGAAGCCGGAAACTGGGGGACACGATGCCCGCCCGCCGGGTGGGGCCCGGCGAGCGATCGAGATCGCGGGACCCGCCACGACCGGGAACGGTCAGGCCCCACGAGCGCGAACACAGAATGCTGCTGGTCATCCTGGGGGTCGCGGCCGCGGTCATCGGCATCGTGATCGCCACCCGCCAGGGCCGCCAGTTCGCGGCCAGGAAGCTGCTGCCTTCACTGCGGTCATCCGTGGCCAGCCTGCGGCGGGTGGCGCGGAGCCCGGCCAAGCTGACGCTGTTGTTCGGCGGCTCGGCGCTGGTGACCCTGGCGTATGTGGGCGGCCTGGCCGCCTCAGTCGAGGCCTTCGGCGGCGGCGCGCACAGTGCCAGCGAGGCCACCCCGGCAACCGAGCCCTTTACGCTGGTGGGGCCGCAGAAGATACGGCCGTGGCTACCGCAGCCAGTCCTTGTCATTCTCGTCAGCATGCTTGATCAACGGCAGAGGCGTCACCTGCTCGTGCTGGAGCAGGTCCGCCGTCCTGATCTGAACAGATTCGGTCTGGCTCCCTGCGGCAAAGACCACCGTTTCGTGCTGGAGCACCTCCTGATCGACGTAGAGCGGTGCGCCCAGCAGTGAGCCAAGCGGCGGTAGGGCGCCCAGCTCGATGCCGGGAAAGTCCCGCCGCAGCTCCTCTTCAGTGGCAAGCCGAACATGACGATCGCCCACCGCTGCCTGGACCAGGTGCATGTCGAGGCGGCCAGTTGCCGGGACCGCCATCAAGGCATAGCCGCCGGCGACGCGCACCGCGACAGTCTTGAGAACCTCGCTGGCCTCGATGTCGAGCGCCCTCGCCTCGGCGATCGAGGTGTAGGCCTGCCGGTGCGCGATGGCCGTGAACGGGACGCCGTGGGTTTGGAGATGCTCGGATACCTGCGTCATCACCCCACCCCCTATCTCGCCGGGGAACCGAGCATAACGCGGACACGCCCTGGTGGCCCACGGCAGTTACTGGCCCTCGGGGGGCGGCTGGAGGCCGCATGATCGCCGGCAGCCTGCGGCCGTTCACGACCAGGGCGTCACACAATGCCTCGGCAGAGGGAGCAAACGAGAATGGTCAACGGCACCTGCCGCCTGGATCGCGTTGCCGCGGGCAGGTTTCCACAGCCCCTCGTGTCCATATCGCAGTCGGCCAGGTCCAGCAGGTACGGGCCGCAGCCCCTGGCCTCCGCGCGTGATGACCGGCCGCGGCAAATTCTTCGGCAGTTCGCTGCCTGGGATGATCGCTGGGCGCCGGGCACGCGAGTGGCCCGCATGCCTGCGTGCATGGCCGCCCCCATGGCCGGGGGTCGTCCTGCTGAGGGTTACGGCTTGCTGTGCGGGTGAACAGTGTGTGAACTGGACATGGCGAGCCGATGATAGCCTCTGGCCGAGGCAGCGTGGGGAGGTGCCGGTGACTGTGGGCGGCCATTTCGAGCGGGTAGCCGCCGTCTACGAGTCGCTGCGCACCACCGACGAGGCGCCGGTGCGCGCGATCGGCCAGCTCCTGCCCGGCCGCCCGGTCACCGGCCTGGATGTCGGCTGCGGCACGGGCCGGTACTCGCGGCTGCTGCGCGCTGTGCTGCCGGACGGCTCGCGGCTGGCCGCCAGCGACGTCTCGGCAGCCATGCTGGCACAGCTCAAAGCCACTAACCGCGGCCACGCCCGCGAGGTGGTACCGCTGCGGGCAGCCGCCGAAGAACTGCCGTTGCGGGCCGCCAGCCTCGACCTGGTCGCCGCGTTCAACTGCGTGCACCACTTCGACCTCGGCCGGTTCCTGGCCGCCGCCGCCCGGGTGCTGCAGCCCGGCGGCCAGCTGTTCATCTACACCCGCACCCCGCAGCAGAACGCGCGCACGATCTGGGGCCAATACTTCCCCGGCTTCACCGAGCACGAGCAGCGCCTGCACACCCAGGCCGCGCTCTGGGACGCCATTAGCCGAACCGGCGGGCTCACCATGATCACGGCCCAGACCTTCAGCCATCCGCGCACCAGCACCGCCGGGCGGCTCCAGGCCCAGGCCGAGGGACGCCACTACTCGACCTTCTCCCTCTACACCCCCGAAGAGCTGCGCACCTCCATCACGGCCTTCCTGGCCCGGCTGCCCAGCGCCGAGGTCTGCTGGGTGGACGAGCACCTCCTGATCGTCGCCGGCCCAAGCCGCAAGGAGGTGGAGCCCGACGGCCCGGGCAGCGGGACGAGCCAGGCGATCTAGGGTCAGGCCCCCCAGATCAGCGCCGGGCCTGCCGGCCAGGCTCCCCACAACACGTCCCGCGCGCAGATCACCCCGCTGCGTGCCCAGTCGGGCGGTCTCTATAAGGCGGATCCGGTGCCGTTGCCCCCGCAGAGCCTCCACCACGTTCGGTAGCCGGTCGAACGACCGTCACCGCATGTGTATGGGTGCTGTGATCAGGGGGCATCCGTAACTGTATGGATGGCTGGCCAGGTGATCGGATCGCTGTCTCTCCGGAGGCAGGGCGGCTCGTGGCCGCATGGTCCATTTCGCGGGGTGCCACGTTGACAATCGCCTACCTCGCCCGGACGATCAGTGTCATGTCCAAGAGCGCGTCGGTGATTATCACCGACGACCTGGACGGCTCCGGGAACGCCGAGACGGTCTCGTTCGGATTCGACGGCGTGACCTACGAAATCGACCTCGGCAAGAAGAACCGGTCCAGGCTGAGGAGGGCACTTGCGCCCTTCATCGAGGCTGGCCGGCGAGCGCCGCGCAGCAGCAGCCGCCGTGGCGCCAGCCGCCCTGGTGGCTCACCTGCGGACCGCAGCGCCGTGCGGACCTGGGCCAGGGCGGCTGGCCTGAAGGTCTCCGAGCGCGGCCGGATCAGCGCCGACATCATGCGGCAGTACGACGCGGCCCACTAGGCCCGAAACTTACGTGATCTTGGTTGCGCTGGGAGGGCTCTGGCCTGCGCGGACGCCGGGTCCGGGGGCTGGCTGGGTGCTGCTGGTTTTGTGAGGAAGAGCGGGACGGGCGCGCCGGGCAGTTCGAGACGCGGCGCTGGACGGGTGTGTGGATGGTGAGTTTCCTGGTGCGCGGCCCATTGAAGCTGATGGTTTGGCTGGCGAGAGTGGCAAGGTGGTCGAGCAGGTCGCCGTAGTTGCGGACGGGTAGCTGGTCGCCGTTGTGCTTGGTGGTGTCTTTAGCTTGCCCGGGCTGAGCGCTGTGCTGAGACGACCAGGTCATCGGGTCCGGGAATGTCAGCTCCGGGTGTGCTGCACTCCGCCGGGCAGACCCTGGGACGGGCGGACGATGCCGGCTCTTATGGTGGTGCATTCCCCGGCGTGTTCTCTGGCCCATTCACTGCGGTGTTATCCGCCGTCGCCGCCGACTGCGGTGCGGGCAGCCGCGCGGCGTCCAGGTCGGCGGCGAACACCTTCTGCAGCATGTGCCAGTCTTCGGGGTGTTGTGCGATGTCGGCCGCCCAGACGGCCGCCAGCTGCTGGGTCATCGCTGCCACCTTCTGCGCGGGCCCCCCGGCCTCCGGAACCGGGATCTCTGGGTGAATGTGCCCGCGCCACTCCTCACCCTCGAACCACAGCGTGACCGGCATCAGCGCGGCGCCGGTGTGCACGGCCAGCGCGGCCGGGCCCGCCGCCACCCGGGCCTTCTCACCGAACAGCTCCACCTCAACCCCGCCCCTGCTGAGATCCCGGTCGGCGATCAGGCAGATCAGCCGGCCGCCGCAGCCGCTGCGCCATCACCCCGAACGGGCTCGGGCCGCCGGTGTGCGGGACCACCTCGATCCCCAGGCCCTCCCGGAAGGCCACAAACTGCTCGAACAGCGACTCCGGCTTCAGCCGCTCGGCCACCGTGGAAACCGGCCCGGCCCCGCGGGTCATGATCCAGGCCGCGGCAAGGTCAATGTTGCCTGAGTGCGGCAATGCGAAGATCACGCCACGGCCGGCCCGCAGGTGCGTCAGCGCGGTCTGCTCCTCCCCGGCCACATACATCCCGGACACGATCCGCTCCCGCGGCATCACCGGCAGCCGGAAGGCCTCCATAAAGTACCGCAGGTATGACCGCATGCCCGCGCGGGACAGCTCGCGCAGTTGCTTGCCGGTAGCGCCCGGCACGACCCGGCGCAGATTGGCCTCCAGCTGCTGCACGCCCTTGCCCTGCCGGCGCCACAGGATGTCCGCGATCTGCCGGAAGACCCAGCGTGCCCACGATTCCGGGACCCGGCGGACGACCAGCCAGCCGAGCCGGTAGGCCGCCGAGGCCGCGCGTTGTGTCAGCGCCATGACAGGCCACCACCCTTCCGCGACGCCGGCCAGGCGGCCACCACCCGGTAACCGGGGCCCCGTTCCTCCAGCTTGAACCGCTGCCCCACAGGGGGTTCCACTCCCCGTCGCCGAGGCCGGCGCGCAGGTGGCGCATCCCTTCCGCACGATCGGCTTTGCGGGATCATCGTCAGTGCAGACACGAGCCGCCCCACCTTCGGGGTTCAGGATGCCCGGCTGGGGTGGGACCAGGTGCTGCGCGGTGCCCGCCAGCGCGAGTGCCGGGACTCGCTAGGAGGCGGAGCCGGCCGTGCGGGATACTCGCCACATGGTGGACGACATCGCGCGGGAACGGGCCATCTATCAAGCGCTCAAGGCGGCCGACGAGGTCGCTGCGGCCCTGCAGGCACACCTCATCGAAGAGCACAAGGCTGATCCGGAGCGCGCCGCTGCGCAGAGCACCTTCACCAACTCGCTCAAGCTCCTGCGGCAGGCTCGCGAGCGTCTCGGCCAAGGACTGCGAGCCGTCGAGGCTGGCACCATCGCCGAGTCTGACGAGATCTCCCTGCGCAGCCAATGACCCAGCAACCCGCCACGTGACATACCGGTCAGCGGCCCTTCGCTGTGCGCAGCCGTTCGCTCTCCGCCAGGGTGATCTCCGGCGGCGCCGGCGTCGTCCCTGCCGGTGCGTCAGCCGGTGACTCTGACGTTTTCCGCCTGGGGTCCCTTCTGACCCTGGGTGATATCGAACTCGACCTTCTGCCCTTCCTCCAGGCCGCGGTAGCCGCCGCCGGTGATCGCGCTGAAGTGCACGAACACGTCCGGGCCGCCCTCGACTGCGATGAAGCCGTAGCCTTTGTCGCCGTTGAACCACTTCACAGTGCCCTGCGCCATCTTGACCTTCTCGGTTGTGCATACGCGGCGCCCCGCCATGGCCGGGGGCCGCGCTCGCTACCTGCTTTGGCCAGCCTGTCACGGAACGCCCGGGGGGTGGAACCGTGTTGCTGGCTAACTGCCCGGCAGCTGGAACTTTCCCGCTCGGCCCGCGAGGGCGGCCGGAGCGAACACCGGGCCGGGGCGCGTGCCCGGCACGCCGGGACCGGTCCCGGCGAAACCGGCGCGGCTGTCACTCATCCCCGGGGCAGGCTCACCCCGATCGAATACGAACTTCGGGCCAGCCAGATCCGGCCCGTAGCATGATCAGGATCCAGCAACCCGCTCCGGGAAACCCAGGGCACCTCAGATCGTCTGGGAAACCAGGGGGGACCAACCGTTTGCGGCGGGTGCGGGCAAACCCGGCAGGTATCTGGATGAGCTGGCGCCGGGCGGCGTTCGAGCCGCCCCTGACTCCGCCTAGTGTGGTGTGCGGGAGGACGAGGCAGCCGCGCTGGTTTTCTGTCATCTTGTCTTCCGGCACCTGGCAGACAGCGCGGGCCGGTTCAGTATGTCCCGCTTTGTAGTCCTGCATGTTGGGGAGAGGATGCCTGTGTCGCGAGCCAGCCCGGCCAGCCAGGCGTCGAGCCCGGCACGGCCCGCTGCGGTCCGGCGATCGCAGAGGTGATGCGGTGGCAGACGCGCCAGGCTCCGGCACGGCATCCGCCAAAGTTGCGAGGGTCGCCTGCTCCGGGCAACTGCCTGGCCGCTCCGCCGAAGCCGCGCCGGGTGCAGCTGCTCCTGGGCTGGCCCATGGGCCAGAGCTCGCTGCAACTGCCGGTACTGGTATCGGCACTGCGCTGGGCTTGAATGACCCGGCAGACCCCGGCGGGGACGGCGGCGCTGTGGAGATCGTCGGGCCGCTGGCCGCCGCCCCGGCCGAAACGGCGGGCTCAGGCTCTGCCCACGGTGAGCCCTGCGCCGCGCAGGAGGCGGCCGGTGAGCAGGAGCCAGGCACCGGCCAGGGCGACGTCGCGGCGGCTGCCCGGCCGCCCACCGCAGGCGGCGGGCGAGGAGAGCGCAGGACGAGCCGTTCGTTTCCGGCGATGACGACGAGGACCTGCCCGCCGCCCAGGTGGCAGCGGCCGGGGCTACGGCCGACCCGGTCAAGGACTACCTCAAGCAGATCGGCAAGGTGCCGCTGCTCAACGCCGGGCAGGAGGTCGAGCTCGCCAAGCGGATCGAGGCCGGGCTGTTCGCCGAGGAGAAGCTCGCCACAGGCAGCGCGGTGCTGCGCCCCGGCCAGAGCAGCGACCTTGAGCGGGTCGCCGAAGACGGCAGGACGGCCAAGAACCACCTGGTGGAGGCCAACCTGCGCCTGGTCGTCTCGCTGGCCAGGCGGTATGCCGGCCGGGGGATGCTGTTCCTGGACCTGATCCAGGAAGGCAACCTGGGCCTGATCCGGGGCGTGGAGAAGTTCGACTACACCAAGGGCTACAAGTTCTCCACCTACGCCACCTGGTGGATCCGGCAGGCGATCACCCGCGCCATGGCCGACCAGGCCCGCACGATCCGCCTCCCGGTGCACATGGTCGAGGTCATCAACAAGCTGGCCCGGGTGCAGCGGCAGATGCTGCAAGACCTGGGCCGGGAGCCGACCCCCGAGGAACTCGCCGCGGAACTCGACATGACCCCCGAGAAGGTCATCGAGGTGCAGAAGTACGGCCGCGAGCCGATCTCCCTGCACACCCCGCTCGGCGAGGACGGCGACAGCGAGTTCGGCGACCTGATCGAGGACTCCGAGGCCATCCAGCCCGGTGAGGCGGTCAGCTTCACGCTGCTCCAGGAGCAACTGCACTCGGTGCTGGACACCCTCTCCGAGCGCGAGGCGGGCGTCGTCTCGATGCGGTTCGGGCTCACCGACGGCCAGCCCAAGACCCTGGACGAGATCGGCAAGGTCTACGGCGTCACCCGGGAGCGCATCCGCCAGATCGAGTCCAAGACCATGTCCAAGCTGCGGCACCCGTCCCGGTCGCAGGCCCTCCGGGATTACCTCGACTGACCCGACCGGCGGCCGTCCAGCCCCGGATGCAACCAGCGATCCCCGTCCACCCGGCCCGCGGACGCACAGAATGCCCAAATCTGAACGGCCTGCAACATGCTCGGCCCCGACCCCACGGCCGCGCATACCGGCGGCTATTCGCGCACTAGCGCCAACCAGCGCTTATTACGGACTGTGGCCCGATTTCAAGTCTGGCGCCGCGCGGATCGCCGAATATTTACATCTCTCCGAGGGTGGCCGTCGTCGCCCTATTAAGCACAGATCAGCCCGTTCGGGGCGGCCTCAGCGCTATCCGCTACCGGCGGAGTCGTGCGGCACCGCCGCGGTTTCTCCCTTCGCGATCATGGGACGCGACCGTCCCGCTATGGGATCCAGGCGCGGGACGTGTGGTTTGTCATGGCCGGGCCGGGCGGATGTCACCGGGACTGGTGATGGCGAGCACGGGCGGGAGTCCTGGTTCGCCGCGATGCTGGACCTATGAGCCCGGGTTCATCCGGGACGAACTGAACGGAGTCAGCCATGAAGAACCCGCAACGCACTGGATCTCAGGATGATCGTGCAGGTACTGCCTGGATGCGCCGCTGGTGGACCGGGGAGAAGCTCAGCGTGCGCCTGTTGCTGGTGGCGTTCGTTCTTGTCCTGACCGGGGCGCTGGTGTGGGCGGGGTGGTTCGCGTCCGCTAGCCAGAATGCCACGTGGTCCCCGGTGCTGATCATCACCGCCGCCGTCGTCGGCGCAGTGGCCTCTGGGAGGCGGCGGTCTCGGATGTCACGATCTCGTTGACGGGATGTGCCGGCCTGCGGCCGGCCTGGCAGCGGCGAGCCATCGGGATCGCGCGGGCGGGGTCGCGGTGGTCGCGGTCGCTGCGTCCGGCGATGGTTCCGCCTGCCCGTCCGTACCCGCTGACCGCGGCGTTTCGGGAGCTGCGGGTGCTTGCGCTGCTGGCCGCGGCCGGCAGCGCCGGCGTTTTCGCGGTCGTGATGCGGGGGGGCGGCGGGGGACAGGGGCTTGGTCCGGCGTCCGGGCGGACGGTGAGGTTTGTCATGGGCGGCGTGGGCGGATGTCACCGGGACTGGTGATGGCGGGCACCGGCGGGCGCGCTGGTCCGGCGGGATGCTGGGTGGCATGGACGACAACGGCGTTATCACGGTCAGGGACTTGCGGCGGCGCTACGGCGGCACGGGCGGCCGGGGTTTTGAGGCGGTCCGGGGGGTCACCTTCTTGGTGCGCCGCGGGGAGCTGTTCGCGTTGCTGGGCACCAACGGGGCCGGGAAGACCTCGACGATGGAGATGCTGGAGGGACTGGCACCCCCGGCCCAGGGCGCTGTCCGGGTGCTGGGCTGTGACCCTTGCCGGGAGCGGGCCCTGGTCCGGCGCCGGATGGGGATCATGCTGCAGGAGGGCGGGTTCCCGCCGGATCTGACCGTGGCGGAGACCGGCCGGATGTGGGCCGGGACACTCAGTGCGCCCCGGCCGGTGGCCGAGGCGCTGGGCCTGGTCAGTCTCGGGCACCGCGCGGGGGTCGCGGTGAGATCCCTTTCCGGCGGTGAGCGGCGCCGCCTCGATCTCGCCATGGCGATCCTGGGCCGCCCGGAGGTCTTGTTCCTGGATGAGCCCACCACCGGGCTGGACCCGGAGAGCCGCCGCCGCACGTGGCTGCTGATCCGCGAGCTGCTGGGCGCGGGTACCACCGTCGTGCTGACAACCCACTACCTGGAAGAGGCCGGGGAGCTGGCGGACCGCCTGGCGATCATGCACCAGGGCCGGATCGTGCGCACGGGCACCCCCGCGGAGGTCGCGGCATCGCAGCCGGCCCGCATCTCCTTCGAGCTACCCGAGGACTCCCGCGAGCCAGTTCCGGACATAGCGGGGACGCGGGCCAGCGTCACCGGGCGAACCGTGCTGCTACAGACAGCGGACCTCCAGCCGACGCTGACCGCGCTGCTGGGGTGGGCGAACTCCCGGGACCTCGTGCTGGGCGCCCTGGACGCCCGCCCGGCCTCGCTGGCGGAGGCCTTCCACGCGGTGGCTGCCTCAGCCGGCAGTCCAGCAGACGACGACAACGCAAAGGACGTGGCGGCATGAGCGCCGGGACAGTGACAGTGAGCAGTTCGAGGCAGTCGTCGCACCGGGTCGCGGCCCTGGCCAGGGCGGAGGGGATACTACTGTGGCGCAATCGCCTCGCGCTGCTGAACGCCGTCATCCTGCCCGCCGCCCTGGTCGCCTCGCTGAAGTCCTTCGGTGGTCTTGGCGCCAGCGGGGCCCATGACTTCGGCGCAATGCTCCTGACGGGGCTGACGGCGTTCGCGCTGCTGATTGCCGTGTACTACAACCTGGTGACGGCGATGGTGGCACGCCGCGAGGAGCTCGTGCTCAAGCGGCTGCGCACCGGCGAGGCCACCGACGGCGAGATCCTCGCGGGGACCGCCGCGCCCGCCATCGCGATCGCCTGGGCGCAGATCGCCGTGGCCGCGGTCGCCGCCGTCGCGGTGCTCGGCCTCAACCCGCCCGCCAACGCCGCGCTCGTACCGGTTGCGCTCATCCTGGGGACTGCGGTGTTCGTGCTGCTGGCCGCGGTCACCGCTGCGGTGACCCGCACCGTGCAGCTGGCGCAGGTCACGACGATGCCGGCACTGTGGCTGCCGCTGGTGTTCAGCGGCCTGCTGTTCCCGCTGGCGATGCTGCCCGAGCCGCTGCGATGGGTCGCGGAGGCGCTGCCGCTGACGCCGGTGGTGAAACTGCTGCGGCTCGGCCTGACCGGAACTACTGCCGCCGGCGGTCACCACTTCGGGCTTGCCGCGAGCTTCGGCGCGGCAGCAGCCCCGGTTCTCGTGCTCGCGGCATGGACCATCGCGGGCGCATGGGCTGCGCGACGCTGGTTCGGCTGGGAACCTCGGCGCTAAGCAAGCGTGACAGGCTGGAGGGATGACGGTGATGTGGCGTCGGTGGAACGAGCTGAGCGGCCCCGAGCGATACGAGTTCTGGGCCCGGGCCGGCCTGTACGTGCCGTTCGCTGTGGCGTTCTTGTTCGACCTGACCCTAGCCCGGGCGCAGCAGGTGCGGGTGCCCGGCCTGGTCGTCTTCCTGCTGCTGGCCGTGGGGCAGGCGGGCGCCTGCGCCGTGCTGCTGCACGCTAGCGTGTCCCGCTACCTGGCGAGGGGACCAGCGCCGAGGCGATGGCTGGTCGCCGCCGCCATCGCGCTGACCGCGGCTGGCGTGCTGGCGGGAGCTGCCGCATTCCCGGCCTTCACCCGGCCCGCGGTGGGCGCGTTCCCGGTGAGCATGCTCGTGGCCATGCTCTTCGGCGGCACGCTGACGGTGGCGCTCGCGCCGCTGCTGAGGACGCGCGCGCTGCTCGCCGTGGTGCTAGTGGGCGCGGCCGCGGCCAGTGGCATGTCCGCGAGCATCGGCGGCGGCGGCGGCGTCGGCGCCCACGGGCAGGCGCTCGCCGGGTCATTTCTGATCTATGCCTTCTTCATCGGCGCCTTCGCTGTGCTCATCGGCCGCGTCTCGGCGGGGCAGCTGCGGACCATGTGGGAACTTGACCGGTCGCGGACCGCGCACGCCCGCCTGTCGGTCGCCGAGGAGCGGCTGCGCTTCGCCCGCGACCTGCATGATGTGCTCGGCCGGAACCTGTCCCTGATAGCCGTCCAGAGCGAGCTCGCCGCGGAGCTGGCGCGGCGGGGCGACCAGGACGCCGCCGGGCAGATGCTCCAGGTGCGCCAGGTGGCCCATGAGTCGCTGCGGGAAATGCGCGCGGTCGTCAGCGGATACCGCACCGCCGACCTCGGCACCGAGCTGGCCGGCGCGCAGGATGTCCTGCGTTCCGCGGGGATGAGCTGCCGCGTCATCGGCGACGCGGCGGGCCTTCCTGCTGACGTGCAGGCCGCCCTGGGCTGGGTGGTCCGCGAGGGCACCACCAACATCATCCGCCACAGCGACGCCACCGCCTGCACGATCGAGCTTCACATCCTGGATTCCCCGGGCGCCCCCCGCGCGGTGACGCTCAGCATCGACAACGACCGCGTGCACACCCTGGACGCCGGATCTGGCGGTAGCGGGCTGCTGGGGCTCGGCGAGCGGCTGGCCGGCCTTGGCGGCAGCATCACGACCGGGCATCCCCGGAACGGCCACTTCCGGCTGGAGGCCAGCCTGCCCGCCTGCGGCGCCGCAGCGGTGGCGCCTGGCCCGGGCCAGCGCGGCACCGGTGTCACACCAGAGACGCCCGCGCCGTGATCCGCGTGCTCCTCGCCGACGACGAGAACCTCATCCGCACCGCGCTGGCCTCCCTGCTGGCGATCCAGGAAGACCTGGAGGTCGTGGCCCAGGCCGCCTCCGGCGACGAGGCCCTCGCGATGGCCCGCCTGGCACCGCCCGGACGTGGCCGTGCTGGATCTGCAGATGCCCGGCCTGGACGGGATCACCGTCGCCGAGAAGCTGGTCACCGAGCTGCCCGCCTGCGGCAGCCTCATCCTCACCAGCTACGGACGGCCCGGGCATCTCAAACGGGCCCTCGCCGCCGGCGTCCGCGGGTTCCTGCCGAAGACCGTCTCGGCCCAAGTCCTGGCCGACGTGGTACGCACCGTCCACCGTGGCGGCCGCTACGTCGACCCCGAACTCGCCGCCGACGCCATCAGCGCCGGCGACAGCCCGCTCACCCCCCGCGAAGCCGACGTCCTGGAACTCGCGGCAGGCGGCGCCCCCGTCGATGAAATCGCGAAACGCGCGGCCCTGACCCCCGGCACAGTCCGCAACTACCTCTCCTCGGCAGCCGCCAAGCTCGGCACCGCCAACCGCCACGAAGCGGTCCAGCTCGCCCGCTCCCGCGGCTGGATCTGACAGCCCACGCGACTGCGTCCCCCGCACATACCGGATCGCCGTCTCTGTCGTGATCGGGGAAGGCCAGAGCCGCAGCGAACAGACCACACGCCCATCCGCCTCCGGGACGATCCGCCCGGCCGCCCCTGCCGCGTCGAAGCGGGATGGGAGGGTCACAATATGGGTGTTCGCCGAGTGGTCCCTGATCTCAGCAGTACGTCGCTGGAGGCGGCCAAGGGTTTCTGCGGCGACCTACTGGGACTGCGGCCGGTGATGGACCACGGCTGGATCGTCACCCTGGCCGATCCCGAACGGCCGGGTGCCCAGATCAGCCTCATGACCCACGACGCCACCGCCCCTGTCATCCCCGATGTCTCGGTTCAGGTGAATGACGTGGACGCCTGCCACGCGGCAGCGGTCCAGGCGGGCGCGGAGATTGTCTACCCTTTGACCCTCGAGCCGTGGGGCGTTCGCCGCTTCTTCGTCCGCGACCCTGATGGACAGGTGATCAATGTGCTGAGCCACATTCAGGGCCGGGCGGCGGTACCGCGGGCTGCCGGTCCCGTAAGACCTGCCCGGTGAAGATTCCCGCATAGGTGCCCTATACGGGACACCGGACAGACGTCTGGAGGCTCCTTCTTTAGCGCCCGGTTCTGCAGCGCCCGGCGGAAGGGTCCTCCGTAGCACCTGTCTTTACCGGTGGCTCGAGACGGGCAGCAGTCAGACCTGACTGAGCCCCGTCCGCAGTCGACGCCCAAGCCAGGGGTAGGTGTACAGAACAGCCTGGATCTGCTCGGCTCACCTGGTGACCGCCGAGACAGCCCTGGCCGCTCCGAACGGCGGATACTTGCGCGGTGACGGCGTCCGG
>CAVSCM010000034.1:0-170826 GCA_963726415.1 uncultured Actinomycetes bacterium
GACGACCATGAAAGAGAGCCGCCTGGCGGCAGCCAGGGGACCGGTCAGCTCGGCGAACGGGTCGTCGAGCCGCATCCGCACCGAAGGCGGCAGGGCATCACTCACGCGTGCAGTCACTCCTTATCGCGGGCTCCGTATTCTTACCCGGGCTCTAACCCTAGGCACTCCTGGAAAGCGCGCCGCACGCCAGCCGCCTGCTTGGCTTCTGACCCGGCTATCTGGGCCGCTGTGTCGTGCCAGGTAATTCGCTTCTGGCAAGGACCGGCCGCCGCGATAATCAAGCCCATGACACCGCCGCGTGACCGGCCCGCCGCGACGCTGGCCAGCTACTGGCCGCTCGCGGACCTGCGGCTGCGGCTCGCCATGAACGCTGCCGACGCTACGACGGGTTCGCTCGAGCTGCGGCTCCCTGACGCCGGCGACCTGGCAGCGCTCGCCGCCCTGGCCGAGGCAGGCGTCCATGATCCCGCGGTCCAGCCGTTCGCCGTGGGGTGGACAGATGTCGGGCCCGCTGAGCGGGCGCGCTCTGTGCTCCAGTTCCACTGGCGCTGCCTCGGCGACTGGACCCCGCAGGACTGGACGCTGAACCTTGTCATCGTCCGCGACGGTGTCGTGGTCGGGACCCAGGGCGTCAGCGCGAAGGACTTCGCGATCGTCGGCGAGGTCGCCACTGGCTCGTGGCTGGGCAGGCAGTATCAGGGTCAGGGCACCGGCACGGCCATGCGCGCCGCGGTGCTCGCGCTGGCCTTCGACGGGCTCGGCGCGCGGTACGCGGTCTCGGACGCATTCACCGACAACCTCGCGTCGCTAGCTGTTTCCCGCAAGCTCGGCTACGCCGACGACGGAATGCAGCGGCACGCGATCCGCGGGCAGGCTGCCGAGTCGCGACGACTCAGGATCGACCGGGATGCCTGGCTGGCGGCCGGCGGTACCTCGGGGCTCGGCCTTGGCGAGGTCGCGATCACCGGGCTCGAACCGTGCCTGCCGCTTTTCGGCGCGGCCCCCGCGACGGCAAGCTAAGGCGCGGCGGGATGCGACGCGGCCGGCTGACCCGCCGTCCGGTGCCGCGGTTCAGCCGGTGAGGATGAGCCAGGTCCTGCCGTCGATAAGTTCACGCACCGCGTCCAGGTGACCGGCGTGGCATGCGGTCTCGGTGATGACGTGCAGCATGATCTCGCGCAGGTTCTCGAGCCGGAAACTGCCGAAGAAGTCGGGCCACCAGGCCGGAGCGGCGGCCAGGTCGGTGCGCGCGATGATCGCGTCGGCGAGTTCGATCTCCCGGCGGTACAAGCCGAGGACGTCGCCGGTCGCGAGTTCGGGACCGACCTCCCAGGCGTTGTCGTTGGCGGCCACCGCGTCCATCGGCTCGCCGGCGACCACGTTGCGGAACCAGAATCGCTCGACGTCGACGGCGAGGTGCTGGACCAGCCCCAGGCAGGTCCAGCCGGACGGCAGCACGGGACGCCGCAGGTCCTCGTCGGACAGGTCATCCAGGATCCCGATCACGTGACGGCGCTGGCTCGTGAGCGACTTCAGCAGCACCGCGGTTTCGGCGCTGATTTCAGGCTGCGACATGGTCCCTCCTCGTCAGGTTCTGCTCTGCTGGTGCTTGCGGCCGAACCTGATGATGGTCCGGTGCCGGAACGGGATGATGAAGTACAGGGCGATCGTCAGGTAACCGATCACCGCGATCACCGGGACGAAGAGCCCGGCGACGATGAGGACGAGGTAGGCCGTCAGGCCGGGCGTGAGGCGCTTGGTCAGCAGCTGGATTTCCTCGTCAGCCGCGTCCGGCCGGACCAGCCCGTCGCGCCTGGCGTATCGCCAGAGGCAGCACAGCACCGACCAGCGCCGAGCGCGAGCCAGCCAGCTCGGCCTGGTGCCATACGGGACAGCCGTGCCAGGGCAAGCAGGATCATTAGGCGGATGAATCCCGCGTTCACGTGCTCCAGGTAGTCGGTGATCGCATTGTGGCCGAGCCACACCGCGCCGATCGTGGCGAAGCTGACGACGTAGGCGAGGTAGGACGGCCAGAGCCTGGCGACCGAGCGCAGCAGGTCGTGATTGGCGCCGGATGGAACCGCGATGTCGAGGACCAGCAACGTGGCCGCGATGGCGAATACGCCGTCACTGAAGGACTCCAGCCGGCCGGCTCGCAGCCCCCGTCGTCGCTGCGCTTCTGGCCGCTGCTCTGGCTGCGTCACCGCCTGACTCTAACGCCGCCGTCCAGGCCGCGCCCCGGTCGCCGGATGGTCAAGACGGGTCAAGGCGGGTGGCATCCGCCGCAGTCCGATAGACCCGAAGGGACTGCATCTGCTATGAAAGAACGCTACAAGTGACAGGTCGTAGCGCTCTAGGCTGGGTTAGGAAATTGCACTGACGGCCTCGACGGCCTCTGGCGCTCCATCCTTCGGGGGGACTCATGACCGTAGGTGCCTCATCGAATCCGGCGATGTCAGACATGAATGATCAGATGGCGGGTCGGCTGCCGCTCGGCCCGCGGCGTATTCCCGGGCCGCCGGGCGCAGGACGGCATGGCGCTGACGGCGCGGCCTTCGAGGCGTGCTGGATGTGCGGCATCCGCCTGCCCGCCAGCCAGATGGTCGCCGATGGCGGTCACGCGTGCACCGACCTGCGCTGGTATTGCCTGGACACGCGTGCGTGCACCGAGCGCTGGACGTCGCGTCCTGCACGGTCGGTTGCCGGCCGGTAGCGAGGTCCGGCCGCTCGCCTTGCGCAGTCGATCGCGCCGTCTGTTGCCCGCCGCTCGCTAACGCGCGGACACGAGGTCCCTGGTGCAGTGCAAGCACGCGGTCGCTTCGGCCGGCAGATCGGATGACTTGCAGTAGGGGCACGTCTGTGTGGGGGGCGGGTCGCCGAACACGGTCTTGCCGCGCCTGGCCATGTACGCGCGGTACGGGACCACGATCAGGAAGTACACGACCGCCATGAAGATGACGAAGTAGATGATGGCGGAGATGAATGCACCCAGGTCGATCCGCTGACCATTGAGGGTCCAGCCGAGGCCCTTGCCCTGACGCACCGCCGCCGGCCGCGCCATTGACGAGAGGCGTAATGATGCTGTCGGTGAAGGCTTTGATCAGGGTGCTGAATGCCAGCGCGACGACCAGGCCAACCGCGATCACGATCAGGTCGCCCTGCATCAAGAAATTCTTGAAGCCCTTGATCATCCGCGTCCCCTCTCGTGCTGCCTCCCGGTTTGCCGCCGCGCGGCGCGTTGCGGGTTGGTACCGAACCATACAGTTCCCGAGTCTGGTCGCCTAGCATCAGTGCCGACATGGCCGGTCATTTCGCGAGGGTTATTCAGATGCCCGCGAAGGGCCGTCGGCCTGGCCAACGTGCGTGACGGCACGCGGATTCGCCGAAATGCTTCCGCCGATCGGTCTACCTAGGTAGAGTTCGCGCCATGCCACCTCGTACGGCCTTCTCGGCCCAGACTCTCGCGGTGCTGGCAGCGCTCGCCGGCCAGCCGTCGTCCTGGCGGCACGGCTATGACCTCGCCAGGGAGACCGGGCTGAAGTCGGGAACCCTGTATCCGATCCTGGTCCGCCTCGCCGACAGGGGTGTCGTCGAGGCGCGCTGGGAGGAAGATCAGCCGGCCGGACGCCCCAGACGGCACCTGTACCGGCTGACCAGCGAGGGGCTTGCTGCCGCGGTTCAGGCGCGCGCTGCCGCGCCTGGTCGCGGCGCGTCGAGGGCGGCGTCGTCGCGATCTCCTGCGCCGCGGCGTAGCCCGAGCCCACGCCGGCTGGCGGGGGAGGGCACGTGATGGAGCGCCTGAGCAGGCTGCTGTCCTCGGCGCTGCGCATGGCGGCATGGTTGCTGCCGTCGGCCCGCCGGGATTGGGCCGCGGCAGTGCAGGCGGAGGCCAGCCTGGTCCCCGCAGGGTGGCCGCGACTGGACTGGCTCGCTGGCGGACTGTGGCTGGTCGTAAAGGAGGCAGAGGTGGCACGCAAGATCGTGTACTGGCTCGGGATCGGTGCTCTGTCAGCGACGGTGGCCTGGGTCATCTCGCTGAGCTGGCTAAACGTGCCCGCGACCGATCCGGAGGTGGGCACCGACCGGATCAGGACCCTCGTCGTAGCGGCCGCGCTGCTCGGACTGCCGTGGGTCGCGAGGCGGCACGGCTGGTTCGGCCCCGTCGGCCACGGTATCGCGGCGCGGCTGGCGCGGCTGGCAGGCTTCGCGGCGATCTGCGGGATGGGTATCACGCTCGTGAACGCGGACCGCAGTGCCGGGCAGGGGGGCGGCATCGTCAACGGCGGGTTCAACTGGATACGCGATGTCGCCGGGCTGGTCATGCTCGGCGTGCTCGTGGCGGTTCCGCTCCTCATCAGGGCCAAGCGCCCGAACGTTGAGGCAAGCACGCTGTGGAGCATCACCGGGATCTTCGGCGTGGTCGTGTGGGCCATCCTGCCGCTGCAGGTGCTCGCTGCCGGCTACGTAGCCGCGATCCTGCTAGCCACGTCGCGGCGTTTTGCGCTGCCGAGCGCGGCGCTCGTGGCTGGCGCTGTCGCCGGCGTCGTCGCGGGACTGATCGACTATGCGCTCATTTCCATCCCGGTCGACCTGGGCCTGCTCTATGTCGGCATAACTCTCATCATCACGCTGGTGACAGCGGTGCCGGCCGGCGCGGTGTGCGGCTGGCGGGTGCCGGGCACTGAGAAGACGCCTGAGCTGCGCGAGGCACGGATCAGGCAGGGACTGCTGGCGGGCATCGTGGCTGGCGCATGCAACGGCCTGCTGATGAGCAATCTGGTCTTGTTCTTTGTCTTCCTTCTGGTCCTCGGGCCGGCGGCCGGGCTGGTCGGGCGGAGCGCTCGGTGGCGGTTTCGCGGCGGCGCATCCGCCGAAGCCGCGCCAGGAAGGTTCAAGAGTCGTGGGGCTCTTCGCGTCCGGCTCCTAGGCGCTCCGGTTCGCCCGGCGCGAGATCATGACGGCATGCGCATCCTTGTCACCGGGCACCGCGGCAACGTGGGCGCGCCCGTGGCCGCGCACCTCGAGCGGCTTGGCCATGAGATAGTCGGCTTCGATCGCGCCGAGGGCCAGGACCTGCTCGACGCGAAGGCCGTCGGGCGAGCCGCTTCGGGCTGCGCGGCGGCCGTGCACCTGGGCGGGCTGGCGCACGACACGGCGGGCAGCCCTGAGCAGATCATGGCCGTCAACGTGCTCGGCACCTGGCACTTGCTGCTCGCCGCTGAGGCTGCTGGCGCTGGCCTGGTTGTCCATTTCTCCAGCGCGCAGACGCTCGGGATCGCCGAGGGCGAGCGGCTGCCTGACTACTTCCCAATCGATGACGAGCATCCGCGGCGGGCGACGCGCTCCTACGGCCTGTCTAAATTGCTTGCCGAGGACATGTGCGCGGGATTCAGCGCGCGGACCGGGATCGCGAGCTTGTCGCTGCGGCCGACCTGGGTCTGGGATCCCGGCCAGTACAAGCTCACCGGCGAGCAGCGGCGCGCGGATCCGAGTTCGGAGTGGGAGCCGTTCTGGGAGTTTGGCGCCTTTGTCGACGTGCGCGACGTTGCCACGGCGGTGGAGCTGACCCTGTCTGCCCGCCTGGCAGGGCACCACCGGGCGCTGTTGTGCGCCGCGGACATCTCTGCCTCCGCGCCGAGCCTGGAGATGGTTGCGCGACTGGCACCTGGTGTGACGGTCAGGGACCGCGCGCGCTACGCGGCCGATCCGTGGCGCGCGCTGGTCGACTGCTCAGCTGCCGCGAAACTGCTCGGCTGGGAGCCGCAGCATCGCTGGTCGGATGCATGACTCGAGCCGGTACGCAGAATCACGCGGGCGGCTGCGAGAGCTCGGCCACGGGCCTCGTCCACATGAGCATGGCGCCCGCGGCCCTGCGATCCGGCAGGTTCCCGGCGGCGAAGACGAGATCTTCCAGGCTCGATCCCTGCAGCGGCGCCCTTGCGATGCCGAGCATGTCCGTGGCTGAAAAGCCGCTCGGTCCGGCCGTGATATCGAACATCGGCCCGTCGACATAGTCCCAGGGGTAGATCGCGAGCTGCAGCTCCGCGTCCTGCCCGAGCGGATGAGCTGCCTGCCGAGCGACGATGGCCCCTGCCGCCTGGTTGGCCGCTTCGGTCAGTGTCTGCGCACGGAGCTCGCCCGGCTGCGGGCCGTCGTTATCCCAGGTGACGCTCCAGGTGTCGATTTCCCGGGTAATGACGGCACCGATCAGCGGCGTCAGCTTCCGTTTTGACGCCGCTTTCCGCGAGAGGAATCCCATGGCGCGATGATCGCACGGTCGGGCCAGCGGCTCCGACCATTCCGGTATCGCTCATGCCTGCGTTCCTGCGGTCTCAGTCCGCCATGGACTCCCATCGGCTCTCGCGGCTGGATCCGTAGCGGCCGGATTATCAAGATGCGCCGTGCAGCTCAGCCAGCAATCATGTGGTCATGATCGAGGACCCGGCAAGCGCAGCGATGCGTGCGTACTACGAGCGGGGCGAGGAGCAAGAAAGGCTCGGTGAACCGCGGGGGCAGCTTGAGTTCGAGCGGACAAAGGAGATCCTGCTCAGGCACTTGCCGCCGCCGCCCGCGGTTGTCGCCGATATCGGCGGCGGTCCTGGCAGGTACACGCTCTGGCTCGCTCACCTGGGCTATCAGGTCTTGCACAGGGACCTGATGCCGATGCACGTCGAGCAGTTGCGGAAGGCGGCCGAAGGCAGCACGGGCATCTGGTCCGCGGTGGCCGACGCCAGGGAGCTCGACCTGCAGGACGCAAGCGTCGACGCGGTGCTGCTGCTCGGACCGCTGTATCACCTCGAGCGCAGGAGAGACCGGCTGCAGGCGCTGGCTGAGTCGCGACGGGTAGTCCGCCGGGGAGGGCCGGTCTTCGTGGCGGCGATCTCGCGCTGGGCGCCCAGAATGGACGGAGTTCTCAGGCTGCGGCTTTACGAGCGCGGCCCTGAGGTCGAACAGGAGCTGACGGAGCTGGAACGGACCGGGCGCCTGCCGCCGTTCGGCCAGGATTCCTTCTGCGGCTACACCCACCGGCCAGGTCAGTTGCGGGCCGAACTGGTCGCGAGCGGCTTCGATGTGGTCGACCTAGTCTGCGTGGAGGGTCCGGCCGCCATGCTCGACGACCTTCCGGAGCGCATGGCCGCCGCCGAGGCGCGGCGCGTGGTGCTGCAGACCGCCCGCGCTCTCGAGCGGGTGCCCGAGCTGATGGGACTCGGACCGCACCTGCTTGCCACCGTTCGATAGCTGCCTTTGTCCTCAGTGCTGGCGCCGGTGCCGCCGGTGGGTGGCTTCGATCGGCGTACCGGCGGGGCGGTCGCCTAGCCTGGAGCGGTGACGGTCCACGAGCTTTCGCGTCAGGACGCGCGCCGCCTCGCCGTGCGGGCTCAACTGTTGGACAGATCCCGACCTGCCTCGCTGCTCGACGTGGTGCGCCAGCTGACCTTGCTCCAGATCGACCCGATCGCGGCAATCGCCCCGAACGCGGACCTGGTGGCGTGGAGCCGCCTCGGCTCGTCGTATGTTCCGGCGGAACTCGATGCCGCCCTGGCGGACCGGACGCTTTTCGAACTTCGCGCGATGATCAGGCCCGGCGAAGACCTGGCGCTGTACCGGGCCGACATGGCCGCGTGGTTCACCGGCGGGCAGCTGTGCGGCGGCTGGCGGCAGGGTCAGGTCGACTGGGTGCGGGCCAATGACGTGTGTCGCCGCGACATCCTCGACCGGCTCGGATCTTCCGGGCCGCTGCCTTCTCGCGACCTTCCTGACACTTGCAAGGTTCCGTGGTCGTCGTCTGGGTGGACCAACAACCGCAACGTGAGCCAGTTGCTGGAGTTCATGGTCCGGGCCGGCGAGGTGGCGATAGCCGGGCCGCGATGGCCGCGAACGGCTGTGGGACCTCGCAGACCGCGTCTACCCTGATGATCCGGTCGTTCCCGCTGAGGATGCGCTGCGGATCAGGAACGAGCGGCGGCTGCGCGCGCTTGGCATCGCGCGTGCTCGCGGGCCCGAGTGCCCAGTGGAGCCGATGGATGTCGGCGCGGCTGGCGAGCCAGCGGTCGTGGCGGGTACCCGCGGGACCTGGCGGGTCGATCCGGCGCAGCTCGGACAGCCGTTCTACGGGCGGGCGGCACTGCTGTCTCCCTTCGACCGGCTCATTCATGACCGCAAGCGGACGACCGATCTCTTCGATTTCGACTACCAGCTAGAGATGTACAAGCCCGCAGCTAAGCGTCGCTGGGGTTACTTCGCGCTGCCGGTCCTGTACGCGGACCGACTGGTAGGCAAGCTCGATGCGACCGTGGACCGCAAGGCTGGCGTGCTCCGCGTGGACGCGATTCACCAGGACGAGCCGTTCGACCGGGCCATGACCGCCGCCGTCGAGGCCGAGATCGATGATCTGGCTCGCTGGCTGGCCGTCGATCTCACGTTCATCGCCTGAACTCTTACCTGCTCAGTCGCTACCGAAGTCCCAAGACCGTCATGAGGGCTTCGTCGATGCCCCATTGCTGTTCTGGGGTGACGTGTCCGACGAGCCCGACGAGCCGGCAGGCGTCGACGGCTCCGACTTGCTCGACTAGCACCCGTAACGTCGCCGTTGCTGCTCATGGCCTGTCCCGCGCGGTGAGCGGAACTCATAGACCTCACCCCGTAGCACGCATGCTCTCCATATGAAGCGACCTCGAGCATCTCGCGCCGATCGTCTTCGTCGGCCGTATCACGATGTGTCTTACGTCGGGCTTTAAGACGACGACGTTCCCTGCAGGTCGAGTAGTGACCTGAGGATTTCTTCCATCTGCGTCGAAACTGTCTTGCTGGCCGTCGAACCTGGTCATGTGGTCACGGCCAGCTTTGTCGCGGAACGCCAGCCTCATCGTTAGCGTCGTCACTCCGTCAGTTTCGTGCAGCTGCATGGTCTCTACCGCCTCCGCATCCGGCCAGCCGTCGAACAGCCACGTCTTCACGGTCCGGATCGGCGGCTCGACCTCCAGGTAGGTTCCGCGGAACGAGCACTCGGTTCCGTCGCCGGTCACGAAGACGTGGTGGTAGGTACCTCCGACGCGCAGGTCGGTCGAGCACTCCTTCATCTGGTCCGGCGGTGTAGCGCCCCATTTGCTCACATGCTCGGGTTTCGTCAATACGTCGAAGACGAGAGCGATCGGCGCGTCGAACTCACGTGTTATGAGGACGTCGAGCTCGTTCGGGAATTCGATGTGTGCCGATCCGTGCCTGCTAGGGGTCACTGCTGTCTCTCCCTTTTCTGTAGCTCCTTGAGGTAGTCGTCCATCCGGTCCAGGCGCTCATTCCACATCTGCTCGTACCTGGACAACCACTCGTGCAACGGCCGCAGACGCGCGGGCTCCAGGCTGTACAGCCGGTGACGCCCCTGCGCCCGGCTTTTCACGAGTCCCACCTCGCTGAGCACTCGCAGGTGCTTGGACACTTGAGGCTGGGACAGCGAGAGGTCGGCCACGATTGTGCCGACCGCCTTTTCACCTGCCATCAGCGCGTCGAGGATCTCGCGACGGCGCACTTCGGCGATCGCGTTAAAGACGTCCGAGGTTGTGGGGGAGCGGGCCACGGCCCAAATATATTCTGATATAGGAATGAGTCAAGGCCACTCAGCCGACGTCCGGGCCACGCCGACGGGTTTAGAGACCGTGACTGCCGCGTAGCTGGGCACCTTTGACCATCACCCGATTATTGGGCTGTGCTGCTGGGCTCGTAATCTCGTTGAGCGCTTCATGACTCTCTGCGAAGATTCCCCGGTGGGATGGGAGGCGCTTGAGCAGTGGGGTGACGACGTCGTTCGCATCGAACGGCTCACTGGCGGAGTTGGCGTCAACGAGGTGTGGAGCGTGCGCGTCAACGGGCACCTCGCGGTCGGTCGTCTCGGCCATCGCAGCGACGCTGATCTCGCGTGGGAGACCGACCTGTTGCGGCACCTCGACCATGAAGGGATGCCGGTGCCGGTGCCGATCCCGACCACGGACGGCCGGCACTTCGCCGACGGTCTGGTGGTGATGACCTACGTGGAGGGCGGATCGCCCGAGACCGAAGCCGACTGGCGTCGCGTCGCCGACACACTCCGCCAGCTGCATCGGCTGACGCAAGGCTGGCCACAGCGCCCGGGCTGGCGATCGTCGACCGACCTTCTGCACGCCGAGACCGGGACGAAGGTCGACCTCAGCGCGCTGCCGCCTGAAGGTGTCGTTCGATGCCGAGCAGCGTGGGCGCGACTCATCGGTCGCACGACGTGCGTCGTCCACGGAGACCCCAACCCGGGCAACATCCGCATGACCGCGGATCGCGTCGCGATGATCGACTGGGACGAGTCGCACGTCGACGTCCCCGACCTCGACCTGGCGCTGCCGCACAACGCTGCCGGTCTCGACGACCACGCGTATGACATCGCCGCGCAAGCGTGGGCCGCATGGGGAGCCGCCGTCTGCTGGGACCCCAGCGGGACCGACCAGTTCGCAGTCAAGCGGCTCGCCGAGGTTCGCGCAATCTGAGCAGCAGCAGCGAATCGACAGAGCGCCCTGAACACTGCGATCGCGGCGGTTGTCCTTGGCGGTGCTGCGTGGCAGTCGTCCGCGACTGATCGGCGACAGCCAAGAGCGGATCGCGGCATGACCGGACGTTCATCCCGAGGTGGGTGCTGCATAGACATGCAGTCGAGCCGATGGTGCATTGGCTATGACCGGGCCGCCAACGACGCGAGGCCCCGCTGGATAAACGCGCGCCGACCCGCCGTTCGGCGCTCATCCTCTGGCCTTCATGATGCCCTCGCGGAGGAGTGTTCGAGATCGGACATTATGGGCAGGTGCTGCGCTACGTACTGTTGCGCGACGCCCTTCGGAACCTCAGTCTTGAGCCCTCGGCAGGATGTCGTGCGGTGAATCATCTGCACCTCACAGGATCGGATCCGCTGCGAGGATGACGGCCGTGCGCCGCTACCAGGTGAGTATGTACGACAGCAACCGCTGGGACGGCTTCGAGCTCCGCCCCGGCGACATCATCATCAGCACCCCGCCAAAGTGCGGGACGACGTGGACGCAGATGATCTGCGCCCTGCTCATACTGCAGGAACCGGAGCTCCCGCTCCCGTTGGACACGCTCTCGCCGTGGATCGACATGGTGACTCGCGCCCGCACAGACGTGTTCGCGGACCTGGAAGCCCAGACGCACCGCCGGTTCATCAAGACCCACACGCCGCTCGACGGGATACCCAACGATCCGACGGTCACGTACATCTGCGTCGGGCGGGACCCGCGCGACGTGGGGCTGTCGATGGACCACCATATCGACAACACCGACATCGGCGCGTTCCTCAACCAACGCGAACGGGCGGCCGCGATCGACGGTATCGAGCTCGGACTATTGCGGCCACCGCGGCCGCGCCCCGACGGCGAGCGGGACCGCTTCTGGCAGTGGGTCGACGACGAGACGCCGTCGACGCAGGTCGGGTCGTCGCTGCGGCGCACTGTAGAGCACCTGCAGACGTTCCGGGACGCCGCCGACGATCTCGACGTCGTGTATTTGCACTACGACGACCTAAAGGCCGACCTGGAGGGGCAGATGCGGCAGATGGCCGCGCGCCTCGGCATCGACGTCGACGAGCACCGATGGCCCCGCCTGGTCCAGGCGGCGACGTTCGAGTCGATGCGCAGCAGGGCCGACACGACCGTCCCCGGCGGCGGTCCGGAGCACTGGATCGATCCCGCCGCGTTCTTCAGCCGCGGCACGAGCGGCCAGTGGCGCGACCTCCTCGACGACGCCGACCTCGCCCGGTACGCCGCGCGCGTGCGGGCACTCGCGTCCGACAACCTCGTCGAGTGGGTGCATCGCGAGCCGATCGACTGAGATCCCCGTCCGGCGGTATACCCGCACTACCCAAAGCTGCGCGAGAACGTCGACCTCAACGCGTGCGTGGTCCGCGTTATCGAGACGACAGCGGAACTGGACCGCGGCGGGCTGGTGCCCGAAACTCCGAAGTCGAAGGCGGGCTGCCGGACAGTGACGTTCCCGGCTGAGCTTGTGCCGGAGCTGCGCTGGCATCTGGACCGGTTCACAGCACCGGGGCAGCGGGGCCTTGTCTTCTTCGGGCCGAAGGGTGCGAGTCTGCCGCGATCGAACTTCCGGCCGATCTGGAATGCTGCGTGCGCTCAGGCCGGCGTCCCCGGCATGCATTTCCATGATCTACGGCACGTGGGCGGAACGTTGGCAGCTGCGACCGGAGCGAGCCTCAAAGAACTGATGGCCCGGCTCGGGCATTCGAGCACACGGGCCGCAATGATCTATCAGCACGCCACCAGAGACCGTGACGAGGCCATCGCAAAGGCCCTCGGCGGCCTGATGCACCAGGTGCGATCTGACCCTCATGACCAGCTTGGAAGGCTGCGACTAGGCGGGCTGCGGCCTGCATTTGTCCAGGTGATCAACGCTGGCTCTTGTCCGCCAGTAACCGTGGTTGCCGGTGGTTCGCCGCTCCATCGGGCACGCAACGGGCACGCGCGAGGGATCGGCACGCAAGCTGCGATCTCTCGTCTGGGCGTCGCGTCAGGAGTCCTCCTTCACATCTGTTGGGACGGCGGTCATGGTGACGGCGTCGGGTTCCGGACCCGCCCCGGTGAGGGAGATTCCAGTGATTGTGAGCTGCCGCCGGGCTCCGGTGTTCTCGTACAGCTCGATCACGAAAGGTAGCTCCCCTAGCGATGGTGACGCATCGAGGGCGTGGGACACGGCGCTTAGGAACGTACCAACGGTGAGCGGATTGGCGTTTCCCTGGTTCTCCCAGATGTCGTCCCATGGATCGTCTGCGCGCCAGGCGCCCGCAGGCCCGCCAGCTGCGCGTTGACCGCCCGACCTGGAGCCGCGACGTTCTCCTAGCCTTAGCAGGCGTACCAGAAAGTCCTTGAAAGAAGTCCGGGAGGCGGTGTCGGATCGGGGCAGAGCTGTTCGTAGCAGGGGTGAGCGGCCGCCCGCGAGGGGCGCCCCGAAGCACAGGAGATGATCGGAGATGCAGTATCTGGTTTCTGTGATCGACGACACGGCCGACCTGGCCAGATGGCGAGCGTCAGGGGCTAGCGCTCGCCCGGATGAGATGGCAGCGATCGACGCGTTCAACGACCGGCTCGCGGCAGAGGGCCACTGGGTTTTCGCCGGCGGCCTCGCGGCGCCCGGCACGGCGACCGTGATCGACAACCGGGGCGGAGAGGCGCTATTCACCGACGGGCCCTTCGTGGAGTCGAAGGAGTATCTCGGGGGCCTGTGGATTATCGAGGCTGCCGACCTCGACGTGGTGCTCAAGCTCGCCGCCGAGGGGTCGAAGGCCTGCAACCGGAAGGTCGAGGTGCGGCCGTTCGCGCTCATGACCACAGAGACCGAGACGACCGCCCAGGAGCAGATCCGGACGCTGCTGAACGATCGCGCCGCTGCCATAACCGCCAAGGACGCCCGGCGCGCGGTGGCCCACCTCGCTCCCGAGGTCGTCAGCTTCGGCCTGGCCCCGCCGCTGCGTTACGCCGGGGATGAGGCTCGCGACCCGGCGGGGATCGAGGGCTGGTTCGGGACCTGGGACGGCCCGATCGGCTACGACATCGGCGACCCGGTCATCGAGGCGGGTGACGACGTCGCCTTCTGCCATGGCCTCACCCATATGACAGGCACGAAGACGGACGGGGAGCAGGTCGACTTGTGGTTCCGGTCCACCGTCGGGCTCCGCCGGACGGCCGCGGGCTGGCAGATCACCCACGAGCATGACTCCACGCCGTTCCACATGGACGGCTCGGGCCGGGCCGCCACCGACCTGAAGCCCTGACCCGCCGGGCGTTGCGGAGCTGAGTACTCCTCCCCTTGCCTTCCCGATAGGCGCCGATCCCTTGCGAGCGGGCACCGCGTTAACACGATGGCGGCGGCTACCGGCGCTAGTCTGCGCGAGCTGATGGAGCGGATGGGACACTCCAGCTCCCGCGCAGCAATGATCTATCAGCATGGATCCCGAGAGCGAGACGAGGCCATCGCCACCGCTATGGGAAATGCTCTAGCGGGCGCCAGGAAGAACGCGGCCAGGCCCCGATCGGGCACGCAGCGGGCACGCGGGCGCGGGAGAGCATCATAATCTTGGCGGCAATGGCGTCCGTCACCACGCTGAGCTGCGGTTTCGGGTTGGAGCGGGCGAAGGGAATCGAACCCTCATGACCAGCTTGGAAGGCTGGGGCTCTGCCATTGAGCTACGCCCGCGCGGCGGCTCAGCCGCCAGGTGTAGCGTACCGGGTTCGGATCGGCGGTGGCGCCGGGCATTTGCTCTTGGAGCGCCGTGCTAGCAACAGGCTGAGCGGAGTCTGGCAGCGGCAAGACAAGATAAGCTTCGGGTTCGGCGGGATGTGGCGCAGCTTGGTTAGCGCGCCTGCTTTGGGAGCAGGAGGCCGCGGGTTCGAATCCCGCCATCCCGACCAGGTCAGAGCTGGGATGCGAATGTGTCATCCAGATGCAGTACCAACATCGCGGCGGGAGCCAAGAATGTCAGGCGTTCCGCGCGCCGACCGATCTGGCCTCTGGTGTGCCCGGGTGGGCGAAATGTGATCGGCTGCTTGCTGCCGATGACGGGCGTGATCGTCGTCGGCGCATCGATCGCAAGCCTCTAGGCCGTGGCGTCGCCGCCCGCCGTGAGCGCTAAACGGATAAGTGGCGGGTCAGCGCATCGCTTAGTTGCGATGCGCTGACCCCTTCGCCGGCTGGCCGGGACCGGTTCGAGGCCAGCTAGCGGCCCGGGCGGCGGGGCGGCCGCCACGGCAATCAGGACTTGGGTGGGAGGCGGGATCGGGGTTTCGCGGAGACTGACGACGGGGCGACGACTACCGAGTCATGACCGACGTCTTCCAACCCAGTTACGACGCGGCCCGCACCCTGCCTCGTTCCGTGACTCTGGTCACATCGCGGAACTGATCTGCCGTCCCGATGAAGAAGGCGTGCCGAGGTCCTGGCTGCCGCCACTCGCGGCTCTCAAAGGCGCCGGGGCGGCCGGATTCCTGCTCGGACGGCTCGCCGAGCCGCCCTCACCGCCGTCGAGCCGATCCGCCCCGCCGAGCTCGTGACCTGGGCGCGGCGCTAATTCGAGTTGATGTCAGCCGGCTGCCCGAATCCGGCTCGGCTAGGCGTCGCGGAGCATTGTCTGGCAGGTTGCGGCCAGCTCGTGATGGCCGGTTTGCTGGAAGTTCGCGACCGCGCTCCGGAGCCACGCGACGGGCTGGCCCCATTGGTGTTCAAGTGCACACGGCGCTACTAGGCGGCGAGCCAGGTTGTTCCACCAAGGCGCGAAAGCCGCGAGATTCCTGCTTGCTCCTTCGGCCAGTTCCGTAGCGCGTTCAGCATGACCGTCCTGGCCCTGCAGCACAGCATCCGCGTAGCCCAGGAAGCCGTGGTTAAAGGCTCCTATCCCTCCGCGTGCCCGTGCCTCCTCTAGCGCAGCCTGCGCCTGCCGGTCGCTGACAGCCTCGAGAAGTGCCCAGAACCCCCAGGCATGTAGTGGCGCGCGTTGCCTGGCCGTGCGCCCGTAGCGGATTCCCTTGTTACACTCCGCGCGTGCGCGGGATATGTCGTTCACGAACAGCGACGCAGCAGCCCTCGCCTGCCCCCACGTGACAAGGAGCACCTCCGGGTCGTTAGGCAGCGTCAGCTCGGCTTGGCCGACGGCGTGTTCAGTCTCGTCCGGGTCGCGCCGGAGCCCGGCGATGGCTGCCTGCACGCACCAGGCCATGGCTTCGACCCGGCGCTGGCGGATGCGACTTGCTGACCGCTGGCATGAGCGCGCGGCGGTCAGCGCGCGGTCCAGGTCGGGGCTGACGCTCCAAGCCGTTGCCAGCTGGAGGTCGATGAGGGCCATCGTGGAGATCGCGCCCGCTCGGGCCGCCAGGTCTCTGGCTTCGGAAAGCTTGCAGGTGGCTCCGGATTCCAGGACTTGGGCGATCCCGATCTGGTGCTTGGCGCGGATCCGCAAGATCGGCCGGCGCTCGGTAGTGGCGATCTGATGAGCGCGCTCAAACGCCTTGGCAGCCGCTCCCGAGATCACCAGTCAGTTGTGCCCACCGGCCGATTGTCTCTAGCGCTTCGAATGCTGTTTCACCAGCCCAGCCGCGCAGTCCGGCGGACTCCGCCGGTGCCAGCGACCGGTTCGCGAGCTCGATCGCGGCTTCCGGCCTGTCCGCGTCCAGCGCGCAGCGAGCTGCGACTGCATCCAGTCGTGCGGTCAGTGCCTGGTCCTGTACAGCGTCCGCAATCGCGCGGGCCATTGCGAGGTGCTGACCTGTCCTGCCTGGTTGGACTTCGGCAAACGCGCGGGCCATTCGGATGTGGACGTGTGCTTTCCACAATTGATCTGCGCCGATCCGGTCTAGGCCAGCGATCAGGCGCTCGGCAGCGGGAATCAGCCGGGTCGTGTCGCCGGTCAGCTCGAAAGCCCTGGCGATGGCATTGTCGATATCAACGAGCAACCGCTCAGGTACCGATCGCGCGCCCTCCAGCAGCGTCCTGGCCCTGGTGAGCACCGCAGTAGCGCTGGCGAATGCGCCGGTCTGAAGTGCCCGGCGACCTAGCTCAAGGCGCAGTTCGGCGGCCTTCACGGTCTCGCCTGCAGCGTCGTGCATGTCAACCGCGAGATCGCACCAGGATCCGGGTAGGTCAGGGTGCGCCCGCTCGATTGCCGCGGCTGCGCGCCCCGAACGGGCAGCGCGGTCGGGCGAGCGCAGATCGGATACGATCGCGTCCCTGATTAGCGTATGCCGGAACCTGAACATTTCCTGGCTACCGAAGCAGGGCTCGACGAGTTGCACGCCGGAGGCCAGATGCAGCGCATTGACCGCGGCTAGTTCGCCGACGCCCGCCAGGTGCCCAAGCAGGCTCACGTCGAACTCGTTGCCCAGGACGGCCGCCGTAGTCACGACATCGGCGGCTTCAGGGCCCAGCCCGGCGAGCCGCCGCTGCACGGAGTTGACGATGCCGATGGGAACGACGGACCTGGCGTGCTGATTCACGTAGTAGCTGGCTTCCTCGATCACGGCACGGTGTTGCTGGCAGTCATAAGCGGTTCACTCTCATGCACACGTCCGATGTCGTCCAGACAGCGCGATTCCATGGTCTGACACTCGCTAACTTAGAGTTACGGTCTACGCACTGTAAGTGATAAATCGCATCGATGCCAGAAACGACTAGGCCAGTGTCCAAGATGCGCCTAGTCCGCTCGGCTCGTGGATATCTCCTGCCTGCTCTCGGTCATCATGGCTACTCGATCACGGCCGGCGTTCTTTGCCTGGTAGAGCGCCGAATCGGCAAGCGCAAGAATGTCGGTGAGGGAAGCGTCCTCGCCCGGCAGGGCAGCCAGCCCAACCGAGACCGTGCAGTGCAGTTGCGGCTCCCCTGTGTCGACTTCGGGGCTGATCACCGTGCTGGCGATCTGGGCTCGCAGCCGCTGCATGACCGCATGTGCATGGTCAGCATCGGTCTGCGGGAAGAGCACGGCGAACTCGTCCCCGCCGAAGCGGCCGGCGACATCGTCCGGGCCGAGCACGCTCCGCAGCAGGCCGGCAACCATCGCAAGGGCGTTGTCGCCGGCCAGATGCCCGTAGCCGTCGTTGAAGGTCTTCAAGCAATCGATGTCGATGAGCGCCACCGCGACGCGCCCACGCGTCCGGATTGCCCGGTTCACCTCGGCGCTGGCCTCCTTGCGCCAGGTGCCGGCGTTTAGCAGGCCCGTCTTTGCATCCAGGCGCAGGTCGCTGAGGAGCTGGGAGTGAAGCGATGAGCGCTGCAGCACTATCACCAGTGGAAGGGCAAGCACCACCGAAAACGGGCTCCAGAAGATAGCTAGCGTCACCAGGGCAGCCGCGCAAAGTTCGGCCAGATCGTTCAGGATGCCTTCGCGGGTGGCTATCACATCGCGAACTCGCACCGTCGGATCGGAACCCTTGACCGCCGGCAGAATCAGCAAGTTATTGACCGCCCAGGCAATCAGCCCGGCGAGGACCACGGCCACGAGCCACCGGAGGGTCACCGGCCCGCCTGTGCCATCGGGGATTTCCGCCAGCCGGGCAAAGTGACTGCAAAGGAAGCCGAAGGTGATGTTGGCGGCTCCGTAGGACAGGCTGATAACGCCAGCACTGAATACCCGCCGGTGCGGTGCGATCTGCCGGATACGCCACTGCGTCAGCGCGAGGCGCGGGATGGGGGCGAGAAGCCCGAAGACTGGTGGCAGCAAGAGTGCGACCGGAAGTTCCCAGATGGCGTAGGTGTCCTTGATCAAGCCGGCGGCCTCGCCCCGGCTCCTTGTCATCTCCACCGTCGTCGCATCGCAGCCGAGCAGGGCGGCGAACAGCAGCAACTGCGTTGCGCGCAGTCCGGGAACCCACAGGTAGGCGGCAACTCCGATGGCGATCAAGTCGGCTATGACGACTGCGATGACATAGCTACGCAGCCAGCCCGCCAGCCCCCACAGCTGCCACCCTCGGAGGGGACGCCGTCACCCACTGCCGGGCGCCGCGACATCGCGCAATTCGACGAGCGCCCCCCATATCTCCCCCTGCCGCTCGCCGAATGGGACCCGCGCTCTGAGCGCTGGCCATGATCCGCGGCACAGATTACTCGGTCGGACCTTGAGCAGCATCCCCCGCAGAACCTCGAGCATCATCCGGCGCGAAACTCCAAGGCTACTTCGGCCGCACACGCGCTTAGTCCACGAGGCATGAGGGTGATTGAAACATTTATCACGCTTAATCTGCCCCCAAGGCGCGGTACACGGCACTCACCCGACTATGTAACTATGAGTGAAACATCATGATCACGCCGTGTAGGTAACCATGCTGACGTGATGACCGGATCTGACCGCGATGGCGTAGCTACGCCGGGCAGCGGAGGAGAGGAGGGCGGCCATGCGCACTACCCACTGGGGAGGCTGAGCAGCCCGTCAACGTTCCGGGCTACGGCCCGGGAGGCGGCGTGCCGAGATAAGGATCGCGGCGACGGCGCCAAGCGCCCCGGCGACGGCTACAACTGTCGCCGGGGCGTAATGCTGCGCCGCCGCCCCGGCCACGATCATCGCTGAGCCCTGGCCCAGGCTCATGCCGGCCGTCGCCAAGCCAAAGGCCAGGCCGCGCTGGCTGTCCGGTGTCGCGCGAACGAAGAGCGTGACGGCGACGATCTGATAGCAATCGCACAGGCCGGCTACGAACAGGATCACAAGTGCCAGCTGAAAATCCGGGCGGAGTGCGAACGCGGCAAGCGTGCCGCAGGAAGCGACCGCCAGCGGCCGCATCCAGCGCGCCCGCGTTGCCGGGCTTGCCAGCCGTCCCGAAGGCGATTGCCCCGACAGACGCGCCCAATGCCGAGGATGCCAGGATCAGGCCAACGCCGACGACGCCGGCCCCCAGGCCTGCTGCCAGTGGTGCGGCAATCGCTTCCGGGGCGTTGTAAAACGCCGCCAGCCAGCCCAGCAACATCGGCGTCCGCAGCGCAGGGTTCCTGAAGACGAGGCGGAGGCCAGCAAGCAGATCTGCGCCCCGCGAGGTCGGCGCCGCCTCCTCGGATCTAGCGGCTGGCCGTGGCCGGACCCAGAGCCTGGTGAGCAGCGCAGAGATGGCGAACGTGCCCGCATCCACTATCAGTGCGCCCCGGACACCCGCGAGGCTCACCGTAGCGCCGCCAAGCGCCAGGCCGAGAACCTGGGCGAACTGATACGTCGTGAGCGTCACCGCCGTGCCGAGCACGTATAGCTCGCCGCTAAGCACGTCCGGATAGATCGCCGCACGCGCCGAGCTGAACGGCGCTCCTGCCATCGTCACCGCGAACAGCAAGGCGACTAGCAGTGCGATCGGGAGGTGGGGCAGTGTCATCGCCAGCACGAGCACTATCCGGATGATGTCGCATGCGATCATCACGCGCCGACGCGGATAGCGGTCGGCAAGGCCGGAGAGCAAAACTCCGCCCACGAAGACAGGCACGACGCTGGCAGCGAACGTGACAGCGGCCAGCAACGCGGAGTGGGTGCGCGCGTAGACCTGAAGCGTCAGCGCGACCCTGGCGAGCTGATCACCGAGCACCGACCCGATCTGAGCGAGCCAGAGCGCCCGGAACTCGCCCAGAGCAAGCAATTCGCCGAAACGTACCTTGCCGCTGGGGTCCTCGACCGCCACTCGACCTCCCGACCGCCTGCGCGGCTCTGGCGGCGCACGCTTAAGGCTTCAGCGAGCCAGGGAGATCCTCCCGTGGATATCTCTCAGCGCAGCCGGGAACGCCGCCGCGCATTGGCGCAGGTCGACCGCGAGTCATCCCAGCACGTTCGAGCACATTGCCCCCGAATAGTACCAAACCATACCACTGCCGTCCATGCTGTCAGAAACGGAAGCGGGTCAGGCCGCCCGGCTCCGTCGCCAAGACCACAGTCGCCGAGCGCGCCTCGATGCGGTAGACGTTCCACGGGGGCGGTCCTTGCGACGGCGCGTTGAACGGTGCAGTGAGACCCGACCCGCTTTCATCGGGCTCCGCCGGGCCAGCCGTTGTCCGTCCACGCCTTCGCAATCCGCGCGACGGCGCGCGGCTCGATCACCCGCACCGCATCACCCTCGACCACGACGTCTGCGCCAGGTATTGACGTTGCGATTGCACACCGCGGATCGCGTGTGACATTGCGCCTCTTGCGCGTACCCGCGCCCGTCTGGAACCAGAACGTGCCGTCCACCCACAGGGCACCGACCGCCGTCACATGCGGGCTGCCATCCTCATTCACTGTGGAGAGCCACGTCGTGCGGGAGTTCAGCGCGTCCGCGGCCGCCGCCGACCCTGCATCGAGCTTTTCGACAACTGCAGCCCAGTCCACCGGCGGCAGCCCATCCGCCGTACCCAAGTTGATGATCTCCATCTCCTGAACGTACCTGCCCGTTCCTGGCCGGCACGTGCAATCCGCGGCGAGACTCGCCGCCGGGTGTGAGCGCCGGCCAGCTGCAGCTTCGCGGCTTCACCATCCTCATGTGACCATGCACCAAGGTGTCGGTGTTTCCGAGGATCCGCCCTGCGGCATCCACCGAGAGCAGCACCGTCGAGACGAGCGCGCAGGAGATGAGCGACATGGCAGTGGCAGATCCGGAGGCTTGGGTGCGGAATGTCGAGCGGCTGTATCGGGCTCATGACGCGGTCGGTGTGGCGGCTCTCTATACGCCCGAGGCACGGACCAAATTCGGTAGCAGGGTCCTTAGTCCGCAGGAAGTGCACGACCACCCAGCCGAATGGTTCGACAGCCTCGATGATTACATGCTCGCCCGCACCTTCCGGGCCGCCTACGGCGACATTATTGTGAGCGAAACCACCGCGAGCTATACGATCCGGGCAGAGGGACGCATGTGCAGGGAGTTCGGTGTCGATGTGTATTGGGTCAACGACGACGGATTGATCTACCACAAGCACACCTGTGAAGTGGTGGAAGACTACCGCGAAGACTCTCTCGATGCGGCCAGCGAATACTGTCGCGCTCATCAGGGCACCTCGCCGTGACGGCGGGCCGGATTGCCGGCAAGGTGGCCGTGGTGACTGGCGCAGCCCGCGGCATCGGCCGGGCTTGCGCATTGCGGTTGGCCGAGGAAGGCGCTGACATCGCGGCGCTGGACATTGGCGCCGCGATGCCGACCGTCCCTTACCAGCCGAGCAGCATCCAGCAACTGGATGAGACGGTCAGCGCAGTGAAGACCCTGGGCCGTGCGGTGCATTCCGCTCGTGGCAGATGTGAGGGACGGCGCCGCGATGCGTGAGGCGGTCGCGAATACACTCCGCGAGCTAGGCAGGCTCGACGTGCTGGTCGCCGCTGCGGGCATTGACTCCTGGGGCAGTGCTTGGGAACTGACCGACGATCAGTGGGACGCGATGCTGGCCGTAAACCTGACCGGCGTGTGGCAGAGCGCCAAGGCGGTCAGCCCGCACATGATCAGCCAGAGGAGCGGAGTAATGGTCTTCATTGGCTCTGTCCTCAGTCACCGGGCTAGCCCCCAGTTCGCGCATTACACGGCGGCTAAGCATGGCGTGCTCGGGCTCGTACGCGCGTTCGCGCTAGAACTGGCTGAGTACAACGTGCGCGTCAACTCCGTCGATCCCACCGTCGTGCTTACCGACATGGTGACCAGCCAGCAGTACATGGACAATCTCGTAGGTCACCCCGCTGCGACTGAAGAGGAAGTGCGCGAGCATTACTTGCAGTGGAACGTGTTGCCGACTCCATGGATCGAGCCGCGCGACGTCGCCAATGCGGCGCTATTCCTTGCCTCTGACGAAGCTCGGTTCATCACCGGCCTAGGTCTGCCGCTTGATGCGGGTGCCATGTTGAGATGACAGCAACTGCCGCGATGTCCGACTGTGCGGCTAGCTTGTCCTCATGTCTGCCGACCCTGGCTGGTGCGGTGTGTGCGGGCTGCCGGTGCCTGCCGGGGAGAGGTTCTGCCGCTGGCCATTCGGCACTGCGGCGGGTGATCGGCAGCACGACGACGAGGTTGTGCCGTGGGCATCGCACAGCCTGGCATTCATGACAGAACTGGTAGAGCTGCAACACTGGCGCTGCCCGTGGTGCGGGGATTATTTGCCGGACTCGCCGCGCGGCACCGCGATCGATCACATCATCCCCGGGTTTATGGCGGACCACATCGCCGCTGGAATCTCCAGCTCCTGCATCAGGAGTGCAACTCGGCCAAGGGCAAAAAGATCACGGCAGAGGCGCTGGAACTGGCCGATGCTCACGGCGTGACGATCAGCATGGACATCGGGCAATACCGCGCTGACGCCCGCCGCCGGGCGGCCATCTATGCCGTGCGGGCTACTCGCCAGCTCGGCGGCGATGCCCGCCACCGGGCTCTGGCCGCGGCGAGGAATCTCGGGTCTCCGTACTTAACCGGGGTGCCGCTGATGGGTCCCGGCTCCCGGCTCGTCCTGTGCGCGCGGCTGACCGCTACGGCGCCCTGGCTACTTCCTGTGACCGCTGCCGGCGGCGGCGCTGCCTGGCGTGCCGGGCGGCGCGGGTGGTGGCCATGCGGACCCGGCGGGCCTGGTTGGCGGGGTTGGCGAATCCGCGGGCGTTCCTGGCGACCAGTTTCGCGGTGCGGTTATGCGCTTCGGCTTTCGCGTTCGAATAGCCTGTCAGTACGGCGTCGATGACGGGCTGCTGCCATTTGCTTATCGTCTTGGCGAGGGTCTTTATCTCGGGGACGCTGTCGTTGTCCGCGCACCAGATGTAGAAGCTGGCGAGCTTGTCGCGGACCGCGCTGGGCGCGGGGGTGACGTGGGTGCGGGTGGCGCGCAGGGCGAGCAGGTCGCGCAGGTGCTCCTTGGCGATCCAGACGGCGGCGATCTGCTGGCCGTCGGCGTCGGCGTCCAGCACGCCGATGATGGTGGCCAGGTGATCGGGGGCGAGGTTCTCGATGTTGTAGCGGAGCATGTAGTGCAGCGGGCGGGGCAGGCCGAGTTCCTCGTGCGCGTGCTCGGTGCGGTAGCCCAGCCGCCGGAACGCGTCGTCGATCTTCCGGTTGGCGAGTTTGACCAGGTGAAAGGCGTCGGCGACGAGGGTGACGCCGGCCGGGGCGCCGGACCGGTAGGTGGCCGACAGGTCCATCGCCAGGTAGCGCAGCCGCGCGGCGTGCCCGGCCAGCAGGTCTTTCTCCGCTTCGGCGGTGCGGCCCTCGGCCAGGCCGAGGCTGCCGCCGCTGCCCAGGTCGACCAGGTGGGTGAGCCATTCGGAGCGGGTCTGGGTGATCTCGCCGGTCTCCGGGTCGGCTGCGCTGGCCGGGGCGCCGCGGCGGAACTCGTCGACCCCGGCCGCCTGCACGGGCTCCTGCCGCTCGTCCAGGTCAGCGAGCTGCTCATCGGCGTAGGCGGTGAAGGCGCGGGCGGCGGTGCGATCTGAGACGCCGTAGCGCCGCGCCGCGGCGGCGGCCGGCATCAGGTCATCGCCGACGGCCTCGCCCAGGCGGGTGCGCAGCCGGGCGGTCAGCCGGGCCCGGGCTGGACGGCCGGCAGCCACTCGGTGAAGGTCTTCCGGTCGCAGTCCTGGTTGCAGCAGAACCAGCAGGTCTTGCGCCATCGCAGCAGGATCTGCCGGTCCCCGACGCGCACGTCCCGCGGCGCGGTGGTGACCCGGTCCTTGACCTTGGCCGCCGCGGTGCCGCACCCCGGGCACCGGCGTACCTGCTCCTCCTCCGGCGCGGTGACCACATCCACGACCGTCCAGCCGTCCCCGGTCTCGGTCACGGCCGTCACCACCAGCCCGGGCAGCCCCAGCAGCGTGGTCGCCGCCGCGCACCATGGCACGCAGCCCGGGCGCGAGTTGCGCGCGTCCGGCGCTCGCAGAATCCCGGACGGTGCTTGGGCTGAACCCGCCTGAGAATCGCGCAAGTGGGGTGGTAGTGGGGTTCGAGTGTGCCGCTTCCGGTCAGGCTCCTCTGCGTTCGCACGTGATGGTCACCGGGTGGCGTGTTGTGCCGCGCGGATGATGAACGTGACCGTGAGCATCCCGAGCGCGGTCCCGGTGAACAGGAGCGGTGAGGGCCCGGCCGGGTGGCCGTTGACCAGGACGGTTCCCATGTAGTCGGCGGCCTTGACCTGGTTGACCGCCGCATACCACAAGATGACGTAGAGGGCCTGGAACATGCGGTGGGTGCGGCTGGCGGTGCCGAGCATGAGCGCGAGAGCCGGGATGAACAGGGCGCCTGCGATCCAGGCCGCCACGCCCGGACCGTCACCCGAGGCGGCCATCCGGAGCAGCGGGCCGAGCCCGGCCAGCGCCGTGAGCAGGAGCCCGGCTGCCCATTCGGCTGCCACCTGGCGGTAGGCGCCAGGGTAGGCGCCGAGCAGGGTGTCGAGCCCGTTCTCGTGGCGCTGGGTGCCCAGCCGTGACCAGATCAGGGCGGGCCAGATCCAGGCCGCTGCCAGCAGCAGAGCGGTGCTGGCGCCGGCGCTTGACGATGCCGGCGGGGACGGCGAGGCCGGCGATGTTGATCGCGGCGGCGATCAGCCACCACCAGCGCGGTGTTCCTTGCACCAGGATGCGTGCCTCGCCTGACAGCAAGCGCCAGGCGGGCAGGACTGACCGCGTCCCGCCCGCTGGTAGTGCCTTGTAGGCCGGAGGCGGCGTTAGGCGGGCTGCCTGCCCGGTGGCGGGCGCGGGAGTGCCCAGGGTCTCGCCGTCGGGGGCAGGCGCACCACCCCGGCGCGGGCGGCTGCGTGCCGGGTCGAACCGGCCGAACCAGATCGCCGGCAGGGCCGCCAGGGCCGCCGCCAGTATGATCAGCACTAGTCGGCTGGTGATGAGCCCGCCGGATGGTTCCAGGCCGTGCCAGGTGAAGGTGCGCAGGGGATGGCCGACCTTGGTGAATCCCACGCTGAATTGCCCGGCGAGCGGCAGGTGCTGGGCCGCCATGGCGGTGCGCATTGACGCCGTGACGGCGCCCATCCCGCCCAGCGGGGCGCCCTGTCCGGTGATGACGCAAATCATCCACACGAAGAACCACGCGATGTTGCCCGGGCCGCCGCGCAGCACGGGGAGCGCGTCGAAAAACACTGCCGCGGCTGCGGTCACCGCCAGGACGGGGAGCGTGAACAGCGCGAACGGCAGCAGCAGCGCGCCGGGGCCGACGGCCCTGGACTCGCCGCGCGCCAGTTGGAGGGCCAGCGCGGTGACCGCGAGCACGCCTGCCATCGAGGCCAGCACCAGGAGGTTGCTGCAGAACTTCCCGGCCAGGTATCCGGCGTTGCGCAGCGGCGTGGCGGCGAGGATCTGGCCGACTCCGGTGCGCTGGTCGCGGGCGATGGTGCCGCGCACGACATAGAACCCGGCGAACATCAGCCATAGCCCGCCGGCCAGCGCCGTTGCCATGCCGACATAAGCACTGTCGTAGACGCCCCGGTAACCGCCCGCGTTCATGACCACATACAGCGAGGAGGCCGACGGCAACGCGAGGTAGCCGAGAACGATCGCGGCGGCCAGCGTGACCAGGTAGGCGGGGCGGCGTGCCCGTTCCCGGAAGTCGGCGATCGTCAGCGCGGCCAGAATCCGCGCGCTCATCGGCGTACTTCCGTGGCTGCCCCGTGGGCCGGACCGGGAGAACGGTGGATGATGGTTAGGTAGACGTCCTCCAGGTCAGGCGGCACCGGCACCGCGCCAGCGTCCGGGGCTGCCGGCGCGAGCAGGCGGACCCGGACCCCGGCGCCGGTGCGGATCATCCGGCTGATCAGGTGGCGTTCCCGCAGCGGGGCGAGCGCGTCCTGCGGGACCGTCACCTCCCAGACCCGCCCTTCAGCCTCGCGCAGCAGGTCCTGCGGGCCGCCACGCAGCTGGATCCTGCCGTGGGCCATGATCGCGATGTCGGACGCCATCGATTCGACGTCGGAGACGATGTGCGTGGACAGCAGGACCACGCGGTCGCCGGCCAGGTCGGATAGCAGATTCCGGAACAGCACCCGCTGCTCGGGGTCCAGGCCCGCGGTGGGCTCGTCTACGATGAGCACCGCCGGGTCGGACAGCAGCGCCTGGGCAATCCCGACCCGGCGCAGCATCCCGCCCGAGTACGTGCCCAGCGGACGCCGACCCACGCCGGCCAGGCCCACCAACTCCAGCAGTTCGCCGACCCGGATCCGCGCGGCCCTGGCCGGGATGCCCTTTACCGCGGCGAGATAGGACAGGAACTCCCGGGCGGACAGGTGCGGGTAGATCCCGAAGTCCTGCGGCAGGTAGCCGAGATTGCGGCGGAGCAGGTCCGGCCTGGCCACGGCGTCGGTGCCGTCGAACAGCACTCGCCCGCTGGTCGGCCGGGTCACGGTCGCGGCGATCCGCATCAGCGACGATTTCCCGGCACCGTTCGGGCCGAGCAAGGCGACCAGCCCCGGCCCGAGCCGCATCGTCACCCCGTCAACGCCTCGCACGCCGCCCCGGTAAACCTTGGCGACATTCAAGAACTCAAGCATCTGCTCATGCCCTTCGTGAATCCGGCTGGTCGGCCAGCCGGCGGCGCAGCCAGAACGCGCTCACCAGCCCGAGCACCGCGCCGGTGGTCGTCAGCCAGGCGCCTTCGCGCAGGTCCGCCCAGGGCAGGTTCGCCGGGTTGAGGTAGTGCGAGTTCGGCAGGCCCGGGGTGTTGAAGTGATGCACGACCAGCCCGGTCCACATCCCGGCGGCTGCGAGCGCGAGCAATCCGGCGAGCACGGCCAGCGTCCGCACGCCGGTCAGCGCGCCAATCACCATCAGCACGCCCAGGACGAGGACCGCGAAGGAGACCGATTCCCAGAACGAGGTCACGTGCGCGAACGAGTAGACCAGCATCTGCCGGAGCGACGTGTGCACCATGCCCAGCGCAGGACGCGCGCCGTGCGCGCTCACCCAGGTCAGGAGGCTCCCGACCGCAATCGCCGCGCCGCACAGCGCGGTGAACGCCGCTACCTGCGGCCGGATCCGCGTCCGGGTGCCGCTGAATAGTTCCAGTGTCATCGTGTCGCTGGCCTTCCTTGCGGTTGTCGTGCCAGGTTTCCTGGGCCGCGCCTATGCCGTGGCCTTTACGAGGCGGGGAGCACCGTCGCGTCGCCGTTGCCGGAAGAGACCTGCACGACGCCGCCGGCTTGCCGGTCGTCGGGCACCTTCGAAGAGGCGTTGCCGGTGCCGCTGCTGACCAGGACGTGGTAGCGGTGCCCGGTCGTCGGCACCCTGACCGTCGCGTTACCGACCGAGCACCTGACGGTGACCGACCGCGGCGCAGCCGCGAAGGAGATGTCCGCGCTTCCCTGGTTGGTCGTCACCTGCACGGCGGAGGAGCGGATCGCCGTGGCGGTGACGCTGCCCGAGCCGGTGCTGACCTGCAGCGGGCCGGACACGCCGCTGACGTGCAGCTCCCCCTGGTTGCCGTTGACAGTGACCGGACCCGACAGGCCGGAGACGGTATCGGTGCTTGACCCCGAGTTGACGGTGACCGCCGTCCCAGGCGGCACGGCCACCTCGAACCTGGAGCCGCAGCTGAACACCAACCCGGAACAGTCGATGCCGAGCCGCAGCGTGCCACCGGTGAGCGTCCACGAGGAGTGGCCTGGCTTGGCGGCGGTCCCGCTCAGCCACCGCTGCACTTCGATGCCGGGGCCGTTCCCGGGCACCACCTGCAGATCGGACGAGGAGTCGTCAATCACCAGGCGGGTGCCGCCGAAGCCGAACGCACGCTGGCCATGAGTAGTGCTGCCAGAGCTGTCGCAGGCGGCCAGGCCAAGTGATGCCGCGGCAGCCGCCAGGACAAGCGCAGGTATCCGGTGTGGTCTCACGCTCACCGAGGTAACCACCAGGCCGGCGGAGCGTCACTACGCCTAGTAGCCGGAATCCGGGTAGGGCTAGGCATACCCGGTAACTACACACAGCGTGACCGTGTGTTCCGCCAGGGTACGGCTACCGTGACAAGCATGCGCACCAGTGCCCCGCAGACCGCGCTGCAGGCGGTTGCCTGGCGGCGGCTGCTGATCAGCAGCTGGCCGTGGCGGTCCGCGAGCTACCTGCTCGCCACCTTGCCGGTGGCGATCATAGCCGCGGCGTTGCTGACGATCCCGGCGGTGCCCTGGCTGGTACTGACGGCGGGCGGCTATCAGGTCGGCGTGATCGTGTTGCTGGTCTTGCTCGGGGCCGCGCTGATCGCCGCGGTCGGGCCGTTGATCGCGGTACCGGTGACGTCCCTGGCCCGCAGACGGCTGCGCATAGCGGACACCCGGCCGCCCGGCTCCGAGGGCCGCCAGAAGATGGCGCCCGGCGGGGCGGTGCCGTGGCTGCGTGCCCGCTACGCAGACCCGGAGGCGTGGCGGCAGACCTGCTACGTGTGCCTGCTGGCCACCGTGGTGCCCGTCCTGTCGGTCGCCGCGCTGCTCGCCGCGCCCATGGCTGTGGCGTTCATCGCCAGCCCGTTCCTGGTCCTGGCGCAGCAGCCGGGCAGCGCCCCGGTGGCGCTGGGGTTCGGCCACTTGGCCACCGTGCCGCAGGCCTTGCCGTATGTGATCGCCGGACTGGTGCTGCTACCGCTGTCCGGCTACCTCGTGACGCTAGTCGCGGGCGCGGACGAGGCCACGGCGCGCGCGCTGCTGCTGGCCGGTCCGGACGAGCAGGTGCGCGCCGAGCTGACCGAGGTGACCCGCTCGCGTGCCCGGCTGGCCGACGCGTTCGAGGCCGAGCGCCGCCGGATCGAACGCGACCTGCACGACGGCGCCCAGCAGAAGCTGGTCAGCCTCACCATGCAGCTCGGCCTGGCCCAGCTCGACCTGCCCGCCGATTCGCCAGCCGCCGGGGCCGTCGCCGCCGCGCACGAGCAGGCCAAGCAGCTGATGGCCGAGCTGCGTGAGCTGATCCACGGCATCCAGCCGCAGGTCCTGACCGACCTCGGGCTGCCCGCCGCCCTCGGCGAACTGGCCGACTCCTGCCCGGTCCCGGTGACCGTCGACGCGCCGCTGGCCGCGCGGCTGCCGGGCCGGGTCGAAAACACCGCCTACTTCGCAGTGGCAGAGGCGCTCACCAACATCGCCAAGCACAGCGGCGCCACCAGCGCCACCGTGATCGCCCGCCGGCACGGTAACGTGCTGGTGATCGAGATCACCGACAACGGCTGTGGCGGCGCCGACCCGGCCCGCGGCACCGGCGTGACCGGGCTGGCTGACCGGGTCGCCGTGGCCGGCGGCCGGATGCTGCTGTCCAGTCCGCCCGGCGGCCCGACACTCCTGCGCGTGGAGCTACCATGCGATCCCAGCCAGCCGCCATCCGGGTAGTCCTGGCCGAGGACGCGGTCTTGCTCCGGGAGGGACTCGCCGGCCTGCTCGAACGATTCGGCTTCTGTGTCGCCGCCGTGACAAGCGACGCCGACGCGCTCAGAGCAGCCGTCGCCGAGCACGCCCCCGAGCTGGTGATCACCGACATCCGGATGCCGCCGACCTTCACCGACGAGGGGCTGCGCGCCGCCGTCGAACTGCGCTGCGACCACCCCGGGCTCGCGGTGGTCGTGCTCAGCCAGTACGTCCAGCACCGCTACGCCGCCGACCTGCTCGACTCCGGCGACGGCCGCGGCGTCGGCTACCTGCTCAAGGACCGGATCGCCGACGTCGAGGAGTTCGTGGCCGCGCTGCACCGCGTGGCCGCCGGCGGGACCGTGGTCGACCCGCAGGTCATCAGCCAGCTGGTGCGCCGCCGCCGTGACCCGCTGTCGGCACTGTCCGCACGCGAACGCGAGGTCCTCGCCCTCATGGCCGAGGGTCACTCGAACGCCGCGATCGCCCGGCAGCTCGTCGTCTCCGAGGCGGCCGTCGGCAAGCACGTCGGGAACATCCTGTTCAAGCTGCGCCTGCCGCAGACCGACAACACCAACCGCCGGGTTCTCGCCGTCCTGGCCTATCTGAGAAACGACGACCAGGACCAGTAGACCGAAGCCAGCGGATTAAGTAATTTACAGCCGAATCTGTGGATATGCGGCTGGCCCCCCACGTAAACATTCATCCCGCTTGCGCTGGGTGACGCTTGCTGGTTGTGATCAGGTGGGCGCTGGAAGCGGTGGCCGCCACGGCGCCCCGGTCATGGCGCTGCGCAGGATGTCCATGACGTTTTGGCCGTGCTTGCGGGCGGTGTCGATGTAGCTACGGATGTCGAGGCGGTCTTGGGTGGTGTCCTCGCTGGTGAGCCTGCCGGAGATCTTCTGCTGGGTCTTGACGGGGCGGACGGCGCGCTCGCTGATGTTGTTGGTCGGCCAGATCCTGGTGTCGCGGGTGAACCGCAGGACGTCATCTTGGTGGCTGGAGCAGAATTCCAGCAGGTCCCGGCCGGGGTGCTGGGCGGTTGAGGACTTGGGGCCGGGGATGCGGGGCACGTCAGAGAGCCCGGCCAGCACGGCGTGGCGGAACTCGTGGATGAGCGGGCCGGCGATGTGCGGGGGGATTTCAGGCTGGCCGTCGTCGCGGGCAGCGCGCCAGGCGCGGATCAGGGCGCGCAGCGCTCGCTGCGCTTGCACCGGCCAGATGGCGTCCGGGTAGCACTCGGCCGCGTCCTCATAGTCCCTGATCAAGTGGGCCAGACAGGCCTGATTTCCGGCGATGTGCTCCCAGCCGTGGTGGAAGTAGTTCGCATACCGGTCAGAGACCACGATGCCGGTGAACGCGGGCAGGACCCCGAACTCGCGGAAGGATTCCAGGGTGCGCCGTCCTAGGAAGAACAGCGAGTGCCGCTCGGTGACGGCGGCCAGCACGTACTTCTTGGTCCCGGCGGGCCCGCACCGCAGCGTGGTCTCATCGAATCCGGCCACGTGGGCGGCGGTGATCAGCGTCTTGATCAGTTTGACCACATCCGCGATCGCGGCGGCTGCCCTGGCCAGGCAGGAGTGGATGAAGCCCACCGAGACCCGGGCGCCGGTGACGTCGGCGATCAGCTGGGCGCATCGCTCGGCGGGCACGTGCTGGAACACCGTGAGATACACCGCCAGGGTGCGCAGGTTCGGGCCGATGCTCACCGCCGATCCGCCTGCCCCTTCCGGGCAGGCCGCCACATGCACCTCGCCGCACTGGCAGCGGGCCTGGTGGAGGTCATGCTGGACGCGGCGTGCTGTCATCAGCGGCACCTCCAGCTGCTGGAACGACCGGACGACACCCAGGTCCGCCGCGCCGGCCAGGTCCGCCCCGCACGCGCACGCGCCAGCAGGGCGGTGATCGATCACCTCATCGGGTTCCGCCCACGCCATCGACGCGCCCGGCGCCCCCGGTTGCTTCCCGCGTCCGCGCTTGCTGCCTCCGCCGCGCCGCTCCCGCTTGGGTGGCACCCTTCCCGGCAGGTCATCGGCCGACGGCGGCATCGAGGAGTTGCCGCTGTTGCGGCCCAGCCGGCGCCTCAGTTCCGCGACCTCGGCCCGCAGCTCCCCGACCGCCCGCGCCAGCTCACCGATCAGCTCATCCCGCGCAGCGCATGAGCCGCACCCAGCAGCAGGCGGCGGCAGGCCAGTCACAGGCCACCATGATCAGGACATCCCAGCAGTGATCAAGCCGACACGCTGAGCCGATTCCAGAAGATCCCCCGCACCGGCGCCGGCGGACCGTGGAGCCTGCCCAATGGCGGGAGACACCAGCCTGCCCGGCGGGGCTGATACGAATAGGGCATGACTGCCCGGCTGCTGCTCGTTCATAGCCCGCTGGTCGGGTGCGCAACCTGGGATCTGGTCGCGGCTGACCTGGCCGGGCGTGGCTACCAGGTGGGCGTCCCCGACCTGACCGGCACCGTTACCGCAGGGCCGCCGTATTGCCTGCGCCAGGCCCAGGTGATAGCCCGCAGCGCAGCCGGCCAGCCCGCGACCCTCATCGGCCATAGCGGGGCCGGGCCGCTGCTGGCCGCGGCGGGCGCCATCATCGGTCAGGTCCGGGGTTACATCTTCGCCGACGCTGGCCTGCCGACGCCGGGGCAGACCTGGATGGAAACCGTGCCGCCCGATCTGGCGGCCCAGCTGCGGGAGATGGCTGATGCCCGGGGCTGGCTGCCGCCCTGGCCGCAATGGTGGGGCGATGAGGCCCTGGCCGAGCTCATTCCCGATCCAGAAACCCGGCAGCACTTCGCGGCTGGCTGCCCCCCGCTGCCGCTGGCCATGTTCGAGGAAACCCACCCGCCGGCGCCGCAGTGGCCCGATGCCCCCGCCGGTTACCTGCAGCTGAGCGAGGCATACCAGGACCAGGCGGCCAAGGCGCGGGAACTTGGCTGGCCCGTGACAGAACAGATGAGCCACCACCTCGCGCCGCTGACACAGCCCGGCCAGGTCGCCGAATCGCTACGCGAACTGATCGATCAGCTTCGCCAGTAGCAGGCCTTCCCCGAAGTAGAAGCTATGGATATAAGCGCAGACGCCACGAATCCGTCACACAGAGCGCGCGACGTGAATGCTTACCGATCGCCGCGTCTTCGGGACGGACCAGCAACACCGGAAACTCACTGAAAGTCCAGGCCATTAAGCGGCCCTACCAGTTGCCGAAAGTTCAGCGTCGCGGGCCTCGCGTGCTCGGCGTCTGACCTCAGTGAGCGACGACCGGCACATCTGGTTGTCCATAGTTCTCCTCAGGCTGATCACAATCAGGCGGCTTGGGCTGCGTCGCGGGCGGCCTGGTCTTGGTCGCGAGCGCGGGCAGCGGCCGACAGGGCGAGAAGGGCGTCGCCGGTGGTGCGCCAGCCCATTCCAGCCCATTGCAGGGTGGTGATGGTGATGGCGGCTTGGTCGCCGCGCTCGCCCTGAGGCCCGGTGGGGTTTTGGCGGCGGCGGTAGTCGGCGCGGGCTTTGCGCAGGGCCTGGTGGGTGGTGGAGTAGCGGCGGCTTTTGGTGGCGAAGTGGCCGCGGTAGCCGAGCATGTGGGCCCAGCGGCGGAGCGCGTCAAAGCCGGGGGCGGTGTGGCTGCCGAGGTGCCAGGCGGCGCGGATCAGCCTGCCCTGATGGGAGCGCGAGTTGCCGTAGTAGTGGAGGTTATCAGCGGTGATCCGGCAGGCGACGGTGCCGACCGCTTCAGTGGACTTGGTGGCGTACTTGGCCAGATAGGACGCGACCGCGATATTGGCGTCCTGTCCGGATCCAGGGATCCGTACTGTTCGGATGTCGAGCTGGGCTCCCCAGCGGATATCCCACCCGTTTGATTTGATCGGGTGGGCGACGGTCGCGAACCATGTCGACGCGGCGGCGGTGATCGCGGCGGCGAGCTGGGCGACTGTGAGCGCGGGTGGGACGAGCTGGCCCACGTCGCTGGTGGCATCGAGGCGGAAGATGGCGTGGAAGTGGACCAGGCCGCGGGCCTGAAACTCCGCCACCTTGGCGTAAGAGAGCTGGACTTTCCCGGCCCCGGCGGCCCGGGCTGCTTTTGCGAGGTGGCGGCGGATGGCTATGGTGGTGCGCCGCCACAGTTCGGGCGCGTGCGCGTTCCACACGACCGAGCCGGAGTAGTCGTAGCAGTCCGGGCACAACGGCTTGCCCAGGCATGAGTCGGTGTCCTTGTGCCGTAGCCCGCAGGACAGGCGCCGGCCGTGCGGGCAGGTGGCGTGTTTGCGGCGGGGCCGGCATCGGGCGGGCCGGCCGTTGGGGGCCTGGCGGCGGGTGTGGACGGGGCCGAAGGAGGGGGCGGTGAAGGTGGCGAAGACGCATGGGTGCGCGCTGACGGTGTCGGGGAGGCCTTTGCCGCCGGTCAGCCCGGCCTTGATGAGCTGGTAGGTGTCGGCCCGGTAGGTCTCGGCGCAGGCCGGGCACACCGAGGCGCGGCGGTCCCCGCACGGCACGTACAGCACCTGGTCGGGCAGGGTGTCGGTGTCGAGGGTGCGGAGGATCTCGCCGGTGGCGGGGTCGAGGTCGCGGATGGTGCCGTGCAGCCGGACCGGGCGGCTGCACCCGTTCGCGGCGGCGGTTTGGGCGATCCAGGCGTGGTAGTCGGGGCGGGTGGCGCGGTCGAGGAGCTGGGTGGTGAGGGGCCGGGGCTCGCTCCGGTCCCCGTGTCGATGAGCACGGGGGCCAGGGCCAGCGCCGGGACGCTCATACCGCCAGGCCCGTCACGCCCAAGGTGTGGGCGAGGGCGTCGGGCAGAGAACCGGATTGGAGGACCGGCCAGGTGACCGAGCAGGACAGGCACTGGTAGCCGTAGGTTTCGGCGGCGCCGACGATGACCGCATACGGGAGGAGCTCGTTGCTGCCGCAGGCGGGGCAGTAGTCCTCGCGGGGGGCGGTCATGGCATGCCGCCGGTGACGGTGATGTGCTGGTTCGCGGTGATCTGCCGACAGGCCCGGCACGTCACTACCGGGGGGAACAGGCCGTCGGGGATGTCGGCCCATGGGCCGGGGTTGCCGCACAGGGCGGTGCCGGGGGTGCGGGTGATGAAGCCGACCTTGACGGCTTGGTCGGCGATGGCGTGGTAGGCCTCCCGGACGCGGCGGTCGGTAGCGTCCAGCCCAGCGGGCTGGTATTCGATGTGAGCAGTGCGCCGGGCCGGTGCCCGTTTCCGTGTTGTTGATCCACCACGACGGGTCTGGGTGGACGTAGGCGGCGGGTCATGCGGCGTCACCCTCTCGCAGGGGGATGACCTTGCCGCGCTCGCCGTGTGGCGGGCTGGCTGGCCGCGCGGAGCGCGGCGGCGTGTTCGGCGAGGGCGATGATGTGGTCGTCGGTGAGGTAGGCGGCCTTGATCCGGCGGGGGACGCCGTCTTCGGCTCTGCAGCCAGGAGACCCCGCGGGCCTGGGGGTCGATGTCTTCGGCGGTGTAGCCCTTGGACGCCCACCCGTGCCCGAGGATGGTGTCGGAGGAGGCTTCGGTGGAGCAGCGGAACGCCCACCGGTACCCGAACAAGTCCCGCAGCGAGGTCGGGACGATGTCCGCGGAGGGCCGCTGGGTGGCTTCGACGGCGATGATGCCCGGGGCGCGGCCGCGGGCCACGACATCCCGGTTAGCGGCGTTGTACGACTTCTGCTGCACGGAGGTGCCGACGGTGGCGGAGTAGTAGGCCACCTCATCGACGGGCACCAGGTAGACCGGCCACCCCAGGTCCGGGGTGACCTTGCGGCGTTTCATTTGCAGCAGCAGCGTCGGTACGCTCATCGATCTTGCCTTGCAGCCAGTGCATGGTCTCGATCGCGTCATCGATCGAGGGGCCGATGAACCGTTCCGCGCAGGCGGCGCCACAGGCCGAGTTCGACGCGCTTGCCGTCGACCAGGACCAGGCGGCAATCAGGCGACAGGGCGCCGTGCGCGACGACGAGCTGCAGGGCGACGGACTTGCCGGAGCCGGGTTCGCCGCCGATGAGCATGTTCCGCTCGGCGAGGGTGACGCGGACGGCGGCGCCCATTTCGTCGGTGCCCAGGTGCACCGGCTGCCAGATCGACAACGGCCGGGCGGGCAGTACCAGGTCAGTCATGACAGATCACTCCCTTCGGTTCGGTAGCCATGGACAGGAGGCGGGGGGAGCCCCCGGGCCGGGGAAGTGGCCCAGGGGCATCCCGTGAAAAGGGCCGCCCGGTTAGGCGGCGGTGCGGGGGTCGCTGACCTCGGGCACCAGGTCGGGTGCCAGGTCTGGGGCGACGACGGTGCGCGGCGGCGAGGGTGTCGCGGCGCACGATGCTGCACGGCCACGATCTGCGCCCAGCGCTTGGAGCGCTCGATGCGGGCTTCGCGGGCGTAGCAGGCGGCGGCCAGTTCGCCGGTGTGGGCTTCGAAGTCCTCGAAGCAGATCCCGGCCCGGCACCAGATCACAGCGCGTCCCCGACTTCGGTGGGGTGGATGCGCAGCACCAGCGGCAGGCGGCCGGAACGGGTGTGCATCCGGGTCTCGAAGCAGACCCTCTGGATGCGGTGCCGGGTCAGCACGCACCAGGCCCGGCGGGCGAGGAACCGCCGTGTCCACGGCAGTGCGGTGAGGATGAGGACCAGGCCGCCGACGCACGACGGCGGCCAGGACCAGGTGCACCTGGTGGGCCAGCGCGGCGTAGCCCGCGGCCACGAGCGATGATGGTGGCCAGTTCGGTGCGGAACCGCCACGGCACTCCGGCAGCCGAGTGGTGCAACGGGACGGCCCAGCCGTCCAGCACGTAGGGGTTGTTGCGGTGGTTACGGGGGTTGGCCTTAGCGGGCATCGGGCATCCCTCTTTCCACGGCAGCGCGGTGGCCGGTGGTGCCCAGGGTGCGGATACGGTCTGCGGCAGCGGCTGCGCCCAGGTGCGGGAGGCGGTGACGAGCTGGTCGAACCGGGGGTCGCGGAACTGCCACATGCCATGGCCGACACGGCGGGCCTGCCACCCGTACCAGGTGGCGTACTCATCGGCCAGCCAGATCCGGGGCGGGGCCATTCGCCGTGCTAGGCGGGCCAGCCGCGCGTTGATAGCGTGGAACATGCCACGAACTCCTAACTTGCATGGGCTATGTGGGTGGGATTCGGGTGGCTGGCCGGGCCGGAGGATCGTGAGTCCTCCAGGCCCGGCACTTGCGCTCACCAGTGGGTCGCGGGCTCCAGGACCGCGGGCTCCCAGTCCGGGGGCACCGCGGTGTCCAGGACCTCATCGAGCTGGCTCCAGGTAGCGGTTGGCGACCTCCAGGCAGGCCCGGGCGTTGCTCAGGGCCTGCTTTCAGGTCGGTGACCGGGACCACTCCCTGCGGCCCGTACAGGGCCTGATGCAGGTGGTGTGTCAGGTCGCTGGTCGCGTGGATCGCGTCACAGACCAAGCTGATCAGGTAGCGGCCTTCCTCGCGGCGCAGGACCGCGACCGGGTGCTCTTCCTTGCGCGCTGGTGGTGCCGCCGTTGTCGGCGGCCGTGGTGGTGGTGCTGTCGGTCATGGCAGCAGGTGTCCTTTCGTCGTGTCATGCAGACGACATTCGGGGGTGAGGGCTCCCGCCGGTCAGGCGGGAATGCCGCAGGCGAGCGCCAAGGGTCAGGCGGCGCGGGACTGCTGCTGCGGGGTGGATCGCGGCGGCACGGAAGGCCACACCGGCCTTGCCGTTGTTGTTCCAGGGGATCGCCTCCAGGCCGTCGAAGCGGACCTGCTGACCCGGGTTCACCTTGGGCTGGTCACCAGTCACCGTGACCCGGATCACCTCCCCGCGTTCGCTGTCCTGGGCGAGCACCTCGACCACCCACTGGGGCTGGCCCGTGTCGCGGTCCACCTTCTGCACGTCCTTGCCGAAGTCCTTGCGCGCCTCCGCGGCCCTGGTGACCTGGAAGCTCAGTACCCGACGTGTCGAGCAGCAGACGCATGACAACCACTCCTTCCGCAGCCACGTTGGGCTGCAATTTTGGTGAATGGCCGGAATGGCCACGGCTGAAGAATGGCCGTAGCGGCGCGGACACGGCTAGTGACATCGGTGGTGTCAGGGGATGACAGCGAGGTGACACAGGGGTGTCACCGGGCGTGTCACCCCGCCGTGGTCTGCGACACTCGAAGAGGAGCCGACTTCCCAGGGAGTGAGCACCGATGATCGAGGACCGGCCCGGCTGGGCGCGCCGCATCACCCGCGAGCGTGAAGCCCGCAGCTGGAGCCAGGCCGACGCAGTCCGGGCGATGCGAGCACACGCACCCGAGGAGCTCGCATCGGACAGCAGCCTGTTGCGGCAGTGGAAGCGCTGGGAGGCCGGGGAGGTCATGCCCAGCGAGTTCTACCGCCAGATCATCGCGGCCACCTTCGGGACCGTCACGCACTCGATGTTCCCGGTGGCTCCCCAGCGGGACGCCGACTCCGAGCTACTGACCGCTGCCGGGATGGACACGCTGGAGCTGGTCAGCCGGTTGCAGCGCTCCGACGTAGACGCAGGCGACGCTGAACGGGCTGCGGGTCACCGCAGACGCACTGGCCTTGGACTACCCGTACAAGCCCCCGGAGCAGTTGCTCATCGAGGGCCGGGCGTGGCTGAAGCGGATGAGCGAGTACCGGGGCCAGCGGATCACCCTCAAGCAGCACCGCGAGGTCCTGGTCCAGGCGGCCTGGGTGGCGTTGCTGGTCGCGTGCGTGGAGTACGACACCGGCAACCGGCAAGGCGCCGAGACCACCCGGCAAGGCGCGCTGTCCCTGGGCGAGGAGACCGACCATGCGGAGATTCAGGGCTGGGCGCACGAGATCCGTGCCTGGATGAACCTCACCAGCGGCGACTACCACGGCGTCATCGCCGCCGCCCAGGCCGGGACCGACGCGGCCCCGCACCACGGCGTGGCGGTGCAGCTCGCCGCCCAGGAGGCCAAGGCCTGGTCGCGGATCGGCGACCGGCGGCATGACCGAGGTCGCACTCGACCGCGGGCGGCGGCTGCTGGACGCGATGCCCTACCCGGAGAACATTGGCCACCACTTCGTGGTCGACCCGACCAAGTTCGACTTCTACGCCATGGACTGCTACCGGCAGCTCGCCGAGGACAAGATGGCCGGTCACCTCGCCGAAGAAGTGCTCCGGGCCAGCACCGACTTCGACGGCGCCGAGCGCGCACCCATGCGCAACACCGAAGCCCGGATCACCCTCGGCGTCATCGCCGCCCGCCAAGGCGACATCGAACAAGCAGTCCACTACGGCGAGAAAGCACTTGACCGAATCACGCAGGTCGTTGCCCAGCCTGGCCATGGTCAGCCGAGACCTGGCCAGAGTCCTCAAAGAGCGCTACCCAGCCGAGCAAGCCACCGAGAACTATCTGGACCAGCTCCGTACCGTCGTGGGTAACTTAGCGCGGAAGCGGTAGTCGCAGGACAGGTCAAGACCTCAACCGGGTTGAAGGGCTGCCGAACAGCGGACATCTGCCCCTGCCTCCTGGCGACCCCCTGGCGATGCCTGGCCTCGCTTGATGCTTGACGGATCGGCCTCAGTTGATCCTTGACACGCCCTAGACGTTTTGGCGCCGCCCGGCCTGCTGGAGGGCGGTGGCTCCCTGCCCAGGGGTTCCCCCGGCCGGGTGCCAGTCAACGGCCAGTGCCGCGGCGGGGTCCAACGTGGCACGCGCCTGCTGGGCGCCAGCGCGGCGCCCCCGTCCGCAGCCCGGTGCTCCTGACGATGCCCCGCCGCAACGGACATCAGATGGTGGCTCATAGGCAGGCCACCACTACCCGTTCTTTTGTTGACAAGTGGCAGCGGCCAGGCGTAAGCCGGGGGCGGTCTGGCATGCCCATCGGCTCGGTGACTCCGCACCGGCCGGTGCCAGGCAGGGGAGGCGGGACATCATGAAACTCACCCAGCGCGCCGCGATCCTGATCACCTTAGCCGCCACCTGGCTCACGCTGGCCGCCACGGCCGCAACCGCATCACCACCTTCTGTCCAGGGCACGGCCCGGGCGGCGAAAGGCTGTATCACGGTCACCGCCACGATCCCCGTGGTCAGCTTCCCGCTCGGGGTCGCGGCGGACCGGAAGACCAACACCATCTACGTGGCCAATGACGCCAGTGACACGGTGTCGGTGATCAGCGGGCGGACCAACACGGTGACGGCCACCATCCCGGTGGGCAGCCTCCCGTTCTCGGTCGCGGTGAACGCGAAGACCAACACCATCTACGTGGCCAACGAAGCCGACAGCACGGTGTCGGTGATCAGCGGGCGGACCAACACGGTGACGGCCACGATCCCCGTGGGCGGCGACCCGGTCGGGGTCGCGGTGGACCCGAAGACCAACACCATCTACGTGGCCAACGACGCCAGTGACACGGTGTCGGTGATCAGCGGGCGGACCAACACGGTGACGGCCACGATCCCGGTGGGCTGTTGGCCCGTTCGGGGTCGCGGTGGACCCGAAGACCAACACCATCTACGTGGCCAACGCCGACGCCGACAGCAGCACGGTGTCGGTGATCAGCGGGCGGACCAACACGGTGACGGCCACGATCCCCGTGGGCAGCTTCCCGGTCGGGGTCGCGGTGAACGCGAAGACCAACACCATCTACGTGACCAACGACGTCAGTGACACGGTGTCGGTGATCAGCGGGCGGACCAACACGGTGACCGCCACGATCCCCGTGGGCAGCGACCCGAACGGGGTCGCGGTGGACCCGAAGACCAACACCATCTACGTGGCCAACCTCGTCAGCGGCACGGTGTCGGTGATCAGCGGGCGGACCAACACGGTGACAGCCACGATCCCCGTAGGCAGGGAGCCGTTCGGGGTCGCGGTGAACGCGAAAACCAACACCATCTACGTGGCCAACGAAGGCGACAGCACGGTGTCCGTCCTCGCTCCCTGCCCGAGATGAACAGGGCACATCCCTGCCCGACGACGTTCAGTTCCCACAGCATGATCGGGGGTGTCAAGCATCAAGCGAAGCCGCCGTGTCAAGCATCAAGCGGGACAGCACAGCGACCCCCTGGCGTGTGATCGGACGACTGATGTGCGACGCGGTTCTGCCACGTGATGTGCGACATCTGCCGGGGCCTAGGCAGGCTGTCGGCGTTTGAACCCACCGGTTAAAGCAGTGAGCGGATGCTGGGGCTAGGCCGGGTTGCGGTACAGCGGAGCCGGTTCGCCGTAATGCGCTCGCCGGACGGCGCCCGGCAGAGCTCTGGCCAAAGCCTGGGCCGCCTCCTCTGAACAGCCCACGGTGAACTCGATCTCCTCGTCGACCTCGCAGGCCAGGCACCAGGCTTGATCCTGCGGCCACACCAGGTGCGGTGCCGTTCCGCCGCCCGCTAGCGAGCCGTACCAAGCCAGCGCTGGTGCGTCGCTGAGTGCTTCGACCGGGCCGGTGAACAGCAGCATCGCCCGGTTGGGAATTTCCACTCGCGGCGCCCGCGGAGCCGGTTGCATGCTCACCCAGCCTTCCCAGATGGCCGCATACCCCTGGGCAGGGGTGGCCGTGCAGGAGCCGAGGACGGTAAGTGCTGCGCGAATGGGATCGGCTGGTGCCTTACCTGGCGGGTTGCCGGCATCCGGCCCGGAGTAGTCGGGAAGGGCGATACGCACATACACCTCAAAGCCTGGTGGGCCGTACCGGACCAGATCCCACCAGTCAACATCGGACCGCAGCAACCATCGCGCTGGGTATGCGTTGGCAGCGGGCCGGATCTCCGTCACGCTCATCAGTGTGATGCAGCGCACCCGCCAGGCCAATTGCATTTTCATGCCGCGATCCGCAGTCGGGTGTCGCAGATCACCTGGCGGAGATCTGTCGCGCATCACCCGGCACAGGACACAGCGACCCCTGGCGACCCCTGGCGAATCGGTGAGTAGTTTCCATACGGCTTCAAGGGCGCGCGGAGCGCGCCGGGCCCAGGCTGGCCGCAGTTCGTCGACGAGCGCCGCGCGAGGATGGCGCTGACCCGTACGCGGCGAAGTTCCGCCTGTCACCGGCGGAGCTTCGGGGGAACGTTGCGCGCCTGGGCGCCGCTTGCCGCTCTTAGGCCCTCCGGGCCACGGCGGCGTCGGCGCGCGAGCTCGTTTCGAACTCCAAGGTCAATCCAGGCGCCGTCCTGTCCGGTGCGGCCTGGCGCACGCTCGTAATGCGTAGGTCGAGATGACAGCAGAAGTGACAGCAACGCCAGCATCCATCAGCCCAGCGACCCGCGTCCGGACGGCCATCGATGCCGGGCGGATCATGTCCCGACCCGTGGCTGCCCAGTGCTGATAAGGATGAGGTCGATGGCTCAAGTCCATCTAGGCCCACCCGGGGCGGCCACAAGCCCGCGAAGTTCGGAGCGACCTGCCAGGCTCCTCGAAGGGCGAAAGCACGGCGCGAAGCGTAGTACTCACCTTAGTGATGCATCGTTACAGAACGTTCGCCGACGCTGACAGCTGCCTGGACCATGCCCGCAGTTGGCTAGCCCGCCGGGGCCCTCACGCGCCGAGCGCTGGCTGTCTTCCCTCGGCACCTCCGAGCCACGTCGTTGCCGTGCTGTGCGTAATTAGCCAAGCGATCAGGCGAGCCTTTGGTTCAGCGCTTAACACGGTTGCGGACGGCGAGCAAGGCCAGCGCGAGCAGAACTGGGCCGAGGAGACGGGCCGCTATGGTGGTCCAGGTTCCTGCGGTAGTAAGCGGCTGGTCTGTGCTGCGGAAGGCGAACGATTCGAGGGTGACCTCCAAGGCGGTTCGGCTACGTTCGCTGGTCCAGCGTTGATTGGGTGGTGGAAGCCGGGGTGTGATCCCGCTAAGCGTGGCGTTGATTCGGGTAGGCCTATGAGGGGTGGTGAGGATTGTACCTGCCAGGTGCTGGGGAAGTGTGGTTACGGGTGTGGTTGCGGCGAGTCCCCAACCTGTCAGGGCCGTGGTGATAATCACGCCGAGGATGACCAGCACTGCAATCGAGCGCACGGCCCGTAGCCCGTAGCCAGAGATCAGCCAGTACAGCCATATGATTACGCGTTCAGGCGTGGGAGTAGTGCGTGCATGACGGCGCATCTCCATTTCGCCGTAGTAGAAATCGGCCGCACCTGGCTCGTTCTTCGCGTCTTCCAAGCCCTTACGAAGTTGGCGGTATAGGCCAGCCAGACGCTCTGGACCCACTTCCGCCAACTTGCTATTCCGAGTATTTGCCCATCCAGCATATTTGCGAGTGGTGGCTCGCCACGTTCGCTCCTCAGCCAGGGTTTGACGTGTGCTCCAATGCCATATAGGGGGCCACACCCGACCTCTGCGCATCCCGCGAGGAGGGCGGTCGAAGATCAAGCGGCCTTCCAAACGGACTTGGTCAAGTAGATGAACACCCCCGAAACGGCACGCGGACAGATTAACGTCCGCTACAGATATATTCGTGGCGTCTAGCTCGGGAAGTGACACCAGCGTCGGCATCCAGTCATCACGAGAGATGATCCCGACTTCCACGGCGCGATTGCGTACCGGGTCGTCGTCCAAGTAGAACGGAGAAGCCATCGAAGGGGTACGGTCTTCGAACTTACGGTCGGCACCCGTCACAGACGATGGTGCGCCAACGGCGGCATGTTCAAGAGAAGTCCGTGCATACCGCAACCGCATCGTCACTCCATCGCGCCACTCGGTGCCATGGCATGAGACGTGATTCGCAGCGGCCTCAATAACCACGCGACTACCGAAAGTCGCCTTAGAAAGGTCGAGTTGTTCAGCAGCAAGCGGCCCCAGTTGCGTTGCCCGCTGGAATTGCGCTTGACCGAATGCGACAAGCCCGCCGATCCTAACGCCGCGAAAGTCCACCTCCTCACTAAACTGGGCGTAGAGGAACCGTACAACATTATTAAACTGGCCTCCGTTAAAATCAGCAATCCCATCGAATCGGGTACTTTCGAACCACGCACTGTCGTGGAATTGCGCTCGGTTGAAGAAGGCGTTTCGCTTGAATTGCGAGCCCTGAAAACCTGCTATGCCGCCGAACTGGGAGCCCTGGAAGTGGACATGGTTCGCGAACTTGGCATCCTCGAACCCGAGACTCTTGAGGAATCGGGCGTCGTTGAAGTTAGCCCAACTTGCAAAGTCAGTTCGGTTGAACCTGGCGTGCCCTTCACATTTGACATGACCAAAATGTGCTACTCCAGCAAAATGCACATCGTCGAAACCCGCATTTGCATCGAACTGCGCATATGAGAAATTAGCTTCCTCAAGAAACCGAACGTGCTCGAAAGCGGCCCTTTCAGTAAAGTGCGACTGGGTGAATAGAGCCTTTCCGAATTCAGGGATACCTCCCTTGCCGCGGATGACGCTGATTATTTTGGTAAGCAGCTCCGCGTTAATCTGTGTGCCGCGAGCATCTAGTTCGGCGCCAGGACCGAGCATCGCCAGTACCTTGTTAAGCTCAACAGGCGTGAGGTGTGAGAGGCAGCGATCGTAACCTCGTGCCTGTCTCCCGATGCAAGTGGTGTCAGTGGCGGCTCCGCAGGTTGGCCAGTCCGGTGTAGATGGCAGCTCCTGGACACGGATGTCGCCCATCGTCCAGTTGTACGGCAAACGCGGAGGACATCGCTACCCATGCCGGAGGGCAACAGCGATAGCCTTGACGTGCGTTGTGCCCCGTACAGCCGCCACATCGGACTCTCAACCACTCATCATGGCGAGGTGGAAGCTCAGAGCTGGGACAGTTCTGTACTGATGGAGAAGCGGTCACCCTCTCACAGCCGTCTCACGGACTGGCTGGACAGCCCCGGACTGGCGCGGACGCGCTGGACGCACGAGCGAGCGCTGACCTGCGGATACGGACACTGGCGTACTGGCTGGACAGGCAGCACTGATCTACGGATCAGAAGGTTGGGGGTTCGAGTCCCTCCGAGCGCGCCAATGTTTCCCCAGGTCACAGCCCTGGCTCCTCGTCGGCCGAACCTTCGTCCTCGTCATCTGGCCTCATTTTGGCCTTACCAGCCTCGTCGGCCGCATCGTCGAGACGGTCGGCGTAGCGGTCCATATCGCCCGGGTAGAGGTGGCCGTACAGGTCGAGGGTCGTGGTGCCGGTCTTGCGTTGTGGCCCGGGGATGTCGAGCTTCTGGCAGTGTTTGCCGTCGGCGGCCCAGGCCAGGAAGTCCCGGACGTCGTAGGCGGCAGGGCTGGTGGCCAGCCAGGTCTCCACGTCGCCTTGGCGGCAGGAGGCCAAGGTGAGGTCATGCTCGCGGAGCCAGGACAGGAACGCGGCCACGGCATGGACCCGGTGCCGGGCGTGGCCGGTGGGTGTGCGGGGGCCGGGGCCGGTCTCGGACCGGCGGCGCAGCCGCCGCAGGATCCGCCAGGTCAGGTAGGCTTGCATGAGCCGCCGGTCGGCGGGGTGATCGATGCTGGCGAGGATTTCCCGGCTCCATCGTTCCATGCGGGCCAGGGCCTCGTCGCGGGCGGGAAGGACACCGCCGGCGACCAGCATGTGCCGCAGGTAGTCCGCGGCCCGCTGGTGCGGATGATTATCCAGCGCCTGGTGGGTGAGGGCTGTGCGGCCGGCCGCCACATCGGCGAGGATCGCGGCGGCCGCTCCTGTCCGCAGCCAGTTGAGCGCCGAGTACGGGTTCCGCGCAGCCGCGATGGCTTCGACGACGCCATTCAGCGCGATTGGGACGCCGGCGGCGTCCTGCCCGGCCAGGTCCCAGACCAAAGCGGCGGCCCGTTGCCGCAGGCTGCAGCGGGCGCATCGGCCCTTCTCGAAGAGCTTGTCCTCGGCGCCGCAGAGCGCGCACGCGTGAGTGATGAGCAATCCTGCGCAGTCGCCGCAGGTGTCGGCTCCCGGCCCGGGCGGGGACACCAGCCGCCGTTGCTGGCCGCAGGCCCTGCAGGCGCCCCGCCGGCGCAGCGCGGTCGTGTAACAGGCGCCGCAGACCGGTCCCTCGGGCCAGCGGGCGGCTGGCGGGCGGTCCTGCGCGCAATGGGCGCACGCGGCCGCAGACCGCGGTGAGCAGGTCCGGCAGATCGGCTCAGTGCCCGCGAAGTTGCATTCCCGGTGCTGCCCGCAGACCGTGCAGACGGCCGTGGGCATCCGGTAGCAGTTCACGCACACGTCGGGGCTGCTGCCGCGGCCCCGGACGGCGATCGGGGCGGTCTTCCCGCAGGTCCCGCAGGGGCGCTGGCCGCGTTCGCGGCGGCGGCACCGCTCGCAGACCGGCTCGCCGCCGCTGGTCCGCCCTGCGACCGGCTTGACCGTGCCGCACCGGGCGCAGGCGGTCGCGAGCTGCCGGTTCCGGCACCGGGAACATACCCCGCCCTGCCCGGATCGGGTCAACGGCCGGCCGGTGCGCCCGCAGGCCGCGCAGGAAGGCGGCGTGAACACGGTCGATCCCTGGCAGATCAGCTCGGTGACCAGGCGGCCGGCCGCTGGCGGCGCGCCGCTGGCGAGCACCTCCCTGGCCTGCCCTCCGGCCAGCGCAACCGCCAGGCTGCGCAGCACCGCCGGGTGAGCGGCGGCAGCGCCGACGGCCGCGGCGACCTGTTCGCCGGTCAGCGACGGGTCGGCCGCCGCGACCTGGGCCACAATGGTGCCCTTGCGGCAGCCGGGGCAGACCCTGCCGGGCTTGCCCGGGCCGGGCCGGTGGCCAGCCGGGCATGCCTGCACCGGGCCCGCCGTCATGCATCCTTGCCGGGATCGGGCAGCACCCGGGCCCGCCCGGGGGCGGGGCGGCCCCGCAGGCCGGGAGCCCGGCCCGCCGCGGCCCGGCCGGTCAGGGATCCCGCCAGCTGCCACCGTCTCGACCAGGTCACCAGGGCCGCAGCCCAGGATGTCGCACAACGCCGCCAGCGTGGTCAGGCTGAGCCGTTCCGGGGTTCGGGTGACGAGCCGGTAGACCTGCTCGCGGGACAGGCTCACTCCGCGCTCAGCCAGCAGCGGCACCAGGCCGGTAGTGGCGAACATGCCGCGCTCGGCCATCAGCCTGCGCAGATGCCACACGTATCCGATCTTGCCGGTCATCGTCTGCCATCCCCCAGCCGCCGTCCGCCTCGTAAGCCCGCGACAACGCAGAACGCAGCATCCGGTTGCGGGCATCGGCGCCCACCGTCGTGTATGCCGCGGTGGTCGACGCCCACGCATGCCCGACCTGCTGCTGCACGAACAGCGGGTCCACTCCGTCTTCGATCAGGTGCGACACATAAGAATGCCGCAAGCAATGCACCGACAACTCAGCCGGCAAGCCCGCCAGCGCCCTGAACTGCGCGAACCGGTCATCGACCTGACGGGCCGAGATCCGCGCGGCCCGCTCGGTCAGCCAGATCGCCGGATGGGCGCCGCCGCCATACTGCGGCCGCACCTCCGCCAGGTACTGCTCCAGCGCCTGCGCCGCCCACGGCATCACCGTGGCCACCATCCGGCGCTTGGGCGGACTGCCCCGCATCGCCTTGCCGAACCGCACCTGGCAAGCCCCGAACGCACCCAGCTCCGGAGCGGCAGGGTTCACGGTGAAGTCGCAGACATCCAGCATGACCGCCTCCCGCCGGCGCAGCCCCCACCTATAGACCGTCTTGAACAAGGTCGCGTCCCGGAACCCCGCCAGCCAGCCCTTCCGCCCAGACGACGCCGCGCTCTCCACCCGGTCATCAGCGGCGTCAAAGAATGCCTGCAGCTCCGCCCGCGTCAGCGGCCGCCGCTCCGGCCGGCCCTCATAATCCGCGACGTGCACCGCGGTGTTCCACTCGTGGCACACCTGCACCGGCCGGGCGCCCACCCGCTGCTCGCACTCGGTGACCCAGCCATACCGGGCATCGCACAGATAATCCAGGAACACCGCCAGCGCCCCCTGATACGACCGGATCGTCGAATGCGCCCAGCCGCCGGACACGCTCCACCCCTCCACCTGCTCAGGCGTCCAGCACCACGGCCACGCCCCGGCGAACGCCTGGAACCGGCGCACCAGCCGCTCCCTGCCCTCGACCAGCGGCACGCTCAGCCGGCGGCTCCGCTGCTGGCGCCCCCACCCCTCCAGCATCGCCTCGAACAACGCCGGCTCCGGCCGCAGCGGCGTTGCGCCATCCACCAGCACCAGCGCGGCGGACCCCGCGACATTGCGCGCCTGCGACAACGGGCACCTCCGCGCCGCCTGCACTAGATACAACAAACCGGCATTCAACGCAACCGGATCAGATGCCTCATAGTGGCACCAGCCACAACCACGGCCCTTCAAGGCCAGGTCAGGCTGCGCGGCGCCCAGCCCATACGCCTCCCCCGCCCGCTCGCCGCTGACCTCGGCGCCCAGCTCCGCGACGTTCACACGAACTGCCGAATGATGCAGCCGATGCAACTCCGCTCACTTTCATCAACGAGGCGGCCGTATGCCGCAGATCGTGAATGCGAAAGCGGGTGCTAAGTGGTCGTGCCCGTAAGTTCGTCGGGGGTCAGGTCCAGGCGGTGGGGTCGTTGAGGTAGAGGCCGCAGGCGGTGTCGAGGGCTTGCTGGCAGGTGCCGATGGGCAGGCCGGTGGGGAAGACTGATTCGTCGTAGTCGTTGTGGCTGGCGCGGTAGATCGCGAACTGCCATTGGTGGGCGGAGCCGACGTAGCGCAGCCGGCAGAGTTTGAGCGTGGTGGCGTCGGTCAAGGTCGCGTCGATGTAGCTGAAGGTCCCGCGGTGGCGGATGTGCAGGCTGGCGATCTGGGGCCAGCGTTCGCGGGCCCTGGCGGCCAGGCGCTGTTCCAGCGAGGTTTTCGTCGAGTCGGGGTAGGTGGCCACGATGGCCATCTTTCCCGATGAGCTTGGCGGTCACGGCGTGTCCTGCTGACTCCCGGGGGGCGGGTGCGGCACAACGATCAGATGCCTGTGATCAGTCCATGCCGGGTTGTCCTGTCCGCCGAAGAACAGTGGGTGTTAATGGCCCGCGCCCGGTCGGTGCGCGGCCCCTACCGCGACCGGCTGCGGGCCCAGATCGTGCTCGCCGCGGCCGCGGGCAGCACCAACGTGGCAATCGCCGGGCGGGTGGGCGCGCATGTGGACACCGTCCGCAAGTGGCGCCGCCGGTTCGCTGCCGCCCGGCTGGCCGGGCTGAAAGATGCCCCGCGCAGCGGGCGCCCGCCGGTGTTCACCGCCGCCGACCGGGCCGAGGCCGTGGCGCTGGCGTGCGCGCTGCCCGCCGAGTCCGGCGTGCCGCTGTCGAAGTGGAGCTGCCCGGAACTGGCCCGTGAACTGGCCGCCCGCTGCCAGATCGCGGCCTCGGCGTCCACCATCGGCCGGTGGCTGGCCGCGGATGCTCTCAAACCCTGGCAGCACCGGTCCTGGATCTCCGTCCGTGACCCCGCTTTCGCCGCCAAAGCCACCCGGGTGCTCGATCTCTACGCCGGCATCTGGGACGGCGAACCGCTGGGCCGAGGTGACTATGTCATCTGCGCGGATGAGAAGACCTCCATCCAGGCCCGCTGCCGTTGCCATCCCACCCTGCCCCCGGGCAAGGCCCGCGCGATGCGGGTGGAGCACGACTACCGGCGCGGCGGCGCCTTGGCCTACCTGGCCGCCTGGGACGTCCACCGCGGACAAGTGATAGGCCGGTGCGAGCACACCACCGGGATCACACCGTTCTCCCAGCTGGTGAAGCAGGTCATGACCAGCGAACCGTATGCCAGCGCGAACCGCGTGTTCTGGATCGTGGACAACGGCTCCTCCCACCGCGGCGCCGCCTCGATCAAACGGATGACCAGGGCATGGCCGAAGGCGCACCTGATCCACCTGCCCGTGCACGCCTCCTGGCTGGACCAGGCAGAGATCTATTTCTCCGTCGTCCAGCGCAAAGTCCTCAACCCCAACGACTTCACCGATCTCAGCCAGATCCGCGACCGCCTGGCCGCGTTCGAAACCCGCTACAACGCCATCGCCAGACCGTTCAGCTGGAAGTTCACCCGCACCGACCTCCACGACCTGCTGCACCGCATCGACACCCACGAAAAGACCCGACCCCACGCCCTGGCAGCATGAACCCCACCCCCGGCGAACTTACGGGCGCGACCACTAAGACCGGCCCGGGCGCGCAGGCTGGAAGACGTCACGCCGCCAGTTAGACAGCCGGAGGACGGTGCCGCAGGCACGGTGAGACGAGTTCGTCGGTGTGCTGATCGGTGACGGCTGCTGCAAGTGCCACGGCCAGGAACCGCGGTATCGGGACGATGCGGGACTGGTGCGACTTGGGGGTGCCCAGCACGATCCGTCCGCCGACGTCAGAGAAGGCGCGGCGGACATCTATGTGGCGGGCACTCGAAGTCGATGTCGCAGACGCGCAGCACGGTGGCCTCGCCCCAGCGCAAACCGGTGTAGGCCAATAGCAGGATCAGCAGCCGCCACTGTCCTGCCTCGGTAGCGAGCGCGAGGACCTGGGCGTGAGTGAGGTAGACGTAATCGCGGCGCTTCGGCCGGGGCAGAGCCAGGCCACGGGGTTGACCCGGATGCGCCCGCTTTGCTTAGCGTGCCAGGCAACCCCTGAGCCCGGCACGTGCGCGGGCGGGCGGGAAGACGGCGCGCCGGTTTGACGCCTGGGCAGGCAAGGTCTACGAACTGGAGCACATGCATCTGCTCCACCGGAGCCGGGAGGCTGTTTGAGTCTCACCGTGGGCGAAGTGGCCCTAATCGCCGCTGGTATCGGCTTGGCGTCACCCTTTATCGCGTTCTGGACCACTGCCAGGCTTGATCGCGAGCGCTGGATACGTGAGCAGCGATCGGAGGTGTACATCGAGATGATTGCCACATATGGCCGTATGGCCAGGAAAGCTATCCATCAAGAGCAGTATGAGCCTCTGACTCCAGAGGAGTGGCGCCTTCTCCAGGCGCGAGTCGAGGTGTTCACCAGCGATAGGGTCTTCGCGTTTCGTGATCGGTATCTTGATGCTTGGAACCTCTTTATGGAGGTCTTCGATGCAGGTGGTGGGCCTGACGATTCTTCTACCCCGGCACAGAAGCAAGTCATCGATGAGCGTGGTCTTGCAGTCTCACAACTTTACGATGATCTATGTGCCGCGATCCGCAAGGAACTAAGAGCGCGGAGTCTTGTCCGGAGACCTTAACCACAGGCGTATGAAGGTCCCGCGGCCTGTCGCCTATGTCACTACCGACGGAAGTGATCGCGGGCGCAATGTCAAGCGACGGTTGACGGTCGCGGGCTTCGCAGGGCAGCTTAGCCTCTTCGGCTGCCATCAGATTTCAGCCTCGCCCGACCAGGACACGATATGCGCCGGGATGATCGTGACGATGGTGCGCAGGTCCGGCCAGCGGGCAATGTACCCCTCGACGTCCTCGGGGACGATGTAGCGGCGGGTGATCGCCCGGATCTCCTCGGCGGTGGCGGTGTCATCTGCAGTCGCGACGGTCGCGTCGTTCCTGATCAAGCGGTTCGGAAAGCGTCAGGTGGCTGGTCAAAGCTGATCTTGCTAAGAGGTTCGCTAACAACGACCTGGACGGCGCTGGATATAGCTGGAATGGATCACGGTCAATAGGCAGCGCGAGCAGGCTTGTCCGACAGCTGTGACTGCCGCACTGGCAGCGGTCGGCTTGGCTGCCAGTTTTGATTGGGGATCCGCTTGCGGGCCTCAGAAGGTCTCGGTTCAGGTCGGAGAGCATCTCGCGCGCACGGTGGCGACACCCGGGCCGGTGAGGTCGTCGCAGTAGGCGCGGCGTCCCGCCATGGCCATCGTCAACGCAAGGGTCGTACCGCGTACCAGGGGGCCGGTGCCGGTGGCGAAAGAACCGTCGGTCGCCTCAAGTCGCAGGCCTTCGATCGTGCTCCGGCTGGCCACCGTGAAGTTTCGGCGGGCATAGAAGCCAGCGACCGCGCTGACTGCCTCCACCGGGGGCGTGTGCCGGAGGCCAAGGGGGCGACGGATGTCCTGAGCGTGCACGATGACCTCGCCCAGCCACGCGGCGGTGGGCCCGGGTGCCGACGTGGTGCTGGCAATGACACGGCGAAACCGATCGAGGGTGTCGGCCGGCGTTGCGCCACGGTACTCGGCCAGACGCCGGTCGTTGTGCAGGTCGAAGTTGAACCGTGCGCCCAGGACGCTGGCGAACCAGCGCAGTGGGCCGATACTCGCTGCTGCTGTGAGGTGAGCGACGACCTCCTCGATGACCCAGCGGCCGCATAGCGACGGCTGCGCCCACTGCGCGTCGGTGAGGCCGGTGAGATCCTCAGCGAGGGCAGCGCGCTCAGCATGGGCGGCCGACCAGAGAGTATCGCCGGTGGTGACGTCGCCGGGCATGTAAACCTCCGTGCTGGTGTGAGCTGCTAGCTGTGAGGACTCCGCGGAATCACCGGACTCACCGGTCCGGTCGATGAATCTGAGGGATCGGCGCACAACTTCTTGACTGTCTCAACAGCCACGGCTCACCGGACACCCGGCCGCCGGGCTCCGGCGCTGCGAATCAGAAGCTTGGGTCTAGAGTCCCTCCGAGCGCGCCCAGGCCAGGCCGGTCATCGCCAAAAGAACCAGTGCCAGAACCGGCGGCTGAGCATCAGGCGGGGCCAGTCACGGAGCGGGGGCCCCGAGGAAGTCTTGTGGATGCACCGGCCCTCTGCGCTGGGGAGCAGGCAGTCGCCCGAACAGTCTCCCCAGCAGTGCTTGCAATGACGAGCCTGCGACATCTGACTCCCGGGCAAAGAACGGGCCGTCTCGCAGCCCGTACCTTCTGGAGAAGATACTGCGCGCACGGGAGAGACACAGCATGGGGCAACCGGTTCGGTCCGCCTCGTGGAGACCGGGCATACCCCGACGATTCAGGAGAAGGCAGCACTCTGGTCCCCATGACACCCACCGCCGACACCAGCGGCATCGGGCACGGGCGTCCCGCGACGGAGCCGTAGAAACGCCAGCTTTGGGCGGCGGGAGGCGTAAGTGGTTGCCGGGCAGGGCTAAGTTGCAGGACGATCACGCCATGAACACCCCAGTCGTGCCCCGTGTCGGCAGGCTGATCGATGCCCGCCTTCTCAGCCTGGTACGCGAGTGATCGATGCGCCTTCTGCTGATAGGCGCTCCTGGCGCCGGTAAGGGAACGCAGGCCGACCGGCTGGCGAAACGCTTCGGTATTACGCACATCTCAAGCGGCGACCTGCTACGCCAGCACGTCAAGGACCAGACATCTCTTGGTCAGACGATCAAGTCCTACGTGGACAACGGTGACCTGGTTCCGGATGGCGTGGTGATGGACATGCTGCGTAAGCCAGTCGTCGCGGCAGCCAAAGCTGGCGGCTACGTCCTCGACGGGTTCCCGCGCACCGTCGAGCAGGCCAGGTCATCCTTCCCCACGGCTCGTGCACTCGGCGCTGAGGTGCAAGCCGCGGTCCACCTCGACGTCGCGCGCGAGGAACTGGTGCGCCGGCTGCTCTCCCGGGGCCGGGGCTCGGACGACACCGAAGCCGTCATTGCGCACCGCTTGAAGGTCTATCTCGAAAAGACTGTGCCACTGCTGGAGTATTACGCGGGACGGGAATGGATGATTACCGTAGACGGTGCTCAGCTACCCGATGCCGTTCATGAGGAAATCGTCGCGCGCCTCCAGAAGCTCGCGGCGTTCGGCGCGTGAATTAGCGACGACACCACGCCGGGACATATTTCGAGACGGGCCTAGCGAGCACCCTCGGTCCGAGAAGGTTGCTGCCTGGCGGCACAGTTACGCCCTGTCCCCTGGCGGTCCGGTGGCGGGTCCAGCAGCTCGGGCCGCTCGTCATCGGGCCGGACGTTGCCCCATCCGAATCACCCTATCGAGGGGGATGTCGGCTGGCGTACACGCTGGGATGGTGGGGGAGGACTGGCGGCGGGCTGACCCGAGGGGCTGAATCAGATGTTGGCTGGTGCCGGATGCCCGAGGGGCTGAACCCGATCGAGACCGGCAAGAAGCTGCATGAACACGGTGAGGCCGCCGAGCATCAGCGAGCTGAAGAGTCAGATGGTCACGGGAAGTCCGAGGGCCGTCATTCCCGGATCGTTCAGATTGGTGAGGCGGCGCTGCTCGCGCTGGTCACGCTCACGGCGGCCTGGGCGGGCTACTCGGCGGCGAAGTGGGGCACGGCATCGCGCATCGATATCGCTGAGTCTTCGACGCTGCGCAACCTTGCTACCCGAGACGACCTGACCGCAATCTCACTTCGCAATTTCGATTCCTCCACGTTCAATGCGTGGTACATCGCATTCACGCTGAACAGCCCTCAGAAAGAGGCGATCGCAGTGCGCCGTTTCCGGCCCGAGTTCCGGGTCGGCAACAATGCCGGAGCCGTCGGTGACGACTACGTCCGGATCACGGTCTTCCTGGCTGCGGTGCTGTTTCTTGTCGGCATCGGGAGTTCGTTCAAGCTGCACGGCGTGCGTTACGGCCTGATCGCGCTCGGCTCGGTGTTGCTCGTCGTGTCGATCGTGCTGATCTTGCAGCAGCCAGGGCCGCCAAGCTGAGCCGTGCTTAGCAGCAAGCCAGAGATAAGGCGCCGGGATCTTGCTACGCAGCCGCCGGGGATCATGCACGGATCAGGCGGGGATCCGGTCGACTACGACGCGCAGGTGGCCGAAGCGGTGGCTGCGGTCGGCGGTGACGGCGTAGAAGTCTCTTTGCAAGCAAATCAACAGTCCTTTACATCCTGTTTCGGCGGCTCGCCGGTGACCGGGTGGAGGCTTATCAAGCCGGCATCCGGGTGCGTCATAATGCGAACAAGAGCAGGCTGCCGCTGGGAGGTCCCGATGGATGACCTCAACGACCCGAGAATCTCGGCCTACAAGCCGCAGCGGCGACTGCTCCTGCCAGCGCCGCCGGGATATCGGCGGAAGCTGAGCAAGGCCCAGCACAAGCAGAAAGTCCTGGCTGAAGCGCGCTCGGAAGCACGCGCAAAGCGGCTGCACCTGGTCGGCTTGACCGATGTCGCGGTGATCGTCATGGGCTTTGCCGTCGTTGCAATGGTTGTGATGCTCGTGGTGGCTATGGTGATCACCCGCAGTTAGCCTGGCAGCCCCCGGCGAGGATCGCGGTCTCGGTGTTCTCGCCCATCGCAGGTCTGCCCCGCAGCCCTTCCTTGGACAGCCTTGATCTTGCCACTACTGAGGGGTGACACGGTGCCCGGATAAAATACACAGATGACCAGCAGATCTGCCGCGGACCAGCACCTGCGCGACCTCGCGCGGCTGCGTCGCGTCCGCGACCGGATCGACCGGGAGTACGCACAGCCGCTAGACGTCGAGGCGCTCGCCCGCGGGGCAAACATGTCAGCCGGGCACCTCAGCCGTGAGTTCCGGGCCGCATTCGGCGAGTCGCCGTATGGCTACCTGATGACGCGGCGCGTCGAGCGCGCCATGGCGCTGCTGCGTCGTGGTCACCTCAGCGTGACCGACGTCTGCTTCGCCGTCGGCTGCTCGTCTCTGGGTACCTTCAGCACTCGTTTCACCGAGTTGGTCGGGGTGCCGCCCAGCACCTACCGGCGCGAGGCGGCGGCTGCCACAGCAGGGATGCCACCGTGCGTGGCGAAGCAGGTGACCAGACCGATCAGGAATCGAGAAGCACCCTCTGGTTCGCTGTCGGCATACTCCTGACGAGGCACAAATCCACAGCCCAGGGGCGGCTGTCGATGTCCCGGGCTTCCCGCTGGCCTCCAGGCCCGGCAACCCCGCCGGGTCGATGTGACCCACGACTTCAGGAGTGACCATGACCGGCTCGTCCACCCAGGGGATCAAGACCGTGCTGCACCCCGTCTCTGACCTGGAAAAGTCCAAGGCGGTGTACGCCGCCCTGCTCGGCATACCGCCGCAGCACGACTCGTCCTACTATGTCGGATTCGATGTCGAGGGCCAGCACATCGGGCTGGTGCCGAACCGTGGCCCGCAGAGCATGGCCTCGCCCGTGGCCTACTGGCACGTGTCGGACATCGAGGCGAAGCTGGCCGAGGTGACCGCCGCGGGTGCCACCGTGAAGGAGTCCCCCCGCGACGTCGGCAACGGCCGCCTGGTAGCCACCGTCACCGACCCCGACGGCAACGTCCTCGGGCTGCTCCAGGACCCGTGAGCGCCAGCCCTCGCTCCCGCCACCGCCCAACAGATGGAGAAACGATGAGCACGGCCACGAGGACGGCCACCCGGTCGCTCGCGCCGCACGTTGCCGACAGCCACGATCTGATCCGCGTGCATGGCGCGCGCGAGAACAACCTCAAGGACGTCAGCGTCGAGATCCCGAAGCGCCGGCTGACGGTGTTCACCGGCGTCTCCGGCTCGGGCAAGAGCTCTCTGGTGTTCGACACGATCGCCGCGGAGTCGCAGCGGCTGATCAATGAGACCTACAGCGCCTTCGTGCAGGGCTTCATGCCGGCGCTGGCGCGGCCCGAGGTCGACGTGCTCGAAGGGCTGACCACCGCGATCATCGTCGACCAGCAGCGGATGGGCGCCGACCCCCGCTCCACGGTTGGCACCGCCACCGACGCCAACGCGATGCTGCGCATCCTGTTCAGCCGGCTCGGTCAGCCGCACATCGGCTCGCCCAAGGCCTACTCGTTCAACGTCGCCTCGATCAGCGGGGCGGGTGCGGTCGCGTTCGAGCGCGGCGGCAAGACCGTGAAGGAACGGCGCAGCTTCAGCATCACCGGCGGCATGTGCCCGCGCTGCGAGGGCCGGGGCGCCGTCACCGACATCGACCTGTCCCAGCTGTTCGACGACGGCAAGTCGCTCAACGAGGGCGCGATCACCGCCCCCGGCTACACGGGAGGTGGCTGGAACTCCCGGCTGTACATCGAGTCGGGCTTCTACGACCCGGACAAGCCGATCCGCGAGTACACCAAGAAGGAACTGCACGACTTCCTCTACCGCGAGCCGGTCAGGATGAAGATCGCGGGCATCAACATGACCTACGAGGGGCTGATCCCGCGGATCCAGAGGTCCATGCTCTCCAAGGACAAGGAGGGGATGCAGCCGCATATCCGGGCGTTCGTGGACCGGGCGGTCACGTTCACCACCTGCCCCGAGTGCGGCGGGACCCGGCTCACCGAGCTGGCCCGGTCGTCGAAGATCAAGGGAATCAGCATCGCCGACGCGTGTGCGATGGAGGTCAGGGACCTGGCCGACTGGGTCCGCGGCGTCGGCGAGCCGGCGGTGGCGCCGCTGCTCGGGACCCTGCAGCAGACCCTCGACTCGTTCGTTGAGATCGGGCTGGGCTACCTGTCGCTCGACCGGCCGCCGGGCACGCTGTCGGGCGGTGAGGCGCAGCGCGTCAAGATGATCCGCCAGCTCGGCTCCTCGCCGCTCACTGACGTCAGCTATGTATTCGACGAGCCCACCGCGGGCCTGCACCCCCACGACATCCAGCAGATGAACGACCTGCTGCTCCAGTTGCGGGACAAGGGCAACACGGTGCTCGTCGTGGAGCACGAACCGGAGACGATCGCGATCGCCGACCATGTGGTCGACCTCGGTCCCGGCGCCGGCACGGCGGGCGGCACCGTCTGTTACGAGGGCACCGTCGAGGGGCTGCAGGCCAGTGGCACTGTTACCGGCCGCCACCTCGACGACAGGGCCGCCCTTAAAGAGAAGGTGCGGACGCCCACCGGCGCGCTGGAGGTCCGCCGCGCGACAGCGCACAACCTGCAGAACGTCGACGTCGACGTCCCGCTCGGGGTGCTTGTCGTCATCACCGGGGTCGCCGGCTCCGGCAAGAGCTCGCTCGTACACGGGTCGATCCCGGCGGGCGCGGGTGTGGTGTCGGTCGACCAGACCGCGATCAAGGGCTCGCGGCGCAGCAACCCAGCCACCTACACCGGATTGCTCGAGCCGATCCGCAAGGAGTTCGCCAAGGCTAACGGCGTGAAGTCGGCGCTGTTCAGCGCGAACTCCGAGGGCGCCTGCCCGGGGTGCAACGGAGCCGGGGTGACCTACACCGATCTGGCGATGATGGCCGGCGTCGCCACCGTCTGCGAGGAGTGCGAAGGGAAGCGGTTCCAGGCATCGGTGCTGGACTACCACCTCGGCGGCCGCGACATCAGTGAGGTGCTCGCGATGCAGGTGACCGAGGCCCTGGAGTTCTTCGGCGCGGGCGCGGCGCACACGCCGGCCGCACACGCGATCCTCGCCCGCCTCGCCGACGTCGGGCTCGGCTACATCAGCCTCGGCCAGCCGCTCACCACGCTGTCCGGGGGCGAGCGGCAGCGGCTCAAGCTGGCCACCCACCTGGCCGGCAAGGGCGGCGTCTACGTCCTCGACGAGCCGACCACCGGCCTCCACCTGGCCGACGTCGAGCAGTTGCTGGGCCTGCTCGACCGGCTGGTCGACTCCGGAAAGTCGATCATCGTCATCGAGCACCATCAGTCGGTCATGGCGCACGCCGACTGGATCATCGACCTCGGTCCAGGCGCGGGCCACGACGGCGGCCGGGTCGTCTTCGAGGGCACGCCCGCCGACCTCGTCGCCGCTCGCGCCACGCTCACCGGCGAGCACCTCGCGGCCTACGTCGGCGCCTGACCGAGATTCGGAATGGCAGGTCCGGGCTGCAGAGCTACCCGGTGATCTTGACCAGGAACAGCCACGCGTTGACCACTCCGCCGAGCAGACTCGCCATGGCCGCGGGGATGAGCCAGTACAAGCCACCACCGGCCTTCAGCAGGAAGGTGATCCCGGCAACGCCGACGAGCGCGGCGGTGATCATGTTGGGCGAGAACCTTTCGATGTAGCGGATCGCGCCAGTGTCGGCGTGACCTGCTCGCCGATCCAAGATGAGCAGGGCCGTGCCCGAGGCGATGGCCACGGCCAGCAACTCCGAACCGAGTGCCGCCGATGGCTGGGGAGCGACCAGCAGGACCGCCACGAGCACCGAGGTCATGAACAGCACAAGGGTTTGCGCGCCGCGGGAACTGAGGCCGCGCGATGCTGCTATCGCGTCACTTCTGACCGAGAGCGCCACGAACAGCAGGCCCGTCAGCGCCCCGGCAACGGCGGCGAGTGCCTCACCGAAGCTGAGCCACGCCGTGGCCGTGTACCCCACAGGGCCACCTCCCAGCCCGTCTCATGACGCCTTGGCGACGATCTCCACGAGATTCCCGTCCGGATCGCGCAGCAGCGCATTCCGGTTGTTGTTGCCGGTGTTGTGCGGCGGCTGAAGCACGGGTACCCCCGCGGCCGCCAGGTCCGCACAGGCTTTGTCGACGTTGTCGGTCCACACGACCAGGACCATCGCCGGGCTACCGGGTTCTACCTCGACGCCGTGCACCCGCATGGCCGCCTCGACGGTACCGAGGCCGACCATGAACTCGTTGAGCCTGAGTTCGACATGCTCGGGAATGCCCTCGGCCGGCGCGCGGAACGTCTCGGCGAAGCCGAGAAGATCGCGGTAGAAGTGCAATCCGGCTTCGATGTCGCGCGTGTAGAGGTTCACGAAACCAGTGACGAACACGCTCAGCAAATATAGCTGCCGGACGCGGTCGCGGCTGGGTGCCTGGCGGTTGTGAGCACGCAGCGGCCACCACGGCCACCCGGCAGCTACGGCCGGCCCGCGGGCGAAACGGCATACCACCATTCCTCCTATTGACCGGTATCTGAGAAAAGGGCTACCTTCGGCCAGGGACGGCGCGCCGCGGAGCGGGGGTGCGGCGGCGCCATTCGGATTCGCGCAAGGCGACCGAAGGAGGCGCGCTCGATGGCTCGCATGTCTGGACTTCGTTACCCACGGCCATGGCTGCTACTAGCAGCTTCCGTGGCGCTGGCCGCCTTTGCGGTGCCAAGCGCCAGCATGGCCGCCTCGCACCCGGCGGCCGCGCGCTCCGGCGCCAGCGCCGTGCATAAGGCGTCCTACCAAGGCGCTGCCTTCGGCAACCTGGACTGCAACGGCCACAGCCCGGTCCAGCACCCAATCAAGATCGGCGGCTACATCTGCGCCGAGGTCCACGGCGGCACGCACAACGGCCACTTGGAGGACAACGGCTACTACATCGGCCACGACGAGCCTCTCGTGCAGTTCTATTCGAACAAGCCGGGCTCCTCGAGCAACCTCAGCTACGTGCAGACGCTGCCCCGCGACCCCAAGGCACTGCCCACGGTGCACGGGCCGCTGAAGGACACCACGCACTTCTTCGAGCTGATGCCGGCGCTGTGGTACGCGATGGCCCTCTGCGACCCCAACTCCTACCCGCTGCTGCCGTGCAAGCCGGACAGCGACTCGAACTCGCCTCACGGCCCCTACCTCGGCGGCGGCAGCGCCTTCCTCGAGCTGCAGTTCTACCCGCCCGGGTTCGCCCCGTTCGCGGACGGCCTGAGCTGTGACAACTCGCACTGGTGCGCGGCGCTGACCATCGACTCGCTGGAGTGCCAGGCCGGGTTCGCCGTCTGCAACAACAACTGCGTCGAGCCGGTCAACTCCGCGTTCATCCAGACCAACGGCGTCCCCACCGGGCCGCCGAGCCCGCAGAAGGCCAACCTCAACACCGTGACGCCGAACCAGCGCACGCTGCTGATGAACCCCGGTGACAAGCTCGCGATCCACATCTTCGACAACAAGAGCAAGGGCGCACTCGAAACACAGGTCCGAGATCTCACTACCGGTAAAACCGGGTTCATGCTGGCCTCGGCCAAGAACGGCTTCATGAATACCTCGATCGCGGACTGCAGCGGGACGCCGTTCAACTTCCGGCCGGAGTACTCGACCGCAAGCACGATCAACCAGGGCGGCTGGGCAGCGGGGAACATCGACGTCTCCTACGAGGTCGGGCACTTCACCCCGTGCACCAAGCTGAAGGTCTTCGCGCCGATCGACGTGCATGGCCAGCTCGACAAGTCCTGGAACTTCTGCACCGGGCCGTACGAGAACACCGGCCCCCCGGACGGGCCCGGCAGCGGCGAGACGAACGACGCCCCCTGCTTCCCGGCTGGGGACACCCATGGCTCGCTCAACGCGGACCCCAACCTGGTGACCGGCTGCACCGGCGGTGACCTCGACTATGACGGCACCTCGTACTGGCGCAACTGGCCGAGTTCGAACACCCCGAACATGTGGCCGTCGGCGCTGACTATCACGCCACCGGTCACGGGCGGATCAGGCTACTCGCAAATGCAGTTCCTGACCGACAACCCGGCCACCAACATCAAGTGCAACCCGCAAACCGGCGCGGGCTGTGTGGTGCCGCCGACCCAGGCGCCCGGCAAGTTCTACCCGTACTGGACGCTGGCCAAGGTCAACGGCGCCTGCGTGTGGGAGTTCGGGCAGATGACCAACGGCAAGAGCTTCGGGGGGGACAAGCAATACGGCACGTTCACCACGGCCCTCGGCCTCGCCGAGCTCGCCAGCAAGATCATCCCCAACCCGCACTGCTAGCCCGCTGACCCGCTGATCTGAGTGCCCTCGGACGAGGGCGGCACCTGGCGCAGGCCCGGCCGCTTCCCGTCCGAGGGCACTTCTTACATGCCATACGCAGCGGCGTGGCCAGCCGCCGCCCGGTCCGCTGAGTGGCCACCGGGCAGTTGCCCGCCGCCGTCCTAAGCGATCGTGACCCCCAGGGTGGACGTGGCTCCGGGGTTACCCGTCCGGCGGCCCGGCTCGCCTGGTGCCCACCGCGGCGAACGAAGTCCGGTCGCCGGCCCACCCTGCCCGCGGCACGGCCTCGTCCAGGCTGCGCAAGCCGTCCTCGGTCAGCTCCACGCCGGCCGCCGCGGCGTTCTGCTCGATCCGGTCGAGCCGGCGGGTGCCGGGGATGGGCACCACATCTGGCCCCTGGGCGAGCAGCCATGCCAGCGCGAGCTGGGCCGGGGTCAGCCTGAGCCCATCGGCGATGCGGCGCAGCGCGGCGACCCGCGCCAGGTTCTGGTCCAGGTCGGTGCCCTGGAACCGGGGGTCGCTGCGGCGGAAGTCGCTGCGGTCGATGTCCTGCCTGGTCAGCGTGGCGGTGAGCAGCCCACGGCCGAGCGGGCTGTAGGGCACGATCCCGGTGCCCAGCCGGCGTGCGGCAGGGATGATGTCGTCCTCCGGGTCGCGCCACAGCAGCGACCATTCGACCTGGACCGCGCTGATCGGGTGCACCGCCGCCGCCTGATCGAGCTGCGCCGGGGTGACCTCGGAAACCCCGAGATGGCGGGCCTTGCCCTCGGTGACAAGCCGGGCCATGGCGCCGATGGTGTCCGCGATCGGCACCTGCGGGTCGGGACGGTGCAGGTAGTAGAGGTCGATGACGTCGACGCCGAGCCGGGCCAGGGATGCCTCGCAGTAGCCGCGTACATGCTCGGGCCGCCCGTCGAGGTGCACACCGGCCGCGTCCCGTGTGATGCCGAATTTCGTGGCGACCTGGGGCCGCCACGGCAGCCCGGCCAGCGCCCGGCCGATCAGCCGTTCGTTATGCCCCTGGCCGTAGCTCATCGCGGTATCGAACATGGTCACGCCCAGTTCGGCCGCCCGGCGGATCGCCCGGATGGACTCGTCGTCGTCGGCCGGCCCGTATCCCTGGGACAGGCCCATGCACCCCATGCCGAGGGCTGAGCACACCAGCCCGTCACTGCCTAGCTGTCGTTGCCGCATGGCTCCAGCATCGGCAGTGATTACTGATAAGTCCAAGACCTATTTGCTAGCGCACCTATAACGGATCATTCTAGATAGGTGGAGCTGCGGCAGCTTGCCTACTTCGACGCGGTGGTGCGCCACGGCAGCTTCACCAAGGCCGCCCAGCGGCTGCATGTCGCGCAGCCGGCCGTGTCCGCGCAGATCAGGCGGCTTGAGAGCGAACTCGGTACGGTGCTGCTCGAGCGGACCACCCGCCGGGTGTCGCTGACCCACGCCGGTGAGCTGTTCCTGTCCCGGGCCCGCCAGGTGCTCGCCCAGCTTGACGCCGCCCGTGGCGACCTGGCTGAACTCAGCGCCGTGCGCCGAGGGCGGGTGCGGATCGGCGCGACCCAGGTGCTTGGGTCGCTGGACCTGCCGGCCTCCCTGGCATCGTTCCGCCGCCGCTACCCCGGCGTGAGCCTCGCCCTGCATACCGGCCTGATCGCCAAGCTGCTCGGCATGCTGGGCGCCGGCGACGTGGACCTGGTGCTCGGCCCGATACACGACGACCTGCCCGCCGCCTATCAGGCGCGCCCTCTGGTGCCCGAGAGCCTGGTACTTGTGACCCCGCCGGGCCATCCGCTCGCCGCGCGCCCGGACGTGACGCTCGCGGCCGCCGGTGACGAGCCGTTCGTCTGCCTGCCGGCCGATAGTCGGCTGCGTGCCATCCTCACCGGTGCCGCCGCGGCCGAGGGTTTCGTGCCGCGCGTCGAGTTCGAGACCTACAGCCCGGCCAGCATCAGGGATCTGGTGTCCGCCGGGCTGGGGGTGGCGCTGCTCGCCCGGTCGGCCGCGGGGGGCCCGGGCCCGGCGATCGGTGTCTGCGAGCTTGCCCGGGCACCGGAACATCCGTCGATCGGGCTGATCCGGGCTCGCGGCCGGCCACTCACACCGGCCGCGCGGGCGTTCGCGGACCACCTCGCCCAGACCGCCGGGACCGCCCGCCAGCAGGCGCCCGCTGGCCCGAGTTGACTGACCAGGGAATGCCCTTGTCAGGGCATGACAAGCTCAGGCAAAGAGCGCCGGGGGCACGCGGATCCGTGTGGCATCCTTGCCGCCATGAGGACAGGTCGGTCCCAGTGGGACGAGGGTCAGTCCCGGCGGGGCGGGCCCGTGGCGCCGGCCGGATACGCGGCGAGCAAGGTCCCGCTCATCACGGCCTACTTCTGGATCATCAAGCTGCTGAGCACCGCCATGGGCGAGGCAACGTCGGACTACATGGTCCGTACGATCAACCCGGTGATCGCGGTGCTGCTAGGCTTCGCCGGCTTCGTGATCGCCATGGTGCTCCAGTTCCGGGCCAAGGCCTACAACGCCTGGATCTACTGGCTCGCGGTCGTCATGGTCGCCGTGTTCGGCACCCAGGCCGCCGACGTGCTGCATATCAAGTTCGGGGTCCCCTACATCGCGTCCACCGCGTTCTATGCGGTCGTGCTCGCGGTGATCTTCATCCTCTGGTACCGGACCGAGGGGACGCTGTCCATCCACAGCATCCGCACGCCACGGCGGGAGGTTTTCTACTGGGCCACGGTGCTGGCCACGTTCGCGATGGGCACCGCGACCGGTGACCTGACCGCCAAGACGCTGAACCTCGGCTACCTGGCCTCGGGCATCTGGTTCTCGATCGCGTTCGCGGCCGTCGCGGTGGCGCACTGGAAGTTCCGGCTGAACCCGATCCTGGCCTTCTGGATCGCCTACGTGCTGACCCGGCCGGTCGGTGCGTCGTTCGCGGACTACATAGCCTTCCCGCACTCGGTGGGTGGCCTGGGCATGGGACACGGGCCGGTCGCCCTGGTGCTGACCGTCGTGATCGTGATCCTTGTCGCCTACCTCGCGGTGACGCGGAAGGACGTCGAAGACCCACGGCAGGCAGCCTCGGCCACCTCGGCCCGGCGCCGCGCCGAGGCGCAACCCGGGTATCAGCCGATGGGACCGCGCGCCGGCCTGCCGGAACCGCCCCTGCGGTACCCCGGGCAGTACCCGGACGGGCGGTACCCCGGGCAGTACCCGGACGGGCGGTACCCCGGGCAGCGATACCCGGAGGAGCGGTACTCCGAGGATCAGTATCCGGGCGAGCGGCACCCGGGGCAGCCACACCCCGGCCCGCCCCGGCCCGCTTCGGCGCGGCCATCGCAGGAGCGGCAGCCGTCCCGCCAGCCGCCGGAGCCCTGGCCTGACGAGGACGAGGCCGAGCACACGGCGTGGGGCTTCTTCATGTGGGACGAGTGACTGCCCGGGAAGAACTGTCGGCAGGCCCGCCTAAGATGAAACACCTATGGCCAGCACACCTGAGGCGGGCACGCTGCCCCGTGTCCAGCCAGACGAACTCGAGGCATACCGGCGCGAGCTGACCGGGTATTGCTACCGGATGCTCGGCTCCGGCTTTGAGGCCGAGGACGCAGTTCAGGACACGATGCTCCGGGCGTGGCGGTCGGCGGACCGCTTCGAAGGCCGGGCGAGCGTGCGGTCCTGGCTCTACCGGATCGCCACCAACGTGTGCGTGGACATGCTCCGCGGGCGCAAGCGGCGGGCCCGGCCGATGGAACTCGGACCGCCCTCCCCGCCCGATGAGGGGCACCTCGGCGGCATGCTGCCCGAGCATCTGTGGGTCTCGCCGATCCCCGACGCAAGGGTACTTCCCGAGGACGGGGATCCGGCTGAGATAGCGGTTGCCAGGGACACGGTCCGCCTGGCGTTCGTCACCGCGCTGCAGCACCTGCCCGCGCGGCAGCGGGCGGTGCTCATCCTCTGTGAGGTGCTGCGGTGGCCGGCCGCGGAGACCGCCGAACTGCTGGACACCAGCGTGGCCGCGGTCAACAGTGCGTTGCAGCGGGCCCGGGCGACCCTTGCCGCGCTCCCGGACACCGACCGGCCCCGGAAAGTGACCGCCGGCCAGGCCTCCCTGCTCGCCAGGTACGTGAACGCGTTCGAGCGTTACGACATGGCCAGCCTGGTGACCCTGCTGCACGAGGACGCCGTCCAGTCGATGCCGCCGTTCGCCATGTGGATCGCGGGGGCACGAAACATCACCGCCTGGATGGTGCGGCCCGGGCCGAGCGAGTGCCGTGGATCACGGCTGGTGCCGGTCATGGCCAATGGCTGCCCCGGGTACGGGCAGTACCGCCGCGACCCCGCAGGCGGGCACAAGGCCTGGGCGCTGCAGGTGCTGGAGGTCTCCGGTGATCGCATCGCCGGGATGCACTTCTTCCTGGACGCCGAGAGCCTCTTCCCCGTCTTCGGGCTCCCTGCCCACCTGTAAAGAGGGCACCGCCGATGACCGTTGTTGCGGTGTGCCAGCTCGGACTCGCGGTCGGCGAGGTCGAGGCGAACCGGGCCGCCGCCGCGGCCGCGGTCGTGGCGGCCGCGGGCCAGGGCGCCGAACTCGTGGTGCTGCCGGAACTGTGCGACAGCGGTTACGTGTTCACCGGTGAGGCGGAGGCACGCAAGCTGGCCACCCCGGCCGCCGACAGCCCGACGCTGCGCGAGTGGCAGGCACTCGCCGCGGGACACCGCACGACGATCGCGGGCGGGTTCTGTGAGCTGGGCGACGACGGCTTGCTCTACAACAGCGCCGCCCTCGTCGGCCCGGGCGGGGTCCTGGCCGTCTACCGCAAGGCGCACCTATGGGATGCCGAGAAGCTCGTCTTCACCCCGGGTGACGCGCCGCCGCCCGTCGTGGACCTGCCGTTCGGCCGGGCGGGCCTGATGATCTGCTACGACCTGGAGTTCCCCGAGTGGGTCAGGCTCACCGCCCTGGCCGGTGCGGACCTCATCGCGGCACCGGTGAACTGGCCCGCCATGCCGGTGCCCGCGGGCGAGCGGCCCTGCGACGTGGTCCGGGTGCAGGCGGACGCCTGCGTGAACGGTGTGTTCATCGCCGTGGCGGACCGGTGCCGCGTGGAGCGGGGGGTGTCCTGGGTCGGCGGCACCGTCATCGTGGGACCGGACGGTTATCCGATGGCCGGCCCGGTCACCGCGGACGAGCCCGCCGTCCTCGTGGCGTCCTGCGAGTTGGCACGCGCCAGGAACAAGCAGATCAGCGCGCACAACGATGTGTTCACCGACCGCCGCCCCCTGCTGTACCGGCAGGTTGCCGGATAACAGGTCTTTCGCTACGTCCCTGCCGACAATCCCGCGCCCCGCGAACTGTACCGGCGGGCCGGGTTCAACGAGACGGGCGTTCGGCCGGGGCTCTGCCAACCGTCGGGCACGGATGCCATCGTCACGCGGGTGCGCTGTCCGGCAAGGGCCCCTTGTTATTGCTGTCCCTGATCAGGATGCCCAGCAGCCAGCTCACCACGCCCACGATGATCGCGCCCCAGAAGGCCGGCCAGAACCCCGTGATGTGGAACGGCAGATGGAGTTTGCCTGCCAGCCAGCTGGTGAGCCAGAGCAGCAGGGCGTTGACGACCAGGCCGATGAGGCCGAGTGTGAGCACGTAGAACGCACAGCCGACTATCTTGACGATCGGCTTGAGTACCGCGTTGATCACGCCGAAGATCAAGGCAACCCCGATCAGCGTGAGTGTCTTCTTTCCCAGCGACGCGGTCTGCAGTTGGATACCGGGCACGACCGCCGTCGCTATGGCCAGGGCAGCCGCCGAGGCCAGCACGCGAAGCAGGAAACGCATGCCTCATCTTGGCATAACGGACACCGTGGCGGCGCAAGGCGGTCGCCCCGGCCAGGTCCGCTATGGACGGGAATGAACACCTGAGCCGGCATTTCACGATTCGCTGATTGGCCCAAGTACTAGGTCAATTCGAAGTAATGGCGATATCACCTGCGTAACTTGAATGGCCGGTCAAGTGGTATACGTTCCCCGGTCCGCTAGACACTCGCACAGAATCCATGCCACCATGATTGCTGGCAGACTCGGCGCGCCCGCAGCGGCCCGCCGGGGACGGAGGAGGAATCCCGCCGCCCTCTTCCGGGGGGGAAGACGCCGCTTTCACGCGGCGTAAGCCGTTCTGGGTTGATCCGGGTCGTTTCGCATGGACTTCCGGCCCTTGAACGGTGATGGTAAGGGGGAGGGATATGGGGTGTGTGTGGCAGTCTGAATACGCCCCGGAACCGAGGTATGCCGAAGCAAGGGCGCACCATCGTGCTCCGGCACGGCACCGCAAGCCCTCGGTCTGGCGACGGGCGGCGACGCCACCGGGACCACTCGTAATGGCCGCGATCGGCCGCATCAGGTGGGATCCCGGGCGGATCGCGCCGCAGGCCCGGTGGCGGTGACCGGCTAGGGCGTGGTGCGGTAACGGGCGCGGGCCAGCAACGGCTCTGCCGGCCGGCTGCTATTTCCAGCGGAAATGCACAAAAAGCCGGCCATAATTCTTGGAGTCTTTCTCGACACGGTGATACAGGGCCTTAATCTCCTTTTGATCGAGGAACCTGAGAACCCGCTTCTTGAGCTGGCCTGACCCTTTACCGGGAATGATCTCGATCATCGGCGCCTTCTTTGCCACCGCCTCGTCGATGATGTCCCGCAGCGCGCGGTCGATGTCATGGCCCCGGTTATAGATATCGTGCAGGTCCAGCTTGAGCTTCATCGCGCCGTCTTTCGTCCCGTCGGGTGAGCCCAGCGTAGCCGGTGCCCAGGTGCCCGGCCCGGGCGCGCCCGGAGGCGATCAGCCGCCGGCCCCGGTCAGGCCAAGGCGGCGGATGATCTCGTCTGCGATCTCGGCCGGCGGGCGGACGGCGAGCACCACGTAGGTCCGTTCGGCATCATCGGGCATTTGCAGGTCGGCAAGCTGGCTCTGCAGCAGCCGTGCGGGAAAGAAGTGGCCGCGCCGCCCGCCCAGCCTGGCCGCGAGCGTCTCCGCATCGGCCACCAGGAGCACAATCCGGACCGCTGGCCTGCCGCGGTAGAGAAACTCGCGGTAGGAGCGCTTGAGCGCGGAACATGCGAGCACGGCGGACTCGCCCGCCGCGATCCGCTGGTCCATCCAGGCGGCGACCGTCTCAAGCCAGGGCCACCGGTCGGCGTCGGTCAGCGGCTGCCCGGACTCCATCTTGGCGATCTGGGCGGGCGTATGGAGCGCATCGGAGTCCTCGAAGACCCAGCCCAAGCGGGCAGCCAGGACATTACCGATGGTCGTTTTGCCGATCCCGGAGGTCCCAGCCAGCACCACGATCATGTCGCAGCAGCCTACCGATCGCGGGCCGCGGGCCCGGGCCGGCCTTGCGGGGTTGGGGCTAGCGAGAGCGCGGGGTGGCGGGGCCGGGGCCAGCGAGCGCGGGGTGGCGGGGCCGGGGCCAGCAGAGCGCGGCGTGGCGGGGCCGGGGCCCGCAGCGCGGTCTCAGGGCAGGTCGATCGTGACGCAGCAGCGCCCCTCGGCCGGGTCGAGCCGCGCCTGCGCGCCGTTGCCGAGTTCGCCAAGGAGGCCGCCGAGCAGGTGCAGGTTCATCGTGCAGACCAGGCCGGGATGGCGGGCGACCAGTTCGTGGAATGGGCAGTTGGCCAGGTGAATGCACCCCCCGGGACCCTGCCTCGGCTCGTAACCCGACGCTGCTGAGCAGTTCGGCCAGGTCCGTGCTACCTGCGGTGAGTTGCCGGCCCGCCTGACTGGCGGCCTGCGCGACGGCCTCGCCGGCCGGTGCGGCCCGGCACTGGAGCAGTTCCAGCGCGCTGGCCAGCACCTCCCCGGCGATCTCGTACTGGCGCGGCGGCAGCGATACGGCGAACTGCCTGGCCGCCCGTTCGTACAGCTTGGCAGTCCGGCCCGCGCCCGGCCCGGTCCTCCCGGAGACCCGGGCGAACCGGGCCTCCAGCAGGCCGTCGTCGACGAGCCGCTCCAGGTGGAAGGTGGCCGTTGCCCGCTTGGTGCCGGTCGCGGCGGCAGCTTCGTCGCGGGACACCGGGCGGTCCTGCGCCACGACGAAGCCGTAGAGCGCGCGCCGGGTCGGCTCACCCAGGGCGGCGAGCGCGTCGAGGCCACCGGGCGGCGGGCCCGGCTGCTTCCGGCCGGCGGGCATGCTATTCATCGTAGGAGCGAGTACGCCGTTACTGTGCGTGCCTGGTGAGGGCCAGAAACTCGCCACGCGACCGGGCATCGGTGCGCAACTCCCCGCGCAGCGCGCTGGTCACCGTGCGGGACCCGCGGGCCCGGACGCCACGCAGCGTCATGCACAGGTGCTCGGCCTCGAGTACCACGCCCACGCCGCGCGCACCGAGGTGGCCCGCCAGCCAGTCCGCGACCTGCTGGGTGAGCCGTTCCTGCACCTGCAGCCCGGCGGCGAAGTGCTCCACCACCCGGGCCAGCTTGGACAGGCCCACGATCCTGCTCCCGGGCAGGTAGCCCACGTGCGCGTAGCCGTAGAACGGCAGCAGGTGGTGCTCACACAGCGAGCGGAACGGCACCTCCCTGGCCACCACGAGTTCGTCGTAGCCCTCGTCGTTGCCGAAGGTGGTGGGCAGGAACGCCGACGGCGTGAGCATCTCGGCGAACGCGCTCGCGACGCGTTGCGGGGTCATCACCCGGTGCTCACCCTCGACCGGGTATCCGAGGGCGGCGAGTAGTTCGGCCACGGCGCGTTCTGCCCGTGGCCGATCGATGCGGGGAGCGGTACGCAGCGGCACCACGTTCTCGGCAGTCATCGGCTCCTACTTGGCTCGTGCGCCCCGCGGGTTACCGGTACCCGGCCGCCACACCCGGAAGTGCGAGGTCCGCTTCTAAGGAAAACAAATGTTAACGTTAGATCGCGGCCGCTGCTCCCGTCAAACGCCCGGCCCCAGGCACCCCAAGAGTCCCTGGTCTGAGGTTCAGAGGAATCGCAGAAGCTCTGCCAACGGCCAGCAGAACCGCGCTTGGTTGCCTCAGGTGTGTCCGAACCCGGCAGACCGCCTGCCGGAAGAGATCGGAGGAGTACACACCATGACCGCCATACTCTGGGCCAATATCCTGCTGACTCTGCCCTTCCTCATCGCGTTCATCGCGGTCCCGTTGTGGTGGACCGCCAAGCGCCCGCCGGCCGCCCCCGACCACTCCGAGGCCCGCGCCTACCTCCGTACCCGCACCGCCTTCGCCGAGGCCCTCACCCGCCACGCTGCCCGCGCCCGCACCCCGGCCCACACCCCGGCCCACACCCCGGACCGCGCCGCTGCCTAGCCCCCGGGGGGCGTCATGATCAGCGGGGCAGTGCCGCGCACCGGGGACTGGCATCAGGCACAAGACCCGCCGTCAGACCCCCGGGACGGCCATCACCCCGGCCATCAAAGCCGGATCAGCGGCGGCCTCAGCTCATCTCATCCCAGTGCTGGCTCGCCGCCGGACCCCACTCGCCGTGCTTGCGGTGGAACAACTCGGCCGCCTTGGCCCCGCTCCAGTTGGCCGGCAGCAGAGCAGGGGGAAGCAGGGGGTCGAGGAACGGGAAGCGGCGCCATTCGTGCACCAGCCTGGTCTGGGCGTGCAGCGCCTCGGCCCGGCCTGCCGGTTCCAGCGTGCCGAAGTAGGCAAGGAACGCCTCGTAACGCTCTTCCAGCCCGGTCAGGTCCCACGCCCGGCTCACCATCTCGTCCTGCCCGCCGATGCGGCCGAAAGCCGCGGTGAATGACATCGCGGACGCGGCGAGACCAAGTTCCTTGACGACATCCAGCGCCTCGTCCTCCCGGCCGAGATCCGGTGAGATCCACACGCCAGCCTCGGGGGAGCCGAATCCCGCCCAGCTCAGCCGGGTCCTGAGCCGGTGCCGCAGGTCCCGCTTGGACTCCGGCACCGAAACAAGGAGCAGCAGCCAGCGGCCATCCCACGGGCGCTCGCTGCGGCCGAACTCGTAGATGCGCCTGGCACCCTCACTGAGCAGCCGGCGCGCCGCGGGCGTCAGTTCCCAGCGGGTCCGCCGGCCCACCCGTTCGGACACCAGCAGCCCTTCGGCTGCGGCACGGGCGAGCGCCTGGCGGGCCGACTTCTCCGATACCCCGAACCCGGCCAGCGTGTCGACCAGCATCCACGTCCAGACGGGCCAGGCCGGGCAGCACGAACTCCCCGAGCACGGTCATGAGCAGGGACCTGGCGCTGGTGTGCCGCACTTCGCGCCGCCGGATGACCTCTGGCGGCCGTCCGGCGTCTTCCGCCGTCATCGGCCGGCTTCCTCCGCCCTGGCCGGAGCCGTTGGTAGCGGCATCAGGGTACGGTACGCCCGGCCGGTCGGCCGCTGGCCACGCCAGGCGCCGGTGTGAGCAGGTGCGGTCGCCCCGGGTGAGCCGGCAGGCCAGACTGGTGCTGACAGGCTTCGCCCGGCGGGGTCCGCGGGATGGGAGGTCCGGCAGATGGCACAGGGAGCCCGGCTCGGCTCTGTGGTCATGTTCGTACACGATCTGGACAGGTCGGTGGAGTTCTACACCGACGTCCTGGCGCTGGAGGCTGCCGACCGCAGCCCGACGGCTGCGCTGCTTACCAGTCCCGCGGGCGCGGGGCTGATCCTGCGTGCCATGGGCCAGACCGCACCACATCCGCTCGGGTCCGTGGGCGTCCAGTACGCCGTCTGGACCGCCGCCGGAGAGGAGGACCTGGCCAGGTGTGAGCGCACACTCATAGATCGCGGGGCCCATCGAGACACCCGCAGCAACGGCGGGCGGACGGTGGTCGAGGCCCGGGATCCCGATGACATCGTGCTGGTGGTCACCTATCCCGGCCCGGACCAGTTGCCCATGCGTGAACTGCCGGTCCGGATCTACGGGTGGTGAACACGAGCCGGCCGGGTGCTGGCGTGGCCGGGCCTGGTTAGGCTTGATCACGTGCTGGGGCTACCTGACGGCATTCGCGGCTGCCTGTTCGACCTGGACGGCGTGCTCACCAAGACCGCACAGGTGCACGATGCCGCATGGCAGGAGATGTTCGACGGCTACCTGCGCGAGCGTTCCCGGCGGACGGGCGAGCCCTTCGTGCCGTTCGACCGCGTCGCTGACTACGAGAACTTCGTCGATGGGAAGCCACGGGCCGACGGGACCCGCTCCTTCCTGCAGTCGCGTGGTATCGAACTGCCCGAGGGCAGCCCGGGCGACCCGCCGGACGCGGAGACCGTCGGGGGCCTGTCCAACCGCAAGAACGAGATCCTGCTGCGCCGGATCCGTGAGGACGGGGTGGCGGCATATCCGGGCTCGGTGCGCTACGTGCACGCCGTCCGCGACGCCGGCCTGCGCCGTGCGGTCGTGACGTCGAGTGCCAACTGCCGCGATGTGCTCGCCGCGGCGGGGCTCGAGGACATGTTCGAGACACACATCGACGGCCTGACCGTCGAGCGGGAGCACCTGCGGGGCAAGCCTGCCCCGGACGCGTACCTGGCCGGGGCCCGGGCCCTCGGGCTGGAGCCCAGGATGGCCGCGGTCTTCGAGGACGCGCTGGCCGGGGTGGCGGCCGGCCGGGCCGGCCGGTTCGGGTTCGTGGTCGGGGTGGACCGGCTCGGGCAGGCGGACGCGCTGGCCGAGCACGGCGCGGATGTAGTGGTGAGCGACCTCGCCGAGTTGCTGGACCGCCCGTGATCCAGCATCCGGTGTTCCACGTGGAACCGTGGTGCCTGCGCGAGAAGGCACTGGACCTGGACGTGCTGGCGCAGACCGAGTCGGTGTTCGCGCTGTCCAACGGGCACATCGGCTGGCGGGCCAACCTCGACGAGGGCGAACCGCACGGCATGCCGGGCAGCTACCTCAACGGCGTCTATGAGAGCTGGCCGCTGGTCGCCGCGGAGGCCGCCTACGGCCTGCCGCAATCCGGGCAGACGGTGATCAACGTCACCAACGGCAAGCTGATCCGGTTGTTCGTCGATGACGAGCCGTTCGACGTCAGGTACGGCACGCTGCGCTCACACGAGCGCGTGCTTGACTTCAAGTCGGGGGTGCTCAGCCGCCGCGCGGAATGGGTCTCCCCGGCAGGCACCGGCATACGGATGTCCTCCGACCGGCTGGTGTCGTTCACCCAGCGGGCGATCGCCGCGATCCGCTACGAGGTGGAGCCACTGGAGGGCCCGATCCGGATCGCCGTCCAGTCCGAACTGGTGGCCAACGAGCAACTGCCGGACGGTACCGGCGACCCCAGGCACGGCATGGGCATCGGCCAGCCGCTGGTGCAGGAGTTTCACGCCGCTCGCGACCAGGCCGCGGTCCTTGTGCACCGGACCACCCGCAGCGGGCTGCGCGTCGCCACCGCCATGGACCATCTGGTCGACGGGCCGGACGTCCGCGTGGAGTCGCAGTCCTTCACCGACGGCGCGCTGGTCACCGCGGCGGCGGTCGTGGCACCCGGGCAGCGGCTGAGCGTGATCAAGTTCGTCGCCCACGGCTGGTCCGGGGTGCGGTCGCTGAACGGGGTCCGGGATCAGGTATGGGCCGCCCTGACCGCGGCACGGCAGGCCGGCTGGGATGGCCTGCTGGCCGACCAGCGCCGGTTCCTCGACGACTTCTGGGACTGCGCTGATGTGGAACTGGACGGGGATGCCGAGGTCCAGCAGGCCGTGCGGTTCGGGCTGTTCCACGTGCTGCAGGCCGGCGTGCGTGGGGAGAACCGCCCGATCCCGGCCAAGGGCCTGACCGGTCCTGGTTACGACGGGCACGCCTTCTGGGACACCGAAACCTTTGTCCTGCCCGTGCTCACGCTCACCGCGCCCGACGCGGCCGCCAGCGTGCTGCGCTGGCGGCACGACACGCTGCCCGCCGCCTTGGACCACGCGGCCCAGCTGGGCCTGGCGGGCGCTGCCTTCCCCTGGCGGACGATCGACGGCCAGGAGTGCTCGGGGTACTGGCCGCCGGCACCGCCGCGTTCCATGTCAACGCCGACATCGCCGACGCGGTGATCCGTTACGTCGACGCCACCGGCGACGCGGAGTTCGCCCGCACGACCGGAATGGACCTGCTGGCCCACACCGCGCGGCTGTGGCGGTCGCTCGGCCATCACGATGCCACGGGCCGGTTCCATATCGACGGGGTCACCGGCCCGGACGAGTACAGCGCCGTCTCCGACGACAACATCTACACCAACCTGATGGCGCGCCAGAACCTGCTGGCAGCCGCGACGGCGGCAGAGACCTACCCGGACCGGGCCCGGGAGCTCGGCATCGGCGCGGAGGAGTCGGCAGGCTGGCGGGACGCCGCCGAATCCATGCACATCCCGTACGACGAGGCGCTGGAAGTGCACCCGCAGGCCGAGGGGTTCACCAGGCATCAGGTCTGGGACTTCGCGGGCACCCCGCCCGACCACTACCCACTGCTGCTCAACTATCCCTACTTCGACCTGTACCGCAAGCAGGTCGTCAAGCAGGCCGACCTGGTGCTCGCCATGCACCTGTGCGACACCGACTTCACGGCGGAGCAGAAGGTGCGGAACTTCGCCTATTACGAACCGCTCACCGTGCGGGACTCCTCGCTGTCCGCCTGTACGCAGGCGGTCATCGCGGCCGAGACCGGGCACCTCAGCCTGGCCTTCGACTACCTGGGCGAGGCCGCGCTGATGGACCTGCAGGACCTGGAACACAACACCAGCGACGGCGTGCACATCGCCTCGCTCGCGGGCTCCTGGCTCGCGCTGGTCTGCGGTTTCGCGGGCCTGCGTTACCACCACGACGGCGTGATCCGCTTCACCCCCCGCCTCCCCGAAGGCCTCGCCCGCCTCGCCTTCACCCTCCTCATCCGCGGGAACCGCCTGCGCGTCGAGGTCACCCAGCAGCGCGCCCGCTACCAGCTGGCCGACGGCGACCCGCTGGAGCTCGCCCACCACGGCGCCAGGTTCACCCTGGCCCCCGGCCATCCCCGAGACCGCGCCATTCCCCCGGCGCCCGCCCGCCAGCGCCCCACTCAGCCCCCCGGACGTGAGCCCGAACGCCGCCAAGCCTCCGGCAATCCCACCTGACCCGCCAGCCCGGCCTCCCGGGAACTACCTCCGCTTCGCCTCTCGCCTCTTGACCATGTCTTTACGAATCCGCACAATGGTCTAAAAATCGGTCCTTTAGACCGTGCGGGAGGGTCATGCCCGGGACGGCGCAGCACCTGGACGCGGTCGACCGCGCCATCGAGGCCGAAGCGGACTCCGCTTTCGCCTTTCTCGAGCGGCTGGTCCGCGCCCCCAGCACGGTGGGCAACGAGGCGGGAGCGCAGGACGTCGTGGCCGGGGAACTGGCCAGGCTCGGCTTTGCGGTGAGCCGGGTTCCGGTTCCGGAGCGGACCGCGGCACATCCGGCGGCGGGCGTGCCGCAGTGCTCCTATGCCGGCCGGGACAACGTCCTCGGCCGGCTCAACCCCGGTGCCTCGCCGTCGCTGCTGTTCAACGGGCACGTCGACGTGGTGCCGGCCGAGGCGGCGGTGTGGTCAGGCGATCCGTTCGGGCCGGTCACCTCCGGCGGCTGGATGCGCGGCCGCGGCACGGGCGACATGAAGGGCGGCTTCGCCATGGGCCTGCTGGCGGTGGCCGCGCTGCGCCGGGCCATGCCCGGGGCCCTCACCGGCGAACTGGGTTTCCTGTCCGTCATCGAGGAGGAGTGCACCGGCAACGGCACCTTGGCTGCCTGCGACGCCGGGGTCCTCGGTGACGCCGTGGTGCTGCTCGAACCCACCGGCCTTGACCTGCTGCTCGGTGGCGTGGGCATCTTGTGGGCCGAGATCGAGGTACCGGGCGTCCCCGCGCACGCCGAATCCGCGGACCGCGCGGTCAACCCGGTGTACGGCGTCCCCGTCATCCTGAAGGCCCTGGCCGATCTGGAGGAAGACCTTGCCAGGGACACCGGCGACCCGGCGTTCGCCGCGGTCGCCAGGCCCTACAACGTCAACGCGGGCACGGTCCTGGCCGGCGACTGGGCCTCCAGCGTCCCGGCGCGGGCCCGCGTGGGCGTCCGCGTCGGCTACCCGCGGCGGTGGACCGCGAACGAGGCGTTCGACCAGGTCCGCACCGCGGTGCTGCGCGCCGCCGCCGCCGACCCGTGGCTCGCCGGGCACCCGCCGGTGCTGCGCCAGACCGGCTTCCGCGCCCAGGGCTACCTGCTCCGGCACGACCACCCGCTGGTGACCGCGGTCGCGGACGCGCACGGGAGCGCGCACGGTGACCGGCCCGCGCACCGGGTGCTCGGCAGCACCACCGACGCCCGCTACTACCTCAACCAATTCGGTCGGCCGGCCCTGGCCTACGGCCCCACGGCGCGCAACATCCACGCCCCCGACGAAGCCGTCGAACTGGCCAGCATCGTGCACGGCGCCCGGACCCTGGCCAGGTTCATCTCGTCATTCTTCGCCAGCGGCGGCCTGCCCGGCGCCTATCGCGCCCATGCCCGCCAGCGGGTCCGGTCATGACGGACGCCGGTGTGCGCGGGCAGGCTGGTGACCAGTTCGGCACGCTGCTTGCGCCCATCACACTGCAGACCGCGGGCGAGCGCATCGCGGAACGGTTCGTCACCGCGATCGCGCTCGGCGAGTTCGTCCCCGGGCAGCGGCTGCCGCCCGAGCGGGAACTCGCCGCCATGCTCGAGGTCAGCCGGACCACGGTGCGCGAGGCGCTGCAGCGCCTCCAGGCGGCCGGGTACGTGACCGCCAGGCGCGGCCGCGGCGGCGGCACGTTCGTCCGCACCAGCCAGGGGCCCGGCTCGGACGAGATGATCCGCCGCACCCTGGTGCCGGCCTGGGCGCAGCTCACCGAGCTGCTTGATTTCCGGCAGCTCGTCGAGCAGCTCATCGCGCGCACCGCGGCGGTGCGGCGCGAGGAAAGCGACGTTCATGCAATACGCGAGGCCGTGGCCAGGTACTCCCAGGCCGCAGACCGGGACGCCTCGCGGCTCGCCGACCAGGCGCTGCACCAGGCGATCGCGCGGGCGGCGCACAACGGCAGGCTGGCCGAACTGAGTGCCCGGATCCGCCGGGAGGTCAGTTTCGGCTTCGACGCCGAGCCCTACACACCCGAGGTACGGCGGCGGGCCGTACACCAGCATCCCGAACTGGCCGAGGCGGTCATCGCGGGCGACCCCGAGCGGGCGGCCAGCCTGGCCGCCCGGCACTTCTCACTGACCGAGGAAATGCTCTCCGAACTGCACGCCCGGATCCGGGTCCGATCTGGAGGAGAAAGCAATGCCCATGACCAGGGTCAATGACATCGATGTGAACTACAAGCTGGAGGGTGACGGCCCCGAGACCATCGTCCTGATCAACGGCCTGGCCGACGACCTGGAGACCTGGGCCTTCCAGATGGATGACTTCCTCGGGGCCGGCTATCGGGTGCTCCGGTTCGACAACCGGGGGATCGGGGCCAGCTCCAAGCCAGCCGGCCCCTACTCCAGCCGGATGCTCGCCGACGACGCGAAGGCCCTGGTGGATTCGCTCGGCATCAGCGACTTCCACCTGATGGGCGTGTCCATGGGCGGCATGATCGCCCAGGAGTACGCCCTGGCCTATGGCAGCGACCTGCGGACCGCCACGTTCGCCTGCACCTACGCGGCGCCCGGGCCGTTCTGCTCCCGGATGTTCGCCATGTGGGAGGCCATGGCGCCGGTCACCGGCGTCCCGTTCATCATGCGGGACGTCACGCTATGGGCGTTCACCGTCCCGTTCTTCTCCGAGCGGCCCGAGGAGGCCGCCGAGTTCGAGACCGCCATGCGCTACATGGACCAGCCGGCCCACGCCTACCTTGCGCAGCTCGCGGTGATCCAGCAGCACGACACGACCGCGCGGCTGGGCCAGCTCGGCGTCCCCGCCCTGGTACTGGCCGGTGAGCAGGACATCCTCATCCCGGTCTCGCTGTCCCGGCAGATCGCCGGCCTGGTCCCCGGTGCCGAATGGGCCACGACCAAGGGTGGCCATGCCTGCCTCTGGGAGCACCCAGCCGAGTTCAACCAGACCTTCCTCGAATTCACCAAGCGACACGGAAGGGGCTAGCGATGGCCAACTCCCCCCAGGCCCTGCAACGAGGCCAGCTCGGGCTGTTCGGTGTGATCATGCCGGGGCTGGCACAGGTGGCACCGGCGTTCAACCTGTTCTTCACCACGGGCGTCATGGTCGCCCTGGCGGGCGCGTCCGCGCCACTGATCTTCCTCATCTCCATGGTCGGGATGGGCGCCACGGCGAGCAGCCTGGCCCAGTTCGCCGGCGTCTACCCCAGCGCCGGCTCGTTCATCACCTACATCACCAAGGCGATCGGCACCAAGGTCGCGACCGCCATCGGCGTGATCACGATCCTCGGCTACATCATCGCGTTCGGCGGCATCTACATCTTCGTCGGCCAGTACATCGTGCAGAACGTGCTCGGCGACCCGCATATCTGGGGCATCACCCAGATCGTCACGATCGTCTACGGCGCGCTTGTGGTCGCGCCGGTGATCGTGGGCCTGAAGTTCGGCGTCCGCGTCACGGTGGCGCTGTATGTGTTCGAGGTGGTCCTGCTGCTCGCGCTCAGCCTGACGATCCTGGTCAGGGGCGGTCACAACGGCCTGTCCGCGACGCCGTTCCAGTGGCCGGGCGGCTCCAAGGACGTGCTGCTCGCGTTCAGCCTGGCGGTGCTGGCCTTCGGCGGGTTCGAGGCGGCGGCCCCGCTGGCCGAGGAGACCCGCAACCCGCGACGCAACGTTCCCCTGGCGGTCTTGGGTGCGGTCGTCGTCAGCGGCATCATCTACGTGATCGGGTCCTACGCCCTGGTCACCGCGTTCGGCGTCGGGCGTGCCTCGGCGCTGGCGGCCGACCCCAACCCGTTCCATACCGCGGCCCATGCGTTCATTCCCTTCGTCGCCCCGCTGATCACCTGGGTGTTCCTGTCCAGCGTGACGAGTTCCTACGTGGCGGCGAACACGCAGACCTCGCGGGTTATCTTCGCCGGTGCCCGGGGCGGCCTGTGGACGCACGCTCTGGCTGCGGTGACCCCCAGGTTCCGCACGCCCGCGGCGGCCGCGATCGCCTTCGTCGCGCCGAGCATCCTGATCGGCGTCGTCTCCACGGCGTTCACCGACCCGGGCACCGCGTCCGGCTTCCTAGGCACCTACGGGATCCTCGGGCTGATCATCATGTACCTGGCCGCGAACGTGGCGCTGATCGTGGAATGGGTCAAGTTCCGCCGCCATGGCATCCACAAGAACGCCTGGCTGTGGCTGGTCACCCCGGTCGTCGGGGCCGCGGTGCTCCTCATCCCGATCTGGGGTGACCTGCGGCCCGGCCAGCCGAGCCCGTTCAACACGCTGCCGTGGCTGACCCTGGCCCTGATCGCCGTCGGAGTGATCTACGCGGTGGTTCTGGGTGCCGTCCGACCGGACGTCCTGGAACGTGCCCCGGCCCTCCTGGAAGGCGAGGAGAGCCTAGAGGTGGATCCGATGCCCACTAGGTAACAGGGCGCAGCAAGGGAAGGCGCCCGGCCCGGAAGCGGGGGGCGGGCCGGGCGCCTGGTCTTGGGGCGTGGTCCGGGCTGGCGGGTCAGTTGTCCGGAGGGCGCATGGTCACGACCATGGTCCCGGTGAAGATCTCTTCGTTGATGATGTAGATGAAGCCGAGAAGGAACAGCACGATCAGCGGAAGCATGACGAAGTAGACGAGGTGTTGCCGGCCGGCGGCCCGCTGTTCGCCGACCCAGCGCCGCACGGGCGGCAGCCGGAGAACGATCAGCGGGATGCTGATCGCTACGGCTTGGTAGAAGCGCTGGTGCATGATCGGGTCGCCGTCGCCCTCCGGCGCGCCGAACGGCGTGAACCCGTCGAGCAGCAACAGGTGCAGCACCACCAGGCCCCAGATGACGTAGGTCATCCGTTGCAGCCGTTTCCAGTACTTCCCCAGCTTCCGCTGCGCGGGGGTGTTGGCCGTGGCCAGCAGCGGCAGCGCCAGCAGGATGATGAACAGCCCGACGACGAGGAAAGAGTGCCCGGCGACCCGCCCGATCACGCCGCCGGCGAAGTCGCCGGTGATGGACGCGGTGATCGTGTCCGCGATGCCGATGACCGCGAACATGATGCCGTACCAGCGCCGGAGCGGCGCGATCCAGTGCTGGCCGGTCAGCGTGATCAACGGGGTGATCGAGATGGCCACGAAGAAGCAGATCTCCCCGCCGGTGCCCAGCACGTCGGCCTCGGTGTTGGTCAGCACGTCCTTGGCGTTCAGCGACAGCCATCCGCGCAGGATGAAAAACAGCGGGATGAGGGCGGGGAGGCGCAGGACAATGAGCGCGAGCGACCGCTTCCTGATGGTCCCGGCCGAGAATGTGAGCTCCTCGGACAGCCAGGAATCGGTGGCTCGGCTGCTGGCGGGCCGAGCGGTCCGCGGCGGTTCTGGCCATCTGTGGCTCTCCTTCCGTCGGGTCGAACGGTGGTCCGTGCAGCGACCCGGAGTGCCGGCTTAGTTGGACTTGGCTGGCTTAGGGCTCTGCTGGCCCTTGGGCTGCTTGCCCTGGGACTTCCCTTGCGGGTTCTTGGCCCCGGACTTGTGCCCCTTGGCCTTCGCGCCGTGCCCGTGCGCCTTTGCCGTGGCGCTCGGCGTCGCCGCGGGCGCCTTGTGGTGCGTTCCCGGCGCGTCTGGCTGGCCCGGCCCCTGGTCCTCCTTGGGGCCGGTGAGCGATGCGCCGGCGCCGTTGGCCCGGAAGACGAAGAACGGCATTCCGTGCATCGCTATCTCCGCGGAGCCGGCCAGGACGCCGACCACGAAAACGGCGACGAAGGCGGCCACCATCTTGTGCATGGCGCTGATCTGCCGGCCCTTTGACGCTGGTGCCGGGCTTGCCAGCGGTGCCAGGTTTGCCGGCCGGCTTCGTGGCCGGCCTGGCACCTCGCTTGGCGCCGGGCTTGCCGGTCGGCTTGGCCGCGGGCTTTGCTGACGGCCTTGCGCCCGGCTCGGCCGACGGCGTGGCGTCCGGCTCGGACGGTGCCTGGGCTGGGGTGGTGCGGGTCTGCGGGCCAGCCTGCCGGGGCGGGGACACGACAGGCTGACCCGGGCTGGTGAGGCTTTCCGTGACGTACGTGGCCACCCTGGTGAGTTCGTCCGACATGGCCAGGACGGTTGCCCGTAGTTCCGCGATCTCCCGCTCGGCGGCCTCGCGGATCGCGGCGACCTGGGCGGCGGCCTGCCGCTTGATCTCGGCGGCTTCCTGCTCGGCGGCTTCGCGGATCGGGGTGGTCTCGGCGGCGGCCTGCTGCTTGATCTCGGCGGCTTCCTGTTCCGCGGCGTGGCGGATGGCAACGGCCTGAGAGGTGGCCTCCTGCCGGATCGCGGCCGCCTGCTGGTCGGCGTCGGACAGGACCCGCTCCGCCAGCCGGACCGAGTCCGTGCGTGCGTAGCTCCCGGTGTCCCAGGAAACGGGGCCCGGCTGCCCGGCCGTGTCCGGCCCGGGCAACTGGAGCAGGTTGCCGCCGTGGGCGGCGGGACCGGCCCAGCCCGGGTCCGCGCCCGGCGTCTCGGTGAGCATGACCTGGAGGCGGCCGTCGCCGAAATCCAGGTCGTAGTAGGTCTGCGGCATCGGGCCGGTGCTCCTGGCCAGTTGCGCCGACCACCGCTGCGGTGCCTCGCCCGTGGCGCCGGTGGGCCCGGAGTAGCCGGCCGGGACGCGGACGTGCCTGCCGCGCGCCGGTGGTACCTGGGCCACCGCCTGGCCCGGGACCGGGTCATGGTGCACCGCCGGGGCGGGGGCGGGCCCCAGCCGTTCCCGCGGTGGCAGGTCGGCCCCATTCTCGGGCGGCGGCCCGCCCCGGCGCGCCGCTGGCCCGCCCGGGCCTGCCCGGCCGCCGCCGGGGTCGGAGGCCGGCCAGCTTGGGTAGTCATCGTCGGCGACCGGGTGGCCGAGATCGCTCGCGGGCCAGCTTGGATGGTCGGGATAGAGCCAGCCCTCGCGATCCGAGTCGCTGGGCCGGCCGTACTCGGCGGCGCCGACCGGCGGGCCGAGGTCGCTCGCGGGCCAGCTCGGGTGGTCCGGGGTGAGCGGGCGGCCAGGGCTGTTGGCGGGCCAGCTCGGGTGGTCCGGATAGGGCCAGTCGGGGCCGTCGCTGGCAGAGGTCATGCCGTAGCCGACGGCGGCGCCGACCGGCTGTCCTGGGTCGTTGGCGGGCCAGCTTGGGTGGTCGGGTAGGACCGGCCGGAGAAACCCGCACGGGCAGCGGTACCGCCCGGGCCGGCGGCGTCGCCGGGGGCGTCCGTGGCCAGACTGCGGACCCAGTCGCCGCCGGGACCCGCGTCCCCGGCGTGTGTTGGTGGGCGGCGGCTGCTACCGCCTGACCAGCCGCCGCGCCTGCCCGCCCGGCGGCCGCCAGCGCCCGGCCAGCGGCGCCTGCGCACCACCAGGCCCAGCCCGGCGACAGCGAAGACAAGCAGCGCACCGCCGATCACGGTCTCCACGAGCGTGCCGGACTCGTAGCCCGCGCTCGCTGCCGCTGGGTTCGCGGCGGCCGTGGCCTGGCTGCTCGGATGCTGGTGCACCACCCGGGAGGTGGCCTTCGCCGTGGCCGGCAACGGGCCGAAGTGCACCCCGGGCCCCGACGCGCCGGGGGGAAGCAGCAGTATCCAGCCCGGCTCGACCGAATGCGGATTCTCCAGCCGCTGGCCGTTGGGCTGAAGCCGGCCCTTGTTCAGGTTGAAGATCTCCATGAACAGGCCGCCGTTGCCGAGCGTGGCGGCGGCAATGCTGTACAGGGTGGGCACGGAGCCGTGGCCGGGCGGCGGAACGACGTAGTACTTGACCTTGACCGATGCCGCGGGCGCTTGGCGCGGGGCCTGCGCGGCGGCCACGGCCGGCCCAGCCAACACGGACGTGAGAGCCACGGCGGCCACGGTGACCGATGCGGCCACCGCCAGGGCCTTGGCCGCCGTGGCAGCACCTCGCATAGCCGGCCGCGGCGCGCGCCGCAGGCTCCTGCTGTTTGTCATCGTGCCTGTCGGCACACCGGACTTTCCCCGAGTCCCGGCCATAACCTTGCCGCTGGCCAAGGCACCCGGACGGATGCCAGCGATGGCCCAGCTTCAGGCCCCTGATGCGTAGCGACCACGATGGCCTCCAGCGGGAAGAAGCGCACCGGGACCATGCCTTGATCCCGGGCGAGGCGGGGATCGCGCTCGATCCTCGCCTCGGGCGGCCAGACTAGGGCACCCCGCCAGCGCGGGGACAGAGACGAATAACCCCTCGGGGGACGGAAAACCCCTAAGGGACCCAAGACTTATCCCGCGTAAATGCGCAATTCAGCAGGTGGCAAAGTTTCCCGGTGAGGTGACCGGCCTGCTGTTCGCCGTCCGCTGAATCCTGACCCGCTGGCCACCATCGTGTACTACCGGGGCGGGTGTTCATCCGGCCCCGGGGACGCGGTGCTGCTCGGCGTGCTGCCGCTCACCGCTGATCTCCGGCCCGCGCCGACCCGGTAACGGCGGCCCGCCCGAGTTGCCCGGCTTTCGCCGCACAGTACCATTAGCCCGGTATGGGCGGGCATTAACCCGCCGTTACCTGACGTGTGGGCGGCAATGCCTGTGCCTGTGCCGATAAGACCGCTATGATTTCGCGGTCGGCCAGCCCAGGCCGTACGCCAATCGGCGCCGGAGAAACCCCGGGGCCCTGCGCAAGGCCCGGATCGCAAACCATTCTCCGTGGCATTGAGCGAGCCCCTTTCGCCCGGCGGTCCGCACAGGAAACGCTGGGAGAACAGATGACGGATCAGCCGTCAACCGCCGAAGGCACCGGGCTGGCGCCCGCTGCGCGGCTTGAGCCCAACGCGATCGGGGTCGCGCAGGACACGGTCATCGGGATGGCCTCGTCCGCCCCTGCGGCCACCATCGGCCTGTCCCTTGCCGCGCTCGCCGCGGCGACGGCCTACGGCAGCGGGCCGGTCCTGCTGCTGACCGCGATCCCCATGCTGATGATCGCGAACGCGTACCGCAGGTGCAACATGTGGAACGCCAACTGCGGGGCGTCGTTCGAGTGGGTCGGCCGGGCGATCGACCCCTACCTGGGGTTCCTGACCGGGTGGCTGATGGTGGTCGCCTACATCATCGGCACGGTCGCGGAGATCCTGCTGCTCGGCCCCTCGGTGCTCGCTGTCTTCGGCTCCACCTCCACCGACACCTGGGCGTGGATCGCGATCGGCAGTGTGGTCGGCGTGGTCATGCTGGTCATCGCCGTGGTCGGCATCAAGATCACCGCGCGGGTGCAGGTGAGCATGGCACTGGTCGAGTACCTGATCCTGGTCGGGATGGCGATCTGGGGCCTGGTGGCGGTGCTCGGCCACCATCCCGGTACCTTCCCGATCACCAAGGGCTGGTTCAGCCTGTCCGGGATCGACGGTAAGGGCAGCGCGGTGGCAGGGTTCCTGATCGCGGTGTTCGTGTACGGCGGGTGGGACGGCACCCTGTACGTCAACGAAGAGGTCAAGCACCGGCGCACCAACCCGGGGCGGGCGGCCATCATCGCCGTGGCCCTGCTGGCAGTGATCTACACGCTGGCCCAGGTGGGTTTCCAGGGCGTGGTGTCGCCGGCGAAGCTGCAGGCCAACTCGGCGTCGGCGCTGGTGTATGTGGCGCAGGCGCTCGGCGGCGGGTTCTGGGCGAAGATGATGGCCCTGGCGATCGCGCTGTCGGTGATCGCCACCACCGGCACCGGGATCGTGCTGTCCTCCCGGATCGTCTACGGCATGGCCAGCTATCGTGCGTTGCCTGAGTTCCTGGCGAATGTGTCCCGCCGGTTCGCCACCCCCGTTGCCGCGAGCATCGTCGTCGGGATCCTGCTGATCGCGCTGACCTGGGTGTACCTGCTGGCGACGTCGGTGCAGAACGCGTTCAACGACGTGATCGCGGTGACCGGGCAGCTGTTCGCGATCTTCTACATCATGACCGCGCTCGCCATGATCGTTTACTACCGGCGGAGGGTGTTCGGCGGCGCCAGGGATGCGCTGATCCTGGGCGTGCTGCCGCTCGGCGCCGCCGGGTTCCTCGGCTGGATACTGGTCCGGACGCTGCAGAACTCGCCGTCGGTACAGCGCTGGTCGCTGATCGGCATCATTGCCCTCGGCCTGGTCATGCTGCTGATCGCGCGGTTCGTCCTTCGGTCGCCCTTCTTCAGCATCCGGCGGGAGAGCGACGCCCCGGCCGGCTGACCGGCCGCCGCGGGCGGGTGATGCCGGGTTCGCGCGCGTCAGCGGATGGCGCGGGCGGGCCTGGCCTCCCAGGTGAGCCAGAGCGGGCGGTAGCCCTGCTGGCTCCAGAACGGCGCGGACAGCGGGTTCACCTGCTCGTAGTGCAGCAGCGTGACCGGCACACCGGCGGCGTGGATGTCGGTGTGCAGCCGCGCCACCAGTTCCGCGCCGATGCCGCTGGCCCGCTCGCCGGGCGCGACGAACATCAGCATGAGGTAGGCCACGGGCGCCTGGCGTACCAGCGGCGCGATCCAGCCGGCCAGTTCCGGCCGCTGCGCGGCGAGCAGCCCGATCGCCTGGCCGTCGCGCTCGGCCAGCCACATCCACGGCTCCGGCCCGGCCAGCATCTCGTCCGCCTCGTGCCGCAGGGCGCCCACCGTGTCCGGGCGTTCACCGCCGTTGCCGAAGTGCGCGTCGTAGCGGATCACCTCCAGGCCCAGGCGCACCACGGCGTCGATGTCCGCGGGCCCGGCCCGCCGGATCCGGACATCGGCGAGACCCGGCCGGTTCCCGACTGCCTCATCCGGGCGGCCAGCCGGGCCGCCCTGATGCCGGCCGGTCGTGCGCGCCGCGACCACGGCCAGCGGTGCGAATCCCCGGCGCACCAGGGCCTTGACGCCGTCGATGTCACGGCTGGGCCAGTTGACCACGGCCGCGGTGTCCTGGCTGTCGGTACCCGGCAGCCCGGCGAGGTGATCGCGCCACTGGCCCAGCAGCCGGTCGAGCGTGCCGCCGATATCCGGGCCGGTGATCTGGGGGGCGAGCTGGAACCTGTGCGCGGTGCCCCACGCGGTGTCCAGCGATCCCGGTGCCGCCTCGCAGTGCTCGCAGGTCGCCGCGGCCGCGGGCTCGCTGGTGCCCCCGGCGATGGTGAACTCGGCGCCGCATCCCTGCGGCAGCGGGCCTGGCACCGGAAGCAGCGGGTCTATCGCCTGCCACCGCCGCATCACTAGTGCACCGATGCTGGTCCCGGCATTTCCGGCCACCGCCGACATGGGCATCCTCCACGCCATTTCGCGACCCCCGGAGGGAGCGTATCCAACGGGGCATGCCGGGAAACGGCGCGATCCGCTCAGCCGCCGGCGATGCTGCGGCGGTGACCTTTTGTCATGTGCAGTGTTCAGCCGCCGGCGATGTTGCGCTGAGCGAGGCTTTCCGGCGCCGGGCGGCCGTCGGTGAGCGTTTCATGTCATGGGCGACCAGTGTTCAGCCGCCGGCGATGCTGCGCTGAGCGAGGCTCTCCGGCGCCGGGCGGCCGTCGGTGACTTTTGTCATGCGCAGTGTTCAGCCGCCGGCGATGCTGCGCTGAGCGAGGCTTTCCGGCGCCGGGCGGCAGGCGGTGACTTTTGTCATGCGCAGTGTTCAGCCGCCGGCGATGCTGCGCTGAGCGAGGCTTTCCGGCGCCGGGCGGCCGTCGGTGACCTTTTGTCATGCGCTGTGTTCAGCCGCCGGCGATGTTCGTGAGGCTTTCCTTGACCGAGCGGGTGAGCCGGTCCCCGCGCGGCAGGACCCGCTCACATCGCGCCGCGGTGTCGCGCAACAGGGCCGTCGCGTCGCTGAGCCGGCCAGCGGTGTAGTAGGCGTGCGCCAGGTTGGCCCGGCGGGCCAGGGTGTCCGGGTGGTCGGCGCCGAGCACCCGCTCGTATCCCGCGCATGCCTGCTCATAGAACTGCAGCGCCGAGGCCATCCGGCCAGGCCGTGTGGTAGGCGTAGCCGAGATTGCCCCGGGCGGCGATCGTGTCCGGATGATCGGGGCCGAGGACCTCCTCCCGGTCGGAGAGGGCCCGCTTGTAGTGGCGGATGGCCTCCTTGACCCGCCGTCGGCGATGGCAGCGTCGGCGAGCTTCTCCCTGGTGGTGGTGGTTTCCGGATGCTGCGGCCCCCAGATCCGCTCGCGATCGGCGAGCGTCTGCTGGTACAGGCGCATCGCGCGCGAGGCCTGATCCCCGGCACGGTAGGCGGCGGCGAGTTCGTCCCTGGCGCGCAGGGCGCCGCTGTCATCGGGACCACGGGTCCGCTCAAGGTCCCTGACCGTGCCCTCGAGCACGGTGATCGCGTCACCGAACTGTTTCGCGGCCACCAGCGCCTGGCCGAGCTTGAGCTGTGCCGCGCTCACCGCGGCCGGCTCGCTGCCCGCGGTGCGCATCCGCTTGGCCAGCGCCCACCGGAACCACGGCACTGCCTCGGCCGCCCGGCCGGCGTTCACGTACGCCTCGGCGAGTCGCTCGCCGACCACCAAGGTGTCCCGGTGGGACGGCCCGAGGATCCGGTCGCTAGTGGTGACGATCTCGTTCCAGTACGCGATTGCGGGGCCGGTCATCAGCGCGCTGTCCAGGCTCTGCCCAGCACGGACCAGCAGCGGATGGCAGCCGCCCGCCCACAGCAGATCCCCGGCTGCCCGTTGCAGGCTGGCCGCGCAGGATCGCAGGCTCGCGGCCTCCCAGGCACTGCTGGTCCTCGGCGGGCCACAACTCCGCCAGCGCGTCCGCGGCGGCCAGTGCGGCGCGCTCGAACATCACCGGCGGCATCGCCGCGCGGACCGCTGACTGCACCACCCGGACCATCCGGACCGTCGCCGTGGTGCCCGCGTGGTCGACGGACAGCAGGCCGGCCCGTTCCAGGATGAGCAGCGCGCCCAGGGCACGGGCCGGGTCCACGGTGCCCGCGGCCCCGTCTGCCCGCGGCGTAGCCACAGGCCGCCTGCGTGGTGAACAGCGCACCGGGGATCCCGTGCCCGTCGAGCAGCGCGCACAGTGCCAGCAGCGCCTGGGCCACACCGCCGGGTGACAGCCGTTCGGCTTGCTCGAACGAGAAGGTCCAGGTGATCGCGGCGGCAGGCGGCGCGCCGACGGCGCCCTCGGCCAGCGAAGCCCGGCGGCGGCCGAAGAAATCCCGGTAGTCCCGGCAGGACAGGGCGGAACTCGCGATGACCGCGCTGGCCTGGGCGAGCGCCAGTGGCTCGCAGCCCAGGTCCTCGACGAGGTCGATGGCGCCCAGGCGCTGATCGGTATCCGCGGTCAGGCGGCCGATCAGGTAGCTGAGCGCCTCGCGAGGGCTGAAGACGCCCACAGGGAAAGACCAGTTCCCGGCGATCGGCGGACAGGCTGGTGGCATCCGTGGTCGTGATCAGGACCTTTCCGGCTGGCCCGGCAGGCCACAGCCCCTCCAGGTCGGCCGGATCTGACAGGTCGTCAAGCACCATGCAGCCACGGCTGGCTGGTCTTGGCGAGCCAGTTCACCAGCCGGGTGGCGACCGTCTCGGCGTCACCCGCGGGATCGGTGCTGCTCGCCGCGACCGCCGCGGCCACGTAGCCGGACAGTACCGACGCCCGGCTGGTGGCGTCGACCCAGATCAGCAGGTCCACCTTGGCTGCCTGCCACAGCGACTCGGCCAGGCCCGCCGCGACCTGGGTCTTGCCGCTGGAGGCCAGCCATTCCCCGATCCCCCCGCCGGTGTCCGGCCCGGCGTCAGGACGACGGTGGCACCGGGGACCAGCGCGGCCGCGAGGTCGGCCGCCGTCTCCAGCCTGGACAGGAAGCCGTCGGCGAGCCGGGGTACCGCACCCGACCGGACCGGCCACTCCACCTGCCTGTCCCGCGATGCCACCGGCTGCCCGGACACGGCCCGGCCATCCACGGTCATCGGTACACCACCCTCCCTCATCCTTATCTCCCTGGCAGGCCCGCTCCTGCCGGGATAGTGCGCCGCTCGCCGGCTAACCGGGCGGAGCGGTCGGTGCGGGGCGGGGAACGCTGGCCAGCCCGCTGGCCAGAACGTGCTCGACCAAGGCGATCAGTACCCGTTTGACCGAGTCGGGTTGCCGGGCGTCGCAGCGTATCGCCGGTACACCCGGGTCCAGATCGAGCGCGATGCGCACGTCCTGCGGATCATGCGCCGGGGCTCCGTCGAAGCAGTTGATGGCGACGACGAACGGCACCTGACGTTTCTCGAAGTAGTCCACGGACGGGAAGCAGTCGGCGAGCCTGCGGGTGTCGGCCAGGATCACGGCGCCGAGCGCCCCGTAGGACAGTTCGTCCCACATGAACCAGAAGCGGTCCTGGCCCGGCGTGCCGAACAGGTACAGCAGCAGGTGGCTGCCGAAGGTGATCCGGCCGAAGTCCATCGCGACGGTGGTGGCCCGCTTCTCCTCCACCCCGGCCAGGTCGTCGTAGCCGGTGCTGACCGAGGTCAGCAGTTCCTCGGTGCACAGCGGCCGGACCTCGCTGATCGCGCTGACCAGGGTCGTCTTACCGGCGCCGAATCCGCCCGCGACGACGATCTTGAATACGGTGAGTGGCGGGGCGAGTGCCGTCCTCAGAGGGCGCGGAGCCCATGCAGCACCTCCTCGAGCAGGTCGGCGCTCGGCCGCTCGCCGGCGTGCTGCTGGCGCATGACCGTGAGCCGGCCCTGGACGAGGAGGTCGGCCAGCAGCACCCGGACCACGCCGAGCGGCAGCGCGGTATCGGATGCGACATCGGCCACGGTGACCGGCTGACCGCACAGGGCCAGGATCCTGCGGTGCTCGGGGCTGAGACCGGCCAGGTCGCCGGTGCGCATACCGGCTGCGGGCGGCGACCACGATCGCGATCAGGTCCAGGATCTCGCCGGTGGCCGGCTCGGTCCGGCCGCCGGTCAGCGCGTAGGGGCGAACGACCGGGCCGGAATCCCGGTCGACCCACTTGTCGTCGCCCGCGTCCATGGCGCGGTCAACCCGCCGGGCTGTGGATCGTCCGGAACCTGGGCCGTGCCGCCAGGTGCGGTCCGGCGCGTTTCACCAGCATGGCCATTTCGTAGGCGACAAGCCCGGCGTCGGCATCGGCAGGGCACAGCACGGCGAGGCAGCTACCGTGGCCGGCCGAGGTCACGAACAGCAGCGCCTGTTCCAGTTCGATGACGCACTGCCGGACGGCACCCACTCCGTAGTGCTCGCCCGCGCCCTTGGCCAGGCTCTGCAGTCCGGCCGCGAGCGCGGCCATGTGCTCCGCGTCCTCGCGGCTCAGATCCTTGGACGCGGCGATCACCAGCCCGTCCCTTGACAAGATCACGGCCTGGCGGAACTGGTCCACGCGGGCGGCGAGGTCATCGAGCAGCCAGCCAAGGTCCCGCTCCGGGCTGGCGGTGCCCTGGTCACTCATCGGGTCTCCTCGCTGTTGGGCGTCTGGGGCTGGTCTCGCTCCACGGTCGGCCTCCTCCTGGAGGGCAGCTTCCCGGCCGGGGGCTCCGCCGACCGCACCGGCCTCGGCGGGTGGTTCCCCGGCCGGTTCCGGCGGCCGGGCCGTGCGGCTGCGCTGCCACGCGCTCTGCACCGAGGCCGCGAGGTCCCTGGCTCGTTCCGGGGTACGGGGCACCGGCACGGTCCCGGGCGGCACGGCCGGCCCGCCCGGCCCCGGGCCGAGGCCGGATCCCGCAGGTGCGGGGACAGGCTTGCTTGCCGGGTGCGCCGCGGCAGCCCGGCATGGGTGCCGGGGATCGCGGCCCCCGGCAGGCCCTCGGCGGCGTCGGGCGCCAGGCCACCGGGTGCGGCCAGGGCTGGTTCCGCGCGTTCGGCCGCGACGGGCAGGCGGGCCGAAGCGGCCGGCGGCAGCTGCGGCTGGCTCCGCCGCGCGGCGCCCGGTGAGCGCCAGCGCCGACGCGCTGGCCAGATCGAACCGGGCGGGCCTGGGGGCCGGCGGCCGTGGCTCCGCCTGAGGTTCACCGTCGGGCCTCAGGCCAGCCTGGGAGAACACACCGGGCGCCACGATGCTGTTGGGCATCAGGGCGATGGCCGAGGTACCGCCGTAGGGGGAGGGGCGCAGCGACACACGCACGCCGTGCTTGGCGGCGAGCTTGGCCCCGACGAACAGGCCAAGGCGGTCGGCATCGGCGAGGTCGAAGTCGGGCGGGCTGGCCAGTTGCTGGTTGATCTCACGCAACTGGTCGGGCTCGATGCCGAGGCCGCGGTCGTCGATCTCGACCGCGAACCCGTTGGCCACCCGGCCGGCCCTGATCTCCACTTGGGTGCCCGAGGGGGAGTACAGGGTCGCGTTCTCGATCAGCTCGGCCAGCAGATGGATCATGTCGGCAACGGCCGGGCCGACCACCGCGTCCTCGGCCGCGGTCAGCACCGAGACCCGCTTGTAGTCCTCCACCTCGGCAATCGCCGCCCGGATGACGTCGATCACCGGTACCGGCTCGCGCCAGGAGCGCCCGGGTGCCGCGCCGGACAGGATGGCCAGGCTCTCCGCGTGCCGCCGCATCCGGGTGGTGAGGTGGTCCAGCGCGAACAGGTCGGCCAGGGCGGCGGGGTCCGCGGCCTTCTGCTCCAGCGTGTCGATCAGGCGCAGTTGCCGTTGCAGCAGCGACTGGTTCCGCTTCGCCAGGCTGACGAAGACCTGCCGGAGGCCGTCGCGCAGGCCGGACTCGCTCGCGTCGCCGCGGCGGCCCGGCGCCGCAGGCTGGCTATGGCCGCGGCGGCCTGGGCGACCTCGGTGGTGGCCGCCTCCGCGGCCAGGGTCGCGGCGTCGGTCCGCGGGGCCTGCCGTTCGCCGGGACGCGCGTCCGCGGGCAGGCCGGCGACCTGCTGTGCGGCGGCGGCCAGGGCGTCGAGGTCCCGGGCGAGCATGCGCCCGAAGGAGCCGGTCAGCGCGGCCCCGGCGGCGATGGCCGCGAGCCCCGCCACGGCCAGCAGGCCATAGGAGATCAGGATGTGCGTGGCTATCGGCCAGGGAGCGGCCGGCCAGGGCCAGGCGGAGCGCGGCGGCCAGTGCCAGCAGCCACAGCAGAGCCAGACAGCCCGCGGGCACCGCCACCCGCCGGGTGAAACTGGCGCGGATCGAGTGTCGCGCGGCGTCTGGCCGCCCCGGATCCACTGAGCTGGATACACCCATGTGGTCACTCCTGGATCGATCCCGTGGGCCAGGGTCATGGTCACTGTGGCCGGCAGCGGCGGCTACTGCCAGTGCAATCCTGCGCTGTCGGGCACCAATTGTCGCCGGACTTAACAAAATCGCCATATTGTCACCCGGGCCAATCCGCGGGCAACCAGTTCAGGGCACGGTCAGCCATCCGGCCGCCGGGGCCGGGTGCCCGGCGGGCGCGCTGAACCCGGTGCCGCAGGCATCCGTAGTACGGGTGACCAAGCCCGCGGGGGATTCCTGGCCGGTGGCGACTCGCGGCGTTGCCCGACGACAAGAGGAGCTTTCATGCGCCACGTATCACCGCTGGTGCCGGGGCATGGCACCGGTGGCCAGGGCCTGGCCCGCGGCACGGAGATGGCAGCCTGCCGTCGCCGCGTTCGTGGCCGCGTCCGGCCTGGTCGCCGCCGGGGCGCCCGCCCTGGCCTCGGCGGCCCCGCCGCCGAACGTCTTCACCAAGGTCAACCTGATTTCCAATCAGGCGTCACACCAGCACACCAGCCTTACCGACAAGAACCTTAAGAATGCGTGGGGAATCACGGCCGGGCCGACCACGCCGATCTGGGTGTCCGACAACAACTCGGGATTTGCCACCGTCTACAGCGGCGGGATCAACGGCAGCAAGGTGTCGCTCGACCTCACCGTCCCGGTTCCCGGCGCCAACCCGACCGGGCAGGTCTTCAACTCCTTCAAGGGCTTCCCCGTCGGCGGGGCCAGCGGCAGCCCGGCGATCTTCATCGTGGACACGGACTCCGTCGGCTCGGTCCAGTCGCCCGGGCGGATCGAGGCCTGGGACGGCGGCGCCAAGTTCGTCGTCGAGGACAGCCCGACCGGGCGGGCCCGGCGGCATGACCCCCAAGGGCGCGGTGTTCAAGGGGCTGGCGATCGCCAACACCAAGGCGGGCCCGGAACTGTTCGCCAGCGACGTGGCCAACGCCACGGTGGACATCTTCAACAGCAAGTTCGCCCCGGTGTCCGCGCCGGGTGAGTTCACCGACCCGCGCCTGCCCGCCGGGTACGCCCCCTTCGGCATCCAGGCGCTCGACGGCAAGATCTACGTCGCCTACGGCAAGCAGAACGCACAGAAGACCGACGTGATCCCGGGTACCGGCCTCGGCGTCGTGGATGTCTACAGCGTCAACGGCAAGCTGCTGCACCATCTGGTGTCCAACGGCCCGGGCAGCCCGCTGAACGAGCCGTGGGGCCTGGCCATCGCCCCGGCCGGGCTTCGGCCCGTTCGCCGGTGACCTGCTGGTGGGGAACCTGGGGAACGGCTGGATCAACGCGTTCGACCCGATGACCGGGCAAGTTCCAGGGCGTGCTGGACAACTCCAGCGGCTACCCGATCACGATTCACGGCCTGTGGGGCCTGATGGTCGGCAACTCGGCGTTCGGCGGGACGAAGTCGCTGGTGTTCAGCGCGGGCCCGAGCAGCTACAACAACGGCGTGGTGGGCGTCATCAATCCCGGCTGAACGGCGTACCGGGGCTAGCGTGCGCCGAGACGCCAGCCCCGGATACGGAGAGCCGCTTGCGCATCACACGCTGCGACGGCGGGACGTGGGACCAGGGGCTGGCCTGGTCGCCACTTCCGCTGGGCGTCAGCTACTTGTGAAGCTCGCCGTCTCGGTCAGCAGCATGCTGGACAGGCTGACCGTGTGCTGTCCCCGGGGACAGCTTGAGCAGCGCCGGGTCGATCATGTAGGTGACGTCGCCCAGGCTGTTGGCGGTGAGCGTGGCGACGGTGTGGCCGTCGATCGCGAAGTTCACCGGGTGCCCGGGCAGGAAGTTCGACGCGAGCAGGTAGGAGCTGCCGCCCGGGCCGATGTGGGTGGCCGAGAGCTGGACGCTGTGCTGCAGCCCGGTCAGCGCGGCCAGCGCCTGGGCGCGGACCGCCTGGTCCTGGTGGCTCGCCGCGGTCGCGGCGGCCAGGCCCGGCACGAACTTGGCCGCGTTGATCGTGCCCCAGCCGCTGGCCACGTCGAAGCCCTTGGCCGCGGTGAACCCGCGGACGAGGACGGTCTTGCCGTCCGGGGTGGTCACCGAGTTGTTGCCCTTGACCACGTCGGCGAGGCCGGCCTGCGCGCCCTGGGGCCCGAGCACCTGGTACAGCGCCGGGTTGATCGGCCCCACGTCGCCCTTGTTGACCTGGGTGGCCAGGGCCAGCACGCCGGCCAGCATCGGCGCGGACTCGGACGTGCCGTGCTGGGAGTCGAGGGTGATGTCCGGCACCGACCGCATCGGGCTGCGGGTGATGGCGGCCACGCCGTCCTGGTAGGAGGGGCGGGGGAACACCGAGGAATACCCGGCGCCCTCGGCGAACGCGCCGCCGACGTGCCAGATCGGATCCGGGCCGAGCCGCATCCCGGTCGTCGGACTGAGGTTCGGCACGCTGCCGCCGACGGCGGTGATCCACGGCGAGTCGTCCCAGGCCGCCGTGTCCGGTGTCGCTGACGTGTTGTTGCACTGCGCGTTGGCCACGGCCAGGTTCTGCACCACGCCGCAGTCGCCGGTAGCGACGAGCACGGGGACGCCGTTCGCCGCCGCGGTCAGCTCGGCCGCGTTCTGCGAGGTGATCTGGGCCGGCCCGGCGGGATAGGTGGTCTCACCGGTGCCGTCGCTGATCGACATCACGTCGGCCAGGTGGTGGCTGGAGATGAACTCTACGCCCTTCATGATCTCCGGCATGGCCACGTTCTCCGCTGGGTCTCCGGTGATCTCCGAGTCGGCCGGCGTGGCCGAGATGATGATCTTCGCGTACGGGGCGACCAGGTGGGCAGCCAGCACGTCCAGGGTCAGTTCGCCCTTCCACGCGTTACACGAGCCGTAGCTCTGCAGCTTGACCATGCCGGCCGGGCACTTGGCCGGCAGCGGGCCGTTCGGGTAAATCGTCTGGATCTGCGGGTTCGGCAGCCCGAATGCCTTGTCGAACATGGCGACCTGCCGGTTGATGTCCAGGAAGTGCCAGCCCTCCATGACCGCGATGGTGGTGCCGGCCCCGTCGATGCCCTGGCGCCACAGAGCACCGATGTTGTAGTCGAAGATGTCCTGCGGGCCGGGGGTGTCCCCCGCGAACTGCGCGTAGTTCTTCTTCATCTTCGCCAAGACCGCCTTGAGCACCTTGATCTGGTCCTGCTTCGACGGCAGCCCGGCGGTGGCGGCCGGCGCCGGGGCGGCCGCCGTGCTCGTGCCGGGGATGGGGTCGCCGGTGATGCGGGCCCGCAGCGGTTGCCCGCCGCCGTGGCCCGCGGCACCGGTCGCGCCCGCCTGGGCCGATGGCAGCAGGAACGCGGCCATCAGCGCTGCAGCCGTCACCGGAAGGGTCCGCCTCAGTAGTGCCCTGCGCATGTGTGCTCCTCCGAGCGTCGGTGGGCTGGCGGCCCGCGCCGCCAGTGACATGCCGTGCCGAGGCCCCGCCCCGGTGACGAAGGAACCGGGCCGCAGGCCAGCGGGGGTTCCAGGGGGTCGCCCCCCTGGACCGGCAGGGCCCATCGGCCGCCATAGGCCCCACAGACACCTAAACACACCCATCCGTCACCGGGGGTGCCCGGTGACGGATGGGTGCTGCCAGCCGCCGGCCTACTGGTGGTCGAGTACGGCGCGGACCGCCGCGTTCGTGGCGCCTCGGCTCAGGTCGTCGGAGAACGGGCCGCCGACGTAGGGCACCACCCACACGTGCAGCATCTGGGAGGTGTACCGGTTGTGCCAGGTCGCCGGGTTGCAGGTGCCGCGCAACTGGACGCCGAAGCCGGCGATGGTCGGCTTGCTGTTCTCGCACACGGTCAGGTGGGAGTGCCAGCGGGTCAGGCCGCCGCCGATCTGCGGGCCGTTCACCCGGTCGTTCTCGATGTACATCGCGCCGAGCAGGATCGGCGAGTGGTGCGGCACGTTGATCGCATACACAAGCGACGACGGATGCTGCGGGTTGAGGCCGGCGTAGGCGGGGTTGGGCCCGTTGTAGAGCAGGTGCTCCTCGCCGTTGGTCTTCAGCACGTATGTGTATCCCGCCGCGAACGCCGCCTGCACGTTCTTGTACCTGGCCAGGCTCGCGTCGGTCGCCTTGATCAGGTTAGCGGCCGCGATGACCTGCGCCGCGGTCGCGGGCGCGGTCGAGCCGTACATCCGCATGTCCGGCGCGCCGTCGGTGGTCCCCATGTCACCCATGCCGGGCTGCGCACCAGGCGCGGTGGCCGCGGCCGTCATGCTCGACCCGGAGGCCATGCCCGCCGGGCCCTCGGGGCCCGCCCAGCCTGGCGTCATGACCGCGGTGGTCACGGCGATCACGGCCGCAGGAAACGCCGCCAGGCTGGCGATGTACGCGAAACCGGTGCGGCGGCGCACGGGCCGGTCGGCCAGCGACGGCCGCCACAGCAGCGCCGCGCAGCCGGCGATCAGGGCAAGTTCCACGATCGCGCTCACCACGTCCAGTGCGCCGAACGGTTCGGTATGGCCCTTGTCCGGGCCGAACGGCAGGCCCGTGGTGCGGGACGCGAAGTAGACCGCCACGACGATCGCGTTCCCGGCGATGCCCAGCCACAGCCAGGGCCGCGACGGGCGCCACAGCACCACGGCGGCCCAGATCGCCTGGGCCCAGGAGATGATCAGGAAGAAAACACCGTAGAGCACGTATTCGCTGAAGTGCTCGAAGACGACCGCGAAATGGATCGCCGCGGCGCCGGCGGAGAGGGCGGCCAGGCCGCCATAAACATAGGGCCTGGCCGTCGCGGGGATGCTGCGTGTTGTTGTTTCGTCCAGGACAGAGGTGCTCATACCGGCCATGCTAGGTTTCTCGCGCTCGCGCCCGCATCGGCCGGAGAGTTGATTCGGCATATGCCGCAGTAGGCACAAAGGTGGGCGCGTCCGTCTCCGGGTGTAGGCCTGGCGGCGGAACCTCAGTCAGTGGAGCAGCGCGTCGAACAGCGCCCGTACCCGGTCGATCAGTTCAAGCAGGGCCGACGCTGAGCCTGCCGCAGTGGTGATGCGCCCGAGCAACAGGGCGATCCAGGCCCGGTCGGGCCGTGGATGACGGGCCTCTCCGGCCAGGCGGCTGGCGTCGTCGCTGACCTGCGCCGCGTTCGCGGTGTCCAGCTCGCTGGCCGCGTCCGCAGCGAGTTGCCGCAGCGCGGCTTCGATCTGGGCGAGGGTTTCCTGTTTACCGCTGACCTGGCTCACCTGCGAGATGTGGGACTGCACCCCGGCGGCAACCGGCCCGGTCACCGAGCCGTAGTTCACCACCGATGCACTGCCATCGCCGCGGGCCTCCGGCGGCTGGGCCGGCTCGGTCATGGGCTTCCTCCTTGTTGCTCCTCCTGCGCGGGCTGGACCGTCTGGGTGACGGTTCCGCCACTGCTGGCCGTCACCGGTCCAGTCATGGTGCCGTAGTTGATCACCGATGAGGTGTTGACGATGTTGCCGACAGCCCTCACATAGGCGCTCGTGTCCACTCCCTTGACGCGAAGGAAGTCGAAGACTGTGTCGGTTAGCATCCGCTCGATGATGTGTGTGTATTTGACCACGTCGAGAACCTGAATATAAGTGTGTGGCTTGGCTGCAGCGCCAATCTGCCGCACGCTTTGCTGCGCACCAACGTCGCCGAACAGATAGTCGTCGGACGACGAGACTTCCGCAGCGAATGCCCGCTGTTCGCGCCTGATCTGCCGCAGCGTGCGGTACAGCATGAACGGGGCACCGGCCAGGTTGCCGAACATCGTCGTGGCGGTCTCCAGCAGCACCTTTGTCATAAAAGTCCCGGAGGAGGTCTTCGGCAGCCGATCGATGATGTGGTACCCACGGTGGATGGGCGGCAGCACGGTCGTCACGAACTGGAGGTAGAGCATCCGCCCCTCGACCGCGACGTACACGAAAGCCGATATCGCAACCTCCTGGTCGACGCCCGCGATGACCTCGTGGCCACTGCTGTGCACGGCCTGGCCCCGGTCACTTACCGACAGCCGCTGGTAGTACCGCATGCCTGCCTGCGGATGCCGGATAAGTGCATCGATCGCCTCCGGGTTGGCCAGCGAGTACGGCACCTTCTGGGCGGGGTCGATCAGCGGGCCGTCCCAGCTGCGCAGTCCCTCGCCGACAACGTGGTCTTCCACCGTCAAGGCCGAGACGCGCTCGTTCGCGGGGAGCCCGGGGTCGTCGAGCTTGAGCAGGCGCTCGCGAATGAATTGCTGGAGTTCAACGGGGTCGACCGGCACATACCGTCGGCGTGGCGGCTGAACGGACATCTCCTGGCCGGCCGGTCGCGCCCGGTCAAGCTCGATCGCTACCGACCAGGCCCGGTTGATCCGGCCGGTGCCGATGAACGGGTTCTCCCCCGAGTAGAGGGTCACGTTGCCCCACTGGGCCGCCTCGACCTGTGCGATGCGGGCCTCCACGTCGGGGTTCGCCCGGCTGAACCGGACCGGCTCGGCGTCGGGGCGCAGTTGCTCGCTCAGCGTGCGGTACTTGACAGAGGTGTAGACGGCCACCGTGGCCCCGACCGCGATCAGGATGAGCACCAGCTCGGTCAGGAATGCGGCCCCCGCGTGCCCCGCCGCGCCAACGCTGCCCGCCGCGGACCCGGTGGTGGCAAGGCCGCGGAGCCCGTTGACCAGGACGATGAGCGCGATCAGCCCGCCCACGGCGAGCAGCGCTGCCAAGCCGCCGGCGGCGATCCCGATCTTCGCTCCAGCCGACCGGCGCTGCCAGGATGGCCCCCGGAACATCCCCAGGGCGAACGCGATGACCAGGACCGCGATCATCGGTGCGGTCGCAAGCACCAGGCCGAGCACCAGGATGCCGGTGAGCACAGCGTCCCGGATCACCGCGATCCTCCTGGCCTGCAAGCAGTGCCGGACGATCGGGCCCAGGTCGATGTCTATCGAGGGAGCGACCGCGCGGTGCGTGGCCACCAGTTCCCCGATGACCTCGTTGGCATACCCAGGGTCCAGGTAGGCGGCGGCGCACAGGTAGCGGGTCGGGTTGCTCGGCCGGCCGGCTGGCCGCGGGGAGGCGTGGCCAAAAAACCGTGCAGACAGGGCGGGGTGCGCACCGGTTGGCTGGGCCGGCTCGAACCGGTCCTGTTGCGCGGTCATGGTGCCGGTTGACGGCGATGCCTGGCCCCACCCGCCGGCCCGGTCCTGCGGACGTGGCGGGACCGGCGGAGTTGCCGGCCAGGCTGCCTGCGGGAGCGTACCGGCGGCCTGGCCATTCGGAGCGGGCGTGCCGCAGTTGCCGCAAAACTGGTCGCCTTCGCCCAGCGTCAGGCCGCACTCTGCGCAGCTTGCTTGTGCCACTTGGTTCTCCTGGTCAGTGCCGTGGATACCGTGCGCGGGAATGTTTGCCAGAGCTCATGTGCAGGGTGCATAGATCGGGTGATATCCGGGGAGCGCTGGCACCATCGTGTACGAGGTGCCGGTGGGTTGCAGGTAAAGGGAGATGCGCCAGCGGGTGCACGATTCCTGGCTGTTGACGCTGTCCCCCGGGTCTTGATGGCTCGTGAAGGTCACCACCGCGACGGTGTCCCCGCCAGCGGTGTAGATGCGCTTGAGCTTTTCCGCGGAGTCCGAAGTAGAACGGTATCCGCGCATGAAATCCCGGTGCGTGTAGGTCGCCTGTGCCACCGGGCCGAGGAGGCTCAGATATGCGTGGTAGTCGCGTGAATTGATCGCGGTGAAGTATGCCTCGAGAAAAGACACGACGGCCGCGTGCTGCGGGTTGCCGGCCGCTGTGGGGCTGACGATGACCGTGTCGCTGGCGAGCGGTTGCGTCGGCGAGGGAGATGGTGTCGGCGCCGACGTCGTCGGGGCGGGAGTTGGCGAGTGGCCGCCGCCATTGGCACGGCCAGTGTGGGAGCGTGCCGTGGTTCCGCCGGACTGAGCCTGGCTGGGGGTGGTGCCGTGCCGGTGAGCCAGCACGATGCCGCCCGCTGTCGCGGCGCCGACGGCCACGACGGTGCCAGCCGCGATGAGGGCGAGTCGGGAGCGGCGGACGATTTCGCGTTCGGGTGGCAGGTCCGTCCACGGCGGTTGGTCAAGAGCAGACGGGTCCACGGTATGCGCCGGCGGGGCCGGTGGAGCCGCGTCCTGCGCCGGCCAGGCCCGGCCCATCCCGGCTTCACCCGTATCCCCTGGAGTGGATGCCGGGGAACGGTGCCTAATGCCGGCAAGGTGGCGGCTTGCGGGATTCCGGCCGCTGTGGGCACATCATCCGGGGATGGCTGCTGGCCGGTGTCCGCCGTACTCGAATCGGCATGCCGGGGTTGGCCCAGTAGGTTGCCGCAGCCTGTGCAGAATTTCGTGCCCTCGGCTACCGGGCGCCCGCATCTCGTGCAGAATCGCACGGCTCCCCCCTGTCATCAGTCCCCTCACCGCACTCGTCCCTGCGGCCTCTCTGATGATCCGAGGGAATTATGCGACCTCGGTAAACACCAGCACTAGCGACGGAAAGGTATGACTTATGTTTCTGCAGGCCGGGTCGAGCGGCAGGCCGGGCCGAGGTGCCGGGCATTGACTGCACCGGGATGGACAGGTGTATTCGCGACATTGCTTGCATACGTGATTTACCAGTATCTATCATCCAAGGGCTGGGGCGGCGGCGACGTTCTCCAAGGGAATCCGCACGGTCACCGCGGTCTCCTGGTCACGGCCTGATTTGATGCTCATGTCCCCGGGATGATTAGCGGCGATCGTGCGCACGATCGACAGGCCGAGGCCGGATCCTGGAATGGCCGCCTCGACCGCGTTGGACGCCCGGAAGAAGCGCGTGAACAGAGCCTTCTGGTCCTCCTCGGGGATGCCGATCCTGGTGTCCGCGACCGACAGCACGGCCGCGTCGGCCCCTCGGGGTATTACTGTACGTAGTAGCTATGTTACCTAATGAGTACCCCCCGCCAGGCGTCCGTGTGCCCAAACGAAACGATCTACTTCACGACGGCGACGCGGCGCGCCGCGTCAGGGGGTGGGATCAGCGGGCGGGGATGGCGATGCCATAGCCGTGGATCTTGCGATAGATCGTCGCCCGGGACATGCCGAGCGCCTCGGCCGCCTTGGCCTTGTTGCCGCCCGAGTCCAGCAGGCTCTGCACGATCGCGTCGCGCTCCATCGCCTCCAGCGGGCTCAGCCTCCGGCGGCTGACCGTCCAGCACTCCGGCGGCAGGTCGCCCGGCTCGATGGAGCCGACCCGCTTGCGCGCCACGATGCCCCGCATCACCTGCCAGAGCTGTTCGACGTTGCCCGGCCAGGTGGATCGGGCGAGCAACTGCATCGCCTCGGGGGAGCAGGTGAGCCTGCCGTGCTGGCTGAGCTTGCCGATGAAGAACCGCACCAGTTCGGGCAGGTCTTCGACGTGGTGGCGGAGCGGCGGCAGCGCGGCCGTGCGCGGGAACCACCGGAGCAGCTCGGCCAGGTTGGCCGGGGACCCGCTGCCCGGGGTCCTGGTGACGGCGACCCGCCGGGTCTCCGGCTGCCCGGCCGCCCGCATCTCCTGGAGCACGCTCGCAAGGAAATGCGCCTGCCGGGCACTGAACCGGTCGACGTGCCTGATCACCAGGTCGCCCTCGCCGTCGAGCAGGGCGTGCCTGGCCCGCACCAGCCAGTCCTGGGAGGTGGCATCCGCGGCGTCGAGCACGCTGAACCGCCCCGACGGGTCGCGCCGCTGGTGCGCGGCGCGGAGCAGGGTGAGCTTGCCCACGCCCGGCTCGCCCTCGACCACCAGCCACTCCCCGGTCTCGTAGACCTCCTGCACCTGCTGGCAGCCACGCAGCCACAGCGTGCCGGAGCCGACGACGCCGGGCAGCAGCATCAGCGCCGCGTGCGAGGAGTCCGGGGCCGGACGCCGGGATGGCTCGATCAGCTTCACGTGCACGACGCCACCACCCGAGCCCGCATTCAGCCCACCGGCAAGGGAGCTGCGGGTGGGGCGGCAGTACATCCTCGCGATGAGCCCGGTCGGCAGCTCCACCTCCACCGCCCCCGGCCTGCCAGTGCCCAGGGCCTCGCCCGCCTGCCCGAGCAGGACCGCCTGGTCGCCGGCATCAAGCACCTGGCGGGCGCGGTCGTTCATCATGACCACGTCGTCGTTGAGCGCGAGCACGATGCCGTTGGTCCGGCGGCAGGCACGCAGATACTCCTGGAGCAGTTCCAGCTCCTGCGCGCTGGAGTCGGTCAGCAGGGCCTGGGTGATCTGGTCCGCCGTCGTCTTCACCAGGGCGACGAGCAGCGGGTCGGCGTCCTTGCGCCAGCAGGTCAGATCCACCGCGCCGACCGTCTTGCCGGTGAGGGGGTGGTGGATCGGCACCCCGGCGCACGCGAGATCCTCCAGGTTCTCCGCGTAGTGCTCGTGGCCGAACACATGGGCGGGCTGGCCGCCCTCCAGCGCGGTGCCGATGCCGTTGGTGCCGACGAGTTCCTCGGCGTAGCTGAAGCCGGGCGCCAGCTTGACCCCGTCGAGGTGGCGCTCCAGGTCGTGATCGGCGGTGAGCCTGGACAGCACCACCCCGGCCGGGTCGGTCAGGATGACGCTGATCGGCTGCCCTTCCAGGTTCTCGCGCAAGGTGCCGCAGCACCGGCATGGCGCTGCGGGTCAGCGGGGTGTCGAGGTCGGGATCGCGGACGTAGGACAGCTCAATGCGGTCCGCGGGCACGTTCCAATCCCGGGAGCGCCACCAGGACGCCAGGATCGGGTCCCGCACCTGATTCGGCTCCACCGGCTCACGGACCAGGAACCTCTCCCTGGTTTCGGCCAGCCGACCGCGGTCCGGCGTGCGCCAAGACCGGGATGACATGGCGCCTCCTGCCTCCCACGCCCTCGCGGGGCCACCAAACCCGCCGGGGCCCGGGTTGTGAGGCGTTACTTGCAGGTGTGGCCTGTCTCACACGATAACCGCATGCCAGCAGTGCTGTGTCTCATGTTGAGACCGCCAGCGCACGCCATGGGGCGTTGGATGCCTGAGCGTCCTTGTGCGTGCGCCGAGGAGGTGGCGATGGCCGGACCCAGCGAGCCGCAGGCCGAGACGTACAACCCATGGAGCATCGTCAACCTGGTCTTTCACCACCTTGCCGACCAGGGGCTGCACCCCACCCTCGGCGAGTCGGGGGACCCGGGGGAACCGGCCGCCGCGTTGCTGCGCGCTCTGGGGATCGAGCCGGCGGCGGAGGGCAACCGTCAGGTCATGGCCGCCGTGCGGCTCCACCTCGACCAAATCCGCACCGCGGTGCTCGGCGAGCCCGGCGACGGCTGAGTGCGGCCGGGCCCGGCTGTCTCATGATGAGAGCGCCGTAGCCACGTTCTCGGGTTGTCATTCCCCCTATGGGAGGTTTCGGGCTGCCGCACCCGCGCGCCCTGGTCAGCCGGCCAGGGCCGGCGCGGATAGCGCCGAGCAAGGCTGGCGGGCAGCCCCCCGCAGACGACGCGCGGACGGACGTCGACGCGCGGAAGGGCAAGGGGTGACAGATGAGTCGCCAGAGCGTAGCTAAGGCGCACCAGAAGATCCAAGAGCTGGCCTGGGAACCGCTGTACCACGAGCCGGTCTCCCAGTACGGCACCGACTACACGTTCCAGAAGGCCGCCAAGAAGGACCCGCTGAAGCAGGTGCTCCGGTCGTACTTCCCGATGCAGGAGGAGAAGGACCACCGCGTCTACGGTGCCCAGGACGGCGCCATCCGCGGCAACATGTTCCGCCAGGTGCAAGAGCGCTGGCTGGAATGGCAGAAGCTGTTCCTGTCCATCATCCCGCTGCCCGAGATCTCCGCGGCGCGGGCCATGCCGCTGCTGTTCCGCACGGTCCCCAACCCGGAACTGCACAACGGCCAGGCGATCCAGATGATCGACGAGGTACGGCACTCGACGATCCAGCAGAACCTCAAGCGCCTGTACATGAACAACTACATCGACCCGGCCGGCTTCAACTCCAGCCTCCGCAACTTCCAGAACGACTACTGCGGGACGATCGGCCGCCAGTTCGCCGAGGGCTTCATCACCGGTGACGCCATCACCGCGGCGAGCATCTACCTGACCATCGTGGCCGAGACGGCATTCACGAACACGCTGTTCGTGGCCATGCCGGCCGAGGCCGCGGCGAACGGCGACTACCTGCTGCCGACCGTGTTCCACTCGGTGCAGTCCGACGAGTCGCGGCACATCAGCAACGGCTACGCGACGCTGCTGATGGCGCTCGCCGACGAGAGCAACCACCAGCTTCTCGAGCGCGACCTGCGCTACGCCTGGTGGAACAACCACCGCGTGGTGGACGCGGCCATCGGCACGTTCATCGAGTACGGCACCAAGGACCGCCGCAAGGACCGCGAGTCCTACGCCGAGATGTGGCGGCGGTGGATCTACGACGACTACTACCGCAGCTACCTGGTCCCGCTGGAGAAGTACGGCCTGGTCATCCCGCACGACCTCATCGAGGAAGCGTGGAACCAGATCTGGAACAAGGGCTACGTGCACGAGGTCGCGCAGTTCTTCGCCACCGGCTGGCTGGCCAACTACTGGCGGATCGACCCGATGACCGACGAGGACTTCGAGTGGTTCGAGTACAAGTACCCCGGCTGGTACGACCGGTACGGCAAGTGGTGGGAGAACTACAACCGCCTGTCCCGGCCGAACGGGCATCACCCGATCGTCGCCGAGGACGTGGACTACCAGTACCCGCACCGCTGCTGGACCTGCATGGTCCCCTGCCTGGTCCGCGAGGACATGGTCGTCGACCAGGTCGACGGGCAGTGGCGCACCTACTGCCACGAGGAGTGCCGGTGGACCGACGCGGTCGCGTTCCGGCCGACCTACCAGGGCCGCGCCACCCCGAACATGGGCCAGCTCATCGGGCACCGTGAGTGGGAGACGCTCTACCACGGCTGGAACTGGGCCGACGTGGTGTCGGACATGGGCTACGTCCGCGACGACGGCAAGACCATGGTGGCTCAGCCGCACCTGGACCTGGGCGACCCGAAGAAGATGTGGACGCTGGACCACCTGCGCCGGATGGCGCCGGTGCAGAGCCCGAACGTCCTGCTCAACCAGATGTCCGACGAGGAGCGGGCGGCGTTCCACGCCAGCTACGTGCGCGGCGGCCCGGCCGGCCGGTTCGCGCGCCCGGAGGACTGAGCCCGGGGCAGACCGGGCGGGCCGCGGCAATAGCGGCGGCCCGCCCGGCAAGCCCGCCGGCGGCTTCCCCGGCCGCCCGCCGCCGGCCGCGGCCATCGGTGAAGTCAGCACGCAACCCCCGAGGGAGTCATGGGCGACAAGCACGTGGTGCGCTTCGAGCCCGTCGGCATCGAGATCGAGGTCGGCGAGGAGCAGACGATCCTGCGCGCGGCCTTCGAGCAGGGCGTCATGCTCATGCACGGCTGCAAGGAAGGGCAGTGCTCCTCCTGCAAGTCGTTCGTGCTCGACGGCGACGACATCGAACTCGACAGGTATTCCACGTTCGCGCTGCCCGACTTCGAGAAGGACGAGGGCTACACGCTGCTGTGCCGGGCGCACGCCTACGAGGACCTCACCATCGAGCTGCTCAACTACGACGAGGACATGATCCGCTCCGGCCTGCCGATCACGCAGGCCGTGGCGGAGGTGGTGTCCAAGGACGCGGTCACCCACGACATGCGGCACCTGGTGCTGAAGCTGATCGAGCCCGCGGACGTCAAGTTCTTCCCCGGCCAGTACATGGACATCGAGGTCCCCGGGTCCGGGGCGACCCGCTCGTTCTCCATGGCCAACACCTCGGCCAGGGACAGCGGCCAGCTCGAGTTCGTGATCAAGGTCTACCCGGACGGGCTGTTCTCCCACTTCCTCGACACCACGTTGCAGGTGGGCGACCGGCTCAACCTCAGCGGGCCGTACGGGATGTTCACGCTGCGCGAGGGGGACGACGCCGACCTGATCTTCGTCGGCGGCGGGGCCGGGATGGCGCCGATCCTGTCGCTGCTGCGGTCCATGGCCGAGCGCGGCATCACCCGCAAGGCCACCTACTACTACGGTGCCCGCGGCCGGCGGGACCTGTGCTTCGAGTCCGAGCTGCAGGCCCTGACCGAGGCGATCCCCGGGTTCCGCTACGTCCCCGCGCTGTCCGAGCCCGCCGACGCGCGACGGGTGGGACGGCGAGACCGGCCTGATCACCGACGTGGTCCGACGGCACGAGGCCGGCCTGGCCAAGGCACACGCCTACGTCTGCGGTCCGCCGCCCATGGTCGAAGCGGCGATTCCGCTGCTCAGCCAGCTTGGCGTGGCGGAGAAGCGCATCTACTACGACAAGTTCACCACGACCGGTGATCCCGAGGAGGGGTGAGGCCGTGCCAGACCCGCCAGGCGCCCTGCAGCTCCACGGCCTTCGTAACGCATCAAAGGAGAGAACCCAATGACAACCGCTCCTGAGCGCAGTGTTCCCAAGGTGGTCTTCACCGACGCGGAAGCCGGTGCCAAGGAGTTTCCCGACTCCAACGCCCGCCAGTTCAACTACTACACCCCGGCCAAGCGCAAGCAGTCGAAGTACGAGGACGTGACCGTGGAGGTCCAGCCGGACCCGCGGCACTACCTCGCGCAGGGCTGGCTGTACGGCTTCTCCGACGGCCGCGGCGGCTACCCGCTGGACTGGACCGTGCTCAAGGCATGGGGCTCGGACCGGCCCGAGCCCGAGCGCTACCCGGGTTCCGGCGGGCGCGGCTACGACTGGCCCGCGCACGGCTGGCACGAGTTCCGGGATCCGAACGAGGAGTGGGAGCTCACCCTCTACCGGTACAACGCCAACGTCGTCCGCCAGGTCAACCAGAACATCGACAACGCGCGGCAGAGCAAGGCGTTCGAGCAGTGGAGCCCGAACTGGGTCCACTTCGTCGAGCGCAACGTGGGCGCGTGGATGCATGTGGACCACGGCCTCGGCCTGTACCTGTATGCGAACGCGAACCGGCGGGCCCCCACGAACATGCACAACAACGCGATCTCGGTGAACAGCATGCACCGGATCCGGGCGGCGCAGGACCTGGCCCTGTACAACCTGACGCTCACCGAGGAGATCGACGGCTTCGACGGGTCGGCGCACCTGGAGACGTGGAACTCCGACCCGGCCTGGCAGGGCGTGCGCGAGGTGGCCGAGCAGCTCACCGGGATCGACGACTGGTGCGAGGCCATCTTCGCGGCCAACGTGGTGTTCGAGCCGCTGGTCGGCGAGCTGTTCCGCAGCGACCTGGTGCAGCACGCCGCGCCGCGCAACGGCGACTTCGTCACGCCCACCATCGTGGGCGCCGCGGAGTACGACTTCGCCGAGCGGGACCTGCGCTACACGGTCGCCATGTTCGAACTGCTCACCGCCGACCGCGAGTTCGCCGGCCACAACAAGACGTACCTGGACGAGTGGCTGGGGCTCTGGGTGCCCCGGGCCATCGCCGCCGCCCGCAAGCTTCAGCCGCTGTGGTCGCAGCCGGACGCCAAGCCGCCCCGGTTCGAGGACGGCCTGGACGCCGCCAAGAGCCGCTTCGCCGGAATCCTGTCCTCGCTCAGCCTGGAAGCACCGAAGGAGTTGGCACAGTGACGACCTTCAAAACGGCGGAAAGCCCGTACAAGTCCGACAACACCGCGTCCAACATGTGCGGCTACACGCTCATGAACAACCAGGTCGGCGTGGTCGTGGCCCAGGTGCTTGCCAAGCTGCCCAACGTCAGGGTGACCTACCTGCCATCGATGATCCGGGTCGACGGGACCGGCAGGTTCGATCTCGTCTACGACGACGTCGCCGAGGCCCTGGGTGAGGAGCCCGGCTACTTCGACGCCGCCGAGTTCGAGGAGAGCATGTCCACGCACTACGGCCGGATGATCCACCTGGACGACCGGACGATCATGTTCGCCAATCCGGAGGACGCGGCGGACTACCTGGGCTTCGACCTCACCCCCACCTCCGCGTAGCGGCACCTCACCGCTGCGCGGCAACCGGCCGAGATACACCTGGCAAGGAGGAGACACGGTGTACGAGAAGAACGGCGAGAAGTACTTCGTGGTAGACGGCCACATGCACTACTGGAACGCCGCCCCGGACAACTGGGTGCCCGGGGCGGAGCAGTACGCCAAGGGCTGGATCGAATGCTTCCACGCCTACATGGGCCTGGGCCCGCCGGAGACGCACTGGACCCTGGAGCACTTCCAGAAGTACTCCGAGGACGACCTGATGAAGGACGTCTTCGAGGACGGCTATGTGGACGTGGCCGTGTTCCAGCCGACCTATCTGAAGGAGTGGTACAAGGAGGGCTTCAACACCACTGAGCGCAACGCGCTGATGGGCGAGAAGCACCCGGGCAGGTTCGTCTACAACACCCGCTGGGATCCGCGGGACGGGGACGAGGGCCTGGAGACGCTCCGGCGCAACGTCGAGCGGTACGGCTCCAAGGGCTGCAAGCTGTACACCGCGGAGTGGAACAACGGTTCCCGCGGCTGGAAGCTCACCGACCCGGGCGCCTACCGGTACCTGGAGAAGTGCCAGGAACTCGGGATCAAGAACATCCACGTGCACAAGGGCCCGACGATCTGGCCGCTGGACAAGGACGGGTTCGACGTGGCCGACGTGGACCACGCCGCGACCGACTTCCCCGACCTGAACTTCATCGTTGAGCACGTGGGGCTGCCCCGCATCGACGACTTCTGCTACATGGCCACGCAGGAGCCGAATGTGTACGCGGGCCTGGCCGTGGCGATCGGCGCGCTGATGCACGCCCGGCCCAGGTTCTTCGCCCGGGTCATGGGTGAGCTGCTGTTCTGGGTCGGCGAGGACAAGATGCTGTTCGGCAGCGACTACGCCATCTGGGAACCCAAGTGGCAGGTCGAGGGCTTCGTGGACTGGGACTTCCCCGATTCCGAAGACTTCGCCGACTACCCGCGGCTGGGTGTGGCGGGCAAGAAGAAGATCCTCGGCCTGAACGCGGCCAGGCTGTACGGCATCGACGTGCCCGCGGAGTTCCGGCTCCCGGCTGACGCGGGCACCCCGGCCGCGCAGGATGACGCCCAGCTGGTTGCGGGGGCATGACGGCCCCGGCAACCAGCCGCGCGGGAGGCCCTGGCGGCTCCTCCTCCAGGGCCTCCTCTCCGACGGTTGAGCCCCGGGGGGTTCCAGGGGGGTCGCCCCCCCAGGCCAGCGGCCTGGGCCCCGTGACGGAGGAACGGGGCCACGGCCATCGGGGGGTTCCGGGGGGTCGCCCCCGGGCTGGCACCGCTCTTGCGGCGCTGGCCACGGTGCGCGACCCGGAGCTTGACGAGCCGATCACCGCGCTCGGCTTCGTCACGTCGTGCACCGTCTCGGCCGACGGAGACGCGCAGGTCAGGCTGCGCCTGCCCACCTATTTCTGCGCGCCCAACTTCGCCTTCCTCATGGTGGCCGACGCCTACGACGCGGTCAGCGGGGTAGCGGGGGTGCGCAGCACAGAGGTGGTCCTCGAGGACCACTTCGCCTCGGATGCGATCAACGGCGGCGTGGCCGCGCGAGCGGGATTCGCCGCGTCGTTCGACGGCGAGGCGGTCAGCGAGCTGCACGGGCTGCGCGCGGACTTTCTGCGCAGGGCCGTCCTGGCCGGTACCGACCAGGTATGCCGTCCGCTGCTGGCCGCGGGGACCAGCCGGACCGCCCTGCTGGCGATGACGCTCGGCGAGGTGCCCGCGTCTGCCGCGCTTGACCGGCTGCGGCAGCGGCGGGCCGAGCTGGGCCTGCTGCCGAGCCAGCGGCGCCGCTGCTGATCGACCCGGCCACCGGTGAGCGGATCCGCGAGGAGGCGGCTCCGCTGCACCTGCGGCGGGCCAGGTCCGCGCGCATCAACATCGAGGCGAACAGCAGCATCTGCCGCGGCATGTTGCGGCACAGATACGACTCCGCGGGCCTGGGACAGGCCCCCGGAGGAGAGGAGAGCCCAGTGAAGGCTGTCCGGATCCATGGTTACCATCAGCAGCCCGTCGTCGACGAGGTGCCCGAGCCGAGCGTCAAGGGCCCGCTCGACGTTGTCGTCAAGATCGGCGGGGAGGCGTTGCCGTACTGACCTGCACATCATCGAGGGGCAGTCGGACGCGGCGATGCACCGCGCTGCCTACAGCTCGGCCGCGAAACGCCGCTGGGTGCACGAGATCGGCTCGCGGTCACCAACGTGGCCGTCGGTGACACGGTGATCCTGCACCCCACGCCGACCTGCGGGCTGTGCCGTGCCTGCCGGCCGGCGACGACATGCACTGCACCGACAATTCCTTCCCCGGCCTCTCGCACGACGGCGGGATGGCCGAGTACCTGCTCACCTCGGCACGCGCCTGCGTGAAGCTCGACCCGAGCACCCCGCCGGCCGCGGTCGCCACGCTCGCCGACGCCGGTATCACTGCTTATCACGCGGTACGCAAGGCCATACCGCTGTTGTACCCGGGCACGACGGCGGTCGTGATGGGGCCGGAGCCTGGGCCATATCGGCGTGCAGTACCTGGCCGCGCTCACCGCCGCCACGATCGTCGTGGTCGACCGCGACCCCGACGCGCTCGAGCTGGCCGCCCAGATCGGTGCGCACCACACCGTGGTCGCCGACGGGAGCCAGGTCGAGGCGGTACGCGAACTGACCGGCGGCGCTGGCGCGCACGTGGTGCTCGACTTCGTGGCCGAGCAGGGCGCCGACGCCGACGGGTGGCCATGACCGGCGGCGGCGGCGCCTACTTCGTCATCGGCTACGGCGGCACCGTGCAGGTACCCACGCTCGACATCATCTCCACCGAGCGCAACATCATCGGGAACATCGTCGGCACCTACAACGACCTCGCCGAGCTGATGGCCCTGGCCGAGGGCGGCAGGGTGACGCTGCACACCCGGACGTACCCGATGGATGCCGCCGCCGAGGCGTTCGCCGACCTCGACGCCGGCCGGGTCCGCGGCCGGGCGATCCTCGTCCCCTGACCGGCCGGCTTGAGAAGGAGGAGCAATGGCCAAGGAACTGCGCTTCGGCGCCGAGGCGCGCGCCCTGCTGCAGGCCGCGTGGACCAGCTGGCGGACGCGGTCTCCTCGACGCTGGGGCCCAAGGGCCGCAACGCGATCCTGGAGAAGATCACCGGCTCGCCGGTGGTCACCAACGACGGCGTGACGATCGCCGCGAGATCCATCTGCGGGACCAGTTCGAGAACATGGGCGCGCAACTGGTCAAGGAAGCGGCGATCAAGACCAATGACATCGTCGGCGACGGGACCACCACGGCGACGGTCATCGCCCAGGCGATCGTCGCCGAGGGCGTGCGGGCCATCAGCGACGGCGCCAACCCGGTGCTGGTCAAGCGCGGCATCGACCTGGCCGTGGGGCGCCTGGTGGAGCATCTGCAGAGCGTCGCGCTACCCGGTGGAGACCGAGCACGACTACGCGCGGGTGGCCGCGATCTCCGCGAACGACGACGACGCGGTCGGCGCGGTGATCGCCAAGGCGCTGCACACGGTCGGCGACGGTGGCATCGTCACCGTGGAGGAGTCGGCCGCGCACGGGATGACCGTCGACTTCGTCGAGGGCTTCGAGGTCGACAACGGTGACCTGCTCGCCGTACTGGTGACGAACCCGGCCAGCCTGGAAGCCGTCATTGGCGACGACCCCTACATCCTGCGGTGCAGCGAGAAGATGGACGAGGTGCAGCAGCTCATGCCGTTGCTCGACAAGATCATGCGGGCATGCGGCGCCTGGTGATGATGGCGGAGACCGTCGAGGGCACCGCGCTTTCCATGCTGGTGCACAACGACGTGGACGCGGTCTTCCAGTGCCTGGCGGTCCGCGCGCCGGCTTCGGTGACCGCCGCCTGCACAAGCTGGAGGACATCGCCGCGATCACCGGCGGCGCCGTGTACAGCAGGCAGTCCGGGTCGACCTGGAGACCATGACCCTGGACCAGCTCGGCCGGGCGAGGCAGGTACGGCAACGCCGAGCAGGTCACGATCATCGACGGCGGCGCTCGGCCGCCGACGTGGAGTTCCGCCTCGGCCAGCTCCGCGCCGAGCTGGAGCAGGGCCACGTTCGGCGTGGACGAGGACGAGCTCACCGAGCGGATCGGGGCATTGTCGGCAAGGTCGCCGTGATCAAGGTGGCGCCCCCCACGCCCGCGGAACTGAAGGAGTTGCAGGACCGGTCGAGGATGCGCTCGCGGCCGACCGGGCGGCGATGCGAGGGAATCGTCGGCCGCGGCGGCGCCGCGCTGCTGCACGCCGAGCCCGCCCTGGACGACCTGGAGGTCAAGGACGACTACGCGACCGGCGTGGAGATCGTGCGGAAGGTGCTGGCCACGCCCGCGTACCTGATCGCCGCGAACGCGGCTACTCCGGGCAGGAGGTGGTGGCCAGGCTCACCGGGCTTGGCCGGGACGAGGGCTTCGACGCGCTGGTCGGCCGGTTCCGGCAACATGATCGAGATGGGCGCATCGACCCGCTCCGGGTGGCCAGGTCCGCGCTGCGAACGGCACCGTGCATCGCCGGCCTGCTGCTCACCACGAACACGCTGGTCGCCGAGGAGCAGACCCCGTGGGGCGGCAGCCGCGCGCTGATGACCGAGTTCGGCCCGCTGGATGAGGGGCTGCACCAGCCGTCACCCGACGCCAGCACGCCCATCGCTCGGCCTCGGCCCCTCGGTCGGTTAGCGGCCGGGGTGGCCGCCGGACCCGCACTGGACCTGCCGGCTGCGCGGCGCGCGCAGCGGGCAGGTACCCCAGGTCACGCGGGGTGCCTTGTCCGTGGTCGGGACGCCTGCTCCGCCGGGGACGTGTCCCGGGCCGGTTGCGCGGTGTGCTCGCGCTGCTCGGTCCCGCGTTCGTGGCGGCCGTGGCCTATGTGGATCCGGGCAACTTCGCGACCAACTTCTCGGCGGGTGCCCGGTTCGGGTACAGCCTGGTCTGGGTCGATCCTGCTGGCCAACTTGATGGCCATGCTGGTGCAGTACCTGTCGGCAAGATCGGCGTGGCGACCGGCCGTGACCTGCCCGAGCTGTGCCAGGACCACCTGCCCGTGTGGTGTCCCTTGGCCTGTGGGTACAGGCGGAACTGGTCGCGATGGCTACCGACCTGGCCGAGTTCGTCGGCGCGGCGATCGGCTGAACCTGCTGTTCCGGCTGCCGCTGCTGGCCGCGGGGCTGGTCACCGCGGTGGTGGCGTTCGGCATCCTGGCCATGGAGCAGCGCGGCTACCGGCGTTTCGAGCTGGCCATCGCCGCGCTGCTCGGCCTGGTCCTGCTCGGCTTCGCCTACGACCTGCTGGCCGTCGGGGCCAGCCCGGCCGCCGCGAGTCACGGCCTGGTCCCCGCGCTGGCGGCGGCCGCCTGCTGCTGACCGTGGGCATCATCGGGGCCACCGTGATGCCGCACGTGGTCTACCTGCATTCGGCGCTGACCAAATCGCGGGTGCCCTGCCGGGGGGACGCCGAGCGACTCCGGGTGCTGCGCTTCCAGCGCCTCGACGTGGTCATCGCGCTCGGTGCCGCCGGGCTGGTCAACCTGGCGATGCTGTTCGTGGCCGCATCGCTGGCGCGTCGAGCCGGGCGGGCAGGGCGGCGGTACGATCCCGGGGGCGCACGACGCGCTCGGCAGGCTCGCCGGCGGGGGTGCCGCTCTGGCGTTCGCGGTCGCGCTGCTGGCCTCGGGGCTGTCCTCCTCCAGCGTCGGCACCTACGCGGGCCAGGTGGTCATGCAGGGCTTCCTCGGCCGGCGCATACCGCTGTTTCTGCGCCGCGGGCTGACCATGCTGCCGGCCCTGATCGTGCTCGGTGCCGGGCTGCGCGCCCACGGCCAGCCTGGTGGTCTCGCAGGTGGTGCTCGTTCGGCATCCGTTCGCACTGGTGCCGCTGGTCCTGCTGACCAGCGCGCCGACATCATGGGCCCGCTGGTGAACCGGCGGCCGACCAGCGCGCGGCCGTCGGCGTGACCGCGGTGATCGTGGCGCTGAACGGGTACCTGCTGTACCTCACCCTGGCGCCGTTGCGGATCACCGCGGCCTGGCCGCTGGCGGAATGAACGACCGCCGCGCGGGAACGCCGAAGGTATCGACTTCAGGAGCAGCGATGGGTGTCTTCTCCAGGTTCCGGGACCGCAGGGGTTCCAGCGAGCAGAGCTGGTTCGAACGCCTGGTCATGCCGCGGGGCCGTCCGCCGACCCGAAACTCGAGGAGATCGAAGGGCGGCCGCCGAGGACGTGGCCAAGATGGAGGCGGAAGACCGCAAGTACTTCGACCAGAACAGCCGGGAAACAACGAGGACGACCTCTGAAGCGCCGACCCGCACGCTATCTGGCGTCGTGATCATGACTTCGGTGTTGCTATAGGCGCACCTAAGTCATGATCACGAACGGGGACGGGGGGCGCCTGGGCGATGTGGGAGAGATTGCCCGGGTGCTCCGTCGGGTGCCAGGGTGGACCTGAAGCGGCAGAACCGGGGTCTCGCCGAGGAGGATCGCGATGCAGCAACTGACCGGCCTTGACGCTTCGTTCCTCGCCCTGGAAACGGCCAACGCCACCGGCCACGTCGGCGGGGTTTCCGTGCTGGATCCCAGGGACGCGCCACAGCCGCTGACCCTGGCCAGGCTCACCGACGTGATGACGGACCGGCTGCCGCTGGTTCCGGTGCTGCGCCGCAAGCTGCTCAACGTGCCGCTCGGCCTGGACCAGCCGTACTGGATCGACGACCCCGACTTCGACATCGAGTACCACATCCGCGAGATCGCGCTGCCGCGGCCGGGCTCGGATGCCCAGCTCACCGAGCAGATCGCCCGGCTGCACGCCCGGCCGCTGGACCGCAGCCGGCCGCTCTGGGAGATCTACCTGATCACCGGGCTGGCCAAGCGGCGGGCCGCGGTGTACACGAAGATCCACCATGCCGCGATCGACGGCGTGTCCGGCGCGGAGTTGCTGACCGTGCTGCTCGACCTGAGCCCGGCCGGGCGCGAACTGCCGCCCAGCGAACCGTTCACGCCGGGCAGGCCGCCCGGTCCTGCCACCCTGGCCGCGCTCGCCGCCGTGCGGCTGGCATGGCGGCCCGTGCAGACCGTTCGTATTGCCAATGAGATGGTGCGCGTGCTGCCCACCCTGGCGCCGGCCGCCAGTGGCCTCGTCGGCGGCATCCTGGGCCTGAACCGGGGCGACGGCGAGGTCATCGCGACCACCCCGGGCCGGGCCCCGGCCACGCCGTTCAACCAGCCGATCACGCCCCATCGCCGGGTGGCGTTCCGCAGCGTGGACCTGGACGTTGTGAAGGCGGTCAAGAACAGCTACGGGGTCTCGGTCAACGACGTCGTCCTGGCGATGTGCGCGGGAGCGCTGCGCCGCTGGCTGGCCGACCACGAGGCGCTGCCCGAGTCGCCGCTGATCGCGATGATCCCGGTGTCCGTCCGGGACCCGGCGAGCAAGGGGGCACTGGGTAACAAGGTGTCGGCCATGCTGGCCGCGCTGCCCACGAGTGCCCCGGACCCGGAGAACCGGCTGGAGCTTGCGCACGCCGCGACACAGGCCGCGAAGGCGCAGCAGGCGGCCATTCCGCAGGGGCTGATCGACCAGATCAGCGACTTCGCGATGCCCGCGCTCACGGCCAGGGCCGCACGGGTGGTGTTCGCCACCGGGCTGCTGCACCGGCTGCCGCCGTTCAACGTGACCATCTCCAACGTCCCCGGCCCGAACGTGCCTGTCTACCTGTGCGGAGCCAAGCTGCTTGCCCATTACCCGGTGTCGGTGATCACCGCGGGGCAGGGACTGAACATGACGGTGGTGGGCTATCTCGGCAAGCTGCACTTCGGGCTGACGAGCTGCCGTGAGCTGGTGCCCGACATCGACACGCTCGCCAGCTACCTGGTCGACGAACTGGAACTGCTGGCCAAGGCCGGGGCACAGCGTTCGAACGGCGCCAAGGCGTAACCGGCCGGGCGGGCATGCCGCGCCGGCCGACCGGGGTCATTAGCCTTACTCCGCCGCGGGTTTCGCCAGGCCGGTAGATCAGCAGCAGCACGTCCGGGCCTGCCTTGCGCGACTCGACCAGTTCGAGGTCCGCTCCGGCGTTCTCCTCGCCGAACAGCCGCTTGCCCTTGCCGAGCACGACCGGGTGGACCATCAGCCGGTACTCGTCGACCAGGCCCAGCCTGGTCAGCGCGTGTACCAGGGTCGCGCTGCCCGCGACCAGGATGTCGCCCTGGTACTGCTCCTTCATCCGGTTGACCTCGGCGGCCAGGTCGCCGGAGATGATCGTGGAGTTGTTCCACGCCGCCTCGGTGAGGGTGGTCGAGACGACCACCTTCGGCATCGCGTTCATCTTCTTGCCGAACTCGCCCGCGGTGTCTTCCATCGCCGGCCAGGCGGCGGCGAATCCCTCGTAGGTGACCCGGCCGAGCAGCTGGGCGTCGGCGCGCTCCAGTTCCTCGCCCTTGTACGCCTGGCCCTCGTCGGCCGGGTGCCGGAAGCTCCAGCCGCCCTGCTCGGTGCCCTCCGCGCCGCCCGGGTCCTCGATGATCCCGTCGAGGGAGATGAACTCGGTCACGACTAGCTTGCCCATGATGATCTCCTTGTCCTGCGGCCCGCGCCCTGACCGGCGAGCTCAGCTCAGGTCACGAACGCCGGCCGCCGGAATCGACACCCACGGGAATTATTTTCGCGCCGCGCCGCGCCGCGCCGCCAGGGCAGGGCGCCGCCCGGGGCGGGACCGGCCACCTTGGCCATCGCCGCCAGTGTTCCGGTTGCCGGAGCGGTCGGCTAGCCGCCAAGATCAGATCACTAGGCGCCCCCTTTGTGCTGTGGCACGCTGGAAGTGTCGGACCAGCGCGAACTGTTTCGCCTGGCGGAACGGGATTTATCTGCCGATGTCATGGGCGCCGGATGGGGGCAGCGTGAGGTCGGCCCGGCTTGCCAGGATCCGCACCGGGATTACCGGGATCCGGATGACCCGGCGGGGCCTCTGGGTGGCGCCGGCCCTTTTTGGCGCGGCTGTCACCGTGTACCTCGCGTGGGGGGCGTGGGTTTCCGTCGCGGATCAGAACTGGCTTTACAGCGACCAAGCCTGGTGGCGTGTTTGGCTGCGTCCGGATAATGCCGCGGTGCCGTTGGCTCTGGTCGCCTTGTGGCTGGTGGCCCTGGCTTTTTACTGGTGGCCGCGCCGGCTGCAACGGCAGCTGGCGGGCCTGACCATCGTCGTGGCGATGGTCGTGATCGGGGGATTGCTGGCCGCCGCGTCGCTGGCCCCGTGCCGGGGCAGGCAAAGCGGCATCGCCGTATTCGGCTGGGTGCTCAGCCTTTATGTCGGGAACCCGCCCACCTATCCGGCCGGGGCGTGCAGCGGGCAGCCGCCGCTGGCGCTGCAACTGGGCGGCGTCGTATGCCTGGGCGCCACCCTGGTGGGTGCCCTGGCGGTCGCGGCGGCGTTGTGGCACCAGCCAGTGGACCGGCTGCGGGCGCGACTGGTGCGCGACGCGGTCATCGTCACCGGGCTGGACGCGATGACGATTCCCTTCCTGGCCGAACTCGCGCGAACCGGCCGGCCAGCCAGCATCGTGGTCATCGAGCCCGACGCCGCCCATCCGCTGCTGGACGATGCCCGGGCCACCGGCGCGCGGGTCATGATCGGGCAGCCTGCGCTGCCGCGGGTGCTGCTGCCGGTCATCGCCGGCAACCGCGGGTGCGCGCTGCAGCGCCTGTACGCGCTGCGTGAAGACGTCGCCGAGAACGAGGCCGTGCTGGCCGCGGCCAAGGAATGCCTGGACCGGTACCGGCCCGACCCCGAACGCCAGCCGCACCTGTACGCACGGATCGACGATCCCCGCCATGCCGACCACTGGCGCGGCGCACACATCGGCATTACCGGCCTCTGGCTGGAGGACGCCCTCAGCGCGCATGAATCGACGGCCTCCGCAGTGGCTGACCAACTGGGCCGGACCGGGGCCGGGCAGGTGCTGTTGTGCGGGGACAGCACGCTGGCGCTGGCCATCCTGCGTGAGCTTGCCCGGCGCGCCTGGGAATGGCAGGAACGGTCCGAGGCCGCGGCGGTGGGCCGGGCGGCCAGGAACGGCGCCGGCCACGGTGGCGGCGGCCGCCTCACGCCGGACCCGGAACCGGTGCGGAGTGTGCTGCTGCTCGACCGGCGGGCCGATGATCTGCGCCGTGAATACCTGGCCACCTCCCCGCCACGGATAGCCGGGGCCCTGCCCGGAATCAGTACCGAGCCGGCCCCGTGGCAGAGCACGCTTCTCGGCCTGCTGGACCGCAGGCAAGCGGACCAGGCGGCGCCGGCCGCGGTGGTAGTGGCCGACCTGCTGAGCGAGGGGAGCATGCACGAGGCCGGGCGCGTGGCCCGGCTCCACCCCCGCACCCCCGTATTCGTGCTCACCTCCGACGGGGCGGGCACGGGTGAGGCGATCTTCGACCAGTTGCGGCCCTACCAGCGGGCCCTGCTGGTGGGCGGGCGGGTGCCGGAGGACGCCTGGACCCGGGTGGCGCGGCACTGGCACGAGTGCTTCCGGCTGCGTAACCCACCGCCACCCGGCGCGGCGGACGCGCCGACCAGGCGGCCCTGGGCGTGGCTCGACGACTTCATCCGCCAGGACAACATCCTGCAACTCCGCTCGATCATGGCCGCGGTCGCCGAGCGCAGTCGTTGCTGGGTGCCGAACCGCGCGGTGGTGCCCGGCAGCTTCATCGAACTCAGCGGCCGCGACCTGGAAGTCGTCGCGTGTGCCGAGCACACCCGCTGGTACCACCGCCGGCTGAAGGCCGGATGGGCGGCCGTCCCGGGGGATGGCACCGGTGGGGCCGCTCCTGCGCAGGTGAACAGCAAGGTGGTGCCCTGGCCGCAACTCGCCGCCGGGGACCGGGCCGGCGCTGTCGAATACCTGCGGTCGCAGTTGGCACAACTGGAGGATGTGGGCTTCATGCCGGTCGTGCCGGCGGGCGGGCCGCCGGACGCGGCCTGGTTCGACCGGATGGGCACCGTCCGGGCCACACGGCTGTCCGCCCGGTGGCGGTGGGCCCGCGCGGCCGGGGATGAACTCAGCGGTGAGCCCGGGGACTGGCGAGTGCTCGACGACGGGGGTGATGAGCGGACGGTTCGGGATGGAGCGTTCCGGGTCAGCCACGAGCCGCTCGGCGGCGAGCGCTGGCGCCGGACCGGCAGCTATCTCGCCTGGCAGGTCAGTGACCGGCTCGTGCTGCGGACCCTGGAGGGCAGGGCCGTCGCGGAGCCGGGAGACTGGGTGGTGGAAGGCTTCAGCGGTGAGCGGTGGCCCGTTGGCAATGCCCAGTTCCGCAGGACGTACCGGGCAGCCGCGCAGGAATGAGTGACCCCCGGCTCCGGGTCACGCCGCGGCCGTAGCGCGACCGGCTCAGGCGGCGAGGAGGGCGTACCGGCCGTTGCCGGAGATCAGGCTGGTGTGCGTGCCCGCTTCGGCGATGCGGCCGTGGTCCAGGACCACGATCTGGTCGGCGTCGCGCACGGTGGACAGCCGGTGGGCGATGGTGATGGTGGTGCGGTCCTTGGCGAGAGCGTCGAACGCCTGCTGGACGGCGCGCTCGGTTTCTGTGTCCAGGGCACTGGTTGCCTCATCGAGCACGAGCACGCGCGGATCGCGGAGCAACGTCCGGGCGATCGCGATGCGCTGCTTCTCCCCGCCGGAGAACCGATGGCCACGGGAGCCGACCATCGTGTCGTAGCCGTCGGGCAGCCCGGCAATCAGGTCGTGAATCTGGGCCGCACGGGCGGCCTCCTCGATCTCGGCGTCGGTCGCGCCCGGCCTGGCGTATCGCAAATTCTCCCGGACTGTCGTGTGCAGCAGGTAGGTCTCCTGGCTGACCACACCCACGACGGCGGCCAGGTCGGCCAGGCGCATGTCGCGGATGTCCAGGCCGTCGATGCGGATGCTGCCGCCACTGGGGTCGTAGAGCCGGGCGATCAGCGAGCCGAGGGTGGTCTTGCCCGACCCGGTCTCACCCACGAGCGCCAGCGTGCCGCCGGCCGGGATGTCCAGGTCGATGCCGGACAGGGCGGCGCGGTCGGCGCCGGGGTAGGTGAAGTCGACGCCCTCGACGCGGACGTGCCCGTGGGCCTGGGCCGGGTCGATCGCGACGGGGTCCGCCGGATCGTCGACCTCGACCGGCAGGTCAAGGTACTCGAAGATCCGGGCGAACAGCGCCAGCGAGCTGATCACCGAGACACTGGTGTTGAGCAGGCCGGTGATCGGGCGGAACAGGCTGCTCTGCAGCGTGGTGAAGGCGATCAGGGTGCCGATGGTGATCGTGCCGGCCGTCACCGGCAGGCCGGCGGCAAGGTAGATGATCGCGGGGATCGCCGCGAAGATGACGCTCAGTGAGGCCATCCGCCAGCGCCCGGCGAGCTGGGAGCGCAGCTCCAGGTCGATCAGGCGGGCCGAGGACTGCGTGAACCGCTGGATCAGGGCCGGCCCGGTTCCCATGGTCTTGGCGAGCTGGATGCCGTTGATCGACAGGCCTTCCTCAATGGTCACGTTGAGGTCGGCCAGTTCCCGCTGCTGCTGTGCGGTGATGGCCCGGCGCATCCGGGCGACCTTGCGGGTCAGATAGACCGCGGGTGGCATGACGACCAGCGAGATCAGCGACAGCCGCCAGGACAGGGCGACCATGGCCACGGCGGTGGCTATCGCGGTGGTGAAGTTGGCGGCGATGGAGGTCGCGGTCGACGTCACGACGGATTCCATGCCGCCGATGTCGTTCTGGATCCGGGACTGGACCTCGCCGGTGCGGGTCCGGGTGAAGAACGCGATGGACTGGCGCTGCAGGTGGGTGAAGACCCCGGTACGCAGTTCGTGCATCACGTGCTGGCCCACCTTGGTGCTGATCCATGTCTGGACCACCCCGAAGGCCGAGGTGATGGCGGCCACGGCGACCATTCCGATCACCAGCCAGGCCAGCAGCCGGACGTTCTTCTCCGGCAGCGCCGTGTCGATGACCGCGCGGAGCAGGAACGGAGAGGCCAGCCCGACGATGGAGGAGGCGACGATGATCGCGGTGACGATCGCGAGCTGCCAGCGGTAGGGGGTGAACAAGGCGCCGATGCGGCGCAGCGACACCTCACGTGCCTGCGCCTTCTCGGCGGCGGTCACGGTCCGGCCGCCGCGGATCCGCCGGAGCTGCTGATGTCTCGATTCGCGTGTGGTGCTGCCAAGAGCTTCCTCGATTCTGGCTATCTCATGGCCCGGCTGTAGTTACTGAGGTTACCTCAATATGAGGCTGTAACAGCAATCGTTGCTATGATATTCCGGTGACTCTGGACGCGGCGGACGCGGCGGATGCGGCCGGGGCCGGGCGCGATCCGGGCGCCGACGAGTCGTTGTCGGAGGCCTTCTGGTCCGTGGCGCGGCGGCTGCGAGAAACCTCGCACGAGGCGCTGGCCCCGTGGGACATCACGCCGTCCGCCCTCCGGGCGCTGCGCGTCCTCGGGCGCCATGGGGCGATGCGCCTGTCGGAACTGTCGGAGCACCTGCGCATTGCGCCGCGTTCGGTCACGGAGGTGGTCGACGCCCTCGAGTCCCGCGGCCTGGCCGAGCGCCGGCCTGACCCGGCCGACCGCCGGGCCACGCTGGCCGAGCTGACCGAGCACGGCTCACGCGTCCTCGACGCGATCCGCGCGGCCCGCGGGACCGAGGCGGAGCGGGCCTTCGGCCGGCTCAGCGCGACAGACCGGGCCCACCTGGCCCGCATCCTCCGCAAACTGCGCGACTGAGCGTGCTGCGAGGCGGGCCGTCGAGGGACGATGGCCACCTCGAGGGCCCACCCCGGCCGGTGGACCTGGTGGCTACGGGACCACGACGGTGAAGGACTCGCTGGCGGTGCCCAGCCCGCTGGTCGCGGTGATGGTCACGGGGTAACGCTGCGCCGGCAACGGCGCGCTGCAGCCGAGCCAGTCCGCGTTGCTTGCGGCGCTGGCACCACCGCAGTTGCGGCACCGCGTGATCGCGGTGTCCCGCGTCGCCACGAACGTCGGCTTCGGCCTCGGTGGCGGCCTCGGCGGGCTCGTCGCCGCCCACGGCCTCGCCGGGCTGGTCGCGCTGTTTCTCGCCAACGCGGCCAGCTATCTGCTGTATGTGGCCGTGCTCGCCACCGCGGTCGCGGCGGAGCCGCGTGTCGAACCGATGCCCGGCGGGTACCGGGCCGTGCTCCGCGACGGTAACTTCGTCTGGCTCGCCGGTATCAACGTTGCCGTCATCGCGGTCGGATGGGGCTTCTTCTCCTGGGTGGTGCCGCAGTTCGCGCATGCTGACCTGGGCCTCACCACGGGGCTGATCGGCCTGCTGTTGCTGACCGACGCGTTCACGGTCGCCATCGCGCAGATCCCCGTGTCGCGGGCGCTGGAGGGCCGCCGCCGGACGACGGCGATCGCCATCAGCGCGGCGATCTTCGCCGGGAGCTTCCTGCTCATTGCGGCCGCGGGCCGGATGTCCGCAGGGCCTGGCTACGGCGCGTTGCTCATCGCGGCGATCGCCATCGGGATCGGCGAGTGTTTCCACACGACGGCATTGATGCCGCTGGTCGCCGACATGGCACCGGCGGCGCTGCGCGGCCGGTACATGGCGGCGATGGGCTTGTCCTGGTGGATCGGCCTGGCGCTGGCGCCGACCGTCGGGACCCGGCTGCTCGCCGTATCGCCCGCCGCGGCCCTGCTCCCCGCTGCCGGGCTCGCGGCCGCGGCCGGCCTGGGTGCGGTGGCCCTCGGGCCGGCGGCTGCCCGCGGCGATCAGCCGCACCCCGCGCCCCGCCACGCCCGCACCGGGCAACACGTGACCGCACCGTCCGGCGCGACCTTCGGCCGTACCGCCTGGCGCTAGTTACGGCTGGGTGCCTGGGCGTCCCAGTAGGCGGCATCGGAGTTGTTGCCGTGCTGGGTGACGAGCGCGAGCACATCGAACTTGGTGGCAGGTGAACAGGCCGCGGGACCCTGCCAGCACGGTGGTCAGGGCTTCTGTGTGAGCGTGAACCCGTCGGGGACGATGACGTCGTCGCGTGTCAGGTCCTGGATAGAGCGCTTGCCCAGCCCGTAGAGGGTCTCGCTGATCCCCTGACGCAGGATCTCCAGCACGTTGCTGACCCCGCGTTCCCCGTTCGCGGCCAGCCCCCACAGGTAGGGGCGGCCGATCATGACCGCGCGTGCACCGAGGGCGAGGGCCTTGACCACGTCACTGCCGCGCCGGATGCCGCCGTCGAGCAGCACTTCAAGCTGGTCTCCCACGGCATCGGCCACGGCCGGCAGGCAGCGGATCGTGGCCGGGGTGGAGTCGAGGTTGTTGCCGCCGTGGTTGGAGACCGAGATGGCCGTGGCGCCGATGTCCACGGCGTGGCGCGCGTCGTCCGGCCGGGTTATCCCCTTGATCATGAATGGGCCGCCCCACTGCTGCCGCAGCCAGGTCAGGTCCTGCCAGGTGGCTGGGGCCGAGCCCATCCACTGACCGTAGGCACCGAAGAAGGTGGGGACCTGCGCGTCGCGCGCGGCGGAGTTGGGCACGCCCAGGTCGGGCAGGGAGCCGCTGCGGAACCAGCGGGCCAGGTAGCCGGGCCGGACCGCGACCTGCGGGACGTGCCGCAGCATTGCCTTGAGATCAAGGTGATCCGGGATCCACGGGCTGCCCCAGTCGCGGCGGTGATCGAAGACCCAGTCCAGGGTGACGATGAGCCCCGTGGCACCGGCCGCTCTGGCCCGCTCCGCCCGGGCCAGGATGTCGTCGCGGCTGCCCGCCCAGTAGCACTGGAAGAGCAGCTTGTCCGCGATCCCCCCGATCTCCTCGACCGGCTTGGAGGCGAAGGAGGACAGGCCCATGATCGTTCCGGCGGCGGCCGCGGCCCGCGCCACCGCCACCTCGCCGTCGGGGTGCACGGCCTGCACCCCGGTAGGGGAGATCAGCACCGGAAGGCTGATGTCCTGGCCCATGACGGTGGTGGCGAGCTGCCGTTCCGCCGGCAGGCTGGCCACGTGCGGCCGGAAGCGGAGTTCGGAGAACGCCCGCACGTTGTCGTGCATGGTGACGCCCGCCTCGGTACCGGCCACCACCGCCAGGTACACCGACCGGGGCAGCCGCCGCTTGGCACGGCGCTGCGCCTCGGCGACCGTCTCGAACCAGTCTCTCGTGCTTGCCATCTCGGGATCTCCTGACTTAGCGGCGGCGGACGGCCATGCCAGCGCGACCCGCGCCGCGGGGTTGTTCGGTGGGGGCGTTGTCGGCGAAGCGGCGCGCGAGCGCGCGGAGGGCGGCGTCGAGGTACACGGTGAGGTCGGCGTCGGCATGCACGACCCACCGGTCATAGCCTGCCCGGCAGGCCGCAAGGGTGGCGACGGCCGACGGCCAGCGGGTACAGCGAGTTGGCCGGCTGCCCGGTGCGGCGCGCCACGAAATCGCTGATGGCGCGCTCCCACGCGTCGTAGTGCACCGCGGCGCTGGCCATCAGCGCGGGCACGGACCCGATCAGCGCCATCCGGGCACGCAACTCGGGCACGTCGGCCGCCCGGTAATGGTTGGCCGCGAGCACCGCCTGCCGCACCGCTTCCATCACCGGCAGATCGTCCGGGACCTCATCAAGCAGGACGCGGATGGCGGCGACCTCGGTGTCGAACGCACCCCACAGCACATCCGGCTTCGAATCGAAGTAGCGGAAGAACGCCCGCCTGCTGACCCCCGCCTCGGCAGCTATCTGGTCGACCGTTGTTTCCTCGAATCCCTTGGCCGCGAACAGCCGTAGCGCAATGACTTCCAGCTCGCGCCTGGCTGGTGCCGGGCGGGCGCCCGCGACGCCGAGCCCGGGCGGGAGGCGCAGCAACACCCATCGGCCGGTTCTCCTCTCCCGTCCCTGCATGCTCTGTTGCCCAGGGCGGCAAGCCGCCCCTGGACCCCCCAGTGCCGGCCCGGGGCGCGACCCCCGGAACCCCCGCTAGCTCAAGTCCCCGAGGACACGGGGACTTGGCCCTGTTAGCCTGCCTATATTCGGCACACTGTGACGAATATAAGCCGTGTCCCCGCCGCAAAGGAGCCACCATGGCCGACGCCGCCACCGCTGAGCTGACCGAGGAGACGGCCAGCACCGGCCCCGAGGACGTTGCCAGCGATCTTGCCGACGACGTTCTGGTCGAGGAGGTCTCCATCGATGGCATGTGCGGCGTCTACTGAGCCCGCGGGGCGGTTCGATCTGGACGCGCCCTGGCAGCTGGACGCCCAGGTACGAGTCCGCCCCGAAGAATTCGGCGCGCTGCTCTACCACTTCGGCACGCGCCAGCTCTCGTTCCTGAAAAGCCCGGCGCTGCTCGCGGTGGTGCGGTCGCTCGGCGCCCAGCCGAGCGCCCGGGCCGCGTGCACGGCGGCCGGTGTCCAGGCCGGGGATTTGATGCGTTACGCACAGGCCCTGCAGACCCTGGCGGCGTCCCGGATGATCTGCAAACGGGGGACCGTATGAACGCGGCGCCGTCGCTGGCCGAACAGTTCCAGAACGGGCTGCAGGCGCCGATCTGCCTGACCTGGGAACTGACCTATGCGTGCAACCTGTCCTGCGTGCATTGCCTGTCCAGTTCCGGGCGGCGCGATCCCCGCGAGCTGACCACCGCCGAGTGCACGGCGGTCATCGACGAACTGCAGCGGATGGGTGTCTTCTACGTCAATATCGGCGGCGGCGAGCCGACCGTGCGGCCCGACTTCTGGGCACTGGTGGACTACGCAACCGGCCATGACGTCGGCGTCAAGTTCTCCACCAACGGCGTCAAGATCACACCGGAGATCACCCGCCGGCTGGCGGGCCGGGACTACGTGGACGTGCAGATCTCCCTGGACGGCGCGACCCCCGAGGTGAATGACGCGGTCCGTGGCCGCGGGTCATACGCCGTGGCGCTGCGCGCCATGGCGAACCTGGCCGGCGCCGGGTTCGCCGGCTTCAAGATCTCGGTGGTGATGACCAGGCACAACGTCGGCCAGCTCGACAAACTCAAGGCCATCGCCGACCGGTTCGGCGCACAACTGCGGATCACCAGGCTCCGGCCGTCAGGGCGGGGCGCCGACTCGTGGGACGAGCTGCACCCCACCGCCGGCCAGCAGCGCGAACTGTACGACTGGCTGGTCGCGCACGGCGCGGACGTGCTCACCGGCGATTCGTTCTTCCACCTCAGCGGCTTCGGCACCGCGCTGCCCGGGCTCGGCATGTGCGGTGCCGGGCGGGTCGTGTGCCTCATCGACCCGGTCGGCGACGTGTACGCCTGCCCGTTCGCCATCCACCCCAGCTTCCTGGCGGGGAATGTGCGGGACCCGGGCGGATTCGCCGGCGTGTGGCAGCACTCGGAACTGTTCAGCGATCTTCGCCGCCCGCAGACCGGGGGGGCGTGCCAGTCCTGTTCGGCGTACGGCAGCTGCCGCGGCGGATGCATGGCCGCGAAGTTCTTCACCGGGCTGCCGCTCGACGGCCCGGACCCCGAGTGCGTGAAAGGCCACGGCGAGCAGGCGCTCGGGGCGGCTGCGCTTGCCCCGGCACCACGGCCGTCGCCCGACCACTCACACCGGACCGCCCCGCACCGGACGGGGGAGCGCCAGCCGGTCCCGCTCACCCTGTCGGCCCGCCCACCGGTGACCGCGTGCAACGCGAACCCGCTGGCCGGGTTCGCCCCCGGGCGCTGACTTGGCCCAACACGGCCGGATCGCGGTGGTCACCGGGGCGGCACGCGGCATCGGGGCGGCGACCGTGCTGGCGCTGGCCGATGCGGGCTGGTCGGTCCTCGGCGGTGGACAGTGCGGCCGACGACCCCGCACTCCCTTACCCGATGGGTACCCCCGCTGACCTGGCCGGGGTGGCCCGGCGGGCGAACGAGAGCGCCGGGGCGCCCGGCCGGGTGCAGTCCTTCGTGGCCGACGTGCGCGACCCGGAGGCCGTTCTGCCGCGGTGGCCGAGGCGGAGCACCGTTGGGCCGGCCTGGACGCGGCGATCGCGGCGGCGGGCGTGATCGCTGGCGGGGTCCCGCTCTGGGATTTCCCGGTGGCCCAGCAGCAGGCAGTGCTCGACGTGAACCTCGGCGGGGTACTGTCGCTGGCCCGGGCCGCGGTTCCCGCGTTGCTGCGCCGTCCCGCCCCGAGGTCCGGACGGTTCCTGGCCGTCGCGTCCGCGGCGGCCACCCGCGGGCTGCCCATGCTGGCCGCATACTGTGCCGCCAAGGCGGGCGTCGCCGGGCTGATCCGTGCCCTCGCCGCCGAACTGGCCGACAGCGGCGTCACCGCGAACGCGGTCAGCCCTGGCTCGACGGCCACGCCGACCCTTGACGAGAGCGCCCGGCTCTACGAGTTGCCCGGGGCCCAGGCGTTCGCCAGCCAGCAGCCCATGCGGCGGCTGCTCGACCCCGCCGAGGTGGCCGCCGTCCTTGCCTTTCTCGCCAGCCCGGCGAGCAGCGGGATGACCGGCGCCATCGTGCCGGTGGACGGGGGCCTCGCGCTGTGACCCACGCGGAACCGGCCGGTGGCGGCGTCCCCGCCGCTGGGCCGCTGCCCGCCGGCTTCGGTGTGGTCATCGACCCGGGCACCAGGCAACTCGATGCGGACACCCTGTTCGGCGGCTCGCCCGCCCGGGTGCTGCGGCTGTCCCGCACCGGCCGTGCCGCGCTGGCGGAACTGCGCGCCGGACCGGTGCGCAGCAACGCCGCGGGCAGGCTGGCGCGCAAGCTGACCGACACCGGCCTGGCCCATCCGCGGCCCGCCGAGCTGACCTGCAGGCCCGACGTCACGGTCCTCATCCCGGTCCGGGACCGCGCCGTGCTGCTCGACCGCTGCCTGTCCGCCCTCGGGGACGGTTATCCGGTGCTTGTGGTGGACGACGGGTCCGAGGATCCGGGCGCGGTGGCGGACATCGCCGCCGCGCACGGCGCGGCCCTGGTGCGGCGCGAGGTCAACGGCGGGCCCGGCGCGGCCAGGAACACCGGCCTGCTCGACGTGGCCACCGACCTGGTGGCGTTCCTGGACAGCGATTGCGTGCCAGAGCCGGGCTGGATCGAGCGGCTTGCCGCGCATCTCGCTGATCCGGTCGTGGCGGCCGCCGCGCCGCGAATGGTCGCGGTACCGGCCGGGCCCGATTCGGCCGGCCGGTACACCACGGCGTCCTGCTGCCTTGATCTCGGCGACGCCGAGGCACGGGTGGTGCCGGGGACCCGGGTGGCCTACGTGCCCACGGCGGCGCTCGTGGTCCGGCGCGCCGCCATCGCCGGGGGCGCGGGGGCGGGGGATGTGTTCGACCCGGCGCTGCGCTGGGGCGAGGACGTCGACCTGGTCTGGCGGCTGCACGCCGCGGGCTGGCGGATCCGCTACGACCCGGCGGCCCGGGTTTCCCATCACGAGCCCGAAGGCTGGGCGGCGCTGCTCGCGCGGCGGTTCCGCTACGGCACCTCGGCGGCGCCGCTGGCGATGAGGCACCCCGGCCAGGTGCCGCCGCTGGTGCTGCACCCGTGGCCCGCGGCCACCGTCGCCGGCCTGCTCGCCGGCAGGCCCGCCATGGCTGGCCTCAGCTTCACCGGGTCCGTGCTTGCCATGCGCCGGACGGTGCAGCGGGCCGGGCTGCCCGCCCGTGGCGTGGTGCCCGCGATGTTCGATGGGACCCGGCAGACCTGGCTGGGCATCGGGCGCTATGCCTGCCAGTACGGCATGCCGGTGCTGGCCGCCGCGCTGGTGGCGCCGGGCAGGAGCGGCCCGGCGCGACGCTGGGCCCGGCGGGCCGCGGCGGCGTCACTGCTGCTCGGCCCGCCGGTGACGGCCTGGTCCACCCGCCGCCGGTCGCTGGACCCGGTCCGGTATGTGCTCGGTCACCTGGCCGACGACGTGGCCTACGGCGCGGGAGTGTGGGCGGGTGCGCTGCGCGCGCGCAGTATGGCCCCGGTCCGCCCGGTGATCGCCTGGCACCCGTTCCGCGCCGCTCCGGCCAGCCACACGGAACCGCCTCCACTCCGCGATCGTGCCCACCCGCCCGTTCCACCGGCGCCGCACCCATGATCACGGTCATTTTTCGCGTATAGAACCCCAGAAATGACCGTGATCATGGAAATCAGCCCAGTGAGTAACGGATGCCGCGGCAAACGAGTAATGGGTGGGCTCGGCGCGCTAAACGGAAAGCACGCGGGTCAGGGCCGGTGCCACCTCGGTGAGCTTCCGGACGGGCTGGCTCACGCCGCCGCCCCGGCGGGCCAGGGCGGCGGCGGCCTGCTCGGCTTCGGGGGTCGGCAGCGGGCAGAGCACGTGCAGCCGGCCGATCCCGGCCAGCGCCAGCGCCGGGTCGCCGCCAGCGGTCGGCATGCAGTCGGACAGCAGCACCGCCGTCCGGTCACCGGCAGCGGTGTCGGCCATCTGGTCAGCGGCGGCGCGCAGCGCGGCCGCCAGGTCGGTCATCCCGTGCCCGCGCAGCGCCACCAGATCGCCAACGAGTTCGGCGGGATCGCGGCGGGTGCCCTGAGCTTGCAGCACGGTGACGGCGCCGCTGAACGCGATGATCGCCGGCGTGAGGCCCCGCCCGCCTCCCCATCCCCCTTCACTGGCGGCCAGGACCACGCTGGCCGCCGCGACGGCCGCGATGGCCACCGCCAGCCCCGACATGGAGCCGCTGTGGTCGATGAGCAGGCACACCGTGCGGCGGTGCGCCCGCCATGACCTGGTCACCAGATCACCCGGGTCGGGGGGCCAGAATCCGGACCAGCGGTCGAGGGTCTTCTCCAGGTCCAGGTCCCCCTCGGCCCGGCTAGCGCCGAGCCGGCGGGTGCCCCGCGCCGGTCGCTGTCCGGCAGCACCCAGCCGGAAGAAGATCCGTGCGGCGAGCCGCTGCGCCGCCGCGCGCAACTCACGGTCGGTGGCACGGGCCAGGTCGGCGAGGAGCGTTACCGCCATGTCCGGGTCGGCGGCCAGCAGTTCCGCGAGCACATCCTCGTCAAGCGTGCCCAGCTCGGGTGACAGGGCACCGAAGACTTCGTGCCTGGCGGACAGTTCGGCGCGGCCGATGGTCCGCCGGGCGCCGGTTCCGGCGCGGTCGCGGCGGACCGCCGAGGCTGACGCCCGGCGATGGCCGGTGCCTGCCGCCCGTGGCGGCAGGCCGTCAGCTTTTCCCCGGCCTCCCGGTACCGCGTCGTCGCCGGGAACGCGGCCATCCGGGGGGAGCGGCGCCGGCGCGTCCTCCGGCCAGAACCCGCCAAGGAGTTCGTCGATCACCGACTCCGGGGCGCGGTCGCAGCCGTCGGCGATCCGGATCCGCCCGGACAGCGCGGCGTGCGCGGCGTCGCGGGCCGTTGCCCGGGCCATGCCTTGCTCGCCGCGCATCCGCGCCAGGCCGGTCAGCAGCGCCACCATGTCGATCGCGCCCCGGACAGACGAGCCCATCCAGACATCCCGGTGTTCCCGGGTTGCCCGGGCCAGGGTCACCGCGAAGTTCACAACCGCCCCGTTTTCGCCCGTGACCCCGGTGGTGATCGCACGCTCGGCGGCGGCGTCCTGGTAACCGAGAACGACCCGGCAGATCCGGTCGGCGATGGCGTGGCTCACCCGCGCGGTCCCGATCGCGTCGAACGGGTTCATGGCGGCGACCAGGCGGAACCCGGTGCCGGCGCGCACCATGCCGAGCCGGGGCACCGCGATCTCCCCTTCGGCAAGCACGGTGATCAGGACGTTGAGCGTCTCCTCCGGGACCCGGTTGAACTCCTCCAGGTACAACAGTGCGCCGGACCGCATCGCCCGCAGCAGCGGGCCGTCAGTGAAGGCGGCGGGTATGTACCCGTCGGCCAGTACCTGCGCAGGATCGTACTGTCCAATCAACCGTGCTGGCGTGAGTTCGGCGTTGCCTTCCGCGAACACCACAGCCTTGCCCGCATGACGGGCAATATCCCGCAGCAGCGTGGACTTGCCGGTGCCCGGCGGGCCCTCGATCACCACGTGCCGCCCGGTTTCCAGCGCGACCGTGAGAACCTCGCGCTCCCGCCGGAGCCCGACAATCGGCGGCGCGCGGCCCAGCGACCCGGGTGGCCCGCCCGGCTCAGGCACTGTCATGCAGGATCACGCCGCGGATGTTCTTCCCGTCCAGCAGGTCCTGGTACCCCTGGTTGACCTGGTCGAGGGTGTAGGTCGCGGTGATCAGCTCGTCCAGCTTCAGGTCACCGGCCTGATAGAGCTCCACCATCCGCGGGATGTCGTGGAACGGGTCGCCGGAGCCGAACAGGCTCCCCTGGATGCGCTTCTCGAACAGGGTGAGGATCGCGCCGGGCAGTTCGATCGTGGTCTTCGTCGGGTCGGACAGCCCGGTCACCACCACGGTGCCGCCCTTGCGGATCGCGTTGAACGCGTGCGTGACCACCTCGGAGGTCACCACCCCCACCGTGACGATCGCCTTGTCCGCGCCCACCCCGCGGGTCAGCTGGGTGATCAGTTCCTGCGCCTGCTCGGCGCTCTCGCAGCTGTGCGTGGCGCCGAACTGCTCGGCCGCCTCGCGCTTGTTGGCCAGCGGGTCGATCGCCACCACGTTCCGTGCGCCGGCCAGCGCGGCGCCCTGGACGGCGTTGATGCCGATGCCGCCGATGCCGTAGATGGCGATGGTGTCACCCGGCTCGGTGGCCGCGGCGTGCACCGCCGAGCCGAAGCCCGTCGGCACCCCGCAGCCGATCAGCACGACCTTGTCCAGCGGCAGGTCCGGGTCCACCTTGACGGCGGAGTGCTCGGAGATGACCGCGTACTGCGAGAACGTGCCGAGCATGCACATGCCGCCGAAGTCCTCGCCGCCGCCGTGGAACCGGTAGGTGCCGTCGGGCAGGCACCCGTCCAGGAGGCTGATGCCCAGGTCACACAGGTTCGATTTGCCAGTGGCGCACCACCGGCAGTGGCCGCAGACCGGCAGGAACGAGCAGATGACGTGATCACCGGGAGCGAGCCGAGTGACGCCAGGCCCGACTTCCTCGATGATCCCGGCGCCCTCGTGGCCGCCGACGATCGGGAAGCGCGGCACGAGGTCGCCACTACGCAGATGCTGGTCCGATTGGCACAGGCCGGCGGCCACGTACCGGATGAGCACCTCAGCGGCCTTGGGGGGATCGAGTTCCAGTTCGGTGACCTCAAAGTCCTGGCCTGTTCCGCGCACTACCGCGGCCTTGGTCTTCATGGATCCCTCCTGCTTGCCGGACCGGCCGATGGCTGCGGCGCGGCCCCGGGCGCATGGTGCGCCGGGCACGGTGCGTCGGGCACGCCACAGCCACGACCGGCGCAGACCGATGGTGACCTTGGTTGCCACCTTAGGGCCGGTGTGTGCCGGGGACCACCCTCCCCATGCCCCTCCGGCAGCCCGCCGGAACGGTCAGCCGGACAGGCCCAGTTCGGTCGCGAGGAACTTGTCGCGGGCGATCTGTGCGGCGGTGGTCAGCTGGTGGTCCGCGGCGGGGAAGAAGCCGGCGGGCGCCAGCGGCGCGGCAGCGGCGAACCGCTTGCGCACGCTGGCATTGACGAAGATGTCCCGCCCCGCCCACTGGAACAGTTCGTTGCTGCCCAGCCGTGAGACGTGCCGTACCGGCTGAAGGCTGGTGAACAGTGCCTTGTAGCGTGCCGCACGGCTACCGGTGAAACCCAGCCAGTACTTGACGAACCAATGGCCCCAGGTCGCGTCGGGGGTGGCGAGGACGGCGGCATGCACGCGCTGGTCGGAGTCGGCGAGCAGCGCTCCGTACATCGCCCCGTAGTCATGGCCCACGACGGCAATCCGTGACTTGCTGACATAACCCCTCGATATGAGCCAGTTGAGGCAGGCTTGGAATACCGCGAGCTGCCGCTTGATGGCCGTCACATCGCCCGGTTTCCCGCTGGGCGCCACTCGCCAGGGGAAGATGCCCTGTGGCAGGAGGGACACGGCGCCCCGGGGAGCCAGCTGGATTGCCTCGGCGAGGAATTCGGTCCTGTCGCTGTGAATCTGCCCGAGCCAGTGCAGGAAGAGTATTCCGGCCTGGCTGCCGGGCTTGAGGGTGCCAGCGGACCGGACCAGGTAGGCCGGGACCGGCTGCTGGCCGGGGACCGGCACCCGGATGTCCTGGACGCTCACCTGGGTAACCGGAGGCGACGTGGGTGTCCTGCCCGGCGGGGGTGGTGCTGTGGCCGCCACCGTTGCCAGGGCCCCCGCCACCGCAACCGCGAGGGCGGCCTTGCCGATCAGCCTGCGCACCATGGCCCCTGCTTCCGTCAGTTGAATAAGGCACTTTGGTGCTGACGAAGCTAGCGTGGGTGGTATAAGTCGTCAAGGAGCTGACGCGAAGGGATGCCGAATGGTTGCCCGGGCAGGTGAGCCCCCCGCCCTTGCGAACCGGCCGCCGCCACGCAGGGGCGGGGCCCGCCTGTTTCAGCTGGCGGCGGCGCGCTTGCGGCGGCGGTAGAGCAGGGCGGCCGCCCGGTCATTGCAGGCGGTGCAGCAGAACCTGCGTGTCTGCGCCCGGGTGCGGTCAAAGAAGACGCATTGGCAGGGCAGCGCCGCACAGGTGCCGAGCCGGCCCGTGCCCCGGTGCGCGATGTATTCGGCCAGGGCCGCCGGAAGCCGTGCCGACAGCGCCGCGAGCCCCCGTGCCCCGGGAGCCACCTGAAGCCGCAGGCCGTCGCCGGATGCCACCAGTTGCGGCACGGCGGACGCGTGCATGAGCATGGCGTTCAGCAGCGACGCCGCTTCGGCAGGCGACCTGGCCTGGAAAACAGCCCGCAGTGATTCGCGTAGCTGCCGGAGCCCGGCGAGATCCCCGGCCGTCAGCGCACCGCCGATGTCGTCACGGCCTACCGCGGCCAGCACCTCACGCAGCCAGCCCAGCCCGGACAGCCGGTCAGGCGGATCTTCGAGCAGGTCCAGCGAATTGAGCAGCAGCACGACGAGGTCCAGGTCGGATGCTGGCTCACCCGGCCGCTCAAGCCAGTCCCTCATATAGCCCGTCAAACCGCATGCTCCCTTGCCCTCGGCCGCGCTCCCGGCCACGGGAGGCCATGGTACGGCGGCTCATGGCGCGAGGCCTACCATCGCCTCCCGGCCAGCAACGCGCACCTGACTCGGCTGGACATCGGGCAGGAGGGCCGGGTGTGCGGATCCGCCGGTGTCACGTTCCGGCGGGCTGGGCCGGAGTGAGGCCGGTCAGCTTCTCGCTGACGTCCCACAGCTTCCGCGCCGCCGCATCGTCGCGGGCGGCGGCCGACGGTTCACGCCGCTGCCGTTTGACGTAGTAACCGCCGGTCTCTTCCGCCACATCCGGGCGAACTGGCCAGGTAGACGATGGTGTCCGCGCCGCGCTCGGGCGAGAGGAAGAACGGGCGGGCGATCGTCGTGCCGAGCCGCAGCAGCGGCTTGCCTTCCCGGCCGAACCCGGTCCGCACGACCCCCGGGTGCACGCAATTGGCGGTCACCCCGGTGCCGGCGAGCCTGCGGGCAAGCTCGCGGGTGAACAGGATGTTCGCCAGCTTGCTGTTGGCATACGAACGCCAGCTGTTCCAGTCGTGCTCCAGGCCGGGGTCATCGAGGTCGAGGCTGGCAGCGGAGTGAGCGTCGGAGGTGACCGTGACCACCCGCGCGGGCGCGGACCCGGTCAGTTTCGGCAGCAGCAGGTTGGTCAGCAGGAACGGCGCCAGATGATTGACGGCGAAGACATGCTCGAAGCCGTCCTTGGTCACCCGGCGCTCGCCTAGCACCAGGCCGGCGTTGTTGATGAGAACGTCGATACGCTCCAGCGAGGCCAGCCGCCCGGCCAGCGCGCGCACCTGCTCCATCGAGGCGAGATCGGCTATCTCCACCTTCGGCGGCACCGTTGCCGCTGCGCCAATCGCGGCCGCGGCTGCCTCGGCGCGGCCTTGGTCGCGCCCGACCAGCACGACCAGGGCGCCCATCTTTGCGAGCGCGGCCGCTGCCGCCTTCCCGATCCCGGAGGTCGCGCCGGTGACTACGCAAACCTTGCCATTCATGGCGGCATGGTAGCCCCCGTCGGTTCCGGCGCTGCGGGTGGCCCAGCAATGGCCCGGGCCGGGCTATCCGCCCCATCGTTGAGCGGAATCCGTGAGGCATCCCACGGTGCTGACCGTCAGCCAGAGGGGCTGAGCGGGCTCGGCGCAGGGTAGGTGATCCTGAGCACGGTCTGGCCGGTAGGCAACCTGAGCTGGCTCAGCGAAGAGTGATATAGGGCCCGCTGCGAGTGGACAACCTCTTGTACCCAGGGCAGGAATTCAGCGCGCGTGAGGTGCGCTGCCGTGTCCGGCGTTGCCAGATCCACCCACCGCATGAGGTCGGCAGGTCCGCCGCCAGGCGACTGGCCGCCGAAGTCCACGACCTGCACCGGGTGGTATCGCGCCATGAAGGCGAGGAGTTGCGGCAGCAGCGGGTCAATCTGACCGGTACGGAGCGCCGCCTGGGCCGGGGCCGGGAACGTGAACCGGTCGTTGGCCAGCAACTGAGCGTCCGCGGCTTTCCTGGCGCGTGCATACCGCTGTTCAACGGCGTTATAGGCGGCAGCGCCGCCCGGATATTCCCACCGAATTTCGATCCTGGCATCCCCGGAGCCGAAGGCCGCGATGATGGCCGGGGCCCAGACCTCCAGCCGGTCACGGAATTGTGCCCGGACGGCGGCGGTGGCGATCACCAGTTGAACGCTGAGCGGGTCGAAGGACTGGGAGCCGAACGTCGACAGGTTCGGGAACCCTGCCCTGGACAGATCGGCGCACACCTGCACGTCGCATCCCACGTATTCGGCCCGGCTGACCTGATGCACTATCCAGCTGACGGCCTGGTTTCGCACCGCATCCTCGTTGCTGAGCGGCGGGCTGCTCCCCGGGTGCTGGCCCGTTGGCTGCGGTGGTGTGTCGTGCCCGGCAAGGTTGACTGCCATTCCGATGACACCGGCAACCAGCAGAACCGGGACCAGAACGGCCGCCCAGCGCCACCGGCTGTGGCCACCGCCGTGCTGCGCGATGCGGTCATCGGCGGTCTGGGCCTGGGCATCCTCCAGGCCGAGCTGGCCGGGTTCCTGCCCACCGGCAGCGTGCTGGCCAACGGCCTGCGCCCTTCGCTGCCCTTCGTGGTGCTGTTCGTGCTGCTGCTGGTCAAGCCCAGCATCCGCCGCCGCCGACCCACCACCGACCCGCTCAGCGGCGTCGATCCGCCTCCGGCCCCACCCGCCGCCCTGGTCCGGCCGCCGTGGATGACCCTGGCCACCCGCATCTTCGCGGGCACGGTGGTGGTGGTCGGCCTGGCCCTGTGCCTGTGGGTGCTCAACGGCTACTGGCTGCTCCAGGTGGTGGCGGGCGTGTGCCTGGCCGTGATCATGCTGTCGATCGTGTTGACCACCGGGGTGGGCGGCACCATCTCGCTGTGCCAGGGCGTGTTCGCGGCGATCGGCGCGTTCGCCACCGCCCAGCTGGCCACCCAGCACAACGTGCCCGTGCTGGGTGCCATGGTCATCGGAGCCGTGATCGCCGCGGTGGTGGGCGCGGTGCTGGGCCTGGCCGTGATCCGCCTGCCCGGCATCTACGCGGCGCTGGCCACCCTGGCCTTCGCCCTGTTCTTCGCCGGGGTCATGGTCCCGCTCACCTGGGTGTCGGGCGGCAACGGGACCCTGCCCCTGATCGTGCCCCGCCCGAGCGCCATCGGCCCGATCAGCTTCGACTCGGACCGCGCCTTCCTGATCCTGGCCGTGATCATCCTGGCCCTGGTCGGCGTCGCCACCATCGCCATCCGCCAGGGCACCACCGGGCGCTTCCTGGACGCGGTGCGCGGCAGCGAGTCGGCGGCCGCCGCGGTGGGCATCAGCGCCACCCGCCAGCGCCTCATCGTGTTCACCGTCGGCGCGGCGGTGGCCGGCTTCGGCGGTGGCCTGCTGGCCAGCTTCCACCGCCAGGCCAGCTACAGCGTCGACTTCGAGTTCTTCGCCGCCCTGGTGTGGGTGGTGCTGGTCGTCACCGCCGGCTCGCGCCTGGTGCAATCAGCCGTCACCTCGGGCATCACCTTCTTCCTGCTGCCGGCCCTGCTGTTCAAGCTGTTCACGTGGCTCAACGGCTACTGGAGCTTCGTCAACACCAGCTGGGCCAACGGCGTTGGCCTTCGTGCTGTTCGGCTTCGGCGCCTTCACCTACGCCAAGCACCCCGAGGGCATCATCGAAGCGCAGACCACGGCCAGCATCCAGAAGTCCGTCGACTTCTTCGAGCGCTTCCGACAGGACCCGTCCGCCTCCGGTTCGGACGGCCCCACGGGCCTGGCCACGGTGGGTGCCGGGGGCTCGTCCATCCCGCCGACCGAACGGCTCGGGGACATCGCCCGACCGACCGTCGACCGGCGGACGCGCCCCGATGACCGCCATGCTCGAGGCCACCGCCATCTCGAAGCGCTTCAGCGGCATCGCCGCGCTGGTCGACGTCTCGCTCGACGTGGGTCAGCGGGAGCTGGTCGGGCTGATCGGCCCCAACGGTGCGGGCAAGACCACCCTGTTCAACTGCCTGGCCGGGGTCATCGATCCCGACGGTGGCAAGGTCCTCCTCGACGGCCACGACCTGGGAGGCATGGCCCCGTTCCGCCGAGCCCGGCTGGGCGTGGCCCGCACCTTCCAGCGCATCGAGCTGTTCGGCGGGCTGACCGTGCGGGAGCACCTGCTGGTGGCCGACCGGGCCCAGCGCCGCCGCGGCGGGCTTGCTGCGCGACCTCACCGGGCGATCCAAGCCCTCCGCCGAGGAGCGGGCCCGAGCCGACGCCGTGCTCGAGCTGGTGGGGCTGACGGCCGAGGCCGACGCCCCCGCCCAGTCGTTGCCCCTGGGCCGCGGCCGGCTGGTGGAGCTGGCCCGCGCCCTGGTGTGCGAGCCGCGCCTGCTGTTCCTCGACGAGCCGTCCTCGGGCCTCGACGGCCACGAGACCATGGCCATGGCCCAGGTGCTCGAGCAGATCCAGGCCGAGCGGGAGGTGGCCATCCTGTTGTGCGAGCACGACGTGCCCTTCGTCGAGCGGCTGGCGGCGCGGACCTACGTGCTCGACTGCGGTCGACTCATCGCCGAGGGCGAGACCAGCGAGGTGCTGGCCGACCCGGCCGTGCGCATGGCCTACCTGGGGACCGAATGAGCGACCCCGTCGAGGCCACGGCCCAGGCCACCGGAGCGACCGACGCCCCCGCCACCGACCCGGACGTGCCGGTGCTCGAGCTGGACGACGTCTACGCCGGGTACAACCAGTTCCGGGCGCTGTTCGGCATCTCGCTGACCATCGGAGCCGCCCAGGCCGTCGCCCTGATCGGACCCAACGGGGTGGGCAAGACCACCCTGGCCCGCGTGGCGTCGGGTCTGGTCGCCCCCAGCGCAGGACGCGTCATGGTCAGCGGCCAGGACCTCACCGGTCACGAGGCCCACGACTTCGCCCGCGCCGGCATCGCCCATGCCCCCGAGGGTCGCTCGGTGTTCGGCACCCTGTCGGTGGAGGAGAACCTGGTGCTGCCCTTCCGGCGCCAGTTCGGGCGCGTCGGCCAGGGTCCGGCGCTGGAGAAGGCCTACGAGCTGTTCCCCCGTCTCGGCGAGCGTCGCCGCCAGGAGGCGGGCTCGCTGTCGGGCGGCGAGCAGCGCATGCTCACCCTGGCCCGGGTGCTGGTGCTCGAACCCAAGCTGCTCATCGCCGACGAGCTCTCCCTCGGCCTGGCCCCCATCATCACCAACGAGGTCTACGACGTGCTGCGTCGCATCCTCGGGAGCGGCACCGCGCTGTTGGTGATCGAGCAGCAGGTCGATCACGCCCTGGCCCTGGCCGACCACGTGATCGTGCTCGAACGCGGCCAGATCACCTCGAGCGGACCGCCGGACATGGTCGATGCGACCGCCGAGTCGTTCCGCTCGAACCGACCGCACCCACGGCAAGGAGGACCTGTGACCGACACCCAGGCGTTGCCAGACGCCGAGTCGCTGCCCGAGACCATGCCGGCGGCCGTGTACACGGCCAAGGGCGAGGTCACCATCGAGGAGCGGCCGGTGCCCCGGCCCGGGCCCGGGCAGGTGCTGGTGGAGGTGGGCCACTGCGGCATCTGCGGCTCCGACATCCACATCATCCTGGAGGGCTGGGGCAAGCCCGGCGCGGTGGAGGGCCACGAGTGGAGCGGCGTGGTGGCCGCGGTGGGCGACGGCGTGGCGACCTGGACGGTCGGCGACGGCGTGGTCGGTGGCCCCTCACCCCAGGTGCGGACGCTGCAAGCGCTGCCTGGAGGGCAAGCCGTCCCAGTGCGAGAACCGGGCCCACTCCATGACCGAGGACGTCCACAACGACGGGGCCTTCGCCGGCTACATCGTGGTCGACGAGCGCTCGCTGCTGCGCCTGCCCGACGGGCTCGACCCGAGGGCGGCGGCCCTGGCCGAACCGCTGGCCGTGTCGCTGCACGGCATCACCCGGGGCGACATCAGACCGGGCGACTCGGTGCTGGTGCTCGGGGCCGGCCCCATCGGGGCCCTGGCCGTGGCCGCGCTGGTCACCCGTGGGCTGGGACCGATCACGGTGGCCGAGCCCGGCGCGGTGCGTCAGGACCTGGCCCGGCGCCTGGGGGCCGACCAGGTCATCGATCCCGCCGAGCTGGAGATCTATCCGCCCTGGGAACCGGATCGGATCGCGCCCACGGCCTATGACGTGGTGCTGGAGTGCTCGGGCAAGAAGGTGGCCATGGAGACCGGCTTCAACCAGCTCCGCCGGGGCGGGCGCCTGGTCATGGTCGGCGCCGGCATCGAGGCGCCCACGTTCGACCCCAACCGGATGCTGCTCAACGAGCTGACGGTGACCGGATCCTTCGTGTACGACCTGGACGGCTTCGACCGGGCGCTGGAGCTGCTGGCCGACCCGGCCTTCCCCACCGAAGCGCTCATCGCCCCCGACGACATCCCCATCGACCACCTGCTCGACGCGCTCCAGGACCTGGCCCAGGGTCGCATCGCGGCCAAGGCCATGGTGGTGCCACGCCGGGCGCAGCCGAGCGTCGAGGTCCCGTCGTGAGCGACTACTACCCGAGCGGCAACCCCCGGTTCAACCACGTGGCCATGAGCGTGCCGGCCGACCTGTTGGACGAGACCAACCGCGGCGACATCTGCCGGTTCTGGGGCGAGGTCATGGGCTTCACCGAGATGCCCACCCAGACCATCGATCGCCGTCGCCTGATCCTGTCGTGCGTGCACTGGGACCAGTTCATCTTCCTGATCGCCGAGGACGACCCCATGTCCTGCCCGCGGATGGACCACTTCGGCTTCGCGGTGGGCAACCTGGACGAGCTCACCGGGGTGCGTGACCGGGCCGTGGCCTTCCGGGACCACGACGATCGGGTCGACCTGATCGATCTGGCCTGCGACGACCAGGGCATGATCAAGATCCACTCCATCTACGTGAGGTACCTGCTGCCCATGATGTGCGAGTTCCAGTGGTGGGAGTTCGTCAAGTGAGCCCGACCAGGGGCGGCAGCCAGGACCGGCTCGAGTTCGGGGTGTTCGTGCCCCAGGGCTGGAAGCTGGAGTACACCGGCTGGTCGGCGGCGGACGCCTGGGCCCGATCGGTGGAGCTGGCGCAGCTGGCCGAGGAGCTCGGCTACGACCACATCTGGGTGTACGACCACGTGGAGACGGTGCCTCGGCGCGAGCCCACCCACATGTTCGAGGCCTTCACCATGTTGTCGGCCCTGTCCCAGCAGACGACCCGGGTCGGCCTGGGCCAACTCGTCACCTGCGCCGCGTACCGCAACGTCGGCTTGCTGGCCAAGGAGGCGGCCTGCGTCGACGTGTACTCCGGCGGTCGGCTCATCCTGGGCATCGGGGCGGGCTGGTACCAGCGGGAGTACCAGGCCTACGGCTTCGAGTTCCCCTCCGCCCGTGAGCGCCTGCGCATCCTGGACGAGGCCCTCCAGGTCATCCCGCGGCTGTGGTCGGAGGAGACGGTGTCGTTCGACGGAACCCACCTGCACCTCGACGGCGCCTACTGCGACCCCCAGCCCATCCAGCAGCCGCCACCCATCCTGGTGGGCGGCGGGGGCGAGCAGGTGACGCTGCGGATCGCGGCCCGCCACGCCGACCTGACCAACTGGCAGGCCGACATCGAGGCCTTCGCGCGCAAGTCCCGGCTGCTCCGGGGCTACTGCGACGACATCGGCCGCGACTTCGACGAGATCATCCGCACCCACGGTCCCGACTGCCGCATCTTCGACACCGACGCCGAGGCCCGCGCCTGGTGCGCGACGCCCGGCGGCGGTCACCTCTCGGGCAACATGGCGGTGGACGACTACCTGCGGGACAACCTGGTGGGCACGGTCGAGCAGGTCACCGACAAGGCCCAGGCCTACGTGGACGCCGGGTGCCGCCAGTTCATCGTCTGGCTGCGCGACTACCCGAGCGACGAGACCCTGCGCCGCTTCATCGGCGAGGTCGCCCCCAAGCTCACGATCTGACCGCGGCACCTGACACGCGTGTCAGGTAGACTTGTAGGGTGAACGCATGAACCGACGGGTCGCCATCGCGGGGGTGGCGCTGTCCGACATCGGGCGGGTGGACGACCTCACCCCGTACCACCTCCACGCCCAGGCCGTGCGCCGGGCGGTGGCCGATGCCGGCCTGACCAAGGACGACGTGGACGGGTTCGCCTCCAACGGCACCGGCACGCTGCCCCCCATCGAGGTGGCCGAGTACCTCGGGCTCAAGCCGTCCTGGATCGACTCCACCGGCGTGGGCGGCGGCACGTGGGAGGTCATGGCCGCCCACGCGGTCGACGCCATCGCCGCCGGCCACGCCGACGTGGTGGTGCTGTCCTACGGCTCGACCACCCGAGCCGACCTCAAGAAGGGGCGGCGCACGGCCAACCTCAGCTTCGGGGCCCGTGGCCCCATCCAGTACGAGGTGCCCTACGGCCACACGCTGATCGCCAAGTACGGCATGGCCACCAACCGCCACCGCCACGAGTACGGCACCACCATGGAGCAGCTGGCCGAGATCGCCGTCTCGCACCGCTACAACGCCGGCTTCAACCCGGACGCCTACTACCGCGACCCCATCACCATCGACGACGTGCAGTCGGGACGGATGATCGCCGATCCCTTCACCAAGCTGCACTGCTGCATCCGCTCCGACGGCGGCTGCGCGGTGGTGCTGGTGGCCGAGGACCGGGTGGCCGACCTGCGCACCGAGCCGGTGTGGGTGCTGGGCTCGGGCCAGGCGGCGTCGCACACCACCATGTCGCGAGTGGGAGGACTTCACCGTCGGCCCGGCCGCCGTCTCCGGCGCCGCCGCCTTCGCCCGAGCCGGGGTGAGCCGCGACGACATCGACCTGTGCTGCATCTACGACGCCTTCACCTTCATGGTGCTCGAGACGCTCGAGGACCTGGGCTTCTGCGCCAAGGGCGAGGGCGGCCCGTTCGTGTCCGACGGCAAGCTGCGCCTGGGCGGGGCGCTGCCCACCAACCCCGACGGTGGCGGGCTCTCGGCCTGCCACCCGGGCATGCGCGGCCTGTTCCTGCTGGTGGAGGCCACCCGCCAGCTGCGCGGCGAGTACGCGGCCACCGGCTTCGCCGAGCGCCAGGTGGCCGACGCCGGCTGGCCTGCGTCTCGGGCACCGGCGGCTGGTTCTGCGCCAACGGCACCATGATCCTGGGCAAGAACTGACCGATCCGGCCGCGCGATCCAGGGTGGCACCGGAGCCCGGCGTCGGTAGTGTTCGCCCGAATCCAACTGGGGAGGATGCCATGCCCGACTTTCCGACCATCACCCACGTCGCGCTGACCGTGAGCGACCTGGGCACCAGCGTGCCGTGGTACGAGCGATTGTTCGACGCCAAGCCGGTGCTCGACGAGGACACCGGCCCGTTCCGCCACGTCGTGTGGGCGGTGGGGTCGACCCTGGTCGGACTGCACCAGTTCCCCGACGGTCGATCCGAGCCGTTCGACGAGCGGCGGGTCGGACTCGATCATGTGGCCTTCGCCTGCGGCAGCCGGGCCGACCTGGAGGCCTGGGAGGCGCGACTGGGTGAGCTGGGCATCGCCAACGGCGGCATCGTGGACGCCGGCTACGGCTCGGGACTGTCGTTCCGCGATCCGGACAACATCGCCCTCGAGTTCTTCGCTCCCCCCGGCTGACCCGACGCACGAACGCGAGTTGTGCACCACAGGGGTGTGAAGTTTTACCCTGCGGCCTGACCGACCACTCCGCGCAGGGCGAACCGACTGCATACGTCGGCGATCGCGTCGCGGCTGGCGCGCCCGTTGGGGCGGTACCAGCGGTACGTCCAGATGACGGTCGCGAACACGCCGTTGCGCAGCAGGCGGGCGTCGAGACTCGGGTCGGCGACACCGTCGCGCTGGGCCCCCTCGATCAGCTGCGTGACCGCCTTCTCGTGCTTGCGCCGCCCCTCGGCCAGCGCCGTGAGGTGCTCAGGCGACAGGCGCTCGAAGTCGTGGTGGTAGACCGAGATCCGCTCGAAGTGCGTGAGGTTGTAGGCGACCTGGCGCCGGTGTAGCACCTCGAGTCGCTGCAGCGGGTCGACGCCGTCCATCGCCATGACCTCGTCGAGGATCTCGTCGACGTCGTGGCCGCGCCGGTGGAAGACCTTGACCGCGGCCGCGAGGACGTCGTCGTCGCGTCGGCGACGCTTGCGGGCGGCGGCCTCGGTCGGCATTGCGCAACCATAGCCGCCGATGAGACGAACAATCTTCGAGCCCGAGCACGACCACTTCCGCGAGTCGGTCGCCGAATTCCTGCGCCGCGAGGCGGTGCCGCACGCCGACGCGTGGGAGCAGGCCGGGCAGTGACCGCGCGAGTTCTGGCTCGCGGCGGCGCGCCAGGACATGGTCGGCTTCGAGGTGCCCCGAGAGTACGGCGGGCTCGGCCTGCCGACTTTCGCTTCAACGCGGTGATCGACGAGGAGGTCGCCTACACGGGCTCGGTCGGCGACGGGTTCTTGATGGCCAACGACATCCTCGCCCCGTACCTCCTCAATCTGACCAACGAGGAGCAGAAGCAGCGGTGGCTGCCGCCGTTCACCCGCGGCGAGCTGATCGCGGCGATCGCGATGACCGAGCCGGGCGCCGGCTCGGACCTCCAGGGCATGACGTGCAGCGCGCGGCGCGACGGCGACGGCTGGGTGCTCAACGGGACGAAGACGTTCGTGACCGGCGGCATCATGGCCGACCTCGTGATCGTCGCGTGCCGCACCGACCCGGCGGGCGGCAAGAACGGCTTCAGCCTGTTCGCCGTCGAGCGCGACACGCCGGGATTCGAGCGCGGGCGCAAGCTCGAGAAGGTCGGCCGCTGGGCGCAGGACACGGCCGAGCTGTTCTTCGACGATGCGTGCGTTCCGGCCGAGAACCTGCTCGGCGAGGAGGGCCAGGGGTTTCCGTATCTGATGCGCAATCTGCCGCGCGAACGGCTGTCGATGGCGGTCAGCGCGGTCGCGCAGGCCGAGCACGCGCTCGAGATCACGCTGGCCTACGTCAAGGACCGCACCGCGTTCGGGACGCCGATCGGCAGCTTCCAGGCCAACCGCTTCGCGCTCGCCGAGCTGGTGACCAAGACGCAGGCGGCCCGCAGCCACATCGACGCGTGCCTCGCGCTCGCTCGTCGCCGGCGAGCTGACGGCGGCCGAGGCGGCGGGCGCCAAGGCGTGGACGACCGACCTGCAATGCGAGGTCGTCGACCGCTGCGTCCAGCTCCACGGCGGCTACGGCTACATGCGTGAGTACGAGATCTCGAGGTTGTGGCGCGACGCCCGCGTCCAGCGGATCTACGGCGGCACCAACGAGATCATGTACGAGATCGTCGGCCGCTCGCTCGGGCTCTAGTCGGTGCCCAACGACCACGAGACCGCGCGCGAGCTCGCGCTGGCGGCCGGCGAGCTGCTGCTGGCGCTGCGTGCCGACAACAACGCCCCGTCGCCCGGCGCCCTGCGCGACCTCGCCGACCGCCGCGCCCACGAGTTCCTGCTCGCCGAGCTCGCGCGGCGCTGCCCGGGCGACACGGTGCTGTCGGAGGAGGACGACGACGAGTCGCACGTCGCGGCGGAGGCGAGGCGCCTGTGGATCGTCGACCCGCTCGACGGTACCCGCGAGTACGGCCAGCCAGGTCGCAGTGACTGGGCGGTTCACGTCGCGCTCGTCGCCGACGGCGAGCTGGCGGCGGGGGCGGTCACGATCCCGGCCCGCGGCGCGGTGTTCGCGACCGACCCGCCGCCGCTCGTACCGTCGCGCGTCGACCGGGCGCTGCGGATCGCGGTCTCGCGCTCGCGGCCGAGCCGCGAGGTCCGGGAGCTGGCGGCGCGGGCGGGCGCGGAGCTCGTGCCGATGGGGTCGGCCGGCGTCAAGGCGATGGCGGTCGTGCTCGGCGATGTCGACGTCTATGCCCACTCGGGCGGCCAGCACGCATGGGACTCCGCCGCACCGGTCGCCGTCGCACACGCGGCGGGGCTGCACGCGTCGCGGCTCGACGGCTCGCCGCTGCGCTACGGCGCCGGTGCGTCGACCTGGGTCCCCGACCTCCTGATCTGCCGCCGCGAGCTGGCCGGCGAGATGCTCACCCACGTCGCGGAGATCATGGCGTGACGCACCGCCGGGGCGACCGTCGTGTGGCTGACCGGGCGCCCCGGCGCGGGCAAGTCGACGCTCGCCGCGCTGCTGCACGAGCGCCTGACCGCGCGCGACATTCCCAGCACCGTCCTCGATGCCGAAGCGGTCCGCCAGGGCCTGTCGCGCGACCTCGGCTTCTCACCGGCCGACCGGGCCGAGAACGTGCGCCGCGTCGGCGAGGTCGCGCGGCTGATGGCCGATGCCGGGCTCGTCGTGATCGTCGCGCTGATCTCGCCCTACCGCGACGCCCGCGGCGCCGTCCGCGACCGCTTCGGGGCCGGCGAGTTCTTCGAGGTGTTCGTCGACACGCCGCTCGAGGTGGCCCAGGAGCGCGACAGCAAGGGCCTCTACGCCCGCGCCCGTCGCGGCGAACTGACCGACTTCACCGGTCTCGACGCGCCGTACGAACCGCCGCATGCGCCAGAGCTTCGGATCGATACGACGACCACCGACGCGGACGCGGCAGCCGACGCGGTTCTGCGACCTGCTGGACCGCTAGGCCGCGGGCGGGTCGGCCGGCTGCGGCGGCGGGCCCCACCGGCGCCCCGGGCGCAGCAGAACCTCCTGGGCCATCGTCGCGCCGAGCAGCCCGTTGCGCCCGTGGATCGTCCCGGTGTACACGCCGCGCGCGCCGCCGGCCTTCCACGGCGAGTAGTCGAGCAGCACCCAGTCGTCGACGCGGATCGGGTCCTCGAACCACAACGCGTGATCGATCGTCGGCCCGCCCTTGGCCAGGTTCGGGACGTCGACGCTGCCGAAGCCGACGCCGATGTCCGACACGTAGGCCAACGCGCACGCGTTGACGATCGGGTCGTCGCCCAGTGGGTCGGCCGACCGCGTCCACATCGTCGTCGGCGGGCCGGTCCACTCGCGATCGGGGCCGAGCGGCGGCTTGACGACGATCAGGTCGACGATCTCCCGAAACCAGGCGACGCGATCGCCCTCGTCGGGCGCGGGGATTTCCGGCGGCAGCGGCAGTTCGAGCTTGCCGCTGTCCTCGTGGATGTGAAACGACGCGAGCATCGTGAAGATCTCGGCATCGCCCTGCGAGGCGACGACGCGCCGCGCCGAGAACGACTTGCCGTCGCGGTCGCGGTGCACGACCAGCATCACCGGCTCCGCCGGGGTGCCCGGCCGCAGGAAATAGGCGTGGGCCGAGTGGGGGAGACGGTCGGGCGCGACGGTGTGCGCGGCCGCGCGCAGCGCCTGGGCCAGCACCTGCCCGCCGAACAGCCGCCCGTATCCCCGGTCCTCCTCGTTGGGGCCGGTGAACACGTCGGCCGAGACCTCCTCGAGGTCCAGGAGGTCTGGCATGGCGAGCACGCCGCAACCCTACACACGGGCCTGATTGACCCCCGGTACGCCCGCACTGTCGCCGCCGCGACAGACACGCCGCGCACGCGCGGCGACGATCGACGCTCGGTCCAACCCCCCCGTCGAAAGGACTCCGTTCATGCCCATGCGTTCCCACTTCGTCGCCGTCCTGGTCGCCGCCCTGTCGCTCTCGAGCGTCGCCGGCGCCGGTGCGGCGACGATCAACACCAAGCACCCCGCGAAGGTCACGGTCCCGTCGCTCAAGGCCGCCAAGAAGGCGACCGGCTCCAAGACGACGACCGCCGCCAAGACGACGTCTGTGGCCAAGGTCAAGCCCGGCGGCGGCATCATCGTCAAGCCGGTCTCGACCGGCCCGGTTGTCGCCGCGATCAGCGCCTACCCGACCGGTGGCAAGGGCAGCGGCACCGAGGCCACGTGCGCGCTGTGGAGCGAGCAGCTCCAGTCCGACGAGTCCGCGATCGACGACGCTGACAACAAGGCCGAGGCGGCGCAGACGCTGTCCGACCACGTCAACGACGCGCTCGACGCCGGCTGCTTCGTCATCTACTAAGCCGGTGCGGTCCGCCACCCCCGAGGGTCCCCGCCGCCGAGGCGGGGGCCTTCCGGGTCCGCGGATAGGGTTGGGCGGTGGACACGTTCGTTGGCTGGGCGCTGTTGTCGGCGATCAACCCGACGCTGCTGGCGGCGGTGACGGCGATGCTGATCCTGCCCAACCCGCGGCGGCTCTTGTTCGGCTACCTGTGCGGCGCATGGCTGACCAGCATCTCGCTCGGGATCCTGATCACGTTCGAGCTTCAGGACTCCGATCACACGATCAACACGGCCAAGCACACGGTCGCGCCGGCGGTCGACCTCGTGGTCGGCGGGATCCTGCTGATCATCGCCTACGTGGTCCACACCGGCCGCGACACGTGGCGCGCGACGCGCGCCGAGCACCGCCGAGAAGCGCAGGCCGGCAAGCCGCCGCCGCGCTGGCGACGCGCTCTGGACAAGGGATCGGCCCGAATCGCGTTCGTGGTCGGCGTCTGCCTGACGCTGCCGGGCCTGGCGTATCTGCTCGGGATGAGCTCGATCGCCGACCAGGACTACTCGAAGCCCGCGACGGTGCTGGCCGTCGTCCTGTTCTGCGTGATCATGCTGATGCTGATCGAGATCCCGCTCATCGGCGGGCTGATCGCTCCCGAGTGGGCCGATCGCATGGTCGAGCGGCTCAGCCACTTCCTGCGCGCCAACGCAGGCCGGGTCGCGTGGTGGATCGCGGTCGTCCTCGGAGGCGTGCTCGTCGTCCGCGGCGTCCTCACAGCCGCCGGGGTGCTCGGTTGACGGCCCAGGCGTATACGTCGACCGAGGGGCGCTCGCGCAAGCAGCTGCGTGCGGCGGGCCGGGCCCAGCGCCGCTCGCTGCCCCGCCGCTCCCACGACGCGTGGCAGCCACCGAGTAATCGCAACCCGATCAAGCTGTTGCGTTCGCAGGACGCGGTCCGGGTGCCGGAGCTGCGCGGCGTGCGCTACGGGCGGATGCTCGAGTCGCCGTTCGCGTTCTACCGCGGCGCGGCGCTCGTGATGGCGGCCGATCTGCGCAACTCGCCGAGTACGGGGATCATCGTCCAGGCGTGCGGCGACGCGCACCTCATGAACTTCGGCTCCTATGCGTCGCCCGAGCGCCGGCTCGTGTTCGACGTCAACGACTTCGACGAGACGCACCCCGGGCCATGGGAATGGGACGTGAAAAGGCTCGCCGCGAGCTTCACGATCGCCGCGCGCGACGTCGGGATGCGCGAAGACCAGGCCGTCGACGCGGCGCGCTACGTCGTGCGCTACTACGCGGAGGTCATCGACCGGCTATCGGGCTACAGCACGCTCGACATCCACTACCACCGCCTCGAGGTCGACGAGATCTTCGAGATCCTCGACGAGCGCGGCGACACGGTCAATCGCAAGCGGGTCAGGAAGCTCGAGCGCTCGGCGCGGCGGCGCACGAGCGAGCAGGCCGTGCGCAAGCTGACCGAGGAGGGCGACGACGGGCGCCTGCGGATCGTCGAGGACCCACCGCTGATCGTGCGCATCGGCGAGGAGATCGCCGGCCAGCAGGCCGAGCTGCTGGCCCTGTACGCCGAGACGATGCCGCCCCACCGCGCGCACATCCTGAGCCAGTACGGGTTCGTCGACGCGGCGCGCAAGGTCGTCGGCGTCGGCAGCGTCGGGCTCGAGTCCTACGTCGCGCTGATGTCGTCCTACGCCGACGGCACGCCGCTGATGCTCCAGATCAAGCAGGCGGTGCCGTCGGTTCTGTCGCCCGACGGCGCGGCCGTGTTCCGGGGACAATCGCAGGGCCAGCGCGTCGTCGCCGGCCAGAAGCTGATGCAGGCGGCCAGCGACCCGTTCCTGGGCTGGCTGAGCCTGCCCGACGGCGACTTCTACGTCCGCCAGCTGCGCGACATGAAGGGCTCGCTCGAGCCGGAGAAGGATTGGTCGTGGTTCCACGGTTACGCGCAGCTGTGCGCTCGCGCGCTCGCGTGCGCCCACGCGCGATCGGTCGAGCCGGCGCTGATCGGCGGCTACCTGGGCCCCGACGGCGGCGCGTTCCCGGACGCCGTCTCACGGTTCGCGGTCATGTATGCCGATCGCTCGGCGGCCGACTTCGAACTGTTGCGCCAGGCGGCGCAGGACGGCATCGTCGAGGTTGTGGTAGAAGCGGACCGCTGACCAAACGCGGGGGTACAGGGTGGGCATCTCGGTCAGGGCGCACAGCAACGGCGACCATGCCGCGGTTGCGTGGCTGCCCGAAGGCGCGGCGACGATTGCGAACTGCCGCGGCTTCACCGTGCGGCGAATGCGTGGCGGCAAGCCGTTCTTCCTGCACGGGTTCGTCGGCTTCAAGCCCGATGACGAGTTCCCCAAGGACGACCCGTGGAAGTGGCCGCTGCAGCGCTACCTGTGGTGGGACTACGGCGTCACGCCCGGCGACGAGGTCACCTACCAGGTCATCCCGGTCACAGGCACGGCCGACGACCTGACGCTGCGCGAGGACCTGGCCAGCGACCCGACGCCCCCAATGCAGATCGGCTCGCAGTTCACGCCGCACATCTCGGCCTACTTCAACCGTGGCATCTGCGCGGCCCAGTGGGTCTCGCGCCGGCTCGACCTCGAGGCGCGCGGGCTGGCCCGCCAGACCGCGCTCAAGAAGCTCGTGGCGACGGTCGGCGATCCGCTGCGCGACGCGCTCGGGGCCCAGCTCAAGGCCGAGGTCCTGTCGCTGCTCGACGTGCCCGGCGACGGCACCCTGTTCGCCGCCCTGTACGAGCTCAACGATCCCGAGCTGATGGCGGCGCTGAAGAAGCTCGGCGCACGCGCGAACGTCGTCCTCGCCAACGGCGCGTTCAAGCCGCACGAGGACGAGAACGCCGACGCGCGGGCCGAGCTGCGCGACCACTCCGACGTCCACGTCTTTGACCGAATGGTCTCCAGCGGGCATTTCGCCCACAACAAGTTCGCGGTGATCTGCGACGGCCACGGCGTCGCCCAGAAGGTCCTGACCGGGAGCACGAACTGGTCGATGTCGGGGCTGTGCACGCAGGCCAACAACGGCCTCGTGATCGACGATGCGGCGGTCGCCGGGCGCTTTTTGACCGAGTGGGACGCACTGAAGGCGGCCGGCGACGGATTCCCGCACGACCTCGTGACCGCCAACTCGGCGCAGCAGCAGTTCACGGTCGACGACGTCACGGTGACGCCGTGGTTCGTGCCGACGTCCGACGAGCAGGACATGCACTACGCGCGCAAGCTGATCGCCGGGGCCAGGGACGCGATCTTCTTCCTGTTCTTCAACCCGGGCACGTTCCAGGCTGAGGACGAGCGCAAGACGCTGCTGCAGAACGTGATCGAGCGTCGCCACGACGAGTTGTACATGCGCGGCATCGTCAACCAGGAGATCGACCACCTGACCGAGAACCCGGTGACGCTCGTGGGGCCCGACGGCGAGACGCCGCTGTCGAGCAACGTGCTCGTCCCCGCCAACATCCGCAAGCGCTTCGGCGCGTGGGAGGACGAGGCGCGCGGCGCCAGCCAGGTGATGGTCCACAGCAAGGTCATCGTGCTCGACCCGTTCGGTGAGCACCCGGTCGTCATGACCGGTTCCCACAACCTCGGCGTCAAGGCGTCGAAGAAGAACGACGACAACCTCGTCGTCTTGGAGGGACCGGCCGCGTCACCGCTCGCCGTCGCCTACGCGGTCAACATCATCGCCATCTACGACAACTACCGCTGGCGCCACTACGTCGACCAGAACGCCGACGACCCCACGGCCTGGCACGGCCCGCACGACAACGCCGACTGGCAGAAGGACTACCTCAAGGACGAGCACCTGCGCGAGCTGAAGTTCTGGACGCAGACGGGGTAGGGCGGCTCGACCGGTTCGGTGGCTGCGAAACCGTCGACTTCGCGGTGGAACAGGGTGTCGGTCCGGCCAGCGACGCCGCCCCGACTCTGCTCCCGCGGCGGCGCACTCCTTGCGTGGCCTGCCAGGCCGGCCGGTAGTGCCGGCCTGGCAGCGCCCGCGATGGGCGCGCGGCGACGCGGCGATCCCAGGACTCATTGCGACCGTAGACCGATTCGCAGCCTGCTCCGCTACCGCCTCGCGCGACTGGCAGCGCGCTGCTTCAGCCCGCATAGTAGGTTCGGGCGCCGGCGTCGCCGTGCGCCGCGAACCGAGCCCAGGGAAGGAACCCGCGTGTCCCACGTCCTCCACCGTCGGTTGGTCACCGCAGTGATCACCGCGTCCTTGATCGCCCTCATCGCGACGCCCGCCGCCGACGCACGCGCCCCGAGGTTGTCGAAGGTCGATTCGGCGCAGAACGCCGCGATCAAGAAGGTCTCCAAAGCCGCGGCCGGCGCGGGCAAGGACGCGAAGGCCGCGGGCAAGAGCGCCAAGTCCGCCCTCGCCGCCGCCGGGGTCGCCGACTCCAAGGCGGTCGCGGCCGGCGCCGCCGCCGGGGTCGCCGACTCCAAGGCGGTCGCGGCCGCCGGCACGGCCAGCAGCGTGCTCGCCGGCATCCCAGCGATCCTCGACAGGCTCGCCAACCTCACCACCGGTCTGCAGCAGGTCGTTGACGGCCTCGCCGCGCTCCGCGCCGGCGCGGCAGCGCAGGAGTACGGCGTCGTCAAGGTGCAGCTCGGCACGAACGATGTCGCCGGCGCGATTCTCACCTCAGGCGATATCCCCGACGACTCTAACGCGGCAACCGTCTCGGGCACGGTTCTGGTCCCGGTGCCGAACGGCGCCAACAGCGTCCCGATCCGCCTGCTCGCCGGCGTGCGCTCCGGCGAGTCCGACGGCACCGGCCCGAACGACCCCGTCGCCTGGGCCGGCATCGTCACGATGAGCGTCGCCTCCTCCTTCGGCGGGACCACCATCGGGGGCGGTAACGTCGCCCTCTCGACGACCGTCCCGATCAGCTCGGCACCGAACAACGCCGAGGGCGTCGCTCCCGTCTACCCGATCCCCCTCAAGGCTCCACGCGTGGATGTGGTGCCGGACCCGTTCTCGTTTCCGACGAACCTCGCAATCGATCTGACCGACGCGGCGACGCTCTACAACCTCTCCGGCGCTGGCGTTGGCCCGTTCACCGTCACAAATGTCTCCGGCACGACGCTACCGGTCACCGTGACGTTCACCGTGCGCTTCACCGACCTGACCCCGACCACGGCCGCGAACCCCACGACCTGAGCCCGCTCGCGCTTGCAGAACTCCGTCTGGGTCCCCCGCGTTGAGCGGAAGTCGCGCATCGCGCTTGCCGTTTGGATTGGGCGCGGTGGCGTGCGGCGGTGCGGTGAGTCTCGGGCCGGCGGTCAGGGTCGCGGCCAGGGGCCGAGCGGCTTACCGATTTCCCATTCGTGGCCGAACGGATCAGTGATCCGACCGAGCCGCCAGCCGTGCTCGTCGGCGACCGGGGACGCCACTGTGGCTCCAGCCGTCACCGCATTTGCAACGACGAAATCCGGGTCGTCGACGACGAGCAGCGTGCGGCTCGTGGTTCCGCCGATCGCGCGGGGGCTGAACCGTTTCATCGGCGCGCTCGCGGCGGTGACCCAAAAGGCTGCGTCGCCGACGGCCAGCTGGGCAACGATGTCGTCTCCGTCGCCGACCGAGTGCACGACCGTTGCCCCGAACGCAGCCTGATAGAAGGCGACCGCAGCAACCGGCCGCTCGACCCATAGCTCTGGCTGGATGCCTGTCATTCGCTTGAGCCGCCACGCATCGCCTGGCAGCGCTGCGGCTACGCCGCCGCGGCCCAGTAGCCGTCGCCGGCCGCAGGGCTAAAGCCGGCGCCCGACTCTTCGAGCTCCGTGCGCGCCTTGTCGATCGGGACGTCGCGGATCGCGGCGATCTCGGCGGTGGCCAGTGGGTACGGCGCCCAGGCGAGGATCTCGTCGACGGTATCGGGGCTCGGGCGACGCTCGACGTCGGGGGCGACATTGGCCATCGCGACCTCGTGGACCGCGAACGGCTGGAAGCCGGCCGTGGCGACCGCGTGCCCGTTGCGCTCGTAGATCGCAGACCCGGTTGAGTAGCGCTGCGACCCTGCGGGGCCCGAAAGGCGGTGCGCGAGGGCCAGCGCCTCGGGCACGGGCGCGCGCGCTGCCGCCATATCCGCGGCAAGCGCGGCGGCGACGTCGTCGTCAGCGAGCCATGCGTCGATCGTCGCGGGCTCGATAGCGACCTCGCGGGCGGCGTTGTGGAGCGTCTGCGGCTCATCGAGCGGGTTGCCGTGCGAGAACACCTGCGTGCGCAGCGCGCGCAGGAGCCCGACAGCGCGGTCGGGGTCATTCAGACTTGCGCCGAGAAACGCGCGGCAGCCGTCGATCGTCGCAGCCATCCTCGGCGCGGGAGTGGCGAGCATCGGCATCCCGTAGTCGTCCAGCAGCCGCGCCATGGCGTCCGCGATCACGGCGACCGGCAGTCCGCGCTCCTCGTACGTCATGGACTCCTCCATGAGCACGATCATGCGGCGGTTGACGTCGATGGCGTCGCCGTAATGCCACAGCAGCTGCAGATCCTGGCGCTGGGCGTTGAAGCCGAACGGGCAGCCGGGATCGGTGTAGACGGTGACCTGGACGTTCGACATCGCAATCTCCTTGGACGACTAGGCCGTGCTGGCCTCGTCGATCCAGACTATCTGCCTCGGGATCGGGGGCCCGCGGCCGAGCGACGCCGCGGGGAGCGGGTGAGCGTTGCTCTCGGTAACCGGCAAGTTCAACGCCGGCCCGAATACCCGGACCCAGGCCCTGTCGCGGCGTCGTTGAGTACGGTCCACGCTGCGCCGGCCGTGCCCATAGCGACTCGGAGCCGTGTCACGCATCTGACGCTCCGCAACCCTTCGAGCGCCTTAGTCCGCCGCCGGTGCCAGCGAGCGCCGCTTGCGTGCTCCATGTGACGATTGCGTGAGCGCCGCTCGTAGTGTCGTCGCTGCGATGACCGCGCTTGCGTCTCCTCGCTTTGGCCTGTGCGCTGATGGTCGCCGCGGTCGCGCCAGCGACCGCGCAGGGCGACGATCACGATCACCGCGCAGGGCGGCGGCATCGACCCAGAGGTCTTCGCCACGACCGACGGGTCCGACGGCGGCGGGCGTCGATGCACGGACCGCCAAGACGATCCCCAACCTCCCCGGGGCGGCCACCGTTTCGGTGTCGGGGAGCCCGCCGTCCGCGTCCGCGAACTCGTCGGTCGGGTCGGCCCATGCCTCGGTCAGCACGACGCTGAGCGTGTCGTCGACCGTGAGCCAGACGACCGGGATGGTGTTCCGGTCGACGATGAGCAGCGCCGGCGTCGGCGTCGACGCATCGCGACACCGCCGACAACGAGGCGGCGCGGGCGGCTCGAGGCGACGGCGGGCGAGGAGGGCGGCTCGTCGATCCAGTTCACGATCGACGTGCCGATGGACTACACCCTGTCCGGCGGCACGACCAACTCCGTCAACGCCGACAACCCAGAGTCCGACGAGAGCATCCGGCTGCAGGGGCCCGACTGGTGCGCTGATCGAGGACGCGGAGACCGGCCAGGGCGGTCGGGGGCAGCGGGCTGCTGCCGGCCGGCCATTACGACCTGACCGGCGAGGCGTTCATGAACCTCACCGCCGGTGAGCCCAACACGGCGGGCGGCTCCAAGAGCGCGTCGGGGGCGCGTCGGCTTCGACGTGACGTTCACCCTGACGCCGGCGGTCGACAGCGACGGTGACGGGCTGCCCGACAGCTGGGAGACAAACGGACTCGACGTCGACGGCGACGGGACGGTCGACGTCGACCTGCCGGCGATGGGCGCCGACCCGATGCACAAGGACATCTTCATGGAGATCGACGCGATGGCCGGCCACGAGCTCGAGCGACGCCGCGGTCGACGACGTCGTCCAGGCGTTCGCCCGCGCCCCGGTCTCCAACCCCGACGGGTCGACCGGGATCGCGCTTCATGTCGACAACGGGCCGGACTCGGTGATGGACCCGACGACCGGGGCGCCGTGGGGCGCGCTATCCCATCACGACGTACTGGCTCACCAGCAGGTGCTGGGCACCGTAGCGGGCGACGGCTACAACTGGGGCGCGTTCGACGCCATCAAGGCCGCGCACTTCGACCCCGACCGCCGGCCGGTCTTTCACTATGTGGTCGTCGGCCCACCAGTACGGCAGCGCCACGAACGACTCCAGTGGCATCTCGCGCGGCGTCGGCGCGAGTGACCTGATCGTGTCGCTGGGCTTCTGCATTCCGGACCTCGCCGCCGACTGCACATACGCCGTCGAGGCGCAGGCCGGGACGTCTGATGCACGAGCTCGGCCACAACCTCGGCCTGCACCATGGCGGCACCGACGACCTCAACAACAAGCCGGTCTACCTGTCGATCATGAACTACGACTTCCAGTTCTCGTGGCTGCCAAGGGTCGGCGGCGGCCGGCTGCTCGACTACTCGACGCTTGAATCTGGCCGCCGACGAGAACGCGCTCGACGAGCACGTCGGGTTCGGCGCAGACGCCAGTTCCGCCACAGCCGGGTTCGAGACGATCTTCAGCTGCGACGGACAGAAGTTCCTGACGCCGATGACGAGCCCCGGGTCTCGGACCGTCGACTTCAACTGCAACGGCATGCCAGACAGTGGTCTGGTGGCGGCCGACATCAACGACGACGCCAAGCTCACGCCGCTGACCGGGCCCGACGACTGGCCGCTCCTGGTCTACAAGAACGGCGGCATCGGCTCGCTCGGTGCGCCGGTGCTACCACCGACCACGCCCGTGATCGAGCCACCCGTCACCGAGCTGGAGGCCGACCAGGCGATCGTCGACGCCGGGATCCAGCCGACCGCGCCCGCGCCCCTCATCCCACCGGCGAACCCTTCACCAGGATCCACCACCGCCAGTACACCGACGCATCCGCCGCGCACGACGTGCACTGTGCGGCCCAGCTCGTCTTCGATCGCACTACGCGGCTCCAAGCGCGGGCGCCTGACGATCACCGCGCGCTGCAACGGGGTCGCGACGCTGAAACTCCGCGCGAAGGTCACGAGCACCCGACGCGTCCACCGAAAGCGCCACACCACGATCGTCTCGCTGGCCGCCAACAACGTCCACGCCAAGCCGAACACGACGGTCGTGATCAAGCTCACGCTCCCACGGACCGTCCTCAGCGCCCTGACCCACGGCAGCAAGACGTCCGCGACCCTGACCCTCCAGGTCACCAGCGCCAGTGGCATCCGCACGACCACAAGAAAGATCGCCCACCTGACTGCACAACACCGTCTCGCTATGGTCCGCCGGTCCGGCCGGTCGTCGGCTGAGGGGAGCTCGGGATCTCGATGTTCGGAATCGGGAAGAGCAAGGTGTTGACCGAAGGGGCTCAGGCCGAGGGCGTGGTCATCGATAGTCGGGCGCCAACGGATACGGGTAGGACGCGAAGAGAGATAGACCGGATGCGCGTCCCACGCGGGTTGTCCTGGGCGTCGATGATCATCGCTTCGGCACCAGGGTCTGCGCGAGAGCTCCGCTTCGGAAGCGCTGCTCTTCGACGATGTCGAGCTTCAGGTGCTTATCCAGCTCTGCGAATGGGCTGCGGCCCGCGCCGATCGCGATCGGAACCGTTGACAGCTGGTATTCGTCGACGAGGCCCAGGCGCGTCAGCGATTTGGCCAAGTCCGGACCGCCGTGGACCAGGACCGTCCCGTCGTCGTTCCGGGTCTTCAGGTCCGCGATCGCCGCGCTGAGGTCCCCGCCGAAGATCTCGGCCGGTCCCCATTCCGCCTTCTCCAGGGTGTGGGAGAAGACGGCCTTCGGCTTTTCGTTCATCGCGGTTGCGATCGGCCCCTCGGACGCGACCCAGTGCGGGCCCATGATCTCGTAGCTGCGGCGGCCCATCGCGTGAACGCCGGCCTCCTCGAGCGCGCGGAGGTTGCGCTCGGTCGAGTCGTCATCGAACCACTCGAACATCCATTCATGCGTCCCGTCGGGGCTCGTGGCGAAACCGTCGAGGGACATGACCATTTTGAGAATCACTTTTCTGTCGCTCATGCCGGTGCAGACCTACCCCGTCGCGTGAATTCATCGCTCATCGCGATGGCGGTTGTGGATCGGTCGCGACGACCATCTCGATGACCACGGGGACGTTGAACGGAAGCACGGCCATGCCCGGCGCCGAGCGCGCGTGGCGCCCGACCTCGTCGCCGAATACGTCGAGTAGGAGTTCGGAGCATCCGTCGATCACCGCCGCGGCGCCGAGGAAGTCCGGGGTGCAGTTGACCATCCCGAACACCTTCAGCACGGAGCGGACCTTGTCCAGCGAGCCCAGCTCGTTGCGCAGCGTCGACAGAAGCAGTAGGCCGACCGAGCGGGCCGCGTCCTTGCCCTCTTGTAGCGTCAGGTCACTCCCGACCTTGCCCTGAATCAGTGCGCCGAGCACCGCGTCGACCGCATACGGCTCACCCGAATTGGCTGCAAGCCGGTCGAGCGCGAGCGGCCCGTGACCCGACACGTAGACCAGATCGTTGTGGCGTTTGGCGGCGACGTAGATCCCGGCGGCGGGCAGCAGGCCCGGCAGTTCGATGTCCATTTCCTTGAGGCGCTGCTCGGGGCTGTTCATCGCGCGACTCCACCAGCCCGGGTGTGGTCGCGTCAAACGACCCGACGCCGCTTGCGCAACTGCGCGACAACCGGCAGTGGTCGTGTCGGGATTCGCGCGGTGGGAGTCGGGGCTGACTGCGGTGGTTCGTCAGCTTGCGCAGTGCGTCGCCATGCAGCTGGCTGCAGCCAAGACGCCGAGCGTCAGGAATGTCACGGCGGTCGAGCCGGCGGCGACGAGGACCGCCTGGGCGAGTGTCACGCCGCGTCGCCACAGCGTGGCGACGATCGCGACGAGCCCCAGGGCGAACATGACCTCTGCCAGTGACTGGGCGCTGCTCATCTCGAGGCGGGTGTGCCCGTCTGCGTAGGCCCAGAGAATCAGTTCGAGAACGATGGCGAGTGCGACTGCGGTCGCGATCCCAGCGCCGGCTTCGACGCCCGTGACAGGACGACGCGGGGCGCCGTGGTGCGGCCGGCGCGTCTCCCCGGGGCGCTCGGTCGAGTCGCGATCGGAGTTGGTGCTGTCTGGGACTGTGTTGTGGACCATAGGTCAATAACGTAGCAGGTCTGTCGACCGACGGTCAACAAACGTCGGATCGGGCGGGTCGAGCCCGCCGACGCTCACGCCAGGCAGCACGCCGACCGTGCCCGCCTCCGGCGCATCGGGCGTCGCCGTGGCGATCGCGCCGCCGGCGCCCGCGAAGGGCACCAAGACGCTGTCCAGCTCGACGCTCAAGCTCGTCGTCCCGACCTCGCTGCGTCGCGGCGCCACGCGCCTCAAGTTGAGCGCGGCCGTCACCCGAGCGGGCGCCATCGAGGTGACGTGCTGCACGGGGCCAAGCGGATCGCCAGCGGCACCGTGAAGGTCTCGGGCCCGGCACTGTCGGGATCGCGCTGAAGATCTCGACGGTCACCAAGCAGCTGAAGGTCACAACCAGGAAGGGTCCGTGACCGACTCCCTCCGGTTCGGAGAACTAGATCAGCGGCGTGATGTTGTCCTCGTAAGGAACCCCGACGAGCGCCTTGCCGTAGATCTCGGCGTTGACGGCGGGGTCGATGACGGCGTGCCGGCCGGCCGTGTTGGCGTCGCGCCAGATGCGCTGCAGGGGGCTGGCGTCGGCGAACGCCGACGCCCCATGGGCGGACATCAGTGTGTCGATCGCCTCGCGCACGCGCTTGATCGCGTACGCCGTGTCGGCTCGGACGCGTGCGCGGTCGAGGTAGTCGAGCGGGACGCCGGCGAGCGCGGCACGCTCGATGTCCTCGGCCGCCCTACGCATGTGTAGGCGCCCGCTGTCGAGCAGCATCGCGGCGTCGGCGACCTGGAGCTGGAACGCCGTCGAGTCGGCCTGGCGCTCGTACTTCGTGTAGGTGATCGCGCGCGTGGGCGCCTTGGCGAGCACCAGGTCCAGCGCGGCCTGGCCGAGCCCGAGCTGAGGGCCGCCGAGGATCAGCGTCAGCATCGGGACGAGCGACTGCCGATAGGCGACCTCGTCCTTGAATGGGGTTCGGTACCGGTTCTGGATCGCGCCCGGGACCGAGTGGATGCGGTGGTCGGGGACGAAGATGTCCTGGGCGACGATCGTGTTGCTGCCGGTGCCCTTCATGCCGGCGACGAACCACGTCTCCTGGATCGAGATGTCCGAGGCCGGCGCGAACGCGACCGCTTGGTCGACGACGTTGCCGTCTGCGTCTGGCACGACGATCCCCACGAGTACCCAGTCGGCGTGCCAGCTCCCCGATGCCCACGGCCACTTCCCCGACACCCGGTAGCCACCGTCAACCTTCGTGACCTCGGGTGACGGGGCGAGGACACCGGCGATCGTCGCGTCCGAGTTGGTGCCCCAGATGTCGTCCTGGGCCTGCTCGTCCAGCGTCCCGCCCATCCAGTTGCAGATGTTGATCAGGGCCGTGACCCAGGCCGTCGAGCCGCAGCCGTTGCGCGCGACCGCCTCGGACACGGCCATCTTCGTCCCCACCGGCACCTCGTAGCCGCCGTAGCGGCGCGGCACGGTGACCCTCAGCAGGCCCGCCTCGCGCAGCGCGTCGATGTTCTCCTGCGGGATGCGCCGTGTCTCCTCGGCCTCGACCGCATTGCGCTCGAGGATCGGCCGCAGCGCGTCGGCGCGCTCAACGAGCTCGTCACGGGTTGGCGTGGTGTCGGTCGCAGGAGTCATCGTCGAACCAGCTTAGTTCCGCACCTCAGGTCGAGACCGGTGACGGAGCCGTCAGCGCCACGCGAATACCGGCTCCTCGAGGTGATCGACCCGCTGACCCACGCGGCCTCGGAGCGCCACCTCGCGAAACTGAAGGAGCATGGCGCCGGTCGGGGCGTGGATCAGGTCGTTGCCCAGCGGGATCTGCAGAACCGGGCGATCACTCTCGGGAATAGCGACCAGACGTATCTCTGCGTTCTCGAGCGCGTACAGCCCGACGCGGTACACGGCGCGCACCTCGTCGGCGTTGGGCTCGAGCACGGGATCCGCCGTGCACCACAGAACCGCGGGGCTGACGACGAAGCCGGAGCGCGTCACATAGTCGTCCAGCCAACCGAGCACGCTCTCCGCAGGCAGTCGCAGGCCGAGCTCCTCCTCCAGTTCGCGTAGCGCCGCGTCAAGCGGCTGCTCGCCCGGGTCGAGTCGCCCGCCCGGCAATGCCCACTGACCGGCGTGGCGCCGCATCTTGGACGGACGACGGCACAGGAGGAAGGCTGCGCCGCCGGCGACGCCCACCATACGGCCGTCCAGACGTCGTCCCGGCCCGTCATCGGCGTTCCCGGGAACCTCCGACATGTCGATCGTAGTCAGCGGATCGCCATCGTCGCGCTCGGCGTCGCTGTTGAGGAGAACGATGGCTACCGCGGCGTGCCGGCGCCCACGGAGTGGCTCCTCCCGGCGATCGTGTTCCTGCAGGTTCGTCTTCAAGCGAGTCCTGAGGCGCTCGTCGAAGGCGATCACCCCGCAAGTATCTCCGCAGCACCGGGAACGCGCACCGAGACCCGGAAAACGGTCGTTCGTGCGCCGAAATCGGTAGCGTCACGCTGTATGCGCTCACGGTTGCGTCCCACTCCAGCTTTTGTCCTTGCGTTCATCGCGCTATGTCTGGCGCTCGGCGGCTCGGCGGTGGCGGCTCGGTCTCTGATCAGCGGGAGCCAGATCAAGAACGGCTCCATCACCAGCGACGACATCAAGGACGGGTCGTTGCTGGCCAAGGACTTCAAGAAGCACCAGCTCACCGCGGGGCCGAAGGGCGATACGGGCGCCGCTGGGCTCCCCGGGGCGGCCGGCAAGGACGGTACGGCCGGCAAGGACGGTACGGACGGCAAGGACGGCAAGGACGGAACCACGCCGGCCCTTATTGACCGCGGCGCGATCGTGGCTGACGCCGCGTCCGGTCCGTTGCAGTCGGTCGACGTCGCGTGGATACGCAGCTCACCGGGAAGTCGCCGCCGTCCTGACCCTGACGTTCACGCGCGAGACCGACGGCCTGTCCGCCCAGTTCACGCAGAAGCTCGTCAGTGGCACGAGCTTTACCCACGTCGTGCTCACGCTCTACCGCACCGGCACGCTCTCCCCGCAGGTTGTCTACGACCTCCAGCCGGCCAAGCTCGATGACGTCGATCGCGACGGCGACGAGGAGACGTGGACGATCAGGCCGACCGGAAAGTACTCGGAGACCACCTACAGCGCCGACGGCTCGTCCTCGAAGTGGTGCCTCAACACGGTGACGACCGAGATCGGTTGCTGAACCGTCCGCGACCGTCAATGCTGTGCCCGGGACGTCTTCGTGTGCGGAGGTAGCCGAATATGACGGCGTCAGCGCCGGTGACGGTCCGGCCGCCCTTGTCAGCTGACGCGGAGGAGTGGATCGCTCGCGTTCGGGGTTCCCGGCGCCTGCATCGGCCGTGGATCTCGATGCCCGACACCCCGGCGGCGTACACGGAGTACCTGGAGCGCGGCTGCCGATCCCTCGCGCGCGTTCCGCGTGATCTGCCGCCGGGACGACGGGGTCATCGTCGGCTTTGCGAATCTGAGCGAGATCATCCGCGGCAAGCTGCAGCAGGCGTTCCTGGGCTACGGCGCCTTCGTCGGCTTCGAGGGCCACGGCTACACCAGCGGCTGGGCTCTCGCTCGTGCTCGCCGATGCGTTCGGCCCGCTGAAGCTGCACAGAGTCGAGGCCAACATCCAGCCGGAGAACCTCGCGTCCAAGGCCGTCGCCGCGCGGGTCGGTTTCACGTGCGAGGGATTCTCCCCAGGTACCTCAAGGTCGCAGGACGCTGGCGCGACCACGAGCGCTGGGCCATCAACGCCGACCAGTGGCGCGCGCACCGTTGCAAGCGGTCGCCTCGCAGCGCGGTATAGCGGAGCGCCAGGGCCCGCATGTGCCCCCAGAACCCTGGCGCCCGCCGGCGCTCGACCGGTCGAGCCGTGGGCCGAGCTCCACTCCGAGTGGTCGGGCGCCGGCGGGCGCCGATGAGCGGGCGAGTCCGGCGGCGGACGTTAGCCCGCGAGGCGAGCGGGGCATACAAGGCATGTGCAGCACGATCCCCAGTTCGCTGATCTCGTCGACCTCGTCGCTTGCGAGTTCATGCTGTCGCCCGGTCAGATCAGCGCAGCGCTGCGGGGTCGCGGGGATGTGACGCTCGCAGCAGTGCAACGCGCCGCTGCGTCCATCCTCGGTCGGGACGAGCTGGCGCTATGCGTTGCACTCACGTCTGAGCTGCGTTAGGCCGACGTGCGCTGACGGCCCGGCGCACGATGCGATCGACGCCCGTCAAGCGTCACGGGTACGCTCAGGTTGTGTCCGCGAACCCTCGGATCGACCGCGGGTGGATCATCGTCAACGGCACTCGCCGGGACGACGGCACGATCGACCACGGCACGGGCGGCGAGATGCGCTTCAGCCCATTCGACGCGATCTCGCAGCGCGAGGACGCGCAAATCACCTGGGGCCACATTCTCAAGGCGTCCGTGCAGCGGCTCGCGTTCTGGCGTCGCTAGACGAGCTCGCGCAAGGAGGCTCCCGAATGCGGCTCCCGTCAAGAGCCGAGCGAGGGAACGGCAATCGGCTGCCCGCCGGCTCGGCGCGTCGCTTCCTCGACCGACACGATCTCGCGACCGAATGGGCGCAGGCCCACCGTGATGAGCTTGAAGTTCGCAAGTCCGAGCGGGATCCCGATGATCGTCAGGCAGAGCAGGATGCCGCTGACGATGTGAACGAGCGTCAGCCACCAGCCCGCGATGACGAACCAGATGACGTTGCCGATCGCTGACCCCGCGCCCTTGTTGGCCTTCGGCACAGCGACCCGCCCGAACGGCCAGAGCGCGAACATGGCGATCCGCAGCGATGCGACGCCGAACGGAATCGTGATGATCAGGATGAAGCAGAACAACGCCGCGATGGCGTAGCCGATGGCCAGCCAAAACCCCGCGAACACGAACCAGATGATGTTCCCGACCAGCCGCATCGCACGACACTAGCGCCGCCGGCACGAACGGTCCGGGGCACCCAATTCGTCGTGGCTCGGGCACGCGACGGATGACCATGGCGCTAGCGTCGGGGTGTGGTGCTTCTTCGTGCGATTCCCAGGGATGGCGATGTCGTCGCCTGACCCGCCCACACGATCGCCTGCGGGCGTGGGTGGCGTCATCGCCCGTGTGCGGGCGTTCGGCCGTCGTCACCGGATTTCGCTCACGGTGTTGGGTTCGGGGGCGACCTTGGTCGCACTCGGATTCGTTCTGGCCGGGCGACGCGACCAGTTCGCCGCCGCTCTGTCGAGCGCCGCGTGGTGGGTTCTCCTGGCGACGGTCTTGCTACAGATCGTTGCTCTGCTCGGCCGCAGCGAGGCATGGCATCTGTCGATCGAGGCAGCCGGTGGAATGGTCAAGCGTCGCACCCTCTACCGCGCGTCGGCGATGGGGATCGTCGGCGGCCTGATCAACAGCCAACTCGCCGTCGCCGCGCGGATCACCGCGTTGCGACGATCGTCGCCGACGGTCACTCCTCAGGTGCCGACGCTGATCGCAGCGGAGTTCCCGATCCTCGCCGTCGAAGGGATGCTTGCGGCGCTGGCGTCATTCACCTTGGTTGCCCCGCTCGGCCTGCCTTGGTGGCTCCCGGTGATCGCGTTGGTCGTCGTCGGGGCGATGAGCGCGGGTCTGCGCCACCTGGCGCTGAACACGGGACGCCAGCTGTGGAGCGGACTGGCGATCGTGCGCAGCCGCAATCACGGAGGCCGCTTGATCGCGTTCGTCCTGCTCGCGGTGTTCGCCCAGATCTTCCGCAACTGGATGCTGCTGCGGGCGGTTGGGGTCCACGCCTCGTTCTTCGATGCGATCGCCGTGCTGATCGCGCTCGTCACGCTGAGCCAATTGCCGATCGGACCCGGCGTCGGTGCCGCGGCTGCGGTGCTCATCCTCGGCCGGCACGGCGTCGCGGCGGCCGCGGCAGCAGGAGTCCTGCTGACGGTGACGGGCATCGTCGGCGGTCTGTGCTTCGCGGCATGGGCCAGCGGCGACAGACTCTGGGTGCATTTCCCTCGTCGTCAAGGTCCCAGTGCGTAGTGCGCTCGGGCGCGCGCCGACCTCATCGGGACCTCCGCCAAGCTGTCGGGTGACCCGTAGCACGCGGGCGTATGGCGTACCTGCGGCCGCCTACCGCGTTGCGCGATTCCTCGAAGGGTCGGGTCTTCCGCGGGGTCGCTGACCGCAAGTGGCTTGGCTGCGCAAAGGCGCTCAGAGGTATGCGTCGATCGCTAGTTCGATCGCGAGTACACAGCCCAGTGCCGCGATCAGCCAGCGCATAAGGGCCGGGGGAGGTGGCGAGTGACGCGCGGGCCGAGGTTGCTGCCGATGAGCATCCCGACCGCGAGCGGCAGGACCGCTGACGAAGTCACGGAGCCGGAGAGGGCGAACGACGTCGCGGAGACCAGCGATGCGGCGCCGAGGAGCACGTTCTTCAGCGCGTTGGCTGCAGCGAGGTCGCTGTCCACGAGCAGCAGCATCAGTGTCAGGAGCATCATCCCGGCGCCTGCCCGAAGTAGCCACCGGACGCGGAACCTAGGCGCAATCGACATCATCGGTACTGCCGCGCGAGGGAGGTCGCCGAGGGGCAGCATCTCCCGTCTCAATGATTTCTGCGCCATTCTTGTTGACAATCTGGTGGACAATCTGGGATGGTCGCGGCGAATCGACGACCGCGGAGAAGACTGGCATGGCGGACAAGGCGATCCACCGCGCCGAGAACGTCGGCTCGCTGCTCCGTCCGCAGTGGCTGAAGGACGCTCGTGCGCAGCTGGCCGCGGGCGAGATCTCGGTCGCCGACTTCAAGCGGATCGAGGATCGCGCGGTGGACGAGGCGGTGCGGCTGTACGAGGAGGTTGGGCTTGACGTGGTGACCGACGGTGAGCAGCGACGGTCGTTCTTCTTCTCGACGCTGACCGAGATCGTCGATGGTCTCGGCTTCGTCGGACACGACGCCGCCACCGGCGATGTCTTGGCACGGGGCCGAGGCGTACCGGTCGGCGGACGACAGCTTCCGCCTTCCGGTCGCGGTGATCGAGCGGATGCGCCGGGTGCGCTCGCTCGCGACCGAGGAGTTCGTGTACGCGCGCGCGCGCACCCGCAAGCGCCGCTGAAGGTCACGCTGCCGAGCCCGCTGTGCCTCGTCGCGCTGTGGAGCGCGGAGCACTCGCGCGACGCCTACCCCGATCCGCTGGACGTCGTCGAGGATGTCGCTGAGCGATCCTCGCCGCCGAGGTGCGCGAGCTCGTGCGCGTCGGCTGCACCGACGTGCAGATCGACGCCCCGGAGATCGGCTCGCTCGTCGACCCGGCGATGCGCGCGTGGTACGCGGAGCGCCGTCGGCGTCGATCCCGACCGGATGCTGACCGAGGGCATCGACCTCGTCAACGAGCTGGCGAAGTCCGACTCCTGACGTGCGCTTCGGCATCCATGTCTGCCGCGGCAACAACGAAGGCCGCTTTCTCGCGAGCGGCGGCTACGAGGCCGATCGCGGCGCGCGCGTTCCCGCGGCTCGACGCCTACGACTACTTCATGCTCGAGTACGACGACGATCGCTCCGGCGGCTTCGAGCCGCTGCGGCGACGTCCCGAGCACCGCGGTGGTCGTGCTCGGCCTCGTCTCGACCAAGAACCCGGTGCTCGAGAGCGACGAGGTCGTGCGCGCGCGGATCGACGAGGCGGCGCGGTTCTTCCGCTGCGACCGGCTCGCGCTCTCGACGCAGTGCGGCTTCGCGTCGATCTGCGGAGGGCAACCCTCTGAGCGAGGCCGAGCAGACCGAGAAGCTGCGGCTCGTCGCGCGCGTCGCGCACTCCTGCTGGAGCTGAGGGCGTGGCCGGCGGCTTCAGCCAGAGACTCGCTGAGGCGGTGACGCGCGTGCTGGCCGGGCGCGATCGATCTCCACTACCACTCGGCGCCGTCCCCGTTCCCTCGCCGGCTCGAGCGCATGGACGGCGGTTCGCCACTACGCGGCTGAGGGCTTCGGCGGCGGTCGTGATGAAGTCGCACCATCACTCGACGGTGATGGAGCTGATCGCCCTGCGGGACGCGTTCGCCGAAGGGCTGCCGATCCCGGCGTTCGGCGGCGTCGTCGCTCAACGGCGCGGTCGGCGGGCTCAATCCCCGCGCGGTGGAGCTCGCGCTCGGCGATGGGCGGGCGCATCGTCTGGTTCCCGACGATCGCCGGGCGGGCGCACCAGGAGTGGGAGCGCCGCGAGGCGCACGGCTTCCCGTCGTCGTCGATCCGCCTCGCGGCCGAGGCGCCGATCGCGGTGCTCGACGGACGGCCGGCTGCGGCCGGAGGCGCAGTCGAGATCGTCGAGCTCGTCGCCGCGGCCGACGCGATTCTCGCGACTGCGGCCACATCCTGCCCGAGGAGGTGCAGGCGCTGTTCTCGGTGGCGCGCGAGCGAGGCGTGCGCAAGCTGCTGCTCAACCATCCCGACTTCATCGTCGAGCTTGACGACGATGCGATCGTGGCGCTGGCCGAGCTACGGAGCGTTCGTCGAGCACATCCTGATCCGCTACGACGATCGATCGCACGAGGCGCAGCCGATCGACCGGCTTGTCGGCTGGATCCGGCGCGTCGGCGCCGAGCGCACCGTGATCTCCTCGGACCTCGGCCAGCGGACCAGCCCGCTGCCCGGCGACTCGTTTCGGCGCGTCGTCGGGCAGCTGCTCGAGCGCGGCGTCAGCGAGGCCGAGCTGCGGCTGATGCTCCGCACGAACCCCGCCAGGCTCGTGGGAGCTCGAGCTCATGATCGGATCCGAGCTGCGGGCCGCGATCGCAGCGCGGGCCGGTCTACGGCACGTTCCTGAAGCTCCCGCGCGCCGAGATCGTCGAGATGCTCGCGATCGCGGGATACGACTTCCTGATCTGCGACATGGAGCACGCGCAGATCACCGAGCTCGAGGCGCGGCAGGTGCTTCAGGCGGCGCGCGCGGCCGGCATCGCCGCCGTCGTGCGCCTCCCTGACCCCGAGCAGGGCATCGTCAACCGCCTGCTCGAGGCGGGCGCTGCCGGAATCCAGCTCGCGCGCCACCGCGCCGCCGCAGGATGCGCGACCGCGTGCGGGCGCTGATGCGCCACCCGCCGGAGGGCGTTCGCTCGGTCGGCAACGCCTACCCGCTCGCCGGCTACGGCACGGTCGCGGCGGCCGACTACCTGCCCGTCGCGAACGCCTCGACGATCCTCGTCGGCCAGCTCGAGACCAGCGAGATCGAGGCGCCGATCGAGCGCGCGATCGAGGGTCTCGACGTCGCCTTCGTCGGCCTGATGGACCTGAGCGTCGACTTCGGCGTCCCCGGGCAGTTCGGCGATCCGCAGGTGGTCGAGCGCGTCCGTGCGATCGAGGCCGCGGCCCGCGCGACCGGCATCCCCCTCGGGCGGGGTCGCCGGCTCGGCCGAGCAGGCGCAGGCGCTCGCCGACGCCGGCTACCGCTACGTTGCGCTCGCCAGCGACACGACCATGTTCCTCTCGAGCGCGAGATCGCTGCTCGCTGGAGTTCCGAGGGAGAGGAGAGAGCGATGACGAGCAGCCAGACGCGGTACGCCAGGGCGGACCGCACCCGCCGGTGGCCCCTTCGCGCCGGCCCACTTCCACCGCTTCTACGACGCCCCGCCGTCGGAGGACGGCGGACGGCACGCGGACCTGGTACGCGCGCGGCCAGGCGATGGTGATCGCCTACAGCGAGGCGTCGACCCGGCGCGGCGCTCGAGCCGGGCGGGCCAGGCCGACGAGTACGGCGTGCTGCTCCCCGACCCGCAGACGACCGCGGTCATCGAGGCCGCGGAGCGAGTCCGTGACGATCGACGGGTTCAGCCTGACCTTCGTGCCGACCGGGCGCGAGCGCGTGCGCCTGCCCGCGGCGGCCGCGTCGTGCGCCTCTTCACCGCGAGCGCGTCGACCTCGTCGGCGCGCTGCCCGCGGCGCCGCTGGGAGGACAACCCGCGCATCGCCGCCGCTGCGGCCCTGGCCGGCGCCAGACGGCGGGTCACGGCGTCCGCTCGTACTCGCTCGACGATCGAGCCGGGCGAGGACTGCTTCGGCCGGATCTTCCGCGAGCAGCACCTTCATGGTCAACTACATCCAGCCGTCGCGAGGGGCCGCGTGACCCGACGAAGCTCTCGCCCCACCACCACGAGGACTTCGAGCAGGGCTCCCTCGCCCTCGAGGGCGAGTTCGTCCATCACCTCCGCTGGCCGTGGACGCCGAACCGCAATCACTGGCGCGAGGACGAGCACGTGCCGCTGCGGCAGCCCGTCGTCGCGATCATCCCGCCCCCGGCGATTCACACGACCGAGGCGACGGGCGCCGGTGTCAACGTCCTCGTCGACGTCTTCTGCCCGCCGCGCATGGACTTCTCGCTGCGGCCGGGCTGGGTGCTGAACGACGACGACTACCCGTTGCCGGACACGTCGGGCGTCGCGTAGGCGAAGAAGCTCTCGACGATCGGCGTGTTCCAGGCCTGGAAGCGCTCGCCGGGCTCCAGCGTCCACACGACCGGCGTCCAGTCGGGGGCGAAGATGAGGTACCCGCCCGCGCACACCTCGATCCGGTTGCCGCTCGGCTCGTAGACGTAGACGAAGAACGTCGAGCCGATGTCGTGCCGGCCGGGACCGAGCTCGATGAAGCAGCCGCGCTCGGTCAGGATGTCCGCGGCGCGCAAGGACCTCCTCGCGGCTCTCGACCCTGAACGCCACGTGGTGAAGCCGGTCGCGCGCGCGCACTCGGGTCGGCGACGTAGGTGAGGTCGTAGGCCTTCGAGGTGACGCGCATCCACGCGCCGAGCTCGGTGCCGTCGGGCAGCAGCAGCTGCTCGCTGAGACGGCAGCCGAGGTGCCGCTGCGGCGAACTCGCGGCTGGCGCCGACGTCGACCGCTCGCCAGGTTGACGTGGTCGATCCGCTCGACCGCCGCGCCGCGCGAGGTGGAGCGGGCGGCCTGGTTCCGGTACACCGACGCGGTTTCCGCCGGCGAGCGTGTAGTGCTCGGTCTCGAAGTAGAGCTCGAACGCGTGCCCGTCGCCCCGCGCACCGCGTACCCCGGCGCCCTGACCTTCGTCTCCGTCGTTCCACGTGCCGCCGAGCCCAGCCGCCGTCGAGCCGCTCGACGGCCGCGGCCAGTGCCTCGGCGCTGACGGTTCGAAACGCGACATGCGCGAGCCCGGCGCCGCGCTCTCGGTGACCTTGAGGCTGTAGCGCTCGTAGTCGCGCCACCCGCGCAGATAGGCCGAACGGCCCGCTCTGTCGCGACGAGCGTCATGCCGAGGAGTCGGTGAAGAACGCCACGGTCGCGGCGACGTCCGGCGCGAAGATCTCGACATGGCCCAGGTGGGCAGCAATCACACGTCCGCTCGTCGCTCACGATCGAGCTATTGTGTAACGATTGTTGACGACATTGTCGACGAAGCCAGGTGGCGTCAGCGACACCGGCCTCGGGTCGCGTCACTGCGACGTCATAGAATCGGCGCGTGATGGCGAGGAACGCAGCGCGACGGCGAGCTACGCCGACCTGCCGAACCGCGATCCTGACGGGCCGCTTCGGCCCGAACGAGCGGCTCGTCGAGGCGGACATCAGCCCAGCGAGTTCGGCATGCCACGCACCGCCGTGCGCACGGCGTTCGTCCGCCTCGAGGTCGAGGGACTGCTGCGACGAGAGCCCAACAAGGGCGCCCGAGTCCGCCTCGTCACCGACGCCGACGGCGATCCAGATCATGCACGCCCGCGCCGTCCTCGAGGGACTGCTCGCCCGCCGCGCCGCCGAGCGCATCACCGGCGCCCAGGCTCGACAGCTGCGTGCCGCGGCACGTGCCTACCGCACGGTCGTCGAGAGAGGAGACCTCATCGCGCTCGGCCGACGCAAACATCGAGCTCCACGACCCTGATCCGCGAGATCGCGCGCGAGCCGGTCGCATCGCAGCTCGTCGAACAGCTCAACTCACGCATCACGCGATTCCAGTTCCGTACTGCCGTCATTCCCGGTCGGCCCCGCGCGACCGCCGACGAGCACGATGCCCTCGTCGCCGCGATCACCGCGCGCACACCCGAGCAAGCCGAACGGATCATGCGCGAGCACCTCGAAAGCGTCGCGGCGGCGCTCTCAGCGCACCATGGTCGAACCCTG
>CAVSCM010000035.1:0-16684 GCA_963726415.1 uncultured Actinomycetes bacterium
TATGCCAACTACCTGGTGACACGTATCCGAGAAGTAACGGTCCGATTGTCCGATTTTCGGACACGCGCTGCGACCAGGCAGTTCCCGCTTGTGCGCTTATGGCCGAGTCCCGCAAAGATGGCCCTTGACGGCCTGCGGCAGCGGTGTACTGATGAATCTGCCGCATCTGGGGCGACCGAACGGCACGTGCCGGTGCTCGGCTTTCACCTCATGCAGAGCGACGGCGTCTACCGGACACCGCCGTGGACGACGCCAAGCGATGGCGCAGTCGATGTCCCTGACGCCCCAGCCTGGGTTCTTGTCCGGGTGGTTGTTCGCCTTCGGCACCTTCGACGAGGCGCATGGGTTCGCGGTCAACATGGTGGCGGTGATCGCGCTCGCAGTGACAGGCGCCGCGTTTCTCAGCGGCCGCCCACGGCTGATCCGGCTGGCGTTCCCCGCGTTCGTGGTGCTGTGCCTGGTCGACTGGGTGCTGGTCCAGGATCTGGGGTTCCTCGGCGGGCTGGCACGGACCCCAACAGCATGATCCCGTTGATCCTCCTGGCGGGCGCGGGCTACCTGGGCCTCACGCGGATGCCCGTGCCGCAGGCCGCACCGGCCGCCGCCAGGCCAGCGGGCACTCTCAGCCGGTCGGTGGCCGCGGCGGCGGCGCCGCCCTGATCATCCTCGGGGCCGCGCCGATGGCGGTCGCGCAGGCCAGCCCGAACGCCGATCCGATCCTGGCCCGGTCGATCGCGGGCCCGGCCGTACCGCTCGACTATCGTGCCCCCGGGTTCGCCCTGACCGATCAGTACGGCCGGACGGTGACGCTCGCGAGCCTGCGCGGCAAGGTGGTCCTGCTCAGCTTCTCGACCCGGTCTGCAGCGCCGGTGCCCGCCGATCGGGCCGGAGTCCGCAAGGCCGCCGCGTTGCTCGGGGGGAGCGCGCACCAGGTGGAGCTGGTCGGGATCGTGCTCAGCCCGGTGTACCGCCCGGTCGGCGCGTTGCGGGCGTTCGACCGCCGGGAGGGCCTGGGCCAGGTACCGGGCTGGCTGTACCTGACCGGGACGCTGTCTCAGCTCCACCAGGTATGGCACGGTTATGGGATCACCGCGCAGGACCTCACCGGTGCGGCGGCGCTGCACACCGAGGAGGCATACATGATCGATGCGGCCGGGCGGGTCCGGCGAAGTTCAGCACCAGCCCCGGGACCGGGAACCGCCGCCATCAGGTCGTCATTCGCGGTGTTGTTCGCGACGCGGCGAGGCAGGCACTGGCCGTGGGCAGGTGAGGGTGCATCCGCGGACACCGGGGTAGCTACCTGGCATGCGGGCACCAAGGGGCGATGACGATGGATGGCGAGCCGGAGCCGGACGGGTCTGGGCCGGACGACATGGGGTTGATCAGCAGCACCGGGGATCTTCCGCCTACCGCCGATCGCGGACGACGGCTTCTGTCCGACTGCGAGGTGACGGCGCTGGTGGCGCCGAGCGGCGCCATCGAATGGATGTGCCTGCCCAGGATGGACTGCCGAGCGTGTTCGGCGCCATCCTGGACCGGCGGGCGGCAGCTTCCGGTTCGGCCCGGAGAACGTGGACGTGCCAGCCGACCGGCGTTACCTGCCCGGGACCATGGTCCTCGAGACAAGCTGGAACTGCGGCGAGGGCTGGATCGTCGTCCGGACTGCCTGGTGATGGGGGAGTGGCGCCACGAGCACCAGGCCGTACCCGGCCATCAGGCCGCCAACCGACTACGACGCCGAGCACACGCTGCTGCGGACGGTGCGCGGCGTGCAGGGTGGTGGAGCTGGCGCTGGACTGCGAGCCGGTGTTCGGCTACGGGATGGAGCGGGCCCGGTGGACCCGGACCGAGTAGGGCTATCACGAGGCGTCGCGACCGCGGAGGACAGCCTGCCGGTCAACCTCACCTCGGACATCCGGTTCGGGATCGAGGGTCGATGCCGCGGCCGGATCCTGCTGCGCGAGGGCGACACCCGGTCCGCGCGCTGTCCTGGGGCAGGCGGACCCGCCGAAGAGCTACAAGGAGGCCGAGAAGCGCCTGCGGTGGACGGCGCATCACTGGCAGCACTGGCTGGCCCGGGGCAACTTCCCCGACCACCGCTGGCGCAGCCACCTCACCAGGAGCGCGCTGACGCTCAAGGGCCTGGCGTTCGCCCCGACCGGTGCCATCGCCGCGGCGGCCACCACATCCCTGCCAGAAACCCCGCGGGGGAGCGGAACTGGGACTACCGCTACAGCTGGATCCGCGATGCCACCTTCGCGCTCTGGGGCCTGTACACCTCGGCTTCGACTGGGAGGCCAACGACTACTTCGCGTTCATCGCGGACCTGGCCGAACGCGACGGCGGCAACCTCCAGATCGTCTACGGCATCGACGGTGCCGCGGATCTTACCGAGCGGGTGCTCGACCACCTGCAGGGCTATCAGGATGCACGTCCGGTCCGGATCGGAAACGCCGCCTACCAGCAGCAGCAGAACGACGTCTGGGGCACCGTGCTGGAATCGGTCTACCTGCATACCAGGTCGCGCGACCGGCTGGACGAACGGGTCTGGCAGGTCGCCCGCAGGCAGGTCGAGCACGCACTCGAACACTGGCGCGAGCCGGACCGCGGCATCTGGGAGATCCGGGGGGAGCCGAAGCACTTCACGTCCTCGAAGGTGATGTGCTGGGTGGCCGCGGACCGTGGCGCGCGGCTGGCCAGGCTCCGCGACGAGCACGACACCGCCAGGTTGTGGCAGAAGGCCGCGAACGAGATCCACGCCGACATCTGCGCCAACGCTCTCGATGATCGTGGCGTGTTTTGCCAGCATTACGACACCACGGCGCTGGACGCATCCTTGTTGCTGATGCCCCTGCTGCGATTCCTTCCCCCGGAAGATCCGCGAATCCGGGCCACCGTGCTGGCGATCGCCGACGAGCTGACCAGGGACGGACTGGTGCTGCGCTACCGGGTTGCCGAGACCGACGACGGGCTGCCGGGCGAGGAGGGAACCTTCACCATCTGCACGTTCTGGCTCGTCTCCGCCCTGGCCGAGATCGGCGAGCAACGCCGGGCCCGGGACCTCTGCGAAAAGGTGCTGTCCTACGCCAGCCCGCTGTTGCTGTACGCGGAGGAGATCGACCCGCGGTCCGGCCGGCACCTGGGCAACTTCCCCCAGGCGTTCACCCACCTGGCCCTCATCAACGCGGTCATGCACGTGATCAGGGACGAGCAGGCCGCCCGCCGCCAGTTGCTCGCCGGAGAAGCAGCCGTCATCCCCTGGTCGTCCTGACCAGGCCCTAGGCGGCGGGCCCGGCTGCGGCGCGGGTATGCATCTCTTCCCCGTTACGCAGCGTTGCGTCCTCCCGCCTCACGGCCCCGGGCCATCCGGCATTAATGGGAACCGGATGGACGGTCCGCACGTCTGATAACTGTTCGGCCCGGGGTGCATCCATCTGCTCATGACGCGCGCCCCGGGCCGCCTACGCCTAGTGTGTCGCGACTACACCAGGCTGGCCGGGTCTCGAGACCGGGCAGGGGCGGTGGTCGGAGTTCGCCGTGGGATTGGCGAAGGTCAGCAGCAGCGGCGGCGGCGCGTGCCTGGGAGGCACGCAGGTGCGTTAAGCGGCCTGTTGTCCGATAAGTTGGCTTGCGGAGGCCTGTTGCTGGCCAGTGGCGCACCATCTTTAGTCAGGGCAGGTGTTAATTTCTGCCAAAGGCTCCCATTGTCCGATCGCCCCGGGATCGCTAGGCTCCTCGCAGCGCCATGAGCAGTTTCTTACTTCCCGGATGGACTCACACCGGGTCGCCGCGCGGACGCGATTCATCCCGCGCGGCTCGCTGGCATGGGGAAAGGCGCACAGCGCCTGGCTTCCCGGGGGGTGGAACTCTCCCATGGCGGCCCGTAGGTGGCCGATTAGGGAGGAAACCGCTTTATGAAAGCCATCCGTTACAAGATCGCGCTGCTGTCGCTCTTGTCCCTCCTGGCGATGCTCGTGGTCGCCACCGGGGGGCCGGCGGCGGCTGCTCCGCACACGAGCGCCGCAGCTGTTACCTCATCGAGCATGGGGCCATTCAAGCCAACCTTTGTCGGCTCAGCCGCGACCGGCTGCGCTTCCCGCGGTTGTCAGCTGCTCACCGGCCCGTTCCGTGTCCCGTCTGTGGCACACCTGTCCAGTAAGTCCATAGGGAGCCGCGCAAACTCGCCGGACCGGTTCAGGGCGTTGCCATCGCTGCCGCTGCACCCTGGTGCCGCTAGGCAGGTCAGCGGTCCCCGCGTCCAGATCCCCACGGTGAGCTGCCAGCCGCTGCGCGCTGGTTGCGACAACATCAGTTCGTTCGCGGGCGGTGCGACAAGCGTCAAGGGCATCAATGCGGTCGACAGCGCCTCGCAGCCCACCAACTTCGTCGGTGACGTCGAGCCCCCCGACCAGGGCCTGTGCGCCGGCAACGGGAAGGTCGAGGAGACCAACAACAAGGGGGAGATCCTGGTCTTCAACAAGGCCCTGAAGCGGGTATCACCGGTCATCTCCCTGAACACGGTGATGGGCCTCACGCAGCGGGGCTGGAGCAGCGGCGGAGACCCCTCGTGTATCTTTGACGCCGCCAACGGCGGGCACTGGATCACCACCCAGATCGTTTCGAAGAGCCCGGAGAACAAGGGCGGCCCGTTCGTGGGCTGCTTCGTCGGCAAGCCCAACACCTGCCTCGAAGGCATCGCGGTGACCACGGGCTCGAACCCGTTGGGCCCGTTCAACGTCTACTTCCTCAACGCCAACTACGACCCGAACGAGCCGGGCTTCCCCTCCCTGCTCAACGACTTCGCGAAGATCGGGGTCACCCGGGACGCGTTCCAGCTGTTCTACGACGAGTTCCCGCTGAACGGGGCCATACCCGGCTTGGGCGGCGGCTTCTTCAACGGCGCGCAGGAATTCGCGTTCAGCAAGAACGCGCTCGAAAACGGCATGCCCGCCGCTAAGGTCACCGTGGCCAGGGAGAACATGGGCCTGCTGAAAACACCGGACGGCACCTGTTTCAGTGACAACAGGTTCTTCCAACCCGGCATCGCGTGCTGGATCGCAGCGATCCCCGCCGTGGCGGCCAACCCGGGCCAGTTCGACAACAGTCACGGTGGTTCCGGGTTCATGGTCAGCAACATCGACTTCTACGGCCTGGGCGGCAACCAGCTGGCGGTGTGGGACTGGACCGGTCTGAAGAACCTGAACAGCTCCGGCTGCTCGGCCTGCTCCGGCATCCGCTTCGGCGGCCAGCTGTTCTCCGGCGTCAAGCCCTACTACGACCCGTCGTTCTTGGGAGCAACGTCTCCCACGCCATTCCCCGCCCCGCAGAAGTCCGGGCCGATACCGCTGGGCGACGAGTGTGGCACGGCCGGGCTCAGCACGGTCGCTCACTGCCCTCTGGGCCCTATCACCACCAACGGCGATAATGTCGTGCAGGCCGCGCAGGGGAATGGCCAGCTGTGGGCCGGCGCGACTACCGAGGTCGTGCAGACGTACCAGTCCAGCAACACTCCCGAAACACACGCGGGTGCCGCCTACTGGGTGGTCGGCACGCGCAGTTTCGACCAGACCGGGCGGTTCAGCCTGACCAGCCAGTCGTACATCTCGGCAATGCACGAGGAGCTGGAATTCCCGACCTTCGCGGCCGGAGCCGGCAACGGCCGGGCCATCGTGTCCTTCACGCTGAACGGCAATGGCGGGACGGCCGGGGCCGACAACGGAGGCTTCTTCCCCAGCTCCGCATTCGGCCGCCTGACCAGCACGTCGGGCACGCTACTGCAGTCCACCATCAACATCGCCGCCCTGGGGCAGTCGCCACAGGACGGGTTCAGCGAGTACCTGAACTATCCGAGCGCTACCCCCGCCTTCAGGCCGCGCTGGGGCGACTACGGTAGCGCGGTCCTCATGGGCGGCAGGTACTACTTCGCCAGCGAGTACATCCAGTCGCCGAACTGCGCACCGCCGCAGTTCACCCTGACCATCGGCACCTGCGGTGGGACCAGGAACGGTTTCGCGAACTGGGGGACATCGGTCAACTTCGTCACCCCATAACACAACCCGCGCCAAATAAGGGATGCCGCACCTCGCAAGCCACGCGAGGTGCGGCATCCCCCCGCGCCGGGGGCCCGAGCCACCCAGCGCCATAACCACCCCTTCGGGACGCAGCGGAAGCGGTTACCTGACAGCCAAGCAGCCGATCGGCGGCTACGGCGCGGGTTCACAACTGCGGTGGGCCGTACCACATAGACCGCGCCCTCCCTGCCGGGACGGCTGTGGCCGCCGTGAGCCCGGCGTCACGCCGGGGCCAGCACCACCTCGCCGGTCGCGCCGTTGATCGTGGCGAACCAGGCCCCCGGCGCCGGGCTGGGACCAGTCACCGTCTCGGCCCGGCACCCGGTCACCATGGGCACGCCTAGGCTGCGGGCTACCTCGGCGAGGTGCGAACTGGCCGCGCCGGCCTGGGAGATGACCCCCCGGGCGCCGAACAGCAGCGGCGCCAGTGCCGGAACCGGCCGGTCCACCAGCACGATGGCCCCCCGGCAGTCGCTCGCCATGGTCTGGTGCGGTCGGCCTGCCACCAGTGGTCCGGCGGCCATCCCCGGCACCCCGGGCCTGCCCGCGACCCGTAGGCCACCGACAGGCATCGGCATGGCCGGCTCCTCGCGATTCTCCGGCGAACTCTGCCCCGCCTGAAGCAGCCAAACCTCCCCATCGCACGCCGCCCACTCGATCAGTTCGTCCCCAAGCTCCGCGTAAACCCGCCCCGCGAGCGCCTCCACATTGGCCACGACGCCAGCATCGAGCGCCTCAGCTTCAGCCCACCCAGCCAGCAACGCCCCCGGATGCCCCAGAACCCCCTCGACGGTCACCCCGTCCGCCCGCACCCACGCCACCCCGCCCGCCTCCGGGACGATCTCCGGCTGCACCAGCACCGCCAGTTCCAGTGCCTCCAGTTCCAGCCCGCACTCCTCCGCCCGCCGCAAGGGATCGATGGCAAACGCTGAAGCCCAGCAACTCCTAACCGCAGATGCCACATCGTCCGGTCCGACTCCGGTCACCGAGGAGAACGCCCCCGCCCACCGAGCATCCCCCTCCAGCTGGCTGGAAGACCGCACAATCACCCGCCCACCCAGCACATCCACCACGCCCCGCAGTTCCGCAGCGAGGGCGGTATCAAGCGACTGCCCCAGCACCGCCACCCGCCCCGCTCCCAGCCCATTCGCGCGAATCGCATCCACCCCGGCCCCCATCGCGCTCTTCCCCAACCCAACCGGTACGACCCACCCCGGCAACACCGGCAGCCCCGCCCGCGCCGCGGCCCCCAGCCGGGCGGCCTTGAACCCGATGCCGGGAACGTGGGTATCCGTATCGAGCCGGGCATGCGGTGCTGTGGCAAATGGCGTTTTGTCGCCAGTTGCCGCAGCATCCTTGCCCGGCATCCCACCAGCCACGAAAGGCCCCGCCAACGGCACCAGCAAGTTCATCCGACCGAGATGATCGAGTCAGACGCGTACGTGGACAAAAGCTCGTGCCCGGAATCCGTCACCAGGAGCATCTCCTCGAGCCGGACCCCGAACTCGTGCACCTTCCCGTGCTGCGTCTCCAGCGCGAACACCATGCCCGGCCAGATCTCCTCCGGGTAGTCCAGCGACCAGATCCGCGATATCACCGGCCGGTCGTACTGGGCCAGCCCGAGCCCGTGCCCCCACAGGTTCGCCGCGGCCTGGTCCTCCTCGTCGTACCCCCAGGCCTCCCGGGCGGACGGCCACTTCAGCGCGATGTCCCGGGTCGTCACCCCCGGCCGGACCACGTCGATCGCGTCCCACAGCCACTTGTGCGCCGTCTCGTAGTACCGCTTCATCTCCGCGGTCGGCGTCCCGCCCACGCAGTACGTCCGGTACACGCACGACTTGAACCCGTTCCAGGTCAGCGCGGCCAGGTCGATGATCACCAGCTCGCCCGGGCGGATGATCCGGTCGGAGAAGTTGCGCCAGTTGGGCCAGGCGTTCGGCCCGGACGACACGATGATGTCCTCGACGTCCTCCATGCCCGGGATGTTGTACAGGTAGGAGAAGCCGAACGCCGCGACCTCGTTCTCGGTCAGCCCGGGCCGCAGGAACTGCGTGAATTCGTAGTGCAGCGCGTCGCAGATCGCGCCGACGATGCGCAGTGCCTTCTGCTCGTCGATGCTCTTGATCGCGCGGGCCTCCATCATCGGCGTCATCCCGTCCGCCCAGGCGATGCCCGCCTCACCGAACGCGGCGATCATGTTCAGGTCGATGAAGTCCACGCCGAGCGGCCGGTCCCGCACGCCCGCGTCTTCCAGGTCGGCGGCCAGCGCGCGGGTGAACTTGGCCACCTGGCTGCGCGACGCGGGCCCGGCCGCGCCCTTGATCCAGGAATAGGAGTGCCGGACGTTGCCCGGCGGGATCCACGGGTTGTGCGTCTTCAGGTGGATGCCGATGTCGCCCTGCTCGTAGACGATCGGCTCGCGGCCCTCGCACAGCACCACGTAACGCAGCCCCGGCTTGAGCCGGTTCCAGCCCGGCGTGTACGTCGCGGAGACGTACCGCATGTTCTCGTCGTACATCAGCAGCATCGCGCCGAGCCCGTGCCGCGCCATCGCCTCTCTGGCACGCGTGAGGCGCCACTCCCGCACGGCGGGCCAGTTGATGCCCTCTTTCCAGTCCGTACTCAGGCCGCCGAACGCTTCTCTCACAGCATCTCTTCCTTTCGCGCGCGCCCGGCCGTGGCCGGTCAGGGGCCGCCGTCGGCGGGGATGACCGGCAGCAGCAGGAACGACTCGCGCCCGGGCCGGCCCACAGGGTCTGGGAGCCGCCGGTCACCTCCGGCGGGCGGTCATCGGGGTCGTCGTGCAGGAACGGCCCACAGCCGGTCATCTCGTTCTTGAACGAGCCGAGCCGGGGCGAGTCCGGGTAGTGGACCTCCCAGTCCCTGCCCCGGACGGTGAGCGCGATCCGGTACCCGGCGGGGACGACCAGGCTGGTGGGCCAGATCTCCACGTCGGCCCGGTAGATCCCGCCCGGGACCAGCGGCTGGACCTCGTCGTGGACGTGGTAGGGCCGGTACTCGGTGGACAGTTCCAGATCCAGCTTGCGGTGGGAGACCCGCAGCCAGCCCTGGGCGACCGGGGTGTGCGGGTCGATCGCACCGGGGAACGTGACGTCGGATCCGTCCGGTGCCAGCACCCGCAGCACGCAGAACAGGTCCGCGTCGGCCATGGTGGACGATACGAACAGCCGGGCCGCCACCGGCCCGGTGATCTCGGTCTCGGCCGCCAGCGGCGGCCCGGTGAACGTGACCCCGGCCGAGTCCGCCCGGTACGCCACCCTGCTCGCGGCGCCCGGCGGCGCGGTACCCAGCCGGCTCCTGTCCGGCCACAGATACAGCTTGGTCCAGCGGGTCCCGGCCAGCGGCCACCGTCGTTCGGCACGTTGCATGAAACCGCCGAGGGTGCGGACCTGTAGCTGGACCGCGGGCTGGTCCCGCCACCCGGAGTCGTCCCCCTGCAGGAAGCAGGCGAAGAACCGCTTCTGCAGGTCGACGCCGTAGTCGGTGTAGAAGTGCGTCCAGTGCTCGAGGCCGTGCACCTCCAGCCACTTGTGCGCCGAGGCGGCGCGGGTGAAGCCCTCGAAGTTGCCCCGGGTGTGCAGGCCCTGGCCGCCCCAGTTGGCGGCGGTCAGCAGCGGCACGGTGATCCGGTCCCAGCGCGCGGACCGGTCGCGGTAGAACTCGCCGTCCAGCGGGTGCGCGGCGATCTGCTCACCGAACGGCACCCGCGCGGCCGCCAGTTCGGCCTCGGTGCGGCTTTCCGGGCCGGCCACCGGCTCCCCGGTGACCGCGCTGCGCGGGCCGCCGGTCCCGTGCTGGACCACGGTGACCTGCTTGTCGTACCAGTGGCGGAAGAACGTGGACAGGATGCCGCCGTGGTGGGTGGCGTCCCGGTAGAAGTCCGCGGCGCCCTCCCAGACGCAGATCGCGGCCAGGTGCGGCGGCTGCAGGCCGGCCACGTGCCAGGCGTTCATCGCGTAGTAGGAGATGCCGTTGATGCCGACCTTGCCGGTGCTCCACGGCCGGGCGGCGGCCCACTCGACGCACTCGTAGAGGTCGCGGGCCTCGCGCGGGGAGAACGGGTCGAGGAAGCCGGGGGAGCGGCCCGCGCCGCGGGAGTCGACCCGCACGCAGGCGTACCCGTCGGGGACCCACTTCTCCGGGTCCACGGTCTCCCAGTTCTGGTACCGGTTGCTCGACCCGCGCGCGACGTCGGGGTGCCCGGTGACCATGTGCCGCCACTGGTCGGCGTAGCCCTCCTGGAACGCCAGGCCCTTGGCGTACGGGCCGTAGGTGAGGATCACCGGATGCTGCCCGGGCCCGTCGGGACGGAACACGTCGGCGCGGAGCACCAGCCCGTCGTCCGTTGTGATCGGAACGTCCCATTCGATCACCATGGCCGGACCATAGCAGCGCCCGGATGGCCGGAGCGGCGACAGGCACAAACGTTTGTCATTGCTTCAGCCGGACCCGCCCGGGCTCATTTCAGGCCCGCCCGGCGGATGAGCAGGGGACCTATCGCGATAGCGATCACGGCGGCCGAGACGGCCATGACGAGATAGGCGGCGCGGATGCCAGCCTTGCCCGCCAGCGCGGTGGCACAGGCCGAGCCGGCCGCCACCGCGCCGAGCAGGAGCATCCGGCCAGCGATGCCGACGCGCGCCTGGAGGTCCGCGGGCGCGCGACGCTGGCGCTCGCTGATGAACATCGTGGACAACAGCCAGCTCAGCCCGCTGTAGGCCATGAAGGTGAGGACGACGGCCGGCAGTGCGGTGGCCGTTGCCAGGCCAGCGAGGGCGGCCGCTGCCAGCACCATGCCGGCCACGCAGAGAATCGACGGCCGGATCCGCTGGGCCAGCTTGCTGGTGGCCAGGGAAGTGGCCGTGCCGGTGAGCGCGCCAAGCGCCAGAGTCCACCCGGTGGCGGTGGACGTCAGGCCGATGGCGTTGCGGAGCAACGGAACTTCCAGGCCCACGGCACCGGCGGTGACAAGCGCGAAACAGAAGCTGGTCGCGGTGAAGATCCGTACCGCGGGGTCACGGCGGATGAAACGCAGCCCAGCCACGACGTCCTGAGGCTCGTCCGGGCTGGTGACGGAGACGGCCCTGCCGGTGCGCACGGCCGCGATCAGCGCCGCGGCGAGAACCAGCGCGCTGGCTTCCGCCGCGATGGCGAACGACGGCCCGATCGCCGCGACCAGCAGGCCAGCCAGCGCGGGACCGGCGAGGAACCCGATGGACCAGACCGCGGAAAGCGCGGACTGGCCGCGGGTGAAGTTCTCCGCGCCGACCACCGAGGCGACCGCGCCGAAGGCCGCCGCGTCTGCGAAGACACGACCGGACCCGACCACGAAACCCGCCGTGAGGACGAGTGCGACGGGCGGGGCGCCGATGAGCGCCCACAAAGGAATAGCCGCGCTGGCGGTCGCCTGGACGGCGTGACTGGCGTACATGACCCGGCGCCAGGGCAGCCGGTCCCCGAGCGCACCGGCGGGCAGCCCGAACACGACGAACGGCACGATCGTCACCGGGTAGACCAGGCCAGCGAGGGCGACGGAGTGGCCCTCGCTCAGGAGCAGCCAGGGCAGCGCCACGCCAGCGACGCCGATCGCCAGGGAATCCAGCCCCTGCGCGGCGAGGAACAGCCGCATGTCGCGGTTCCCGAGCAACGTCGCGCCGAGCCGGAATCGCACCGATGACTCACGTGTCCGGGGCCGGTCGCCAGCCCGGAGCGCGCTGCGGTACGCCTCGTAGCTGCCCGCCGGGGCGAACTCGCTGCCGCCCCGGTGCGCCGAGATCGTTGTGGTCCCGCTCATCACCGCGCGACAGGCCGAGGCCGAAGAGGTCGTTGGCGTTGCGCCCGGCGATCAGCCCGGCGTCGCTGATCCCGGTGCCGGCCAGCTGGTCCGCGAGCGGCCCGGCGGCCATGTCGAACGGGAAGTCGGTGCCGTACACGACGTGGTCCGCGCCGACCGTGTCGGCCAGGAACCGCAGCGGGCCCGGTGCGTGCGTCACCGTGTCGAACCAGAACCTGGACAGGTACGCCGACGGGGGATGCGCGCAGCCCTTCGCCTCGGGCCGGACCCGGTGCCCGTGGTCCAGCCTGCCGATCTGGTACGGCAGGTAGCCGCCGCCGTGGGTCAGCACGAGCCGCAGCGCGCCGAGTTCGTCCAGCGCCCCGCTGAAGATCAGCCTGGCCGCGCAGACCGTGGTGGCCAGCGGGTTGCCGATCAGGTTGGTCAGGTAGAAGTCCGCGAGCCCGGGGCGGGCGCCGACGTAGTACGGGTGCAGGATCAGCGGCACTCCGAGGTCCGCCGCGGCGGCGAGCACGGTGCGCGGGCCCGGGTCATCCAGCGGGGTTCCGGCCGCGTCCGGGCCGATCTCGGCGCCGCGCATGCCCAGGCCGGCGACGGCCCGGCGCAGTTCGGTGACCGCCGCCCCGGGGTCCTGCATGGGCAGCGTGGCCACCGCGGTGATCCGGCCGCCCGACCCGGCGGCGAACGCGGCAAGCGAGTCGTTCACCGCCCGGCAGAACCCGGCCGCCTCGCTGGCGTCCGCCCAGTACATGAACAACTGCGGGGCGGCCGAGAGCACGGCATGGTCGATGCCGCGCTGGTCCATGGACTCCAGCCGCGCGGCGAGGTCGTAGAACACCGGGGGAACCGGCCAGCGGAACCCCTGCCGGTGGACCAGCCACTCCTGGCCGGCGTCACGCTCGGCCGTCATCCCGTCGAACCCTTGCCCGCGGCGGGCCGCCGCGAGCACGTCGATCGGCAGGAAGTGCGTATGGACATCCACGGTCAGCACGGCGGGTCAGCCCCGGCCAGGCCGCGCAGCACGGCGTGCACGCAGGCCGTGTCGTCGTCGGCGTGCCCCTGGGCGATCGCCGCGGCGTAGAACGACGTCGCCAGGGCGAACAGCGGGGTGGGGGTCCCCGTCTCCCTGGCGAAGCCGGCGATGATCTGCAGGTCCTTGTCGAACACCGTGGTCGTCACGCCGGGGCGGCGGTAGTCCGCGGCGGCCATGGCCGGGCCGCGTACCTCGAACATGTCCGACGAGCCCGCCCCGTCGGCAACCGCGGTGAGCACCGCCGCCAGGTCAAGCCCGGCCCGTTCGGCGAGCACCAGGGCCTCGGCGGCGGCCACGTTGTGGATCGCGACCAGCAGGTTCGCGATGAACTTGACCGCCGACCCATTGCCGAAGTCACCCACGTCGTGGACGCCTCTGGTCATCGCCCGCAGCACCGGCAGCGCCAGGGCCTTGGCCCGCGCGGGGCCGCTCAGGTAGGCGACCACGTCCTTGGCCAGGGCCTGCCCGCCGGTCCCCGACAGCGGGCAGTCGAGCAGCACGATGTCCCGCGCGGCGAGCGCGTCGCGGGCCTGGCGCTTCACGGCGAGCGGCAGCGTGGAGGTCTCGATGACCACCAGGCCCGGCCGCGGGAGCGAGGCCAGCCCGCCCTCGCCCGTCGCGACGTCGAGCAGCGCCTGCGCGGTGGGCAGCGAGGTGACCACGACGTCGCCGATCGCGGCGCCGGCCGGGCCGGTGGCCGCCTCGCCGCCCCGCCCGGTATGCGCGGCCAGCCGGGCAGCGTCGATGTCATAGCCGGCGACCCGCCAGCCCGCGGCGAGCAGGTGCGCGCTCAGCGCGGAACCCATCGTGCCAAGCCCGACGAAGCCCACGGCTGCGGCCGGCGATGTCACTGGCGCCTCCTTTCGCGGGTGAGAGCATTGCACCATGCTGGCAGCGGTCATCGAGCGGCCCGGCGCCGTGACGGTGCGGGAGGTCCCGGCGCCCCAGGCTGCCGGGCTTGCGCTGGTGCGGGTGGGCGTGGCCGGCATCTGCGGCACCGACCGCAAGCTCGCCGCCGGCGTGTTCCCGGTGACCGCGCCCCGGGTGCTCGGGCACGAGATGACCGGGTGGGTGGAGGTACCCGGTCCCGGGGGCGCCGTGCCCGCGGGCGCCCGGGTCGTGGTGAACCCGGCCGCCTTCTGTGGCCTGTGCCGGGAGTGCCGCAGGGATCTGCCGCACCTGTGCGCCCGCGGCGGGCTGCTCGGCCGTGACCTCGATGGCTGCTTCGCCGAGTACGTGGCGGTACCGGAAACGCTGCTGCACCCACTGCCCGCCGAGGTCACCGCGGACGAGGCCGCCCTGATCCAGGTGCTGTCCACCTGCGTGCACGCGCTGTCCGGGGTGACGGTGTCACCGGAGGCCAGCGCCGTCGTGACCGGCCTTGGCGTGGCCGGCCTGCTGCACGTGCAACTGCTGCGCGCCATGGGGGTGCGGGTGATCGTCGGGGTCACCCGCGCGGCATGGAAGCGGGACCTGGCGCTGGCCTGCGGTGCCAGCGCCGTGGTGGCCCCCGGCGACGCGGCGGCGGCGGTTGCCGGGGCGACCGGGGGACAGGGCGCGGACATCGTGATCGAGTGCGCCGGCGCCGCCGCCACGCTGGCCCAGGCCATCCGGCTGGCCGGCCCCGGGGCGACCGTGGTCATGTTCGGCACGGTGCGCACCGCCGACGGGCTGCCGGCCTACGAGGGATACCTCAAGGAACTCACGATCCGCTGCCCGCGTGCGTCGCGGCCCAGAGACTTCGACACCGCGATCCGGCTCTGCGCGGAGCGGCGGCTCGACGTCACGCCGCTGGTCACCGGCAGGTTCCCGCTGCCCGACGCGGCGCGGGCGCTGGCCGCGAGCGAAGACCCGGCGCAGCTCAAGGTCGTGCTCGACGTGGCCAGCCGATGACTGAGCTCATCTCCAGCGCCGCGAACCCCCTGGTCAAGCGGATCAGGCTGCTTGGTGACCGCAAGCACCGGCGGCGCGAGGGCGCCTTCGTGGTGGAGGGCATCCAGCCGGTCTGGCAGGCCGTCGAGGCCGGCGCCGACGTGGAGGTCCTCGTGGTGGCGCCGGACCTGCTCGGCTCTCCGGCCGCGGGCCTGGTCGCCGCGCAGGAGGCCGCTGGGGTCAGGGTGGCCCGGCTGACCGGGGAACTGTTCGCCCGGGTCTCGGCGCGGGACGGCCCGTCCGGGCTGGCGGCGATCGTCCGCGGCCGGGTCCCGGGGCTGGCCAGCCTGCCGGTGACCCCGGGCGCGGTGTTCGTCGCACTGCACGAGATCGGCAACCCGGGCAACCTGGGCACGATCATCAGGACCGCCGACGCGGCCGGGGGGGCCGGGGTGGTGCTGATCGGCGCGGCCGCCGACCCGTTCGACCCGGCGGCGGTCAAGGCGTCGATGGGCGCGCTGTTCGCGGTGCCGGTCGCCCGCGCCGCGGATCCGGCGGAGTTCTTCGCCTGGGCGGCGGGTTCCGCGGTCACCGTCATCACCGACCTCGGCGAGGGCGCGGGCCAGCTTCTGGGCGGCCGGCTATCCCCGGCCCCTCGCCCTGCTGCTCGGGGCGGAAGGGGCCGGGCTGCCGGACGACGTGCTGGCCGCCGGTGATCTGCAGGTGCGTATCCCGATGACCGGCACGGCGGAGTCGCTGAACCTGGCCGTGGCCGCGGGCCTGTTGCTGTACCAGGCCCGCAGGCCGGACCTGCTCGCATGATCGTCAGCCTGCCGGCACGTCGCCGGTCTCCAGCAGCGTCTTGAGATCGGCCATCACGCGCGGCCAGCCCTGGCTGATCCCGGCCAGCACGCCGCTGCCGGCCTCGAAGCCGCCGTGCAGCACGGTCAGCTTGCACAGCGGCCCCTGGTCCTCGATGTCGAAGGTGACCGTGGACCGGGGCTCACCGGCCCACGCCGCCCGGTCCTCTTCCTTGATGTTGTAGTGGGCGGCCCACTCTTGGGTGAACGTGTGCCAGGTGTAGGCCAGCCGCCGGTACGGGTCGGCTTCCACGATGACCTGGGCCGGGTCGGCGATCCTGGTCCCGTCCGCGAGCGTGACCGTGAACACCGAACCGGTCTGCCAGTCCGACTCCAGGGCCATGCCGCCCCAGTAGCGCGTGGTGAAGGCGGGCTCGGTCAGCGCCTGCCACAGTTGCTTGGGCGTCGTGCGGATATAGGTGGTGTAGACGAACTCGGGCTTGTCCATGGGAGTGTCCTCCAGGGCACGTTTCAGGTCTGACAGGGCGTCCACCCGCTGCTGGTGGTACTGGCCGATCCAGCGCTGGGCGATTTCGCTGATGGGCGCGGCGTTGAGGTAGTGGTATTTCTCCCGGCCGCGGCGAACCGTGGTCACCAGGTTGGCCTCTTCCAGGATCGCCAGGTGCTTGCTGACGGACTGCCTGGCCATGTCCAGGCACTCGGTCAGTTCGCGCAGCGTCTGGCCGTTGCGCTCGTTCAGGCTGTCCAGCAGGCGCCGGCGGCCGGGATCGGCCAGCGCACGGAACACGTCGTCCAACGGGGATTCACCCCCAGGTGCTAGATGTCCTGGCCGTGGGGGAAGGGGAGGTACTGCCCGCCCTCCAGGCCGCTCTTGAGGCTGAGCAGGTGGTACGCCCACTTCGTGCTGCAGTGGTACATGAACTCGACCGGCTCCCGCCATCCTTCGTGGGAGAACAGCACCACGGTGCCGCCGTCGCCGGTGGGGCTGAGCCGGAAGTTCAGGTCGGTGCCGACCCATTCCTCTGGGCCCTGGACGCAGTGCAGCAGGACGTGGCTGCCGGGGGTCTGCTCG
>CAVSCM010000036.1:0-594884 GCA_963726415.1 uncultured Actinomycetes bacterium
GGATTACGTGCGTTATGACCTGTTATCGTTTATCGTTCGCAATCGTATCCCGATTGGAAATCCTAGTCCGTACAGGAATCTCGGCGTAATCGAGGCGAGCAACTCTGTCTTGGCGTCGGGAACGTACCTCAGGCCCCATAGCCGCTACAGCGTCAGCCGTTGCCGGTCTGGCGACGGAAAGACGAACGGCAAAGCGCCCGCTCTATTTGTCGTAGTAGACGGTTGGGACTAACGGTCCGTTCCAATTCTTCCTCAAAGGGAAGCAGCGGAAATTCTTCAAAATGGACGAGCCGCCCGCTATCAAGACGCGCGTCGGAACCGTCGAAGATTGCACAATGAGTTTCGTTTACTCGTGCGAAGGAACTGGATCTACTCAACATACCTGGATTCCATTTACAACGAACTCGCGCTGCCCAGGAAAGCCCTACCCACTCTCCTGCGATCTCAATGCAGTTCTCCAAACACCGCCACTCCAGTCGGTGTGCCGACGAACACCTTTCCATTGGTGATCATGGGTGTAATGAATTTGTTTCCCGGGCCGAAGTGGTCGCGCGAGCCTTGCTGATTGCTGTTGTACAGCTCTTGCGACAGGTCCGATGCCTTGTAGGCGTGCAATACCGCAGGATTCGAGTTCTCCACGGCCCACACGATTCCGTTAAGATTGCCGTTCCCAGAGATGCTGGGTGTGGCTCCGGGATAGGGGAACGTGTGGCCGCTTTCACTAGCCGGAAACTTGGAAAGCAGCGCCTGTGAAACGGCAAAAGCCTTGATGTGGTCGCTTACTCCTCCATAGTACACAGTGTTGTTGTAATAGGCGGGCATTGACCACACACCACCCGGCAAAGCCAAGTCAATCTCCTCCCAGATGTTGTTTCTCGTAGGATTGAACTTTCCCATATTGTCGCGGTTCACAACATAGATGTCTTGTCTTTGCCTGCCCCGACTGCGAGGTGCCGGATATCGCCGCCTGCGTCTTTGAACTCGGGCAACGGCGGCACGCCGCCGGACCCCAGATCTTCGTCGGCATTTGATTCGGCCAGGGTGTTGTACATGTTGAATGATCAGCGACCATCAGCCGAGTAAAGTACCGACTTCACGAACGCGTTACCGTGATCCCCCTTGATCGGGAAACCACCGGCGTTCAGGGTCGTGTGCGAGCATTTCCGTTTGCGTCAAGAAGAAGACGTTCCCGCCGCGTCGGCCGCTCGTCCCGCTCCCGCATCCATATGGAACCTCGTGCCATTCGGCGTCAGGTTCAGGACCATTTTTGCGCCAGACTTTAGCACCATATTCCATCAGCCAGCCGGTGTAGCGACGATGATCGCAGTGCGATGTCCAACCGAGAAGAATGCCCCTTTTAAGCTCCAGCAACCCCGACTCGTCGGCGTACTGCCCAGGTTGAAGACTACGTGTCCACCCTGGCTCCCGTCGCCCGTGCCCGGATCCTGGCTTGATGCCCTTCGACCTCCAACAACTCGGCGCCAGTCACGACGTCACGCGCGTGCAGTCGCTGATGGTCGCGCCCCGCCGAGTCCTTTGACATGGCTAGGAGTCGATTGCCCCATGCGGCCCCGAGCTGCGATCAATCACCGGAGTTGTCCGTCATGCCGATCTACGGCGAGATCTGCCCGCGCCATGATCGTCACTGGGGGTTCTCCCGACGCAAGGGCCGACACCTTCCACAACTGCGCGCCGGTCTCGGCGTCGAAGGCATGGGCACTGGCGTGCTCCGTGACCGTGTAGAGCACGTTGTCGGTCACACCCCCGATGAGCAACTTTCGTAGGATAAGGCTGCGGCGTCCACCCCGCCGTCTGGAGAAGAAGCCATCCTCCAAATATCGAGGATTGACATTCGCGGGGTCAGGATCTGCTCGTGAACCACCGCGCCGGTTCGAGAGTGTCGTTGTGGTAGGTCGGCTCACGTCCTTGAAGATACGTCGCGCTTAAGCTTTGGTGCCATTTCCTCGCGGGCCAACTGCAACTCACTGGCTAGCTGTGCTGAGGTGCTGACCGCCCACGTCGTTCCGCTGTTCGGGCGGATTCCCTGCGGTGCTAATGAAGACCCGCGGAAGTACTGCTTGGGGTTTTTGACCACGGCGACGGTAACTAAGCACGTAATTACGAGTACGCTCACCGGGTCCCGCCATCGACGTTTGCCAGTCGTCGTTCGCCGGCACAAACATGGGTTGTGAACATCGCTCGTTCCTCCTTTAAATGGGGGATTTCCCAAGGGCCGTCCGGAGAGGGCTTCGATCGCACGACGAGTGTTGCCACTTCGCATGGGTTTGCGCAAACCAGAGTGCTTCAGATTGGACAGCTACGGTAGTGATAGTGGCGTGGCTTAGGGCAGTTAGGGATAGTACGTAATGACACTCTGGTGACTGCGGTAACCTCGAACTTGATTACTGTACCTGCAATCATCCTGCCAGTCCTGCTCACATTTACCGACACGTTAACCGTACTTGCGACCGTCCGGACTTACGACTGTCGTTGTACGGGGGAGTCCATCGGTACTCCGTCGTAGCGAAGGCAGAGTGGTGTCCCCCGGATGGGGCATGGACGACGAACGCGGAGCGACACGTGTAACCCCGAGTAGCGGAAGTCACTCCGGAGGACCTCGATGCGAAGCGTCTCCGAACGGCACGCGTCCCACGAACCCATCACCCACAGCACCGATAGTCGGGCGGCTCGGGGAAAGAGTGGCGGCGCAGGCCGTCAGGTGAATCGGCGTTCAGGCCATCTCCGGCGTGGAGCGTCAGCACGACTAACGCTTTTATACGAGACGGCTCGCGGAGACGCCATGGATGCGATGAAAGGCTGCAGAAAACTCGAATGTGCAGCGAAGGTGAAGCTGATGCTCGGTGAGCTTTGAAATCGAGCCGACGATGGGACTGAACCGATCGTGTCGACAGATCGGCGGCGATGGCCCTCAACCGTCAACAAACAAAGCACTTGGCGTAGCGGCTGGTACGGAAAGTGACGACGTCGTCCTTTGGTGACAATACGCGACATTTCGTCGTCCGCAAAGTCCCCACGATCGTTGAGGTTCACGGCACTGCGGTAGCCGCAAAAAGCGCGACAAGAGCTCGTCGTGGTCACGGTCATGACCTACCACGGATGATCGGAGCCCCTGCTTTCAAATCGGACGATGTCAGTCGCGCTGTCGGTTGTATCCTATGTGTGCGAGGTTCCTGAGGGCTTTTCCGTCGTATGTCGCCGCTGTACCCCCAGCGCGACAATGCGTCTCGCACTGACTCCAAAAAGTTGGCAGCGAAAAATGACAGCCCTGCGACTTTCTATCGTCGTTCAAAGATGGAGCCGGGCTCCGAGGCTGGAACCTTGTCAACTCGAACGGATCAATGTCGTCCCGATTGGCTTGTTGGTCGAGTGACTGTAAACGTGTGCTTGGTTGAAATATTCCCAGCGCGTAGAGACCATGATGATTGATGCTCCGCAGATCGCATAGACAGGTGTCCCTACGTGTGAGGCATGATTCAGCTGTTGAATCGCGAGGATATATACGACGAATTCAGCCGAGCGATGGATTCACAGCCGAGCAGCCTCAATGTGCGCTCAACGTCGTCTCGCAGGATTTCCAAGGCTCGCGATACTCCAGCTTCACCCGCAGCCGCGAGTCCGTAAGCATAGGCTCGTCCGACGAGTACCGCGCGCGCGCCCAAGCAGATTGCCTTTACGATGTCGCTGCCCCTGCGAATGCCGCCGTCCATCAAGACCTCGTTTGACTTGCCGACCGCATTTACGATTTCCGGCAGAGCCCGTAGCGACGCCGATACGCTGTCGAGTTGTCGGCCACCGTGATTCGACACCACTACCGCTGCTGCGCCTTCGTCCACGGCGCGGCGGGCATCGTCGGCGACAAGAATCCCTTTTACCACGATTGGGCCGGGCCAGAGTTGTCGGATCCAACGCAGGTCGTCCCAAGTTACGGTCGCGCTTGCCAAAGCTTCCGCAACATCGATGAGCGGCATGGGGCCCTTGCCGGGGATCACGATGTTATGGAGAGGTGGAACTCCGCCGTCCAGCAGAAAGGAGGTCAACCACCCCGGATGAGCAAGGATGTTGGGAAGGTATGGAATCTTTGCGAACGGAGAGTCACCGAGAAGCGCTTTCATTCCATTTCTGAAATCGCGCTCCCGCATACCGGCGACCGGCGTGTCTACTGTGATCACCAAAGCCGAGTAACCAGCAACACGGGCGCGTTCTATCGCACCTTCGGCTGTCGTCACGTCCTCCGACGATATAGAGCTGATACCAGACCGGCCCGGTAGGAGCTGCTTTTACGTTCTCGAGTTTGTGCCCGGAGATGGTGGAAAGAATATATCCGGTGCCGGCGCGACCGGCTACACTCGCTGCTGCGATTTCGCCCCGCGGATGCATGAGTCGGCTGTAACCGACCGGAGCGAGCATCGCCGGAAGCGATAAGGTCTGACCCAGTACACGCGTCGTCAGATCGCACGCGCCAAGCGCGACGGCGTTTCGCGGGCGAAAGATAATGTCGTCAAAGGCCCGACAGTTTTCTCTCAGAGTGACTTCGTCATCGGCACCGCCGTCGAGGTAGTCGAAGACCACTTTCGGCAGGCGCCGTTGTGCCAGTCGGCGCAGGTCCGCAATATTGATGACGCGCGGTGATCCAAGATTACTCATAGGAAGGACTTATCGGCAGCGAGGGTCCGCTTCGATGTCCGCCTGACACTGCGGCGCCGGGCTGCGCGATGTAGTTACCGTAGCCCACGATGACGGTCGAGCTGACCAAGACAAACAGAGTCATCGCGACCAGCAGCTTGGTTCGGCGACCAACACCGCTCCACTCTTTCAGAGCGATTCCCCACAAGGTGCTGAAGATGATGATGCTGGCCATGTGCAGCGTCCAACTCGAAAACTTGAAGCGCCCCATCTTGGTCTCTCCCATCGTGTAGAAGAAGAACTGGAAATACCAAGTTGTTCCAGCGAGGGCAGCGATAAGAAGTAATTCGACAGCATGGGAGCCCGGACCGGCTGCTCGTTGGCTACAGCCACGGCAACAGCCATCTCCTCGCCCGGGGCGTCAGTGGGAGACTCGAGGATGTATTCGTCGCCGCGGGATGGCACTCGGCCACGAACCTCGGAAGTGAAGTACTGGTATCCGGTGTGGTTGCGGACGTTCAGGATTACGCACCAGATGAAATTGGTGGTGAAGCCCCCGGCGAGGAGAACGACAAGCACGGGTAGTCCCTGCCAAAGTGGCGGCGTACCGTGCTGAATGGCGAGTTGCTTGATCGGATCTCCTGCCGCCAGACCGTAGGCGAAACAGGCGCTCATCACGCCGGAGAAAACTGCGACCAGCAGCCCTTTCTTCAGATTGAATTCTTTGATCGCGGCGCGCCTCTGCTCTTCCGATAACTCCTCTCTTTCGAAATGCCGGCTGCTCCGGCGAAGGCAATCCCAGCAGGCAAACCGCTACGCCGAGCAGAATGATCGATCCAGAATGTGTGCCGAGTACTTCAGTTCGAAATTCGCCGCGAAAGATCGGCGGCATCAGCGTTCCGAACGCGGCGTAAAACCGAGCACGACCGCCATGCCCAGCGACAGGCCGAGATAACGCATCGTCAGGCCGAAAGTCAGGCCGCCGATCCCCCACAACACGCCGAAGAAGAACGTCCAGAACAGACTGCTGGCAGGCGCCTGGTGCAGCACGGCAGACAGATCGCTGGTAATCGCAAGGCGCAGAATCCACGGCGCAATGATCCAACTGAAGAAGCCGCCCACCAGCCAATACGTTTCCCATGCCCACACTTTGACGCCGCGATAAGGAACGTAGAAGCTCGCCGAGGCGAGACCGCCGAGCCAGTGAAAGAATACCCCGAGCATGGGGTTTGGAGTCATGTACACCTCAGATCCGAAGAGTCTACAGATGAAACACTTCTTCCAGCGGCTCCATAGCGCGGTCGGGCAAAACGCCGTCGGTCTGCACGAAGAAGTCGGCCATCTCGCGCTGCCATCGTTCGTTCACTTCACGCGTCGCCATGCCAGCGCGCGCGCGTTCAAAATCCTCCGTCTCCAAGATACCCGACCAGAAGCCCGTCTCGCGCAGGAACAACGAGTAGTTCGTCCATCCGGTTTCGCGCAGTGCGTCCAGCATCTCCGGCCACACCGTGCGATGCCGTTGCTTGTACTCGTTGAGCCGCTCCGGCTTCACCTGCAATACGAAACAGATTCGTTGCATTGTTCTCTCCGCTCTTAGCGGAGGAAATGCCTCCGACAGCCCGCCGTCGACGGGAATTACGTGGCCGGTTGTCTTGGCGCTCTGATCGCTCGCCAGCCAGACGATCGCATTGGCGCAGTCCTGCGGCAGGATCGGCCGCTTGGTCAGCGTGCGTTGCGCGTAGAAATTTGCCAGCTTGTCGCGAAGCTCTTCCGTCGACTCTCGTCTCCGAGAACTCGATCTTGTACTTTTCTAGTGACTGGATCACGCGATCGCGCGGAAACATCGTCGAACCGGCAACCACGGTCGCTGGCGCAATGCCGTTGACGCGCACCAGCGGTCCGAGCTTGATCGCCAGTTCGCGAATCAGATGATTCAGCGCGGCCTTGCTGGTGTCGTAGGCTTCGCTGCCCTTCTTCGGGACAACGGCGTTGGCTGAACTGGTCAGGACCATCGCGGAAGAGAGCTTCTGATCCTTGAATACCCACTCAGTTTCGCGTGCCAGTAGGTAATTGCCGGTTACGTTGACCAGGAATGTCTTGGCCCACTGCGCTTCGGTGAGCTCACCATCAGCGCCGGGCACCGGATAGATCGCAGCCGTGTTGACGACTCCGTCAATTCCGCCGAACTTGAGGATCGTGAAGTTTACAGCTTCGCGCAAGCTATCGCTCGAGCCCAGATCGACGGCGGTATGCGCACCAGTTCCGGATGAGACGATGGCGCCCGCCTCCTTCGCGACAGCTGGCTGCCCCTTGCGTCGTCGAAGTCGGCGACGACAAGGTGAGCGCCTCCGCGCGCCAGCAACAGACGCGACTTCGCGGCCGATTCCGCTGGCCCCGCCGATCACCAGCACGATCTTGCGGCTGAACTCCGCCTCGGCAGGCATGCGCTGCAGCTTGGCTTCTTCCAGCGCCCAATATTCAATGCGAAACGCCTCGGAGCGCGGAAGGGCCACGTAGTTATGGAAATGCGTGAACTACTGGGATTGCTCGACCGCCTCGCCTGCGGCAAGGGATGCTTCGGCTCTTCATCTTCCAGAGCGTTTGCGCCAGCCATCACGTGAATGGCGTTGATGAAGAACTCGGTTGTGATGCGCGCTTCCTTCTTGTTTTTTCCGAAGCCGAAGAGCCCAAGTCCGGGAACGATCACGACGGAGGGATTCGAGTCGCGCAACTTCGGGGAGTCGGCACGCCGCCCTGGCCTCGTAGTACTTCTTGTAGTCCTCGCGATACGACCGGAGTTTGTTCCGCAATGCGCGATTTCAAAACGCTCGCATCTTCTTTCGCGGGATCCCACGGATGAACATCGGGCAGACCCGGGTGCGCAGGAAGTGATCGGGACAACTGGTGCCAAGAGCGCTCAACTCTCTCGACCACTTCGAACCGGCAAATGTCAAGGCATCTTCGTCATCGGCGTAATGCGCGATCACGCGCCGGTTCGACGACATCGCGCCGCGCAGAGCGGGAAGAATCTGAGTGGCGATCTTCTTGCGGTTCAGCGGCCGGAACGTGTCGAGGCCGCCGAAAAATGCACCTTTCTTCTTCTGGTGCTCGTCGATGAACTCACCCATCTCATCAATGGTGCTGAATGCTGTTCAGATAACACTCGCGTTGCGTCTTGCCCCAGGTGAACAGGCCATGGCTGCCCAGAGAATCAGACCTTCAGCACCCGGATTCTTCTTGACGGCTCGTTCGAGCATGAGGGCGAGTTCGAAGCCTGGACGCTGCCAAGGAAGCCAAACGATCTTTCGGCCGAACTGCCGGTTGAATTCCTCGAGCTTCCGCTTTGCCATTGGCGCTGGCCGCCAGCGCGATCGCCCAGTCGGGATGCAGATGGTCGACATGGTCGAAGGGAAGGAATGCGTGCAGAGCGGTGTCGATGGAGGCGGCTACCCGATTCTCGCCGAATGCCGACAGCGGATAGTACCGCACCATTTCGTCCTCGTATTTCTCGCCGCGATAAAGCTCTTTCAAGTTGCTCGAGCCGATCCAGGTAGAGCATGGCGAAACCTGACTCGGTGATGGATCCGATGTCACCGCCGCTGCCCTTCACGGCCAGCACACGCACCGGCTTGCCAGTGAACGGATCTGGCAATTCGAATTTCGAACTGGTGTTGCCGCCGCCAAAGTTCGTGATGCGCAGATCCGCGCCCAGCAAGTTTGACCGGTAGCGCAGCAACGCCAGCTGATCGCTCGCAACTTGCGCGGCTTCTGTGTCGTCCCACAAATCTCTTAGGTGAGCGAGTTCTCCGAATTTCAGGCATAAATCGTCTCGCTGTAGTGCTGGAAGCGTGCCACATGCCGCTCCCATTGGTCGGTTTTGGGGCTTCGAACACTTCCGTCGGGAAAGGATCGATCGACGATGGCGCGCACTTCGCTGAAGCGAGCGCGCCTCGCCGGTCGCCAGAATCTGCATCGCGATGTTACCCAGCGCGGTCGCTTCGGCTGGCCCTGCCAGAACTCGTCTTCCGGTCGCGTCGGCGGTGAACTGATTCAGCAGGCGATTCTTTGAACCTCCGCCGATGATGCGTATCTGCTCGAATCGGGCGCGTCAGCTGCTCCAGGTGGCGAATGACGACCGCGATATTTGAACGCCAGACTCTCGAGAACAGCCCTGACATAGGCGCCTGGTGTTTTGGGCAGTGGCTGCTGTGGTCTTTGCGGCAGTATCGTCGATGGCTTCGGCATGTCAGTCGGATGCAGAAATGATTCATCGTCTGGATCAACCAGGTGTTCAAACCGGGTTGCGTCGCGATGCCAGTTCCATCAATTCGCGGTAGTCATAGTTCGTCCTTGCGCGGTCCACGAGGCGCGGCAGCACTGCAGCATCCACAAGACCCATCACATTCTTCAGGAGGCGAGTCGTACCGCATACACCGCCTTCATTGGTGAAATTCAGACGCAGGGCCTCATCGGTGATGACTGGAGCGTCGAGTTCCGTTCCTAGCAATGACCATGTTCCCGGAGCTGAGAAAGGCCGTGCCATCGCGCGCGACAACCGCGGCCACGGCTGACCCGGTGTCGTGCGGGCCGGAGCAATTACAGGCGTGCCAGGAGCGCAGTGGACGCGGCCAATTCGTTCGGTCAAACTCGCCAATTAGCGTTCCAGGCTCGACGATCGGCGCAAGAATCCGAGGGCAGCTCAAGCCTTTTCATCAGATCACGTGGCCCAGGACGCGTTCGCCGGATCTACCATTTGTGTTGTGGTCGCATTGGTGAATTCACAGACCGCGTTGCCGGTCAGCCAATAGTTGAAACAGATCGGGAATCGTCAGCAGACGTTCTCGCCGCACGCAGTAGTTCAGGGGTGTCGCGTCTTGGCGGCAAATAATTGATATAACGTGTTGATCGGCATGAACTGAATTCCGGTTTCGCGATAGATCTCTTCCTTCGAAACCTTTCGGAAGACCACATCCATCACTCCATCGTGCGCTTGTCGCGGTAGTGATACGGATTCTGCAGGAGCTCGCCGCGCTCTCCGAGCAATGCGTAGTCCACACCCCACGCGTCCACGCCAATCCCGCTCAGCTCTACTTTTCCAATCGCGACAGCGCCTTGCGTACCTCAAGCCAGAGCTTCGAGCACGTCCCAGTGCAGCGAACCGCCATATTCAACGGGCTCGTTGGCGAAGCGATGCACCTCTTCGGTCGTGAGTACGCCGGAGTGCAGGAATGCGCCAGGACGGCCCGTCCACTCTCGGCGCCGAAGTCGAAGGCGAGATAAGGCTTCGAGGAATTGGCATCAGGCATAGGAGGAAACGCTGCTGTGAGTTTCTTGTCGGCGCGCTCTTTGGTGATGCGTTCCAGGTAGCCGCTCTCCGGAACGCCTTCATGCGGATCTTGCGGCAGCCCCTTCGAATCACGCCACTCCCGGATCGCCGGACGAACGTCGGTGTTGAAAGCATCCTGCAGTAACGATTCAGCCCGGATGAGGTCACAATTGGTCTGCGCATCTGCCAGTGCTGCGTGATCGACCAATGCGGCCTTGGCGAATAAAGCTGCTGCGCCATGGTGACTGTCTGGATCATCGCTTCGATCTTGCCTTTCAGGTTGTGGCTCTGGTCGATCATGTACGCGATATCGGCTTGCGTCCCGGTCTCCCACTCGTAAGAGAGTGATCTCGTGGAAGATGCGGAAGACCTGGTAGGGATCGATGGAGCCCAGCGTCAGATCGTCATCGGCATAGCGGCGATCGTTGAAGTGGAAACCCGCCCAGCATATTTTCCGACAGCAGCCAGGCCACGATCTGTTCGATGTTCTGCGACGGATAATGATGACCGGTATCGACCAGAACCTTCGCCTGCGGCCCGGCACGTTGCGAGCAGATGCATCGCCATGCCCCAGTCCGCGATGTCGGTGTGGTAGAAGGCCGGCTCGAAGGGCTTGTATTCGACCAGCAGCCGCTGGTCTGGCGACAGGTCGATCGTGAGTTTCCTGCAGTGCACTCTTCGAACCACTTCTTACGCTGACGAATGTTGGCCGTGCCCGGATAATTCGATCCGTCGGCAAACCACATAGATATATCGCGGCTCTTCAGCTCGCTGGGCGATTTCGATGCTGTCCTTGGTGTGCTGAAGCGCGTGCTGACGGATTTCTGCGTCGGGATTGCCGAACGACCCATACTTGTAGATCTGGTCCTGAAACAGATTGGGGTTGATTGATCCGGGCTGCACGCCAGTAGCGGGTCGCACTCGGCAATGGTCTTCGTGCTATCGACCCCTTCGGGACAGTCCCACAGCACGTGCAAGGCGATGGTCGGGCAGACTCCGGTCACACGATGCACCTGTCCGGCATCGCTGAACTTTTCTTCATGTTGGTGGCGGCGGCCGGTTGCATGAATTTGCCGAAACGGGTTCCGGTGTTGGCAAACCCCCAGGAAGGCAGCTCGATCTCGAAGCGATCCAAACCTTGACTTACCTTCTCAGACGTCTTGTCCGTCATCGGCCTCGCCCCTCCCGGACCCAACCTGCACTACCAATATGTCCGCTTGTGATGTTGTCAGCACACCCGCACACATTCCATTCCCAGCAATGCGCCCAGTCTCTCCAGCTTACTGGATATGTGCCCTACACCCACCGCGCAGTGGTGCGCAGGACCGTGGGCGTTCCATTCGTTCATAAAGCGTCTTGCGCCAATCGAGAACCGATATCGGCTGTTGGTATTTCCGATCTCGAGATCGGACCGACCACCGATTCCGCTTCTGCGATCAGCAACTTCAACCGGCCGTCGGCGGTATCGACCACCGACAGCAATGTCACCGGTCCGTGTTTCACCGACATTTCCACCGATAGGCCACGCCCGACTTTGCCGTGGTAGACCTCCAGCGGACGCACTTTGGTTTTGCCGTCGGCGATCGCTATGTGACCGGGTCCGTCGTGTCCCATGAGCAGAACATCGTCTTTGAAGTCGGCTGCGTAGTATTCGGTGAAGGAGCCACCTGCGCCGAAGCTATCCATGATTTTCATCGCCTGCGCGTTCTTGATTTCGTATTCGCCGGCCACGGGAATTCCCCGCGCGGTCAGCAGGCTGTTGCCGAGGATGATCGAGCTGATGGCGTCTTCGTTGTCCGGATTGCCGGTGCCGTGGTAGTAATACGCCAGCGATCCGAGGTGGTGAATCTCGACCAGGCGGTCGAGCGCGACGGAGGTGCGGGCGGCGCGCTCCAGTTCTTCCCGCGAGCAATCGGGCTGAACATCGAACCACTCGTGGAACTCAGCCACGCGTTCCGCAATCTGCGGCTCGACACTTCTGCGCGCAGTGCAGCGAGCTCGTCCACCTCCAGGATCTCGATGTGCCCGCCGAAGAAAGCGCATTGCTGAGTGAGGTCGGAGTAGATGTCGAGCATGCCGCCGTAATAGTGGCCCATGACACCGAGACGGTTGTGCTCCATGATGTGAGCGACTCGGGCGGCCTCAACCCATTCCTCGATTTCGTTCCAGGCGACGGGGTCGTTGTCGAGCATTCCCGTGACCTGGAAGAACGGAATGCGGCAGCGATTGAAGACGTTCGCGATTTCCGGGACCGGGCACGGCTGGCAGTAGGCCAGCCAATTGCCGGTCATTCTTTGCGGTCGCCTGACCGTTGAACCGCTCGTAGTCGATCGCAGGCCCGGGCGAGAGATTCAGGATGATCACGGGGACTTTGGCGCGGCGCACGACGGGCAGCACGGTGGAAGAAAGCGCGTACGTCGTCACGTGAAGAAGATAAGGTCGACATCCGCCTGTCGGAACGAGTGCCCGGCCGCCGACGCCTTCTCGGGAGTATCGATCAGGCCCAGGTTGACGACTTCGACGCCGGGCATCGACAGCCGTTCCGCCACCCGCCCCAGGTAGCCTTGGAGCCGCTCTTTCAACCCGGGGAACTGAGGCCAGTAGGTATCCAAGCCGACGCCGAACAAGCCAACTTTGAACTCAGCAGCAATGTTCCGTAGCCGAGCGCTGGAGCGTCGCGAGATGGACGGCGATGTCACCACGTGTTGCTTCCCTCGTAGTATTCAATGGCTGCAGTTGATCCGTTGGGCAGGTCATGCGATGTACTTTGTTGAGAGTTCACGGCAGCGTCACCACCGCTACTTCAAACCCGCTTAATTTCAATTTGTCACTGTCGAGCTTTGCCGACGCAGGCGGGCTCATTGCCGTGGTCTGATCAACGAACACCACTTCCCCGCCATTTGCGCCGGCAATCGAGACCTCGAATGGCCGGTCACGCTTGTTAACCAGCAACAATGGAGGCCCTGCGGCAGGTCATGGTCCAGAACTACTACCGGGACGCCCGCGGCCCGCCTGCGCTGGCGCGACGATGACGGCGACAGCGGCCTGCCGCCGTCGGCCACCCGCATCGTCTCGCCCTACGACCTGGCCGCCCGCTACGCCCGCCGGGGCCAGGTCACCCGGTGGACCGGATACCTCGCCCACGTCACCGAGACCTGCTCCGGTGACGGCCCCAACGTCATCACCGACGTCGCCACCATGCCCGCCACCAGCGCCGACACGCTGGCCCTGGCCGGCATCCACGCCCGGCTAGGCCGCCGGGGCCTGCTCCCCGCCGAGCACCTGGCCGATGGCGGCTACACCTCCCTGGTCCACATGGAACGAGCCGGGCGCGAGCACCAGGTCACCCTCACCGGGCCGCTGCCCGGCAACCCCACCCGCCAGCACCGCACCCAGGAGGGCTACGCCCGCGACGACTTCCGCATCGACTACGACCGCCAGGAGGTCACCTGCCCGCAAGGCCAGGTCAGCAAGGGGTGGCACGGCCCCTACCCGACCTCCTCGCCCGGCGCCGCCCCGCTCATCGTCGCCCGCTTCACCAAAGGCCAGTGCCAGCCCTGCCCCGCCAAGGCCGCCTGCACCACCTCCAGCGACGGCAAGCGCACCGTGGGCTTCCCCCCGCGAGAACTGCACGAGCTGCAGGTCCGCAACCGCGCCGACCAGCAGGACCCCGCCTGGCACAAGCGCTACGCCATCCGGTCCGGCATCGAGGGCACCGTCTGCGAGCTCGCCCACCGGCCACGGCATGCGCCACTGCCGCTACCGCGGGCAGCCCAAGGCCCACCTCCAGCACGTCCTCACCGCCATCGCCGTCAACATCGAGCGCCTCAGCCAGCAGCCCCCCGGTGAAAGCACATCCTCGCGCCCGCCGACGGCCTTCCAGAACTACCTCGACCAGCACGACATCCAACGCCTGCGCTCATGGCGAGCCGTCAGCTAAGCCACGGCGACCAAGATCACCGACAGAGTCAAGCTGAGTCCCGCGCGCCCAACGTTCCCCGATCAACCATGACAGACTCAGCCCTCGGCTCCTGCAGTCGTGGAGAATAATCTCATCCGCTCGCAGTCTTGGCCGCGGCTTCCCGACTTCGCAGGTCCGCGACGATTAAGATGAATGGTCTCCGCGTACGAGTTGCGCCGCTCAAGCGGTCACCTTGCTGGCGCAGATGCGTATCCCGACTTCCCGTGACGTTGGCTAGCGGCCACACCATCTGATACCGTAGCCTTAGCCGACGCTGACACGCCATGCGCATGCGGCGATTCGGGGGTATAGGGGGGAAATCGTGAGTCCTGCGCGGGGGCTTTGGTCATCGGATGACGCTGTCGGCGACCGATCAGTCGGGCTGGACCTCGGTGGTCACCCGTAGCGTGCCGGTACCGGCATGATCAGGCGCGCCGCTCCGGCGGCGACGATCGCCCTTGTCGTCAGCTTCGCCGTGCCGTTGGTCGTCGCTGCCGCCCCGGCTGATGCCGCTGCCCCATCGGTACCGCGGCCGGACCATGTGGTGATCGTTGTGGACGAGAACCACTCGGAGAATTCCGTGCTCGGCAACCCGAACGCGCCCTACATCAACTCGCTGGCTGCGTCCGGGGCCAACCTCACCGGGTTCTATGCAGAGACCCATCCGAGCCAGCCCAACTACCTGGCGTTGTTCTCCGGATCGACCCAGGGCGTCACCGACGACAGCTGTCCGCAGACTTTCACCGCCGCCAACTTGGGTTCAGAACTCATCGCTGCCGGGCTCGGCTTCACCGGCTACTCCGAGGATCTGCCGAGCGTCGGCTTCACCGGCTGCGGCAGTGGTGCGTACGCGCGCAAGCACAATCCGTGGTCGGACTTCAGCAACGTGCCCGCGTCGGCCAGTCAGCCGTTCACCGCCTTCCCGACCGACTACTCGACACTGCCGCCGGTCTCGTTCGTCATCCCGAACCTCAATGACGACATGCACGACGGCACCATCGCGCAGGGCGACACGTGGCTGCAGACGAATCTCGCCGGCTACGTCACCTGGGCACAGACGCACAACAGCGTGTTCGTGCTGACCTTCGATGAGGACGACGGCTCGCAGCAGAACCAGATCCCGACAATCATCACCGGCGCCGGCGTGGTCGCGGGCAATTACCCGGAGACGATCAACCATTACAACCTGCTCCGGACGATTGAGGACGCCTACGGGTTGACGCCGGTCGGTGCGAGCGCGACTGCGAACCCGATCACCGACATCTGGTCTGGCGGCACAGGTAACGAACCGCCGACCGCGTCGTACACCTGGTCCTGCACGCAGCTCAATTGTTCCTTCGACGGCACCGCGTCCAGCGATCCGGACGGTGTGATCGCCTCCTACCAGTGGGACTTCGGCGACGGCAGCAGCGGGACGGGCGCGACGCCGAGCCACACGTTTACCACTGGCGGCAGCTATCCGGTCAAGCTCACTGTCACCGACAATCAAGGCGCGACCGCCAGCATCACACATACGATCACCGCGACCGCCGCCGGCACACCCTTCGTGTCGGACACGTTCAACCGGAGCGTCGCCAATGGCCTTGGGGCGGCCGATATCGGCGGCACCTGGTCTACGGTCGGGACAGCAAGCAACTTCAGCGTGAGCGCCGGCGCCGCGAAGCTCGCACTGCCCAAAGCGGCAACACAGGACGAAGGCTATGTCGGCCCGGCGCAGACTGACGCGGATGTTGCCGCCACCGTGTCCGCTGATCGGGTGCCGGTCGGTGGACCGCTGTACCTCACCGTCACCGGTCGTCGCGTCGGTTCCAACAACCGTTACGGGGCGCAGGTGCTGTGCAATTCCAGCGGCACAGTGTCCATCGGTCTGCAGCGCGTGGTCAGCGGAGCCACCACGGCCCTGACGTCGAAGACGGTCGCTGGTTTGGCATGTGCGGCCGCCAGCCCGCTCCGGATCCGGCTCCAGGTCACCGGCACCAACCCGACCGCGCTCAATGCGAAAGTGTGGGCCGCAAACGCCACTGAGCCGTCGGCGTGGCAGGTCACCGCGTCCGACTCGACTGCCGTCCTGCAAGCACCCGGAACAGTCGGTGCAATCGCCTATCTCTCGTCCGCGGCGAGCAACGCCCCGGTGAACGTCGCGTTGAGTGCGTTCGTCGCGTCGTCCACCGGGTCGCCGCCGAACCAACCACCGACCGCCTCCTTCACTTCTTCATGCATGCAACTGGCCTGCAACTTTGACGGCTCCGGCTCGTCCGACCCGGACGGCACGATCGCCTCCTACGCCTGGAACTTCGGTGACGGAGCCACGGGTAGCGGGGTGAAACCCACGCACGCGTTCGTCGCATCGGGTACTTACCCCGTGACACTTACCGTGACCGACAACCAAGGGGCCACTTCGTCCGTCAGCCACTCGGTCACGGTCACAGCGCCGCCGCCGAACCAGCCACCGACGGCCGTGTTCACCTCGAACTGCACGAACCTTCAGTGCTCGTTCGACGGCTCCGGCTCGTCCGACCCGGACGGCACGATCGCCTCGTACACGTGGGACTTCGGTGACGGTGTGACCGGTTCCGGTGCGACGCCCAGTCACACGTACGCGACAGCAGGCGCGTACACGGTGAAGTTGACGGTGACCGATAATCAGGGCGCGACGAATACCGTGTCGCACAACGTGACGGTCACGCCGCCGGCGAACCAGCCGCCGACGGCCGCCTTCACCTCGTCGGCCAGCGGGCTCACGGCGAGTTTCGACGGGTCGGGGTCCTCGGATCCGGACGGGTCGATCGCGTCGTACTCGTGGGACTTCGGCGACGGGTCGCCGACTGGTTCGGGCGCGACGCCGCGGCACACCTACGCCTCCGGCGGCACGTATCACGTGACGTTGACGGTGACCGACAACCAGGGGGCCACCGGGACGGTGCAGCACGACGTGACGGTCACGCCGCCGGCGAACCAGCCGCCCACGGCCGCCTTCACGTCGTCGGCCAACGGGCTCACGGCGAGTTTCGACGGGTCGGGGTCCTCGGATCCGGACGGGTCGATCGCGTCGTACTCGTGGGACTTCGGCGACGGGTCGCCGGCCGGTTCCGGCGTGACGCCGCAGCACACCTACGCGGCGCCGGGTACTTATCAGGTGACCTTGACGGTGACCGATAACCAGGGGGCCACCGGGTCGGTCACGAAGGCGGTGACCGTCACCTCGGTGATCGCGGCAGACGCGTTCGGGCGCACCACGTCCAACGGCTGGGGCACCGCCGACACCGGGGGACCGTGGACGGTCACCGGAACCACCAGCCGGTTCTCGGTGGGTGGCGGCGTAGGCAAGGTCAACGTCGAGGCGGCCGCCGTCGGGCCGACGGCGTACCTGAACTCGGTCTCGCAGGCCAACATCAACGCCGTGGTGGACGCCTCGGTCAGCAAATCGTCGGGCGGCGGCTCGTACGTGGAGCTGATAGGCCAGGCACTCCGGGACCAGCGACTACCGGCTCAAGGTGCTCTACCGCGCGGACGGCACCGTCCAGGCACTGATCTCGAAGGTCGTCAGCGGAACCGACACCACGCTGAAGTCACTGGTGATCCCCAGCCTGACATACACGCCGGGCACGCCGTTGCGCATCCGGTTCGTCGTCTCCGGTACCGGGACCACCAGCCTGTCGGGAACGGTCTGGCCGGTGGGCACCACCGAACCGGCGTCACCGCAGATCTCGCTGACGGACTCGACCGCGGCGCTTCAGTCGGCAGGCAGCTTCGGCATCCAGTCCTACGTCGCGGGCACCGCGACGGCACTACCGGTGGTGTTCACCTACGACAACCTGTCCGTCACGACATCCTGACCCCGGGTTGGCAGGGCAGGCGCCCGTCACCGATCCTGGACCGGCACGGAGGTAGAGCGAGGGCCGACAGTGGCGCACACGACGACGATCCCAGCGGCGTCTCGTGCGACCGCTGTCGGCACAACCGACGCGCCACACGGTCGGCTCGAAACGGCGTTGATCCTGCTGATTGGCGCCTGGTTCCTAATCCCGAGGACGATCCAGACACTCAAGATCGCCAAGGGGGTGCACACCGCAGTCGGTGCACAGGCGTCGTACACCGGGCTCGCAAGTGCGGCTCAGCGCGGCCTGCCCGGGTCAGGCATCTGCAGGCTCGCCAGCCAGGGCACGCAACTCGCGGGCAAAGACCTCCCGGGCGATCTGCCACTGTTCCTCCGACAGGCTCATCTCGCGCAGGCTGCGATCGAATACGCCGAAGACCTGCCGGCCGATCTCCTCGTTAATCCGCGCCTGGAGCCGGAAAATCCGGTCCTCGATGTTGAGCTTGGCGCACATCGAAGCGAACGCCGCAGCGCGGTCCATCGCACGCTCAAACAGCACTACCACGGTGCGGACCTGCTCGACCCCGGCCGGTGTCATCTGTGACAGCGACTCCAGATCGGCCACCTGGCTCCACAGGATCGCCTCCCACTGGCGGGCCTCGGCCGTGAGTTCGGCTAGGGCCTCCAGTGGGTTACCGATCGGCTCCACTCCGATGCGGTGCAAGTCCGCTAGGGCCGACGCCTCGGCCCGTTCCAGCAGCACCTGCTCCGCATGGGCGCGGTGCGTCGGGGTGGCGCCGCAGTGATGGTCGCATCGGCCGACGCCGGAATGGCTGGTGCCGTGCCCGGCCGGCAGTTTGCAGGGCGTGCCGCGGCGGGTCCGGCCGCCGCATCGTTCATGGCCTGGTCGGCCGTTGGCGTCGTTCATGGCCTGGCTCACTGTTCACCCTCCGTCCTCATGATCTTGGAGGTGGCTGGTCGCGGCCGTGCGAGCGGTGAGAGTGACCGCCGCGCGCGGCGGTCGTCCGGGGCGTGCGGCGGGCAGCGGTACCCGCAGGGATAGCGGCGCCCTGCCCTGCCACACGGCCGGTAGACGCCGCCGGGCTCTGCGAGGTCGTAGACGCACGCGGGGTGGCCTGGCACCACGACGGCGCCCCGGCTCGGCCGTATCGCACCGCTGGACAGGTGTGCTGGCGGGTCGTCCCATCGCCATGGGCCGCCATCGGGTGGCGGCATCTTGGGCAAGCCGTGCTCGGCGGTCATGTTTGGGCCTCCTGGCAGGTCGTGCACAGCGGCGAGCCGCCGTCGCCGTAGCGGTGGCACGGTGCCCCCGCAGAGGGCACACCGGCCTGCCGTCTCCGGGCTGCTGAGTGCATCCCCACGGGGGGGTCCGCGACATCGGCGACACTGCTGGTCAGAGGGTTGAGCATGTCGCGGATGTCGCCCTCGTCGACATCCGCGACATCCAAAACGCTCTGACCTGGTATGTCGCCCTTGTCGCCCTTGTCGCGGGGTAGGCACGCAGACCAGGCCGGGGCGAGGTCATCCGCGCGGTATCCCTTGCGGTTGTCGCCGTTGCCGCCCTCGCGCACGTCGCGTGATTTGACCTTGTAGTCGCGGAGCATCTTGGCTAGGTCGCGGTCGTTGAAACGCCTGCCGTACCAGTCGCCCCACGGCGCCTCGTCTAGCTCGCACAGCCGGTCCAGAATTGTCGCGGTGTGCAGGCCGCGAGCATCCCCGAACACGGCCCGGAGGTCGGCCAGCAGCCGCAGCGACATCGAGACATCGGCCTCCGCGTCCGCCTCGGCCGAGAGCGTGACGGCGGCCGTGCGGGCACGGACGGGCCAGTCACCGCCCGCGAGGTCGGCGACGGCCAGCAGCGCCTCCCACACGTCCTCGGCCCGGTCGTTGAGCCCATCGGGCATGGCCGGCTCGGCGGTACCCACCCGCTCGGCGAGCGGCTGCACCCACCCGGCGAGCCGGTCGCCCACGGCGGTCACGCGCGGCTTGTCCCGGCGGATGCGGTACTTGGCGGCCCGCTCGTACGGGGCCTTGCGCCGCATCGACACGACCACGGCCCGGTCCTCGATCGTGTCGGGCATCGACCCAATCCCGGCGAGCACGGCCATGGCGAACGTCACGCAGTCCTCAACCCGGCGGGTGGTGATGTCCCACCGCTTGTAGGGCCGATCGCGGCCGAACCCGGCGTTGAGGATGCCCCGCAGGTGCTCGGCATTCTCCTCGCCCTTGAGCCCCCGGCCGAAAATCGCGTCGGCCTCATCGAGCATGACCGTGGGCGGGGGGTCCTTGTCGGGGTCGGGGATCGACCGCACGAGCGCGGCGGCGCTGATGTCGGCGGTAGTGAGCGGGCGGGCCACGAGCTGGCCGAGGACATCGAGGAGGCGGGACTTGCCGCACCGTTTTACGGGCGACTTGATCACCAGGCGGGCGGCGAACTCCAGCGCGGGCATCGCGTGGGTGGCCGCCGCGTACAGCGTCACCGCGTCGGCCGCCTCCGGTGACGGGAACACGACGTAGCGGGTCAGCGTGGCATGGGCCTCGGCGAGCACCGCAGCGCCGTCGAGGCTGACATCGAGGCTGGCCAGGTCATCGGTCACTGTTCGGCCCTCCGCGCGGCGCTGGCCGCGGTGCGGCGCGCCTCGGGCTCGGACAGCCCGGCCTGGACGGCAGCGGCCACGAGCTGCTCCAGCGCGGCCGGGCTGCTGGTCCGGAGTGCGGCCCAGAACAGCCCGTTGTTCCTGTTGCCGGCGGGCTGCCCAGCCACCCACGCCGCGAGGCGCGTCACGTCGCCGCCTCCTGGCAGCCTGCCCGCTGCACGGCGCGGCGGGTCGAGGAGCTGGCGGACGGCCTGCCAGTCAAGGCAGGTAGCGCCCGGCCGGTGGTCGAGCAGCTCGTACGGCTGGCCACCGGCCACGCTCGGCGGAGCCAGCACGTACCCGCCCCGGGCCTTGAAGTCGAGATGCTGAGCGGGCAGCCGGGCGCAGGGCTGATCGGTGCCCGCGTAGTAGGCGTGCAAGCCGCCGGACGGAGTGCGGACGAGGGCCAGCGCCCCGGCGAGCAGCCCGGCCCGCTTGGCCCGGTTGAATGCCGGGAACCCGCTGCCGGTCTGCCGCTGATCAACGTCGAGCACGTCGGGGCCGGGTGCCCCGGTGGCGATCGCCAGGTTGCGATCCGGCCGCGCCCGCCACCATGCCCGGATACGCCCGGGGTCGGTGGTCGCGTCCTTGAACCCGTGCGGCGTGTCCGGCTCCTTGGCGCCCGGCTTGCACGGAAACACCGGCCACCCAGCGGCGGCGTAGGCGAGCGCTTGGCGCAGGAGGTCGCCGCTCATGCCACTCCCCCGGCCGGGTCGCGCAGTCGGCGCAGGTCGTCCTGTTCCCGGTCGAGCACGGCCTCATACGCGGACGTGTCCCAATAGCCGCTCAGCGCGGTCTCGAACAGCGAGCGCAGGTCGTCCGGGTCGAGCGCGTCCAGCTCGACCTGCATCAGGGTGCCGTGCCGTTCGATGAACCCGCCCGCCCGCGAGTCGGTGGCCTTGCCGGGGTTGACCGGCAGCCGGTAGCCGCGGACCTGCTCGGCGGTCAGCGCCACCCGGATCACTTTGGCCCAGCAGGCCGACCGCTCGATGAAGTCGCGGTCGATGTCCTCGCCGCTTGGGTCGAAGTCGCCCGCGTAAAGCAGGACTGCGGGCCGGTCCTGCCACCTGGCATCACGGGCAACGTCATCGACGTAGGTCTGCGATGAGTAGCCGCCGAGGGCCAGCACCGGGACGCCGAGGTCGCCGAACCATGACTGGAGCTGCACGACCATGCCGGCCTTTTCGACGCCGAGGTACAGCGACACGTCCTGCCCGGCCGTCCGGTCAAGCCGGTAGATGCGGGCGAGCCAGTCGAGGCCCTGCCTGGCGCTGGCAAAGCTCCGGTAACGGCGGATCGACCGGCCCCGGTCGATGAGCGCCGGGAAGTCACCCGCCCGGCGGGCCTGCGCGGTCAGGTCCGAAAGCCGCTTGTACGCGGCCGTGCACCGACCTGACCATGCTCGTGTACCCGTCACCCGACGATGCGCCGTTCGGGACGGTACAGCTCCTCCCGAACGGCAAGTTGATCAGCCTGGCGAACGGGTTCCGGCTCAGCGATGCCCGATTCCCGAGAGAAGCCGCCCAACCTGGAGAGGAGCAGGAGACCGAATGACAGCAGGAAGCACGTTCAAACGCTGCCCGCACGGGTCAGCGTGCCCCGACCTCGGCAAACGCCGCCACGGGTCGTGGTTCTACGCGGTGCGGCTTGACGCCACGGCCGGGCGCCAGCTCGTGCGCCGTGGCGGCTTCGCACTGGAGCGCGACGCGGAGGCCGCACTGCGCCAGGTGCACGACCTGGCCGCGATCGACCCCGACCCGGTGATGCGCGCCAAGGTCGGTGACCTGATCGTGGCATCCACCAAGCGCGGCGGCCCGCTGCCCGACGTGGCCACTGTCCGGCGGAAGATCGGCGCCGGGCTCGACCCGGCCTCGCCGGACATCACCACGGGCGATTGGCTCACAAGCTGGCTGGCGGGCGAGGGGAAGCTCAAGGCGTCGGTGCGCCGCTCCTACGCCCAGCACATCACCCTCTACCTCGTGCCGCTGATCGGTGAGATACCGCTGGCCCGGCTGCGCGCCGAGCACATCGCCAGCGTGTTCGCCACGATCCGCGAGTGGAATGCCGAGATCGAGCGGCAGCGCGGCGAGGGCCGGGCCTGGATTCACTGTGACGGCGACGTGCGCACGGCTCCCCAGGTGGTCGGCGACGCCACCGCGCACCGGATCTTTGCGACGCTGCGGGCCGCGCTCAACGCCGCCGTCAAGGCGCGGCTGATCCAGTGGAATCCGTGCGCCGGGGTGGAACTGCCGCCCGAGCGGCGCGAGGAGGCCCGCGTATGGGGACCGCAGGAAGCGGCCCTGTTCCTGTACGCCACGGCAGGACACCGGCTGCACCCAGCCTGGCGCCTAGTCCTGCTGCGCGGCCTGCGGCGCGGCGAGGTCTGCGGGCTCCAATGGGATGACATCGACCTGGACGGCGGGCACCTGCGGGTCAGGCGCACCCTGCTGGAGTACGGCGGCCAGGTGAGGCAGGACACCCCGAAGTCGAAAACCTCGGCCCGTGTCGTGTCGCTGGACGCCGGGACGGTGCGGGTGCTGCGCGAGCACCGCAAGGCGCAGCTCACCGAGCGGCTCGCCGCCGGGACCGCGTACGAGCCCGGTGATTGGGTCATCGCCGATGAGATCGGCCGCCCGTACCGGCCGGACCTGATCTCGGCGCGGTTCCGGCAGGCCGCCCGCGCGGCCGGGCTGCCGGTGATCAAGCTGCACGAGGGCAGGCACACGGCCGCCGTGCTGGCGCTGGAGGCGGGCCTTGACGTGAAGGTCGTCAGCGCCCAGCTCGGCCACTCCACGACCGCGATCACATCCGACATCTACCAGCACGTGCGGCGGGCCGTCGCCGACGACGCCGCCGAGCGGGTGGCCGCGCTGCTGGAGCCCCGGAGGGCCACACAATGAGCCCTCATCCGCCGCGTGTTCCCCGAATGTTCCCCAGGGCCGTCATAGCAGCCCTCTCACAACTCGCCGGTCAAGGTATCGTCCTAGGTCAGACATGGTGGGGCGGCTGGGACTCGAACCCAGGACCGGCGGATTATGAGTCCGCTGCTCTAACCGGCTGAGCTACCGCCCCGCCCGTGCACCTTACCTCAGGGCCCCACGGCCGGCGCAGGCCCTCAGTGCACGCTCATCTGGACCGCCATCGCGTGCTCGACCAGCGCGATGAGGGTCGCCTTGGTGGACGCCCTGCTGCGGGCGTCGCACTCCACGATGGGCACGCTCGGGTTTACCGACAGGGCCTCCTGGACGTCGGTCAGGGTATGCGGGAACTTTCCGTGGAAGCCGTTGATGCCCACGATGAACGGCAGGCCCGCGGTCTCGAAGTAGTCGACCGCAGGGAAGGAGTCGGCCAGCCGCCGGGTGTCCACAAGAACCACCGCGCCAATGGCACCCTGGATCAGGTCATCCCACATGAACCAGAAGCGGTGCTGCCCCGGGGTGCCGAACAGGTACAGAATCAGGCCTGCATCCAGGGTGACCCGGCCGAAGTCCATCGCCACCGTCGTCGTGGTCTTGTCCGGCACGTGCGAGAGGTCATCGACCCCGGCGCTCGCGGCGGTCATCACAGCCTCGGTGGTGAGCGGGGTGATTTCCGAGACCGACCCGACGAAAGTGGTTTTGCCCACGCCGAAGCCGCCAGCGACGACAATCTTCACAGAAGTCATCGCCGCCTCCCCCGCGTTGCCTCGGAGAGGGGGTCTAGAGCTTGCGAAGTCCACTGAGCACCCTTTCGAGCAGGTTCAGGTCCGGACGACCCTGCGCGTGATCCAGCTGATGGACCCTGACCAGTCCTTCCACCGCCATGTCGGCGATGAGCACCCTGGCCACGCCCAACGGCATCCTGAGCACGGCAGATATTTCGGCTACGGAGCGCCAGTCACGGCAAAAGCCCAGGATCGCCTGGCACTCCGGGCTGAGGACCGAAAGGTCGCGGGCCTCATAATGTGATGCAGCCACCATCGCTTCGATTTGAAGCTGGTACCGCGGCTTGGTCCGTCCTCCGGTCACCGCATAGGGCCGGACCAGGGAACTCCCCGGGGTGTCCGTCCCACCTGAGCGTTTCCCGTTCAAGAACCCGTGCCGTCCGCCAGCCTGCGGCCAGTCATCCCGGCCGGGCCCGGACATCAACCTCTCCAGTCGTCACTGCCTGCCATCCTCCGACCGAAACGCACCGCGCATGTCGGGGGTGAGCGCGCGCCCCACCCGCTCCACGAGCAGCGTCATCTCATAGGCCACCAGGCCCATGTCACAATCAGCTGAGGCGAGCACAGCCAGGCTCGACCCGTCGCTGATTGCCATTACCAGTAGCAGTCCGCGCTGCATTTCTACGACCGTCTGGGTGACTGGGCCACCCTCGAACACTCGCGCAGCGCCTTGCGTCAAGCTGGTCAGCCCCGATGTCACGGCTGCCAACTGGTCGACCCGGTCCGCAGGGAACCCGTTCGAGAACGCCAGTGGCAGGCCATCCGCCGACACGACGATCGCATGGGCAACGGACGGAACCCGCTCCACGAAGTTCGTGATGAGCCAGTTCAGGTCCTGGACCGGTCGAGCTAGCGGGCTCACACCCACTCCTCTCTGCGTGGCCTCAGCGTGACCACCTCCTCCGACAAAGCGGTGTCGTCATACCAAGACGGCATCGCATAACGCGTCATATAACGCGTCCCATAACGCATCGCCGCCACCATCATCATTCGAGTTGTCATCATCCTGCGCGGCAGACCGCGCCTCACGGACACCCCGCTGGAAGCTGGCCAGGCGCTCCCTTGTCTGCGCCGCCGACCTGGCGGGCGCAGGCGCGGCGGGAGCGGTTCCGCCGCCCACGCCGCCGGGGACCAGGTTAGCCTTGGGCACGCGCTTGGGCAGGCCCACGGCGGTCGTGCCGCCAGAGACCGGCGCGTGCGCCACTTCCGCAGCTTCCCAGCCCGCGTCCGCTGGTGAAGTCCAGTCGCTGGTAGTGGTACTGACCGCCCCGGTCCCAGCCCTGGCAGGGTGGTCCGTTCCGTGTCGGCCACGGCGGAACCAGTCGGACTCCACGGACTCGAATATAGGCAGCCTGTTCTCCTCTCCCAGGCTCGCCGGAGGCGGCACAATCACGCCGTGCTGTGCCGTCTGGCTGACTTCGCTTCGGAACGAAGACTCCCCGAGGGCGCCTAGGGGGCCTTCCTGGGCACCGTCGCCTCCGATCGGTGTGCCGAAGGAGGAGGCGAGCGGGCCGGACTGGAGGCTGGCCGATGGATCCGCCGCGGCGCTGACGGCCGGACCGCTCGTGTCGTAGCTGGCCGCCGTGTCGAAGCTGCGCACCGTGTCAAAGCTCGCCGCCGCCTCCGGCCCCGACAAGGTGCTGGCGTCCGCATCCAGCGCCGAGAACGCCGCGGTGTCACCGAGGTCAGGCCGCAGCGGTGCGAACCTGGGCGTCCGGGAGGCGTTGACCGCCTGCATCGCCGCCGTACGGTCCTCGGGCTGGCCAGGCTCCGGCCATTCGGCCAGCCTGGCCGCGCTGGTCGGGGCGGCCGCCGCCGATGTCGCCTCGAACCGGCGCAGCCCCGGCGGTGTGGCAGCGTTTTCGTGGCCGATGACCTCGTCGGGCAGCCAGACCAGCGCGGTCAGCCCGCCCATCGACGCCGGCCGCAACCGCACCCGGATCCCATGCCGCGCCGCCAGCCGCGCCACCACGAACAACCCCATCCGCCGCGACACCGCCACATCCACCACCGGCGGATTATCCAGCCGCCAGTTCGCATGGGCCATCTCCTCCGCACCCATGCCCACACCCTGATCGGTGATATCCAGCAGCACACCGCCACTGTTCAGCAAATGCCCCGACACCGCCACCGGCGTCTCCGCCGCCGAGAACGACGTAGCGTTCTCCACCAGTTCGGACAGCAGGTGCACGACGTCGTTGACGGCCTGCCCGCGGACCGAGATGCCCGGCTGCACGTTCAGCGTCACCCGCTCATACTGCTCGATCTCCGACACCGCGGCCCGCAGCACATCCACCAGCCCCACCGACTGAGTCCACCGCCGCGACACCTCATGCCCCGCCAGCACCAGCAGGTTCTCCGAGTTACGCCGCATCCGGGTCGCCAGGTGGTCCATCTGGAACAAGTTCCCCAGCCGCTCGGAGTCCTGCTCCCCCTGCTCCAGATCATCGATCAGCCGGATCTGCCGCTCCACCAGCGACTGCGACCGCCGCGACAGGTTCACAAACATCGCGTTCACGTTCCCGCGCAACGCCGCCTCGTTCGACGCCAGCCGCACCGCCTCCCGGTGCACCTGGTCAAACGCCCGCGCGACCTCACCGATCTCGTCGGTGGAATCCACCTCGATCGGCGCCACGTCCAGCTGCGACCCGGAACCCTCACCCTCGCTCATCCGGCGCACGGTCTCCGGCAGCCGCATTCCGGCCACTTCGAGGGCGCCCGCACGCAGCCGCCGCAGCGGCCGCACCATCGACCGGGCCACCACGACGGTGAAGAACAGGGCGAGAGCCAGCACGAAGAGGATGACCACGCCGGTGATGATGGCGGCGGTGACCGCTTCGTTGCGCAGCGACGACGCGCGCGCAGTGATCTGGTTGACCAGGCTGCGCTCGACCGCACCCATTTGGAAGTTGATGATGTGCGATTCCGCGCCGTACCAGTCGTCGGCATGGGTCTGGTCGCCGGCCAGGTTTTGGCTGTTGCTTTGGCTGTTGGTCTGCAGGTTGATCGCCTGCGTCTCCTCGTTCGGCGCCAGGTAGGCGATGGGCCCGGTGCCGGTGCTGTTCCAGAGCTGGCGCTGTGCGGCGGTGGCGGTGAGGTTGAACTCGGCCAGGTTCGCGGCCTGGTCCGACTGGGCGTTGGTCAGGTCGCTCAGCGCCTCGTTGGTGAGGTTGTGCTGGATCAGCGCCGCGGCGAGGATCGCACGCTGCTCGGAGGCATCCTCCTTCATGTGCGACACCAGCCCGAGGACCCGGACGCTCTGCGCCAGGTTCGCGTCACTGGCGCCCTGGCCGGTCGCGTCCTCCAGGACGAGCAGGTCGTCGATGAGGCCGGTGTACTTGCGGCTCACGTCAAGGGCAGGCAGGGCGGTACCGGTGGCCGCCTCGCGCAGCTGGCTGAGCGCGTCCAGTTCGGACAGCGCGGTCGTGGCTTCCTGCTGCGTCTGTGCCGGGAACGAGCCGCCGACCTCTTCGAGCTGGGACCGGACCTGCGCCACTGCCTCGTCGGTCTGATGCTGATAGCCCGTGACGACGCCGAGCGCCACGGTCTTGTCCTTTTTCGATGCGGACCGGCCGCCTACGCCGCCGAGGGCGATGTAGTAGACCGTCTGGTCCCGCTCGTCCTCCAGCCGCTGGGCCAGCACGGTGATGTCGGAGCTGAGCGTGGTCAGCTGCAAGACCCGCTGGTAGGCCAGGGCGCTCTGCACCGAAGAGGCGATGCGGATACCGCCCAGCGCCACAGCGGTCAGGGTCGGGATGGTGATCAACAGCAGCAACCGCGAGCGCACTCGCCAGTTCTTCAGCGCCCGCCTGGACGTCGGCTGGCTCTGGGGTACCTCTGGATGCCCGGCACCGTTGCCGTCGGCCTGCCCGTCGGGCCTGCCGAGGCCACCACCGGGCGCCTCCATCCCGTCCCGGCCGATCGCCGAGCCGTTCCCCGCCTGGTCGCCGACGGCCACGGGGGCAGCGGGGGAGATATTTCTGCTACGGGACCGCACGCGTCATGACCTCTCAGCTGGATGCCATGGCGAGCCCGCTGGCGACAGGGCCAACGGCAGAACCGACATAGCAGACCCCTTCCGCGGCGACGTTTAAGGCGGGCTCAGCTCAACAGGGCGACTAGGGGCTAACCCTAACCGTCCAAACGGCTACCGGGCGGCAATTCCCGCATCACGCGATGACCTTGATCTAACGGACGTTTACCGAGCACGCGCTGCAAGTAGGGTACTCTCTGGCGCTACGGTCCGGGCTCCGAAGTGTCCGCAGAAGTCCTATCTGCCCGCCAAGGAGAGCCATGAGGGACGTCTCTGCCCCTGACCAGGCCCGATGGGGCGGCTGGGTGCGGCGCCCGGGTCGCCACGCCGCGGGGGTGGCGGCCGCGGCGGCCGGCCTGATTCTGGTGACCGGGTGCCAGTTCCCCGGGTTCTCGTCATCGGCGGCGGCCGGGCCCACCGCGTCAGGCACGGTCACTGTCGAGGCAGCCCCCGGCGTGCCGGACGCACCCCTTTACATTGGCCTGCGGGACGGCCTGTTCAGCAAGGCCGGCCTGACCGTCCACATCGTTAAGAGCTCTTCCGTGCCGCAGGAGGTGGCGGCGCTCCGCAACGGCACCGCCGATGTCGCCTTTGGCGACTACGCCAACATGTTCTATGCCCAGGAGCAGAGCCGCGCGCTGCATCTGCTCGCACTCGCGGACGGCTACGACGCGGGGCCGAACGTGGTGGAAGTCCTGACGTTGCCGGGCTCGAAGATCGTGACGCCGAGGGACCTGGAGAACAAGGTCATCGGCACCGCCTTGAACCAGGGGATACCAACCCACAACATCAAGGGCCAGTCCGAGCCCTACGGCATTGACACCGTCGCCACCTGGTCCGTGCTGACCAGCGACAACGTACGGGTCGGGACGATCACCTGGGATCCCATGCCGGCCAACGAGCTGATCGGCGCCCTGCAGAACCACCATGTGGACGCGATCCTGGCGACCGAGCCGACCATCTACGCGGCGGAGAGCCAGCTCGGCGCGGTCCCGGTGGTGGACGCCTGCACAGGGGCGACCGCGAACCTGCCGCTGGACGGGTACTTCACCACGAAGGCCTACGCCAGCAAGAACGCTCAGGTGGTGGCCGCATTCCGGGGCGCGCTCGCCAAGGCGCAAGCCCAGGCCGCCATGGCGGCACCGCTACAGACCGCGCTGGTCAAGAGCGCCGGGCTGAAGGCCCAGGCCGCCGCGATGGTTACCCTCGGCACCTACCCCACGACAACGTCGGCGCCGAACCTGCAGCGGGTGGTCAACTTGATGTTCACCTTCGGCTCGCTGCCGAAGACCTTCAACGTGCAGTCCATGGTGGTAAAGCCGAACGGGTCTTAGCCGTGGCCTGACCGGCCACGGCCCGCAGGGTACCGGCAGGGCGTGTCCCTAGCGGATCGCGTTGAGGCCGAGTTCGCGTGCGATGATCATCCGCTGCACCTCGGAAGTGCCTTCGCCGATCTCCAGCACCTTGGCGTCGCGGTAGAACCGGGCCACCGGGTATTCGTTCATGTACCCGTAGCCGCCGAAGATCTGGGTGGCGTCCCGCGCGTTGTCCATGGCCGCGTTCGAGGCAACCAGCTTGGCGATCGCCGCCTGCTTCTTGGCCGACTCACCGGCCGACAGCCGCGCCGCGGCGTCGTACCAGGCCAGCCGCGCCGAGTGGGCCCGCGCCTCCATGTCCGCCAGCTTGAACTGGATCGCCTGGAAGTGCCCGAGGTGGTGGCCGAACGCCTCCCGGTCGGCGACATGGCGCAGGCATTCCGCCACGCATCCGGCGGCCAGGCCAGTGGCCAGCGCCGCGATGGCCACCCGCCCTTCGTCCAGGATCTGCAGGAACTGGGCGTAGCCGCGGCCGCGCTCGCCCAGCAGGTTGCCGGCGGGAACCCGGCAGGAGTCGAAGGCCAGTTCCCTGGTGTCCGATGCCGACCAGCCGACCTTGGAGTACTTGCCGCCCACGGTGAAGCCCTCGGTGCCCGCCGGGACGATGATCGCCGAGATCTCGCGCTGGCCCCGCCCGGCCCCTGGCTCGCCGCCGGTGCGCGCGAGCACGGTCACCACCGAGGTGATCGAAGTGCCCGAGTTGGTGATGAACGCCTTGGAGCCGTCGATGACCCACGTCCCACCCGCCTCCCCATCCCCCTTCACCAGCCGTGCGGTGGTCCGCATCCCGCCGGGAATGTCGGAACCGCCGCCGGGCTCGGTCAGCCCGAAGGCGGCCAGCCGCTCCCCCGCGCACAGAGCAGGAAGCCACTGGCGGCGCTGCTCCTCACTGCCGAACCGGTACAGCGGCATCGCGCCGAGCGCCACGGCCGCCTCCAGCGTGATCGCCACGGAGGAATCGACCCTGGCGAGTTCCTCCAGGGCGAGGCAGAGGGCGAACAGGTCACCGCCCATCCCGCCGTACTCCTCGGGGAATGGCAGCCCGAACAGCCCGAGCTTGCCCATCCTGGCCACGATGTCGTAGGGGAACTCGCATCGCTCGTAATAGTCGGCGATCACCGGGGCCACGACCTCGCGCGCGAACTCGGCGACGGTCGCGCGCAACTCCTCGTGCTCGTCGGTGAGCTGATAACCGATCATGGCTGGTCTCCTAGCAGGGTCTCTGCGAGCCCACCAGCCCCCGCCGCGAAAGACCTCCGGTAGGAAGCCCCCGTCACCCGGCCGGTGTTCCTGTGATGCTACTTGGCGGGCTGCCCCACGAGCGCCCGGGCACTGATGTGGCGCCCGCCGCGTTACGCTCAGGTGGACACATGGTCCAGACCACCTGCCCCCGCGGTCCCGGAGGACGCCATGGCGACACTGACCTGTCCTGGCTGCGCCGCCACCGTCAGCCACGACGATCTGATCTGCTTCACCTGCGGCACGAACCTGCCCCGGCGTGGTCCGGCGGAGGAGGAGACCACGCCGCCCACGGTGATGCAGGAGTACCTGCGCCCGGGAGGCGCGGCGCCCAGCGGGCCGACACCGGCCACCGGGCCCATCTCACCGGTGGTGCTGCGGCTGTCCTTCCCGGCCGGCAACGTCGACGTGCCGGCCGGCACGTCGCTGGTCCTCGGGCGGGACCCGGGCGAGTCCCTGGTAGCGGCGGCCTTCGCCAACTACGAGAACGTGTCCAGGCGGCACGCCACGATCACGGTCAGTGACACCGGGCAGGCGACAATCAGGGACGAGTACTCCACCAACGGCACCTACGTCAACGGCGACCGGGCGCTGCCGGGCACCGACGTGCGTATCGGCGACGGCGACCGGGTCCGGCTGGCCGCGGACGTCACCGCCGAGGTCTCCCTGCCCGGCAGGCAGGGTTTCAGCACGAACGGCCACCACAGCTCCGGCTGACCCATCGGGCCGCTACTGGACGAGCGGTTAAGGCCCCGTGACGAAGGAACGGGGCCTTAACCCTTCGGGGTCCGGGGGCCGCCCCCCGGGCGAGTAGCGCACAAATAGCCGCATTTCGTGGCGTTCGGGGTCTGGCCCGGTCCCTGCCTGCCGTGAGAACATCCCGGCAGTGATCGTTTGGGACCGTCCAAGGAGGCGGCTGTGGCGACAACGGAGCGGGCAGAAGCTGGCGTGGGATTGCGGCGGGACGCGATCGGCCTGCGCGAGGTTCTGTTCCAGAGCATCACCGACATGGCACCGGGCGCGGCCATCGCCGCGTCCATCCCCGCCGGGGTCGCCTTCGCCGGCGGGTCGCTGCCGCTGGCCGTGGTGTTCGCCCTGGTGGCGTGCTTGTTCTGCGCGTGGTCGATCGGCCTGCTGGCCAGGGAGCTGCCCGCGGCGGGCTCGCTGGCCACGTACGCGGCCCGGGGTATCCACCCCTCCGTGGGTTTCCTCGTGGCCTGGGCGTACGTGCTCGTCGGCTGGCTGATCCCGCCGCTGGTCCTGCTCCAGCTCGGGTTCACCGTGGACGGCACGCTCCATTCGGAGATCAGCGGTTACACCGCGAACCTGTGGTGGGTCTGGTCGATCATCGGCGCGCTCATCATCCTCGCGGCCGGCTACTACGGCATCAGGACCTCGGCGCGGCTCGGCACCGTCCTCGGCGTGTTCGAGATCGGTGTCTTCCTGGTGCTCGCTATCTTCCTGGTGGTGCACGCGGGCAGCAACAACACCCTGTCGGTCTTCACGACCAAATACACCACGCCGGGATTCCACGGCATCAGTGGAGTGATCGCCGGGTCGGTCTTCACGATCCTTGCCTTCGGCGGCTTCGAGGGCGCCGCGCCGCTGGCCGAGGAGGCCAGGAACCCGCGCCGCACGATCCAGCGCGCGGTGCTGCTATCCACGGTGCTCATCGGCGCCCTGTACGTGTTCACCACCTACGCCATTGACGTCGCTTTCGGCCCGAAGGGGTTCGCCAACTTCACCACGGGAGCCACCAGCGCCTCCTGGGTCGGGGTCGCCCGCTCGCTCTACGGCATCTTCTGGTTCTTCGTGTTCCTGGCGATCGTCAACTCGACGATCGCGAACGCCAACGCCGGGGTAAACGTGTCCAGCCGGACCGCGTACGCCATGGGACGGATCCGGGCCTTCCCCGCGTTCCTGGCGCACATCAACGCCAGGCACCGCTCCCCCCTCTATGCCATCCTGGCCGCGTTCGTGATCACGATCGGGATCATGCTGCCCCTGGGCCTCCACTACACGCCGGAGACCGCGTTCGCGATGACGGGCACCGGCATCGTGATCTTGCTCGTAGCCATCTACATCCTCATGAACGTGGCCTGCATCGGTTACTTCGCGCGAAAGCGGACCGGGTTCAACGTGCTGTCCCACCTGATCATCCCGTTGCTGGGCGTCATCGCCTTCGTGCCCGCCTGGCTGAGCGCGGTCGGCATTCCTGCGTTCAACTTCATCACCCCCCTGACGCCCCCGCTGTCCTATATGGCACCAGGCGTGGGCGGCTGGATGGTCATCGGGCTGATCTACCTGATCATCCTGTACGCACGCGACAAGCAGCGGGTCACCGAGGTCGGGCTGGTGCACCTGGACCCGCTGGAGGAGTACCCAGGTGAGTGATCCCCAGGTCATCAAGTTCCGGCCGGACCCCAGCCAGTACGCCTGGACGTTCGGCGGCGCGGCACCGGTCGCCCGGATCAAGCCGCCGGTGATCCTGGAACTGTTCACCGAGGACTGCTTCGCGGGCAAGGTGCGCAGCGAGACCGACCTGGTCTCCGAGGTCTGTGAGTTCCCCTACCTCAACCCGCAGACCGGACCGTTCTACATCGAGGGCGCCGAGCCCGGCGACACGCTCGCCGTGCACTTCATCTCGATCGAGCCCGCGCGCGGCTGGGGAGCCTCCACCACGGTCCCGTTTTTCGGCGCGCTCACCGGGACCCACGCCACCGCCCTGCTGCACGACCCGCTGCCCGAGCTGATCTGGATGTGGCATCTCGACCGCGACGCGGGCACCTGCCGGTTCACCGCCCGGCACGGCGACTTCGAGGTGGACCTGCCGCTGAACCCGATGCACGGAACCGTCGGGGTCGCGCCGGCCAACCTGGAGGTGCGCAGCGCCCTGGTCCCCGACGCGTTCGGCGGCAACATGGACACCCCGGAGATGCGCGCCGGGGTGACCTGCTACCTCGGCGTGAACGTGGTGGGCGCGCTGTTCTCACTCGGCGACGGCCACGCCAGGCAGGGCGAGGGCGAGACCTGCGGGGTGGCGGTGGAGACCGCGATGAACACCGTCCTCGCGGTGGACCTGGTCAAGGGCAGGCCGTGCGCGTGGCCCCGGCTGGAGTCGGCCTCGCACATCATGTCCGCCGGGTCGGCGCGGCCGCTTGAGGACGCGTTCCGTATCGCACAGCTCGACCTGATCCAGTGGCTGGCGTCGGACTACGGGCTCGACCCCCTGGACGCCTACCAGCTCGTCACCCAGGCCGTCGAGTCGCCGCTGGCCAACGTCTGCGACCCGAACTACACCAGCGTGGCCAAGATCGCGAAGGACTATCTGCCGGCCGCGGGCGCGATGCACGGGGCCCATGCCAGGCTCACCGCGATCGCCGACGCCTACCGGAGCTAGAAGCTAAGAGCGGTGCTGGCCCGGGGGGCGACCCCCGGAACCCCCGCTGGCTCAAGGCCCCGTTCCTTCGTCACGGGACCTTGGCCTCGCTGTCCAGGGCGGCCATCTGCGGCTCGTCGTAGCGGTCGCCCGCCACGGCGCCGGCCGGGACCGCCGCCTCGATCGCCGCGAGATCGGCGGGGCCCAGGTCGAGATCTAGCGCGGCAAGCGCCTCGGCCAGCCGGTCGCGCCGCTTGGTCCCGATGAGCGGGACGATGTCGCTGCCCTGCGCGCACACCCACGCGATGGCGAGCTGGGCGGTGGTCACGCCCCGCTCGGCGGCGACCGCCTCAAGCGCCGCGACCAAGGCCAGGTTGCGCTCCAGGTTCTCGCCCCGGAACCGGGGGAACCGGCCGCGGGAGTCGCCGGGCCCGGACGGCCTCGCGGTAGCCGGGTTGAGCAGGCCGCGGGACAGCACACCGTAGGCGGTCACGCCGATACCCAGCTCGCGCACCGTGGGCAGGATCGTGTCTTCGATCCCCCGGCTGAGCAGCGAGTACTCGATCTGCAGCCCGGTCACCGGGCGGACCTGGTGAGCGCGCCGGATCGTCTGCGCGCCCATCTCCGACAGGCCGAGGTAGCGGACGTACCCGGCGTCGATCATCTCCGCGATCGCGCCGACGGTGTCCTCGATCGGCACGTCCGGGTCCAGCCTGGCCGGCTGGTACAGGTCGACATAGTCGGTGCCCAGCCGGCGCAGCGAATAGGCCAGCGAGGACTTCACCGCCGCAGGGGTGGCGCTGACGCTGAGAAATGCGCCGCCCGGGTCCCGCCGCGCCCCGAACTTCACCTGGATGAACACGCTGTCCCTGGGCACGCCCTGCAGGGCCCGGCCGAGCAGCATCTCGTTGTGGCCCATGCCGTAGAAGTCGCCGGTGTCCAGCAGGGTCACCCCGGCATCAAGCGCCGCCCTGATCGTGGCGATGCTCTCGGTGTCATCGGCGGTCCCGTAGACCGAGGACATCCCCATGAGGCCCAGGCCTGCCCGGGACACCACCGGCCCGCCGCGTCCCAGGGTCGTCGTCCGCACGGGTACTCGCCTCCCCTATCTCCACACGTTCGTGATGGGCGCGGCGTCGGCCGCGTGGCCCAGTGGGCGCAGGTGATACAGGTTCTCGATGGTGCGCAGCACGCTGTAGTGCGTGATCGGCTCGCCGTACCGGCCGGGCCTGACCGTCTCGCCGTAGAAGATCGTCGGGATCTGGTTAACCGGGGCGTCGTCGTTCTCGTCGAAGTCCACGATCAGCAGGCTGTGGTGGGTCATCGCCCAGTTCGCGTACGGGCCGATATGCGCCTGCACCCACGCGTTCCCCGTGCCTGTTGAGCAGTCGTGCATGTCGTGGCACAGGTTGGGGATCACGAACGAGACCGTGGGCAGCCCGGCGAAGTTCCCCGCAGGGAAGGCAGTGAACGGCTTGCTCAGCGACGGCGGCACGGTGCTGAAGTTGGTCCACGGCACGTGCCGGCGCGCGTAGCTGTTCCCGACGTTGCACGTGTCCGAGCCGGTGCCGGGCAGGCCCTCGGCGTAGCCGGTGAAGGTGTAGCCCGCGGCGAGCAGCTCGGAGGCGAGGTTGGGCCCGGTGAAGCGCTTCGGGCAGCCGTCGCCGGTGACCCCCTGCGTGCTGCCGGAGAACAGGGCCAGGTAGTTCGGCTGGCTGGGGTGGGTGATCGCCCGGGAGTTGGTGAACAGCGCACCGCCGCGGGCCAGTTCATTCAGGAAGGGGGCCGAGCGCCTGCCGATCACCTGGCTGTAGTTGTGGTTCTCCAGCATCACGATGAGCGTGTGGACCGGCGCTCCAGGCGGTATCCGGCTGTGCGGCGAAGAGGATGGGTGAGCCGAGGCGGCCGACTGGTGGTGAGCGGCCGGAGAGCTGCAGCCTGCGATCAGGGCGGCTATCGCGCACGCCGCCGCCGCGCTGCAGGCAGCCCTCACCGCCCGACGGCCATCACTGGCACGCCCGGCGGGTCGCGGCGCCGCTGACCACATGAGTGGGGCAGCGTAGCAGCGTCAGGCCGCACACTCCCGGCAAATCGCCTGGCCGTCCCGGTCCTCCGCAAGCTGGCTGCGGTGGTGCACCAGGAAGCAGCGCGAGCAGGTGAACTCGTCTGCCTGACGAGGAATCACCCGGATGGACAGTTCCTCGTTGGACATGTCCGCGCCGGGCAGTTCCAGCGACTCGGCAACGTCGTCCGGATCGATGTCAATCGTGGACGACGACTTGTCAAGCCGACGGGCCTGGAGCTCCTGCAGGCTGTCCTCAGTCAGCTCATCGTCGGTCTTGCGCGGGCTGTCATAGTCCGTTGCCATGTGGGTCCTACACCCCCTCGATCAATATGCGCCTTGCGTGTAACGCTTGGCGCCCCGCAGTTGTGCCCGATTCAGGCGGGGAATTCTGTCACGTCGCGTGAGCTGGCACACGTAGGCGGCGGTTCCGGGGAACCGTGTTGCGCCCGCGACGGCGTTCGCGGCCGGATAACCGCTGGGAAACGTGCTCGCAACCAGCGGTCAACGGCCAGGGAACGCTGTACGGCCGTTCACCCGATCATCAACTTCCCCTTATGGCAGGCCTTGAAGCCCGCCCAGTGCGTAGGGTACAAACCGCTAACTACGCAAACACCCGCAAACTAGCCTCGACCCACCGGCCCGCGCTCTGCTGGCCTCGACCCCACCACCCGCCCTCTGCTGGCCTCGACCCCACCACCCGCCCTCTGCTGGCCTCGACCCCACCACCCGCCCTCTGCTGGCCTCGACCCCACCACCCGCCCTCTGCTGGCCTCGACCCCACCGCCCCGCGCTCTGCTGGCCTCGACCCCACCACCCCGCCCTATCGGGAAGACGCAGGATGCCGAACGTCACCCCACTGCGGGCCGGCGATCCCCGTCGCGTCGGCCGCTACCGGCTCACGGGCCGCGTAGATGACTTTGCCGGGAAGGGCATGGCGCGGCAGGAGGTCTTCCTCGCTCAGCGGGTGGACGGCGTGACGGTGATGGCCGCGTTCCCGGGAATCGGCCGGGCGGACGATGCGGCGGCAAGGGACCGGTTCGTCGCCGAGGCCCGGGTCGCCCGCAACATTCCCCCGTTCTGCGTGGCCCGCATCCTCGATGCCGGCGTCGAGGGCAGCCAGCCCTACCTGATCACCGAGTTCATGCCGGGGCCGTCGCTGGCAGAAGTGATCCATACCGAAGGACCGCTGCCCACGGCGGAGGTCAGGGCCCTGGCGGTCGGCTGCGCGACCGGGATCGCGTCCATCCACCAGGCCGGGCTTGTGCACGGTCAGTTCGGCCCGGACATGGTGGTGGTCGGCCAGGACGGCCCCTGGGTGGCGCACTTCAGCACCACCCCGCCGTACGGCGCCGCGACCCCCGCCGCCGACATCCTGGCCTGGGCGCAGGTGGTGGCCTTCGCGGCCGCCGGGCGCTTGCCGGCCTCCGCCGGGGACCTGACGGCGCTCCCGGACGACCTGCGCCCGGTGGTGGCCGACTGCCTGAGCCCGGACCCGGTGGCACGCCCGCATGCCCGCGCCCTGCTGACCGAACTGCTGAGCGGAGATGACCTGTCCGCCGGGCTGCTGGCCGCGGGTGCCCGCCGCAGCCGGATGGCCACCCGCGCCCCGGCACCGGCCGCCCAGGTACCCGGCGAGGAGCAGCAGCCCCGCGGCGGCCGCTCCCGCGCGGCCCTCTGGGCCGCTGCCTGCCTGGCCTGCATCGTCGCGATCGCGGCCGCGGCGTTCTTCATCGCCGGCCGGCACCCCGGTTCCAGTACCCCGGCGCCAACACCGGATACCGCCGCGGACGGCCCGCTGGCCAGGGCGAATCTGCCGATCCCCCGGCAGGTCAGCGGGACCTGGTCCGGCACCATTCACCAGACCAACCCCTCGCTCAAGATCGCCGTCAAGCTGACCCTGCCCGGCGGGAGCAAGCGCGGCACCCTCGCCTACCCGCAGCTCGACTGCATCGGCCAACTCGCCCTGGTCTCCGCCCGCCAGTCGGTGCTGACCTTCCGCCTGGCCATCACCACGGGGCGGAACAACTGCGCGAACGGCGTGGTCAAGCTGGCCGTCCGCAGTTCCAGCACGCTGACCTTCACGTTCCTGCGTCAGGGCGGCAGCAACCCGGCCGGCAACCTGACCCGCCAGTCGTAGCGCGATGGGGCCTGCGGGCTTGCCCGGCCAGGCACAGTGAAGGGGGAAGGGGAGGCGGGCGGGCGGGGTTCCGGGGTTCCGGGCCGTGGGGTCCGGGGGGCCTGCCCCGGGGAGGCGGAGTGCTCCCCGGGCCAGCACTAGCTGTCCTGATCGGCGTCCCTCTCCGCGTCCAGGCTCGCCAGCAGGTCGCGAAGCTGCACGAAAAGCTCGGGCTCCGCGGCGATGGTCATGCCGGAGGACGCCGGGCGGCCCGCAAGGCCGCCGAGCACCGCGCCCGCCTCGGTGGCGACGAGCCCGCCCGCCGCCCAGTCCCAGTAGTTCACCCCGCGCTCGTAGTAGGCATCGACCCGGCCGGCCGCCAGCGAGCACAAGTCCACGGCGCACGAGCCACCGCGCCGGATGTCCCGCACCCGGGGCAGCAGCACACCGACCACCTGGCCCTGCACGATGCGCCGCGGCACCGCGTACCCGAACCCGGTGGACACCAGCGCCTGGTCGAGCGGCACCCCGGTGTTGCAGCGCAGCGCGACGGGCGGGCCGTCGCCCGCGTGCAGCCACGCGCCCCCGCCGAGCGTGGCGGTGAACAGCTCGCCGAGGGCGGGCGCGTTCACCGCACCCGCCACGATCGTGCCGTCCAGCTCCGCCGCGATGCTGACCGACCAGTCGGCCAGGCCGTAGAGGTAGTTCACGGTGCCGTCCAGTGGATCCACGACCCAGCGCACCCGGCCCGCACCCGCCTCCCCGGTGGCGCCGCCCTCCTCGCCGAGTATCGCGTCCCCCGGGCGGGCGGCCAGGATGTGCGACCTGATCAGTTCCTCCGCTGTCCGGTCCATCTCGGTGACCACGTCGGTGGGGCTCGACTTGGTGTCCGCCACCGCCGGGCGCCCCTTCGGTCCGGCAGGCCGCCCGGCAGCGAGCATCGCGGCCGCCGCCCCGGCGGCGGCCACCGCCAGGGCGAGCAGTTCCCCGGGATCCGGCCTGCTCACTGCTTCGCCCCGGGTCCCGCCGGCGGGCGGGCGGAGGGCAATCGGCAACAATCGTTCGGGCAAAAATCGGGCCCAACAGGCAGCGAGCCGAGCACTGGCACCTGCGCCGGCTGGCCGCGGCGCTCGTTCACCAGCTCCCTGATCATGGAGATGAAGCGCGGGTCGGTGCCGGGGGTCGCCGCCCTGACCATCGGCAGGCCGATCCGGCGCGCCAGCCCCGCCGCCTCGGTGTCCAGATCGAACAGGACCTCCATATGGTCGGAGACAAAGCCGACCGGGATCACCACCACGGCCGCCGCACCGCTCGCGGACAGCTCGCTGAGCTGCTCGCCGATGTCGGGGCCCAGCCACGGCACCGAAGGCGGCCCGCTGCGGCTCTGGTAGGCAAGCCGCCAGTGACGCTCGCGGCCCTCGGCTTGCGCCAGCTCTCCGGCGACCAGCCGCGCCGCCTCCGCGAGTTGCGCCGGGTAGAGGCCGCCGGTGGGCCCGCTGGCCGCCGCCATCGCCTCGGGCACGCTGTGCGCCGTGAAAACGAGCCACGCATCATCCGCTACGCCGGCCGGCAGCCCCCCGATTGCCACGCGGGCAGCCTGGGCCACGGATGCGATAAAGCCAGGGTGGTTGAAGAAGTGGCGGATCTTGTCGATGCGCGGTGCACCGGGCCGGCCTGGGCGCGGGCGGCCTCGATGTCGTCTAGGTACTGCCTGCAGCCCGAGAAGGACCCGTAAGCGGAGGTGACGAACGCGATCGCGTGGCGCACGCCGTCGGCGGCCATCTGCGCGACGGTGCCGGTCAGGTAGGGGTGCCAGTTGCGGTTCCCCCAGTACAACGGCAGGTCAAGCCCTGCCGCCGCGAAGTCCTTGCCGATCGCGGTGAGCAGGTCGCGGCATTGCTGGTTGATCGGGCTCACCCCCCCGAACAGGTCGTAGTGGCGGGCCACGTCGGCGAGCCTGTCCCGCGGCACCCCCCTGCCCCTGGTGACGTTCTCAAGGAACGGCACCACGTCAACCGGCCCCTCCGGTCCGCCGAAGGAGACAAGCAGGAACGCATCGTATTCCGGCATGCCCTCATCCAACCAGGGCCGGCGGGCGAACCAGCCACAGCACGGTCGCTCCCCGGGCCAACAAGGCCAAGGCCCCGCGAAGAAGTCGTAAGGGCCGCAGGCTATCGGGGGTTCCGGGGGGTCGCTCCCCCGGGCCAGCACGCCAAGGCCCCGTGACGAAGTGAAAGGGCCGCAGGCTATCGGGGGTTCCGGGGGGTCGCTCCCCGGGCCAGCACGCCTGGCCATGGGGGGTTCCGGGGGTCGCTCCCCCGGGCTAGCAGAGCCCTAGCCGTAGGCCTGCTGGTACTCCTTGGCGAGCGCGAGAACCTCGGTGACGTACCAGTCGGCGTGGTTGTAGGCGAAGATCGCGCCGGGCAGGCCTGCCGCGGTCGCGCCGCCGGCCGCGCACAGGTAGCGGGCGGCGGATGGCACTGCGTCGAAGGGGTCCATGATGTTCGGCGGCCCTTGCTCGCCGAACGCTGCGATCCCCCACTCGGCCCAGGTGGACGGCAGGAACTGCATCGGGCCGAGTGCGCCCGCGGTGGACGGGCCGGTGTTGGCGCCGTCGCCGCTCTCGATCTGGCCGATGGCCGCGAGGACGGTCCACGGTAGCCCCGGGCAGTACTGCGCCGCGGACTCCTGGAACAGCTGGATGTAGCTGGTCGGCTTGCCTTTGGGGGCCTGGCTGGCGGGCGTCACCGGCGGCGGCGCGTGCTGCGGGCGCAGCGTGATCAGCGACGCCGCGCTGCCCGCCAGCGCGGCCTTGACGTCGTGGCGCAGCTTTTTGATGCTCAGGCCGGGCGCGCTGATCAACGCGCCGACGTGGTGGATCAGCCCGAGCCTGGCGGAGACCTTGTTGCTCACCACCACGTCGATGCCCGCGATGCCGAGCGATGCCGCGCCGGCGAACTGCAGGCTGACCGTGCCGGCGCCGGTGAGCGAGTAGCTGTTGCCCGTATGCAGGTGCAGCAGGTGGCGGGCATCGGTGGAAGCGACGAAACCGCCCGAGTCGAGCGTGTTCCACAACTGCTGGTTGGACGCTGTCTTCAGGGGGGTCCACGACCGGAACTGCTGTGCGTTCACGCCGATCACGTTGACCTTGGCGCCGCCGCTGGTGACCGCTGCGCCGTCGAGCGCGAGCGTCTGGGTGACCCCGTGGATCTTGCCGATCCGGGCGAGGCTGGCGTCGCTGATCCCGCCGGCCTCGATCACCGCGAGGTCAGGCAGGATGATCCGGTGGAACGCCGCGGTGGTCCCGGCCGGGCCGTAGCTCACGTCGCCGCGCGCCGGGCCGGGAATGTAGTGGAACAGGCCACCTACCATCGCGATCGCCAACGCTCCGTAGGCCGTCGCGCCCCGCCACGCGGGGCTGCGAACGGCAGCCGGGTGTGGCGTTCCGCGCCACCAAAGGCGACCCATAGCGTTGTCCACCATAACCGGCACACCGCCATGTCTGAAGAGGGCGCACCCTACTTTCCGGTAAAAGACCTGCTTGCGCCGTACCTGACTAAATCAGGCGGAAATATAAGTTTCTGGCAGACGGCCCTCGCGCGGGTCAATCCCTCCGGCCCGGGCGCAGGCACGTTACTCTGATCAGTCATGGGTCGGGAAGCGGTGCCCGGTGCTGCGCCGGGCGAGGCGAGCAAGCACGCTGGCAAGCCATCACCGCCGTCGTCTCCCGCCGCCAAGGCTGGCAGCCGGCCGCGGCGTGCGTCGCTCGGCGGCCGCCCGGCCCAGGACCGGGAACTGCGGGCACAGGGCCGCCAGACGCTGCGCAACCTGCTTGAGGCGGGCCTCGCCGAGTTCGACGAACGCGGTTTCCAGGCCGTCAGGGTCGATGACATCGTGCGCCGCGCGCAGATCTCCCACGGAACCTTCTACCTGTACTTCTCCAACAAGGAAGACCTGTTCAAGGCCCTGCTCAGCGACGCGCTGCACGACATGAGCCTGGTCACCGACGAGTTCCCCGTGGTGACCCGCAACCAGGCCGGCCGGGCCGCGCTGCAGCGCTGGGTGCACGAGTTCTGCGAGGTCTACGCCGCGCACGCGGCCGTCATCAGGACCCTCAGCCAGGCCGAGATCGTCGGCGAGGAGGTCTGGGGCGACGGGCTGAAGTTGCTGTTCCGGCTCGCCGAGGCGATGACTCAGGGGATGACCGCCGCCACCGGTGCGGCCGAGCATGCCGAACTGACCGCGGTGGCCTGCCTGATGATGCTGGAACGGGTGAACTACCTGCTGACCGTGGAGGTCAGGCTGCCTCGCGAGGAGATGGAAGAGCGCATCGCCGCGATCATGTTCGCCGCGTTCAACCCTGGCTGACTGCACGCATCTGCGTCACCGCCGCGAGCGCTTCTCTTGCGGCCGGCACGTCGTGGACCCGGAACAATCGGGCGCCTTCCCAGGCGCACACGGCGAGCACCGCGAGCGTGCCCTCGCCGCGCTCGGTGAGGCCCAAGCCCAGCGTCTCACCGACGAAGTCCTTGTTCGACACCGCGACGAGCACCGGCCACCCGGTGGCGGCCAGGTCGGCCGTGCGCCGGGTCAGTTCCAGCGAATGCCAGGTGTTCTTGCCGAAGTCGTGCGCCGGGTCGATGACGATCCGGTCCGGGCCGACCCCCGCGGCCACGGCCCGCTCGGCCTCCGCCGTCAGCGCGGAGATCACCGCTTCGGCCAGATGGGGGTGGGCCGAGCGGTGTGGCCGCTGCCGCGGTGCCAGCCCGCCGGCGTGCGCGCAGACCAGGCCCAGGTCGTGCTCGGCGGCCACGTGGGCGAGGTCGGGATCGGCACCGCCCCATGCATCGTTGAGCAGGTCGGCTCCGGCGGCGGCGACCGCGGCACCGACCGGCGCGCGCCAGGTGTCGACGGACAGGACGGCTCCGGGGTGGCGCTCCCGGAGCGCGGCGACCACGGGGACCACCCGGCGGATCTCCTCGGCGACGGTGACCTCGTCCCCCGGCCCGGCCTTGACCCCGCCGATGTCGAGAATGTCGGCCCCGGCCCGGACGGCACGGTCGGCGGCCCCGATCGCCGCGGCCAGTTCGTAGGTGGCGCCCTGGTCATAGAAGGAGTCCGGGGTCCGGTTGATCACCGCCATGATGCCGAAGGAGCCCGATGGCCATTCCTGTCGTCCCAGCCGCAATGTCCGCTCATGCACAGGCAGTGAGCATAGGGCCGCATCGGGCAGAATCGTTAAGTGCGATTCCTGTCTGGCCAGCCGCCCGTGCATGAGGCCACCTACAGCGACGTGTTCCTGGTGCCATGCGCCTCGTCGGTGGCGTCGCGGCTCGACGTGGACCTGGCCACCGGCGACGGAAGCGGCACCACCATCCCCGTGGTGGTAGCCAACATGACCGCGGTGTCCGGCCGCCGGATGGCGGAGACCGTGGCCCGCCGCGGCGGCATGGCCGTGCTCCCCCAGGACATCCCCGCGGACGTGGTGGCCGAGGTGGTCGCCTGGGTGAAGGGCCGCCACCTGGTCCACGACACCCCGATCACGCTGGGGCCCTCCGACACCACCGGTCAGGCCCTCAGCCTGCTGCCCAAGCGCGCGCACGGCGCGGTGGTGGTCGTGGAACACGTGCGCCCGGTCGGGGTGGTGACGGAGGCGGACTGCCAGGGGGTGGACCGGTTCACCCAGCTCCGCCGGGTCATGTCCACGGACCTGCTCACGCTCCCGGCCGGGATCGACCCGGAGAAGGCGTTCGGGTTGCTGCACGAGGGCAGGCACCGGCTGGCGCCGGTGGTGGATGCCGGGGGCACGCTGACCGGCATCCTGACCCGCACCGGGGCGCTGCGCGCCACGCTGTACCGGCCGGCCACCGACGCGGCGGGCAAGCTGCGCGTCGGGGCCGCCATCGGCATCAACGGCGACGTGGCGGCCAAGGCGGAGGCGCTGGTGCGGGCCGGGGTGGACGTCCTGGTGGTGGACACCGCGCACGGCCACCAGAACCGGATGATCAGCGCGCTCCGCGCGGTCCGGGCGACCGGCATCGAGGTGCCCATCGCCGCGGGCAACGTGGTCACCGCCGAAGGCGTCACCGACCTGGTGCGGGCCGGGGCCGGCATCGTCAAGGTCGGCGTGGGGCCGGGGGCGATGTGCACCACCCGGATGATGACCGGGGTGGGCAGGCCGCAGTTCAGCGCGGTACTCGAGTGCGCTGCGCGGGCGCGGGAGCTTGGCGCGCACGTCTGGGCGGACGGCGGGGTGCGGCATCCGCGGGACGTGGCCCTCGCGCTGGCCGCGGGCGCCGCCAACGTGATGATCGGCTCGTGGTTCGCCGGGACCTACGAGTCGCCGGGGGACGCGTTCAGGGACGCCGACGGCCGGCTGTACAAGGAGAGCTTCGGCATGGCCTCGGCCCGGGCGGTGCGGCTGCGCTCGGCAACCGACTCGCCGTTCGACCGGGCCCGCAAGGAACTGTTCGAGGAGGGCATTTCCACGGCCAGGATGTACCTGGATACGCAGCGGCCGGGCGTGGAGGATCTGATCGACCAGATCACCGCGGGCCTGCGCAGCGCCTGTGCCTACGCGGGCGCCAGCGACCTGGCCGGGCTGCACGAGCGGGCAGTGGTCGGGCTGCAGAGCGCGGCGGGCTACAGCGAGGGCATGCCGCTGCCGACAAGCTGGTAGGCCCCGGGTTAGCTGGCAGGCCCCGGGTTAGTTCGCCTGGCCGGCCAGGGTGCGGCAGGCCCGGTCGAAGCTTTCGGCCGAACCGGCCCTGAGCGTGGCCCGGGCGGTGCCCGCGTCCTTGGTGGAGGTCGTGGTCCTCATCGTCCCGGCCGGGGTGAAGACCTCGGTGAAGGAGTTGTCGGTGTCCGCGACCGGCAACTCGGCCCCGTGCCAGGTGCCGTGGAAGGCGATCACCCACCCGCCGGGCAGGCGGGTGGGGGTGCCGCCGGTCAACTCGATGCTGGTCTTTGAGCCGTTGGTGGTGTACCAGCCGTGCACTCCCCCGGTCAGCGCGAACGTGTAGTGCTGGCCGCCCTGCGTGCACAGTTGGGCGGTCCCGATCAGGCTGTCGCATCCGGTGAGGCTGCAGGTGGCATGGCCGCGGTCGTTCACGACCCCGCCGCGCAGGTGGGTGTAGAGCAGGTAACGCCCGCCGTTGCTGGCCTGGACCGGGCCGTATCCGTCCCACTCGCCGAGCGGGCTGAACTTGCCGCCCATGTGGAAGGCCCAGGGAGTGGGCAGGATGTAGACGCAGAGCCCCACGATGATCAAGATCAGGACTATGCGGAGCAGGAGGTGGCGCTTTCGGGGCTGGCCCTGGGACGCTGACTTCCGACTCGACATGCCTGCCTCCACCGCGCGGGCCCCTGATACGCTCCGCCGCACGGACCAGCCGAATCTAGCGAAGTCCGTTGCCATACGCCACGACAAAACATGGATAATCCCAGGCAAAGCTGACCCGGGGCCGACACCCCGGGCCATCCGGTGACCCGCGGTCCCGCCCCAGGGACCCGGGCCACACCACGAGGACAGGAGCCGCCCATGTCCGTGCTCAGCGCCCTGACCGATGCGCTGGCCAGCGCCACGGTGGAGGTCATCGACCTGACCGCGCCGCTGTCGTCGTCGACGCCGGTACTCCAGCTGCCGCCGCCGTTCAGCAACACCGTGTCCTTCGCCCTGCACGAGATCAGCCGGTTCGACGAGCGCGGGCCCGCATGGTACTGGAACGACATCACCACCGGCGAGCACACCGGTACCCACTTCGACGCGCCGTGCCACTGGGTGACCGGCCGGGACGGCGAAGACGTGTCCCAGGTGGCGCCGGGCAGGCTGATCGCGCCCGCGGTCGTGCTCGACTTCAGCGCCCAGGCCGCCGCGGATCCGGACTTCCTGCTCGAGGTCGAGCACATCAAGGGCTGGGAAGGCACCCACGGGCCGCTGCCCGAGGGCGGCTGGCTGCTCTTCCGTACCGGCTGGGACGAGCGTTCCAACAACCAGGAGCGGTTCCTGAACGCCAACGAGACCGGGCCGCACACGCCCGGGCTCTCGGTGGAGTGCTCCCGGTGGCTGGCCGAGGAGTCGCCGGTCATGGGCATCGGGGTGGAGACCGTGGGCACCGACGCCGGGCGGGCGCACTCGTTCGATCCGCCGTTCCCGTGCCACTCGGCGATGCTCGGGGCGGGCAAGTACGGCCTCACCCAGCTGCAGAACCTGGCGCAACTGCCACCGACCGGCGTGGTGCTGATCGTCACCCCGCTGCCGATCACCGGCGGGTCCGGCAGCCCGTGCCGGGCACTGGCGCTGGTCGACCGAGCCGGAAGCTGACCTGGCTGATGCAGGTCAGCGAGGCGGTCGGCGCCACCCTGGCCAGCCTGGGCGCGGATACCGTGTTCGGGGTGGTGGGCAGCGGCAACTTCCACGTGACCAACGCCCTGATAGCCAACGGGGCGCGGTTCGTGGCCGCCAGGCACGAGTGCGGCGCGGCGTGTGCCGCCGACGCCTGGGCCCGGGGCACCGGGCGGCCCGGGATCCTGTCCGTGCACCAGGGCCCGGGGCTGACCAACGCGATGACCGGCATCACCGAGGCCGCCAAGAGCCGCACGCCGCTGCTCGTGCTGGCCGCCGATGTCGCGAGCGCCGCGGTGCGGTCCAACTTCCGCATCGACGTGGCGGCGCTCGCGGCGTCGGTCGGGGCGGCGGCCGACCGGCTGCACTCCCCCGCCACGGCCGCCGCCGACGCGGCCCGTGCGTACCGGACCGCGGAGCGGGAGCGGCGCACCGTTGTGCTCGCGATGCCACTGGATGTCCAGGGGGCGCAGTGCGACCCGCCGGTCATTCGGCCGGTGCCGCCGCTGGACCCGCCGGCCCCGGCGCCGGAGGCGGCTGTCCGGCTGGCCGCGGCGCTCGGCGCGGCGGAGCGCCCTGTGTTCGTCGCGGGCCGTGGTGCCCTGGCGGCCCGGGCCGCGCTTGAGGAACTGGCGGACGCTTGCGGCGCATTGCTCGCCACGTCGGCGGTGGCCCAGGGGCTGTTCCATGACAGCCCCTGGGACCTGGGGGTGAGCGGGGGTTTCGCCTCGCCGCTAGCGGCCGAACTGATCACCGCCGCCGACCTGGTGGTGGGCTGGGGCAGTTCGCTGAACATGTGGACGATGCGCCACGGGAAGCTGATCGGCCCGGGGGCGCGGGTCGCCCAGGTGGACGATGACAGCTCCGCTATCGGCGGCCACCGGCCGGTGGACATCGGCGTGCACGGCGACGTAGCCTGCACCGCCCGCGCGGTGCTCGCTGCGCTCGGGGGGCAGGCCAGGGCCGGATACCGATCCGGCGAAGTGCGGGGCCGGATCGCCCGCGAGGTCCGCTGGCGCGACGTCCCCTACGAGGACCAGGGCCACGCAGGCCCGGACGGCGTGATCGATCCGAGGACCCTGTCGATCGCGCTCGATGACCTGCTGCCCGCCGAGCGGGTCGTGGCGGTCGACTCGGGCAACTTCATGGGCTACCCGAGCATGTTCCTGTCCGTGCCGGACGAGCATGGGTTCTGCTTCACCCAGGCCTACCAATCGGTCGGGCTCGGGCTGGCGTCGGCCATCGGCGCGGCGCTTGCCCAGCCGGACCGGCTGCCGGTCGCGGCCCTCGGTGACGGCGGCGCGCTGATGGGGATCAGCGAGCTCGAGACCGTGGTGCGGCTTGGCCTGCCGATGGTCGTCGTGGTGTACGACGATGAGGCCTACGGCGCCGAGGTGCACCATTTCGGGCCGGACGGGTTCGCGCTGGACACGGTCAGGTTCCCGCCCGCGGACATCGCCGCCATCGGCCGCGGGTTCGGCTGCGCCGGGGTGACCGTGCGGAGCCCGGACGACCTGGGCCCGGTGCGCGACTGGCTGGCCGGGCCGCGCGACCGCCCACTGGTCATCGACGCGAAGGTCGCCTCGGCCAGCGGCTCCTGGTGGCTCGAAGAAGCCTTCCGCGGCCACTGACCACCAGCGCGAGTCGTGGCCCGGGCGGCAGGTCAGGGGCGGGTACCGTGCCGGGCGAGCCAGGCATCGATGATTTCCTGCTGTTGTTGCGCGGTCGCGGCTTCGAGCTTCAGCGTGTCCCCGTCCATGGTGACCTCCACCGTCCGGTGGGTGCGGGCGGCCCAGGCACGCACGCCGGCCAGGGCGGCACGCAGGCCGTCAAGGGTCCCGAACTGTGCCACCAGCCAGCCCGCGACCTCCCCGATTCCTTTTGCCCCGGGTGGCACCTCCTCGGCGGGCAGCCGCTCGACCGACGACACGTCGTATTCCAGCAGCTCTTCCCGGAGCCGGTCCCCGAGGTCTGCCAGCTCTTCCGCGTCGCTGTCCTTACCGGGCAGCACCTGCAGGATCAGCCGGTTTGTCTCTTCCATCCCCACCACCGATACGTGCCGCAGGCCGGGTCATAGGGCCTGCACGACTCAATCGCTGCATGCATGGTCCCGCTAAATCCCCGCCAATGGAAACGACCCGGGGCTTTCCGCTCTTTTGCCGCGTCCCTCGCCTCCGAAAGGCCCGGGGCGGCCCGTGACAAAGGCGGCTGGGCGACCTGCGTCAGAGCGTGAAGCGGGTGCCCACCGTGTTGGGCACGAACGCCTCGCCGAACCGCGCGCTCATCGCGTGCTGGGCCCGCCAGCCGGTGCAGTGCGCGGGCACGATCACGCTCGGCGCCAGGTCGGCCAGGTCGCCGAGAACCCGGGGAATGAGCGGCTCGAACAGCGGGCCGTTCAGATGGAAACCGCCGAGCACCGCGTAAATGGGGCGCTCCCGGGTGAGCCGCCGTGCGTAGCGGCAAATGTTCACCACACCCGCGTGACCGCACCCGGTGATCACCAGCAGCCCCTTGTCCCTGATGTCGACGATCAGCGCCTGGTCGTCGAGCACCAGGGAATCCGGCGCCCAGCGCCCGGCGAGCCAGGCCTGCTGCGGGGGGAACCCGGGCTCGTAGCCGGTGGTGCGTGGTACCTCCCCCGTCACCAGAACCGACCGCTGGAACAGGAAGCTCGGGTGGCCCTCCTCGATCACATCGAACCCCGCGCCGGTCAGCGCCCTGCGACTGGTCGTGGGAATCTCCACGCGATCCCGGCCGGGAATGGCCACCCTGCGCCGGCGCCAGAAGTGCGGGTGAATGAGCACCGGGAGATTCACCGTGCCACCCAGCCGCCGGATCAGGCCGTCGAGCCCGGTGGTGTGGTCGTAATGCCCGTGACTGCAGATGATCGCCTCGATCGAGGTGGGGTCGACGTCGAGGCGGCGCATGTTCTCCACCACGCCATCGGGGCTGACGCCCGCGTCGAAGAGGACATGGTGGTCCGAGCCGTTCCTGGTCACCGTGACCAGAGCCGAGAAGCCGTGCTCGGCCACCAGCGCGTCGGGGCCGTCACCGTCTTCCATGATCCCCACCGGCCTGCGGGCACGCGATCCGCCGGGCGGCCTGCGCGCTGGGCCCTGGTCCGGCATGAAGTTGTCAGTGAGGTTGTCCATCAGCGTGGTCACTGTGACCGCGTCCACCGGCTCGAGGTCGAACACCACGCCGGGATCGAAGTCATGCAGGACCTGCGGATCCTGAGCGTGGTGTGCGGCCGGCGTCTGGTCGGTGCACATGGGCAGCGCCTCCTCACGGTGCCGGGGCCGGTACGGGGCCGGTCCCGGGCGTCAGGGCACGATTGTGACGGTCCGGGTCTCGGTATAGAAGTCCCTGGCCGCCTGCCCCTGCTCCCTGGGCCCGTAACTGGACTGCTTCGCGCCGCCGAACGGCGCGTGGAAGTCCACCCCGGATGTGGGCGCGTTGACCCGGACCATCCCGGCGTCGAACTGGTCGGCGAGTCGCAGCGCCCGGCCCAGGTCCTGGGTGAACAAGGCGGTGACCAGCCCGTACCTGACGTCGTTGGCGATCCGCACCGCCGTTTCCGCGCTGTCGGCCCGCAGCACCGCCGCCACCGGGGCGAAGACCTCCTCGGTGGCCAGCGGCCCTTCCGGCGAGTCCAGCTCGACCAGCGTCGGCCTCAGGTAGAACCCGGGCACGTCGAGCACGGTGCCGCCGGTCAGCACCGTGCCGCCGGATCCGCCGACCGCGGCCAGCGCCGAATCCCTGGCTCTCTCGGTGATCACCGGCCCCACGAGCGTGTCGTCCTTGCCCGGGTCGAACAGGCCGATCGCGGCGACGGCGCCGGTGAGCTGGTCACGGAACTTGGCGTAGGCCGCGTCCTCGATGATGATCCGGCTGGTCGCGGTGCACTTCTGCCCGGCGTAGCCCATCGCCGCGTAGGCGATCGCGGTCGCGGCCCGGTCGAAGTCGGCGTCGGCCAGCACCACCGAGGCGTTCTGCCCGCCCATCTCGGCCTGGACCCTGGCGCCGCGGTCCGCCGCCCGGGCCACCACGTCATGCCCGGCGGGCACGGACCCGGTGAACGACACGGCCGCGACACGAGGGTGGCCGGTCAGCGCGCGGCCGGTCTCCCCGGCACCGAGGACGACCTGGAACACATCCGGCGGCAGGTGCGGGGCGAGGATCTCCGCCAGCATTAGGGCCACGGCGGGGGATGCCTCCGAGGGCTTCAGCACGGTCGCGTTGCCGAACGCAAGGCTCGGGGCCGCCTTCCACAGCGGGATCGCCACCGGGAAGTTCCACGGCGTCACCAGACCGGTGACGCCGAGCGGGCGGCGGCGGGCCATCAGCAGGGTGCCGGGGCTGGCCGCGGGCAGGGTGTCTCCGTCGGGCAGCAGCGCAGCCTGGGCGAAGTAGCGCAGAATCGCGACGCCGCGGGCCACCTCCCCGGCCGCTTCCGTGCGTGGCTTGCCGACCTCCCTGATCACCAGGTCGGTCACGGCTGCGGCCCGCTCCGCCAGTGCGTCGGCTACGGCGGACAGCGCCGCGGCCCTGGTCGGCGCGGGTGTTTCCGCCCACCCGCGCGCCGCCGCGGCCGCGCGGTCCACCGCGGCCGCTACCTCGGCCTCGCTGGCCGCCTGCCATTCGCCGATAACGTCGGCCGGGTCGTGCGGGTTGCGGCTCGTGATTGTCATGACCTCACCTCCAGCGGAGCTTGCGGCGAACCGATCGTCAGCATCACCTTGCCACGCGGGCTTTCCGAGCCCCGCAGGGCGTCCAGGGCCTGCTGCCAGTCAGCTAGGCCGAACCGGTGCGTGACCAGGAAGTTCCAGCTCGACCCGGAGACCGGCGAGAGCCTCCGCGCGGCCAAGGCCTCGTGACGGAGGAACGAGGCCGCAGGCCATCGGGGGCTCCGGCCATGGGTCCGGGGCTCGCCCGGGGCGATGGAGTGTCCCCGGGCCAGCACCCGCTCCTTAGGCGGCGCCGGCCCGTTCCGCTTCTGCGTCGCCGCTCGCCGCCCGGCTCGCCGTGGTCGTGTCGGCCCAGGCGGCGATCCGATCGACGAGCGCGTCGTTCGAGCCGGATTCGGCGTGCCCGAAGCCGGGAACGACCCACAGTTCCTTCGGCTCGCGGGCGGCCTCGTACAACTGGTGGGCGTGCTCGACCGGGAAGTAAGGGTCCCGGTCGCCGTGCACCACAAGGAACGGGATGGGCGCGATGCGGGCGGCCGCCTCCGCGGGCGGCATCGGCACCGGGTTCCACCGCCCGGAACTCACCCTGGTGTTCAGCCACTTGCGGGTGATCATCCGGCCGAGGCGCCGTTCCACCGCCCAGTGCACCCGGCGCATGGGGTACGTGCCCCGGTAGTACCAGCGCCCGGGACCACTCACCGACACCGCGGCGTCGATGCCGCCGACCAGGCCCACGTACCTGACCACGATCGAGGCTCCCATGGAGAACCCGACGGCAACGATCCGCCGGTAGCCCAGTTCCCGCGCATAGGCGATGGCCACGGCCAGGTCCTTGGTCTCCCGGTCACCCAGCGTGGACAGCCCGCCCGACCTGCCGTGGCCGCGGAAGTCGAACGCGATCACGCCGGCCGTGCGGTTCAGCCTCCTGGCGACCTTCCAGACCGCTCCGTGCTGCCAGGACAGGGTGAAGCCGTGGGCCAGCACGATCGCCAGGTCGGTGTCCCTGGGCAAGTGCATGGCCTCGATCGGCACACCATCCTCGGTCACCAGCGTCCTGGTCTTGAGCACGCGTTGGGTCATATCCCCATTGTGCGTGACCAGGGGCCCGGGCAGGCCGGGGTCAGCGATCATCGGCGGCTGTGAGAGTCTTCACCGGGCGGACCCGGCCGGCCTCGGCCCTGCGGGCGGCCACAACCCGAGAGCGGAGGCGATCACCGTGCAGATCGGCGTGCAGATTCCCGACTTCACCTTCCCGAACGGCCCGGCCAGGCTGGGCGCGGACCTGGCCGCGATAGGCCGGGCGGCCGACGAGGCCGGGTTCGACTTCATCGCGGTGATGGACCACTTCTTCCAGATCCCGGTGATCGGGCAGGCGGACCGGGAGATGCTCGAGGCGTACAGCACGCTGGCTTACCTGGCCGGCGTGACCTCGCGGGCCAAGCTGCTGACCCTGGTGACCGGCACCGTCTACCGGCACCCGGGGATCCTCGCCAAGACCGTGACCACCCTGGACGTGCTGTCGGGCGGGCGGGCGTGGCTCGGTATCGGCGCCGCGTGGAACGAGGAGGAGTCCCGCGGGCTGGGCATCCCGTTCCCGCCGGTGGCCGAGCGGTTCGAGCGGCTGGAGGAGACGCTGCAGATCTGCCTGCAGATGTGGCGCGGCGACGAGACTCCCTACCGGGGCAAGCACTACCAGCTCGAGCGGCCGCTGAACTCGCCGCAGGCGCTGTCCAAGCCGCACCCGCCGATCATGATCGGCGGTAGTGGCGAGCGGAAGACGCTGCGGTTCGTGGCCAAGTACGCCCAGGCGTGCAACCTGTTCCCCGGCCCCGACCTGGCGCGCAAGCTCGACGTGCTGCGGGCGCACTGTGACGCCGAGGGCCGCGACTACGACGAGATCACCAAGACCTGCTACTTCATCTTCGACCCCGGGGACAAGGGCGAGAAGACCGCGGAGATGGTGGACCAGCTCGCCAGCCTGGCCGATATGGGCTTCCATGCGGCCATCGGGGCGGTGGCGAACGTCTGGGAGATCACCCCGCTGGAGATCATCGGCAGCCAGGTCATCCCCGCGGTGGCCAGCCTGTAGTTAGGGCCGGCCGGCGGCGAGCTGGAGGGCGCCCTTGACCGCGCTGGTCAGCGTGAGAACGGCCGAGTCCTGGGCGAGTGGCGCGGCGGGGTTCGCGGCCATCACGCTGGCCACGTAGGCCTGGCCGGTGCGGGTCGTGGCCAGGTAGTTGAGCGTCAGCACGCCTGGCTCGGAACCGCCTTTGAACCAGACGGGCCGCCACCGGCCGGGATCCAGGTTCATGCCGCCGTCGTTGCGCGCGAGTATGCCCGTGAGCGAGGCCAGCTCCGGCTGCCGCGCCAGCGCGCCGAGCGAGGCGAACACGTGGCATATGTCGGCCGGCGAGGCGAACCATTCGATTGAGCCGACGTCGCGGGGCTTGGTCCAGCCGGTCGCGGAGAGCGCGCTGAGCGGGACCCGGTCGACGGTGCTGGACAGCATCGCCTGCCGTCCGGCGGCGTCGTGGGCCAGGTAGCGCTGGGCAAGCTTCGGCCAGTCGTGGAGCTTGAGTGCGAACAGCTCTCTCGTGGTGAGGAACGGCACGTCCAGGGCGGGGTCGGCCATCCCCGACGCGCGGGCCGCGGCCTCGACCGCGGGCCGGCCGAGCAGCGCGATCAGCATGTTGGCGGCGGTGTTGTCGCTGATCGAGATCATGCCGGCGGCCACCTGCTGCACGCTCACCCTGGTGCCGTCCGGATCGTTCTGGAGGACCCCCGAGGGCAGGCTCTTGACCTGGCTCGCGACGGTGAGCGGCTGGTTCCAGCTCACCTTGCCCGCGGCGATGGCGCGGGCCAGGGCGTCGAGCACGTAGAGCTTGAAGGCCGAGCCCAGCGGGGCAGGTGTGGTCGCGTCGATGGCGTGGACCGGCCGGCAGGTGCTCCCGTTCACCGCGGCGAGCAGGAAGTGCACCTGCGGTGCCACCGAGTGGATCATGCTGTCCACGCCGGACCAGGTCGTCGGCACCGCTGGCGCCGGCGGCGCGCCGACCGGCCGCAGCAGCAGGCCGCTGATCAGGCCGCGGGTGTCGGTGGCCATGGTCACGGCCAGCCTGAGCCCGTGGTTCGCGGTGACCACGAACGCGAGCATGCCGGGCGTGCTCTTGGTGATGGAGTCCAGCCGCAGGGCCCGCACCGCCGCGAAGGTGCTGTTCAGCCGGCTCGCCGGGATCTGTGCGAGGAACGTGGAGTCGAAGTGGGCCTTGATCGCGGGGACCGGGACCGGCGGGTGCGCCACCACGCCGAGCAGCCAGTGAGCCTGCCGGCCGGCCGAGGTGTCGGGGAAGCTCGCCGCCGAACCCGGCGGGGCGGCCCCCGCCGGCTTCGCCGCCGACGATTCGCAGCCCGCAGCCGCCATCGTGCAGGCGGCGACCAGGGCGGCAGCCGTGGTGGCCGCGGCCCGCACGGCTGCCCCCGCTGGCCTGTTGCTGTTCATGTGAGCCTGCCTGGGATGAGGGTGCTGGCTTTCATGGCTGGGGCGGGCGGATGAACAGGCCGATGACCTTGCCGCTGCGGTCGAAGGTGACCTGGCCGGTCCGCTCGCCGGCTTCGAAGTAGAGGGGGATGTCCACCGAGGTGCCCATGCTCACCGGGTAGGCGAGCGGCTCGCCCATCCGCTCGAAACCGCCGACCATGCTGACCGTCTGCGCGTAAGCGTCAGCGATGCGGCCCGCGTCGACATGCTCGAGCATGCTTGGGGTGAAATCCCTGGTCGCCGCCTCCCAGCGGCCTTCGACGATGTCGGCGAACAAGTCGATGGCCCGCTCCGCCGTCCCGCGCGGCACGGCCCTCACCATGGGCCTGCCGGTCCGTGGATCGACCGGCCGGCCGAACCGCTGGAACGCGGCCTGCCTGGTTGTGTCGAGTACATCGCCGATCTCCCTCCAGCTATGCCCGGCCGCCCGGGCACGGTCGACGGCTTCTTGCAGGGCCGCGTTGGTGGCGGCGGACAGTTCGCTGGCCGCCGCCACCGCGGCCAGCGGGGAGCCGGTGCCCGCATCGGTGAGCGCGGCCGCAAGCCGCCGCGCCGCGTCACCGACCCTTACGGCCACCGGGGCAGCTTCACCGGGTGTCTTGGCTACGCCGTCAACATATTCCTGACGTTCCGCCGCCGTCAAGTTACGATTTACATTGACTGCCGAGCGAGGGGCGTCCGCCTCGCGAGCACGCCGCGCGGCGCTCCGGCAGGTCGCGTCGCAATAGCGCCTCCGCCTGCCCTTTCTGTGCTGTGGCGGCAACTGGCGTCCACATGCCGCGCAGGTCACCGGCTCCCCGACGTCTGCCATCACAGTTACCTCAGCCCTATTTCGTGCTACACGCCCATCCATGGCAGTCTAAAACGTGCTGGGCTCAGTTGGCACGAAAAAACAACATCGGCAGACCGCATGGCATCAGGAACCGCGGCCACAAGAGCTGCGGCCCGCGCAACTCCCGGTCGCGCGGGCCTCAAGCCGTCGAGGCTTCCGGGGGCTCCCCGGGCCAGTGCCCTAACGCTGCTTGCGGGCGTACAGCCGGACGGCCAGCGGGAGGAAGACCACCAGCAGCGCGGCGGACCAGAGCAGCGTCGCCAGCTCCGGATGCTGCATGGGCCAGGCGTGCACCAGGGCCGACGGATCGGGGTTCCCGAACAGGCGGCGGCACGCGGCGGCGACCGCGCTGAACGGGTTCCAGTCGGCGACCACTCGCAGCCAGGCCGGCATCCCCCGGGTCGGGACGAATGCGTTGGAGATGAACGTGAGCGGGAGAAACAAGATGAATCCCAGTTGCTGCGCCGCCTCCACGCTGCGCAGCACCATGCCCAGGCAGACACCGGCCCAGGTGAACGCGTAGCCGAACAGCAGGGCCAGGCCGAAGGCCGCCAGCGCGTCGGCCGGGCCGGTGTGGATCCGCCAGCCGATCGCCAGCCCGGCCACGGCGATCACCAGCGCACCGATCACCTGGGTCAGCAGGTCCGCGGTGGTGCGCCCGAGGAGCACGGCCGCGCGGGACATCGGCAGCGAGCGGAACCTGTCGATGATCCCCTCCTTCATGTCCGCAACCAGCGCGACCGCGGTTTTCCGATCAGGTACTCGTGTTGACTTCCACCCCGCCTTGAAGGGCGGAGATTCCCGCCTGTCACGCCGGTTGCTGGTGTGACTTCGGGTGGGTTCCTGCTTCACCGCGCTGCGCCAGGGCAAGCCCTGGTCTTACCTGCGCTCCACAGGCTGTCACCGCCAGCCCGGCGGCCTTGGCGACGTTGACCGCCGCGTTGATGTCCCGGTCCAGCCACACCCCACACGCCTGGCACCGCCAGGCGCGGACGTGCAGCGGCTTGCGGCCGTCTTTCACCCCGCAAACTGAGCAGGTTTGCGAAGTGGGGGTGAACCGGCCGATCCTGTGGAACTGGCGGCCATACAGCCGGGCCTTGTACTCCAGCATCGCCACGAACGACGACCATCCGGCGTCGTGCACCGACTTGGCCAGCCGGGTGCGCCCCAGTGCCCTCACCGCCAGGTCTTCCACGGCGACCGCTTGGTTGTCGCGGATCAGTTCCGTGGACAACTGATGGTGAAAGTCCCGCCGGGTATCAGCCACCCGTGCATGCGCACGGGCGGCCTTGAGCCGGGCCTTGTCCCGGTTGTGGGAACCTTTCTGCTTGCGCGACAGGTCTCGCTGCCGACTCTTGAGCATTTTCTCCGCACGCCGCAGGAACTGCGGGGCGGTGATCTTCCGCCCGTCCGACAGGACGGCGAAATGCTTGAGGCCGAGGTCGATGCCGATCACCGATTCAGCTTCGGGAAGCGCCGCGGACCCGGTCTCCACGACGAACGAGGCGAAGTACCGGCCCGCGGAGTCCCTCATGACAGTCACGCTGGAGGGCCTCGACGGGAGTGGCCGCGACCATCGGACCGGCACGTCGCCGATCTTCGGCAGCCGCAGCTTCCCATTCGGCAGCACCCGGAACCGGGCGTTGGCGGTGAACCGGATCGCCTGCCGGGTGTCCTTGCGGGACCGGAACCTGGGCCTGGCCACGTTCGGCCCCTTGTGAGTGCCCTTGATCGAGGCGAAAAAGTTCCGGTACCCCACGTTCAGGTCCGCCAGCGCCTGCTGGAGCACCACTGAAGAGACGCCATTCAGCCACGCCCGCTCGGGTTCCTTCTTGATCGCGGTCAGCCGGGCCGACAGATCGCTGTCGGTGAGGTACGGCTCCCCGGCCTGGTGAGCAGCTTCCCTGGCATGCAGTGCGTCGTTGAACACCACCCGGGCACACCCGAACGCCCTGCCGAGGGCGATCCGGCGGCGCGGCCACGGGTCTAAGCGGTAGCTGTACCGGAGCTGCATACTGAAAGCATATTCGAATTCATTGCTGTTTACAGTGATATCCGCACTGGCAGGCGCTGCGTGTTCATCCTGCACACCACTTAATTTTTCGTGACAAATACCCCGCCAACTGAAGAGGCCTCCGGGGAGGAAACTTCCGGAGGCCTCGCCATTTCACGGCAAGATCGGCCGCCGCGCCCGCCGGATTACCGTGGCCCTTCGGCAAGGGCAATCTGGCTCCGGGATGGCACGCTTGCACCGCGTCAGCCGCCCGCCCCTGGTGGCTGAGGAAGGCTGATCATCCCGCCCGCCGCCGGCCCAGGCAAGCCGAGTAGCGGGGGTTCCGGGGCGCTCGGCCACTACCGCCCGGCGGCCTGCACTCGGTGGCAAGAGCAGGCCGCCGGGCGGAGCCCTTGCCTCGGCTACTCGGTTTGGCGGACCTTCTCGGCGGCGCGGGCGGCTTGGCCGTCGGACCGTGCCGGGCGAGCCGGCTCGACCTCAGCAGCGGCACCGACGCGCACCAGTTCCTCGGTGGGGTAAGCCTCCTCGCCATGCACCGCGACATCGCCGATTTGGAGGTCCTCATCGGGTATCCGCAGCTTCATGAACAGCCCGATGCCCTTGAGGATGAGGAAGGTGACCAGCCCGTCCCAGACGATGATGGTCAGCGCCGCCCCGGCCTGGACGAGCAACTGGTGCGGGTGCCCGTAGAACAGGCCCGACGTGGTGACGTCAGGGCTCTTGCCGATGCCCAGGTAGACGATCATGCTCGGGTCGGCGAGCAGTCCGACCAGCAAGCCGCCGAGCAGACCCGCGATGCCGTGCGTGTACACCACGCCCAGCGCGTCGTCCACCTTGCTGAACGGCCGCACCTTGGACAGGTAGTTCCAGGCGAACCAGACGACCGCCGAGGTAACAGCGCCGATGATGATCGCGCCGACGCCGTTCACGTACCCGGCGGCCGGCGTGATGCCCACCAGGCCGCAGATCATGCCGTTGAGGCCGCCGAGGAAGGTGGCCTTCTTCCCCGGGCCGCCGACCATGTCCATGATGATCCAGGTCATCATGGCCACCGCGGTGGCGAGGTTGGTGTTGATCACGGCGGCGGTCGCGTCGGCACCGGCGAAGTAGGGGTCACCGCCGTTGAACCCGTTCCAGCCGAGCCACAGGATGCCGGCGCCCACCGCGACGAACAGCAGGTTGTTGGGCACACCGTGCTCGCGGTCGCGCTTGAGCCTCGGCCCGACGACGGCCGCGGCCACGAAGCCGGACACCCCCGCAGCCAGATGGATGACGTAGCCGCCGCTGAAGTCCAGGGCACCGTGCGCCGCCCACCAGCCGCCGCCCCACAACAGGAACGCGTTCACCGCGTAGGCGAACGTGATCCACAGCGGGACGAAGATCAGCCAGACCTTGAAGCTGATCCGCCCGAGCACGCTGCCGATGAACAAGATCGGGGTGATCGCGGCGAAGACGAACTGGAAGTAGACGAGTGATCCTTGCGGGAACCTGAAATGCGGCATCAGGCCGTTCAGCGACGGGATGTTCGCCTGCGCCTGCTCGGCGGCGGCGCCCACGACCGTTCCCGGCTTGCCGAGGAAGGTGCCGATCCACGGCGACCCGAACCCCATCTGGAAGGCCCACAGGACCCACACGATGAGCACCAGGCAGAACGTGCTGAACACCATCAGCATGGTGTTGACGGCCCATTTGCGCTGCACGAGGCCGCCGTAAAGGACGGCGAGGGCGGGGATGCTCATGAGGCCGACCAGGGTCGCGGCCGTCATCTGCCACGCGTTGTCACCCGAGCTCAGCCACGCTGCGTAGGGATTCACTGATTCCTTCCTCCGTGGGCTAGCCCCGAGGGCTTGCCGGGGGTTTCCGGCCGCGGCCGCGACCGCATCACCGTGCAGGTAGTGCCGCCGTAACGCCGCGGCCGGGCCATCACGACGCCGTGATCCGGGAGGTCCCGGGGTTAGCTCAGGCCCGGCCACTTCGGTGTCCGTCAGGAACATCTCTTGTTTCCCATGGCCGGGTTTCGGACGCGTTTCCCGGCTGTTACGCCGGGAGGAACGGTCCTGCTGCCCGGGTCAGCGATGATTTCGGCGATGTTTCGGGCTGTCCTAAATCACCACGCCTAAGTGGCCGAATCTGCTCCGCGCTGCGGCTTCGGCCCGGACATGGGCGGCAATGTCACGTTCATATAACGGTGGCAGTCAGGTCTTGAGGCACCGGCCGGGTCCGTCGTACGCTCGGCGCAACTCGGCTGGTAAGCGCTTACCGAGGCATAGAACTGCAGGCGCTCTCGCGAGCGCCATTTTCTGGGCCGTCGTGGTAAGCGCTTACCAGCCCTGGCCTCGGCAGTCACCGCCCGGTCCCGGCCGGACGCGACATGAAGGAGTGCGCCGGTGGACGAGATCGTCCCTGGACCCGTGCGGGGAGACACCCGGCACGGCGGGGGCGTGCCGGGTCCTTCCGGCGCCACGGGACCGGTGCCCGGCGTGCTGCCGACCCATGGCGACATCGGGGCAGCCGAGCACGGCCCCCCCACCATCTACGACGTGGCGCGCGCCGCGGGCGTGTCCATCGCGTCGGTATCGCGCGTGCTCAATGGCCGCCGCAACCCGCTGCCCGACACCAGGGAACGGGTCGAGCGGGCCGCGGCCGAACTCGGCTTCATACCGGACGGAGCCGCGCGGGCGCTGAGCTTCCGGCTCAAGGAGGTCGTCGGGGTGGTGATCCGCCGGCCCGAGGTCACCCTGTCGGCGGATGGCATCTTCGAGGACGAAGAGACGAGCCTGCAGTTCCCCGACCTGATCAACCGGGGCATCGAGGTGGCCGCGCAGCAGCGGGATTTCAACCTGCTGGTCAGCTCGGTTGGCCTGGGCCACGACGACACCCGCCGCATCTTCGCGCTGGCCGGCAAGAGCGACGGGCTCATCCTGCACGACCGGGTGCTCGATCCCGACCAGGTGGGCCGGCTCGGCCACCAGGTGCCGGTGGTGACTCTCGCGGGCATGCCGACCCCGGGCACGGTGAACGTGAGCAGTGACAACCGGGCCGGCATGGCCGAACTGGCCAGGCATCTGGTCCGCGACCACGGCTACCGCACGCTGGCCTACCTCGGCGGGCACGCGGACAGCCCGGACAACCTGGCCCGGCACGCCGCCCTCGCCGAGCAGGTCACCGCCGACGGTGCGCAGTTCGTGAGCGGCCCGGTCTGGCAGGGCAACTACACGGCCGCCGGCGGTGCCAGGGTGATCGAAAATCTGCTGGCCAGCGGGGACTCCCTGCCCCAGGCGATCGCCTGTGCCAACGACCAGACCGCGCTGGGCGTGGTCTACGCGCTGGTGCGCCACGGCGTCGACGTGCCCGGCGGGGTCGCCGTCACGGGCTTCGACGACATCCCGGTGGCCCGGCACCTGCACCCGCAGCTCACCACCGTCCGCCAGCCCATCACCGACCTGGGCGCGATCGCCTTCGAGACCTTGTATTCGATGATCAACGACGCCGGCCCTCCCCGGGACGACGTCACCCTGCCCACCCGGCTGGTCCGCAGGGAAAGCTGCGGGTGCCCGCCGATGCCGACGCCGCTGACCGTGCGGCAACCGTAAGAGAGGCCCCTGAATGCGCGTTATCGGGCGGCGGCTCGTGTTCTACCTGATCACCGCCCTGGCAGCGATCACCGTGAACTTCTTCATCCCGCGGCTGATGCCAGGAAACCCGGTGGAGGCGATCCTGGCCCGGCTCCAGGGGCAGATCACCCCCGGCACCATCAAGTCGCTCGAGACCCAGTTCGGGGTGCGGACCAGCGAGGGCCTCCTCGGCCAGTACCTCCACTACCTGAGCAACATCCTGCACGGCAACCTGGGCATCTCCACCAGCTACTACCCGTCCACGGTGACCAGCGTGGTCAAAGGCGCGCTGCCCTGGACGCTCGGGCTCGTCGGCGTCGCCACAGTGATCAGTTTTACGCTCGGCACCCTGCTCGGTGCGCTGGTCGCCTGGCGGCGCGGCAGCTGGCTGGACAACGCGCTGCCCGCCATGACGTTCTTCCAGGCGGCCCCGTACTTCTTCATCGCGTTCCTGGCCCTTGAGCTGTTCTCCACCAGGCTCGGCTGGTTCCCCTCGGGCCGCGCCTACAACCAGCTCGACTTCCCCGCGTTCGACCTTTCCTTCGCCGGTGACGTGCTCAGTCACGCCGTGCTGCCGGCGCTGACCATCGTGGTGTGCTCCGCGGCGGGCTGGATCGTGGGCATGCGCAACGTCATGGTGTCCACGATGGATGAGGACTACGTCCTGGTCGCCCAGGCCAAGGGGCTGCGCAGGCGCCGGGTGGTCTGGTACGCGGCAAGGAACGCGATCCTGCCGAGCGTCTCCGGGTTCTCCCTGGCCATCGGGTTCGTGGTGTCCGGTGCGCTGCTCACCGAGATCGTCTTCAGCTATCCGGGGGTGGGCTGGATCCTGCTGCAGGCGGTCAACAACCGCGACTACCCGCTGCTCCAGGGGATCTTCCTGATCATCACGTTCGCCGTCCTGGCCGCCAACCTGGCCGCGGACTTCGTGTACGTGCTGCTCGACCCCCGGACCCGCCAGGAGGCATGAGCCATGTCCACGACCACAGACCTCGGCACCGGCGCCGGCGGCACGCCCGGCTCGGCGGGGTCACCGGAGGCCGCGGCGCTCGCGATCGTTCCCGGCCGGGCCCGCAGCGTCCGGTTCCCGAAGTCGCCGAAGATCATCATCGGCGTGACCATGCTCGGCTTTTTCCTGCTCCTCGCCATCGTCGGCCCGTGGGTCGCGCCTTACAGCCCGGGGGCGAGCGTGTCCACCACCAACGGCGTGCCGCAGCCACCGTCGGCCGCGCACTGGCTCGGCACCACTCAGCTTCAGCAGGACGTGTTCTCCCAGTTGCTGGCCGGCGGGCGGAGCATGCTGCTCGTCGCATTCCTGGCCGGGGCGGTCGCCACGGTGCTTTCCGTGGTGATCGGGGTGACCGCGGGCTTCGTCACCGGCCTCACCGACGACCTGCTATCGATGCTGGCCAACTTCTTCCTTGTGCTGCCCGCGCTGCCGCTGCTCATCGTCATCTTCGGATTCCTGCCGAGTTCGGGCGGCAGCAACGACGTGCTGATCGGCCTGATCATCGCGATCACCGGCTGGGCGTGGGGCGCCCGGGTGCTCCGGGCGCAGACGCTGTCGCTGCGCAACCGCGAATACGTCGACTCCGCGCGGCTGGCCGGCGAGCGCAACTGGCGGATCATCGGCTACGAGATCCTGCCCAACCTGCTGCCGATCGTCGCCTCCTCGTTCCTGTTCACCGTGTTGTACGCGGTCGGCACCTACACCGCCATGGCCTTCCTCGGCCTGGTCAACCCCCAGCACTGGAGCTGGGGCACGATGCTGTTCTGGGCACAGAGCGCCAATGCCGAGATCAGCGGCTACTGGTGGTGGTACCTGCCACCCGGCCTCGCCGTGGCCTTCCTCGGCACCGCGCTGGCGCTGCTCAACTTCGGCGTGGACGAGTTCATCAACCCGCGACTGCGGGCGGCGGGGCTGACCCACAAGCGGGTGAAGAAGTACGCCACGGGCGAGGTGCCGCGCCGGTTCACGATCGGGCTGACGCCGGTCGTGGAACTGCGCGAAGGAGAGCGCCCATGATCCGCCGCCGCGCCGTGCCGGCCCCGGCCACGCCCATCACCCCGGTCAACTCCATGGCCGGCCCGGCCGGCCACCCAAAGCCGCCCCGGGCCGGCCAGCCGTTGCTGGAGATCACCGGCCTGAAGGTGGACTACGGGTTGGGTGACGCGGCCGTGCACGCCGTGGCCGGGGCGGACCTGGTGCTCCACTCCGGCGAGGTGCTCGGCCTGGCCGGGGAGAGCGGCAGCGGCAAGTCCACGCTGGCGTACGCGTCGATGCGGCTGCTGCGGCCCCCGGGCCTGATCACCGGCGGTTCGGTCCGCTACCACCCGCCCCAGGGGCAGGCCGTGGACCTGCTCGCCGCCGACGAGGAGCAACTGCGCCGGCTGCGCTGGGCGCACATCGCGGTGGTGCTGCAGAGCGCGATGACCGCGCTCAACCCGGTTATGTCCATCGGGGTGCAGCTCACCGACGTGCTCCGGGCCCACCGGCCGGGGATGGGCGCCGACGCCGAGCGGGCCAGGGCGGCCGAACTGCTCGACATGGTGGGCATCTCCTCCGAGCGGCTGGCCGGCTACCCACACGAGCTGTCCGGCGGCATGCGGCAGCGAGTGATGATCGCCATGGCGCTGGCCCTGGATCCGCGCGTCGTCATCCTGGACGAGCCCACCACCGCCCTGGACGTGGTGACCCAGCGGGCGATCCTGGAGGAACTGATCGCGCTGCGGGAACGGCTCGGTTTCGCTGTCCTTTTCATCACCCATGACCTGTCGCTGCTCGTCGAGGTGACCGATTCGATCGCCGTGATGTACGCGGGCCGGATCGTGGAACGGGCGCAGGCGAGTGCCCTGTTCCGTGCCCCTCGCCACCCCTACACGCTGGGGTTGCTCAACTCGTTCCCGCCCCTGCACGGAGCGCACCGCAGGATGACGGGGATCCCCGGTTCCCCGCCGGACCTGCGGGCGCTGCCGCAGGGGTGCGTCTTCCATCCCCGCTGCGGCTACGCGATGGACCGGTGCCGTACCCAGGCGCCACCGCTGGTGCCCCTGGCGGGCCAGGGCGGCAGGCTCGCCGCATGCTGGCTCCAGGAGCCCGGTACCACTGCTCCCCCTGAACTCACCAAGGGCCAATGGGGATCCGCCACATCGGCCGACGCCCCGACGCGGGCCACGGCGCCCGCGGCCGCCAGCGCCACGGCAGATGCCCGGGGAGGACTCGATGACTGAACCCGCCCTGGCACCGCCGCAGCCACCGCCAGGTGGTCCCGCGCTGCTCGAAGCGCGCGAACTGACCAAGCACTTCCAGCTGCACGGGACCCGGCGGCGGCGGGGCAGGCCCGGGCTGGCCAGGCAGGCGGGCAGGCATTCCGTGGTGTACGCGGTCGAGCAGGTGTCGCTGTCACTGGCCGCCGACGCCATCACCGCCGTGGTCGGTGAGAGCGGCTCGGGCAAGTCCACGCTCGCGCGGATGCTCGCCAGGCTGACCACCCCGACCGCGGGACAGATCCTGCTTGACGGGCAGCCTGTGCCGGCCTCAAGCCAGGGCCGCCGCGCCTACACCCGCGACGTGCAGATGGTCCTGCAGGACCCGTTCTCCTCCCTCAACCCCGTCCATGACGTGCACTACCACCTGTCCCGGCCGCTGATCGTGCACGGCACGGCCCGCGGTGGCCGCGCCCTGGACGAGGCCGTCGCCGACCTGCTGGCCCGGGTTTCCCTGACCCCGCCCGAGATGTTCATGCGCAAGTACCCGCATGAACTGTCCGGCGGGCAGCGGCAGCGGGTCGCCATCGCCCGGGCGCTCGCCGCCCGGCCCCGGGTCCTGCTCGCCGACGAGCCGGTCTCGATGCTGGATGTCTCCATCCGGCTCGGCATCCTCAATCTCCTGGCAGACCTGAGGCGGGCCGGTCACCTCGCGATCCTCTACATCACCCATGACATCGCCTCCGCGAGGTATCTGGCGGACTCGATCATGGTGATGTACGCGGGGCAGCGGGTGGAGTCGGGCCCGGCCGCCACCGTGACGGACCGGCCTGCCCACCCCTACACCCGCCTGCTGCTCGGCGCGGCCCCGGACCCCGACCGGGCCGAGCCGCCCGTCCTTGCCGGCCGCGGCAGCCCACCGAGCCTGGTGAACCCGCCCGGCGGCTGCCGTTTCCATCCACGGTGCCCGCATGCCATGGCGGTGTGCGCCGAGCGGGTGCCACCGGATTTCGAGGTCTCCACCGGCCATGTCAGCGCCTGCTGGCTGCACGCGACCGACCTGACCGGCGGACAATCCCGCCCGCTGGCCGGGCGCGCGGGGCACCTCGTGTCCACTCGCATAACGCCTGACCAGGGAAAGGAGGCGTGATGCAGCGGAACACCGGCTAGCGGGCGCGCCGCTCGTAGCGCGCCGCAGCAAGGGCTGCACCAGCAATGGGCGGCACACGGCAGGCCAAGGTCCCCGGCCGGCCACCACCCGCCCCCCTGAAACGGACCCACCACGGTCGTATACAACAAGGCCGGCGACGAGCCGGCCGGGTACATCGGAGTTTAAGCAATGCGACAAACAATCTTGAAGAGCGTGGTTGCCGCCGGCATCCTCGCCCTCGGCGTCGCGGCCTGCGGCGGTTCGAGTTCATCGAGTTCCTCGGGTTCCTCGAACAACACCACCAAGACCGGCCAGCCGCTGGTCATCGAGAGCACTCCGCTCTCGCCGATGACCGACAACTTCAACCCACTCTCGTCCACCTCTACCGGCTTCCTCACCAACGCGGTGGCCCTGTACAACGAGCCCCTCTACATCTGGAACTACCTGAGGCCGACGCAACCGGGGATCCCGATCCTGGCGTCCGGCCAGCCAACCTTCTCCAACGGCGGCAAGACGCTCACGATCCCGATCCGGTCCGGAGTCAAGTGGAACGACGGCAAGCCGTTCACCGCCAGCGACGTGGCGTTCACCTTCAACATGATCAAGGCCCACCCCGCGCTGTTCACCACCGGGGCCCCGCTGGTCACCAGCGCCTCGGCGCCCTCCGCCACCTCGGTGCAGCTGAACTTCAGCACGCCGCAGTACGCCAACCTGTTCCTGATCGGGCAGGTCTACATCGAGCCGCAGCATGTCTGGTCCGCGGTGGCCAACCCGGTCACGTTCGCCGACCCCAGCCCGGTCGGGACCGGCCCGTACATGCTGGACAAGTTCACCCCGCAGGGCTACACGCTCAAGATCAACCCGTTCTACCGTGACAAGAGCGCACTGCACGTGCCGGTGATCGACTTCCCGTCCTACAACACCAACGCCAACCTGGTCCCCCCGATCCAGAACGGGTCGATCGACTGGGCGGGCAACTACGTCTCCGACATCCAGGGCAACTACCTGACCAAGAGCCCGGAGAACCACACGTGGCTGGCTGGCGCGCCGTACTTCAACGCCAACAACGTGGTGTCGCTGTTCGTCAACACCACCAAGGCGCCGCTGAACGACCCGGCGGTGCGGCAGGCGATCGAGTTCGGCATCGACCGCCAGCAGCTCTCCCAGCAGGCAGAGACCGGCTACGAGCTGCCCGCCTCTTCCACAAGCGGGCTGATGCTGCCCGCGCAGAGCGCCTACCAGGACCCGGCGCTGGCCAACAACCTCCCGGCGACCGGTGACGCGGCCAAGGTGGCGTCGATCCTGCAAGCCGACGGCTGGGCCAAGACGAACGGCAAGTGGACGAAGAACGGTAAGACCCTGTCCTTCAAGATCTCCGACCCGATTCCCTACAGCGACTACTACACCGCCGACCAGCTCATCGCGAAGCAGCTCAACTCGCTGGGCTTCAACGTGACGGTGGATGGCATCGGTAACCCGACCGTGTGGGCCGGGGATGTCGCCAACGGCACCTTCGACACCACGATCCGCTGGTCGAACCAGGGCCCCACGCCGTATGTGTTCTACAGCGGATGGCTGGACAGCAGGCTGGCCGCCCCCGTCGGCAAGCCGGCCACGGGCGACTTCGGCCGGTTCTCCAACTCCGAGGCCCAAGCGGCACTGCAGCAGTTCGAGAGCTCGGGCAGCAGCACCGAGCAGTCGGCTGCCATCACCAAGCTGCAGCAGGTCATGACCAGCCAGGCCCCCGTGATTCCGCTGCTGTACGGCGGAGCCTGGGCCGAGTACTCCTCCCGCAACTACACGGGGTGGCCGACGGCGGGCAACCCCTACATGACGCCGGTGCCGAATACCCCCTACCTGGAGTACACGGTCCTGCAGCTGAAGCCGAAGTCCTGACCAAATGACAACTCAGATGTCCGGGGAGCGCAGCCAGCTGGCTGCGCTCCCCCTTGAGGACAAGGTCCGGCTGCTGACCGGAGCGGATAGCTGGCGGATCCCGGGTTGCGACGCCCTCGGGCTGCGCCCGATGGTCACCTCGGACGGGCCGTCCGGGGTGCGGGGCACGACCCTGGACGAGGCCCACCCCTCCAGCTGCCTGCCCTGCCCGTCGGCGCTCGGCGCCACCTGGGATCCGGAACTGGTCCGCGAGGTGGCCGCGGCCCTCGGCGCGGAGGCGCGCAGCAAGGGCGTGGACATCCTGCTGGCCCCGACCATCAACCTGATGCGCACCCCGCTCGCCGGGCGGGGCTTCGAATGCTTCTCCGAGGACCCCGAGCTGACCGCGCGGATCGCCGTTGCCTACGTCACCGGCGTCCAGTCGGCCGGCGTCGCGGCCACGGTGAAGCACTACGTCGGCAACGACTCGGAAACCGAGCGGTGGACCTACGACGCGCGCATCGCCGAGCAGGTGCTCCGTGAGCTGTACCTGGTCCCGTTCGAGGCTTCCGTGCGGGAGGGCGGCGCCGCCCTGGTCATGGCCGCGTACAACGTGGTCAACGGGAGCCGGATGACCGAGCACGCCACGCTGCTGCGGGCGGTGCTCAAGGGCGAATGGGGCTTCACCGGCCTGGTCACCTCCGACTGGGACGCCACCCGCAGCACGGTGCCCACCGCCGTGGGCGGGCTGGACCTGGCCATGCCCGGGCCGAACAGGTACTGGGGCCCGGCGCTGGCCGACGCGGTCCGGGCGGGCGAGGTGCCCGAGGAGGTGGTGGACGACAAGCTGACCCGGCTGCTCGGCGTGGCCCGCCGGGTAGGTGCGCTCAGCGACGCCGCCGCGGGCAACGGCGCCGGCCCGAACGCGCCGCCGGACCTGGTCCCTGCCGCGCTGCTGCGCAGGGCCGTGACCGGCTCGCTTGTGCTGCTGCACAACGACGGCGCGGTCCTGCCGCTTGCGCCGGACGGCATCCACCGGGTCGCGGTGATCGGCCCGAACGCGCTGCACCCGGTGATCCAGGGCGGTGGCAGCGCCCGGGTCGTCCCGGCGTCCGCCCCGGCGCCGGTTCAGGCCCTGCGGGAAGCATTCGGTGGCGAGGTCACGGTGACCTCGGCACCGGGCTGCTGGACCTGGCAGGGCGTCCCCGAGCCGCCCCGCGGCTCGGTCACCGATCCGGTCACCGGGGAGCCCGGCGTACGCCTGGAGTTCGCCACCCCGGGTGGTGAAGTGTTCGCCACCGAGCATCGTGCCGCGACGGCGCTGGCCTGGTGGGACGGGCTGCCGCCCGGTGTGGGCTGGGGTGAGAGCGGCGTCATCAGGCTGCGCGCCGCTTTCCGGGCGGGGACCGGCGGGCCCTACCTGTTCGGTGCCGCGGGCGTGGGACAGCTCACGATCACCGTGAACGAAACCATCGCGGCGCAGGGCGAGACGCCGGTCCCGGCCGACCCCGTCGAGACCATGACCCGCCCTGGCGAGATCCGCGGGCAGGTCACGCTGCCCGGCGGGCAGGACGCCGCGGTCACCGTGGAGTTCCGCCCGGCGGCCGCCTGCCAGGGACCGGTCGCGCTGCGGCTGGGCGCCACTCCCTCCGCGGACGAGCAGACGCTGATGGCCGAGGCGGTGGCGGCCGCCGCGCACGCGGACGTGGCGGTCATGGTGGTCGGCTCGGCGGAGGCCTCGGAGAGCGAGGGCTACGACCGGGACACCCTGGCCCTCCCCGGCCGGCAGGACGAGCTTGTCCGCCGGGTCGCCGCCGCCTGCCCGCGGACGGTCGTGGTCGTCAACGCCGGGATGCCGGTGCTGATGCCGTGGGCCGGCCAGGTCGGCGCGGTGATCTATGCCTGGCTGCCCGGCCAGGCCATCGGCGAGGCGCTCGCGGACGTGCTCCTCGGCCGTGCCGAGCCGGCCGGCAGGCTGCCGGTCACCCTGCCGGCCGCCGAGGCCGACTGCCCCGTGCTGCACGCGCAGCCGAGGGACGGCCGCCTTGACTACGCCGAGGGGCTGCTCATCGGGTATCGCGGCTACGATGCGGCGGGCACCGCCCCGATGTTCCCATTCGGTCATGGCCTGGGCTACACCACCTGGGACTACGAGTCGCTCAGCGGCCCTGCAGGCAGGCTGGCACCAGGCGCCGACGCGCAATTGCGGGTCCGCGTGCGCAACTGCGGATCACGGCCCGGCCGGGAGGTCGTCCAGGCTTATGTGACCGGAGCGGCGGGCTCCGCTAGCCCCGACCCCGCCGCCCCGCGCTCTGCTAGCCCCGACCCCGCCGCCCCGCGCTCTGCTAGCCCCGACCCCGCCGCCCCGCGCTCTGCTAGCCCCGACCCCGCCGCCCCGCCCAAGGGCAGCCGGCCGGTGCGGGTACTGGGCGCCTTCGGTGGCGTGACGGCCGCGCCCGGCGAGGCGGCCGAAGTGACCCTGCGGGTGCCCGCCCGGCTTTTCGCGGTGTTCGACGAGGAGGCCCGGCAGTGGACATGGCCGCCGGGCGAGTTCACCGTGCAGGTCGGCCGCTCCTCACGGGACCTGCGGCTGTCGGCCACGGTGTGGTCGGGGTGACGCAAGGCCGCGGGGCGCACCCCTACGACGGCGCGACCAGTTCGACCTCGTAGCCGTCCCGGTCCTCCAGGTAGGCCGCGTAGTGGTCAAGGCCGCCCGCATGCGGGTGGCGGTCGCTGAAAAGCAGCCGCCACCCGTGCTGCGGTGCTTCCTCAGTGAGCTTGTCCACCTCTTCCCTGGAGGCGACGTGGAAGGCCAGATGGTTCATTCCGGGGCGGCACCGGTCGTGACGGCCGGCCACCCTGTCAGGCGACTGCTCCAGGACGATGTAGATGGCACCCGCCCGCCAGCTCTGCCCCTCGGGCCACTGGATGAACGGCTGGTAACCCAGCTCGACCAGTAGCCATCCCCAGCTGGCCTCGGCCCTGGTCAGGTTCGGTACCCAGAGCTCGATGTGATGGATCATCCCCGTGCCAGCATGCTCCACCGAGCCAGAATGCCAGGTTAAGCGGCAGAACGGGTCCGTTCGGGTGACAAGACGAGGCAATTAGCCGGCCAGTTCGGCAATGGCCGCGAGCAACCGGTCCACATCGGAGCGGTTGTTGTAGTGCACAAGCCCGGCCCGGACCGCGCCGCCGGTGTCCCTGATGCCCAGCGCGCCCGCCGGTTCCCAGGCGTAGTTGTCCCCGTCCCAGACGTTCACCTGGCGCTCTGCCAGGTGCTCCGCGACCGCCCGCGGGGTCAGGCCGGCCACGTTGAAGTACACGGTGGCGGTGCGGTTGTGGGCGTTGCCGTACAGCGTGACCTTGTCCAGCGCGGCCAGCCCGGCCAGCAGCACGCGCAGCAGCCCCTGCTCATGCTCGTGTGCGGCGGCCATCGAGGTGAGCAGGCGCTGCCGCCTGGTCCCGGCCGCCGTGGCGTCAAGCCCGGCCAAGTGGTCCACCGCGGCGGTGACTCCGGCGTAGTCGGCGAAGGAGGGGGTGCCCCACTCGAACCGGTCGGGTACGGTGCCGGGCGCGGGGTCCAGCCTGTCCTGCCGCAGCGGCTCAAGCAGCGCGGGATCGGCGATGACCGCGCCGATGTGCGGCCCGGACCACTTGTAGGCACTGGTGGCGTAGAAGTCGGCACCGAGCGCGGCGACGTCGGTGGGGCCGTGCGGGGTGGCGTGCACCCCGTCCACGTAGCTGAGCGCGCCCGCGGCGCGGGCCTTCGCGGTGATCGCGGCCACGTCCGGCCGGGTGCCGAGGATGTTGCTTGCCGCGGTCACCGCCACCAGCCGGGTCCGCTCGCTGAGCAGCGCGTCGTACTGCCCGGCGGGCAGTTCCGCTGCGGGCAGGTCCATCTCGGCCCAGCGGACCACCACGCCGGCCCGCCCGGCCGCCTGCACCCACGGCCGGATGTTCGCGTCGTGGTCCAGCCGGGACACGATCACCTCGTCACCCGGGCGCCAGTCCTTGGCCAGCGTGGCGGCGAGCCGGTAGGTTAGCGTGGTCATGTTCGGCCCGAGGATGACGCCGGCCGGGTTCCCGCCCACCAGGTCGGCGATGGCCTGGCGGCACTCGGCCACGATCGCGTCGGACCGCGCGCTGGCCGGGAACGCGCCGTCGGAGTTGCCAAGCCCGGACCGGTGCGCGCCGCTGATCGCGTCGATCACCGGCGCGGGCAGCTGGGTGCCCGCCGCGCCGTCGAGGTAGGCGTAACCGTCGGCCAGTGCCGGGTACATGGCCCGCACCACGCTGACATCCAGGCTCATCCGTGCTCCCTCCGCCCCGGGGAAACGATAACCGCGGGAGGCGGCCGGAGGCGCGCAGCAGCGCCTCCCAGGCACCGTCGTGGCCGACGCCCGCGTAGGGGTGACCGTTGGCCGGGCCATCCGCGACCGCAACCGCCGCGCCCGCGACGGCGGCACCGCGCGATGCCACGTGCACGCGGGTATCAAGTGGCAGGTGCGGCATGCCCGCCTGCCAGCCGGCGGCCAGCAGTTCCGGGCTGGCCGGCTGGTAGTCCTTGCCCAGTGAGGCGGCCAGATCCCAGGCGTGCAGGTGCCACTCGGCGCAGGCGGCGCCCACCATGCCGCCCACGGTCACCACGGTGTCGCGGAACCGGTGGTGCGGCAGATCCCAGATCCCCAGGGCACGGTCGGCGTAGGCGCGCGCGGCGGCCGCGAACGCGGCGATGTGCTCGGGACCTGTCGCGTCGGGGAGCGCCGCAAGCTCGGCCGCGTTCTGCCTGGCCAGCTTGCGGGCCAGGCTCTCGGGGCTGGGGCCGCGGGCCATCAGCCGGGCCATCCGGCTGACCGGGGCGTCGTCGAGGTATTCGTGGTAATCGTCGGCGGCGCAGCGCAGATGCCCGGCCAGGTCGGCGGTGCGCCACTCGGAGCAGGTGGTCGGGGCGGCCCACGCCTCGTCGGTGAACGGGGCAACCAGTTGACAGATGACGGTCACGCCGGAGTGGTATGCGGCGAGCGCCGGGCCAGGTGCCCAATCAGTCATGGACTGCCCCCAACGGTCCGTCCCGGCCACGCCCCACGGGCCGGGCTAGCCAGCGTGCCAGAGTCGGGGTCGCTCCGCTACCCCCGTCACGGGCATGGTTTCGCCACGAAACAGGCCATATAACCGCGATCAGGTGGCAACCGGGCAGGTACCGCGGCTCCCGGCGGCCGCCGGGCGCGGCAGAAAACCAGATGACATACGCGCGGCCCGGCGGTTAGCGTCACGATAATGCCCTCTGTGCACGCTGCTGCCGGCGCGCGTGCCCATTCCCCGGCGACACCGCTGGCGGCGCTGTGGCGGCTCCGCAGCTATCTGCGGCCCTACCTGTGGCGATTGATCGGAATGCTGGCGGCCGCGTGTGCCTCGGTCGCCACCGCTCTGGCGATCCCGCTGCTGACCAAGGCCCTGATCGACGGCGCGCTCCAGACCGGTGACCGCAGCCTGCTGCTGCCCATCGGCCTCGCCGCGATCGGGCTCGGCATAGCGCAGGCAGCGCTGAACTTCACCCGGCGCTGGGTACAGGCCAGCGCCGTTACTGGCATGGAACAAGCCATGCGCCGCGACCTGTACGCGCACCTGCAGCGGCTCGACATCGGGTTCCACGACGAGTGGCAGTCCGGGCAACTGCTGTCCCGCGCCACCACCGACCTGTCGGCGATCCGGCGGTTCGCCGGGTTCGGCACCGTGTTCCTGATCACCAACGCGGTCACGTTCGTCGCGGTCGTCGCGCTGCTGATCCACCTCAACTGGTGGCTGGGCGTGATCACCGGCGGGATCTTCCTGCCGGTGGGGATAGTGTGCCACCGGTTCGAGCGGCGCTACCGGGTGCTGTCCCGGCGGGCCCAGGACCAGCAGGGCGACCTGGCCACCTACGTCGAGGAGGCCGCCACCGGGATCGCCGTGCTCAAGGCACTCGGCCGCCGCGCGCAGGCACAGGCCAGGCACGGCGCCCAGGCGTCGCTGGTCTACCAGACCCAGATCGAGAAGGCACGGCTGCGCGGCTCGTTCTGGGCCACGCTCGACCTCATCCCGAACGCCGTCATCGGGCTCATCGTGCTGCTCGGCGCCATCGCGACCAGCCAGCACGCGCTGACGCTCGGCGGCCTGGTCGCGTTCATCACGCTCACGCTGGAACTGGTCTGGCCGATCGAGGCGATGGGGTACATCCTGGCGAGCGGCCAGGAGGCCGCCACGGCAGCACAGCGCGTGTACGAGATCCTCGACACCCCGCCTGCCGTGTCCAGCAAGACGGCCGTGTCCAGCTCGGCCCCCGCCGGCTCTACCTCGACCGCCTGGGCCCGCGGCCCGGTGACGGAGGAACGGGGCCGCAGGCCACCGGGGGGTTCCGGGGGGTCGTCCCCCCGGGCCAGCACTGTTCGCTTCGACCGGGTGGAGTTCCGCTACCCGGGCACCGAGCGGCCGGTGCTGCGCGGGGTGTCGCTCGACCTGGAGCCGGGCCAGACCCTCGCGCTGACCGGCGCCACAGGCTCCGGCAAGACCACGCTGCTGCAACTGGTGCCGCGGCTGGCCGACCCGACCGCCGGGTCGATCACCCTGAACGGCACCGACATCCGCGACGTTCCGCTGGCGGTGCTTCGCACCCTGATCGGCAGCGGGTTCGAGGACCCCACGCTGTTCTCGGTAAGCGTGCGGGAGAACGTCACGTTCGGCGCGCCGGACGCCACCGACGAGCAGATCGAGCAGGCCCTTGCGGTGGCCCACGCGGGATTCGTGGCCCGGCTGCCCTGGGGCCTGGACACCAGGATCGGCGAGCAGGGCATGGCGCTGTCCGGCGGTCAGCGGCAGCGGCTGGCCCTGGCCCGGGCCATCCTGGCCAAGCCGCCCGTGCTTGTCCTCGACGACCCGCTGTCCGCGCTGGACGTGCGCACCGAGGAGAAGGTGACCGCCGCGCTGCGGGAAGCGCTCGCAGGTACGACCGCGCTGCTTGTCGCGCACCGCCCGTCCACCGTGCTGCTCGCCGACCGGGTGGCCCTGCTCGCCGACGGCCGGATCGTGGCGACCGGCAGCCACGCGGAACTGCTCGCCACCGAGCCCCGCTACGTCGAGTTGATGGGCGACGTGGCAGCCGATTCCCGCGACGACTCCGAGCAGGCGGTGGCCAGGTGAGCGAGCAACCATGGCGGGGCGTTGCCGCGGAGAACGCCGAGATGGTCACCGGCAAGCTGTCGGCCCTGCTGCGCAGGCGGGCCAGGCGGCTGCTCACCGGGCTGCTGCGGCCCTACCGGCGCCAGGTGACCTGGGCGCTGGCGCTGATCGTGGTGGCGAACCTGGCGGCCCTGGCCGGGCCGTGGCTGGTCGGGGTGGCGATCGACCGCGGCATACCGCCGCTGTGGCACGGCCACGACGTGGCCCCGCTGGCCGCGATCATGGCCGCGTTCTTCGTGGCGGTCGTGGTGCAGGCCATCACGACCCGCGCGTTCGTCCGGGAGGTCGGCCGGTTCGGTGAGGGCGTGGTCAGGGAACTGCGCCGCCGGCTGTTCGCGCACTTCCAGCGGCTGCCGGTGGCCTTCCACGAGCGATACACCTCGGGCCGGGTCATCTCCCGGCAGACGTCGGACATCGACTCGATCTCCGACCTGTTCGAGGAGGGCCTCGACTCGCTGGTGTCGGCGGTCTTCTCGCTGCTGCTCGTGGGCGTGGGCATGCTGCTGCTGGACTGGCCGCTGGCCCTGGTGGTGCTGCTCGGGTTCGGCCCGCTGATCGCACTCACCCTCTGGTTCCGCCGCGAGTCGGCGCTCGCCTACCGGCGCAGCCGGGAGGCGATCGCGGAGGTGATCATCGCCTTCGTGGAGACTTTCGGCGGCATCCGCGCGGTACAGGCTTTCCGCCGGGAGCGCCGCAACGAAGAGATCTTTTCAATGCTGAACGGACGCAACGCCTCGGCCACCCTGCGTTCGATGCGGCTGATTGCGGTGTACTCACCGGGGATCACCCTGGTCGGCAACCTGGCCACGGGCGCCGTGCTGCTGTACGGGGGGCTGCGCGTGGCGAACGGCGACATCAAGGTGGGCGTGCTCGCCACGTTCCTGCTGTACTTGCAGCGCTTCTTCGACCCACTGCAAGACCTGTCGCAGTTCTACAACTCGTTCCAGTCCGCCGGTGCCGCGCTGGAGAAGATCTCCGGGGTGCTCGACGAGCCACTGGGGGTGCCCGAGCCCGAGGTCCCGGCGGAACTGCCGCCCCCCAGGGGGCCCGGCCGGGAACTCTGGCTGCGCTCGGTGCGGTTCGGGTACCGCGAGGCGATCGTATTGCCGGATATGAACCTGCGGATTCCGGCGGGCCAGACGGTGGCGCTGGTCGGCGAGACCGGTGCGGGGAAGACCACCGTGGCCCGGCTGGTGGCCCGCTTCTACGACCCGCGTGAGGGCAGCGTCCTGCTCGACGGCACCGACCTGCGGGACCTGGCAGCCGAGCGGCTGCGGTCCGAGGTGGTGCTGGTCACTCAGGAGAACTTCCTGTTCACCGGGTCGATCGCGGACAACATCGAGCTGGGCAAGCCGGGCGCCGGCCGGGCGGAGATCATCGCCGCCGCGAAGGCGATCGGTGCCGACGCCTTCATCACCGCCCTGCCCCGCGGCTACGACGAGGAGGTCGGCAAGCGCGGCGGCCGGCTGTCCGCGGGCCAGCGCCAGCTCATCTCGTTCGCGCGGGTGTTCCTGGCGGCCCCCTCGGTGCTGGTGCTCGACGAGGCGACGTCGCTGCTCGACCTGCCCGGCGAGCGGGCCGTGCAGGCGGCGCTGCGCACGATCCTGGCCGGGCGCACCGCGCTGATCATCGCGCACCGGCTGTCCACGGTGGCGATCGCCGACCGGGTGCTCGTGATGAGCGAGGGCGAGGTCGTCGAGGACGGGCCGCCGGATCTGCTGCTTGCGGGCAGCGGCCGGTACTCTGCCCTGCATGCCAGCTGGCAGTCCAGCCTCGCTTAGGGATTCGCCTGCCGGCACGGACTTGCAGGCACGCGGCCGCCGCCGCGGTGGGACCATGATGGCGGGAGATGGTATGGCGACAAACCCGGCCCCGGCCCGGAGCGACCAGCCCGGTCGCTGGTGGCAGGTTGCCAGGCCGCGCCGCCCCGCGCACCTGGTCCTGCTCGCACTGATCTTTGCCGGGCTCGCCGGGTACGCCTGGGTGGTCGCGGCCGCGGCCCCGTTCAGCCGCGGGGCACTGGTGGGAGTGGTCATCCCCGGGGCGGTACTCGGGCTCATCGCCTCCTTCCGGCCGCCGGAGCGCATTCCGCCACCCGCCGAGCTGGACATGGTCGGCATGTCGTACTGGGTGATCTGCCTGGCGGCGTTCTTCGAGTGGGAGGCGTCCGCCTGGCGGGACAACTCCTGGCCCTGGCATCCATCCTTCACCAACCTCGTTGACCCGCTGCTGGACCCGCACCCGGTCAAGAGCGCGGCCATCCTGGTGTGGCTGCTGGCCGGCTGGGCCCTGGTAAGGCGGTGAGCATGCCCCCGATCCCCACGCGCGCCATCACCATCGCCGGGTTCGCGGTGGCGGTCGTGGCCATGATCGTGCTGGAGATCCTGGCCCGGCGGCCCGGCTCCCGCATCCCCACGGTCGGCCAGTGGCTCGGCTACCTGATGCGGCCGAAGATCGGCCGGGCGCTGGTACTGGCCGGCTGGTGGTGGCTCGGCTGGCACTACTTCGCGCGCTAGCCTCCGCTCTGTTCACCCGACGGACGCCATGCAGCCCGCGGATAGCCCACGGCCCGCTCCGCGCGTCCGTTCCTGGCGGATACCCCGGGTGCCTTAAGCTGGGCGTGTGATGGCAAAGCGCACGCCCGTCAGCCCGGAGGCGGCGGCCAAGTACGACGCTGACGTTACCCTCGCGGAGCGGTTCGATGACCTCTTCGCCCAGGCGCAGGCGGCCGAGCAGCACCTGCGGGAGGCGCAGGCCAACGGCGCCAGCCTGGAGGAGCTGCACCGGGCGGGCAAGCACCTCGACAGTGCCCTGACCGACGTCATGCGGGCGGGGTTCGCCGCGCAGCGGGCGGAGATCGGGCCACGCGGCTACGACGACCGCATCTACCGGCGCAAGGCCATGGCGACGGGACCCGTCAGGGCCTGGACCATGGAGGCAGAGCGACTGCTCACCCTGCGGGAGACCCATCGGCTGACCGGCATCGTCCGGCTGCCGAGACAGCCAGCCGGGCTCCCGAGGGCCAGGGCGAGACCGGTCGCCACCTCAAATCAGCCTGTAGTGGCCTAACTGCAGAAAGTGACCTTGGCCCGGCCGAACGGCTCTACAACCGCACCGGTCACACCGGCCACACCGAAGCGAAAGAGCCACGAGAGCACACTTGACCAGGGGGCAATCATGTGCCCACACATGCCTCAGTGCCCGGACGCACACGCAACCGACCGCGAGGCGGCCCGCGCCGTCTCCAGCCACCCGGAGCAGGGCTGGACGCTGCTCTGCAACGGTGTCGTGATCTTCGAGGACACCGGCGAACTGCTTCCCGACGGCGAGATCATCCAGCCGCACCGGACCGCTGCTCTGCGCTAACCAGTACTTCGGCTAGCCAGGAGCCGGCCACCTGGCGGATCGCGCCACCTTGGCCCTTGAGTGCGTGGGTCGCGCCAGGCAGCGCCACCACCCGGATCGCACCGGCCGCCTCGGGAACTCCGAACGGGTCGGCGGCCCCATTGACCACGAGCACCTCCGTACCCGCCTCCGCCAGTTCGGCGGCCCGCGACCGCTCCGGGCGGCCCGGCGGATGCAGCGGGAAGGCCAATGCCAGCACGGCCAGGGCACCGGCCGCGCGCGCCGTGCGGCAGGCCACCCTGGCCCCGTTGCTCCGGCCGCCCTGGATCAGCGGCACCCCGGGGAACCGCCGCCGCAGCTTGGCGATGATCTCCAGCCAGGCCTCGTCCTGCCGGACGGCGGAGCCCGGCGCGCGGGCACCGCGCAGCCGGTAGGGCTGCATCACCCGGGCCACCGCCGCACCCTGGTCCAGCCCGGCCTGCCGCGCCGCCAGCAGGTCGGCGCTGCCCGTGCCGCCCCCCGCCCCGTGCGTCAGCACCAGCAGGAACGGCGGATCCGCGGCGGCGTCGAGTTCGGCGCTGGCCGGGCCCGCCGCGGTACGGATCTTCATCTCACGCAGCGTAACCGAGGTTGAGGCTCGCGGTGTCCGGCAATAGGGTGCCGCTCATGGCCGGTTCCTGGCCCGCGTGCTCCTATGAGACCTGGCGGGCAACCTGCGACACGCTGCACGCGCACACCCAGGTGCTTGGCAAGCTCGCCGCCAGGCTCGCCCCGCCTGAGCCGCAGTTGCAGCACGCGGCGCTGCAGCTGACCGCGCGCGGCTGGGAGACCGCACCGCTGCCGGCGCCGAACGGCTCCGGCGCCGTTGCCGTGCTGCTCGACCTGCGCGCCCACGAGGCCGTCGTGGAGCACAGCGCTGGGTTCGCCGAGCGCATCCCGCTCACCCCGGACCGGGCCGTCGGGGAGGTGACCAGGGAGGTGCTCGCGGCGGTCCGCGCGGTGGCCGGCGAGGTCCGGATCAACCCGAAGCCACAGGAGGTCGCCTGGAGCGTGCCGCTTGACGCCGACACCGAGCACGCCAGCTATGACCCGGCCCAGGTAAGCGACTATTTCGCCGCGGCGACCCGGGCCGCCGCGGTCCTCGCGGCATTCCGCGCGCCGTACCGGGGCCGGTCCACCCCCGTCCACGCGTGGTGGGGCTCCTTTGATCTCGCGGTGAGCCTGTTCTCCGGCCAGCCCGCCGACCCGCCCTCAGGCGACTTCATCATGCGCAACGCCATGGACTCACAGGAGGTCGCCGTCGGCTGGTGGCCCGGCGACGGGCGCTACCCGCGGGCGGCGTTCTACGCCTACGCGCACCCGGTCGAGGAGGATTTTCCCGGAAAGGCCCTGTCCCCGCCCGCGGCGCGCTGGGACGGGACGCTGGGCGAATACGTTCTCGACTGGGACGATGTGCGCGCCGCCGCGGACCCGCACGCGGTGGCGCTCGAGTTCGCCCGGTCGGTGTTCCGGCACGCGTGCACGGTGTGCGATTGGGATCCTGCTCTCGCCGCCAGCGCCGATTCGAACCCGCCGCCTATCGTCTGACCAGCAACGCCGCGCCCGAGACCAGCCAGGAGGATGTCTGACCAGCCTCGTAGGGTCGAGTTACCGAAACCCCCAGGAAAGGCGAAGCCCATGAGCACCACGCACGCTCAGACCGGTGAGCGCGCCGACCTGCTGGAGTCGCTGGCCAGGACCCGTTTCTTCCTGCGGAACACGACCCGTGACCTGACCGATGAGCAGGCCGCGCTGCGGACCACCGTGAGTGAGCTGTCCCTCGGCGGCCTGATCAAGCACGTGACGCTGACCGAGCGGCAGTGGATCCGCTTCATCCAGGTGGGCCCGACGGCGATGGCGTGGGACCAGTCGAGCGTCGGCGACTGGCTGTCCGCGTTCCGCATGGAGCCCGGGGACACCCTGGCCGGCCTCCTGGCGGAGTACGCCAGGGCCGCCGAGGAAACCGCCGAAGTCGTGGCCGGGCTGCCCGATCTGGACGCCGCCCAGCCGCTGCCCGAGGCGCCCTGGTTCCCGCCCGGCGCCCGCTGGTCGGCACGCCGGGTGCTGCTGCACGTGATCGCCGAGACCTCTCAGCACGCCGGGCACGCCGACATCATCAGGGAGTCGCTCGACGGCGCCAAGTCGATGGGCTGACCTGAGCAGCGCTAGAGCTGGCCCACCTCGGTGACCCGGAGCACCGCCGTGCCCGCCGCGTCGGAGGCCTCGAGGTCGACCTCGGCGCTGATCCCCCAGTCGTGATCGCCCGCCGGGTCGTCGAGGATCTGTCGTACCGACCAGCGGGCGGGCTGCTCGTCGATGATGAGCAGGGCCGGGCCGCGGGCGTCGGCTCCGGTGCCGATCTCGTCGTGCTCGGCGAAGTAGGGCTCGAGGGCCTCCGCCCAGGCCGCCGCGTCCCAGCCGGCCCCGGCGTCCAGTTCGCCGAGCTCCTCGTAGTGCTCCAGTGCGGCGAGCTCCACGCGGCGGAACAGCGCGTTGCGCACAAGCACCCGGAAGGCCCGCCGGTTGCCCGTGACCGGCGGCGGCCGCTCGTCCAGCGGGGCCGCCTGCTCCCCGGCCGGGCTGCGCAGCCGCTCCCATTCGTCGATCAGGCTGGAGTCGGTCTGCCTGACCAGCTCCCCCAGCCACTCGATCAGGTCGGTGAGCTCCTCGGTCCTGGCCTCCTCGGGGACGGTCTGCCGCAGCGCCTTGTAGGCACCGGCCAGGTAACGCAGCACCAGCCCCTCGCCGCGGGACAGTCCGTAGAAACCGATGTACTCGGTGAAGGTCATCGACCGCTCATACATGTCCCTGGCCACCGACTTGGGCGACAGCTCGTGGTCGGCGACCCAGGGATGACCCCGCCGGTACATCTCGTAGGCAGCACCGAGCAGGTCGGCGAGCGGCATCGGGTAGGTGACGTCCTCGAGCAGCTCCATCCGCTCTTCGTATTCGATGCCGTCGGCCTTCATCTGCGCCACGGCCTCGCCGCGGGCCTTGAACCGCTGCGCCGCCAGCAGCTCGCGCGGGTCGTCCAGGGTGGCCTCGATGACCGACACCACGTCCAGCGGGTACCCGGGCGAGTCCCGGTCAAGCAGCCCGATGGCGGCCAGCGCCAGCGGCGACAGCGGCTGGTTCAGCGCGAAGTCCTCCTGCAGGTCCACGGTCAGCCGCCAGCGGCGCCCCTGCTCGTCCGGCTCATCGAGCCGCTCCACCACGCCGCCAGCCAGCAGCGCGCGGTAGATGGCGAAGGCGCGCCGGATGTGGCGGCGCTGCGCGGCGGGCGGCTCGTCGTTGTCGGTGAGCAGGTGCCGCATCGCGGCGAATGCATCCCCCGGCCGGCCGATGACGCCGAGCAGCATGGCGTGGCTGACCACGAAACTGGACTGCAGCGGCTCGGGGTCGGCCGCCACCAGCCGGTCGAACGTCGGCTTGCCCCAGGACACGAAGCGGTCCGGTGGCTTCTTGCGCACCACCTTGCGGCGCTTCTTCGGGTCGTCACCGGCCTTGGCCAGCGCCCGCTCGTTCTCCACGACATGCTCGGGGGCCTGCACGACCACCGTGCCGGCCGAGTCGAAGCCAGCCCGGCCGGCCCGCCCGGCGATCTGATGGAACTCCCGCGCCTGCAGCAGCCGGGCCTTGGTCCCGTCGTACTTGGACAGCGCGGTGAACAGCACGGTGCGGATCGGCACGTTGATGCCGACGCCGAGGGTGTCCGTGCCGCAGATGACCTTGAGCAGGCCCGCCTGGGTCAGCGTCTCCACCAGCCGCCGGTACCGGGGCAGCATGCCCGCATGGTGCACGCCGATGCCGTGGCGGACCAGCCGCGACAGCGTCTTGCCGAAGCCCGCGGTGAACCTGAAATTACCGATCAGCTCGGCGATCGCGTCCTTCTCCGCGCGGGTGCAGACGTTGATGCTCATCAGGGCCTGTGCCTGCTCGACCGCGGCGGCCCTGGTGAAGTGCACCACGTAGACCGGCGCCTGCTGCGTCGCCAGCAACTCCTGGAGCGTCTCGTGCAGCGGGGTGAGCACGTAGGAGAAGACCAGTGGCACCGGGCGCTCCGCGGAGCTGACCACGGCGGCCGCGGCCGGTGCGCCGGGTCAGGTCCCGCTGGAACCGGCTGACGTCGCCGAGGGTGGCCGACATCAGCACGAACTGCGCCTGCGGCAGCTCGATCAGCGGCACCTGCCAGGCCCAGCCCCTTGCCGGGTCGGCGTAGAAGTGGAACTCGTCCATCACCACCTGGCCGACATCGGCCGCCTCGCCGTCGTGCAGCGCGATGTTGGCCAGTACCTCGGCGGTGCAGCAGATGACCGGCGCCGTGGCGTTCACGCTCGCGTCGCCGGTCATCATGCCGACGCTGGCGGGCCCGAAGATGTCGCAGAGGGCGAAGAACTTCTCCGACACCAGTGCCTTGATCGGCGCCGTGTAGAAGCTGCGCACGCCCTGGGCCAGGGCGGCGAAGTGCGCGCCCGTGGCGATCAGGCTCTTGCCGGATCCGGTCGGGGTGCTCACGATCACGTGGGCGCCCGACACGATCTCGATGAGCGCCTCCTCCTGGTGCGGGTACAGGGTGAAGCCCTGCTCCCCCGCCCAGGCGGCGAAGGCGTCGAACACCGAGTCGGGCCCGGCCTCCGCCGGAAGCTGGTCGATGAGCGTCATGGTCCTTCCATCGTGCCCGCAGTGGGCTGGTTGCCGGCCGCCGGGTGTCGATTCCAGCGTCCGGTATTCGTGAACAACAAAGAGAGCCGGTATGGTCCCGGCCCAGACGAAGGGAGCACCACGATGAAGCAGTACCTGCTCGCCGTGTACAGCGCGGAGGCGGCCGGCGAGGACACCCCACCGGCCGAGGAGATGCAGCGTGCCTATCAGGCGGTCGACGCCTTCAACGAAGAGGTGCAGGCGGCCGGCGCCTGGGTGTTCGCGGGCGGGCTGCATCCGTCGTCCACGGCCACCGTCGTCCGGGCCCAGGGCGGCCAGGTCGTCACGACCGACGGGCCGTACGCGGAGACCAAGGAGCAGATCGGCGGCTTCTGGGTCATCAAGGCCGCCGACCTGGACGCGGCGCTGGCCTGGGCGGCCAAGGGTTCCGCCGCGTGCGGCTGGCCGGTGGAGGTCCGGCCGTTCCAGGAGGAGCCGGAGTAGGCAGTGAAGGGGGAATGGGGCGGTGGGGCTGCCCTCGAGCGCGTGTACCGGGAGAGCTACGGGCGCGCCGTCGCGACCCTGATCCGCGTATTCGGTGACATCGACATCGCCGAGGAAGCGGTAGCCGAAGCCTTTGCCGTGGCCGCGCAGCGATGGCCGGAGACCGGGGTGCCACCCAACCCCGGTGGCTGGATCGTCACCACGGCCCGCAACAAGGCGCTGGACCGGCTGCGCCGGGAATCCTCCCGTCACGGCCGCGAGGCGGAGGCCACCCGCATGCTCGCCGACGCCGAGCCACCGGAGGTGGGACCCGTGCCCGATGACCGCTTGCGGCTGATATTCACCTGCTGTCACCCGGCACTCGCCGCCGAGGCCCAGATCGCCCTGACGCTGCGGCTCATCGCGGGGCTGCAGACCCCGGAGATCGCCCGCGCGTTCCTGGTGCCCGAGGCGACGGTGGCGCAGCGGCTCGTCCGGGCCAAGCGGAAGATCCGCGACGCGGGCATCCCCTACCGGGTCCCCGGGGACCCAGAACTGCCCGACCGGCTCCCGTTCGTGCTGGCGGTCATCTACCTCGTTTTCAACGAGGGGTACACCGCCTCGGCCGGCGATGACCTGATCCGTGGCGATCTGTGCGACGAAGCGATCCGCCTGGCCCGGCTGCTTGCCGGGCTGATGCCCGACGAGCCCGAGGCACTGGGCCTGCTGGCGCTGCTGCTGCTCACCGCGGCCCGGCGCCCGGCCCGCACCGGCCCGGCCGGCACCCTGGTGCTCCTCGCCGACCAGGACCGGAGCCGGTGGAACCGGGCCATGATCGCCGAAGGCCAGGATCTGGTCCGGACGTGCCTGCGCCGCAACCATCCCGGGCCCTACCAGATCCAGGCCGCGATCGGCGCGGTGCACAGCGACGCCACCGTCGCGGCGGACACCGACTGGGCACAGATCCTCGCGCTGTACGACCAGCTCATGGCGGTGGCGCCGACACCCGTGGTGGCCCTCAACCGGACCGTGGCGCTCGCCGAGGTGCGCGGCCCGGCCGCCGCGCTCGATGAACTCGGCCAGCTCAGCCTCGACGGCTATCACCTGTTCCACGCGACCCGCGCCGACCTGCTGCGCAGGCTCGGCAGGCGGGAGGAGGCCGCGGCCGCTTACGAGGCGGCCATCGCGGGCGCCACCAACGGCGCGGAGCGGGCCTTTCTCCAGCAGCAACGGGACAGCCTCTGAACACCGCCGCGTTCGTGCTGAACCCGGCCCGGGTCCGCGGCGCGGCCCGGGTCGCGGCCCGCTGCGCCGCGGCGGCCACGGCGGCCGGCTGGGACTGGCTGCTGGCCGAAACGACCACCGACGACCCGGGCACCGGCCTGGCCCGCGAGGCGGTCGGCGCCGGGGCCCGGCTGGTGGTCGCCGTCGGCGGTGACGGCACGGTCAGGGCCTGCGCGCAGGCTCTGACCGGCACCGCGGTGCCGCTGGCGATCGTGCCCAGGGGCACCGCCAACCTGGCCGCGCGGGCCCTGGGCCTCCCGGCCCGGCTGGACGCCGCGCTGGCCTGCGTGTTCGGCGGGCACGAGCGGCGCATCGATCTCGCGACGGCCGACGGGATCACGTTCGTCGCGATGGCCGGGCTCGGCACCGACGCGGCGGTGGTCGGCGCGACGCCCGCCCGGCTCAAGACCAGGGCCGGGTGGCTTGCCTACGCCGCGGTGGGCGCCTGGCACACCCGCGGCCGCCACGCGGCCTTCGGCATCAGCCTCGACGGCACGCCGCTGGCCATCGTCCGCCGGGTCGGTCGTGGTCGGCAACGCCGGCCTGCTGCCCGGCGGCTTCAGGCTGCTGCCGGACGCCCGGCTCGACGATGGCCAGCTCGACGTCGGCGTCCTGGCGCCGTCCTCGCTGCTGGACTGGGGCGTGGTGGCGCGCCGGGTGCTGACCGCGAGCCGCCGTGACGACCGCCGGCTGACCCGGTACCGGGCCCGCCGGGTGGAGATTCGCGCCGACCGGGACCTGCCGCGGCAGGTCGACGGCGAGGTGCTCGCCCCGGGGCGGGAGCTGACCGTGACCGTGCTGCCCCGGGCCCTGCTGGTCCGGGTGCCCGGCCCGGCACCGGTCCGGGTCGCGGCGCCCGCGCTGGCCGGGTTGCCTGACCCGGCCTGAGCAGCGGCCAGGCCCCCCAGGCCAGTACAGCCACCTGGCCCTATGGCCGCGGGTTAGGATTCCCCGGGAATGGGGACGGCGGTGGCGGAATATGCCGATCCGGGAAGCAAGCGCACCTGCGGCCGGCGCGCTGGGCAGGGACACTGAGCTTGGCCAGATCGAGGCCTGGCTTGCGCCCGACGGCGCGGCCGGGCCAGCGGGACCGCGGCTTGTCCTGGTCATCGAGGGCGAGCCGGGCATCGGGAAGACCACGCTGTGGACCGAGGCCACCAGCCGGGCCCGTGCGGCGGGCTGGCACGTGCTCTCCTGCCGCCCGGCCGCTTCCGACGCCGGGCTCTCCTCACGTCGGCCTGGCCGATCTGCTGCGCAGCGTTCCCGATGACGCCTTCGCCAGGCTCCCGGCACCGCAGCGCCGCGCGCTGGGCGTGGCCCTGCTGCGCGAGGAAGCCGGCGGCATCGACCTCGATCCCCGCGCGGTCGGCACCGGCCTGACCGCCCTGCTCGGGCTGATCGCGGGCGACGGCCCGCTGATGCTCGCCGTGGACGACGCCCAGTGGCTGGACCCGGCCTCGGCCCGGGCCCTGGGCTTCGCCCTGCGGCGGCTGGACGACCCGCAACTGCGGCTGGTGACGACCGTGCGCACCGAGGGGCCCGCTGGCCAGCGGACCGGCGCGTTCGCCGCGGTGGAGGCGTCACTGGACCGGCAGACGATCACCCGCGTCGAGGTGGGCCCGCTCAGCGTGGCCGCGCATCCACCAGATGTTCGCCCGCACGCTCGGCTCGTCGTTCGCCCGGCCGGTGCTGGTCCGGATCCACCGGGCCGCGGGCGGCAACCCGTTCTACGCCCTGGAGATCGGCCGGGAGGTGCAGCGCCTCGGCGTGCCGCCGCCGAGCCAGCCGCTGCCCATCCCCGGCGACCACCGCGACCTGGTGCTGCTGCGGCTGCGCCGGCTCCCCCGGGCCACCCGTGACGTGCTCGCCGGGTGGCCGCGATGGCCCGGCCGTCCACCGCCGACCTGGACCTGGACGCGCTGGCCGCGGCGGAGGTGGCGGGCATCGTCCGGGTGCGCCCCGGTGGCCGGGTCGAGTTCACCCATCCCCTGTTCGCATCGGCTCTGTACTCCTCGCTCCCGGAGGCCAGCCGCCGCAGGCTGCACCGCGACCTCGCGGAGCGGGCCACCAGCCCGGAAGACACGGGCGCGTCACCTGGCCCTGGCGGCCGACGGCCCCGATGAAGCCACCGCAGCCGCCCTGGACGAGGCGGCCGCGGCCGCGGCGGCGCACGGAGCCGCCGACGTGGCCGTAGAGCTTGCGGAGCTGGCCCGTAACCTGACCCCGCCCGGCGACACCCCCACCCTGGTCCGCAGGGAGACCGAACTCGCCGAGCGGCGCTATTTCGCCGGTGACCCGACCGGCGCGCGCCAGGAGCTGGAGCGGTTCCTGGCCTCGCTTCCCGCGGGCGAGGACCGGGCCCTGGTTCTGCTCGAACTGGGCAGCATGCTGTGGGTGCAGGGCGAAGCGGAGCAGGGCCTGGCGATGATGTCCCAGGCGCTCGACGAGGCGGCCACGCCTGGGCTGCGGGCCCGCATCCACACCCGGATCGCATCCGGATCTGACGACGCCGACGTCGCCGTGGAGCACGGCGAGGCGGCGCTCGCGCTGATGGATGAGAGCGCGGGCCCGCAGCTGTACTCTTACGCGCTGCTTGTCGTGGCGTTGTTCAAGCTGCACTCCGGGCGCGGTGCCGATCACGCCGCGGTCGAGAAGGGCATGCGGCTGCAGCGGCAGGCCGCCGGGTGGGTGATGAGCCCGGTTCCCGCCTTCTGGGCGAGGAACTTCGACGACTTCGGCACCGCACGGCAACGGCTCGAGGACCTCATCGAGGCACTCCGCGAGCAAGGTGATCATGCGCAGGTGGGGCCGGCGCTCACGCACCTGGCGCGGATCGAGGCCATGACCGGGCACATGGACTCGGCGCGCGCGCTGACCAGTGAGGCACTGGATCTGGCGGCGCAGACCGAGCAAGAGACCTACCTTGATGTAGCGCTGTGCGCCCGGGCACACGTCCGTGCCTATGCTGGCGAGCTGGACGACGCCCGCGCCTGCGCCTCGGACGTGCTGGACCGCCTTCGTGATCGCCCGGATGCGGTACTCGAGGGAATGGCCAGGGAGGCGCTTGGCTTGGCGGCCCTGCAGACGGGGGACCTCGCTGAGGCGGACCGCCAGTTCACCAGAGCCGAGGAGATCAACGACCTGGTGCACAACCGGGAGCCGGCCAACCAGCGCTTCCAGGCCGACCACGCGGAGGCGGTGATCGGGATCGGCGACCTGGACCGCGCCGAACGGCTCGTCGCCCGGCTCGAGGCTCGCGCTGCGGCTCTGCCGCGACCTTGGATCCTGGCCGTCTCCTGCCGCTGTCGCGGGCTGCTCAATGCCGCCGGGGGCGGCCTCGACCAGGCCCTGGCCGATTACCGGCGCGCGCTGACAGCACACGATGGCCTGGACATGCCCGTGGAGCTGGGGCGCACCCTGCTCGCCCAGGGCCGCCTGCACCGGCGCCGCAACGAGCGGCAGCGTGCCCAGGACTGCCTGAGCCGGGCCGCCGCGATGTTCGACGCGGCCGGGGCCTCGCGGTGGGCAGCGGTGGCCGGTGAGGAACTCGGGCGTGCCCGGGGCCGCCGGGGCAGCGCCGACCGGCTCACCCCCACCGAACTCCACGTCGCGGAGCTGGCCGTGGCCGGGCTCCGGAACACGGAGATAGCCGCCCGGCTGTTCCTGTCCGGCAAGACCGTCGAGGCCAACCTGTCCCGCGTCTACCGCAAGCTCGGCGTCCGCTCCCGCACCGAACTGGCCGCCAAGATGCCGCCGCCGGGAACGGCAGCCCGGTAACCGTAGGGGTTTCCCCGACGCGACGGACCGGCCACCGCGCTTAGCGTCGGGCCATGCTTCCGTCAGAACAGGGGATCAGTGACATGCCCGCAACCCATTCCGGAGAGCGTCCGCTGCGGCGCCGACGGCGGCGGGTAAGGGCCGCCGTCGCCGCGTCCGCGCTGGCGCTGGTGTCCTCGGCGGTTACGATCACGGGCACCGTGGTGCCCGCCGCGCCCGCCATGGCCGTGACGCCGCCCATCGTCGCCGGGGGCGGCGGCCATACCTGCTCTGTCATGGCGGACCAGTCGGTCTGGTGCTGGGGGCAGAACACCACGGGCCAGCTCGGCAACGGCACCGTCGCGGACTCGACCATCCCGGTACCGGTTGCGGGCCTGCCCCCGGCCATCGCCGTGGCCGGCGGGCACGACCACACCTGCGCGATCGACACCGCCCACCAGGTCTGGTGCTGGGGGGCGAATGCGTTCGGCCAGCTCGGCAACGGCACCACCAGCGTGGACAGCACGGCGCCGGTGCAGGCAGGCACGTTCCAGGGCCTTCAGGTGTCGGCCGGCGATGGGTTCAGCTGCGCGGTCACCGCGACGCACACAGCGCGGTGCTGGGGCGACAACAACTTCGGCGAGCTGGGCGACGGCACTACCAACGACTCAAGCACCCCCAAGCTGGTCAAGGGGCTGACCGGGGTGGTGTCGGTCGCGGCCGGCTACTTCCACGCCTGCGCGCTGCTGACCACCGGCCGGGTGTGGTGCTGGGGCGACAACGGCAACGGGGAGCTGGGCAACGGCACGACGACGGCCAGCGACGCACCGGTGCCGACGCCGCTGGAGGCGGCCACCGCGATCGCCGCGGGCGCCGCCGACAGCTGCGCCATCACCTCGGGCGGCGACCTCCAGTGCTGGGGCAACAACAGCGTCGGCCAGCTCGGCATCGGCACCTTCACCGACGCCCACGTCCCGACCCAGGTCGCCAGCCTGAACTCCGGGGTGCAGCAGGTCGGGCTTGGCGAGGACTTCGGCTGCGCGCTCGCCAATACGCCCACGCCGAGCGTGGTGTGCTGGGGCGACGCGGACGGGTACGGGCAGCTCGGCAACGGCAGCTTCAGCCAGGAGGACCCGTTCCCCACCCTGGCCTTCGGGCTGCAGACCCCGCCGGCTGGCGGCCCCGGCGGCCCGAGCCAGATCGCGGTCGGCGGCCACCACGCCTGCGTCGTGCTGACGTCGGCACGGGTGGAGTGCTGGGGGAAGAACCTCACCGGCGCCCTCGGCGACGGCTCCACCCTGAACCGGGCCATCCCCACCCCGGTGATCGGCCTCCCCGGCCCGCCGCACACGGCGGCGCAGGTGACCGGTGGTGCCAGCACCAGTTGTGCGGTGACCGCGAGCCTCAGTGCCCTGTGCTGGGGCCAGATGGTGGGGGACGGCAGCCCGCTGGTGACCGTGCACACCTCGGCCGCCGCGGTCGGGCTCCCGGCCGGCGCGGTGTCGCAGATAGCGGCCGGGTACGGCGGCTGCGCGCTCGTGCACGGCGGCGGCCTGTCGGTCTCGCTGCGCTGCTGGGGCGACAACACCTGGGGTGAGATCGGCGACGGCACCACCAAGAACCGGCTGATGCCGGTGAAGGTGCAGGGACTGTCCGGGCAGCTGCAGTCGGTGACCTCCGGCGGATCGCATGTGTGCGCGCTCGTGCACAACGGCGGCGCCTGGTGCTGGGGCTTCAACGACAAGGGCCAGCTTGGCGACGGCACCACCACCAATCGCAGCACTCCGGTAGTGGTGAGCGGCCTGCCGCTCAACCTGGCCCAGATCGCCGCCGCCGACGATCACACCTGCGCCCTGCTGCAGACCCAGACGGTGAAGTGCTGGGGCCTGAACAGCAAGGGGCAGCTCGGCGACGGCACCACCAATGACAGCAGCACGCCCGTCAAGGTGGCCGGGCTCACCGGCGCGGTGCAGGTCGCGGTGGGCGACGGGTATACCTGCGCCCTGCTGGACAACGGTGGTGTGCAGTGCTGGGGCTTGAACAACTTCGGCGAGCTGGGCAATGGAACCACTACGGACAGCAAATCGCCGGTGCAGGTGAGCGGTCTGACCATCGGGGTGCAGGCGATCTCCGGCGGTGACGCCAGCGTGTGCGCCGTCCTGCAGTCCGCCCAGGTGGACTGCTGGGGCGACAACTCCACGGGCGAGCTGGGCAACGGCTCGACCGGCGGGCAGAGCGACACTCCGGGACTGGTGCTGGGCGGCTCCTTTGCCTCCGACGGCATCTCGATCGGCCTCGGCAGCTTCGGCTCCACGAGCTGCGCCCTCGACGCCAGCGAGCTGGCCGAGTGCTGGGGCTTCAACGCCGACGGCGAGGCCGGAAACGGGACGACCACCAGCACCGGCACGCCCGGGGTGGTGCAAGGGCTGTGAACCTGCGGGCCTGCCGTGACGTTCTAAGGTCACGGCAGGCCCGCCCGTGGCCTGTTCGGGGCCCGTTCCAGTGGGTAGGCTGCGAGCGCGCCCCCGGTCCGCCCTCACCCAGCCGGGATGTGATCCGGCCATGGCTCTCGCCGCGCTTGCCTGCTGGCTTCTCGCCGGCGCCGCGGGCCTCTACATGTTCGGCACCTGGCTCTCATCCGGCGGCCCGGGCCATCAGCGTTCCCGCGGGGACGGGCTGCCCCCGGCGGTGATCTTCACGCATCTGGGCTTCGGCGCCCTCGGCCTCGTGGCCTGGGTCAGCTACGTGGTGACCGGCCAGGACTGGCTGGCATGGACCGGCGTGGGGCTGCTGATGCCCGGCATCGGGCTCGGCATCTGCACGGTGACCCTGTGGGCGCCCTACCCGACTCCGCCCGAGCGGGGCGCGCCGGTCACCGACGACGCCGGCCCGGGCGGGGCCGGCCCGGCCAGCGGGATGCTCGCCACACCCGCCGAGGGTGCGATCGGCCAAAGGCTCACCGACGAGGGGCTCGCCAGGGCGCTCTCCAGCGAGGCGCAGGCCAGCAAGCTCATCAACGAGGCGCTGGCCAGCCTTCCGGCACAGCAGGCGCCCGCGCGCACGTCCCGGCGGCATCTCGCCCCGCTGATCCCGGCCGGCCATGGCATCGCCGCCGTGGCCACCTTCGTGCTCGCGGTGCTCAGCGCCATCAGTGCGCGCTGACCTCCGGTCAGCCGCTACGACCTGGCCTCGGCCAGGGTCAGCAGGTTCCCTGCGCTGTTGTAGTAGTCCCCCACGGCGGTGCACGAAGCGTCCGAGGTGCACCAGACGCCGTTCAGACGGCCGCCGATGCCCTCGAGGCTCGGCGGGGACGGCGGGGTCGGGTCGATCGACCACGCGGTGCCGTTCCAGACCTCGGCCAGCGTGTCCGCGGCCGCGCCCACGGCGGTGCAGGCGCTGGCCGATGTGCACGAGACGCCCACGAGGCCAGGATGGTCCGGAGGCGGGAGGGCCGGAGTCGGCCGGATCGTCCAGGAGGTGCCGTCCCACGCCTCGGCCACCGTTCCGCCCGTGCCTGAAAGGTTGAAGAACGACCCCACCGCGGTGCAGGCGCTGCCCGAGCTGCAGGACACGCCGCTAAGGGAGACGAAGTTGCCACTGCCACGGGGGTTGGCGGTCGGCTGGATCGACCAGGAGGTGCCGTCCCACCGCTCGGCCAGGGAGAACTGACTTCTCGGGTAGGTGGACTCTCCTACGGCGGTGCAGGCGCTGGGTGAGGTGCACGAGACGCCGACCAGCACGTCCTCGGCGTGCGCCCGGTCGGGGGTGGGCTGGATCTTCCAGGAGGTGCCGTTCCACACCTCGGCAAGGGTGCTGCGATCGTTGTCCAAGCCCCCCACTGCGGTGCAGGCACTGGGCGACGTGCACGAGACGGCAAGGAGGTCTCCGGACCGCACCGGGTTGGGCGTCTTCAGCAGCGACCACCTGGTCCCGTCCCACCGCTCGGAGAGAACGCCTCCTGGGAACGACCGCCCCACCGCGATACAGGCGCTGGGCGACGTGCACGACACCCCGAGGAGCTCGGCGTCACCCCGGCTGGGCGTCGGCACGATCGTCCACCTGGTCCCGTCCCACCGCTCGGCCAGGGTGCGGGTGGCAAGGCCCCTGGGGGCGACGCCCACGGCCATGCACGCGCTGGACGACGTGCACGACACCGCGGCGAGCCTGTGGCTGCCGAACAGAGACGGCGGGGTGGGCGTCGGTTCCACCGACCACGAGTTGCCGTCCCATGCCTCGCCAAGGGTGGCTTCGAGGGCAAAGCCGACCGCGGTGCAGGCGCTGGCGGCGGGACACGACACGCCGGTCAGGGCTGAGTTCGAGTTACCGGTTTGATCCTCCTGCTGGATCGACCATGAGGTCCCGTCCCACCGTTCGGCAAGCAACCGCCTCCCAACGGCGGTGCACGCGCTCGGCGAGGTGCACGACACGCTGGTGAACTCCGCGCCACCCGTGGCGGGCGTGGGCTGGACCGACCACGAGGTCCCGTTCCACGCCTCGGCCAGCGCGAGGCCATTGCTGCCACCCACCGCGATGCAGGCAGCGGGCGAGGTGCAGGACACGCCGGCCAGGAAATTCCCGCTCGGCCCATTGGGCGTGGGCTGGATGGACCAGGTGGTGCCGTTCCAGCGCTCGGCCAGCGTCACCGAGTTACTCCCGAAGTTGTCCACAGCAGAGCTGCCCACGGCCGTGCAGGCGCTGGCCGACGTGCAGGACACCGCGGCCAGGGTACTGCGCGGCGGGGTCGCGGGGTTGGGCGTGGGCTGGCGGGACCAGGTGGTGCCGTTCCAGCGCTCGGCCAGCGTGACGTGTTTGCCCGACCTGGTCTGGTAGCTCCCCACGGCTGTGCACGCCGTGGCCGACGTGCAGGACACGCCGTTGAAGAAGCTGCGGCGGGCCCCGGCCGGAGGCGGCGCCGGCATGACCGACCACGAGGAGCCGTTCCAGGCCTCGGCCAGTATGGCGTGCCCGGCCCGTGCGGTTCTGGTAGTTCCCCACGGCGACGCAGAAGGTGGCGGCCGGGCACGACACGCCGAACAGGACGCTGGTGAACGCGCTCGCCGGGTTGGCTGAGGCCTGGATGGACCACGAGGCGCCGTTCCAGCGCTCGACCAGCGTGCCGGTCCCCGGGAGGTTGTCGAAGACACCCACGGCGGTGCACGCGCCGGGGGACGAACACGACACGGCGTTCAGCCGGCCCTGCTTGTCTGTCTTCGGGTTGGGGGTGGGCTGAATCCTCCAGGCCGTCGCGGCGGCGCGCGCCCGGCCGGCGCCGGCGTGGCGCTCGCCGTCGGCGCCGTCGCGGTCAGTGCCGCAGTCACGAGGGTCAGCGCCGCACCGGCCAGCGCGGGAGTTCGCAGCGTTACGCTTCTCATCCGACTGCTCCCCTCATGGCTAGGACAGCCGCCGGGCCGAGAGCGCTGCCACGAGTTAACCTGCTCCGGATGCCGCTGCCGCCCGTCGACGCCCCCTCCGTGTCACCCGCCATCGGCCACCGCGCCTGCCGGCTGGCGTGCCTCACGCTGGTGACCCAAACTAACCCGGCACATACCGCCAGGCCATACGACATTTGGGGGGGATAAACCACTCATATCGGGCGATGCATCCGGGAGCCACGCGGCGCATACCCGCGCCGGGGCCCGCCGCACGGCCGGGAACCTGAGCGGTCCGTTGACGCCGGCCGTGTTCCCGGCGCCGGCTATCGTCGCCGGCGTGGAGCAGGTGGAGGTGGCGGTCGTCGGGGCTGGCCTGCTCGGGTCGGCCACCGCCCGCGCGCTGGCCGCCCGCGGGGTGCCCACACTACTGTTCGAGCAGTTCGCCCTGGGGCATGCCCGGGGCTCGTCGCACGGCGCCACCCGGATCTTCCGGTACTCCTACCCCGACCCGTATTACGTCGAGATGGCGGTGCGCGCGGGTGAGGCATGGGCCCGGCTGACCGCCGACGCGGGTGAGGAACTGCTGGTGCGGACCGGTGGCCTGGACGCGGGCCCGGGCGCCGAGGACTGCGCCAAGGCGCTGGCCGCTTGCGGCGTGGCACACACCTGGCTCTCCGACGGCGAGGTAAGGGCCAGGTTTCCAGGCATCGCCGCCCAGCCCCGGCGAGCGGATGCTGTACCAGCCGGACTCGGGCGTTTCCCTGGCCGGGCGCACGGTCGCGGCGCTGCAGCGACTGGCCCGCCGCGATGGTGCCGCGATCCGGGCCGGTACCCCGGTGCTCGGCATCGAGGCAGGCCGCGACCGGGTGCTGCTGCGCACCGCGGCGGGCGAGGTCACCGCGCGGACGGCGGTGATCACGGCCGGGCCCTGGGCGCGGGGCGTGCTGGCCGGGGCACTCCCCCGGGCGCCCCGGCTGACGGTCACGGTGCAGCAGGTGCGGTATTTCGCGCCGCGGGATCCGGCCACCGCGTGGCCGACACTGATCGAGTGGGAGCCCGAGGGCCTGGTCTGGTACGCGGTGCCCGCTGCCGGAGTCGCACCGGGGATAAAGGTGGCCGGTCACGTCCCTGGCCCGGCGGTGGACCCGCGCGACGGGCCGTTCACCGAGATCGACCCGGCGCTGGAAGAGGAGGCGGCCGGGTATGTGCGTGACTCGCCTGCCTGGCCTGGACCCGGCCGGGCTCGCCGCGGAGACCTGCCTGTACACGATGACGCCGGACGAGGACTTCGTGCTGGACACGGCCGGGCCCGCTGGTGGTCGGCGGTGGCTGCAGCGGGCACGCGTTCAAGTTCGGGCCGCTGCTCGGCGAGTTCCTCGCGGACCTTGCGCTGGGCCGGGACATCCCGGTCCCGCGCGAGCGGTTCGCGCTGCGCCGCCCGTCCCTGGCCGCATCCTGACCTGGGGCCGCCCGCCTCGATCGTGGCCGTTGCCACCACGGCGACGCTCGACCCGCCACAAACGTGGAGCACACGGCCAGTCCCCGGTCCAACGCGCCTTAGCCGGGCGGCCGGCGCCCTGGCGGGGGCGCCGGCCCGTTCCCCGGCCCAGCCGGTCAGGACTTCGTGAACACATCCGCGCCGAACGGCTTGACCTGCGGCATCGCTGCGTCACCGAGGTGCGGCACGCCGAAGATGTCCTCGATCGTGCGCAGCATCGAGTAGTGGTTGTAGTCGACGGTGCTGACCGTGCCCGGCTTGATGAACGGGGACAGCAGCAGCGCGCCGACCTTCCCGCCACCGGGCCCGCTCATGCCGGGCTCCGGCGCGTTCGGGTGCGAGGGCGACGTGCCCGGGGTCTCGCCACAGCAGGCCTGGCTGGTGCTGCCCTCGTCAAAGGTGATCATGATGAGCCCGCCGTCCTTGTAGGCGGGCGAGTTCATGATCTCCGGGACCCAGATGTGCAGGAACCCGTTGACCTCGGTGAGCCCGCCCGGGTCGCCGTCGGCGCACGGCGCGTCGTGGCCGTCCATGCACAGGTTCGGCGACAGCCAGGAGAAGTTCGGCGTGGTGGATGCCTTGGACAGGTCCTTGAGCAGCGGCTGGTACGACACGATGTGCGCGTCGCAGTAGGCCTGGTTGCCGATGACCGACTCGAAGTACATGAAGCCCTCGTGCCGGTCCGCGAACTGGTCGGCGGCGGTGGCGCCCTCGGTGTCGTCGGGCTTGCCCACCATCGGGTGGCCGCAGGCCGGGCCCTGGCTGGTCATCGTGGTGCGGTCCCTGGCCGGCTGGTTGCCCATGTCCTGCAGGTAGGCCTTCCAGGTCCAGTGGGCGGCCGACAGCTGGTTGCCGACGGTCGGGATCGACGCGGGGTAGACGCACCCGTTGCCGACCAGCTGGCCGAACGGCTTCTCGACCACGTTGGTGGGCCGGAACCTGGTCCACACCCCGCAGTCCTCCTGGGTGGCGTGGTCCGGGGCCTGCCCGCTGATCTGGGCGACATAGTTGTCGAGGCTGTTGTGGCCGACGGCGTAGTAGTTCTTCACGAAGGCACCCATGCGCCGCAGGACGACCGCCAGGTAGGGGCCGGCCGCACGGTCGCCGAAGCTCTGGCTGAGACCCTCGTTCTCCAGTTCGATGACCCAGACGTGCTTGATGGCCGGAAGCTGGAAGGACTGGGGCGCGGTGCCCGCGGTGGCCATCCCAGCCCAGGCCAGTGAGATGGGGAGCACGGCCGCGGTCGCGGTGGCCGCCAGCCTTCCGCGGTGCCGCAGCAAATGCCGGATGTGCACTCGTTTCCTCCTCGCGAGAGCGCCGTCCCGGCGGCACTGCGACGCGTTCCGGCGGGACGGCACGGGCAGTCGCGAGCAGGCTCGCAGGAGCCGCTGAACAACTCATGACACCGGTCTTGCGGGAGGTACACACCAGGCGAAACGGTTCATGCCACGCGACGGAGGACCAACCGGGCACCGGACGGCGGGCGAACGGGAACCATGCGGCGGTGGACCGGCCGGCCACCGCGCGCAGGCCGGTCAGGCCGCGCCGCGCCGGACCAGCCAGACGGTGACCGCGCCGAGCAACACCGCAAGCGCGAGCAGCCAGCCACCTTCGATGAGCTGGAAATGCCAGTACCTGCTCTGCGGCTGGTAGAGCCACCACTGCGTGTAATGGTGGGCGGAGAGGTAGGCCGTCGATGCGTTCGGGTTCTTCGAGTACTGCACGGCTTGCGGTGCGCGTGCCATCACCGTCCTGATCGTCTGCTGGCTCACCGGCTTGCCGTTCGGGCCCGTGTACCACTGGGCCCACGACCAGTTGTTGGCAAAGCTGGGGGTGTTGGCCTTGGCGCTCCCAGCGACCAGCGGTGCCTGATAGTGCTTGCGCAAGAACATGAACGTCCCGAAGAAGAGCCCGGTCCAGGCGGCCAGCGCGACGGCCATGGCGGGCACCGTGCGCCTGATCAGCGCCCCGGCGGCCACGCCAAGCGCGAAGGCCAGCAGGGTCCACGCCGCGAGGTCGATCCCGCGCAGGTCGAACAGCTGCGGCGCGAGCGCGCCGTCCAGGCCCTCGGCGAACCACGGCTGGAAGTACCAGGTGAAAAGCAGGCTGAACGCCTCCGCCGCCATGGTGACCCCGGCGCCGAGCAGCGCCAGCTTGACGACCACCCAGCGCAGCCGGCCGCACCCCTGGGTCCAGGCGAACCGGAACGTCCCGGTCTCCAGCTCCCTGGCCAGCACCGGCCCGCCGACGAACACCCCGACGAGCGCCGGGACCACCTGCAAGAAGCCGGTCATGGTCTGCGCCGTGGGGTAGTAGTCGTTGTTGAACAACTGGCCGGTCAACTGGCAGGCCGCGGACCTGGCCGGGTGACAGGACATCATGCTGGCGTAGCCGCTGTGGATCCTCAGGCCCATGATCAGCAGGTAGAGGCCCAAGCCGCCGAGCAGCGCGGCCACCCCGGCCAGCGCGACCCGATGCTGCCGCCAGGTGACCCAGACCAGCCTGGTCCACGGCACGGAACGCCGGGCGCCGACCGGCGCGGGCGCGGTGACGGCGGTCATGCCGGGATCCCGCTTTCCTGAGTGGCCCGGACCGAGGGCCCGGGGAGCGCGGCGGCGCCCGGCTCGCGCAGGTAGGCGAGCACGAGTTCTTCCAGGCCCACGGGGCTCGCTTCCCAGCCGCCCGGCGCCGGGTCCGCGGCACGCTGGCCCCTGACCAGCAGATGGGCCTGGGTCCCGGCGCGGCGGGCATGTACCACGGCTGATCGTTTGGCCAAATCATCGGCAGCCGCCGCCGGGCCGGTCAGCAGGCGGTGCTCGGCCAGCAGGGCGTCCACCTCGCCGGCCACCTGTACCTGGCCGCGGGACAGCACGATCAGGTAGTCGGCCATCCGCTCCAGGTCGGCGATCACATGCGAGGACAGCACCACCGACAGCCCGTCCTCGGCCACCGCCGCCATGAGCGAGGCCATGAAGTCGTGCCGGGCCAGCGGGTCGAGGCTGGCCAGCGGCTCGTCGAGGACCAGCAGCGCGGGGCGCCTGGCGAGCGCCAGGGTCAGCGCAAGCTGTGCCTGCTGGCCGCCGGACAGCTTGCCGACTTTGCGGTTCAGCGGGATGCCCAGCTCCTTCAGCCGGGACTCGGCACGCTGCTGGTCCCAGGTCCGGTTCAGGTTCCTGGTCAGGTGCAGCATGTCGGCCACGGACAGGTTCTTGTACAGCGGCGCGTCCTGGGCGACGAACGCGATCTGGTCGAGCGCGGCGGGCGACCCGGCGGGCTCGTGGCCAAGCACCGTGACCTGGCCGGTCGTCGGCCTGGTCAGGCCGACCGACATATGCAGCAGCGTGGTCTTCCCCGCCCCGTTCGGGCCGACGAGCGCCACGACGTAGCCAGCCGGGATCGCGAAGGAGGCATCCTTGAGCGCCCAGGTGCCCCGGTAGCGCTTGCCGAGCCCTGCGGTCTCGATGACGTTCATGCCACTCCCTCCGAGGTGCCTGCCCGGCCGCGGCCGCCGTCACGGGCGCCAGGCACGGGAGTCTCGCCGCGACGGTCATAGAAATCCCGCAGCGCGCTGGTGAACAGGGCGACCATCCCCGGCTCGTCCAGCCCGGCCGCGTCCGCCGAGCGCAGCCAGGTCACCAGGGTCTTGCGCAGCGCGGTCAGCTCGGCCAGCCCCGACCGTGCGCGGGCGCGTCCCTGACGAACGTGCCCTGCCCGGGGCGCCCGGCGGCCAGCCCGCGATGCTCCAGCTCGCGGTAGGCCTTCAGCACCGTGTTCGGGTTGATGGCCAGCGAGCTGACCACCTCCTTGACGGTGGGCAGCCGGTCCCCCCGGCCGAGGTAACCGAGCCGGAGGGCGTGCTCTACCTGCTGCACGAGCTGCAGGTAGGTCGGCACGCCGCGGCCGGGGTCCAGCCGGAACGCGATCGGCGAGGCCGAGCCGCGCTCCTGTGGTCCACCCGGTTCAGTCTGTTTATCTATAGTCATAGGCAAATGATATGTAGTCGCGTGCCGCTGTCAAACCGCCCGTGCGGCGGGGCTACACTGCCCCGGGTGACGGCCAGGTTCGACAGCATCCGCACCGAGCGGTTGCTGATGCGGCGCTGGCGGGAATCCGACCGCCGGCCGTTCGCCGCCATGAACGCCGACCCGCAGGTCATGCGCTACTTCCCGGCGGCACTCGACCGCGCGGCCAGCGACGCCTACATGGACCGGATCGAGGCTCTGTTCCAGCACCAGGGGTTCGGCCTATGGGCCCTCGAGCAGGCGTCGACCGGGCGGTTCCTCGGGTTCACCGGGCTGAACCCGATGCCACCCGGCGTGCCCGGCGCCGGCGGCATGGAGGTGGGCTGGCGGCTGGCCGGTCACGCCTGGCACCAGGGGTTCGCCACCGAGGCCGCCACCGCCGCGCTTGACGTGGCGTTCCGCGGGGCCGGGCTGGCCGAGGTCTGGTCCATGACGGCCGTGCTCAACGAGCCGTCCCAGGCGCGTGATGCGCCGGCTCGGCATGACGCTGCACGGGCATTTCGAGCACCCGAGGGTCGAGGTCGGCCATCCACTGCGCCCGCACGTGGTCTACCGGATCGCCCGGCCAGCGGCCGAGGCGGGGACCGGCAGCGGCGACGGGCCGGAACCGGGGACGGCGACGGGGCCGGCGGGAGGTCCGCGACAGGATGAGAACGTTTGCGGCAAAGGCTGGCCCGTCCTCGCTCGTATCGCAATAGTGTCGGATCATGAGCGAAACGTTGCCGTTGTTCCCGCTCGGCACGGTGCTCTTTCCAGGCCTGCTGCTGCCGCTGCACATCTTCGAGGAGCGTTACCGGCAACTCGTCCGCGACCTGCAGGACGGTCCGGAGCCGCGGCGGTTCGGCGTGATCGCGATCCGCCAGGGCCGCGAGACCGGCGTGGACGGGATCCAGGCGCTGTATGAGATCGGGTGCACGGCGACGCTGCGCCAGGTCAAGGAGCTTGAGGACGGCAGGTACGACATCGTCACCGTCGGCACGGACCGGTTCCGGCTGACGGGCCTGGACGACTCCAAGCCCTACCTGCAGGGCCAGGTCGACCTCCTGCCCGAGGAGATCGGCGACGTCGGCCGGCGCGGCCCAGGCGGCCCGGGTGGTCCGGGATGCGTTCCGCGCGTACCTGAGTGCGCTCGCCGAGCGCGGGGTCACCCAGATCAGTGCCCCGGAACTGCCGGACGACCCGGTCACCCTGTCCTACCTGGTCGGCGCGTCGATGATCATCGACCTCAGTGACCGGCAGACGCTACTGGCCGAACCCGATGCCCTGCACCGGCTGGCCGCCGAGCGCTCACTGCTGTCCCGGGAACTCACGATGCTGCGCACCCTCACCGCCACACCAGCCCCGGACCTACGGAACTCCCCCTACAGTTCCAACTGAGTGGCTCCTATTGAGACGCGCGGCCCCTGGCGTGGCCGGCGGGCGCTGCGCGACGATGGGGCCAGCGCCGTCCCGGCAGAGGAGTCCGATGATCTTCATCACCGCCAAGTTCCAGATACTGCCCGAGCACGCCGACGCCTGGCCCGAGATCTCCGCCGAGTTCACCGAGGCGACTCGTGCCGAGCCGGGCTGCCTGTGGTTCGACTGGTCAAGGAGCCTGGCGGACCCTGCCGAGTACGTGCTGGTCGAAGCGTTCCGTGACGGCGAGGCCGGGGCCGCGCACGTCCAGTCCGAGCACTTCAGGAATGCCCAGCGGACCCTGCCGCCGTTCCTCGCGCGGACCCCGCGGATCGTCAACGCGACCGTGCCGCAAGACGACTGGTCCCTGCTCGGCGAGATGGCGGTCCCCGCAGGCCGCTGACCATGATTATCTAGTCCCGGCGGCACGCGAAAGGGGCTTACATCATGGTCGGCAGCACGCGCCATGGCCCGGTGCTGATCACCGGCTGCTCGTCGGGGATCGGCCGGGCGGCAGCGCTCAGCCTGCATCAGGCGGGCTTCACCGTGTACGCGACGGCGAGGCGGGCCGAGGCGCTCACTGACCTGAGCCGACCGCGGCCTGCGCACGCTGGCGCTCGATGTCACGGACGAGGAGTCCATGACGACGGCCGTGGCAGCTGTGGAAGCCGACGCCGGTGCGGTCGCCATTCTGATCAACAACGCGGGTTACGGGCTGTATGGGCCCGTCGAGCAACTGCCCATGGCCGAGATCCGCCGCCAGTTCGAGACCAACTTCTTCGGCCTGGTCCGGCTCACCCAGCTGGTGCTGCCCGGCATGCGCCGCCGGGGCCGGGGCCGGATACTGAACGTGTCCTCGATGGGGGGCAGGATCACCCTGCCCGGCGGGGCCTTCTACCACGCCTCCAAGTACGCGGTCGAGGCGCTCAGCGACGCGCTGCGGATGGAGGTCGCCCAGTTCGGCATCGACGTGGTGCTGATCGAGCCGGGGCCGGTGAAGACGCCCTGGAACGACGTGGCCGCCGGGTCGTTGTCCACGGCTGCGCAGCCCGGTCCCGGCGCGGACGGCGCGGGGGCGGACGGGGACCGGGCGGCGGCGGACGGGGATGCCTACCGGGAGTACAAGGCCGCGGTCGGCGCCTCGTTCGGCCGTGTCCAGGCCGGCCTGTTCGGGCGCCTCGGCTCCACGCCGGAGGACATCGCCAAGGTCATCACCCAGGCGGTGACCGCGCGGCGGCCGCGGGCCAGGTACCTGATCAACCCGGTGGCCAAGAGCCTCGTCGCGATGAACCGCGTGCTGCCGGCGCGCGCGTACGACTCGATGCTCCGCCGGCAGTACGGCCTCCCCCGCTGACCGTCCCCGGCGACTGTATCGGGGCGACGGCTATCGCGGTGGCACCCGGCTGGCGAGAATGGTGTCCGTGGGAATGCGCATCCAGCAGGCCGGGGCGACGACGGCACCGGTGGTGGTGCTGCTGCACGGTTCGGGGCGCGCCGGGCGCATGTGGGACCCGGCGCTGGGCAGCCTGTCCGGCCAGTGGCACGTCCTCGCCCCGGATCTGCCAGGTTTCGGCCGGTCCGAAGGGCCGTTCACGGTCGCGGGCGCGGCGCAGGCGGTGCGCGACATGATCGCGGTGCAGACCGCGCCGGTGCACCTGTGCGGCCTGTCCCTGGGCGGAGTGGTCGCCATACGCGCCGCCGCGCAACTCGGCTCCCAGGTGGCCAGCCTGGTGGTCACCGGAACGCCGGTCGTCCCCGGGCGGGACCTGCCCGCGGCGCTGCGCCGGTTCCGGCAGTTGCCGGGCCCGTTGCTGCCGTTGTTCTCCGACGTCAGCGGGCGCCGGGAATGGCTGCGCATGCTCGACGAACTGGAGCGCACCGACCTGCGCGACTACCTGCCCCGGATCACCGCGCCCTCGCTGGTTGTCTGCGGCTCGCGCGACTGGCGCGCCATGCCTGCCGCCTGCGAGCTCGCGGGCGGGCTGCCCGATGGCCGGCTCTGGATCGCGCCGCACCAGGGCCATAGCTGGCCGGCCACCTCGCCCGAGCTGTTCTGCCGGGTGGTCACGGATTTCATCGGCACGGTCACCGGCGCCGCCGGTGGCGCGCCGGGCGAACTGGCGGGCGCCGGGCGCACCTGACGCGCGAGCGGGCGCCCGCTGCACCGGCAGCCGGTCAGCCCGCCGCCCCGGGCAGGAGCCGTGGCTCGATCCGCTCCTCGTGCGCCGTGCCGCCGTCGCGGGTGACAAGGTAGGTGCCCTTGCCCTTCACCTCGCTCAGCGCCTCCACCATCTCGGTGCCGCGGTACAGCAGGCCGGTCCCGTCGTCGGTGGCCCAGCCGTCCGGCAGCGTGCCGTCGGCGATCAGGCGCTGGTAGAGCGGCCGGCGCTGCGCCTCGGAGTCGTAGTGCACCCCGTTGGAGTACGGCAGGAAGGCCAGGCCGTTGGTCACCGGCCGCAACTCGGGGCCGAAGGAGTCGGTGGTGCCGCCGACGTGCCAGCAGATGGAGCCCGCGGAGACCCCGCTGAGCACCACACCCGCTTCCCAGGCCAGGCGGAAGCTCTGGTCCAGGCCGTGCAGCCGCCACAGCGCCAGCAGGTTCGCGACGCTGCCGCCGCCGACCCAGGCCACGTCCTGCTCAAGCAGCAGGCCCGTCATGTCGCCGGTGTTGGGCATGCTGAAGAGGTTCAGGTGCGACACCGTGATGCCCTGCGCCTGGCCCGCGGCGTCCAGCCAGGCATGGAAGTGCCGCTGGTCGCCGCCGGCGGTGCCGACGTGGCACAGCCTGGGCGCCCGCCCGGTGACGCCGGACAGTTCGATGGCGTGCAGTACCAGCGGGCTGAACTCGACTTCGGTGCGGCTGCCCCGGCGAAGGCCACCGGAGGTGGCGAGGATGGTGGGGGTGTCGGCGGGCATGGCAGAAAAGCCTACGCGAGCCCGCCGGACCGCCCGGTACCGCGCACCCGGTGTCAGGGCAGCAACCGGTCCCAGGTGACCGTCTGCGTGAGGATCCCGGGGAACTCGCGCTGTGCGTGGCGGGTGTACGACTCGAGGTGCTCGCGCATCCGCTCCCCCGCCCCGCCGGGGTCGCGCCGGGAGATCGCCGCGTAGATCTCCTCGTGGGCCCGGAGGATGGCGGCCCGGCGGTCGCCGGGGTCGTCGATCCCGATCACCGTGCCGTCGAGGATGCCGAGCACGGCGTCCACCACGTAGCCGAAAACCACGTTGCCCGATGACCAGGCGATGATGTCGTGGAAGCGCCTGCCGCTGTCGCGGAACACGTCCCCGGCGCCGACGTGCTCGCGCATCCGCGCGACGGTCCCGGCCAGTTCGGCGAGCGCCTCCGCGTCGATGCGCTCGGCCGCGAGCCCGCTCAGCACCGGCTCCAGCGCCGACCTGGCCTCGACGAGCATCTGGTACGGCGCCTGGTTGAGCTGCATCAGCAGTTGCAGGGTGCTCGCCAGGTGAGCGGCGGCCGGGTTCATCAGGATGGGACCGCCGCCCGGCCCCGGCTTGAGCGCGATCACGCCCTGGAACTCCAGCAGCCGCAGCGCCTCACGCAGCGTCCCGCGGCCGGTCTCGTAGGTTTCGAGCATGGCCCGCTCCGGCGGGAGCAGGTCCCCCGGCCGCAGCCCCGCGCGCCCGATGTCACGCACGATCCGCTGCGCCACCAGCATCGCGGCCTTCGGCGGCCGGCTGCCGGCCGTCGGGGAACCGCGCGGATCCGGCGCGGACTCTGGCCGCCGCGGAGCCGCCACCACACCTCCCTGCAACGGGATCAGGGCCGGGCGAAGATGCGCCGCTCATCGCGCCTTCAACGTTATGAAACATGATCATTGATTAAGGGACGGAAATCAATTGGACATGGCGCCGCCCCGTAGCCGGCGCAACGCCAGCCGCCGGCGGCGCCATGACGGCCGGCCTGGCCCTCTGGATGGCATGGCGGCGGGGCTGCCCGGCGACGGCCGGGCAGCCCCGCCTTTGCCACGAACTCCGGGACCCCATGCGGCCCGTCCGCCCGTAGCCCTACCCGCCGATGCCGGGCAGGACCTGGGTGTGCTCGATCTGGACGGCCTGGAGCTGGCTGGGGTCCAGGCCGAGCAGCGTCAGGATGGCCGGCGCGATCTGGGTCGTCTCGACCGGCGTGCCGATCGTGCTGCCAGCGCTCTGGCCGGGCAGCACCACCAGGATCGGCACGTTGCGGTCCTGCGGGTCGTCACCGCCATGCTCGGCGATCTTGCTCGTGCCGCCGGTGTAGACGGTGCCGTGCTGGGCGATGCCGATGATGTCGGGGACCCGGGGATCACCGGCCGGGACGCCGATGAAGGCCGCCGCCCCGGCGCCCGCGTAGACGTGCCGGAGCCCGGACGACGACACCGTGATCGGCTGGTCGTCGATGTTGTTCCCGGACGCCGGGTGGGTCAGCAGGTAATTCTTGACGAAGTTGGCCGCCGGCTGGGACCGGTCGCTCAGCCACAGCAGCATCCCGTCGTCGTCGGTGGCGAACACGACGAGGTTGGGGTTGCTGGGGTGGCTGACCGCCCACGCCGAGTTGATCGCGCTGATGATCGGCCCGTCCGGGACCCGGCGCAGGTCGTTCGGGTTCGTCGGCGACTGCCCGTGCTTGGCCGAGATGATGATGGCCGTGCTGCTGGCCAGGCCATCCTTCTGGATCTCGGCGACCATCAGGCCGACCTCGGTGTTGATGTAGTTCAGCGCGCGCACCAGCAGCGGGCCGGGGACCTTGCCGCCCGGCTCGTAACCGCCGATGAGCCCGTCCGAGGCGGGCAGCTTCTGCGCGGTGGACACGGTCTGGAAGTTCATCCCGAAGATCGCCGGGACGCCCTTGTGCCGCGCGCCGCTGCCCGCTGGACCCGTCTGATGCGCATGATGTCCCTCCTCGCGGGCGCGGTCGGTCGCCAGCGCCCGGGTGCAATGGTTTGCGACACAGGCCACGCCTCGCTGACCGTGCCCTGAACGGCAGATGACGCCTTGCCGGCCGTGGCCCGATCTCCGGGCAATAATCTGGTCGCCCCGGGGAGGAAACGGGCGCACAGTGAAATCTGGCGGCGGTCCCACGGGGAAGGCAGGCCAGGGATGGACAAGGAAGAGCTTCTGCTGCGCTACGAGTGTGAGGGCGGGGAGGACCTCTACGCCGAGGCCAAGCCCAAGTTCGAAGAGGCGCTGGCGGCAAGCCCCGGCGACTCAAGGTTGCTCAACGCCTATGGCTACCTGCTCGAGTGCCACGGCCGCCGGATGATCCGCACGGCGGCCGGCTACTACCAGCGGGCGATCGACGCGGACCCGGGCTGGGCCAAGCCGCGGTTCCAGCAGATCGGCGCGCTGAGTGCGCTGCGCGACGCGCACGAGGTGATCCCCCGCTACGAGGCACGGCTCGCCGAGTCCCCTGGCGACCCGGGCGCCTATCAGTTGCTCGCCCTGGCGTACTTCTACGACCACGACCACCCCGCCGCCGCGCGGGTCATCGCCGCGGGCCTGGAGCGGTTCCCCGGCGATCCCGGGCTGATCGAGCAGCAGGGTTCCCTCTACGAGGCGGCGGGCCGCCCCGAGGATGCCCTGACCTGGTGGCGCCGCGCCGCGCAGGCCGCACCGGACGACTACGGAATCAGCATGCACTACAGCGCCGCCTTCCTGCTGGAGCGGCTGGGCCGGCTGGCCGAGGCCGCAGGCGAGTGGCGGTTCATCATCGGCTGGTGCGAGGAGCACGACGCCGTCATCGAGGCGCAGTGGCCCAGGCACGAACTGCACCGGATCGAGGCCGCGCTCGGCGCGCGCTGAGCCACCTAAGCACCCATCGCCACCAACCACGGCCCCCGCACTGGACCCCGCGCAAGCGCACCGCGCAGAATCGGTGCCAGTGATGGCGGGCGCGGCCGGCCGGGGAGCGGCGGCGCGACGAGGGAAGGCGGTGGCATGGGCGGACTCAAGGCGGAGGTGGATCCGGCCGAGGTTGGCCTGGATCCAGGGCGGCTGCGGCGGATCGACCGGCACTTCGCCCGGTACGTGGATGACGGCCGCCTGCCCGGCTGGCTGGTCGCGGTGAGCAGGCACGGCCGCCTGGCGCACGTGTCCAGCTACGGGTCGCGCGACATCGAGGCCGCGCTGCCGGTCGAGGCCGACACGCTCTGGCGCATCTACTCGATGACCAAGCCGGTCACCTCGGTCGCCGCGATGATGCTCTACGAGGAGGGCGCCTTCGAGCTGACCGACCCGGTGAGCGCGTTCATCCCCGCCTTCGCCAACGTCCGGGTCTATACCGGCGGCTCGGACCAGCGGCAGGTCACGGTCCCGGCCAGCGAGCCGGTGCGGATCTGGCACCTGCTCACGCACACCTCCGGCCTCACCTACGGTTTTCTCCGGGTGCACCCGGTGGATGCGCTGTACCGGGCCGCCGGGTTCGAGTGGTCCGTGCCCCGCGGCATGGACCTGGCGACCGCGTGCGAGGCATGGGCGGCCATGCCGCTGCTGTTCCAGCCGGGCACGGAGTGGAACTACTCGGTGGCGACCGACGTACTCGGCAGGGTCATCGAGGTGGCCTCCGGACAGCGCCTCGACGAGTTCTTCAGCACCAGGATCCTGGATCCCCTCGGCATGACCGACACCGGTTTCTACCTCGGCGACGACGCCGCGGACGAGCGGCTTGCCGCGCTGTACATGCCGGCCGCTGGCGGCAAGACCGCCAGGCTCGACGCCATGGGCCGCGTGGCGCACAAGCCGGTGCGGATGAACAGCGGCGGCGGCGGGCTACTGTCCACGGCGGCCGACTACCACCGGTTCCTGCACATGCTCCTGGACACCTCCGGCAGCCCGGCCGGTGAGCTGGACGGCATCCGGCTGCTCAGCCCGCGCACGGTCGGCTACATGGCCCGCAACCACCTGCCCGGCGGCCTGGACCTGGAGACGTTCGGCCTGCCGCTGTACGCGGAGTCCCCGTTCGCGGGGGTGGGCTTCGGCCTCGGCTTCGGCGTGGTCATCGATCCGGCGCTGAGCCGGGTGGTGTGCTCGGAGGGCGAGCTGACCTGGGGCGGCGCGGCGAGCACCACGTTCTGGATCGACCAGCGGGAGGAGCTGGCCGTGTCGTTCTACACCCAGCTACTGCCGTCGAGTACCTACCGGATCCGGCCGCAGCTCCGCCAGCTCGTCTACCAGGCGATGACCGGCTGAGCCACGGCATGACACGCTTATTAGTGCATTACGACAGATCGGGGGAATGTGATGTCGAGAATCGTTGTCGTCGGTGGTGGCCTCATCGGCATGGCCGCCGCGATGATGTTCGCCAAGGACGGCGCCGAGGTTATCGTCCTGGAGCGTGATGATGACGCGGTGCCCGGCTCGCCGGGCACCGCCTGGCAGGACTGGCAGCGCCGCGGCATCGCCCAGTTCCGGCAGCCGCACTTCCTGCACGCGGCCGGGCACCAGATTCTGAGTGGGCAGCTGCCAGAGGTTGCCGAGGCGGTGCAGGGCGCGGGCGGCACGACGTTCGACCCGCTGGTGATGCTGCCGCCGTTCATCGAGGATCGCGCGCCACGAGCAGGTGACGAGCGGTTCACCACAGTGACCGCCCGGCGCCCGGTACTGGAGTACGCGTTCGCCACCTGCGCGCCGCGTCACGTGGACGTCCGCCGGGGCGTGACGGTCAGCGAACTGGTCACCGGCCAGCCCGCCGCGCCCGGCGTTCCGCACGTGACCGGGGTGCGCACCGCCGACGGCGAGCAGATCGCCTGCGACCTGGTCATCGACGCGATGGGGCGGCGCAGCGAACTGCCGCGCTGGCTGGCGGCCCTTGGTGCCCGCCCGGTCACCGAGGAGGCGGAGGACTCCGGGTTCACCTACTACACGCGGTACTTCCGGTCCCCCACCGGCGAGCCCCCTGGCTTCATCACCGGGCTGCTCACGCACTTCGACAGCTTCTCCCTGCTCACGCTGCCCGGCGACACCGGCACCTGGTCTGTGACCGTCTATATCTCCTCTCGCGACCAGGCGCTGAAGGAACTGCGGCAGCCCGATCACTGGTCGGCACTGGTCAATGCCTGCCCGCTGCACGCGCACCTGCTGAACGGCGAGCCGGTCAGCGAGATACTCCCGATGAGCGGCATCGTGGACCGGCGGCGCCGCGCCGTGGTGGACGGCACCCCGGTAGCCACCGGAATCCTCCCGGTGGGCGACGCAATGTGCTGCACGAACCCGTCGCTCGGCCGGGGCGTGACGATGGGCCTCATGCACGCCGCCGGCACCGCGGAGGTCGTCAGGCAGCACCTCGATGACCCGCTCGCCCTCGCGGCCGGGCACGACCAGATGAGCCAGGACCGGATCCTGCCCTGGTACCGGCACACGGTCCAGCTTGACCGCGCGCGCAAGGCGCAGATCGATGCGTCCATCGCGGGCGCTCCCGCCGCGGGCGCGCAAGGTTTCGCCGGCGGGGACACGCCCGGGTGGGATGAGCTGCAGGTGGCCATGCTGTACGACGCCGACGCCTTCCGGGCCTTCATGGAGATCATCGGGCTGCTGGCATTGCCGGGGGACATCATGGCCCGGCCCGGGTTCAGCGAGCACCTCGCCAAGGCCGCGGCGGGCCGTGAGCCCCTCGAGATGCCCGGCCCGTCCCGCGCCGACCTGCTGAACTCCCTGGCCTGAGCCGGGTGAAGACCGCGTTCGTGCTGGGCGGCGGCGGGGTGCTCGGCGCCAACGAGGTGGGCATGCTCCGCGCCCTGTCCGAGGCGGGCATCACCCCGGATGTCGTGGTGGGCACCTCGGTGGGGGCGATCAATGGCGCGTTCGTGGCCGCCGACCCGGCGGGTGCCGCGGCGTGGCTGGCCGACGCCTGGCAGGGTGAGGCGCTGCAGCGGGCGTTCCGCGAGACGATCTTCGGGCGGGCGGCCCGGCTGGCCAGGTCCGGCACCCACCTGCACTCGATCGAGCCGCTGCGCCAGATGCTCGAAGGAACACTGCCCGGCAGCGACTTCGCCGACCTGCGGCTGCCGTTCCACTGTGTCGCCGCGAGCATCGAGCGGGCCAGCGCGCACTGGTTCTCCAGCGGCCCTGTCGTGCCCGCGGTGCTGGCCTCCTGCGCGGTGCCGGGGCTGCTGCCGCCCGTGGCGGTCGACGGCGAGCACTACTTCGACGGCGGCCTGGTCGATTCCATTCCGGTGGGCAAGGCGCTCGCCCTGGGCGCGCACACCGTCTACGTGCTGCAGGTAGGCCGGATCGAGCGGCCGCTGACCGCACCGAGCCGCCCCTGGGAGGTGGGCCTGGTGGCGTTCGAGATCGCCCGGCGGCACCGGTTCCACGAGGAGATGGCGGCGCTGCCCGGTGACGTCAGGGTGCACGTGCTGCCGTCCGGGGCCGACAAGCGCCCGCCGGACCTTTCCCAGCTCCGCTACCGGGACAGGACCAGCGTCGGGGCGACCATGGAGCGGGCGTACCAGGCCTCCGCGCGGTACCTCGCCGAACTGGCCTGATTGTGCTTATCTGACGGTGCCGGACTGATCGTCCCTTCGGCCGGGCGCCTGGCCGGGCCCGATGGGCGCGGCGTCAGGAAGGGAGGCGGCCATGCTCCCACCCCGCCTGATCCGCCGGCTCGTACTGGCACCGCTGGTGATCGTCATCGCGGTGGCGCTCGTCGTGCTGTTTCCGCTGCTCGCCCTGCTGGCCATGACATTCCGGGCGGTGGGACGGTCACGCCCGCGCGCGCTGCGGCTGCTGTTCTTCGCGCTGGCCTGGCTCACCGCGGAAACGGCGGCGCTGTTCATGTGCCTCGGCCTGTGGGTCGCCAGCGGGCTCGGCGGGCGGCTGCGCACCGAGCCGTATCAGGCCCGTCACTACCGGGTCATGAAGTGGTTCCTCGGCCGGCTCTACCGGTCGGCCACGAAGACCTTCCGGGTGCAGGTCATCGTGGACGAGCCGGAACTCACCCCGGCCGAGCAGGCCGCGCGGCTGGCCCGCCCGGTCATCGTGCTCAGCAGGCACGCCGGGCCGGGTGACTCGCTCCTGCTGGTGCACCAATTGCTCAGCGGATACGGGCGCCGCCCGCGGCTGGTCATGAAGGCGTCGCTGCAGTTCGATCCCAGCCTGGACGTCGTGGCCAACCGGCTGCCGAACGTGTTCGTCTCCCGCCGTCACGCCGGCGAGCGGATCTTCACCGACCAGATCGGCCGGCTGGCCCGTGGGCTCGACCAGGCTGGTGCGCTGGTGATCTTCCCCGAGGGCGGCAACTGGACCCCGGGCCGGTGGCAGCGCGGCGTCCGGCGGCTGGAACGGCTCGGCCGCCGCGACCTGGCCGACCGGGCCAGGAGCATGCCCAACCTGCTGCCGCCACGCGCGGGCGGCGCGCTCACGGCCATCGCCGCCTGCCCGGCGGCCGACGTGATCTTCGTGGCCCACGCCGGCCTCGACAAGCTGGTCAGCGTCGCGGATGTGTGGCGGAGCCTGCCGATGGACCAGGTCGTGCACGCGAGGTGGTGGCGGGTACCGGTCGGTGAGGTGCCGCGGGATGCCGATCACGAGAGCCAGGTGCAGTGGCTCTACGACTGGTGGCAGCGCATCGACACGTGGATCACCGAGAACCGGCCGCCGGGCGCGCAGGCTCCGGCCCTGTCCCCCGGCCCGGCGGCGTCTGCCAACCCGGCGGCGTCTCCCGGGCAGGCCGCAGAGTGATCACGGCGCGGGCATGGTGGCCGCGAGCCGACGCGGGCCGGCCGTTCCGGTGATCACCGCGGGCTGGCCCTGCGCCGCGAACAGGAGCCAGCGCGCGGTCAGCCGGACGGTACCGCCGCCGTAGCGGACGGTCAGCCGTGCCGTCACCCGGCCCGTGGCCGGATCCCACCGCGCGGTGCCGTTGGTGCTGGCGTCGCTGACCCAGCGCACGCCGTGCAGGCGCGCCAGGAGCCCATGCCCGGCGCTGAACGTCACCGTGCCGCCGCGCAGGCCGCGGTCCCGGTTGCCGTCCAGCAACGGGTACCTGTCCAACTCGTCCGCGGCGCTGGCGAGCGCGGCCGCGGCGGCCTGCCTGGCGCCGCGGCCGGCGGCGTTGCCGGGCGCGGGCGTAGCCGGCGTCATGCCCGCCAGGCGCCGCGGGTAGGCGCCCACCGTGTGCACCGGGGTGACCCGCGACGCGCAGGAGGTGTTCTCCTGCTGCAGGTTCCCCGGGTCGGCGACGAAGCGCTGGTAGATCGAGGCGGGGCAGGCGTCGTTGGCGTCCTGGAGCGTGACGTGGGTCAGGTTGGCGACCGTGACCAGCCGCGCCGAGGGGCCCATCTGCCGGGCGACGAGCGTGGCGCCGCCCAGCTTCGGGGTGAGCGAGTCAAGCGTGCCGGACAGGATCAGCACCGGCAGCCGGCGCGGGACCAGCGGGGGCTTGCGGGTGATCGGCGGGACCAGCCGCGACGGGGACGGCCAGCGCAGGCACGCGCTGTACGCCTCGGTGTACTGGTCCAGCGAGGTCCACTGGCGCAGGGTGAACGGTGCGAAGGTATGGGCCGGCTCGCGGCGCAGCGCCGCGGCGTACTGCCGGGCCCGGACCGCGGGCGGGGCGGCCGCAGAGAACAGCTGCACATAGTCGGTGCAGCCGACGGCGTAGTACAGGCCGTCGCTGAACTCGGGCAGCGGGTAGTTGGTGCTGTCGAAGCCCATCGACAGCGCGGCCAGCCGCAGCAACGGCGCCGGGTCTGCGTGGGCCACCAGGGCCCGCGCGGCCGCGTCCAGGTCGCGGTAGACGACCGGGTCGAAGCCGGCGTTGTTGACCAGGTTCACCAGGGTCAGCATGGTCACGGTGAACGAGCCCCTGGTGCCGTCCGGCAGCGTGGTCTGGCCGGTGACCGGCGAGCGGGCGAGCCGTGCCGCCAGGGCGCCGATCCGGGCCCAGGCGCCACCGCCGCCCGCTGTCGCCGAAGCGCACGCCGCCGAAAGCCGGCAGGCCTGGGCGAATGCCCGGCGCGCCGTGATCACGGTGGTGGTGTACCACGGGTCAAGGCCGAGCACCTGGTAGGTGGAGTCCAGCGTCACCGATCGCAACTGGCCCGGGTAACGGGACGCGAAGACCTGCGAGAACCAGCTTCCGTAGGAGTCGCCGTACAGGTCCACCCGGCCCAGGTGCAGGGCGCGCAGCACGCCGGACACATCCCTGGCCGTGTAGGCGGTGTTGAACAGGTCCGAAGCGTGCACCCAGCCGCGGCCACGGTAGTGCCAGGTGTGGTTGAGCCGGCGCCCGCACGCCGCCACCAGGCGGTTGAACCGCTGCCCGGACTGCCTGGTGCCGGCGTGCTCAAGGCCCGGGCAGTTGATCACGGTGGAGTTGCCGGTGCCGCGCAGGTTGACCAGCAGCAGGTTCCTGGTCCGCTTCAGCGGTCCCATCATCGCCAGGTAGGCGCCCTGCGTTCCGGTCGTGGCGAACCCCGGCCCGCCTTCCACGGCAAGGACCGTTCCGGCCGCGTGCCCGCTGGCCGGCAGCCAGCGGAACCCGATGCGGATGCGCGGGCTCGCGGCAGAGGCGTAGTCAAGCGGCACCTTCAGATGCCCGCAGTACGTCCGCGGCCGTTTCGTGCAGGCCCGCAAGCCGACGCTGCCCAGCCGCAGCACCGGGCCATGCGCAGCGGCGACCGCAGCCACCGAGCCGGCAGCCGCCGGGCCACCGGCCACCGCAGCGCCAGCCGCGGTAGCGATCGCCAGTGTGGACGCACAGACAACACGGGAAACCGGCCTGATGATCACACGCAGATCGTAGGCCGCGCAGCTCCGGGCAGGCCATGCCGAATTTCGCTGGAGTGCCATGGCGGCCAGTGACTTCCGCAGGGCTACCAGCACGCGGTGATCATGCTTAGTTATGGCACCAGGGGCGCCGGCAACGACATCCTCGCCACGGCGATGGCCCGGCACACCACGATCTACCGGGGGTCACCCGGCGGCTGCGGGTGCAACCACTGACACCGCGGCGGCCGGAAGGCCAGAATTCGCAACGATTCCCGCTGCTCGAGCGTCACAAGGGCAGTCTCGGTTTACCTGACCGAGCGTTGACCCGTTCGTGAGACCGGGTTTGCCGACGCGTCTGCGGGGGTGCGGTCCGGTGCTTTTGATCGTGATGCATGAGTCGGGCACGTGGCGTGCCCGGCCGGGGCAGGTTCTGACGTTCGGGCGGAGCGCCGGGTGCACCATCACGCTCCCCGGCGCCGACCGGGGGGTGTCGCGGTCGGCGGGCAGCCTGGCCTTCGAGCGGGGGACGTGGTGGCTGCGCAATGACAGTTCTTCCGCGGTGCTGTATGTGTCCGGCGACCGGGGTTTCCGGGTCGACCTGCCGCCGGGCATGCGGGCGCCGGTGCAGCAGTGGCATGCCAAGATCCGGCTGCAGGGCGCGCTGGGCTGCTACACCCTGCGGCTGCGGCTGCCCGGCCTGGATGACGTCCCCGGGCAAGACCTCGGAGCTGCCCGGGGCGACAGGGTGCCGGCCGGCCCGACCGGGGAGCACCTGATCACCAGCACCCGGCGCCGCCCGCCGCTGTCCGGCCCGGACCGGCTGATCCTGGCGGCCCGGTTCGAGGACTACCTGAACTGGCGGCACACCGGCCCGCCGGCGCCCCGGTCAGCGAAACAGACGGCGGAGCGGATCGGCTGGCAGGCGCACACGGTGGCCAAGCGGTGCGAGAACATCCGCGACCGGTACTCACGGCTCGGCGTCCCCGGGCTGCGCGGACCACGGGCACTGGACGAACTCGCGATGCTGCTGATTTCGACCGGCGAACTCACCGCCGGCGACCTGCAGCGGCTTCCCCGGATAACCCGGCCAGCGGCGTCTTGGCCGCCAGCCGCCCCAGGGCCGTCAGCGACTCGCAGATATCGCGCCGCATCTTCGGGGCGAACAGCAGCACCAGCGGCGTGATGCCGCCCTCCACGTCAACCCTCTTGACCACGCGGACACGGTCCCTGGCGACCGGCTCGAGCAAATGGTCGAAGACGACCTTGCCCAATGGCACCGGGCATTCGCTCACCCAGCGCCGCCCGGCCTCGACCGCCGTAATCGTGAAGTTGCCGCCCAGGTTGCCGCGCTGCTTGGCCCAGCCGGACACCCCAGGCTCGAACGGGCCGTCCAGCCGCGCGATCTCCTTGCTGACATCCCACTCCGGCCAGCGGCCCACGTCGGTCCACACCGCCCATATCGCGGCCGGCCCGGCCTCCAGTAATGCGTCGCACTCGAATAGGTGCATGCCCTGCCCCCTTTGGGCGACTCAGCCGGTATGTGGAGATTCAGGCGTTATCAAAAGTTAGCCGGCCAGCACCTCGGAAAACAGGCGTTCGCGAGTCCGGGCGGTTCCGGTATGTCCGCTACAACGATGTCTGGCCGCACATGGGCCCGCCTGCGCCAGCCGCCAGCTCAAGTGATCCTCAACCGCCCCTCAACCCGCATGGCCGAGCCTGGCTGTCACGGAAGACACCAGCGCAGAGCAAACAGCGGGGAGATCACGATGCGCCCAGCAAGCTACTACTTCCTGACCCAGGCCTGGCCCTCCCAGCAGCGCCGCCAGAGCCAGCCGGGCGCCGGGTCCCGCGCCTCGCGCCGGGGCCGCCACGCGATGGGATCCCGCCGGTACCGCCCCGCACGCGAACTGCCGGCCCTCGCCCGCCGCGTCCTGGCCACCCTGACCGGCTCCTCACAACCGGCGTAGCGGCACGGCCGCCCGCTCCGGCGCGGCGCGGAATCCCGGGCCTCACCGGCGCTGCGACAGTGCCTTGTAGGCCCCGTAAGCCTCCAGGAACTGCTGGACGACCCGTAGGTCATCGCTGAACGTGGCGGGCTGCCACTTGGCCTTCCTGCCGTCGGTGTAGTGGAGGTCCAGCCAGACCCGCAGCCACGCGTTCATGCTGTCGCTGGTCGTTGTCGCCTGGGCCCGGAGCGCCACGCTGGCCAGGTTCGCGAAGAACACGACGGCCAGGGGCTTCTTCGAGCTGACGTACTCGATCACCGCCTCCGTGGTGACGACAAGCAGCGGGTCAGGGTCCTGGGCCGTCCCGCGGAAGAACGCGCCGACGGCTCCCCTCTTCTTGGTGAACACCCGCCATGCCGCGGGAGCGGTTCCCTGACGCACCTGAGCGACGACCGCATCCGGGTATGCCATCGCTCACCTGCCCTCCGCCGTCGCCGGCCTTGTGGGGGACTTTCCTGCGGCCGCGGCCGGCAGGACTGCCCGGACGAACAGATCCGACACCGCTTCCGCCAGTCGCTGCGGATCCTGCTCGGTGATGCGTTCGGCCAGCCGCCCGCTGATCCACAGCGCCGAGAGGCCGTGCACGAGCGACCACGCGCTGACCGCGACGACCTCGGCGGAACGCCCGTGCAGGCGGCCGTCGGCACGGCAGCGCTCGACGGTGGCGGTGAGCAGCCCGTAGGCCGCCTCGCTGGCGGCGGCGAAGGCGCCATCACCGGGGTTGAGCGCGTCCAGCCGGAACATAACCTCGAAGTGCGCCGGGTGGCCTACCGCGAACCGGACGTAGCCACGGCCGATCGCGGCCAGCTCGGCAGCGCCGTCGGCGGCCTCCGACGATGCCACTTCCTTGATCACGGACTCGGCGAGCAGGTGGTATCCCGCGGCCGCGAACGCGGTCAGCAGCCCGGCCTTGCTGCCGAAGTGGTGTGCGGGCGCGCCGTGCGAGACCCCGGCGCGGCGCGCGACGTCGCGCAGGGACACGCCGCTCACCCCGTCGTCCCGCACCGCGCTCTCGACCGCGGCGAGCAGGGCGGCCGGCAGGTCGCCGTGATGGTAGGCCACGCCCCATCTTGACACCCGCACGGGATCTTGACACTGTCTAGTTGCATGTCCGCTGGGCGTGCCTGTGGCCGCTGGGCCAGAGGAGGGGGACGTCATGCTGAAACGCCTGTTTCTGCGGTGCTACGCCGCCACCTACGACCTCTTCATCGGCCCCGCCGAGCGCGCCGGGCTGCGCCAGCAGCGGCACGACCTGCTCGCCCAGGCCACCGGCACCACGGTCGAGATCGGCGCGGGTACCGGGCTGAACCTGCCGCACTACCCGCCGGCGGTCACCCGGCTGGCGCTGATCGAACCGGACCCGCACATGGCCCGGCGGCTGGGCAGGCGCGCCGCCGGTTCAGGGCGCGACGTGGAGATCATCAACGCGACCGCCGGCCGACTGCCCCTGCCGGACGCCTCGTTCGACACCGCCGTGGTCACCTTCGTGCTGTGCAGCGTCCCGGACGAGCAGGTGGCGCTGGGCGAGATCGCGCGGGTCCTGGCGCCGGGCGGGCGGCTGTTGTTCCTGGAGCACGTCCGCTCCGGCGACCCGGGGATCGCCGCCAAGCAGGACAAGAGGCCGTTCCCGTATCCGCTGGTCGGCTGCCATCCCAACCGGGACACGCTGCTCGAGATCGAGTCGTCGCCGCTGGCGGTGGAATCGGTCCGCCACGGCGAACTGCCCAAATCCCCCAAGATCGAGCGGCCCATGATCGCAGGCGCCGCTCGCAAGCCGGGCGCCGCCTGAGCGTCCACCAGGATGCGCCGGGCACGCGAGACCCATGGACCGCCGGGACGGGCCGTGGCGGCCGGTCCCGGCGGTCATCAGGCGCGCTCAGTAACCTATGTACGGGCGCCCCGCCTTAACGGCGATCACACCGGGAACATTGGCGATGGAACCGTAGCGGTTGATCGCGTATTCCATCCCGGCATAAATGTTGGCGGCCGGATCAAAAATGTTCGTGGACAGGACGGGGCTGTGGTACGCGTCGAAGGTGGGCTGGATGACCTGCGAAAGCCCCTTGGACGGATGGCCAGCCCTCCAGTTTGAGTCCCAGTCGTTTTCGGCATTGGGATTTCCGCCTGATTCACCTTTGATTATTATCAGCACATCGGCATCCAGGCTCGTCGCCTGGCCCAGCATGCCAAGCACGCAATCGACCACCGGGGTCCACCGCGTCACGGCGTCGCCCGAGCCCGGGGAACTCGAGCACGGGGCCGGCCCTCCTCCCGATTGATCCTGGATATTCCCGTAAAAGGCTGCCGCGCCGAAGCTGAACAGGCCGCCGTCGGATGCCACGGTCCAGTAGCCGCCGCCCGCAGGGAGAGGGGCAATGAACACCATGGGGGCGTTGAGGTGATATCCGCCCATGGAGCCGTAGAACTGCGCCGACCCGAACGCGAAAATCCCGCCGTCGGAAGCCACCAGCCAGTAACCGTTGCCACCGGGTGCGGCGGCCATGCCCACCACCGGGGCATTCAGGTGCTGACCACCCATCGACCCATAGAACTGCGCCGACCCGAACGCGAAAATCCCACCATCCGCGCCCACCAGCCAGTAACCCTGGCCATCGGGAGCCGCCGCCATGCCCACGATCGGCGCATTCAGCGTGCTGACCACCCATCGACCCATAGAACTGCGCCGACCCGAACGCGAAAATCCCACCATCCGCGCCCACCAGCCAGTAACCCTGGCCATCGGGAGCCGCCGCCATGCCCACGATCGGCGCATTCAGCGGCTGACCACCCATCGACCCATAGAACTGCGCCGACCCGAACGCGAAAATCCCACCATCCGCGCCCACCAGCCAGTAACCCTGGCCATCGGGAGCCGCCGCCATGCCCACGATCGGCGCATTCAGCGGCTGACCACCCATCGACCCATAGAACTGCGCCGACCCGAACGCGAAGACGCCACCGTCGGAAGCCACCAGCCAGTACCCGTTACCGTCCGGGGCCGCTGCCATGCCGACCGCCGGGGCATTCGAGGGCACCGAGGCCGTGCCGTGTGTCTGCGGCAAGTGACGGCTCACGTTCCTGCTGGATCCGGGCGGCAGCAGTTTGATCGCAGCGCCGCCGCCGGGAGGCGTGCCCGTGCGCGTGAACTTGGTGCCGTTCCAGGTGTAGGTGACGGATACGGGCGTACCGGTCGGGTGGGAGAGCGGATCACCCTTCTTGTAGACCGGGTACGTGATCTTGAATCCCCCGGCGATCTTGCCGATCGACTTGACGGCGCTCTTCTCGGCTGCGCTGTCAAAGCCGATGAAGGAGCGGTTGTGCCACAGGAAAACCACCTGGCCGGACCCGTCCCCCGACGGCATGCGCTGGCCAACCGCGGCCGTGACCGAGCCGGTGCCCTTGCCGTCACTGGTCGTCGTCATTCCGCCCACTGGCGCGAAGTTGACGTTGGTGTTCGCAGTTTCCACCGTGCGGGCCATCAGGGCCGAGACCTGTACCCACGTGGGAGCGGCAGCGGCAGCGGCCTGCACATTCGGGGTGGCGCTGAAAACCAGCGCGCACACGGCCGAGAAGAGTGAGACTAATGTCAGCTTGCGCGTCCTCCCCCACCCACTCGCTGGTGAGGCGAAGGTGCGCAATCCCCGGATTACCATGATGTTCCTCTCGCTCTTGGCGTTGATGGTGCCGGCGTCCGGCGGCGCGGAGACGCCGGGCCTTCACCGCTGTCCCCCCCGATGCGGCCGAGCCAGGAGCTGAGCACCTGGATTCCCATCGGCAAACGCACGGCCAAGCGGTGAAGCCCGGCGCCACTAAGCATCCGAATACGTCAAGATCATGTGAAGCGGGGAAACCCGCGATTTATCACCGTAATGACCCGCTGCCCACGCGCCGTGTGGCTGGCGTATTCTTACCGGCGGCCGAGCCTCACAGGCCCGTTGCGTGAGCTGAGGTAGAGGGGAACCAATGGCTGACGAAGCGGTGGCCGACGATCGCCCGGGCGGTCTGTCCCGCAACGGATGGCTGCTGGTAGCCGGGCTCTTTCCAGTCGTCATTGCGCTGGAGATCTATTCGCAGCGCCCGTTGTGGGGGCCCACTACGGTCCTGGCCGTTGTCAACCTGGCCACGATGGTGACCTTCATGGTTACCGGCCTGCTTCTGAAAGATGAGCCGGGGCAACGCGGAACTGGCTGGGCGCTGATCCTGGCCGGCATCGTCCATCCGCTGGGGATGCTCAACCGGTGGGACTTCGGCCCGATGCCGCTGTACGCGGCGGTGTTCGGCTATCTTGACGATATTTTCGGCGCATGGGCGCTGCTGCGTTACCCGAATCCCAGGCTGGCCCGGCACCAGCGCGTATTCCTCACCACCATGTGCTGCTGGCTGATCGGCGGGCCTGCTTTCTTGGCCATGGCTTCCAAGCCATCCTGGGAAGGCGCCAGCACGGCAGCGTGGTGGCCCGCGTGGTTTCCTGACCGGTCTGTTTATAACACCTCATCCGGCATCTTCGATCTTGGTGCCCTGGTCCTGGCACTGATCTTCGTGATCCTGCTGCTGAGCAGGTTCTTCCGGGCGAAGGGCATGGACCGGATCGTTATAACGCCGGTCATTGTGGCCGCCGTCGTCAGCGACCTCGCCGCGGGCGCCGTCGTGACGGGGCTGCTGGTTTCCGCGAGTGGCGACACCCTTCTGACCGTGGAAAGCGCCGTCGAACTCGTCGTTCCGGTCGCGTTTCTCATCTCGGTCATCCAGCGCCGGATCGCGCGCGGCCGCGTTGCCGACCTCGCCGTGCGGCTCGCCACGCCGGACCCGGCCAAACCCGTCCGTGACGCGCTTCGCAAAGCCCTGCATGATCCGCAACTGGATATCTGCTACTGGATGCCGGCGAGCCGGGGGTACGTGGACAGTGCCGGGCGGCCCGCCGACCCCGGCCATCCCGGGCCAGGCCAGCTCGCCATTCCCATGACCGGGAGCGACGGCGTGACACCACTGGCGGTCCTGTTCGCCGACCGCTCCACCGTGAGTGACGGGCCTCTGCTCCGAGGTGCGCTGAGTGCCAGCCGGATGGCACTGGAGAACGCGCGGCTGCAAGCCGATCTGCAGGCTCAGCTGCAGGAAACGAAGGCTTCCAGGGCCCGCATCATGGAGGCCAGCCTCGCCGAGCGCCGGAAACTGGAACGGAACCTGCATGATGGCGCGCAGCAGCACCTGCTCGGGCTGGCGGCCAAACTCGGCGCCATCAAAGTGAAAGCCAAGGATCCGGACGTGATCGCCTCCATGGATCACATCAGTGCCGAGATCCTCGAGGTCCTCGGCGAACTCCGGGCACTCGCACAGGGCATCCTCCCCCCAGTGCTCGAACAGTCCGGCATCGGCGCCGCCGTCGAAGGTGTCATTGAGCGCCTCCACCTGCCGGTCCGCCTCCAGACGTGCACCGGTCGCCTTCCCCCTGCCATCGAGGCCACGGCCTATTTCGTGGTGAGTGAGGCACTCGCCAACACCGTCAAGCACGCACAGGCGCACAGCGCCGCCGTCCACATCTGCCAAGCGGACGAGGTGCTGATCATTGACGTCAACGACGACGGGCGGGGCGGGGCCGATGCCGCGGGCACCGGCCTGTCCGCGCTCGCGGACCGCGTGGCTTCCCTGGGCGGGCAGTTCGCCGTGACAAGCACGCAGGGAGAGGGGACACGATTGAGCGCGAGGATCCCGTGCGGGTAGCCCTTGCCGACGACTCCGCGCTGTTCCGCGACGGGCTCGCCGCTCTGCTGCGCGCCGCGAGGGTCGAGGTCAGCGCGCAGGCCGCCAGCGGCCCGGAATTGCTGGCCTGCATCCGGCGCGATCCGCCGGACGTGGCCATCCTGGACATCCGGATGCCGCCCAGCTTCACCGATGAGGGACTGACGATCGCCCAGCAGGTCAGGACGCTTCACCCTGAGGTCGGCGTCCTCCTGCTCTCTGCCTACGCGGAATCCCCGCTCGCCGCGCAGTTGGTGGAGATCGACTCCCGCAGCATCGGTTACCTGCTGAAGGACCGGGTCACCGACATCGACAGCCTCGTCGATGCGCTCCAGCGCATCACCGCTGGCGAGACCGTGATCGACTCAGGGCTCGTCCGGCGGCTACTCGACCGGCGGCACACCGAGGACCCGCTCGCCCGCCTCACCCAGCGCGAACGGGAAATCCTCGCGCTGATGGCCGAAGGGCGATCCAACGCAGGAATCGCCCGCAGCCTCGGCATCTCCAGCCGGACCGTGGAAGCCCCGATCGCCGAGATCTTCCGCAAACTCGGCATCCACAACGCGAGCGACGACAACCGCCGCGTCAAGGCGGTCCTGACCTGGCTCCGGGCCAACCGCGATCACGGCTGATTGAACCGCGCGCAAGTAGGACAGCAGGTGAGTCGCCCGGGCGCGGCAGCGGCCCGGGCGCTCTGCGGGTTCTACGATGTCGTGTATCACGATTTCGTAGTAAACCGATGTTCAGCCGGCCAGGCGGCGCGCTGCGGCCCGCCAGGGCGCGGGGTCGCCGGGCTGGTAACGCCGCAGCGGCTGGGTGGCGCGGATCAGCGCGCGCATGCCCGGCAGGTCGTCCGGGCCCCGGTGCAGCGCCCTGGCCTGCACGAGCACGTTGCCCAGTGCCGCCGCCTCGGCCGGCCCGGCGACCACAGGCAGGCCGCAGGCGTCCGCGGTGAGCTGGCACAACAGCGTGTTGCGCACTCCCCCGCCGACGATGTGCACGGTGTCCACGTGGTGCCCGGACAGCTCCTGGACGGCCAGGATCGCCCGCCGGTGGGCGATCGCCAGGCTGTCCAGGATGCACCGGACGAGGCCGGCCCGGGTGTCGGGAACGGGCTGGCCGGTTCGCTGGCAGGCGGCGGCGATGCGGGCGGGCATGTCCCCGGGCGGCAGGAACGCGGCGTCGTCGGGGTCCACCACCGCCCGCAGCGGCGGTTCCGCAGCCGCCTCGGCGAGCAGCGCCCCGAGGTCCACGGCCTGGCCCTTCGCCGTCCAGACGCGGACCGACTCCTGCAGCAGCCACAGCCCCATCACGTTGCGCAGGAAGCGGACCGTGCCATCCACACCTGCCTCGTTGGTGAAACCGGCCTCCCGGCTGGCCTCGGTCAGCACCGGTCCGCCAAGCTCGATCCCGGCCAGGGACCAGGTGCCGCAGGAGATATAGGCGAACGAGGAGTCCGCGGCGGGCACGCCGGCCACGGCCGAGGCGGTGTCGTGGGAGCCGACGGCGATCACCGGCAGCGGGCGGGCCGGATCCCGCCGCGGCGCCGCCGAGTACGCCATCGCGGACCTCACCGCGCAGTTCGCCGATCGTGCTCCCCGGCCGTCGTAGCGCAGGGAAAATGCCTGGCGGGATGCTGGCGCTTGTCATGAGTGCGGTCGCCCAGGCCTGGGCCTGCCCGTCCAGCAGGCCGGTGGTGGACGCGTTGGTGATCTCGGCACCCACCTCCCCGGTGAGCCAGTAGCCGATCAGGTCGGGGATGAGCAGCAGCGTCCGCGCGGCCGCGAACTGCGGCGTATTCCGCGCGGCCACGAGCTGGTAGACGGTGTTGAGCGGCAACTGGGCGGTGCCGGTGACCCGGTACATCTCCCGCCTGCTCACGGTTGCGTGCAGGCGCTCGGCGACGCCCGCGGTGCGTGCGTCCCGGTAGTGCACCGGGTTGCCGAGCAGCGCGCCGCCGGAGTCGAGCAGGCCGTAGTCCACGCCCCAGGAGTCGATGCCCACGCTGGCCGGGTCGAACTCCGCCGCGGCGGCGCGCAGCCCGGCCAGGATGTCTGCGTAGATCCGCAGGATGTCCCAGTGCAGGGTGCCGAGCGTGGCGACGGGGCCGTTGCCGAACCGGTGCGCCTCGTGCAGCACAAGCTCGCCGGGGCCGACGACGCCGGCCATCACCCGGCCGCCCGAGGCGCCAAGGTCGACCGCGGCGACGGCGGTCATCGCAGGAACGCGGCCGCCACCCCCGCGTCCACCGGGATGTGCAATCCGGTGGTCAGGGACAGCTCCCCGGCGGTGAGCACGAACACCGCGGCCGCCACGTGCTCGGGCAGGACCTCGCGCTTGAGCAGCGTGCGCTGCGCGTAGAAGGCGCCGAGCTCCGATTCGGGCACGCCGTAGACCGCAGCCCGCTGCGCGCCCCACCCCCCGGCGAAGATCCCCGAGCCGCGGACCACGGCGTCGGGGTTGATGCCGTTCACCCGGATGCCGTACTCGCCAAGCTCGGCGGCGAGCAGCCGGACCTGGTGCGCCTGGTCGGCCTTGGCCGCGCCGTAGGCCACGTTGCTCGGCCCGGCGAACACCGCGTTCTTGCTGCAGATGTAGACGATGTCCCCGCCCATGCCCTGCGCCCGCATCACCCGGGCCGCCTCACGTGACACCAGGAAGGACCCCCTGGCCATCACCGCGTGCTGGGTGTCCCAGTCGGCCGCGGTCGTGTCGGCCAGCGGCTTGGACACCGAAAGACCGGCGTTGTTCACGACTAGGTCCACCCCGCCGAACGCGAGCGCCGCCGCGGCGAACGCGCCAGCGACGCTGCCCTCGTCGGTGACGTCGGCGGTGACGTCCACGGCGACGTCGGCGGTCCCGATGTCCGCGGCCGCCTGGGCGGCCGCGGCGCCGTCCCGGTCGGCGAGCACCACGCACGCCCCCTCGGCGGCCAGCCGCTGCGCGGTGGCCCGGCCGATGCCAGACCCGGCGCCGGTGATCAGGGCAACCCTGGCCGCCAGCGCCTTCGGCTTGGGCCGCCGCCGCAGCTTGGCCTCTTCCAGCGCCCAGTACTCGATGCGGAACTTCTCGCTCTCGCCGATCGGCGCGTACGTGGAGACCGACTCGGCGCCGCGCATCACGTTGATGGCGTTGAGGTAGAATTCGCCGGCCACCCGCGCGGTCTGCTTGTCGGCGCCGAAGCTGAACATGCCGACGCCGGGCACCAGCACGATGGCCGGGTCGGCGCCGCGCATCGGCGGCGAGTCCGGGGCCGCGTACCGCTCGTAGTAGGCCCGGTAGGCGTCCCGGTACGCGGCGTGCAGCTCGCGCAGCCGGTCCGCCACCTCGGCCAGCGGCGCGGCCGGCGGCAGGTCAAGGACCAGCGGCGCGATCTTGGTGCGCAGGAAGTGGTCCGGGCATGAGGTGCCGAGCGCGGCCAGGTGCGGGTGCTTGCTCCCGGCCAGGAAGTCCAGCACCACGGCGTCATCGGTGTAGTGGCCAAGCTGCGGCCGGTCGGTGCTGGCCAGGCCGCGCAGCAGCGGCGCCAGCTCAGCCGCGCGGGCCCGGCGCTGCGGCGCGGGCAAGGCCTGGAAGCCGGCAATTTCGCTGCCGAACGGCTCCCCGGTACCATGTTCGTCCAGGTACCGCTGTGCGCCCCGGATGATCTCCAGCGAGTTCGCCTCACACTGCTCGCTGGTCGCGCCCCAGGCCGTGATCCCGTGGCCGCCCAGGATCACGCCGATCATGCCGGGTCTGGCCCGGTGCAGTTCGGCGATGTCCAGGCCGAGCTGGAACCCGGGGCGGCGCCAGGGCACCCAGCCGACCCGGGCGCCGAAGCACGCCGCGGTCAGCGCCTCGCCGTCGGCGGCGGCGGCGAACGCGATCCCCGAGTCCGGGTGCAGGTGGTCCACGTGCGGCGCGTCCACCAGCCCGTGCATCGCCGTATCGATCGAGGGCGCCGGGCCAAGGCCTTCCCCCAGCACGCGCTCTGCCAGCCCCGACCTCGCCACCCCGCGCTCTGCTAGCCCTGCCCCCGCCACCCCGCGCTCTGCCAGCCCTGCCCCCGCCACCCCGCGCTCTGCCAGCCCTGACCCCACCACCCCGCGCTCTGCCAGCCCTGACCCCACCACCCCGCCCAAACCATGACGGCAGTAGTCGAACGCGGCCACCATCTCGTCCTCGCGCTCGGCCCCCGTGTACACCCCGGTCAGCGTGCGGAGCCTGTCGAGCCGCAGCACCGCCAGACCTTCGGCGGTCAGCGTGCCCAGGTCGCCGCCGGAGCCCTTGACCCAGAGCAGTTCCACGCCTTCCCCGGTCACCGGGTCGGTCGCGGCGCCCTTGGCCGAGGTGTTGCCGCCGGCGTAGTTGGTGTTGCGCCGGTCCGACCCGAGCCGATTGCTCCGCCCGATCAGCTCAGCAACCACAGTCGGCACTTCCTGCACCATCAGCAACCTCCCTGCGGGACAAGCGCTTGATGATCATGGGGATGTGGCCCACCGATGGGCCACATCCCCATGATCACGAATCCGGATGCGGGCCGGTGGGACCGGCTCAGGTGCCCCAGCCTGCCTGGGTGCCGCCGATGCGTTCGGCGACGATCTTCTCTTGGTAGCCGGAGCGGTGATAGGCGGCGACCGGGTCGGGGTCCAGGCCCATGTCCTCGCGCAGTCCGGCGAGGAGCGGGCGGACGTCGGTGTTGTAGGCGTCCATCAGCACCGCGTTCGCGCCGAGCACGTCGCCTGCCTGCTGGGCGGCGCCCAGCACGGGCTGGTCGACCAGCAGCGCCTTGGCGGTGGCCTCCTGGACGTTCAGCACCGACCGGATCTGCGCCGGGATCTTCGGCTCGATGTTGTGGCACTGGTCCAGCATGAACGCCACCCCCGCCCCCGGGCCCAGCGCATCGGCCTTGATGACCTCGTGCAGGATGCGGAAGAGCTGGAACGGGTCCGCCGCCCCGACCATCAGGTCATCGTCGGCGTAGAACCGGGAGTTGAAGTCGAACCCGCCCAGGCGCCCTGCGCGCAGCAGTACCGCCACGATGAACTCGATGTTGGTCCCCGGCGCGTGATGCCCGGTGTCCACCACGACGGCGGCCTGCGGGCCGAGCGTCAGGCAGTGCAGCAGCGCGGTGCCCCAGTCCGGCACGTCGGTGGTGTAAAACGACGGCTCGAACAGCTTGTACTCCAGCAGCAACCGCTGCGCAGGACCCAGCCGGGCATACACCTCCGCCAGGGATCCGGCGAGCCGGTCCTGCCGCGCGGCGATGTCATCCTGCCCCGGGTAGTTGGTGCCGTCGGCGAACCACAGCTTCAGATCCCGCGATCCGGTGGCGTCCATGATGTCCACGCACTCCAGCAGATGCGCGACCGCCTTGGCCCGCACCGCCGGGTCAGGGTTGGCCACGCTGCCCAGCCGGTAGGCGTCATCCTGGAACACGTTCGCATTCACAGTCCCGATCGCGACGCCCCGGTCCTTGGCATAGGCGGCCAGCGCAGCATAGTCCTCGACCGCATCCCACGGGATGTGCACCGCCACGCTTGGGGCCACTCCGGTGTACCGGTGCACCTGCGCCGCGTCGTCGATCTTTTCCTCCACCGTCCGCGGCACCCCCGGCTGGGCGAACACCTTGAACCGGGTCCCGGTGTTCCCAAACGCCCACGACGGGACCTCGATCCGGTGCGCCCGCAACGCGGTCTTCATGGCGGTCAGATCAGGCATCACAACTCGTCTCCAGGCGGGCACGCGGGCGGTCCGGGTTCGGCGGTCTTTAGTCCAGTTGGAAGATCTCGGTGATCTGGGGGAATCCCTCATCCCGGCGCTGGTCAGCTCGAAGGCCTGCACCGTGCCGTCTGTGACTTACTTCTTCAGCGAGTCCGGGGTGCCCAGCCCGGTCAGCGCGGCCTGACCCTTGCAGTTGGGCGAGTCCACCACCTGGGCGGGGCGGCGGCAAGGATTCCGACGCATGTTCGGGGTACTGGTACTTCAGCTCCTGCTTCATTTGACTTCCACCCTGGCCTGAATGCCGGGGATTCCCGCCTGTCACGCTACTTCCCGATGTGACTTCGGGTGGGTTCCTGCTTCGCTGCGCTGCGCCGGAACGGGTTCCGGTCTTACCTGCGCTCCGCAGGCTGTCACCGCCAGCCCGGCGGCCTTGGCGACGTTGACCGCCGCGTTGATGTCCCGGTCCAGCCACCCTCCGCAGCCCCGGCACTGCCAGGCGCGGACGCTCAGCGGCTTGGGGCCATCCCTGGTCCCGCACGCCGAGCATGTCTGTGAGGTGGGCTCGAACCGGCCGAGCCGGTGGAACTCCCGGCCGTAGAGGCGGGCCTTGTACTCCAGCATGGTCACGAACGCGGCCCACCCGGCGTCGTGGACGGACTTGCCCAGGCGGGTGCGGGCAAGTCCCTTGACCGCCAGGTCTTCCACGGCGACCGCTTGGTTGTCGCGAATCAGCACCGTGGAAAGCTGGTGGTGGAACTCCCGCCGGGCATCAGCCACCCTCACGTGGGCTCGGGCGACCTTGATCCGGGCCCCCTCCCGGTTCTTGCTGCCTTTCTTTTTGCGCGACAGGTTCCGCTGCTGGCGCTTGAGCTTCTTCTCCGCGCGGCGCAGGAATTGCGGGGAAGCGATCTTCGTCCCGTCCGACAGGACCGCGAAATGGGTCAGCCCCAGGTCGATGCCCACCGCAGGTCCGGTCGCGGGCCGGGAGCGCGGGCCGACTTCGACCACGAAGCTGGCGAAGTGCCTGCCCGCCGCGTCCTTGATCACGGTCACGCTTGACGGTCGTGATGGCAGCGGGCGGGACCAGCGCACCGGCACGTCGCCGATTTTCGGCAGCCGCAGTTTCCCGCTGGGCAGCACGCGGAACCGGGCGTTGGCGGTGAACCGGACCGTCTGCCGACGGTCTTTGCGGGACCGGAACCGTGGCGGCCTCATCTTCTGCCCGTGGCGGTTACCGGACAGGGAGGCAAAGTAATTGCGATAGGCCATGTTCAGGTCCGCCAGCGCTTGCTGGAGCACCGCCGCCGAGACCTCGGTCAGCCAGGCCCGGTCGGCGGTTCGCTTGGCTAAGGTCAGCCGCCGTGACAACTCCGCGTCACCCGGGTAGGGCAGTCCCGTCTTGTGCGCTTCTTCGCGGGCGCGCAGGCCGTCGTTGTACACCACCCGGGCGCAGCCAAACGCTCGGGCCAGCGCCGCGCGGTGGCGGGGGGCCGGGTCCAAGCGATAGTTGTAGCGGAGCTGCACTGGAGTGCTTCATTTCCTTCGCGCGAAGGGTTTTATACTTGAGGTGCGGCCTGGGAGCCGCAGTGGCTCATGCTGCTTCTGGTTGTAATCTACAAAGGCCGACTGACAATTGCTGCCCTGGGCATATAGGCCTCTCCCGGTAATGGTCGAAGATTTCTCGGTGCAGGAGTGCCGCCGGGCCAGGATCAGCCCGGGTGGTTTCCTTGAGCCAGAGGGCGCGCTCAAGGACTCCCGGCGGGCAGCGAAGGTGCTCGGCACTGACGAAACCCCGGCCCCGCTGGCCACCGCGCCCAGCGCGGAGGGCTGCGAGACCCGCACGTGTACACGGTGCGGACTATGCGGGCCTGGACCAGCGGCGGGCCGGACCTGATCTGGTTCGGCGCGGCCAGGAACCGGACGAAGCTGGCGATCACCGGGTTCGGGATCCTGGACGGCCCCCGCGGCCGGCGGGATATCGACGACCTGCACCGCGGAAGCGGCCCGGCCCTCGGGCAGGCCAGATCCGCGCCGCAGCCCGCGTACGAACCCGGCTCGATGACCAGGGTCTCATCCGGCTGGGCAGCCCACGCCAGGCTCGCACCCCGATGGCCCTTCTGGCCGCCCTGCGCCCGGCCCGGCCGCGGCCGCCACGCCGCCTGCTTATCTTCTTTGCCTCAGCCGCGGGCCCTTCCTGGCTCAGGGGCTGCGAGGAGTTCGAGGAATCCCGGCCCACCCGTCGGCGCAGCGCCGCCACCTCGGCCCGCAGCGCCTCGATCAAAGCGCCCTGCTCCGCCACCAACGTCAGCAGCTCCGCGTTCCGGGCGGCCAGCTCCTCATACGACGGCTGATCCGAACCCGGCACCCCGAACCAAACCATGATCACAAACTGGACGCCAGCGCAGCGCGCCGCAGATCAACTAGTGGCCTGACTGGTTACGCCAAGAGTGCCGCAGGCGCCTCGACGCAGGTGAGCGCACGGTGAACCCACAGACCAGCGTGAGTAGGCGGGATTGCCCAGCCCGTATCGCCTGCGTGTCAATAGCTGCGCGTAGCGTAGTTGAATCGTTACAGCGGCGCGGGGCTGCCCGCGGGCGCTGAACGGGACGGGTTGTTTGACACGTTCCAAACGAGCACCGCACACTTGCACCACATTCGGGAGGGCACCGTGGCAGACACGCCGGCCAGCATCAGGGAGGTGGCCGCCCACGCGGGCGTCTCCGTGGGAACCGTCTCCAACGTGCTGAACCGGCCCGACATGGTCGCCGAGCCCACCCGCAGCCGGGTCAGGGCCGCCATCAAGCAGCTCGGCTTCATCAGGAACGAGTCGGCGCGCCAGCTTCGCGCCGGGCGCAGCCGCACCATCGGCCTAGTCGTGCTTGACGTGGCCAACCCGTTCTTCACCGACGTCGCGCGGGGCGTGGAGGACGAGGCCAGCGAGTCCGGCCTGGCCGTGATCCTGTGCAACAGCGACGACCAGCAGGGGAAGGAAACGCACTACCTGGAGCTGCTTGAAGAGCACCGGGTGCAGGGCATCCTGATCACCCCGGTGTCCGCCGACGACGAGCGCCTCGCGCGGCTGCAGCAGCGGGGCACCCCGGTGGTTCTTGTGGACAGCCGGTCACCGGCCCGGGGCCAGTGCTCGGTCTCCGTGGACGACGTGCTCGGCGGCGAGCTGGCCGTGGCGCACCTGATCGAGGGCGGGCACACCCGGATCGCCTTTGTCGGCGGCCCGCTGAGCATCCGGCAGGTAGCCGACCGGAGAGAGGGCGCGATCCGGGCCCTGGAACGCGCCGGGGCCAGCGCCGGCGACTTGCACATGATCGTCACCCCGGCGCTGAACGTCGCGGCCGGGCAGCGCGCGGGCGTCACCCTCGCGGACCTGCCACCGCAGCAGCGGCCCACCGCGGTCTTCTGCGCGAACGACCTGCTCGCCCTCGGCCTGCTGCAGGAGATGACCGCGCAGCGGATCCGGGTGCCCGAGGACATCTCCCTGATCGGCTACGACGACATCGACTTCGCCGCGGCCGCGGCGGTCCCGCTGTCCTCGATGCGCCAGCCCCGGCAACTGCTCGGCCGCACCGCCGCGCAGCTTCTGCTTGACGAGGCACTCAGCGAGGAAACGCACCAGCACCGGCAGGTTGTGTTCGAGCCGGAACTCGTCGTCCGCCGCTCCAGCCAGGCCCACGCGCGCGGCCGGGGCTAGCCGTGCGGATCGCGCTGTTCGTGACCTGCCTGGCGGACAGCCTGTTCCCGCAGGTCGGCCAGGCAACCGTGCGCCTGCTTGAACGGCTCGGCCACGAGGTGACGTTCCCGCAGGCGCAGACCTGCTGCGGGCAGATGCACACCAACACCGGGTACCTGCGCGAGGCGCTCCCGCTGGTGCGCCGGTACGTGGAGGTCTTCGAGGACTGCGAGATCGTGGTCGTCCCGTCCGGCTCGTGCACCGGCTCGGTGCGGCACCAGCACGCCATGGTGGCGCGGCGGTTCGGGGACGAAGCCCTGGCCCGGCGCGCCGAGGAGGTCGCCGCGCGCACCTACGAGCTGTCCGAACTGCTGGTCGACGTGCTCGGGGTGGAGGATGTCGGCGCCTACTACCCGCACCGGGTCACCTACCACCCGACCTGCCATTCGCTGCGCCTGCTGCGGGTCGGCGACCGGCCGCTGCGGCTGCTGCGGCGGGTGGCGGGCATCGACCTGGTGGAACTGCCGGACGCCGAGGTGTGCTGCGGGTTCGGCGGCACGTTCGCGGTCAAGAACGCGCCGGTGTCCACGGCCATGCTGGCGGACAAGATGCGTTCGGTGCTGGCAACCGGCGCCGAGGTGTGCACCGCCGGGGACAGCTCCTGCCTGATGCACATCGGCGGCGGGCTGTCCCGGCTGAACGCCGGCACGGCCACCGTCCACCTGGCCGAAATCCTCGCGAGCACCCAGGACTCCCATTGAGCACGTTTTTGGGCATGCCATACGCCCCGCGCGGGGTCGGTCACCTGCGCGGTGAGGAGCCGTTCCCCGTGGCGGCCCGCGCGGCGCTGGCCAACACCCAGCTGCGGCGCAACCTCGGCAAGGCGACTAGCGACCATCCGGGCCAAGCGGGCCGCGGTCGTGGCCGAACTGCCGGACTGGGAGGAGCTGCGCGCCGCCGGTCAGGCGATCAAACAGCACACGCTCGCGCACCTGGATTCCTACCTGGAACAGCTGGAAAGCCAGGTCACCGCGCACGGCGGGACCGTGCACTGGGCGCGGGACGCCAATGAGGCCAACCGCATCGTGACCAGCCTGGTCCGCGACACCGGGGCCGCCGAGGTGGTCAAGGTCAAGTCGATCGTCACCGACGAGATCGGGCTGAACGAGGCGCTCGCCGCGGCCGGCATCACCGCCCACGAGACCGACCTGGCCGAGCTGATCGTCCAGCTAGGGCACGACCGGCCCTCGCACATACTGGTGCCCGCCATCCACCGCAACCGCGCCGAGATCAGGGAGATCTTCCTGCGCGAGATGCCCGGCGTGGACGCGGGGCTGACCGACACTCCGGCCGCGCTGACCGAGGCCGCGCGGCTGCACCTGCGGCGCAGGTTCCTGTCCGCGCGGGTCGGCATCAGCGGCGCCAACTTCGCCATCGCGGAGACCGGGACGCTGTGCGTGGTCGAGTCCGAGGGCAACGGCCGGATGTGCCTGACCCTGCCGGACACGCTGATCACCGTCATGGGCATCGAGAAGGTGATCCCTTCCTGGCGGGACCTGGAGGTGTTCCTGCAGTTGCTGCCGCGCTCGTCCACCGGCGAGCGGATGAACCCCTACACCTCGATGTGGACCGGGGTGACCCCCGGGGACGGCCCGCAGCGGTTCCATCTGGTGCTGCTTGACAACGGGCGGACGGCCGCGCTGGCCGACCCGGCCGGGCGCGCGGTGCTGCACTGCATCCGGTGTTCCGCGTGCCTGAACGTCTGCCCGGTGTACGAGCGCACCGGCGGTCATGCCTACGGCTCGGTGTACCCCGGCCCCATCGGCGCGGTGCTGTCGCCGCAGCTCACCGGCGTTGAGGACAACGCGTCGCTGCCCTACGCCTCCACGTTGTGCGGTGCCTGCTACGACGTCTGCCCGGTCCGGATCGACATCCCGTCGATCCTGGTCCACCTGAGAGCCAGGCACGTCGAGGAGGCCGCCCGGGCACGGCGGGTGCCCAGCGCCGAGGCGGTGGCCATGGCGGCCGCGTCCTGGGTGATGGCCAGCCCGGCCAGGTACGCGGCGGCGCAGCGCAGCGGCCAGGGCCGGCCGGGCCCTGCGCCGCGGCGGCAGGATCCGGCGGCTGCCCCCGCCGCTGTCGGCGTGGACCGCCGCGCGGGACGCGCCCGCTCCCCCGGCCAGGACCTTCAGGCAGTGGTGGCGGCTGGAGCACGGAGACCCCGATGACCGGCGATGAGGGGGCCACGGGCGGAGGTCCTTGCCCGCATCCGCACCGCGCTGAGCACCGGGGCCAGCGCCCCAGCCGGGATACCGCGCGGCTACCAGACCGGCACCGGCATGGCCACCCCGGCACTGATCGAACTGCTCACCGAGCGGCTGCACGACTACGGGACCAGCGTCCGCCGCTGCCCGGCCGACGGGGTGGCACAGGCGGTGCGCGAGGCGCTGGCCGAGCGCGGCGCACGCCGGGTCGTGCTGCCACCTGGCCTCACCCTGGACGGCGCCGGCCCGGACGGGCGTGGAGTTCCTCACCGACGACGGGCTGTCCCCGGAGGCGCTCGACGCTACCGACGGCGTGATCACCACCGCCGCGCTGGCCATCGCGGAGACCGGGACGATCGTCCTGGATGGCGGCCCGGGCCAGGGCCGCCGCGCGCTCAGCCTGGTCCCCGACTACCACCTGTGCATCCTGCACGCCAGCCAGATCGTCGGGATCGTCCCGCAGGCGCTGGAACGCCTGGAACCCGGCCGGCCCTGCACCTGGATCAGCGGCCCCTCGGCCACCAGCGACATCGAACTCGACCGCGTCCAGGGCGTGCACGGCCCGCGCACGCTCGAAGTTATCCTCGCCGGGGCCTGACCCGCGCTGGCGCCGGGCGCCGGCAGGCGCCGGGCCCTGGCGCGCCGCGTGTTTGGAACGTAGTCTCAGGGTGAGGACAGCACGAAGGCTGCGGAAGGCGCGGCCAGCCTGACGGAGGGCCTGAGAGACCATGACGGTACCGATGGACCCCAATACCCCGGAAAGACGGCCATATCCCCCGGAACAGCCGGCGTATGCCCCGCCGCAGCGGGCCCGGCCCAGGGTGGACGCCCGGATGTTGTGGTCCGGCGGGGTGGCGACCGCGGTCGTCGCCGGGCTGATAGCGCTGGTCGGTGTGCTGGTCTGCCGGTGGCTGTTCAACATCCCGATCCTCGCGCCGAAACGCTACGGCGCCTACGGCGATGCGCACACCACGACGCTGGTGCTCATCGCCGCGGGCGCGGCACTTGTCGCGACGCTTCTCGCGCACCTGCTGCTGCTCAGCACGCCGCGGCCGATGGTCTTCTTCGGCTGGATCGTCGGCCTGGTCACTGTGATCGTGGTGATCTTCCCGTTCCGTACCGACGCGGCGCTCTCCCACAAGATCGCCACGGCAGCGCTGTACCTGATCCTCGGCATCGCCATCGGCACCCTGATCGCCGGGGTCGGTGAGCGGGCGACCCGGATTCGCACGGTGCCCGCCGCCGGCCGGGCAGAACTACCCGGGCCAGGGCTACCAGGGCCAGAATTATCCCGGCCAGAGCTACCAGGGCCGCGACTACTGAGAACCCGAAGGCCGCCAGTAAGCACTGACCGGCGGCCCAGGCGGGCCGCCGGTCAGTACCAGGCTGGCCGCCGGCCAGGGCGGGCTGGCCGGCGGTCAGCGAAGTGGTCAGCGGCGCCGCCGCCCTGACCACGTCCAGCCGGGCCCCCACCGCGAGTGCAAGTCACCAGCGGGGCTCACTGGCTCGGCTGCGGGAGGTGGCACGAGACCTTGGGGTTCACGCCGACGTAGTTCAGCGGGCCCGCCAGAATGGTCACCGCAACGGTCCCAGCATGGGCGCAGTTTTCATGCGAATCGCTGTAGTAGTTCCGCTGCCCGGCGGCAATCGCGCCAATGACCAGCCATATCACAAGAAGGATCGCTCCGATACGCATCGGTGCCTCCAGTGTCCGCAGTGTCTTAGATGCGAGGCTTGCGAGGTCTCGCACGTGGCCCACAGGTACCGTGCGGCGGCGCCCTTCAAACAAACCGCAGGTAAAACAAGGCACCTGACGTTCTTGACCGCGGAAATGGCCCGGAGAGCCGGGCAGCGGGTCATGGCCGGCGCCGTCGCCGGCGCGCGGCCACCCCGCTGACCGTGGCCGGCCTGGGTCAGCCGCGGCGACCGGCCCGCCTGTCCCGCACCGGAAGTCCGTGCCACGCGCCGGGCCGGACTCCAGCCACCCGGCGCGGATATCCGCCTGCCCATGACGTGCCCGGAATGTATTTTGCCGCGGCAAACAGGCCGCTGAACTCGGTAAATGGCCCCTCGCGGCGGGCCGTGAGCGCCGGGCCATGTTTAGCGCCCACACCACGGGCACAAACGGGAGGTGCAGACCAGAAAAGCAGCAGGTGATCGCCAATGACCACCGTTCTTTCCCACCCGCAGGACCCCCGTCAGCCAGGCCGCCGACCTTGCCGATCCGGAACTGGTGAAGCTGGTCCAGTCGCTGCCGCGGGGCAGTGAAGAGCGCGACGCCGCCTGCGAAAAACTCGTCGGCCGTTACGAGTCGCTGGTCCGGGCGTGCGCACAGCGGTACCGGCACAGCCCGGAGTCGCCAGAGGAACTGATGCAGGTCGGCTACGTCGGCCTGCTCAAGGCCATCAACAACTTCGACCCGGCCTTCGGCAGCAACCTGGCCTCCTACGCCCAGCCGTGCATCGCCGGGGAGATCAAGCGGCACTTCCGGGACAAGCGGTGGCACGTGCACGTCAAGCGCTCCACCCAGGAGCTGCGGCTGGAGCTGTGCCGGGCTCGCGCCGACCTGACCCAGCAGCTCTCTCGTGCCCCCAAGGACGACGAGCTGGCGGAGCACCTGGGCATCAGCCACGACGAGCTGCGTGACGCGCAGCGCGCCGACCTCGCCTTCCAGACCTCGTCGCTGGACGCGCCGCGGTCCGCCGGGCCGGACCCGGGGAACCTGGCCGACATCCTCGGCGAGGACGACCCGCAGCTCGAGCACACCCTGGACATGGAGTCCGTCTGGGCGCACTGGAGCGATCTCCCGGTGCGTGAGCAGCGCCTGCTGATGATGCGCTTCTACGGCAACATGACCCAGGCCGAGATCGGGGAACGGCTTGGCATCTCTCAGATGCACGTGTCCCGGCTGCTCGCAGGTGCGCTCAGCTACCTGCGGGAGCGCGTGCTCGGCCAGGATGCCGACGAGCGAGCCACGCTGACCGGCGTCTGGCCGGAAGACACGTGCCCACGAATAGGAGGGGACGGCCATGAGGACCGCGACCGGATCTGTTCTTGATAGCGCTTGGTGCGATTCTCGCCTTCGCTGTGCAGGGCCACCCGTCGTGGCTGAACATCCAGGTGGTCGGCTGGGTGATCATACTGACCGGTGTCGCCGGGATGGCCATACCGCGCCGCGGTTACGGCTGGCTGCGCCGCCGGATGGTACTGCGGCGCGGGCCCGGCGGCCGGCCGGTCGTGGACCGGGTGGAGGAGAAGCGCTACCCGCCGTACATCATGCTCAACACCGGCAGCAACGGCGTTGTGGATGACTCCCCCGAAGGGGGCACCCCGCTGGGCGGCACCGCGATGGCCGAAGACGCGCCGACCGTGGTCGGCTCGTACGAGGACCCGGACCCGACCGGGCTAGCGCGGACGACCCGGGACCCGATCCGGAGCGGCTGGCCGCTGAGCGGGAGGCCGTCGTGGAACGCGCCGCAGGCCGAGTGGGCAGGCCGCGGAGCACGCGGCGCGCCCGGGCGACCCGGTCCCGGCCGAGGAGGTAGTCGAACAGTACGTCGAGGAATAGGGCCGCCCGTTCGGCGCCAGCCGCCAGCAGGCGCCCGCCCCCGGTCGGCGCGGCCCTTAGCCTCCGGTGGTTCAGCCCGGCGATTTCCGCCGGGCTGAACCATTTCCACCGCCGCTGTCGCCCGCGTCGCGGGCCCGCGTGTCGCGGGCCCCCCGCGCACCGCGGGAGTCGATGATCGTCCTGGCGACGTCGGTGACCCGCAGATTGCGCTCCTGGGAGATCTGTCGCAGCCGCTCCAGCGCGTCATCGGCGCTGCAGCCGAGCGCCTGCATCAGCATTCCCTTGGCCTGGTCCACCAGCGCACGTGAGTCCGCGGCCGCACGCAACTGGAGCGCGGTGCGCTTGGCGTCGCCGTACTCGGCGGCGTTGCCCATGACCGCACCACCGAAGGCGGTGAGCAGCTCGGCGAGCTGGCCGGGTTCCAGGGAGCGGGGGCGCGCGCCGACCAGGGACAGGGTGACCGCGTCGGGATCCGACCGGTAAGCGAGCGTCACGCAGCAGCGCACGCCACGGCGCAGGGCCGCGCTGGCGTACTCCGGCCACCGGGTCTCCGCCAGGGTGTCCGGGCAGCTCGCCGGGCCGCCGCCGGACAGGGCGTCCAGCACCGGCCCGCGCCCGCTTGACAGCTGCACGTCGTCGAGCTCGGGCAGGTCGGGATGACTGGCGGCGCGCACCGCGGGCTCGTTCCCGCGCCACAGCACGGCCGTGGCACCCGAGCACGCGGGCACCTGGCGTGCGGCAAGAACCACCAGCTGGTTGAGCGAGCGCGGCTCGGAGGTGTTCGCGATGCTCAGCAGTTCGGCCGCCTCCTGGGCGAGGTCGGGTCGGGGCACGGTCACCTCCGTTCACTGCCGGACCAGGACAAGGACTGCGCTGCTGCCAGCGTGTCACGATCCCTGGCCCGCCGGTAGCGCGCGGGGAAAGCGAAGCCGGGCGGGACGGTGTTTCACCGTCCCGCCCGGCGTGGTGCCCTCGGCCGGCCGGGGTGAGTCAGCCGGACGTGGCACCGGCCAGGCTCGCGGCCGCGGGCCGCAAGCAATGCTCGTAGGCCGTCAGGGTCTCCCGGCTGATGCGTTCCCAGGAGTAGCGCGCGGTCGCCCGGTCGGCGGCGGCGATCCCGTAGGCCTCCAGCCGCAGCGGGCTGGACAGCAGGTCCCGCACCCGCCGCGCGAACAGGTCGGCCCGCCCTGGCGGGATCAGCAGGCCGGTGGTCCCGTCGAGCACGGCATCGGCGCAGGCGCCCGCGGCCGGTGCGGCAACCGGGACGCCGCAGGCCATGGCGGCCAGGGCGATCGCACCGGACGGTTCGTACGGCGCGCCGCTCACCAGCAGGTCCGCCGAGCGGAGCAGGGCCGGAAGGCCGCCCTCGGCGATCTTGCCGGTGAAGGACACCCGGTCCGCCACGCCGAGCCGCTCGGCCAGGCCGGTCAGCTGCTGGTAAGCCTCGTCCTTGCGGAGCTGGGACCTGGCCGGGCCGCCGGCGATCACCAGCTCGGCACCGGGCACCCGGGTGAGCATCCGCAGCAGCGTGCCGAGGCCCTGGTGCCCGTCCAGCCGCGGCACCACCGCGAGCAGGCGGGGACGGCTGCCGCGCTTGGCCGCCGGGCCCTCGGGGGTGAACTCGGCCGTGTCCACCCCGCACGGCACGACGGTCACCGACGCTCGGGGCACGCCCATGTTCACCAGGTCGGCCGCTTCGGCATCCGTGCTGGCCAGTACCGCGTCGGCGTTCCTTGCCAGGCAGGCCTCCAGCCGGATGCGCACGTCATTGCCGTCCACGGCGCTGCCGTGGCGCCGTTCCGCAACGCCGAGCGTGCCGAACGTCTGCACCAGCGGGATGTCGCTGCCGTGGGCGGCGGAAAGGGCGGCGAGGCCGCTCGTCCAGAAGTAGGCGTGCACCACGCCGGGCGGGTTCCGGCGCCACCGCGCCGCGAGCTGGTCGCTGAACTCGGCGACGGTACCGGCCAGCTCGGCACCGCTGAGCGGAGCCAGCGGGCCCGCGGTGATGTGCTCGACGGTCACCCGCGGAGCAAGGATCGCGCTGCCGGGCAGCGCGCGTGAGTCCCGCCGGGCATAGATGGTGACCCGGTGCCCGAGCTTGGCCAGGCCCCGCGCATGCGCGGCGATGCTGGCGGCCTGGGACATCGGCTCCTGGCCGGTGGCCGGGGTGAGCGGGCTGCCCTGGTGAGCGACGAGGGCGATCCTCATCACGATGCCTCCTGGGGGGTTAACCGCAGCCCTGGCATCGCGAGGGACCGTGCCATCGAGCGCAAAAAAGGCACACCCCACTTCACGCCAGGACGGCGTGAGGGTGTGCCTGCGTCGTAAGCACCGTTCTCGGGAGAGGTTATCCCCTCCCCCTTGGCCCGTCAAACACCACGGCCGTGACCCGGCGCCGCGGCAGAAGGCGCCGGGCCCGGCGACGGTCTTGCCGTCGCCGGGCCCGGCGGTGAGTTGCGTGCTAGCGGTGCAGGTACGGCCTAGTAGCTGTTCTTCCAGGTCGTGCTGAAGGCGTTGCCCCCGGTGAGGCCGGAGACCGTGTTGAGGTTGTAGGTCTGCGTGGAGTCGATCATGGTGATCGCGTTGACGCCGGGGCCGGCGCCAATGGTCGTGGTCTTGCCGTTGGCGGTCACCGAGCCGGCTGGTGAGCTTGAACGCGTTGTAGTGCGCCTGCGGCACGATGCCGGTCGAGAACGACGGCCGCTCGGAGATCCACTCGGCGCTGGTGTCCTTGCAGGTGGCCAGCGCGCAGGTCTTCGTCACGGAGATGTTGTTGCCGGCGGTCGTGGAGTCGGTCAGCTTGAGCGCGTAGCTCGTGCCGGTGCGCGTCACCGACGCGGAGATCTTGTCACCGGGCTTGAGCGCGGTGCCCACCTCGACGGTGCCGGCCGGGAACATCTCATACCAGGTGAAGTAGGTGGGCGTGCTCTGGAAGCACCAGCTGATCGTGCCTAGCTGCTCGACCGTGCTGCTGTTGAAGCCGTCCAGGCCGACCCAGTTCGAGGTGATCTGGTCCTCGGCGCTGCAGCTCACGCTCGGCGTGGTCCAGGCGCCGCTGACCTTGGTGAACGTCTGGGCCGTGGTGGCGGTGTCGGCGTAGCCGGACCAGTTGAAGCTGCCGGTCGCGGTCACGTTCTTGACGGCATGCGCGGTGCGCGTGTGCACCAGCATGGCCTGCGGATGGTTGTGGCGAAGGTACTTGACCAGCGCGGTCCTGGCCTCGGCGAGGAACCGGGCCGACGGTGCCGCGTGGTGCACCCGCGCAGGGGCGGCGACAGTGGTGGCGGCGGTAACGCCGGTGAGTGTCACAGCCCCGACCATCGCGGCAGCCGAGCCAGACACGATCACGTAGCGCAGCAGACGCATGCAAAACCCCCTACCTTGTGGGCAAAAAGAACATTCCGCCCGCACGATAACTGGCGTTGTTACCGGTCTGCAACCCTCTCTGAGCCTGTTTGTGACCGCCAGAGGCCGAATCAAAAGAACGCAATCGATTTTCTGTTGCCATACCGCCCAACCAGGCGGTTGCCCATCTATCTGCACTTCAACTCGACGGCCTGCGCGAAGCCGGTCAGGCTGCTGACGGTCAACGCGTGGTCCCCGGTTCGGGCGGCTGAGCCCGCCGTGGCCCCCGTGCGCAGGCACTGCCCGCGAGCGTGCCGCCGGTCACCTCAAACCCCCCCGAGGTGACCGGCGGCACGCCGCCCGGGCCGCCCGTCTATCCGGCCCCGCAAGGCCAGGAAACGGTGCCAGCAGTGGGCACCCCGGTCTTCCGCACCGGTGAGACGAGGTGGCCTGTGCTGCCGCTCCAGCCTTCCCCTCCGCAAGCCGGGGACGGCTCATCCGGCAACTTTGCGTAGAGGCCGTCACATGAACGTCACACGCCGGGTATTTTCGGCGCATAGCGCTCTTTGCACTCTGGCAGCAGCCGCCGGGCGGGCCCGGCGGCTGGTGGTTGAAAGAGGCTCCGAATTGGGCCGTCTGCCTCCGCACCACATCCGGCGACCACGGCTGACCGCACGATGCGGGGGCGCCGCGGTCGTGGTGGTGGAGGCCGCAGCCGGGTACGGCAAGACCGTCCTCGGCACGGAACTGGCCGACGTGTGGCGGTCGGTGGCCATCGAGGTGATGCTGCACGAGGGCGGTATGCCCGCCCAGTTGTTCGCCGCCCGGCTGCGCACCGCAGCGGCGCACGCGGGCTTTCCCGAAGCCGCGGCCACCATGGCGGAGGCCGATGAGGATGCCATGGGCGCGGTCGATGCCCTGCTCGGTGCGCTCGCGCAGGAGCGCTGCACGTTCATCGTGGACGACGCCCACCACGCCGGCCGCAGCGCGGGCCTGCTGATCGAGCGCCTCGCCGAGCAGTTGCAGCCCGGCCAGCATCTCGTCGTGCTCGCCAGGCGCCTGCCTGAGGGCACCGCACGGCTGCGCCGGGCGGACTGCGTCCAGCTCACCGCGGCCGACCTGGCGCTGCGGCCGGAGGAGACGCTGCAACTGTGCCGGGCCGGCTTCGGGCTGGACATCGGCCCGGCGGAGGTTGCCCGGCTGGACCGGTCGACCGGCGGGTGGACCGCGGCGACGGCGCTGGCCGCCGCCCGCGCCCGGCGCACCGGCGAGGACGTCAGCGCTCTGCCCGCGGCGAGCGACCCGGACCAGCCGTTCAGCGCGGTCGCGGCGATCCTGCACGAGGCACTCGACACGCTCCCGCCGCCGAGCGCCAGGCGCTCGCCCAGGTCGGCAGGCTGCCGTTGCTCGACGCGCCGACGGTCGACAGCGCCACACAGATCGACGGCTACTTCGCCCGCGCCCTGGCGGCCGGGATTCCCTTCACCCCGGGCCAGGACGACTGGTGGGACCTGCCCGGCCCGGTACGCGACTACCTCGCGACGCTCCGCGCCCCCGATCCCGATGGTACTGCGCCGGGCCGCCGGGGAGTACGCGCGGCGCGGGCATCTGGGCGCGGCGCTCCAGCTCATGCTGGCCTTCGGCGACCCGCGCTCGGCCGCCGCGCTGCTGTCAGAAGGGTCTCCCGCCACGATCGAAGCCCTCGACGTGCGCGAGTTCCAGGCGGTCATCGACCGGCTGCCCGCGGCGGCGATCGCGGAGCACCCGGCCTTGCTGCTGTACTTCGCGCTGAGCTGCGAGACCGCGGCCATGATCGACCAGCGCGACGAGGCCCTGGAGCGGGCCACCGCGATCGCCTGGCATACGGGTGACCACTCGTTGATCCGCGCGATCGCGGCCGAGCGGGCCAGCGACCTGGTCAGGGATATCCAGTACGAGAAGGCCGAGGACGCGGCACGGCGCGTGCTCGCCGCCTGCCAGCGCGACGAATGGCTCACCCGGGCCCGCGCGTTCTCCGTGCTTGGCCGCGCGAACTGCTGGAAGCTCGACGAGCAGGGCCGCCGGGACCTGGCCGCGCTGCAGGACGCGGAAAGGTACTTCGACCGGGCGGCCCGGCTGTTCGACCAGCTCGGCATGCGGACCGCCCGCGCCGGGCTGGTTCCTTACCAGGCGATGTGGATCGACTTCCCGCGCGGCGAGGCGAACGCCGCGCTCGAGCATCTCGAAGCCGGGCTCAGCCTGGTCGTGGACCGGCCCCGCAAGTGGGCCTACCTGCTGGTCTTCCACGCCGAGGTGTCCATCGAGCTGGGCAGGCACGACCAGTGCGAGGCGGACGTGCGGGAGATCCTGCGGGTGGCCTCCGACCTGCCGCACGCGGAGATCCTGCACGGCTACAGCCACTGGCTGCTGGCCATCTCGGCGTCCCAGCGCCGGGACGCCGCGGAGACGCTCAAGCAGGTCCGGCTGGCCGAGGTGCACAAGGGCGTCTGGTGGACCCGGGCCGGGGCCGAGTTCCTCGCCGAGGCAGCCGACTGCCTGGACCGGGTCGGGCACAGCGCGCTGGCCATCGACTTCCTCCGGCGGGCCCAGGCCGATCCCCAGGACGCCGAGCCGGTGATCGCCATGGCCGAGGCCGCCCTGCTGGCCAGGCACGGCGACGCCCGATCTTGCGGAGGAGAAGCTGCTGGCCGCGCCGGGCGCACCAGGTTGCCCCGCGTGAGTACTGGCGGCTCACCCTGCTGCGTGCCTACGCGGCGTTCCGCCGCGGCGACCCCGGCGCGGGTGCCCTCGCGGCACGCGCCTTCGAGGAGGCGGCCCGGCTGGGGCTGGCCCACCTGCCCTACACCAAGGAAGGCGCGATCACCGAGGAACTGCTCGGCCTGGCCGTGGAGACCGGCCAGCCCGCCGCCCTCGCCCTCGAAGCGGCGGCCCTGCCGGTGTGGATCTCGGTGCTCGGCCGGTTCACGCTGACCCGCGGCGGCAGGCCGGTCCCGCTGAGCCCGGGCCAGGCGACCCAGCTGCTCAAGCTGGTCGCGGTGTCGGGCGGCCGGGTCCCGGCGGAGGTGGCCATCGACGCCCTGTGGCCGGAGGCCGGCCGGGAGGCGGGCCGCAACCGCCTGCGCACCGTGCTCAACCGCCAGCGCGCCGAGGCCGGCGAGGTGATCGTCCGGGCGGGCGACATGCTGATGCTGGCGCCCGAGGTACAGGTGGACCTGGAACTGTTCCAGGCCGAGGGCCGCCGGGCGCTGGCGCTTGGGCTGGCCGAGCCGGCCCTCGCGGTGGCCGTGGCCCGGGCCGCCGTTGCCAGGTACCGCGGTGACGTGCTCCCCGACGACCTGTACGAGGAGTGGGCCCACGGACCGCGGGAACGGGCCCGCCGGACCATGCTCCAGCTGCTTGACCTGTGCGCCGACGCGGCCACCGCGCGCGGCGATCTCGACGAGACCCGGCGGGTCATCGAGCTGACCATCGACCTCGCGCCCTACGACGACACCAGGTACCTGCGGGCGGCGACGGCGCTGCTGGAGCAGGGCCGCCGCGGTGCCGCGCTGACCGTGGTGCGCCGGGCCCGCGCCGCACTGGCCGAACTGGGCCTGCAGCCGCCGCCGAACCTGATCAGCCTGGAAGAGACGATCGTCGCCTGAACCACCGCGCAAGCCGTGGCCGGCCCCGACAAGTCCGACCTGGTGTAACCACACCGTTGCCGGGTAGCGGGCCTCGGGTGCCGGCAACGGTGACCAGGGAGGTGGCGCGGGCATGACCGGAGAGAAGCTGAAGGCCGGGCGCATCACCGTGGAGCTGTCCAACACGGCGAAGGTGCTGTTCCCCGGGGACGGCGTCACCAAGGGCGACCTGGTGGCGTACTACCAGGCCGTGGCCGGCGAGATGCTGCCGCTGCTGCGGGACCGGCCGGTCTCGATGACCCGCTTCCCCGACGGCATCACCGAGAACGGCATCGTGCAGAAGAACGTGCCGCGCTACTTCCCGGACTGGATCACCCGGGTGCGTATCCGCAAGGAGGGCGGGTCGCTGCAGCAGGTCGTCTGCGACAAGCCCGCCACGATCGTGTACCTGGCCAACCAGGCGTGCATCGAACTGCACGCCTTCTTGTCCAGGCTGGACCACATCGACGAGCCGGACCAGTTGATCTTCGACCTTGACCCGCCGGACGCTGACCGGTTCGGCGACGTGCGGGTCTGTGCGCTGCGGCTGCGTGAGCTGCTCACCGGGGAACTGGGCCTGCCGACGTTCGTGAAGACCACCGGCGGCAGGGGGCTGCACATCCACGTGCCGCTGAACGCCCGCGAGGACTTCGGTACCGTGCGCGAGTTCGCCCGCGAGGCCGCCGAACTGCTGGCCGCCAGGAACCCGGACCTGGTCACCACCGAGCAGCGCAAGGACAAGCGCGGCCCGCGCATCTACGCCGACATCATGCGCAACGCCTACGCCCAGCTCGCCGTCGCGCCCTACTCGGTCCGTGCCCGCCCGGGCGCCCCGGTGGCCACGCCGCTGAGCTGGGACGAGCTGGACGACGAGAGGCTGCGCCCGGGGCAGTTCACGCTGCGCACCGTGCCGGACCGGATCCGCGGGACCGGCCGGACCGGCGGCCCCTGGGCGGGAATGGCCAGGCGGCGGCCCGGGCTCGCCCGGGCGCGGGAGTCCCTGCGGCGGCTCACGGCATAACTGGCAGGCCGTGTTCGCGGGGATGCGGCCGACATCAGGAAGGACATGGGGATGACAGTCCTAGGCAACCAGGCGCCTTCGGGCGGTGAACCGGACGCGTCGACCGGCCAGCTGGTCAAGCAGCTGTCCGAGGAGATTTCGCAGCTAGTGCGGGATGAGGTGCGGCTGGCCACGCTGGAGATGACCGGCAAGGCCAAGACCGCGCGCGCGGCGCGGGCCTGTTCGGCGGCAGCGGTGTCATGGCCCTGTACGGGACCGGGTGCCTGCTGGCCGCGGCGATCATCGCGCTGGCCGGGGTGCTGCGCCCGTGGCTGGCCGCGCTGATCGTCGGCGTGGCGCTGTTCGCCGTCGCGGGCATCGCCGCACTGGCCGGAAAGGGCCAGATCAACAGGGCGACGCCGCCGATACCCAGCCAGGCCGCCGAAAGCGTCAAGGCCGATGTGGAGCAGATCAAGGAGAGTGCGCACCGATGAGCGACGCCGCGGGCAGCCGCACACCAGAGGAAGAGGCTCTCGCCGAGGAGATCGAGCGCACCCGGGAGCACCTCGGCGAGACAGTCGAGGCCCTGGCCGCGAAGGCCGACGTGAAGACGCGGGCGGAGCGCCGGGCCACAGAGGTAAAGGCCAGCTTGCGTGGCAAGGCCCACGTGGCCAAGGACAAGGTCACCGGGCAGGCCGGGGAACTGCGCAAGGAGGCCGCGGCCAAGACGGCACGGGCGAAGGAGATGACGCCCGCGCCGGTGCAGCGGTCCGCCGGCCAGGCGATGGACATCGTGCGCGGCCACCGCGGGAAGGCGGCGGCGGGCGCGCTAGCGGCGGCCGTCGTCATCCTCGCCTGGCTCGCGGTGCGCCGCCGGCGCTGATCACGGGTCGTGCGGCCAGCCGCCGCCGGGCCGGCCCGGCCGGGGGGTGGCACGCAGGCCGCGCAGGCAGGCCGCCGCGCAGCCGAGGCAGACCAAGCCTCCGCCCACGCCGGCCACGGTGCTGGGCGCTACCCCGGTGACCGCACCGGTGACGGCGGCCGCGCCAGCCACCGGGATCAGCGCCAGGCTCGTCCAGATAAGGGCGCCGATGCTGAAGAGCCTGCCCAGCGGGATGAAATGCACCCCGACCACCAGGAGGATCCAGGCGGGCAGATAGGCCGCCCGGCCGCTGCTCTCCAGCGCCGCCACCCCGGCCGCGATCACGGCCACCTCGACGCCGACGGTGATGCCGTAACCGCGGCGCACCCGGCGGTCGGCCATCGCCGAACCGGTGGACCTCAGGCGCCGTGCTTGCCAGCCGCCCGCGACCGCCGCTGCCAGGCCGAGGACCGATCCGGCCGCCAGCACGGGCAGCCAGCCGGCCGGTGGCTGGGCGTTTCCCCAGCCGAACCAGGCCATGGCGGCCACCCCTAGGATCAGCGCGGTCACCGCACGATCCCGCGTGGTTCCTCCGGGCGGCACGTCGCTAGCCGGCAACGGAGATCGCCGACCCGCCCGAGCAGCCAGCAAGGACCACGACTCCCGCATACACCGCCACGCACCAAGCTTTCCTGGGCGGCACACTCCCCCGCAACCTCCCGGCTACACCTGCCCGCCCACCCGAGGAGACCGCCAAATGTCTACCTCAACCAGGGCAAGGGCCGCCGGATGCAGATTCCCGGCCGGTTCTCGCCGCGGCTGTCCTACCGCATGTCCCTGGGCCCGAAGGACACCTTGCAGGCGTTCCACTGCCGGCTGGCCGACTTCGTCAGCCGCGCGCCGATCGCGGCCGAGCGCCGCTGCCTGCGCTAGTGCGGCCAGCGGGACCGGCGGTATGCCTTCTTCCACAGGCGGCGGGCCCTGCCCTGGAGCCGTTCGGCCTCGCAGGTGCCCCGCTCGTAGAGCAGGCCGTAGCTGAACGCGTTCTCACCGGCGAGGTGCGCGCCGATGCCCAGGTCCCGTGCTGCCGCCGCGGCGATGACCGAGTCCTGGTGCTCCCCGAGCACCGACTGGACCTGCTTCATCCGCTTGGCGAACCTGGCAGCCTTCCGGCCTATGGCCGGGGTCATCGCCTCGGCCGCGTAACGGGCCCGCCTGGCCGACTTGCGTGCCTGGTGCAGCGCGTCGTTGCGTGACTGGCCGGCGGGTGCGTCCCAGGCCCGGTGCATCCGCCGGTCCGCCTGCCGGCCGGCGCGCCGCGCCGCGGCCGGGAGCACATCGGCAGCCGGGCTGGCCGCCCCGGCGGTGAACGGCGGCTCGGCCAGCAGCCGGTCGAGGTCGTCGAGCAGCGCGAAGTACCGGTCCGAGTCGAGCACGGCGAGCAGTTCGGTGCGCGCGGCGGCGCGCACCGACGCGAAATGACCGTGGATCCGCGCTTCGACCGGCCCTATCCGGAGTTCCACCGGGGCCAGGCGCAGCCTGCTCCGCAGGTGGGCGTCCAGTACCTCGCCGTCGCGTGCCGCGCCGAGCACGCCGCCGAGCCACTTGAGGTCGGCAGCCAGGCCCGACGTGGCGTCACGGCGCAGGATGTGCCCGAACGAGCGGAGCGTGGCGCGCAGGCGCCGGCTGGCCACCCGCATCTGGTGCACGGAATCGGGCTCGCCCGTGCGCACCAGCGGATCCAGTGACGTCAGCGTGCTGGCCTGAGCGCGCAGGTAGGCCAGCACCACCTGGCCGGCGGGCGAGGACGCGGTGAGGCGGGGCGGATCTTCCGGCTCGGGGAGCCGGTCACCGAGGGCACGAGCCAGCTTGGCCGCCCTGCCCGCCGGGCGCAGGCCGTCGTGGTGGCGGAGCAGGTCGTCGGCCGCCCTGAGCAGCCGCCGGTCACCGCCGGTCAGTTCGACCTCGACCTCCTGCCACCGGGACACCGCCGTCCTCGGGCGCAGCGCCTGCGCGGACACGTCGTCGGCTGCGACCTCGGCGAGCGACTTCCCGGCGTCGTCGAGCAGGACCAGGCGCTGCCGGACCGTGGTGATCCGGGCGACCGGCCGCAGTGGGGCGCCCCTGGTGTGCACCCGCACCAGGGAAGCCAGTTCGGCTGGGACGCTCCGCACGCCGCCGTTGAGCGGCCGCCGGATCTCCCGGCGGGTGCTGTGACCGAGCGGCAGCTTGAGGTGCCAGCCCGCGTCGTGGCCGCCGGACCGCTGCCGCAGGGTGATTCCCGCGCGGAGCAGCCGCAGGTCATCGGTGTCGTAGTACTCGGCCTCGAGCCGTTGTTGCTCGGGCCCGGAGACGGCTGCCACCTGCGGCAACCCGTCCAGGATCGGCAGCCCCGCCCCGGCCGGTGCGTCGTATTTGGTCTCGGTCTCGTTCACGTTCACCGTCATCGGGGTTCGCTACCTCCTTCCGGCCGGCCGGTTCGCTGTCGGTGGGGGACCGGGTGCGGCTGCGGGCGAGCGGCAGCACGAACCACAGCACCGCGAACAGGCACACCACGAACAGCGTGACGAGCACCACGGTCGCGCCCTGGTCCACGAAGCTGACCACCAGCAGCACGGCGGCCGAGACGGCCAGGCCCACCGCGGCCAGCCCCAGGATCGCCAGGATGTTGGCGTCCTTGACGAGTCGCTCCTTGCGTTGGCGGCGGAACACCAGCCGGTGGTAGGCGACCGGCGCCAGCAGCAGGGCTGTGGCGACCGCGGCGAGCAGCAGGGTGGCCACGTACAGCCCGTGCTGTGCGGGGCTGAGCGTGGTGAACCTGGTGGTGAAGGGGATCGAGAGCAGGAACCCGAACAGCACCTGGACGCCCAGGCCTGCCACCCGCAGTTCCTGGAGCAGTTCGATCAGGTTGCGGTCGTCGCGTTCCGCCTCGGTCTCCCCGGGGCGGGCCGCCGCTTCGGCCTCCCCCGGGCGGTTCACCGTGCCCGGGCCGCTTCCGGCACGCGGGCCGGGACGCGAGGGCTGCCGGACAGGGCAGGGATGCCCGTCCCGCGCTGCCCCCGCAGCACCCGTCTGCGCTCCTCCTCGGTCATTCCGCCCCACACTCCCTGGATCGACCCGGCGCCGAGGGCGTAGCTAAGGCACTCCCGCTGGATGTCGCAGCGCGCGCAAACCGCCTTGGCCCGCATGACCTGCCCCCGCGCGGGGCCCGAGTGCGAGATCGGAAAGAAAAGTTCTGGGTCGGCGCTGGCACACGCGGCACGTGACCACCAGCCGGCGCGGTTGTCCGTCGCAGTCATCGGGACCTCAGATTTCTCGTCCTGTGCTGACCCTTGGGGCGTGCTCCCGCCTCACCCGACGCTGGCGGGGCCGCCCCGGCTGGCCGAGTCGAAGTCGCCGGTGCCGTCCGCCACTCCGCCACCCGGGGTATGTGGGTACGCCGTCCGGCCCTGCGCCGGGACGTTCTCCGGGTGGCCCTGCTGCGCGGACATCTGCTTGATCTTGAAGTAGCGCCTGATGTCTGCCCACTGGCTGGCGACGAGCAGCGTCACCCCCACGGGAACCAGTAGTACTCGCAAGGCCCTGCGCGCCATGGCTGCCCCTCTCCCGAGGTCTGGTCGTTCCCCTCCACTTCCCCCACGGCGGCAGTCAAACGCCGGCGGCGCCAGGGAAACCCGCCGGCCTGCGATGTTTGCGCTGCTGCGCGGGGGCAGGAACCCCGAAGCGCCCGCGCGGCGCTCAGACGAGGGGAAGAAGGGCAGGCATGGCGGAAAAGTCAGCCACGGGCCGCACCGTGCTGATCGCGGGAGCCGCGAATATCTTCGTCGGGGTGGTCAAGCTCGTGGCGGGGCTCCTGGTGGGCTCGAGCGCCATGCTCGCCGAAGCCGCCCATTCGGCCGCCGACACGCTTAACCAGGGGTTCCTGTGGGCGTCGTTGCAGCGGAGTGCACGGCCCGCCGACGCCCGCCACCCGTTCGGATATGGCCAGGAGCGGTACTTCTGGTCGCTGCTCGCGGCATTCGGGATCTTCATCGCGGGAGCCGGGTTCTCCATCTTCGAGGGCCTGCTCGCGCTCGGGCACAAAGGCAGTGAGAACCCGCTGCTGGCCTACATCGTCCTCGCGGCGGCCGCCCTGGCCGAGGGCACGTCCCTGGTCCGGGTGCTTGTGCAGTACCGGCACGAGGCCCGCCACAGCCACACCGAAATGCTCGACCAGGTGCGGAGCAGCCCGGACACCACGATCAGGACGACCCTGTTCGAGGACTCGGCCGCGATGGTGGGCCTCGCGCTGGCCGCGCTCGGCCTGGCACTGCGGCAGGTGACCGGGTCGCCGGTCTGGGATGGCGCGGCCTCGATCGCCATCGGCTGCCTGCTCATCGTGACCGCGGTCCGGCTGGGCATGGACAGCAAGGAGTTCCTCATCGGCCGGGCGGCCGATCCCAGGGAACTCGGCACCATCCGCGAGGAGATCGAGAAGACACCTGGTGTGGATGCGCTGCTCGACCTGCAAACCATGTACATGGGCCCGGAGCATCTGATCGTGGCGGCCAAGGTGGCCTTCAGCGACGACATCAGCGCGGACCGTGCCGAAAATGTGGCCGACAACATCGACAAACGGCTTGCCGACCGACTGCCGCTGGTCCCGCACGTGTTCCTGGACCCGACCCAGACGCCGTCCACCGCTAGGCCACGCTAGAACGGCGCCTGCGGCTTGGCCCGCCGGGAGAGCCGCACCGCCGTCTCCAGCATCCCGGCATGCACGAAAGCCTGCGGCAGGTTCCCCCGCAGCTGGCGCTGGTGCACGTCGTATTCCTCGGTGTACAGCCCCGCCGGGCCGCAGGCCGCCCGGTTGCGCTCGAACCAGTGCGCGGCCTCGACGTCCTGCCCACAGGCCTTCGCGACCTGCGCCAGCCAGAACCCGCAGAGCAGGAACGCGCCCTCGGCCTTGTGCAGCGGGCGGGCGTCGTGCCGGAACCGGTACACGTACCCGTCCTCGGCCAGTTCCGCGCGGACCGCGGCGACCGTTGCCCGGGCGCGCGGATCGTCCGGCGGCAGAGCGCCCCGGATCACCGGCAGCAGCAGCGCGGCGTCGACCCGCGGGTCGTTGGGTGAGCGCTGCCACCGGCCGGTCGGGTGCACGCAGTCGTCCAGGGTGGCCTGGATCTTGTCGGCGAGCGCGCTCCATCCGGCGGCCTGCCGGTGCCCGTGCCCGCCCCGCGGCCCTTCCGCCGCCGCAGCCAGCGAGCGCAGCCCGGACACGCAGGCGAGCCGGGAATGCGCCCAGTGCTGGTCATCGAGTTCCCAGATCCCTGCGTCGGGCCTGGTCCAGCGCTGGCCGATCGCGTCGGCTGCCACAGCGGCGGCCCGCCAGTTCTCCTCGGCCAGCATGTCCAGCCGCGCCGCGGCGGCCAGCAGTTCCAGCGACTCCCCCAGCCCATCCAGCTGGAACTGGCCGATCACCCGGTTCCCCGCCCGGGCCGCGCCGCCGGGGTACCCGCGCAGCCGCAGGTTCCGCTCGTCCGGGATGCGCTCGCCACCGACCGTGTAGGCGGGCATCAGCCCCGGCCCGTCGTCGAGGATCCGCTCGGTCAGGAACCGGACGGTTCCCTCCAGCAGCGGGTGGGGGCCGTGCGCGGCGACCGCCAGGCCCGCGTAGCACTGATCCCGGATCCACGCGTATCTGTAGTCGTAGTTCCGCCCGCCTTCGAGGCGCTCGGGCAGCGCGGTGGTCGCGGCGGCAACCATCGCGCCGCTGGCCGAGGTCAGCCCCTGCAGCACGGCGTAGGCGTGGCGGGCGTCCCGCACGGCGATCAGGTCCGCGCAGCCGGGCACCACGTCGGACCAGGACTGCTCGGTGGCCGCCCAGGCGTCGTCCGGCTCGGGCGGTGGGCCGTCCAGCGGGCGGTCCGACAGCTCGAGGACCAGGTCGTGGTGCCCGCCGGCGGGCAGCGACACGGTGAAGGCAAGGCCGTCGGCGGTGCGCCGGGCCCGGGCAGCGCCCGACCAGCGGAACCCGATCGCCCCGCTCCGGCCCGTCCAGCGCCCGCTCTCGCGGGACAGGCCGGTCATCTTCGCGCGGCCGAACCCGGCCCGGACGTCCAGCAGCACGTCCACCCGGGCCGGCCCGTCGACCGCCTCGACCCGCCGCAGGATCACCACCTTGTGCGGGTCGGCCGGCCTGGCCAGCGCCTCCCGGCATTCGGTGTGCGAGGAGCCGCCGCCCCACCGGCTCCGCCAGATGAGGCTGCCGGTCTCGTAGTAGCCGCCCCAGACACTCCACGGATCCGACGGGGTGACCGCGTACCTGCCCTGGCCGCCGAGCAGCCCACTGAACGCGGCGGGGCTGTCCCAGCGCGGTGCGCACAGCCAGGCGATCACCCCGTCCGGGTCGATCAGCGCGCCGCGCTCACCGTCGGCGATCAGGGCATATTCACGCAGCACGTGCGGCCGGAATGGTCTGCTCACGCAGGTGCTCTGTCCCAGAGAACTCCGGCGAAACACCGCCGCGGGCTCCTGCCAGCGGGACGGCAGCGTTTGGCCCGGCCCGTCCCGGGCAGTCGAGCCGTTCGTCTTCTCGTGAGAGGGAGCTGACCGTGAGTGACGCCCAGACACGAACGGCGACCGCGAAGGTTCTCGCACGCCTGCCCCCAGCCACCGCCGGCCCAGGCGGCCACCTGAACCTGAGGGCGGTGCGGGTGCGCACGGCCGGGAGGGAGGAGACATGACGACCGAACCGGAACCGCGAACCGTCGTGGTGGGGGTCGAGGGGGGCGGCTCAGGCTCCCGGACCGCCATCAAGATGGCCGCGCAGGAGGCCCGCTACCGGGCCGCGTCGCTCATCGCGGTGATGGCCTACAGCGGCGATCGCGCGGTGGCGCCGGCCGGCCGCCCGCTGGCCACCCTGCGCAGCGCGGGCGAGGAACGGCTTGTCGCGGAGTCAGAGCTGCGGGACGCGGTCATCGATGCACTCGGCGATGAGGCGGACAAGGTCGAGCTGCGTACGGTCCTCGGCCTGGCGGGACGAACCCTGGTCGACACCGCCCGCAGGGTCAATGCGCAGCTCATCGTTCTGGCCGGGCGCGGCAGCACGTCGATGCTGCTCGGCACCGTGAGCCAGTACGTGCTGCGCAAGGCATCCTGCCCGGTCCTGGTCGTGCCGGAGGCCGGCTGAGACACCGGAGCCTGCGCTGCGGGCGAGGTCATCGTGGCTCCTGCCGTTATCGATCGAAACGGCCACCAGGCGCTAATTTGCCGGGCGGCTTTAGGCCTACCCCGCTAAACGGCTGCCGATAACCGGGCGATACGAGGCATCAGGCATTCCGCCTTTCCGGCTTCCGCCCCCAGGCCGCGACCAGCAGGTGGGGCATCATCAGCGTGTCCGGGCGGGCAAGGTGCCGCCGGACCGCCAGGTCCACCCGGTCCAGTTCGGCGTCGCTGGCCACGCCGCGCTCGGCGATCACCGGGCGCAGGCTGCGCACCAGGTCGGGGATGACGGTGCGCCGGGAATGGCCCACCGGATAGGCGCTTGCGTGCACCTGTACCTGTATGTCCAGCAGTCCGGCCTGGCGGTACATCTCGGCCAGCCGGCGGCCGATGTTCAAGTCGGCGCCCGCCCGGGTGGCGGCGGCGCGGAAGATCTCCCAGAGCCGGTCCCAGGCGGGCAGCGGCGGGTAGCAGAGGGCGTGTTCGACGTCGGGTTCCTGGCTGGCAACCCAGCCACCCGGCCGGGCCAGCCGGACCATCTCGGCGAGCACCTCGGCGGGCTCGGGGATCGTCACCAGCAGGGTGCGGGCGTGCACCAGGCCGAAGCTGCCCGAGGGCAGCCCGGTGTGCCTGGCATCGCCCCAGATCACCTCGACGTTGCCCGGCCCGGATCGGCCGGCGGCCGCGGCCGAGACGTGCGCGGGGTCGGCGTCCAGGCCCACCACCCGGCCGCCCGGTGCGACAGCGGCGGACAGCAGGCCCAGGATTCCGCTCGGGCCACAGCCGAGGTCGATGGCGGCATCCCCCGGCCGCAGGCCGATCCGGGCCAGCAGCGCCTCGGCCTCGGGCCGCAGTTCGTCGGACTGGCGCCGCAACCGGGCGGCCTCCTGCTGGTCGGCACCCAGCGCGTAGACCCGCGCCGGGTCCGGCCCACCCGCTGCGGGCGCCTCCGGCCCACGGCCTGTCTGGGAATCCGTGCTCTGCCCCGTGATCGTGGTCATGATGGTCTCCTTGTCTGGTCGGCGATCAGCGTGCCTGGCCCGGATTCCGGCCGGCCCACCGCTGACTTACGGTTGACTTACGGAGCGGCTGGCTGGTGCCCGGAGCCACCGCGCCGCAGGGAGAGCCGAGTAGAGTTCAGCGTCCTTGGTCCTGTCGAGGTGACCCGCCGGCGGGCGGCCGCTGGCCCTGGGCGGCGCGCGGGCCCGGGGCGTGCTGGCGATGCTGCTGGCGCACACCAACCAGGTCGTCTCTGCCGACCGGCTGACCGAGGAACTGTGGCCCGGCCACCCGGTGGAGAAGGCGGCGGCCAGCCTTCAGGTCCGGCTCTCCGAGCTGCGCAAGGCGTTCCGCTCGGCCGCGGCGGACGACCGCCTCGCCACCCGGCCGCCGGGTTACCTGCTGACCGTGGCGCCGGGCGAACTGGACTCGCTGCGGTTCGCCCGGCTGGCCGACGAGGGCGCCGCCGCGCTGGAAGCCGGGGGACGGGGCCACCGCGGCGCAGCGGCTCACCGAGGCACTGGCCCTGTGGCGCGGCCCCGCCTTCGCCGGGATCGACGTGCCCTCGGTGCGCACCGAGGCGGGCCGGCTGGAGGAGATGCGGCTGGCGGCACTGGAATCGCGGGCGGAGGCGCTGCTGGCGGCCGGGCGGCCCGGCGAGGTCATCGCCGAACTGGAGACGCTCACCGCGGCACACCCGCTGCGGGAGCGGCTCTGGGCGCTGCGAATGCTGGCGCTGTACCGGGCCGGCCGCCAGGCCGATGCGCTGCGCGCCTACGCCGGCCTGCGCACGATCCTGGCCGATGAACTGGGGATCGATCCCGGACCGGCGCTGCGCGACCTGCACGCGGGCATCGTGCGCCAGGATCCCGCGCTGGACCGGCCGGCCAGCCGCGGTACGGCCGGCGTACCGGCCGCGCCACAGACCCGTTATGCCCAGGCCGCCGGTGGCGTCCGCATCGCCTACCAGATCCTCGGGCGCTCCGGCCGCGACATCGTCTTCGTGCCCGGCCTGATGAGCCACCTGGAACTGCTCTGGGAGAGCCAGGAGACCGGCGAGTTCTTCCGGCGCCTGGCCACGCTGGGACGGCTGATCCTGTTCGACAAGCGGGACACCGGGCTGTCGGACCGCGCCCCCGGTGCCGCGACGCTGGAGGAGCGCATCGACGACGTGCGGGCGGTGATGCGCGCGGCCGGGTCGGAGCGGGCCGTGCTGTTCGGCTACTCCGAGGGCGCCCCGATGAGCATCCTGTTCGCCGCCACCTACCCCGAACGGGTCAGCGCACTGATCCTCGGGTCGGCGGCCGCCCGCTGGTTCCCTGCCCCTGGCTACCCGTGCGGGCGGGAGCCGGAGGAGATGTTCCGCGCCCTGCACGACATCGCCGAGAACCGCTGGGGGGAGGGCGACACCATTGACTGGTACCTGCCGAGCCGTGCCGGTTCGCCGCGCGCCCGCCAGCTCATCGGGCGGTTCGAGCGCATGGCGATCAGCCCGACCGCGTTCCAGCGGATGATCGCGATGATCAGGGAGATCGACGTGCGCGACGTGCTGCCCGCGATCCACGTGCCGACGCTGGTCATCCAGCGCCTCGGGGACAAGATCACCATTCCGTTCCACGGCCGGTACCTGGCCGCTCACATCGCCGGTGCCCGCTACTTCGAGCAGCCCGGTGACCACTCGCTGCGGTTCGCAGCCGGCGGTGAGAGCGACGCGCTCATCGGCGAGATCGCGGGCTTCCTGGCCGGGACCGGGCAGCCGGCGGAGCCGGACCGCGTCCTGGCCACGATCCTGCTCGCGCACGCGGCGGGCAGCCCCGCGGAGGACGGTACCGGCGCGCCCGGCCTCCCCGGTTCGCTGACCGGTCGCGAGGCGGTGACAAGGACGGTCGTGCAGGCCCACCGCGGGCGCTGGATCGAGGGCAGCAACCAGGCCATCCTCGCCACCTTCGATGCTCCCGGTCAGGCGATCCGGTGCGCGGCGACGGTCCGCGACGCCGCCGCCGCGGCTGGAATCAAGCTCGCCTGCGGTATCCACACCGGGGAGATCGATCTCGCCGGTGACAAGATCGCCGGAGCGTCCGTGGACATCGCCACCAGCGTGGCGGCGCTCGCCGAGCCCGCCGAGATCCTCGTCTCGCGGACGGTCAAGGACCTGCTCACCGGGTCCGGGATCGCCTTCGCCGCCCGGGGCAGCCACCAGCTCACCGGCGCCCCGGGCAGGTGGCCCCTGTTCGCGGTCGCGCCGCCCGGGTGAGTCCCTACCTGAGGTACTGGATGTTCGTGATCTCGTCGTGCCGGACGAGCGACGGGTTGGCCCAGCCTTGCGCGGGCTCCTGGGACCAGATCTCGACCAGCCGGTCGGTGACCACGATCGCGATGACCGCGCTGCCGCTCTCCTCGCCCTCGGCGCGGCGCGCCTGCCCGGCAGTGGAGCCGGGCGGGGGCGTGTACCGTCTGCGCGGCCGGCCGATCGTAGCCTTGTAGATGTCGCCGCTGTGGGTGTAGATCAGCGAGCGCGCGGGCCTGGACCCAGGCGGGCCAGGGAACACGCGCGCTTGGCGCACCCAGTCGGAGTAGCCCTTGGGCACTGCATCCGCCGTTCTCCCCGGCGCCGGGGCTGCGTCGCGGCCAGTCTCCCTCGCGTTCAGGTTAAGTCCGACCAGGCCGCGCTGCCCAGACCCCAATTGCGATCGTTTGTGTAGGGCTGCCAGGACCAGCGGCGGCCGCGAGGAGTTTGGGATCCGCTTTGCCGGGCAGCAAACTGCGCATGAACCCGGTCGAGCGGGTGATCCGCCGGGTGGACACCGCACAGCAGCGGCACCGGGTATCCGCGTTCATCTTCGGCGTGATCAAGAAGTACGGGGACGACAACGGCGGCGTGCTCGCCGCGAACATGGCGTTCTCCGCGTTCGTGTCCGTGTTCCCACTGCTGCTGATCCTGGTGACCGTGCTGGTCCAGGTCGCGGCAAGCTCCCCCGCCCTGCGCGCCAATGTGCTGAACGCGGTCAGCACCCAGTTCCCGGCCATCGGCAGCACGCTCGTCGGCCAGATCAGCGCCATGCACCGGTCAAGCATGATCAGCCTCATCGTCGGCCTGCTCGTGCTGACGTGGGGCGTGACCAGCCTGGCGCAGGCCGGGCTGTACACCATGGAGCAGGTGTGGAACCTGCCCGGGCCTGCCCGGCCCGGCTTCGTGCAGCGGCTGGGCCGGTCCATGGAATTCCTCGGCCTGCTCGCGGTGGGCCTGGCCGTCAGCACGCTGCTCGCCAGCCTGGTCACCTACGGGCACCAATCGCTGGCCGTGCGAGCGCTCGCCCAGGGCCTTGCCGTGCTCGCCAACGCCGGCCTGTACCTGGCCGTGTTCCGGGTACTCACCCCCAAAGGCGTGCCGACCAGGAACCTGGTGGCCGGGGCTGTCACGGGGGGCGTTGCCTGGACGGTACTGCTGGCGGTGGGTGCCTACATCGTCCACCGCGACCTGCGCACCGCCTCGGCATACGGGATCTTCGCGACCGTGCTGGTGCTGGCCGCCTGGATCTATCTCGGCGTCCGGGTCACGGTTTACGCCGCCGAGGTGAACGTCGTGCTGACCCGGCGGCTGTGGCCGCGTACCATCGTGCAGCCGCCACTGGCGGAAGCGGACCGGGCGTCGATGGCGCTGCAGGCCCTGCAGAACCAGCGGCGCGAGGAGCAATCGGTACGGGTGTCCTTCACCGACCGGCCGGCCGGCGTGCCGGCGCCGGGGCAGACACCACGGACGCCCGAGGAGGTCACCCCGCCCGGGCGGGCCAGCGACCGCGGAGACAGCCCCAGGTAGGACGGCGCGGGGCATGGGAGGGACAGGCAGGCATGGCGGATCAGATGGCCGCATGGCCGGGCAGCGGCTATCCGCTTGGCGCGACCCACGACGGTGTCGGCACCAACTTCTCCTTGTTTTCCAGCGTCGCCGAGCGCGTGGAACTGTGCCTGCTCGACGCCGGCGGCGCGGAGGAGCGGGTCACCCTGCAGGAGAGGGACGGGTTCGTCTGGCACGGTTACCTGCCCGGCATCGGCCCTGGCCAGCGCTACGGCTACCGGGTGCACGGTCCGTACGATCCCGCCGCCGGGCACCGCTGCAACCCGGCCAAGCTGCTGCTCGACCCATACGCCAAGGCGATCGAGGGGCAGGTGGACTGGGATCCCGCGGTGTTCAGCTATCAGTTCGCCGATCGCGACGAGCGCAACGACGAGGACTCGGCGGCGCACGTGCCGCGCTCGGTGGTGGTGAACCCGTACTTCGACTGGGCGGCCGACCGCCCGCCGGGGACGCCGTACGACGAGAGCGTCATCTACGAGGCGCACGTGCGCGGCCTGACCAGGCTGCACCCCGCGGTGCCAGAGGCCGAGCGGGGGACCTACCTGGGCATGTCCCATCCCGCGGTGATCGAGCACCTGCAGGGACTTGGCGTCACCGCGGTGGAGCTGATGCCGGTGCACCAGTTCGTCACCGACGCCTTCCTCGCCGAGCGCGGGCTGGCGAACTACTGGGGTTACAACACCATCGGCTTCTTCGCGCCGCACAACGCCTACGCCTTCGCGGGCGGCCGCGGCGAGCAGGTGCAGGAGTTCAAGTCGATGGTGCGCGCCCTGCATCAAGCGGGGATCGAAGTGATACTCGACGTCGTCTACAACCACACCGCCGAGGGCAACCACCTGGGGCCGACCCTGTCGTTCCGCGGCATCGACAACGCCGCCTACTACCGGCTCGTGGACGACGATCCGCAGTACTACTACGACACCACGGGAACCGGCAACAGCCTGCTGATGCGGCACCCGCACGTGCTGCAACTGATCATGGACTCGCTGCGGTACTGGGTGACCGAGATGCACGTGGACGGGTTCAGGTTCGACCTCGCCGCGGCGCTCGCCCGGCAGTTCCACGAGGTGGACCGGCTGTCGGTGTTCTTCGACCTGGTCCAGCAGGATCCGGTGGTCTCTCAGGTGAAGCTGATCGCCGAGCCCTGGGACCTGGGTGAGGGCGGCTACCAGGTGGGCAACTTCCCGCCGCTGTGGAGCGAGTGGAACGGCAAGTACCGGGACACCGTGCGCGACTTCTGGCGCGGCGAACACGCGACGCTCCCCGAGTTCGCCGCGCGCTTCACCGGGTCCGGCGACCTGTACGCCAGCGACGGCAGGCACCCGGTCGCCTCGGTCAACTTCGCCACCTGCCACGACGGCTTCACCCTGGCCGACCTGGTGTCCTACGACACCAAGCACAACGAGGCCAACGGCGAGGGCAACAGGGACGGCACCGACGATAACCGGTCCTGGAACTGCGGTGTGGAAGGCCCGGCGGACGACCCGGCGGTCCTGGCCCTGCGGGAGCGGCAGGCCTGCAACTTCCTGGCCACGCTGCTGCTGTCCCAGGGGGTGCCGATGCTGACCGCGGGAGACGAGATGGGCCGCACCCAGCGGGGCAACAACAACGCCTACTGCCAGGACAACGAGATCTCCTGGGTGCCGTGGCCGCCGGCCGCGCTCGGCCAGGGCGCCACGCGGGGCGCCAGCGCCCAGCCTGGGGGCAGGGCGCCGGGCGGGGACGGTGCGCCAGGTGAGGAGGCCCCCGGCGTGCTTGCGCGGGGCACCGCCGACGCGCTGCTCGGCTTCACCCAGCGGCTGATCCAGTTGCGCCGCGACCATCCAGTCCTGCGGCGCCGCCGCTACCTGGAGGGCGGCCCGGTGCGCGGGGCGGACGACCAGCTTGGCGACGTCGCGTGGTTCACCCCGGGCGGGGAGCAGATGACCGGGCAGGACTGGGACGCGGGATCCGCCCAGTCGCTCACGGTCTTCCTGAACGGCGGCGCGATCACCGAGGCGGACCGGCGGGGGCAGCCCATCCGCGACGACAGCTTTCTGGTGTTGTTCAACGCCAGCCCGCATGAGCTGGAGTTCGCCGTCCCGCCGGCCCGGTACGGCGACGTGTGGGAGACGGTGGCCGACACGGCACGGCCGGCCGAGCCGGTCGACGACGCCCCCACGGTCAAGGCGGGCGGCCTAGTCCCGGTGCGCGACCGATCCGTGCAGATCCTCCGCCGGAGGTGAGCCGGCCGCCCGGCGCGCCGGCGGCACGGTCCGGCCGGGCCAGCGTTTGATGGCGGCCCGCCGGGGGCAGCCCTCAGCCGTGCCCGCGCCGCCCCCGCAGTCGACCTACCGGCTGCAGCTTCAGCCTGGCTTCGGGTTCGCCGAGGCCGCCGGGATCGCCGGATACCTGGCCGGCCTGGGCATCACCCACGCCTACCTCTCGCCGTTCCTGCAGGCCGCGCCGGGATCGAGGCACGGCTACGACATAGTGGACCACTCGCGGATATCCGCAGACCTCGGCGGCGAGGGCGCCTTCCGCGACATGGTGGCGCGATTCCGGCGGCACGGACTCGGCGTCATCGCCGACATCGTCCCCAACCACATGGCCATCAGCGCGCCGGAATCGCTGAACCGCCAGTTCTGGTCGGTGCTACGGGACGGGGCCGGGTCGGGTTTCACGCACTGGTTCGACATCGACTGGCAGGCGGGCGGCGGGCGGCTGCTGCTGCCGATCCTGGCCGGGCCGCTCGCCGATTGCCTCGGCGACCTCGCGGTGGACGCCGGGGGGCCTGACGGGCCGGTGCTGCGTTACTACCAGCACGTACTTCCGGTGCGCCCGGGCACCGAGGATCTGCCGCTGCCGGACCTGACCGCTGCACAGCACTACCGGCTCGCGGACTGGCGGGCCGCCGCGACCGAACTGAACTGGCGGCGGTTCTTCGACATCACCTCGCTCATCGCGGTACGAGTAGAGGACGAGGACGTATTCACCGTGACCCACGGCCTGCTGCTCCGCCTGCTGGACGAGGGGCTCATCGACGGCCTGCGAGTCGATCACCCCGACGGGCTCGCCGATCCACGCGGCTACCTGGACCGGCTGGCCAAGGCCACCGGAGGCGCCTGGGTGGTCACCGAGAAGATCCTCACCGGGACCGAGAAACTGCCGCGGGACTGGCGGTGCGCGGGCACGACCGGTTACGACGCCCTCGGCGCGGTCGGCGGCCTGTTCCTCGACCCAGCCGGGCCGGCCCGCTGACCACTACCTACACGAGGTTCACCGAGGGGACGCCGCGCTTCGCCGATGTGGCAGAGACCGCCAAGCGGCAGGTGATCCGGCGCACCCTCGCGGCCGAGGTGTACCGCCTGACTCGCCTGCTCACCCACGCGCGCATCCCGAAGCTCACCGGGCTGAGCTTCACTGACCTGCACGCGGTGCTGACCGAACTGCTCACCGCCTTCCCCGTGTACCGGGCCTACGTGGTGCCCGGCGAGCCCCCGGCGACCACGTCCGCCGGGTTGGTGGCCGCCGCGGCCGCGAGCGCTCGCCACCGGCTTCCGCCGCGATTGCGCCCGGCGCTCGCCGTGGTGGCCGGGCTGGTGCTCGGCCGGGCCGCGGACCCCGGCCGACAGCACTCCGAGTTCATCGTCCGCTTCCAGCAGACCTGCGGCCCGGTGATGGCCAAGGGGGTCGAGGACACCGCGTTCTACCGATGGCCGCGCCTGGCCGCGCTGAACGAGGTCGGCGGCGACCCCGGGCGGCTCGGGCTGAGCACCGCGGAGTTTCACGCGTTCGCGGGCCTGGCTCGCCCGGGACTGGCCAGCCACGATGACCACCCTGTCCACGCATGACACAAAACGGCAGGAGGACGTACGGGCCCGGCTCGCCGTGCTCGCCGAGATCCCCGGCGACTGGGCGGCCGCCGTCGCCGGGTGGCACGATCTCGCCCGGTCACTGACCGGCGGGCAAGGGCCCGAGCCCAGCACCGAGTACCTGCTCTGGCAGACGCTCGTGGGTGCCTGGCCGGTCTCTTCCGGCCGGATCGCGAACTACCTGGTGAAGGCCATGCGCGAGGCGAAGACCCGGACGTCCTGGACCGACCCGGACGAACGCTACGAATCGGCCGCGCTGGCGTTCGCCGAGGCCCTGCTCGGCGAGCCCGCGCTCACCACGGCCATCGCAGCCTTCGTCGGCCGCATCGCGCCGGACGCCCGGGTGAATTCGCTGGGCACGAAGCTCGTGCAGCTCACGATGCCCGGGGTGGCCGACGTCTACCAGGGCTGCGAGCTGGCCGCGTTCTCGCTGGTGGATCCGGACAACAGGCGGCCGGTCTACTACTCCGTGCGGTGGGCCCTGCTCGACGCGCTGGACGCGGGCTCCCCCGCCGCCGATCCGGACGCGGAGAAACTGCTCGTGACCTCGCGGGCACTGCGGCTGCGGCGGGACCACCCGGACTGGTTCTCCGGTGGCTACGCCCCCGTGGCCGCCGGCGGCCAGGCGGCCGCGCACGTGGTCGCCTTCCAGCGCGGGCACGCGATCATCGTGGCGACCCGGCTGCCCGCCGGGCTGCGGCAGCGGGGCGGCTGGGCGGACACCGCGCTTGAGGTGCCGGAAGGGCGCTGGCGGGATGTGCTGACCGGCGCGGAGCATGACGGCCCGCGCCCGCTGCTGTCCGATATTGCGCTACGCCTGCCCGTGGCGATCCTGATCCCCGCGGATGCATAGGGTTGCCCGGTGACGGTGTTCAGGGTGTGGGCCCCCGAGGCTGCCCGCGTCGAAGTGGACATCTCCGGGCATCGGCACCCGATGGCGGCCGACGCCGTGCCCGGCTGGTGGCGCGCCGAGGTGGACGTGGCCGCCGATGGCACCGACTACGCGTTCCGGCTCGATGGCGGGGATCCGCTGCCGGACCCACGCTCGCCGCGGCAGGCGTATGGCATCAATGGCGTGAGCCGGACGTACGACCATTCTGCGTTCGCCTGGACCGACTGGGGCTGGCGTGGCGGCCCGCTGCACGGCTCGGTGATCTACGAGATGCACGTCGGCACGTTCACCCACGAGGGCACGCTGGACGCCGCGATCGACCGGCTCGGGCATCTGGCCGGCCTCGGCGTGGACACCGTGGAGCTGATGCCGGTCGCCGCGTTCCCCGGCAAGCACGGGTGGGGTTACGACGGGATTCACCTGTGGGCCGTGCACGAGCCCTACGGCGGGCCGGATGCGCTGAAGCGGTTCGTGGACGCCTGCCACGCCAGGCGCCTGGCCGTGCTGCTCGACGTGGTGTACAACCACGTCGGCATCGGCAACCGGCTCGGCGCGTTCGGGCCCTATTTCACCGAGGCGCACGTGACGCCGTGGGGCCCGGCGGTGAACCTGGACCAGCCGGGCTCTGACGAGGTGCGCGCGTTCCTGATCGAGAACGCGCTGATGTGGCTGCGCGACTATCACCTCGACGGGCTGCGCCTGGACGCGGTGCACGCGTTCGAAGACCACCGGGCGCTGCACTTCCTCGAGCAGCTCGCCTCCGAGGTCCTGGCGCTGGCCGCGCGGCTGAACCGGGACCTGGTGCTGATCGCCGAGTCCGACCTCAACGACCCGCGGCTGGTCGCCTCGCGGGAGGCGGGCGGGTATGGGCTGACCGCGCAGTGGAGCGACGACTTCCACCACGCGGTGCACGCGGCGATCACCGGGGAGCGGCAGGGGTACTACCGCGACTTCGGCTCGATGGGCGCGCTGGCGCACACGATGACCCGGGTGTTCTTCCACGACGGGCGCTGGTCGGCGTTCCGTGGCCAGACCCACGGCCGGCAGGTGGACATCTTCCGGGTGCCCGCCCACCGTTTCCTGTGTTACCTGCAGAACCACGACCAGATCGGCAACCGGGCCACCGGGGACCGGATCGCCGCCAGCCTGGACCCGGACCTGGTCAAGGCCGGGGCGGGCCTGGTGCTCACCGCGCCGTACACGCCGATGCTGTTCATGGGCGAGGAGTGGGGCGCGGACACCCCCTGGCAGTACTTCACCGACCACGTGGATCCGTGGCTGGCCGACGCGGTGGCCCGGGGCCGCCGGGAGGAGTTCGCCCGGCACGGCTGGGCCGCCACCGACGTGCCCGACCCGCAGGACCCTGCGACGTTCACCCGCTCCAAGCTGGACTGGTCGCAGTTGTGTGCCGAACCGCACGCCAGCATGCTCGCCTGGTACAGCGAGCTGATCGCGCTGCGCCGGGCCCGGCCGGAGCTGACCGACCCCCGGCTGGACCGGGTCCGCGCCGATTACGACGACCAGGGCCGCTGGCTCGTGGTGCACCGGGGCCGCCTGCGCATCGCCGCCAACCTGAGCCGGTCTCCGCAACGGCTCCCGCTGGGCGCGTCGGCCATCAGGGTAGTCGCCACCTCATCCCCCGCTGTGGCTTTGGACGGCGAAACCGTAGCCATGCCCCCTGCCACCTTCGCCGTCATCGAGGTGTGAGCGGGGTCACCCCCCGGGATAAACCCGTCGCGGCCGCATCCCGCCTGAGACGCATACCCTTTTCTCACCGGGTAGTCGGAAGGGCGGAGGTGTTGTCGATGACTACGTCCGCCCTGGGCACCGTGATAATCGTGATCGTGGTCGCGGCAGGCTTGGCCGTGTGGATCACCGCCGTATTCCGCGCCGAAAGGCGTCCAGAGACCGGCCGGGGCGGCGCTCCGCGCCGCAAGGTCACCGGCGGGATCTTTCGCGGCGACCCGCGCCAGCAGATGCCGCGCCGCGACGCCCCGGCCGACGTGATCGACAAAAAGGATGACCCCCGGCCCGGTTAGTGAGGAAATGCCATGAGCCTGCCCGCCAGCCAGCAGCGTGTTCTCGATCGGATCGACGAGGCGCTGAAGAAACGTGAACCACGGCTGGCGTCGATGTTCTCGATCTTCAACCGGTTGACCATCCACGAGAGACTGCCGTGGATCGAGGCGCTGAAACCGGCGCCGTGGTGGTCTGTGAAGCGCTACCACCCCTCGGCGAGGATTCGCGCGGTCGTACTGGTCACGCTGGCCGCAGGCCTGGTGGTGTCGGCGGTCTTCGTCGGTATGAGTCAGTCACGGGGCGGCTGCAACACGCCGATCATGCTCCGCGGCCCGCTGATCGGCACGTCCCATGTGCGGAACTGCCCGGCGGTGCCGGAGGCCAAGGGTTACGGGCACGGTCCGTAACCCTGCCCGTCAGTCCGCTTCGGCCGGTGCCGGCCTGATGCTATCCCGCCGCTCACGCTGGGGTACCACGGTGTACTTGGGATCTGCGGCCGAGGCCAGGCCAGCGTGGAACCCTCCCCAGCGGATGGCCGCCGAAGCACCAAGCAGCGCGGCCCCGGACAGCGCCGCGACGGTCCTGTTACGCCGTCCAAGTAGTGCCCCGGCGCCGCCGAGCAGCGCCAGCACCTGGCTGGCCCGCACGTAGGCGCCCGCCCGGCCCGCGTGATAGGGCTCAGCGACCATCCCCATGCGCCTGGTCATCCGCTCAAACGCGGCCGCCTCGGCCACCGCGCCGAGCAGGGCCAGGTTCCGCGCAGGAGCGTTCTGCCCGGCCGGGGCCGCGAGCAGGCCGAGCCCGCCCGCGGCCGCGGCGGCCGAGCCGGCGAAGACGAACGGCATCTCCCCATAGCCGTCATGCCAGGCAGGCACCGCCGTGTCGGTGATCAGCACCGCGGTGTAGGTCGCCACCGCCGGGCCGAGCAGCGCCGCGGCAGCGGTGGCCGCCGCGCCGAGCCGGGGCGCACGGCCGGTCAGCGCCGATGCCGCGGCCACGCCGGCCGCAGGGACATATCCGGCCAGGATCCACGAACCCACGCTCATCGGTGAGGTAACCTTGATCACGCGGAGCATGTTCAGGAACCTCGCGGGCCGGCCGAGGTCATGCACCAGCCCGGCCATGGACAGGCTTATCGCGCCGAGCGCGCCGGCCTTGGCCGCGCGGGCCAAATCGGGCCGGCCGGTGGCCTGGGCACCCGCGCCGAGCAGCGACGAGGCACCGGCGAGCCCACCGAGGAAGAAGTAGCCGGGGATGTCCGGTGAGTGCCACACCGGGGAGTTGATCACCGGCTTGCCGTAGTAAGACGTGAACTCGGCGGGTGGCACCATGGCCTGCTCGCCGCGCCTGCCCCGGCGGCGCGCCGGCCGGCCCGGGCTGGCATCCCGGCCCGGCCTTACACCGCGCAGGCCCTGCCGGGTGACATCCGAGCTGCTCACCCGCGCCTCCCGAGCCACTCTGCGGCGAATGCCGCGGCCGTAGCGGCTATGAGCCCGGTGGCCGCCGCTGCGGCGTGCCGCCACATGGAGGGCAGGTCTCGGGTGGTGACTACCGGGTCCGGGGGCAGCCCGTACACCTCTGGCTCGTCGAGCAGGAGGAAGAACGCGCCGTCGCCGCCTACCCCGTCACCGGGGTCCTCGCCGTAGAGCCGCGCCTCGGCGGTGCCTTCGCCGTGCAGTTGGTCCAGCCGGGCTGCGGCCCGCTCGCGCAGTTCGTCCAGCGGCCCGAACTGGATCGACTCGGTCGGGCAGGCCTGCGCGCAGGCCGGCCTCATGCCAGCGCCCAGCCGGTCGTAGCACAGCGTGCACTTCCACGCCCGGCCGTCGCCCTTGCGCTGGTCGATCACTCCGTACGGGCAGGCGGGGATGCAGTACCCGCAACCGTTGCAGACGTCCTCCTGCACCACCACCGTGCCGAACTCGGTGCGGAACAGCGCACCGGTGGGGCAGACATCCAGGCAGGCGGCGTGGGTGCAGTGCTTGCAGACGTCGGAGGCCATCAGCCAGCGCAGGCTGTCCTCGGCTTCGCCCTCCTTGCCGTCCCGATCGGCCCCCGCAACGATCGGCCGGCGCTGCTCGATGAACGCCACGTGACGCCACGTGTCGGCGCCCAGGCCGACGGTGTTGTCGTAGGACATCCCGGTGAACGCGAAGCCGTCGCCGGGGACGGCGTTCCATTCCTTACAGGCCACCTCGCACGCCTTACAGCCGATGCACACGGAGGTATCGGTGAAGAAGCCCATCCGCGGCGGCGGGTCTCGATAGCCGCTCGTGGCGGCCGGATCGGTCATGCTCACACCTCCATACCGGTCTGCCCGGTGATCCCCGCCCGCCGCTGGTACTCCCGGACCAGGTCCAGCCGGGCCGGGCCACGCGGGCGGCGGCCCGGGCGGATGTCACACGCGAAGGCCTTGTCTTCCTGGATGTGCACGTTGGGATCCAGGCTCAGGCCGATCAGGTCGTTGGCTGAGTCACCGGGGCTGAGCCCGTTGGCACCCCAGTGGTAGGGCAGTCCCACCTGGTGCAGCCGGCGGCCGTCCACGGTCAGCGTGACCATTCGCTCGGTCACCAGCACCCGTGCCTCGACGGCGGCGCGCGCGGTGACGATCGTGGCCCAGCCCAGATGCTCCAGGTCCCGCTCGGCGGCAAGCTCGGGTGACACCTCGCAGAAGAACTCCGGCTGGAGTTCGGCGAGATAGGGCAACCACCGGCTCATCCCGCCCGCGGTGTGGTGCTCGGTCAGCCGGTAGGTGGTTGCCACGTAGGGGAACACGTCGGCGCCCGGCTCGCCGCCACTGGGCTGCAGCCGGTTGCCGGGGTGGCTGAACCCGGCCACCTGGTGGCGGACCGGGTTGCGCTGCTGGCCGTAGAGCGGGTTGCGGAACGGGGATTCCTGCGGCTCGTAGTGCACGGGCAGCGGGCCGTCCACCAGCCCTGCCGGGGCGAACAGCCAGGCCTTGCCGTCGGCCTGCATGATGAAAGGGTCCGTGCCGGACAGCCCGTCCGGCCCGGTGGCGTCCTCGGCCGGCCGGTAGCTGGGTGCCTTGTCCGGTGGGAAGTCGGGGACGTCATGCCCGGTCCACCGCTCTTCCCCAGCGTCCCACCAGACCAGGGCCTTGCGCTCACTCCATGGCTTGCCGTCCGGATCGGCCGAGGCCCGGTTGTAGAGGATCCGGCGATTGGCCGGCCAGGCCCAGCCCCAATCGGCGGCCACCCAGTCCTGCTGGCCGCCTGGCTTGCGCAGGGCCGCGTGGTTGACCCCGTCGGCGTAGACGCCGCAGTAGATCCAGCAGCCGCAGGCGGTGGACCCGTCGCCAGCGACCTGCAAGTAGGACGACAGCGGTCCCCCATCGGCGTCGTGGCCGTTGATCTCGGCCAGCACCGCCTCCGCATCGGGCTCTGCGATCTCGCCCGTCGTTGGGTAGTCCCAGGTCAGGTCGAGGATGGGCCGGTCCATCGCGGCGGCGCCATCTCGGGGAACACCGCCGTGATCCCCCGAGGCCAGCTTCTCCCGGATCAGGCGGCCGAGGTGATAGATGAACCACAGTTCACTGCGCGCCTCACCGGGGGGCTCCACCGCCGGGTGGTGCCACTGCAGCATGCGCTGGGTGTTGGTGAAGCTGCCCGCCTTCTCGGTATGCGCGGCGGCGGGCATGAAGAACACCTCGGTGCCGATGTCGGCGGTGCGCAGCTCACCCGACTCGATCTCCGGGCCGTCCTGCCACCAGGTGGCGCTTTCGATGAGCGAGAAGTCCCGTACCACCAGCCAGTCCAGGTTGGCCATGCCCAGCCGCTGCAACCGGCCGTTAGCCGAGCCCACCGCGGGGTTCTCGCCCATCAGGAAATAGCCCTTGCACTGCCCGGCGAGCTGGGCCATCACGGTTTCGTAGGTGCCGTGGCTGCCGGTGAGCCGGGGCAGGTAGTCGAAGCAGAAGTCGTTGTCCGGCCGCGCTGCATCTCCCCACCAGGATTTGAGCAGGCTCACCGTGTAGGCGCGCATGCCGGCCCAGTAACCCTTCTGGGTCTGCTCGGCTTCGACGAACGAGTCGAGGTCCTCGTTCGAGTGCGCGTGCGGCATCGGTATATAGCCGGGCAGCAGGTCAAACAGCGTGGGAATGTCGGTGGACCCCTGGATGGAGGCGTGCCCGCGCAGCGCGAGGATGCCCCCGCCGGGCCTGCCGATGTTGCCGAGTAGCGCTTGCAGGATCGAGGCGGTGCGGATGTACTGGACTCCCACGGTGTGCTGGGTCCAGCCGACGCTGTAGACGAACGCGGTGGTCCGGTCGCGGCCTGAGTTCTCGGTGAGCCATTCGCAAACTTTGGCGAAGGTGTCTGGCGGGACACCGCAGGCACGTTCCACCATCTCCGGGCTGTACCGGGCGAAGTGCCGCTTGAGCACCTGGAACACGCAGCGCGGGTCGGTCAGTGTCTCGTCACGCTCCGGCGTGCCCGCGGGCACTGCCGCACCGCCCGAGCCGTGCGCCTCGCCGCGGCCAGCCTGGCGGACCTGCGCGGACCCGCTGCGGGCACCGTGCTGATCTCCGTACTCGCTGTCTCTCTCCCCCGAGGCCGCCTGGACCTCCAGGCCCTCGTACTGCCAGGTGTGGAAGTCGTAGAACCGCTCCTCGCGGTCCAGCCCGGAAAACACCCCATCGAGGTCCTCAGGGCCGGCATAGTCCTCGGTCAGGATCGTCGCGGCATTGGTGTACGCGAGCACGTAGTCGCGGAAGAACTTCCCCGTGCTCAGTACGTGGTTGACGATGGCGCCAAGGAAAACGATGTCGCTGCCCGCGCGCAGTGGCACGTGCAGGTCGGCCAGTGCGCTGGTGCGGGTGAACCGCGGGTCAACGTGGATCAGCTTCGCACCGCGCGCCTTTGCCTCCATCACCCACTGGAACCCGACCGGATGGCACTCGGCCATGTTGGAACCCTGGATCAGGATGCAGTCAGCGTTCTGCAGGTCCTGCTGAAAGGTGGTCGCGCCGCCGCGGCCAAAGCTCGTTCCCAGACCGGGAACCGTGGCGGAGTGTCATATGCGCGCCTGGTTCTCGATCTGGATCGCACCCAGGGCGGTGAACAGCTTCTTGATCAGGTAGTTCTCTTCGTTGTCCAGCGTGGCCCCGCCGAGACTGGCGAACCCCAGGGTGCGCCGGGTGCGGACCCCGTCCTGCTCCCACTGCCAGCCGTCGTTTCTGGCCTGGATCACCCGGTCGGCGATCATGTCCATTGCCGTGCCCAGGTCCAGGTGTTCCCAGTCCGTACCGAACGGCCTGCGGTACAGCACCTGGTGCTGGCGGGCCTGCCCGGTGGTCAGTTGCAGGCTGGCGGAGCCCTTGGGGCAGAGCCTGCCCCGGCTGACCGGGGAGTCCGGGTCGCCCTCGATCTGGGTGACCTTGCCGCCCGAGACGTAGACGTTCTGGCCGCACCCGACCGCGCAATAGGGGCACACCGATTTGACCACCTTGTCCGCGGTCACGGTGCGGGCCACGAGCCGGTCCGAGGCCGGGCTCTTCGCCGCGGCCCCGCGGCCCAGTACGTCGCCGTCGGCCAGCTGCCGGTACACCGGCCAGCCCTCGATCCAGGTGCGAACGCCCATGTGCCCTCCGGGTGCGGTGTCGGTGTTACACCTTGCGCCAGCGGGATTCGGCCCACGAGTAGCAGCCGAACAGCACCAGACCGACGGCCACAAGGACAAGTAGCCAGGGACCGGCCGGCGTCTTGGTGAACGCCCGCAACGTGGCGTCGATGCCCTTGGCCTTGCTGGCGTTGGCGGTGAACGCGGCGATCAGCAGGAACACCCCGGCGGCGCTGAACACGATGCCGCGGGCGATCCCGCCGAACCGGCCGAGGAAGGTCACCACCTTGCGCGTCTGCGGGCTCATCTCGCCGGTCCTAAGATCTTCGAGGAACTTGCGCTGGAACGCCCGCCAGGCCAGCCACGCGCCGACCCCGATGAGTACCAGGCCGATGATCCCGACCAGGATCCGGCCGCCGGGCTCGCGCATGGCGGTCGAGGTGAGGTCGACCGACTGCTTGTTGGACGACTTGGGCGCACCCAGGCCGAGCGCGTACTTCGCGATGCCATAGGCAATGAAGCCGTACAGCACCGCCTTGAACCCAGCGATCAGCCGGTTACTGGCTTTCCGGCCGTCCGCACCGGGTCCCCCGTAGATGGCCTCGGACAGCCGCCACAGCATCATCCCGGCAAAGCCGATAACAAGCAGCCACAGCAAGAAGGCACCGAACGGCGTACTCCCCACCAGCCGGGCGGCGCCGCTCTGATCGGCCTTGTGACCGCCGCTACCGAAGGCGATCTCGATGGCCAGGATGCCGATGATCACGTACATGACTCCCCGGGCGATGAACCCGGCCCGGGCCAGCCAATCCACATACTTGCTATTACCGGCCCTGCGTGCCACATATTTGGCGTTCCGGGTACGGCGCCGGGCAGTTGGTGTAACCACTGTCGCCTCCTTGAAGACCACCCCCCACTGCCCGCGCCGGATTGCCCTAAACAGTGTGGCGTTGGTCATCGGGGCGCCGTAGGGCCGCTGCCCCCGGGACGGCAAGGTTTGCCACCTGGGACGGGGGTAGCGACAAGACCGATCTGTTAGCAGCGGAGGCGGACATTCATGGAAACCCAGACAGTGGTGGTCACCGGGGCGAGCGCGGGAATCGGCCGGGCTACCGCCCGGCTGTTCGGCGAGCGCGGAGACCGCGTCGGCCTGATCGCCCGCGGCCAGGCCGGCCTGGACGGGGCGGCCAAGGAGGTCGAGCAGGCCGGCGGCACGGCGCTGGCGGTCAGTGCCGATGTCGCCGACTACGAACAGGTAGCCGACGCAGCCCGGCTGATCGAGGAGCGTCTCGGTCCGATTGACGTGTGGATCAACGTCGCCTTCACCTCGGTCTTCTCCCCGTTCACCGAGATCACCGCCGACGAGTTCCGCCGGGTGACCGAGGTCAGTTATATGGGCTTCGTGTACGGGACGATGGTGGCACTGAGCCGGATGCGTCCCCGGAACCGGGGCACGATCGTGCAGGTCGGCTCCGCGCTCGGGGATCGCAGCATTCCGCTGCAGTCGGCCTACTGCGGGGCCAAGCACGCGATCAACGGCTTCACCTCGTCGCTGCGCTGCGAGTTGCTGCACGAGCACTCCGGCGTACGCGTGACCGTGGTGCAGATGCCGGCGGTCAACACACCCCAGTTCTCCTGGGTGCGGTCCCGGCTGCCGAATCACCCGCAGCCGGTTCCGCCGATCTACCAGCCCGAGGTGGCCGCGCGCGGCGTCGTCTACGCTGCCGACCACCCCCGGCGCAGGCAGTACTGGGTGGGGGCGAGCACGGCGGTCACCATCCTGGCCAACCGGGTGGTCCCGGCCCTGCTGGATCGGTACCTGGCCCGGACCGGCTACGACTCCCAGCAGACCGCGGAGCCCGCCGACCCGGACCGGCCGGATAACCTGCTGCAGCCGGTCGACGGCGTCGGCGGCCACGATTTCGGCCCGCACGGCGAGTTCGGCGACCGTTCGCATGACCACAGTTCGCAGGCGTGGCTGTCCCGGCATGCGGGCCTGGCGTCGGCGTTCGCTGGCGGTGCGGCGGTGCTCGGCGGGTTCCTCGCCGGAAAGCTTGGGCAGCGGCGGTGACAACCGCTGGCCTGCCGCCGACCACGCCGGTGCCCGAAGCGGTTCCCGCGCCACTGCTGAGCCCGGCCCTGGTATCCCGGCTGCTGTTCCCGGCGGCCCGGGGCTGCTACGGGGCCGCGCTGCTGTGTGCGCCCGGCCTGGCGCTGGGCTTGTGTACCGGCCAGGCCCCCAGCCAGCGGGCTCGCGCGGTGGTCCGGATTCTCGGCGCCCGCCATCTGGCCCAGGCGGTACTGACGCTCTGGCGGCCACGTCCCGCGGTGCTCCTGGCCGGCGCGGGCATCGATGCCTGTCACGCCGCATCAATGCTGGCCTTGGCCGTGGCCGATCCGCGAATGCGCATCGCCGGTATCGCCGACGGAGCCGCTGCCGCGGCCTTCACGGCCACCGGTGCGCTGACCGGTGCCAGTACTGGCGCCGGCAGCGCGGCTGTCTCCAGCGCCCGGCCGCCGGGGTGAAGCGCGCGGCCGCCGGGGTAAACCGCCAGCCCCCGGCGGCCGCGTATCATCCGGGCCGACGCAGCACAATGGCCGGCGCAGCACAATGACTGGCGCGGCACGATCACCCCGGCCGGCGTGCCGCAATCAACTCCGGTCAAGCCGCCGGAACGTCACCTCGTGCAGCACGAGCCGCAGGGCCGCCGCCGCGGGGATCGCCACTAGCGCGCCGACGATGCCCATGAGCGCGCCACCGACCAGCACGGCCACCAGCGACACCACGGCGGGCACCTTGACAGTGCTGCCCATGATCCGCGGCACGAGCAGGTAGTCCTCGGCGAGCCGGTAGGCGATGTAGAACGCGAGCGTGGCGATCGCGACCGGCAAGGATACGGTCAACGCGACGAGGGATACCACGGCACCGCCGATCGTGGATCCGATCACCGGGATCAGGTCCATGATGGCCACGAACAGCCCAAGCAGGATCGGGTAGGGGATGCCGAACGCGAGCATCCACAGGTACGTGCCCAGCCCGGCGATCACCGATGTGACCACGTTGCCCAGTACGAACCCGCCCACCTTGGTGAAGATCTCGTCCCCGATCAGGATCACCCGCGCCCGGCGGGAGTGCGGCGCCAGCCGGTAGGCGAACAGCTTGATCCGCGGCATCCCGGCCAGGAAATAGATCACCAGGACGATCACCGCGAGCATCGAGGCGAGGGCGCCGAGCACCAGCGCCCCGGCGCCAAGTACCCCCCCTACCAGCGAACTGCCCCGGGTGGCGAGCAGGTGCGACAGCCGCGTCTCGATGTGGTACTTCATGTTCAGCCGGCCGAGCTGGGAGTTGTGATCCTGCAGCGTGTGCGCGTAGTGCGGCAGCTCGGCGATCAGATTGGAGGTCTGCGCGGTGAGCGGCGGGATCGCGGCCGCCAGGAACCCGCCGATCACCGCGAGCACACCGAGCAGCACGGCGACCACGGCCGCCCACCGGGGCACCCGGTGCCTGGTCAGCCAGTTCACCACCGGGTCCAGGCCGGCCGCGATGAACAGGGCGAGCCCGATGAGCACCAGTACCGAGCGCGCCTTGATGACCAGTTCCACCAGGGCGATGGTGACCACCACGCCGGCCGCGCCGGCCATCCCGATGAAGAACGGCGAACGCCGGTCGATCGGCCGTCCCAGCCGCCCGAGGCCGCCGGTCTCCTCGGCCTGCTTCGCGGCCACCTGTGCCGCCTCGCGCATCGGCCCTATGCTCGGCTCGGTCTCTCCCCCGTCGCCTTCCCCCGCCGATTCCAGCAGTTCGCTGACTACCCGGCTCCCCCCCGGTGCCTCGGTATCCGATGCCGAACGGCCGGCCCGGCGTTGGCCGGTGTCGCGCGTTGTCCCGCTCACCTGGCCGGCCTATCCGCGGTCACGGCGGCCCGCACGCCGGGACGGTGACCGCGGTGAGGGCTGGGCCTGCTCGCCGTCGCGAGCGTGCTCCTCATTGCGGACGACCGCCTCCTGGCGAAGGTCGTCGTGGCGGCTGGCTGGCATCGGCTCGTCTCGGCGCTGGTTGACGCTCGGCCGGTACCCGGTCTGTTCGGCGTGATCCCTTGCCTCGCGCTCGGCCGCGTCCAGGCGCTCGTCCTGCCCGCCCCGGTCATCCCGCTCCGTGCCGTGACGCTGGCCGTCGTCTCGTCCGTGCGTCCGGTTCATCTGCTGACACCCTTTCACTGTGCTGGCGGTGTGCCCCCACGACGCGCCGCCCGCGGATCGCTGGCAATGGCTGTTAGCACTACCCCCGGCTGCGCCGCGCTCACATTTCCAGGCACTTTGATGCCAGGCGCCCGGATACCAGCGTGACTTCGGCCGCCACAGAGCATGAAGCATGCCATGACCATCGTCCTCGCCGACCGCGCCCGGCGCGCGGCACGAAAGACCTGTTTGCTGCGGGCGGGCCGAGGGTAACGAAGGGCGCCATGGCCAACCGGGTGAGTGCCATCGGTACCGGGTACCTGGGCGCGGCTCATGCCGCCTGCCTGGCTTCCCTCGGATTCGAGGTCCTCGGTCTGGACACCGACGTGCGACGGGTGGCGTCACTCGCCGCTGGGCTCCTGCCGTTCCACGAGCCGGGCCTGCCCGCGCTGCTCGGCGCCGGGCTCCGGTCGGGCCGACTGCGGTTCACCACGGCCTATCAGCAGGCGGCCTAGTTCGCGGACGTGCACTTCATCTGCGTGGGCACGCCGCAGCGGGACGGGTCGCGACAGGCGGACACCTCGCAGTTCGAAGCGGCCATCGACGCGCTGGCCCCGTGGCTGCGCCCGCCGTGCCTGGTCGTGGGCAAATCCACCGGTCCGGTGGGCCTGGCAGCCCGCACGGCGGCACGACTTGCGCGGCGGGCCCCGGCGTTGCACGGCGCCGAACTCGCCTGGAACCCGGAGTTTCTCCGGGAGGGGCATGCCGTCGCCGACACGCTGGCACCGGACCGGATCGTCGTCGGCGTGACCTCGGCCCGCGCAGAGACCGCGCTGCGGGAGATCTACGCGCGGCCGCTCGCCGCGGGCAGCCCGATTCTGGTCACCGACCTGGCCACGGCCGAGCTGGCGAAGACGGCGGCCAATGCCTTTCTCGCCACGAAGATCTCCTTCATCAACGCCATGGCCGAGGTCTGCGACGCGGTCGGTGCGGACGTCACGCTGCTGGCCGACGTGCTCGGCCTTGATCCGCGGATCGGTGCGGGCGGCATGCGGCCCGGGGCCGGCTTCGGTGGCGGCTGCCTGCCCAAGGACCTCCGGGCCTTCATGACGCGGGCCGAGGAACTCGGGGCGGGCCCAGCGCTGGCGTTTCTCGGCGAGATCGAGCGGATCAACCACCGGTGCGCCGCGCGGATCGTCAGCGTTGCCGCCACCATGTCCGGCGGCACCTTGCGTGGCCGCAGGGCCGCGGTGCTCGGGGCGGCGTTCAAATCCGGCTCGGACGACATCCGGGAGTCGCCGGCGCTGAAGATCGCCAGGTCGCTGCACGAGCAGGGTGCCCTGGTCACCGTCTACGACCCAGTGGCAGGCACGAAGGCGCGCGCGGCGCACCCAGAACTGACCTATGCTGCGTCGATGCTGGCCGCCGCCGACGGCGCCGACGTGCTGCTGGTGCTGACCGACTGGCCCGAGTTCGCCGAAGCCGACCCGGTCGCGCTGGGCAGGGTCGTCGCGCACCGGGCGGTGATTGACGGGCGGTGCCTGCTCAACCCGTGCCGCTGGCGCGCGGCAGGCTGGCATTACCATGCCCTGGGTCGGGCCGCCCGCAGCGGCGGCCCGGCAGCCGCCACCACGGCGGCCTAGCGGCATGGGCCTCAGCCAACGTAGCGGCGCGCCCGCGAGGCGCGTCGGGGCCCGTCCAGCAGGCGCAACTGCGCTTCGACACCTGGTGGGAGTGGCCTGCGCTCGTGCAGCACCCAGGGCAGCCCGCCGATCGCGGCACCGAAGGCGGCGGCCGACACCCGGTCCCGGGGAACGGTAGCGGCAAGCTCGGCGGTCCGCCGCAGGGCAGCGTGCGCCGGGCGGCGCAGCCAGGTGAACCAGAGCGTGTTGCGGATGCCGAGCCAGCGGCGATGGGTCGGATCCCGCAGCTCCGAAGCCTGGTGGTGGGCTACGGCCGAGGACAGGTAGCAGAGCAGGTATCCGCGCGTGACCAGATCGGCGGCCAGCAGTTCCTCCTCACCGCCGAACCACAGGCGCGCCGAGAAGCCTCCCGCCTCGCGGAACGCCTGGCATCGGAGCACCGACGCCCCGGCCAGAAAGCTGAGCAGTACCGGGCCGGGAAGCCCGGGCCTGCCTGGCAGCGGCGAGCTGGCGAGTTCTTCGTTGATCGGGTCGTCCCGCCCGCCGGGCTCGACAACTATCCTCGCGGTCACGACGGCTACGTCGGGATGGCGATCGAGCACGTCGGCGGTGGCCGTCAGCGAACCAGGCTCCCACCAGGTGTCGTCGTCGCAGAACGCGACGTAGCGCGTGGTGACCCCGCGCACCGCGAGGTTGCGCGCCACGGCGCCGAGGTTGCGCCGCGCGGCTATCAGCGTCACCCCTGGAAAGCGGCACCGGACCGATGCGGCGGTGCCGTCGGAAGAGCCGTTATCCACCACGATGACCGGGGGACGCTCCGGCAGCCTCGTCAGCTTGCCCAGGGTCCTGTGCAGCTCGGCACGCCGGTTGTGGGTGATCACTACCACGGTGACACGGTGCCCGGACATGCTAATGCCCCAGGAGGCGCACGGCGGCCTCCAGGTCGGCCGGCAGCGCCCTGCGCTGCAGGAGCGCCACCGGCAGCCTTGCCAGGGCCCCGGTGAGTGCGCGCGCCGCGACTGGGTCACGCCGTGCCAGGGCGGCGAGGTGGGCCGTCTCGGCCGCCGCATGCCGGATCGGGCGGCGCATCCAGGCCACCAGCACGCGATTACGGGAGAGCTGGCACGCCCGCACCGCATCGTCGCGGACCGGAGACGGGTGATGGCGGGCGACGATCTCGGGGACGTAACAGGCCGGCCAGCCCGCCGCCGCCAGGTCGTAGGCAAGCAACTGCTCCTCGCCCCCGTGGAACAGCAACCGGGAGAAGCCTCCGGCGGCGAGGAACGCCTCGCGCCGGAACACCGCCGCGCAGCCGAGGAAGCCGAGTATCCGCGGCCCGGGCAGGCGGCTGCGGGACAGCGGGCTGGCGGACATCGCCGTGTTGGCCGGATCCGGCCAGCCTGCCGCGCCGACGAGGACGCGCGCCGCGAGCAGCCCGGCCTGCGGGCAGGCGTCGAGGACAGTCACGGCGATGGTCAGCGCGCCGGGCTCCCACCAGGAGTCGTCGTCGCTGAGCGCGACGTACGCGGTCCGGCAGCGCGCCACGCCGACGTTGCGCGCCCAGGCGCCGCGGTTGCGCCGCAGTGCGACCAGTTCAGCACCGGGGAAACCGCTCCGTACCGCCACGGCGGTGCCGTCGCTAGACGCGTTGTCCACCACGACCAGGTGCGGCCGCTCCGGCAACGCGCTCAGCTGCGACAGCGTGCGGACCAGCTCGGTGCACCTGTTCCGGGTCGCGATCACCACGCTGATCCGGCCGGTGCCAGCGGCCGCCCGCCCGCTGCCTGGCGCAAGGACAGTCACGGGGCCTGCCGCTCCCCGTGGCGGCGGCGGTCAAACACGCCGTTTGTGCGCCCGGCGGCCGGGTAGCAGCCTGCCGGTCTCCGCTTCCGGGGTGGCCGTCGGCACGACAGCGAGGATGTGATGGCGCAGGCGATGCGGCAGCGGCCGGGCGGCTGGCGGCCCGATTACGTGGTAGTGATTCCGACCTTGGGCCGGGCAACGCTGCAATCTTGCCTGGACGCCCTGGCCGCCGCGGCCGGGCCGCTGCCCCGCCAGGTGGTGCTTGCGGATGACCGGCCAGCCACACCGTGTCCGCTGCCGGTGACCGTGCCGGGGGCGCTGGCCGACCGTACCATCGTGGTGCCGCTGGAGGGCCGCGGCCCGGCCGCCGCGCGGAACGCGGGATGGCGCGCGGCACGCGCTGCGGACTGGGTGGTGTTCCTCGACGACGACGTGCGAGTCAGCCAGCGCTGGCGGGCGGACCTGGCCGCCGACCTGGTGGCCCAAGGCGAGCGGGTCGCTGGCGTTCAGGGGATCATCGAGGTCCCGCTGCCGGCCGGCCGCAATGCCACCGACTGGGAGCGGGGCACGGCGGGCTTGGCCGGTGCCCGCTGGATCACCGCCGACATGGCCTACCGGCGCCGCGCGCTGGTCGCCGCGGGCGGGTTCGACGAACGCTTTCCCCGGGCCTTCCGCGAAGACGCCGACCTTGCCCTGCGGCTGCTCGGCCTGGGCTGGTCGCTGCGCCGGGGCACCCGCACCACGGTGCACCCGGTCCGCCCGGCCGGCCGCTGGATCAGCGTGCGGGCACAGGCGGGAAACGGCGACGACGCCCTGATGCGCCGGCTGCACGGCCGGCGCTGGCACCGTCGCGCCGGTGCAGCGGTGGGCCGCAGGCCATTTCACTGGGCGGTCTGCGCGCTGGCCGCGGGTGCGGCCGGTGGCATCGGCGCCAGTTTCATGGCGCCCACGGCCGCCCGGCATACATGGCGGCGGGCTGGGCTGGCCGCCGGAACCGGCTGGCTGCTCGCCACCGCGGAGTTCACACTGACGCGCGTGCGGCCCGGGCCCCGCGACCGCCACGAGATCGCCACCATGGCCGCGACCAGCGTGGTGATCCCCCCACTTGCTGCCTGGCACTGGGCGGCCGGCTGGTGGCGCCACCGGAATGCCCGGCCGTGGCCGCTCCCGCCGGCCGCCGTGCTGTTCGACCGGGACGGCACCCTGGTGCGTGACGTGCCCTACAACGGCGACCCGGATCTGGTGACCGCGATGCCAGAAGCGGCACAGGCGCTCGCCACGCTCCGTGCGGCAGGAATCCGGCTGGGCGTGGTCACCAACCAGTCCGCCGTCGGCCTCGGCCTGATCGCCGAGGCTAAGATGCACGCGGTGAACCGGCGCGTCGAGGCCCTGCTCGGCCCGTTCGGGACCTGGGCGGTGTGCCCGCACCACCCGGAAGCAGGGTGTGCGTGCCGCAAGCCCGAACCGGGGCTCATCCTGCGGGCCGCCGCCGACCTCGGCACCGATCCGGCGCAGTGCATAGTCATCGGGGACATCGGCGCGGACGCCACGGCCGCGTTTGCGGCCGGGGCCAGGGCGGTCCTGGTACCTACGGCGCGGACACGGCCAGCGGAGACCGCCGGGATCCCCGTCGCGCCCGGGCTGACCGCCGCGGTGGCGGCAGTGCTGGGCGAGCATCCGCTCCCTTGCTGGTCCGCAGATGAACACTCCCTGTAATTGACTGAGGTAGCGGCCGGTCTCCAAGCGACTGATCGGCACTGTGGGCGCCCATAGGACGGGCGATTTTCACACATTCGTTTGAGTGCTCGCCCACGAGGGTAGCGCTGCCGCTCCGTCATAGTCACGGTCCACGGGGGCCGGGGAGGAGGGCCGGGCAATGCGTGGGCAGATATCACCGGTCGGCAGGGCGCAGCCGCGGCGTGCCGTCATCACCGGAGGCGCCGGGTTCCTCGGCAGATACGTGTGCGGCAGTCTGCTCACCGCCGGGACAGCGGTGGTCTGTGTGGACGACTTCCTGACCAGTGCCCGCAGCGGCATCGGCTGCCTGCGGGCGATGCCTGGCTTTGAGTTCCGCGAGGCCGACGTGAGCGCTGGCCTGGACATCGACGGTCCGGTGGACCTGGTGATCCACCTCGCCTCCCCGGCATCCCCGTGCGACTACCAGCAGCATCCACTGGCGACGCTGGACGCGGGAAGCTCAGGCACCCGCAACGCGCTCCGGCTGGCCGACCGCAGTGGGGCGCGGTTCGTTCTCGCGTCCACCTCCGAGGTCTACGGCGATCCGGCGGTCAACCCACAGCCGGAGAACTACTGGGGGAACGTCAATCCGGTCGGGCCACGCAGCATGTACGACGAGTCGAAGCGGTTCGCCGAGGCACTGACAACCGCCTACCGCCAGGTCGGCCGGGCTGACACCGGGATCGTGCGGATCTTCAACTGCTACGGCGCCGGGATGCGCCCCGACGACGGCCGGGTCGTGCCGTCCTTCGCCTGCCGGGCGCTGCGCGGGGAGCCGCTGGAGGTGGCCGGCGACGGCAGCCAGACCAGGTCGCTGTGCTACGTCACCGACACCGTGGCCGGAATCCTGGCGTTCGCGGCGAGCGACCTGGCCGGCCCGGTGAACATCGGCAGTCCGGACGAGATGACGGTGCTGGAGATCGCGAAGCGGATCATCACCCTGGCGGGCTCCCGGTCCGCGATCACCCATGTGCCGCGCCCCGGCGATGATCCGATGATCCGGTGCCCGGATATCAGCCTGGCCCGCTGCGCGCTCGGCTGGGAACCACGCGTCCCGTGGAACGTAGGTCTCGCCAAGACGCTCGACTGGTTCTCCGCCTGCCTGGGCGCCGGTGCCCGGTTCGCGAGGCGCTCGCCGCGGTCCGGGTGGGCCGGCGTGGCCACGACCGCGGTCCCGCGGCCGCGACCGGCCGGTTAGGGAGCACACCATGCGGATCCTCGGCATCAACGCGGTCTTCCACGATCCCGCCGCGGCCTTGGTGGTGGATGGCCGGACGGTCGCCGCAGCCGAAGAGGAACGGTTCACCAGACGCAAGCACGGCAAGCGCCCGGTCCCGTTCGCCACCTGGGAACTGCCCGAGCGCGCGGCCGCCTGGTGCCTGGAGCAGGCCGGCCTGCGCCCCGGTGACCTTGACGCGGTCGCGTATTCCTACGACCCCGCACGGTGCCGCGGCCCACTCGCTGGGCCTGGACGATCCCTGGGACCACCTGCGCATCACCTTTGCCCAGCAGGCGCCGGGCTTCGTTGCCGCAGCGCTGCCGGGAGTGGAAGAGGCCACCGTCCGGTTCGTCCCACACCACGTCGCGCACGCGGCATCGGCGGGCCTGGCGTCGCCTTTGGGCGACTCCAGCGTGCTGGTCTGCGACGGCCGGGGCGAGGCAGCCTCGCATCTGGCCGGGCGCTACGCGGGCGGGTCACTCGAGGTGCTGGCGAGCCAGGCGCTGCCGCACTCGCTTGGCCTGTTCTACGAGCAGGCCACCAGCCACCTCGGCTTCCAGAATGCCAGCGACGAGTACAAGGTGATGGCGCTGGCTTCGTACGGACGGCCGCGGTTCGCGGCGGAACTGGCCGCCCTGGTGTACCCGGACAGCAACGGCGGCTTCCGGACCGAACCGGTCGAGTGGGGCAGCCTGGCCAAGCGGCGGGCCCCGGGAGGGCGGCTCGGCCCGGAGCACGCGGACCTGGCGGCAAGCGTCCAGCGGGTGCTGCAGGACGTGCTCCTCGATCTGGCCCGCTGGCTGCACGGCCGGACGCACGACCGGTGCCTTGCCATGGCCGGCGGTGTCGCGCTGAACTGCGTGGCCAACTCTTACCTCGCCTCCCACGGCCCGTTCGAGCGCATCTGGGTACAGCCTGCAGCGGGCGATGCCGGTACCGCGCTCGGTGGCGCACTGGCCCTGGCGGCGGAGGCTGGCGCGGCCGTCGCCCCGATGCGGGATGCCTATCTGGGCCGCAGCTGGACCGACGAGGAACTCGCCGCGTGGCTCGACAGCGCGGCCTGGCCCTATGAGCGGCCCGCCAGCGTCGCCGAGGCGGTTGCTGCCGAACTCGCCGACGATCGGATCGTGGCCTGGTTCACCGGCCGCAGCGAATACGGCCCGCGGGCACTGGGCAGCCGCTCGCTGCTCGCCCACCCGGGACGGAAGGAGAACCTGGACCGGCTGAACGCGGTGAAGGGCCGGGAGGAGTTCCGCCCGGTCGCGCCGATGGTGCTGGCCGACCGGGCGGCGGAGATATTCCATGGCCCGCTGCCGAGCCCGTACATGCTCTTCGTCCACGAGGTGGATCCCGCCTGGCGGGAGCGCATCCCGGCGGTCGTGCACGTGGACGGCACGGCCCGGGCGCAGACGGTGGACCGCGAGACGCAGCCGGGGCTCGCGGGGCTGCTGGACGCGTTCGCGGCGCGCACCGGCCTGCCTGTGGTGGTCAACACCAGCCTGAACACCGCCGGGCGTCCCATGGTGGACGACCCGCGCGACGCCCTTGAGTGCTTCGGCTCCGCGCCCGTGGATGTGCTGGCCCTGGGGCCGTTCCTGATCCGCCGGCCGGGGAGGGCGGCATGACCCGCCCGCGCACGCTCGCCGCCATCCGTCCGGACGGGATGGGCGACGTGCTGCTCACCGGCCCGGCCGTCCGTGCCATGGCCGGCGCGGGCCGGGTCGCCTTCCTGGCCGGGCCGGCCGGCGCGGCGGCCGCCGCGCTGCTGCCCGGCGTGCACCGGGTGATCAAGTGCGCGATCCCCTGGATTGACCCCGATCCAGGGCCGACCGAGATGCGCACCCTGGCCCGGGTGGTCGGCTCGGTGAAGGCGCTGTACACCGACGAGGCGGTGATATTCACCTCATTCCACCAGTCGCCGCTGCCGATGGCGCTGGTCCTGCGGCTGGCCGGAGTACGGCGGATCAGCGCCATCAGCGACGACTACCCCGGCTCGCTGCTGGACGTGCGGCACCAGGTTGTCAGCGACATGCCGGAAGCGGAGCGGAACCTTTCGCTGGCCCGGGCGGCCGGCTTCCACCTGCCCGCCGGGGACGGCGGCCGGCTCGCGGTCCGCGGGCCGCTGCCTGACAGTACGGAACTGACCGGTGGCGGCCGCTACGTCGTGGTGCACCCAGGCGCGTCAGTGCCCGCGCGGCGGCCCTCCGCGCCGGCGCTGGGCGCCATCGTGGCGGCCCTCACCGCCGCCGGGCACCGTGTGATGATCACCGGTACCGTCGCCGAGCAACCGCTGGCCACCCGCGTCTGCCGTGCCGTGGCCCCCGCCAGCCTCGGCCTGCTGGCGGACCTGAGCGGCCGGACCAGCCTCGCCATGCTGGCCTCAGTGCTGGCCAGGGCGGATGTGGTGGTAGCGCCCAACACCGGAGCCGCGCACCTGGCCGCCGCCGTGGGAACCCCGGTGGTCAGCTTGTTCGCCCCCGTCGTCCCGGCGGCGCGGTGGGCGCCCTACGGGGTGCCATCAGTGGTACTCGGTGACCAGGGCGCGGCGTGTGCGGGCACCCGGGCGCGCCGCTGCCCGGTGCCCGGGCACCCGTGCCTGAACACCGTAGACCCCGGCGAGGTGACGGCCGCGGTGGCGGCATTGTGCACGCGGCGCCGCGCCGGCTGGCGGGACCCGCGCCCAGAGGGAGCGCTGCCATGAGAATCCTGATCTGGCACCTGCACGGATCCTGGCTGACCTCCTTCGTCCAGGGACCACACGAGTATCTGGTACCGGTCACCCCGCATCGCGGTCCGTTCGGCCGTGGCCGGGCCCGCACCTGGGACTGGCCGGCCAGTGTGCGGGAGGCCAGCCCCGGGGAACTGGCTGGCGAGCCGGTCGATGTCGTGGTCCTGCAGCGGCCCGAAGAGCTGAATCTGACGGCGGCCTGGCTCGGCCGGGTACCAGGACGTGACCTGCCAGCGGTGTACCTGGAACACGACGCGCCGCCGGGGCCAGCCGCCGGCACCCGCCATCCCATGGCCGACACCGGCGTGCCCATCGTGCACGTTACCCATTTCAACGCGCTGTACTGGGATTGCGGGCAGTCTTCCGTATTCCTGGTGGAACACGGAATCCCCGATCCCGGCGCGCAATGGACCGGCGAGGTCCCCCGGGCCGCCGCGGTGATCAACGACCCGCTGCCACGGTGGCGCACCACCGGCACTGACCTGCTGCCATACTTCGCCGCCGCGGCGCCTCTTGACGTCTTCGGCATGCACATCGCAGGCCTGGCCCGGGCACTGGGGCTGGCCGCGGACCGCTGCGGTGAGTTCGACGACCTGCCGCAGCACGCGATGCATGCCGAACTCGCCCGCCGCCGGGCCTACCTGCATCCCTACCGGTGGACTTCACTGGGCCTGTCGCTTATCGAGGCCATGTACCTGGCCATGCCGGTGGTGGTGCTGGCCGCGACCGAGGCACCGCTGGCGGTGCCGCCCAGTGCCGGTGCGATCTCCACCAGCCCGGTGGAACTCGCCACGGCGCTACGCCGGTTCCTGCACGACCGGCAGGCGGCGCAGGCGGCCGGGATGGTGGCCAGAGAGGCGGCCTGCACCCGGTACTCCCTCAAACGCTTCCTCCAAGACTGGGACGAGGTTCTGCGGGAGGCATGCCGATGAGGATTGCCATGGTGTCCGAACATGCCGACCCGACCGTGGCGCTCGGCAACGCAGATGCTGGCGGACAGAACGTGCACGTCGGGGCGCTGGCGCGGGAACTGGCCGGGTTGGGTCATCTGGTCACCGTATACACCAGGCGGACCAGCCCGGACCAGCCGGCCACGACCGGGCTGGGCCCGGGGGTGACGGTACGGCGGCTGCAGGCAGGGCCGGTCGGTTCACTGCCCAAGGACGAACTGCTGGCACACATGGGCGAGTTCGGCGATCGCCTCCGTCACGAGTGGCGCCGCTGCCCGCCCGGCGTCGTGCATGCCCACTACTGGATGTCCGGGCTGGCCGCCCTGCACGGCGCCGCCGGCACAGGCGCGCTGGTGGTGCAGACCTTCCACGCGCTTGGCACGGTCAAGGCCCGGTACCAGGGACCGAATGACACCAGCCCGGCCAGCCGCGTCGACGCGGAACGCCACATCGGCCTGCACTGCGATCAGGTCATCGCCACCTGCGGCGACGAGGTCGAGGAGCTGCAGGCCATGGGCATCCCCCGATCTTGCGTCTCGGTCGTCCCGTGCGGGGTCGACACGTCCGTCTTCACGCCGGCAGGCGCGGGCGGCCGGCCCCGATCTCGCCGGCCCAGGCTGCTGATGCTGGGGCGTCTGGTCGAGCGCAAGGGCACCGAGGATGCCATCGCGGCGCTGGCCCGGCTGCCTGGCGCGGAACTTGTGGTAGCGGGCGGGCCACGCCGAACGGAACTGGGTGCCGATGCCGAATACCGGCGGCTACGCGCCGCCGCCCGGACGCACCGGGTCGCCGACCGCGTGACGTTCACCGGCGGGGTGGCCCGCGAGCGGGTTCCCGCGCTGCTGCGCTCCGCGGACGTCGTGGTATGCGCCCCGTGGTACGAGCCGTTCGGCATCGTCCCGCTGGAAGCGATGGCCTGCGGCATACCTGTGGTCGCCACCGCGGTCGGCGGGCTTACCGACACCGTCGTCCCCGGCCGCACCGGCCTGCTCGCGCCGCCCAGGGATCCCGCTGCGCTGGCCGACGCGATAGCCGCCCTGCTCGCCGACCCAAGCCTGCGGGCGGCGTTCGGCCGGGCCGGCCGCCGGCGGGCCCAACACTGGTACGACTGGTCACGGGTCGCGGCGCAGACCGAGACGGTGTACCTGAGGCTGGCAGGCGCGGCGCCGCCCGGGCGGTCCACGGCCGGCCGGGCGGCCGCCGGGGCCGCGCCATGAGCCCGCCCCCGGTGGCACGTGCGGCCGCCGAGATCAACGCCGGCAGCACGGTCACCGCGTGGCTGGACCCTGATGGGCAGCCGGAACTGGACCGCCATCTGGATCAGCTCATCCAGGCATTGCGCAGTCCGCAGACCGGGCTACGCACCGCGCGCCGCTGGGGCCGCCTGCTCGCCCGGCCGCTGCTCGCCGGCCACCGGCTGCTCGCCACGGGGAACGGCGGCAGCGCCGCCGAGGCACAGCACCTGACGGCGGAGCTGGTGGGCAGGTTCGATGGCGACCGGCAGCCGCTGTCAGCCATCGCCCTGCACGCGGAGACGTCCAGCCTGACCGCCATCTGCAACGACTTCGGCGCCGCCGAGGCCTTCGCCCGCCAGGTGGCCGCGCACGGGCGGCCCGGGGACACGCTGCTGCTGCTGTCGGCGAGTGGCCGGAGCGAGAATGTGCTGGCGGCGGCGCAGCGCGCGCAGTCGCTGGGCATCAGGGTCTGGGCGATGACCGGGGCCGCACCGAACCCACTGGCCGACTGTGCTGACGACGCGCTGTGCGTGGCCGCACCGGACACCGCCACGGTCCAGGAGGTCCACCTGGTGGCGATCCATGCGCTCTGCTCGGCGCTGGATACCGAGATCGCGAAGGTCACCAGGCGATGAGGCATACATGGCAGCCGCTAGCGGGGCCCCAGGCCGAGTGCGAGCGAGGGAGGCAATGATGCTGAGCGGTCAAGGCGCGCTGGTCGTGGCCGGCGATGCCCTGCTCGACCGGGACGTCAACGGCCAGGTCGGCAGGCTGGTGCCCGACGCGCCCGTGCCCGTCCTGGACGACGTGGTCGAAACCGTGCGGCCCGGCGGTGCCGCGCTCGCCGCCCTGCTCTCCGCGCTCGACGGGATTCCGGTGGTGCTGGTGGCCCCGCTCGGAGACGACCCGGCAAGCGCGGCCGTCCGGTCACTGCTCGAGCCGTGGCTGAGCGTCGTCCCACTGCCGCTGCGCGGGCCGCTGCAGGAGAAGACGAGGTTCCGGGCTGCCGGGCAGACCCTGCTGCGGGTGGACTCGCCCGCGGGGTCGGCCGGACCCGCCGGCCCTGAAGCCGCCGATGCCATCGCCGGGGCGGGCGGGCTGCTCGTCTCCGACTACGGACGCGGCGTCACCGCCGATCCCCGGCTGCGCCGCTTGCTCGCGGACCGGGCCCGGGAGGCGCCGCTGGTCTGGGATCCGCATCCGCGCGGGAAGGAGCCGGTACCGGGTACCCGCGTCGTGACTCCAAACCACCGCGAAGCGGCCACCGCAGCGGGCTCCGCACGGCTGCCGCAGACCCCGGTGGTCAGTTCCGCCACGGTTGCCGCCCGGCGGCTGCTCACCCGGTGGCAGGCGGACGCGGTGGCCGTGACGCTGGGCGCGGCCGGCACCCTGCTTGTGGCCCCGGGCAGCGCGGCACCGCTGGTCGTGCCCGCGGCGCCGGTCAGCGGGGCCGACACGTGCGGCGCCGGGGACCGCTTCGCCGCTGCGGTGGCCGCCGCTCTGCGCGCGGGCGCGCTGCTGTCGGAGGCGGTCACGCAGGCCACGGTGACGGCTACCGATTTCCTGGCCCGCGGCGGGGTGGCGCGGCTGCCGGGCGGGACGGCCGGACCCGATGCGGCGGGCCGGCGTACCGGCGTGCCCGGGCCACCCGGCCGTCCCTCGCCGGCAGCCACGGATCAGGGAACGGGGGCGGAACCGCTGCGGATCGCCGACGGCGTGCGCCGCGCGGGCGGCACTGTCGTGGCCACCGGCGGGTGCTTCGATGTGCTGCACGCGGGGCACATCAGCATGCTGCGGGCTGCCCGGTCACTCGGCGACTGCCTCATTGTCTGCCTGAACTCGGACGCTTCGGTGCGGCGGCGCAAGGGGAATGGGCGGCCGCTCAACGCTGCCGCCGACCGGGCTGCCGTGCTCACCGCGCTCGAATGCGTGGACTGCGTGATGATCTTCGAAGACGACACCCCCACTGCCGCGCTGCGCCGGATCCGCCCGGACCTATGGGTGAAGGGCGGCGACTACAGCGGCCAGGACCTGCCGGAAGCGTCCGTGCTCGGCGCCTGGGGAGGACAGGCGGTCACCGTGCCCTATCTCGACGGGCGGTCGACAACCAGGCTGCACGCCGCCGCAATGGCGCTGGCCGGGCCATGACCGAGCGCGTCCTGCTGCTGCGGGCACTCGGCCTAGGTGACTTCCTCACCGGAGTGCCGGCCTACCGTGCCGTGCGCCGCGCCTTTCCCGGCCACCGCGTCGTGCTCGCCGCCCCCGCGGTGTTCGCCGAACTCACACCGCTCACCGGTGCGGTCGACCAGGTACTGCCCACCGGGGAACTCGCCCCGGTCCGGTGGGCAGGTCCCCCGCCGGACCTGGCGATCGACCTGCACGGCCGCGGCCCGGCCAGCCACCGCCTGGTCGCCGCGCTCCGGCCCCGCCGCCTCATCGTGTTCGGCGGGCCGCACAGTGGAGGGTTCGCCGGGCCACTGTGGCGCCCGGACGAGCACGAGGTGGCCCGATGGTGCCGGCTGTGCCAGGAGTCCGGCATTCCGGCAGAGCCGGGAGACCTGCTGCTGAGCGAACCGCGCCAGCCAGGCGGCACAGCCGGGGATGTCGCGCCGACGCTCATCCATGCCGGCGCCGCGTCGGGCAGCCGCCGCTGGCCCGCCCGGCGGTTCGCGGCCGTGGCGCGCCAGCTTGCCGGTGCCGGGCATCAGGTCCGGTTCACCGGCTCCGCGGCGGAACGTGGCCTTGCCGAACGAGTGGCCGCGCTGGCCAGACTGCCCAGCGACTGCGTGCTGGCGGGCACGACCTCGCTGCCCGGGCTTTCCGCTCTGGTGGCCTCGGCGCTGTTGGTGATCTGCGGAGACACCGGCGTGGCGCACCTTGCATCTGCGCACGCCCGCCCGTCGGTAACTCTGTTCGGGCCGGTGCCGCCGGCCGAGTGGGGCCCGCCCGCACACCCGCGCCATCAGGTGCTCTGGCACGGCCGCCCCGGCTACCGCGGGGACCCGCACGGCGCCAGCCCCGATCCGGCGCTCGGTACGATCACGGTCGCCGACGTGCTCGGTGCGGCGCACCGCGCGCTGCGCGCCACGGGCGCCAGGTCACTGGCCGGGAGCCCGGCATGACCACGGCCGGTGTCAGCGCCGGCAGCGCGCAACTCCGCGTGCTTGTCGTGGGCTGGCCCAGCTTCGTCGACGGCGTGGCGACCGCGGGCGACGTACTCGCCATGGACGCGGTCGCCACCGCCCTGGCCAGCGCGGAGATCGGCTGCGATCTGGCCTGGAGCCCCGTGCTGCGCCCGGATAGGCTGACGCTCGCCCGGGCCTGCCCCGCCGCCTACACGCACCTGGTGTTCGCCTGCGGCCCGCTCCACGGGAACCAGGTGGCAGGGCTCCACGAGAGATACCGCGCCTGCAGGCGCATCGCGGTCGGCGTCTCCGTGGTGGATCCTGCGGACCCGGCCGCGGCGGGATTCGACCTGATCCTGGCCCGCGACGCTCCCGGTGCGGCGGCACAGCGCGACCTGTCCGCCCAGGTGCCGACCGGCCCGGTGCCGGTGGCGGGCGTGGTGCTCGCCGACGAGCAGCCCGAGTACCGCGCGGCCGGTGCCAGCAGCCCCGTCACGGCCTGCCTGGCGCGGTGGCTTACCGGGCTCAACTGTGCCCGGATTCCGCTGGACACCCGCCTCGACGTGCGCGACTGGTGGCATCCGGCCACGCCCGGGCAGTTCGAGTCGGTGGTCCGGCGGCTCGACATCGTGGTGACCACCCGGCTGCACGGGCTGGTACTGGCGCTGAAGAACGGCGTGCCAGCGCTGGCGGTGGATCCCGTTCCCGGTGGCGCCAAGGTCACCGCGCAAGCCGGCGTATGGGGCTGGCCTGTGCTCACCGCCGACGCGGCGGACGCCCCCAGCCCGGCCAGCCTGGACCGGCTTTGGGCCTGGTGCCTGTCCGCCGAGGGCGCCTCCCGGGCCCGCGCCGCAGCAGCCGGCAACTGGCAGCCATCCCTCACCCGCGGCCTGCTCACCGCGCTGACCGGGGACGGATGACGTTCCCTGCCACGCCGCCGGGGCCCGTGACGCTGCCGGCAGCGTCACGGGCCCCGGCGGCGCCGGCCTGGTGAGTGCCTGCCAGACCGGCGCCGGTCCTGGGTGGCTAGCCCGTCAGCCTGGACCGGAGCATCTGCTTGCCGAGTTCGGCGCCCTTACGGCTGTCCGACTGGGCCTTGCGGAAGAACTCCGCCAGTTCCCGGTCTCCCTCCCGCTCGGCGTCGGCAATGTAGGCCTCCAGCCGCAAGGTGTTGTTCAGGCACTTCTCGGTGAACCAGATCAGGTTGTAATCCTTGTCTACGGTGCCGGTGACGCGGCCAGTCTCGGTGCTGGTCATCGCTATGCTCCTCTCGGTAGTTGCCGGCTGCGCTGCCGGGGGTTGCCGCTACGCCGTGCCGGGCCTGTGCTCAAGCCCGGCCACGGCCGGTCGCCGCATCCCTGGCCCGATCGGCTGCGGCAGCGGCCGGGCCCGCCGTCTTCAGCACGGCTGGCGAGGCCGGGGTGTGTGGATGCGGCCGGGTCGGCGCGGTCTTCTTCCCCTCCGCGAGCTTGTCCCCGAGGTCGGCGGACTCCGTCTCGGTTATGACGGCCTGCAGGGCCTGGCCAGACCTGGGTTTCCTCGAACGCGATGTGATCCCGGGCGGCCTTGATGAACTCGCCGAGCAGCCTGTTGAACTCAGGGTTGTCCGCGTCGAGCTTGTCCAGCTTGGCGAGTACCTCCTTGCCTTCCTGCTCCTGGCTGATGGCCTGGTCGGCGAGCTTGTCTCCGTCCGGGACGAGCTTGCGCACGGCCGGCCAGAAGTACATCTCCTCGACCGCTTCGTGCTTGGACTCCTCGATGACGAGCGTCTCGGCCATCTTCTTGCGCGCCGCGAGCAGGCTGTCATTGACGCCCGAGGCCGCGGGCGCCGCCTCGAATTGGGCGAGCAGCCGCTTGACCTGCTCGTGATCGCTGGCTAGCACGTCGAATGCGCTTGGCATGTGCTTTCCTCCCCGTGTGTTAGCGGTTGGTTGTTTCTCCTGCGGCTTCCCAAGCCAAGGGGGATAAACCTCGATCGGCGATATGCCGCCAGCAAGGTCAGCCGTGACGGGTGAGCATGCGCACGACGGCACGCTCCGCCGCGCCCCGGGTGGCGAGGTCCCCGAACTCCGAGTTCCGGCCGAGATCGCGCAGTGCGGGGGCGATCGTAATCCCTGATTCATAGAGTTCGATCACGCGCGGGTCGATGTAGGAAGCGCGCGCCACTGCGGGCGTGTTGCCCAGGTACCCCGCGACCTCGGCGACCGCACGGGCGATGGCCCGCTTGCGAGCCGCCGCGGTGCCCGCGGCGTGCTCGGACACGGCCAGGCCCACGGCCGCCAGCACCGTGGCGTGCCAGGTGCGGAAGTCTTTGGCGGTGAACTCGCTGCCGGTGATCTCCGCCAGGTAGGCATTGATGTCGGCGGCGGTCACGTCGTGCCAGCCCCGGCCGGACCGGTAGGCGAACAGCCCGTCCCCGCCGGACTTGCGCCGGCGCAGGCTGACCACGACCGCCTGGACGTCGGCGTCCACCACGGCCTGCTCCCGCTGCTTGGCGCCCTTGGCCAGGTAGTCGAAGACCAGTTCGCCGCGGCGGCAGGTGACGTGCTCGCGGCGGATGGTGGCGATGCCGAAGGTGCCGTTCTCCGCCGCGTACTCCTCGCCACCGGGCCGGAAGAAGCCGAGGTCGACGAGGCGGACCGCTGCGGCAAGGACCCGCTCCCGCTGCAGGCCACGGCCGGCCAGGTGCCCGCTGACCGTCTCCCGCAACCGCGGCAGCACGCGGCCGAACCCAAGCACCCGGTCGTGCTTGTCCCGGTCGCGCCGCTCACGCCACAGGTCGTGGTAGCGGTATTGGCGCCGCCCCGCCGCGTCGGTGCCCACCGCCTGGATATGGCCCCCCGGCTCGGCGCAGATCCAGACGTCCTCCCAGGCGGGCGGGATCACCAGGGCCTGGATGCGGGCCAGCGTCTCCGCGTCGCGGATCGGCTGGTCGCCGGGGCCGAGATAGCGGAACCCGCGCCCGCACCGCCTGCGCCGGATCCCCAACCCCGCCGGGTCGCTGCGCCGCAGCCGGACGGCCTGCTCAGCGGAAGCCACGCGACAGCGCATTCATCTGGGTACCTCGCCATCTCCACCCGGTCTGCTGCCGGACAGCGTTTGTTTTCCGCAGGAGGGGCAGAACAAACGCGTCAATCGAAAGGAGCTTGCCGTGCTGCTCATCATCGCGGTCCTGCTGCTCGCCCTGATCCTGTTCGGTGTCGGGTTCGCGGTCCACATCCTGTGGTGGATCGCGCTCATCGTGCTAGCCCTGTGGCTGCTCGGCTTCCTGTTCCGGGCGGCCGAGGGGACCGGGCCACGACGCCGCTGGTACCGGTGGTAGCGGCTCACCGATAGCTAGACGGGCTGCCAGTGCGCATCTTCGTACTGGCAGTCCGTTGCAATCTGCGCCCTGCTCGGCAGGCGCTGCGTTCGCACATAACGGAAGTCCCGACCACCATGCGGCTCGATTTCCTGCGGCCCCTCTATGAGGGCTCTGGCGGATACGCCTCGCTTTACCTCGATGCGTCCCACACCACCGAGGATGCCGCGGGATTGGTGGCGCTGCGCTGGCGGGCAGCGCGGGAGCACCTTGCCGACAGCGGCGCTGATCCGGCGACGCTGGGTGCGCTGGAGGATCTGGTGACGGGCCAGGCGCACTCGGTGCCGGGCCTGACCGCGTTCGCCCGGGACGGCAGGGTTGCCTTCACCGCGGCACTGCCCCGCCCGCCCCGCCGGGAGATCAGCAGGTACGCGCGGCTGCCTCATGTGATGCCGCTGCTCGCCCAAGCGCCGCCGCAGGTCCCGCAACTGCCCGTGCGAGCGGACCGCTCGGGCGGAGAGATCGTCGCGATCTGCCCGCATGCCGGCGTCGGGGCGGCTCCTTCGGGCGGCGCCGCCCGGGAAGAGGTCAGCGGGGAGGCTGGCCGGTGCACAAGGCCTCGGTGGGCGGCTGGTCACAGGCCCGATATCAGCGCCCTACCGAAGAAGCCTTGGCGGAGAACGCCAAGGAACTCGCCGAGGCGGTCACGGCGGCGGCCGCCCAGTGCCATGCCGAGCTCATCGTGGTAGCCGGCGACGTCCGGGCCCGCTCGCTGCTGCTGAGCAGCTCAGCACGCCGCTGCGGGACGCGGCGGTGATCGTTGACCGCGAGGTGGACGTCTCCTCGGGCCTGATCGAGGAGGTGGCGGACTGGGCGGCCCAGGCCCGCGCCGATGACGAGACCCGCGGACGGCTGGAACAGTTCCGCAGCCAGCTCGGCACAGGTCAGGCGGCCGAAGGGCTGGTCGGCACCCTGGCGGCGCTGCGTGACGGGCAGGCCTCTGACATGTTCATCGCTGACGACCCGTTCTCAGCCGCCCGCGCCTGGATAGGCCCGGAACCGGCCGACGTGGCAGCGTCGAAGGAGGAACTTGCCGAGCGTGACATCGAGCATGCCGTGCCGGACCGCGCTGATGCGGCACTGGTCCGGGCGGCCGCTGCCACCGGCGCCGAGCTGCGCCTCGTGCCGGACGGCGAACAGCCGCTTCGGTCCGGCGTCGGGGCACTGCTGCGCTACCCGGTGCCGCAAGCCTGAGCTGTACGCGGCTGACCGGCCGGCAGCCATGCTGGCCGGTTCATTCGGTGCCCGCGACCTCGTAGTGGCGCATTGCCAGATCGCGTTCGACCAGGAACCGCTCATCTCCGGGGTAGAAGACCGCCTTCTCGATGTCGCGGCCGGCAAAGGCCTCGATCGATTCCCGGGAGTCCCAGAAACTCACGGTGACGAATTCGGCGTGGTCGCCTTCTGCTCTGTACAGTGCCCAGGCGCCGCAGTTGCCCGGCGTCTGCTTGTAGCCTTCGATGCCTATCTCCTGGATGTAGCGGGCATAAGCGGCGGCATCGTCCGCGCGAACCGCCGCGCCAGATCCTTGCGATCATTCGCTGTTTCCCTCCGGTCTGGCCATGGTCCGGTCGCCCAGGTGCTGGCCGAGGGCCCGGGTGTAGCGGCGGGTCAGCTCGGGCATGGCGGTCTCGCCTTCGGCGGCACGGGGCAGGCCGAAGACGTAGCCGGGGAAGTCCAGTTCCCGCTGCACCGGCCAGAACCGGTCATGCTCGCCGGGCGAAAAGAGCTGGGCCGGGTCACCCACCGCGATCCAGCCGATCGGCACCGTAGTATCCGGTGGCAGGTTTGTCCGCAGGTGCACGACGCCGTTGATGCGGACCTCGCTGCGCGCCCCGATGCGGGCGCCGTTGAAGACGGTGGTGCCGGTGGCGAGGAATACGTTGGCCTCGACGGTGCATCCGGTCAGATAGGCGCGCGGCCCGATGAGCACGTGGCTGCCCACGCGCAGCGGGTCCCGCGCGGTGCCGCGCAGCACGGCGTTCTCCATGATGATGCAGTGCTCCCCGAGCTCCACCGGGCCTCCCTCGGCGGTCAGCACGGCGCCGAACAGCACCCGGCAGTGCGCGCCGACGTGGACGTCCCCGCACAACACCGCGGTCGGCGCAATGTAAGCAGAAGAGTGCACCTGCGGAACGGCCCCGCGATGCTCAACCAGCACGAATCTCGTCCTTCCCATCAGGCCCAGGCAGTGTCGCTAGAGCCGCTGCCCCGCCCGGTGGCATATAACCACGAGCCTGCAGCAAGCCCGAATGCGGTCGCTCAACGCGGGTAGCCGCTCCGGAAGCAAACCTGAGTCCAGAGGAGGCGCTATGGCTACCGACCGGCAGAAGGAAGCCGCTCGCCGGAACATCGCCAAGGCCCGGCAGGCGCAAAGCGCAAGGGCGCACGGCAAGAACGTTCCCCGGCGCGGCGTGGGCATGAGCACGGCGGAAGAAGACAGGCTGTCGGGCAAGCAGTTCGCCTTTCCCAAGGAACGCAAGGAACCGCTGACCGATGCCCGCCATGTGCGCAACGCCATCGCCCGCTTCGACCAGGTCGAGGGCGTCAGCGATGCTGAGCGGGACCAGGCCTGGAAGCGGATCCTCGCTGCCGCCAAGCGCTATGACGTCGAGGTCTCCGAGTCGGACTGGCGGGACCTGGCCAAGGGAGGCAAGGACCGCGCCCGGTAAAGAGGTATCGGCAGTACCAGGCCGTCAAGCAGAACCCGTGCTGAGCGGATGGGTGCTTGTGCGGCGAATGACCTCCCAGCCGGGCGGCGCCTGGCCGGGTGGCGGACGGTGGCCGAGGGCAATGTGAGGACAGCGGCTGCCCTGGTGACGCAGTGATTGCCGCAACCTGGCCAGTCCCGCGGGGCCAGCGGCGTCGTTGTCGTCCCATCCGGTGATCGCGACGGTGCGGGGCACGGCGCGCCTGCACGGGCCGCGGCGCGGAGTGCGCCTCGGACTGCACACCGCGTTCAGCATCGAGCCGGTCCTCATCGGCCTAGCCATGTTGCTGCTGCTCGCCGGGCTCCGGCTCGCACTGCCTGCCAGGCAGAAGGGGACGCCGTCCGCATGACGGGCCCGCCGTCCGCCGTGCACGCGAGGTGTTTAGCGCCAGCCGGTGCGGAGAGCAGCCGCTGACAAGCCAGGTGGGCCCCGCGAGCCAGACCGGCTGGGGAAGCCGACATCCAGGACGGTTCCGGCCCGCTGTTGAAGGGAGGGTGAATGATCGCCATGGCTGACAGAGTGAACGCCGCCTGCGCCGCGCTGGGCGCGGCCTCATCGCCGGACTGGCGGGAACTGCCGCGATGACGCTATCCAGCACGATCGAGACGAAGGCCAGCGGCCGTGAGCCCAGCTCCACCCCGGCCGATGCGGTGGCGGTGGTGGCCAGAGTGCAGCCGACGGACCAGGTGGGCCAGTCCCGGCTGAACATCGCGGCGCACCGGAGCTACGGCATCGGCTGGGGGATCGCCCGGGCGGTGCTGGATCTGCTGGGCCTGCGCGGCCCGGTGGCTACGGCGGCGCATTTCGGTGCAGTCCTAGGTGCCGAGCAAGCGCTGCTTCCCGCGCTGGGAGTGGCCAAGCCCACCCCTGCCCGCCGTGCCGCCGCTGCGGCCGCCGATGCGCTGCACCACGCGGTCTACGCCGGTGCCTGCGGGCTCGCATACGACTACCTGGCCAGGCGCATACGACTACCTGGCCAGGCACTGAACACCGCGAGGCAGACGCGGTGAAGACCCCACAAAGAGGAGCCCACAGACGATGACCACCCATGATCCCCGCGGCGGCGGCCGACCGCGGCTGATCTTCGCGTTCGGCGGCACTGCGCCCGAGCACGCCAGCCAGCGGGAGTTCGACCTACTGCCGGGCGTGACCATCATCGGCAGCGGGCCCGATGCCGACCTGCGCCTGGACGGACTGGCCACCCGGCACGCCGAGATCCGCCGTGACGAGCGAGACGAATACGTCTTCACCGACCTGGGCAGCCAGCCGCCCAGCCAGGTCGATGGGCAGGTAACCAGCGGCAAGCCACTGCGCACCGGCGACCGGATCGAGATCGGGGACTGGACGCTGTCGTACTTCCGCGAGGAGTTCGCCGATCACGGCCTGCCCTTCGGCGGACGGCACGGTGGCAACCCCGACCCGGTACAGCACGAACCACGACCACGAGGCACCTCCCCCGAAGGCGGCAAAGACCGCACCGCCGACGACCCCGGCGAATACTTCTAGCTGATTACGGGTGCAGTAGCACCTTGGTGTAGCCGTCTACCCGCTTGTCGAACTTGTCATAGGCATCGGGCGCCTCGGCCAGCGAAAGCTCGTGCGAGACGAGCAGGGACGGCGTTGCCTTGCCGGCGATGATCAGATCGCGCAGCGCAGCATTGTACCGTTTGACCGGGCACTGGCCGGTGCCGATCCGCTGCCCCTTCTGGAACAGCGTGCCGAAGTCGAAGCCGATCCTGCCTTCCTTGGCACCGTCATTCGCCGCCTCCGGATCCTGCGGCACGTAGACGCCTACCACGCCGATCCCACCGGTGGTGCGGACCGCCTTGACCAGGCTGTCCAGCACCATCTCGGGGTGCTCCTGGCCCGCCGGGTCGTGCGCCTGGTAGCCGACCGCCTCGATCCCGCAGTCTGCGCCCAGGCCACCGGTGGCGTCGCGGATCCGCTCGACCGTGTCCCCGTCGGCGATGCTGACCGGGGTGGCGCCGAATCGCTCCGCCAGCGCGAGCCGGTCGGGCTGGTAGTCGACCACGAACACACGGGTGGCCCCGCGCAGGAAGCTGCTGTGCGCGGCGAGCAGGCCGACCGGGCCCGCGCCGAACACCGCCACGCTGTCCCCCGGCCGCACGCCGGCCAGTTCCGCGCCGTGATAGCCGGTGGGGAAGATGTCCGACAGCATTGTGAAGTCCCGCTCCCACTCCTCGCCCGGTGGCAGTTCCAGCAGGTTGAAGTCGGCGAACGGGACCCGGAGGTACTCTGCCTGGCCACCGTCGTAGGGGCCCATCTGGGCGTACCCGTAGGCCGCGCCGTCGACCCCCTCGGTGGGGTTGGTGCGCAGGCAGAACGAGGTCCAGCCGGCCACGCAGTTCCGGCAGGTGCCGCAGGCAATGTTGAACGGCACCGAGACCCGGTCCCCCGGCATTATCCGGGTGACCGCCGGACCGACATCCTCGACGATCCCCATGTTCTCGTGGCCGAGGATCTTGCCTTCCTCCACCGCGGTGCGGCCCTCGTACATGTGCAGGTCGGACCCGCAGATGTTGGCAGTGGTGATGCGCACGATGGCGTCACCGGGCGCCTCGATCTTTGGCTCGGGCACGTCCGCGACATCCACGCGGTACGGTCCGGCATACTTGACGGCCTTCATGGCGCCTCCTCGCTGTTGTGGCTTGTCGTCTTCCGCCACCGCTGCCCGCGCCACGCGCCGTTAACCAGGCCCGGGCAATTGCCCGGGCTTCGGTTACCCTCAGGACCGCTTGCGTCAGCGGCCGACCGCGCGGGCCAACTGCGCCTTGTTCATCGACGAGCGGCCCTTGACACCACGGCGGCGCGCTTCCGCGTAGAGCTGGGCCTTGGTCGGGCCGCCGGCGCCACGATGGGAGCGCTGGCCGCCGCGCCGCCCGGACGAGATGTCCTGGGTCGATGACTTGCTGGCGGTCTTGGACTCCCCGGAACGGGCCCGCTCCTTGTTGACGGTGCGCGCGGCGATCTCCTTGGCCCGTTTGGGGCTTTCGCCCCGCTCCTTGGCGCTTTGCCTGATGTGCTCGTACTGCCGCTCACGCTTGGGACTTGATCCCCGTGGCATGAAACCCACCTCCCGGCTGCCTACCGGCGCTTTCGCGCGCTGTGAGCAGGGCCACTACCCACGCCGACACCATCCATTCCGGCGGATTCCATGGGTGCGGGACCGGCCTGGCCGACGCGGCCGCTGGTCGCCAGCCAGGCGCCGACCGCGATCAAGACCAGCCCGGCGATGGCCCCGGCGGTGAGGCTCTCCCCCAGCACGGCTATGCCCAGGAGCAGAGCAACCGCCGGCATCACGTAGGTGATGACCGCTGCGCTGGCCGCGCCAGCCTCGTCGATGAGCAGGTAGAAGAGCCAGTAGGCGAGGCCGGTGTTGACGGTGCCCAGCGCCACGAGAGCGAGGATGCTGGCTAGCGGCGGTGGGTGGCTGGGCAGGGCGGCGGCCGCGGGGCCAGCGAAGACGAGGCTGGATACCACCGTCATGGCCGCCGTGACGGCCAGCGCCGGACATCGGTGAGCCAGCGCCGGTAGACCAGCGCCGCACCGGCGAAGCCGGCCGCCGCCAGCAGCACGGCTCCCGCGCCGACCAGTTCCGCCGGCTGCCCATGAAAGTCCAGGCCCAGCAGGGCGATCACACTCGCGAAGCCGACGACCAGTCCGGTGAACCTCCTGCGGCTCACCGCCTCGGAACGGACCAGCCACAGCGCGAGCACGGCGGTGAACAGCGGATCGGTCGCGGTGAGGATCCCGGCCACCGACGAGCTGACCCGTTCCTCCCCCCACGCCGTCAAGAACGTGGGCAGGGCCATGTCCAGGCATGTCACCGCGGCAATGGGCAGTATGACCTGGCCCAGGCCAGCCAGCGCCCGTTTCCTTGCAGCCAACGGCATCAAGAACACCGCGCCAAGAAGGCAGCGGCCGAAGACCACCAGCGAAGGCGACACGTGCGCGACGGCCACCCGGATGAACAGGAACGAACTGCCCCAGATGACCGACGTGACCGCGAACAGCAGCCACGCTTTGCGGTTCACGGTTCCAGTCCTCCCCAGCGGACGCTGCAGACCAGCTACGAGACATACAGGTGCGGTACTCCTGGCTAGCTCGCGTCGGCGGACGCGCTCGTGGCGGATTCCCCCATCTGGGCCGTGTGGGCGTCGCGGCGGCGCGGACGGGGCGTGCGCGGCGGGGCGGCGCCTCCAGCGAGGCGGTCACGCAACTGGGTGAGCGCGGCATCGAGCAGCCGGGAGACGTGCATCTGGGAGATGCCGAGCCGCCTTCCTATCTCGGCTTGGGTCATGTTGCCGTAGAAGCGCATGGCCAGGATCCGCTGTTGCCGGTGCGGCAGCGTGGTCCAGTGTGCCCACAGGGCATCGCTGTCGATCGCGAGATCGATGCCCGCGTCGTCGGCCCCGAGCAGTTCGCCGAACGTCGTCGCCTCCTCGTCGGTAGATACCGGGGCATCCAGGTAGTAAGGACGGAACGCCATTTCAGCCTGTTCGGCTTCGCGTAGCTCCTCAATGCTGAGGCCAGCTGCCTCGGCGAGTTCCTGGTGGCTGGGTGACCGGCCCAGTTGCTGGGTCAGCGTGACCCGGACGTCTCGTACCACGAGCATGTTTTCCTGGCTGGCGCGATGGACCCTGACCTGCCACCGTTTGTCCCGGAAGTGCCGCTTGAGCTCCCCGCTGATGCACGGCTGCGCGTAGGCGATCAAGCTCGGGCCCAGCTCCGGGTTGAAGTTGTTGATCGCCTTCAGCAGGCCCAGGTATCCCACCTGCATCAGATCTTCCATGGACTCGGGACTGTCGCGGTAGCGGCGCACGCACGCCTTCACCACGAAGTCATACCGGCGGATCAGTTCCTCGTACGCCGCTGCCCGCCGAGGGGAGGCGTACGGCAGCGACTGCACCAGACCTATCAGGGCCTCGTCAGTGTCGCCGTCCGGCAGCCCAGCCACCGATGACCTGGGCTTGCCGCCACGGGGGCGTGAAGCACTCATAAGCCGTTCCCCTCTCGCGTCCCTCTCGCGCCTGCATACCCGCGATTCGCGAGCTGGCTCAGCGGCGTGCAAACCGGCGCGCAATGACGCGGCTGGCTCGACAACCGTGCGTATCTCCCTTGCCCGCTGGAAGCGGTTCAATCATCAGCTCTCGCGCGCATATTCGGCGTCTGCCGGGTAGCACGTCATGAACCACGCTGGGTAGCAGGTAACTGATATGAACATCGCCATCACCTTGGTCGCGGCGATGCTGGCGGGCATCGGCTTCGTCCTCCAGCAGCGCGCGGCGGAGCAGGCACCGCAGTCGTATTTCCTGCGCCTACGGCTGATCACCACGCTGCTGCACCGGCCGCGGTGGCTGGCGGGCGTCGCCGTGATGGCAGCGGGCCAGTTGCTCTCGGCCTGGGCCATCGGCCATGTCGCGCTCTCCCTCGCCGAGCCGCTGCTGACCAGCAGCCTGATCTTCGCGCTCGCGCTGGCAGTCCCGCTGTCCGGCCAGCGGCTGCGGACGGCCGAGGTACTCGGCGCGGTGCTGTTGAGCGCGGGCGTGGCAGCACTGTCCGTGGCCCGCTCGGCAGGCCCGCCCACCGAATCCTTCGGCTCTTTCGCCGCGTGGCCCGCCGCGGTGGGGATCGCGGCGGTCGCCGCCGGATTCCTCGTGGCGGGGCTGCGCCGCAGTGGGCCGCAGCGAGCCATCATGACCGGTGCCGCCGCGGGCCTGATATTCGGCATCTCTGACGCGCTGACCAGGCGGGTCGTGGAGATCATGGACCACCAGTCCCTGCTTGGCCTGCTGGCTGGCTGGCCTGCCTACTGCCTTGTGGCGGCGAGCCTGGCAGGCTTCTGGCTGATGGAAAGCGCGTTCAACGCGGCGCCACTGCACGCATCGCTGCCGGCGATCACAGCGGCCGAGCCGGTCGCCGGGATGCTGCTCGGCGTTGTGGTCTTCGGCGATGTCGTCCATGTCTCGGCGGGGATGCTGCTCCTGCAGGGAGCCGGTCTCGCCGCCCTGGTTCTCGGCGTGGTTCTGGTCGCCCGCGCTCCGGTCCTCAGCGGGCTCGGCCGGTCGGCCCGGCTGCTGCGGCCCCACACACTGGCTGCTAGCCCGCCCGGCGGTCGGGCAGTGCCGCCGCGGCCACGCACAGGTCACTGACCAGACCGGCGTATGCGCCGTCGCGGTCCTCGGCGCGCAGCACCGCGGATGGGTGGATGGTGGGCACGACGGTGACCTCGCATTCCTCCCCCTTTCGCGGCCCAGGGGCGGCCCAGCAGATCTGTGTCCCGCGCGCGCTCGTCACTCGGAACGAACTCCCGAACAGCGCCTGTCCGGCGGTGGCGCCCAGTGTCACGACGACGCTGGGTTCCAGCCGGGCCAGCTCGGCAGCCAGCCACGGCCAGCAGGCCCGCACCTGCCAGGTGTCCGGGGGCTCGTGTATCCGCCGCTTACCGCCGCCGGCTGTCGACTTCCAGCGGAAGTGCTTGACCGCGTTGGTCGTGTAGGTGACCTGGGGATCGATGCCGGCGTCGGCCAGGGCGCGGTCGAGCAACTTGCCGGCCGGGCCGACGAACGGTTCCCCGGCCCGGTCCTCCGCGTCGCCCGGCTGCTCCCCGATCAGCACCGCCGCGGGCCGGGCAGCCCCCCTGCCGAACACCGTCTGGGTGGCGCGCTCATACAGATCGCAGCCCTGGCATCCTCGGGCAGCCCGCGCCACGGCGGCCAGGGCGGCCCGGCCGTCAGGCACGAAGCGGTCCGCCCCCGGATAGTCCCTGGGATCGGGCATCGGCCGGCCACCTCCTCGCCGCTGGCGCATGCCCCTACCCGCGCGCTGCCCGGTGAACCGTCCGCAGCCGTTTAGCTGGGATGCCGGGGGTAGGTGCGGTGCGAAACCCTTGACCCACGAGAGAGAAACCGATGCGTCTCGGATACACGATGCTCTGCGAGCAGACCGCACCCAAGCAACTGGTCAGCGACCTGGTACGGGCCGAGGAGACCGGGTTCGACTTCTCGGTCATCTCTGACCATTACTTCCCCTGGCTGGAGGACCAGGGCCACTCCCCCTATGCGTGGTCGGTGCTCGGCGCCGCGGCGCAAGCAAGCAGCCGGATCGGGCTGATGACCTTCGTCACCTGCCCGACAATGCGCTACCACCCGGCCGTGGTAGCGCAGAAGGCGGCGACCATGGGACTGCTCTCCGACGGGCGGTTCACGCTCGGCCTGGGAGCAGGCGAGAACCTGAACGAGCACATCGTCGGCCACGGCTGGCCGTCCGCGGACGTGCGGCATGCGATGCTCGCCGAGGCAGTCGAGGTCATAGGCAAGCTGTTCGATGGCGGGTACGTCAACTACTCAGGCACACACATCACCGCCGACGCTGCCAAGCTCTATGACCTGCCCGCGCAGCGGGTTCCGATCGCGATCGCCGCGTCCGGGAAACGTTCCGCCGGCCTCGCCGCGGAGCACGGTGACGCCTTGATCGCGGTCGAGCCGGACGCGGGCATGGTGAGCGCGTTCGAAGCGGCTGGTGGCTCTGACAAGCCCAGGTACGGCCAGATCCCGGTGAGCTATGGCCCCAACGCCGAGGAGGCCCGCGAGTACGCGGCCCGGCTGTGGGGCTGGGCGGCACCGGGCTGGAAGGTCATGTCCGAACTGCCAGGCCCGGCGTCCTTCGAGGCCTATGCCGAGCTGGTCCGGCCGGAAGAGATCACCGGCCAGGTGCCGTGCGGCCCGGATCTCGGGCCCTACCTGAAGGCGGCCCGCGCCTACGCCGACGCAGGCTTCACCCATGTCGCTTTTGTCCAGATCGGCGCGGAACGGCAGGGGCTGTTCTTCGAGTTCGCCGAGGCGGAACTGCTGCCCGCCCTGCGCGGTCAGTGAGGTGCAGGCGATGCAGGCGGCACCGGCGATTCGGGCAGCACCGCGAGCCAAATGAAAGCATCGGCCCGGGTCAAGGATGCCGTCGCGCTTTCCTGGCTGATCGAAGCGGTCCGGCCGCGGCCGGCGCCGGTGCCCACCGGGCTGATGATCCGCGCGGCCTTGGCGATCACCGTACCGCTGGCGGCCGGCTTCGCCGGGCATGATGTCGCGCTGGGCCTGCTGCCCGCTATTGGCGGGCTACTGGCCAGCGTCGTGGACATCGGCGGCCCATATCCGGCCCGGATGCGGCGGGTGGTGTCCGCGACGGTGGCCGGCGGCTACGGGACTGGTCCTTGGCACCCTGGTCCACGGCCGGGGCTGGGTGACGTTTGCCGTGCTCGTCGCCGTGGCGGGCGTGTCCGTGCTGCTCAGCGCGGGGGGCAGCACCGCGTCGGTCACGGGCTGCAGTTGCTGGTCTACACCGCGTTCGGCACCGGGCCACTCGGCGCGCTCCAGCCGTGGTGGCACACGCCAATGCTGCTGCTGACCGGGGTCACCTGGGCGCTGTTGCTCATCGTGCCGGGCTGGCTGCTGTTTCCGCACGTGGCGGAACAGCGCAGCATAGCGGCCGTGTACCGGGCGCTGGCTGGTGAGCTGCGCGTGGCCGGCACCCCGGGATTCACCGGCAGCCGGCTGGCGGTGACCAGCGCCATGAACGCGGCTTACGACCAGTTGCTTGCGATCCGGCCTGCGTCCAGCGGGCGGGACCGGCGGCTGAACCGGCTGGTGGCCTTGCTCACCCAGAGCCATCTGATCGCCGAGGCCGTGGCGGCCCTCGCGGCCGAAGGCGGCCGCCCGCCCGTGGCGGTGGTCACCGCGGCCGAAGGGCTGGCGGACGCGGTGCGCACCGGAGCCTCGCCACCGGCGATCCCGGCGCCATGGCGGCCCGGGCCGGGCCCGCAGGCGCTGCATGAGGCCATGGCCGGCGCGGTGCGGCTGCTCCTCGCGGAACGGGTGCCGCGGGCCGCGCTTGCCCGGCCGTCCCGCCGCGAGCGCCTCGGCCAGATGGCCGACCAGTTGCGCGGCGGCCGGCTGATCTGGCTGGCCGCGGTGCGGCTGATGATGTGCATCGGGGTAGCCGCATTGCTCAGCGAGATCCTGCCTCTGCAGCGCTCGTACTGGGTGATCCTCACGGTGGCCATCGTGCTCAAACCTGACCTCGGCTCGGTATTCGCCCGGGCCGTCCGGCGGGGCCTGGGCACGGTCGTCGGCGTGGTTCTCGGCGCGGTGATCCTTGCGCTGGTCCCGTACGGGTGGCTGCTGCTCATTCCGGTGGCCGTGCTCGCCGCGTTGCTGCCCTACGGGCGCAGCCGGAACTACGGCCTGATGTCCACGTTCCTCACCCCGCTGATAGTCCTGCTGCTCGACCTGCCGGGCCAGGCCGGCTGGCGGCTGGCTGGGACCCGGCTGATCGACACGCTGCTCGGCTGCGCCATCGTCCTTCTGATCGGGTATGCACCGTGGCCATCGAGCTGGTATGCGCATCTGCCCGCGCAGTTCGCCCGCACGGTCGGCGAGGTCTGCGACTACCTGGAGCAGGCTTTGGTCGTGCGGTCCCAGGACCGGCGACGGCTGCGCCGCCGCGCCTACCGCGCGCTCGCTGACCTGCGCGGGGAGTTCCAGCGCACGTTGTCCGAACCGCCCGCAGCGAGCCGGGACGCCACGGTCTGGCGGCCCGCTGTGGCCGCTCTGGAAGAGGTCGTGGACGCGGTCACGGCGGCGGCGGTGGCCGCCGACCATGGAGTGCCCCCTCCCCCGCCGCAGCGCGTCCGGGAGCTGATTGCCACGCTCGACGGCATCGCCGCGGCCGAGCGTTCCGGGAACGCTCCGCCGCGGCCAGGCCGGCCGCCGACGAGGACGCCGTCGCGGACGCCGTGCACCGAGTACAGGCAGCCCTTACCTGACCGGCCCTGGCGGTAAGGTGCCCGGAACGTTCGGCGGCAGGCGCCGCAACGCGACCAGTGCGATGTCGTCGCGGGCGGCCGTGCTGCCGACCAGGGCACCCATCACCTCGGCACAAACCTGCCCAGGTGCCTGCGCCGCTACTGCGGCGCACAGCCGGGACAGGCCCTCGTCGAGCGGGTACCCGCGCCGCTCCACCAGCCCGTCGGTGTACAGGCACAGGACCGCACCGTATGCGATCTTCACCGTGGTCACCCGCCGCCGCGCCCGCGTATCCACGCCGAGCATGAGGCCCGGCGCGACGTCAACCATTTCCGCCGCCGCCTCCCCCGGCATGGCCATCACCGGAGGGAGGTGCCCTGCCGAGCAGACGTACGCCCGGTCCAGCGCGGGATCAAGCACCGCGTACAGCACGGTGGCCAGGGCACCCGGCTCGAAATGCTGCATCTTGCGATCCAGCCGGTCCAGCACCTCCGCCGGGTCCGCGGTTTCCAGGGCGTAGGCGCGCAGCGCGCTGCGCATCCGCCCCATGACGATGGCGGCCTGCAGGCCCGAACCAGCGACGTCGCCGATGACCACGCCCAGTTCTCCGGACGGCAGGACGAACACGTCATACCAGTCGCCGCCGACGACGCCACTGCCTGGTACGTAGCGCGCCGCGATCTCCACCCCCGGCACCGTCGGCGGCGCCGAGGGCAGCAGGCTCCGTTGCAGCGCCTCCGCCGCGATCCGATCGTCGACCGACCGCAGCGATCGGACCGCGGAAGCCGCCCGGTCCGCGGCAAGCTGGAGCAAGCTGGCATCGTCAGTAGTGAACTTGCGCTGCGTCAGCGATCCGACGTGCAATACCCCGATCACTTTTTCTTCGGCGACCAGCGGCACGCCCAGCATGGAGCGGATGCCCTTCGCCATCAGGATCGGGTTCAGCACCGTGGTGTGATCAACGTGATCGAGGATCACGGGTCTGCCGGTGGCGGCGACGCGGCCCGCGAAGCCGCGGCCTACCGGGATCCGCACCCCCTGGCGAACCTCTTCCTCCAGCCCCACCGCCGCGGCCGCCACCAATTGCCCCGATGGCGAGTCCAGCAACAGCACTGCAGCCGTATCGGCGTGCAGGATGTCCTTCGCACGGTCGAGCAGGGCCGACAGGAAATCATGATCGTCAAGCCGGGACAGCGCGGCGTCGGTGATCGCCTGAAGGTCGCGAAGCCTTGCCTCCGCTTCGACCTCGGCGCCAGAGCCAGCCACGTCAACGCCACCACCTGAGGGAGCCGTTCGCGGTGAACCCCGGACGGCCCGTGACAAAGGAGGCCAGCCGTCGGACCCCCTCGCGGCTAGCTTATCAACCAGCAACAACCTTACCCGGAGCGGGATGGCCGCGGGAGACCTAGGCGAACCGGGACACCCGACGAGTAAAGAACGCTGGCCGGCCGCCAACGGGTGGCGGCAGGCCTGCCGCTGCGATGAGGTTCTCCGCCAGGCGCAGCAGCGTTGCCCGGTGCAGCGGCCACGGCGGATGCTGGTTGGGCAGGTAGCGGAGCCCGCCGCCGTACCAGGCGGCGTGCAATCCCCAGCGTGCGGTCAGGAATCGCTCCAGATCCGAGGGACGGTCAATACGCCGGCCCACGCGAACGGCCATGCGCAGCCGGGCCGGAGTGCCGGGCCATCGGCGCCGGCTGGCGTAGCTGACCACGTCACCCTCCCGCTGGACCCGCATCGCCGACCACTGGTACGGGAGCCGGAAGGCAGCCCGGCCCGCCAGCACCGGGACCAGCCGGGCCGCGTCCAGCGACCGGAACACCACACCGCGCCTGCCGTCCGGCCCTACCGAGTACAACCGGACGTTGGTCTCCGGGAACGATCCCAGATAAGGCAGCCCGGGCAGGCCAAGCCAGCCAACGCGGTGCATGCGGAACGCAATCAGCCCGACGTAGCTGGTTCCCTCGAACAGATCAGGCCTGATGCCAGGAGGCAGCAACCGGCCCGCCACACCCGCGTCCACCGGCCAGTGCAGGAGCGCCAGGTCACGCCATTGTTGAGTGAGCAGCGGCCAGCCGACCGGCCGGGGCGCGCCGGCGGTCACCGGCTCCGGCGCTGACTGGGGGCCCCGGGTGCCCCCGCTGATCTCCGTCGTGGTCGCCGCCTCTCCGGTCGGCGGGCCCGGCTGCCCGGACGCCATGTCCCCAGCGAATCCATCTTCCCCGGCCAGGCCCCGTCCATACCGGGCGGCGCCTGGTCCTGCAACGCGTTAGCAGCCAGGTAATCCGGGTAGGCGCAGCGGAAATGGAAGGCAGCGGCGGCAACCGGCACCGCGCCGTCATAGGCAAGGGGGCGAAGGGATGGCCAAGCTGGCGTACCGGCTGCTGAGCATGCTGGTCAGCATGGGAGGCGGCATGCTGGCCAGCGCGATCTTCAGGAAGATCTGGAAACTCGCCGCTGACGAGGACGACGCGCCCAAAGCGACCGACGCTGCCAAGGGCTGGCCGGAGGTCCTGGCCGCCGCCGCGCTCCAGGGCGCGATCTTCGCCCTGGTGACGGCATCGGTGGAGCGCCTCACCGCGGCGGGTACCCGCTCACTGACCGGGACCTGGCCCGGCGAGGACAGCAGTGAGGACAGCGAAGGAAAAAAAGGAAAGAAGGCCTGACCGTGGCCGAACCACCGACCGTGCGCGACGCGGCCGAGCCGACCGGGCCCGCAACGGGCAGCGCGGACCACACGAACCTTACAGACGAGGCCGGTCTGCCGGACAAGCCAACCGAGTTGGCCACGGGCTCGTGGCTGGCCGCGGGGCGCCGGACGCTGACCGAGTTCAAGAACGACTTCCTGCAGGACCGCGCGGCAGCGCTGACCTATTACGGCGTCCAGGCGATCTTCCCCGGGATCCTGGTGCTGGTGTCCCTGCTGGGTCTGGTCGGCCAGTCGGCGACCCAGCCGCTGATCACGAACCTGGCCAATGCGGCTCCCAGCACGGTCCGGACGATCCTGCTGCATGCCGTGCGCAACCTGGAGCGGGGTCACTCCGCCGCAGGCGTGCTCGCGATCGTGGGCATCGTGCTGGCCCTATGGTCGACGTCCGGCTACGTCGCGGCGTTCATGCGCGCGGCCAACGCCATCTACGACGTGCCCGAGGGCAGGCCGGTCTGGAAAACGCTGCCGGTCCGCTTCGGCGTGACCGTGCTACTCATGGTGCTGCTCGTCGCCTCCGCCGTGATCGTCGTGGTCACTGGCGGCTTGGCCCGGCATGTGGGACAGGTGCTGGGCATCGGTTCGGCGGCGGTCACCGCGTGGAGCATCGCCAAGTGGCCGGTGCTGTTCATCATCGTCTGCGTGATGATCGCCGTGCTGTACTGGGCCAGCCCCAACGCACGGCAGGGCTTCCGCTGGATCAGCCCCGGCTCGGTGCTCGCGGTGGTCATCTGGTTGATCGCCTCCGGGCTGTTCGCCCTGTACGTGGCCAACTTCGGCCACTACAACAAGGTGTACGGCAGCATCGCCGGCTTGATCATTTTCCTGATCTGGTTGTGGATCTCCAACACCGCGATCCTGCTGGGCGCCGAGTTCAACGCGGAACTGGAACGCGGCCGGGCCATCGCCGCGGGCACCCCGCCGGGCGCCGAGCCGTTCGTCGAAATGCGCGACACCAGGAAGCTTCGCCGCGGCAAGCGGGCCAAGAAGGCGGCCACCTGAGCTGCTGCACGCCAGAGCCCCCCCGGGAAATCCGGAGGGCTCTGGCGTGCTCCCTGATCAGTTCTTGAACTGCTCGATCTTGTCCCGGAACAGGGTCGTGGCGATGGTGGCCTTGCGGGGCTGGCCGCGCAGGAAGGCCTCGGCGAACTTCTTGGCCTGCTGGTACTCCACCTTGCCGGGCAGCGGCGGCTCGTCGGGGTTGACGTTGACGTCGATCAGCGCCGGGCCGTCGTATGCCAGGCCCTGCTCGATCGCGCCGCGCACGTCGGCGGCCTTCTTCGACCTTGATGCCGAACGCGCCGTTGGCGGTCGCGAAGGCGGCGTAGTCCACGAACGGCTCCGGGTACCGTACGCCGTGCTCGGGGTAGCCGAGCACCATCTGCTCCCAGAGGATCTGGCCGAGCGAGTTGTTGTTGTTGATCACGACCTTGACCGGCAGCTTGATGCTTGATGGCGGTGATGAACTCGGCCATCAGCATGGCGAACCCGCCGTCGCCGACGTAGGCGATCACCTGCCGCCCGGGGAAGGCGTGCTGGATGCCGATCGCGTACGGCATCCCGGGCGCCATCGTGGCCAGGTTGCCGGACAGGTAGAACTCGCGGCCGCCGCGGATCGTCCAGTGCCGCGCCGCCCAGGTCGCGATCGTGCCGCTGTCGCAGGTCAGCACGGCGTCGTCGGCGGCCAGTTCGTCGAGCACGCCCACCACGTACTGCGGGGCGATCGGGTCCCTGCCCGCGATCCTGCTGGGCGGCCATCTGCTCGCGCCAGCGTTGCCATCGGCTTCTGGTACTTCTCCAGGAACGAGGTGTCGCTGCGCTGCTTCAGCATCGGCAGCAGCGCCTGCAGACCCTCCTTCGCGTCCCCGACGACCGGCACCTCGGTCGCGATCCTGCCGCCGGCCCGGACCGGGTCGGCCTCGATCTGCGCGACCCGGACCTTGCCCGGGGCGGGCAGGTGCTTGGTGTAGGGGAAGTTCGTGCCGACCAGAACAGCGTGTCGATCTCCTCCATCAGTTCCTCGGTCGGCCGGGTGCCGAGCAGCCCGATCCCCCCGGTCGTGTACGGCGAGTCGTCGGGCACGCAGGCCTTGCCCGGACAGCGTCTTGACGATCGGGGCGCCGAGTTTCTCCGCCACGGCCAGCAGTTCCTCCCGGGCGTGCGGGCACCCGGCGCCGGCCAGGATCGCGATCTTCTCGCCGTCGTCCAGCAGGTCGCGCGACCCCTGCAGGTCTTCGTCCCGGGGGCGGCCCGGCGCCGGAGCATGACCGGTGCGGTGTGCGGTGACCGGGCCGGGGCCACGTGCTGCCACGGGTCCGCGTCGGCGTCGGCGACCTGGATGTCATTGGGCACCGTGATGTGCGCGACACCGCGCCGGGCGTAGGCCGTGCGGATCGCGTTGTCCACCACGGGGGCAGCTGCGCCGGGTTGTAGATCATCTGGTCGTACTCGGCCACGTCGGCGTAGAGCTTGTCCAGGTTGACCTCCTGCTGGTAGCCGGTGCCCAGCACCGAGGTCTCCTGCATGCCGGTGATGGCGAGCACCGGCATGTGGTCGAGCTTGGCGTCATAGAGGCCGTTCAGCAGGTGGATACCGCCCGGCCCGGACGTCGCCAGGCACACGCCGATCTTGCCGGTCGCCTTGGCGTATGCGCGGTCGCCATGAACGCCGCCGCTTCCTCGTGGTGCACCAGCACGAACCTGACCCGGTCCTGGTGCCTGCGCAGCCCCTCCATGAGCCCGTTGATGCCGTCTCCCGGCAGGCCGAAGACGGTGTCCACGCCCCAGTCCGCCAGGCGCTCGATGAGTGCCTCCGATGCGATCTGACCCACGACCGGGCCTCCCGTCATTGCCTTGAAAGTTCCTCTCGCGCCGTGCGGCGCACATCAGACAGCCACTCTCCTGCAGGGACCGGCGCAAACATGCCGCCCCGGAAGACCGGGGGTGGTGCGCCGATGGACCGTTTGGGATCGGAGGAGTGGGAAGAGCAAGGGCATGCCGGCCAAGCCACCGAGCCAGCACATGCCGTTCCAGCAGGTCCTTTCGCGCCTGATCGGGCTGTGGTGCTGGGCGTACCTGGTGTGGGCGCTGCTGACCTGGACGCTGACCGTCGAGCAGTTGCTGTTCGGAGCGGCCATCGCCCTCGCCGTGGCGGTGGCCCTTGCGCCGCTGGGTGGGGTGGCGGGGCCGTGGCGGCTGCTGCGGCCGCGGGCGCTGGCCGGCGGCGTATGGCTGCTGGTCTCCGCAGCGGGCCGGGTGTTGCTGGCCAATCTGCGGCTGTCCCGCCGCATCTGGGACCCACGCCGCCCGCTGGCCAGCGGCATGGTGATCACACCCACCCGGGAACGGCAGGACTGGGGTCTTGCCGCGGTCGGCGTGATCTCTTCGCTGATCGTGGACAACCAGATCACCGATCTCGACACAAGGGCCCATGAGTTGCAGTACCACGCGGTCGACGTGCCGGAAGGCGGCCCGGAGCGGGCGCGCGCGCAGATCAACGGGCCGGTGGAGGACCTGCTGAAGCCATTCCACCCCCGGCAGCGGCCATGAAAGACGTGTACCTGGCGGTCGTGATCGCCGAGGTCGCGGTCATGGCACTGCTGCTCATCCGGGTGGCCGCCGGGCCGACGATATGTGACCGGATCGTGGCGCTGAACGCGATGTCAACACAGGCGGCGATCGCCGTGCTGTTCTTCGCCGCGTACGCCGGCCGGACCATTTACTGCGACGTCGCGCTCTGGCTCAGTTCGTTCAGCTACCTCGGCGCCATCGTCTGGTCCCGCTACCTGGAACGGGAGTTGCTGTGATCGAGATCGTGGTGATCGTCCTGGCCGCCATCGGGTGGGCCTTCTCGTTGTCCGGCGCGGTCGGCATCCTGCGGATGCCCGACGTGTACTCCCGGATCCAGTGCTCCAGCAAGATGATCACGATGGGAGCGCTCCCGGTGCTGATCGCGCTGGTCGTGGGAGAGGGACCGATCAGCGTGTTCGGCAGCCGGGCGCTGCTGGTCGCCGTGCTCCTGCTGGTGGTCAACCCGGTCGCGTCGCACGCCCTGGCGCGGGCCGCCTACAAGACCCGCGTGCCGATGTGGTCCGGTGCGGTGGCCGACCAGGTAGCCGACCGCATGCGCCGCAGGAGCGGGCAATGAGTGGCTTCTGGGTTCTCGATTATCTGCTGCTGGCGCTGATGCTGGCGTCCGCGGTGCTGGTGGTCTGGATGCGGAATCTCAACGGCGCGGTCATGGCCCTGTCCGGGGTGGGCACCATGCTGTCGGTCCTGTTCGTCGTGCTCGGCGCCCCAGACGTGGCCCACTCCGAGGTCGTGGTCGGGGCGATCGCGATGCCGGTGCTGTACCTGGTCGCGATCGGCAAGGCGCGCACGGTCGCCGACGAGCAGGGCCTCGGCGAGACCGAGGGCCAGGACGAGGACCAGGCGTGACCAGGGCCGGCATCCGCGACCGCAGCGCCGTGGCGCACGCCGCGGCGCGCGAGGCCACCGAACGCGAGCCACGGCACCGGCCCTGGCTCGGCGCGCTGCTGGTGGCGGGGGTGGCCGCAGCCCTGGGGGCTGCGATGGCCGGGATGCCGCGTGAGCATGCGCCGTTGCCCCTGATCGCCCGGTACGCGCTGGACATCGCGATACCCCGGTGGAAGCTGACCGAGCCGGTCAACGAGATCGTCTACGGCACGCGGGGTTTCGACACGTTCGGCGAGACGTTTCTGCTGCTGGCCGCCGTGGTCAGCGTGGTAGTCATCACCCGGCCGCGCGAGCCGCGGCGGGGCTACTTCGGCGAATCCGCCGCGGGGGCGCGGGAGCAGCAGCAGAACGACCCGGATACGGCTACCGACGCCGCCGAGCAGGAGGCCAGATCCGCCGAGCTCCGGGAGCAGGGCGAGCAGCCGCCCAGCGGCGGAGAGCCGGTAGAGACGCCGGACGCGACCCCGCTGGGTACCCCGGCACCGGAGACGGCTGAGGCGATGACGGTCGTGGTCCGCAACGCGATCAGGGTTGTGCTGCCGATCCTCGCGGTGGCCGGGCTCTACCTGGTGGCCTGGGGATATTCGCCCGGCGGCGGCTTCCCCGGCGGGGCGGTCATCCTCGGCGTTCTCCTGCTCGTCTACGCCAGCTACGGCCGCCGCAAGATCAGCAAGGTGATCCGGCCCGGGCTGATCGAACCACTGGAACTGGCGGGTGCGGGACTGATCGTCATAACCGAGTTCCTCGGGCTCGTGTTCAACGGCTCGTTCAGCGCGAACTGGCTGCCCCTGGCGCCCATGCTGACCCCGCTGTCGGGCGGCGTCGCCCAGCTTTTCTCGGCGGCCGAGCTGATCGAGGTCGGCACCGGCCTGACCATCGTCGTCTTCGCCCTGCTCGGCATGTCTCACGACTGGGCGCCGGACAACCAGGGCGAGCCCAGGGGCGGCAGGCGGAAGCGATGATTCTTGGCAATTACCTGGCTGCGGTCGCGCTGTTCTGTGTCGGCTTGTATGTCCTGCTGACCAGGCGGAACCTCATCAAGATCGTGATGGGCCTGTCGCTAATGGAGGCCTCGACCTATTTGTTCATGGTGTCGCTCGCCTACCGGGCCGGGTCCACCGCGCCGGTGCTGGCCAGCCCGCCCGCCGGGAAGACCGCCAAGCAGCTCGCGCAGGGGAATGTGGCCGATCCGGTGCTACAGAACTTCTGCCTCACCGCCGTCGTCATCGGCGTCGCGGTGACCGCTGTGTTCCTCAGCGTCGTGGTGCGGATCGCCCAGCACTACCGCACCCTGGACGCCGACAAGGTCCGGGCGATGCGGGGATGACCGGGCGGCCATGAGCTCGCAAGCGCTCGCGTCGCTGCTGCCGCTTCCGGTGGCGCTGCCGATCGCCGGGGCGGTGGCGGCGCCGCTGCTGGCCAGGCTGCACCGGCGGCTTGCCGTCATCGTCGGGCTGGTCGCTCTCGGCGGCTCCACCATTCTCCTGCTGCTGCAGGCGCCCAGCGTGTTCGGGGGGCTGGTCCGCGCACACTACCTGGGGCTGTGGACCCCGGTGCACGGCCATGCGCTGGGGATCGCGCTCGCCGCCGACCCGTTCGGCCTGCTCTTCGCGCTGACCTCAGCGGTCATCGGCGCGGTGCTGCTGCTGTACACGCTGTCGGAACTGGGCGGCCTCGGCCCGCGCGAACTGGGCGGTTATGCCTGCTTGTTCCAGTTGGTGGTCGCCGCGCTGATCGGCGCGGCGCTCACCGCGGACCTGATCAACCTGTTCGTCTGGTTCGAGGTCGCCGCGCTGGCCAGCTACGGGCTTACCGCGTTCCTCCTGGAACGCCCGATTGCCCTGGAGGCCGCGTTCAAGATCGTGGCGCTGACCACGCTGGCCAGTTTCGCGGTGTTCCTCGGTGCCGGGCTGCTCTACGCGGTCAACGGCGCGCTTAACTACGCCCAGCTTCATGCCGCCCTGGCGCGGCATGTGTCCACCGCCGATGTGATCGCATTCGGCCTGCTGGTCGCCGGGTTTGCGACGAAGACCGGGCTTGTCCCGTTCCACGGCTGGCTCGCCGATGTGCACACCGCCACGTCGGGCCCGGTGTCCGCGCTGTTCTCCGGCCTGATGTACAACTTCGGCATTGTCGCGATCGCCCGGCTGGCCTTTCAGGTCTTCGGCGTGGGCAGCACCCCGATCCTGGGCCTGCTGCTGACGGTGGGCCTCATCTCCGCGCTGCTGGGCGCGGTCATGGCGCTGGCCCAGGACGATCTCAAGCGGCTGCTGGCCTACGACACGATCTCGCAGATGGGCATCCTGGCCATCGGGCTGGGCACTGGCACCGCATCCGGGATCGCGGGCACCGTCTACCACCTGGTCAACCATGCCCTGTTCAAGGCGCTGCTGTTCCTGTGCGCCGGGGCGATCCTGCATCGCACCGGGCTGACGAAGCTGTCCGAGATGGGCGGCCTGGCGCGGCGCATGCCCGTGGTGGCCGTCGCGTTCGTAATCGGCGCCGCATCCATCGCGGGCATCCCGCCGCTTAACGGCTACGTCTCGCTCAGCCTGATTCACACCGGTCTGCTCGACGGCCATCAGTACCTGCCGTACGCCCTCATGCTGATAGCCCAGGTGATCACGATCGCGGCGCTGGGCAAGGCGGCGTGGCTGGCGTTCTTCCGCCCGCGTGCGCGGGGCTACCCGCCGCTGGAGCCGTTGCGGCCGGGCATGGTGGCGGGGCTGGCCAGCCTGGCGGGGTGCTGCGTCGTGTTCGGCGTCCTGCCGCAGTTCTTCCTCGACTCGGTGATGGCCCCCGCTGTGGCCGGCCTGCGGTATCCCGCCGATTACGCCAGCGGGGTGCTCACCGGCCTGGCCCGGCTGCCCGCGCTGCATTTGGCTTTCGATTACTTCTCACCGGGCGAGCTGGCCTCGGTGGCGGGCTGCGCCGTCGCGGGTGCCGCGCTCGGCTGGGCGTACCTGAGGGCGCGTGAACCAGGCCCGGTCCGCCTGCTGCGCGCCGCGCACACCGGATCGGTCAACGATTACGCCGCCTATGCGGTGGTCGGGCTGCTCGCCGTCATAGCCGTGCTGACCCTGACCTGACGAGCCGATGCCGCCCCCGGCGTCGCGTTCCCCGGTCTCGGGGATCCCGACTGCGCAGCCCGTCACTGGCACCTGCCGGCCGCCTGCCTGTTAAGGGGCCTGGCCGCGCAGTTGCTGGGGGTCGAGCTCGCCCCGGACCAACTGGGCCGCAATGATGCGGACCTTCTGGTTGGTGTTCTGTGAGTACCGTCTGATCAGCTCGAACGCCTCGTCCGGTGACACGGCCAGTTTGGCGTACAGCACGCCCTTGGCCTGTTCGATGATCGCCCGGCCCTCCAATGCCGCCTGGAGGTTATCGGTCAACCGGCGGCACGCCCCGTAAGTCCCGGCGTTGTGGACCGCCGTGCCGCCCTGCGCGGCAAACAGCAACGCGATGTCATGTGCCGCACCGCTGAACGCGCCGGGGCAATCGGCGTACAGTGCCACTGCCCCGGCTGGCCGGTCGGCAGTGTGCAAGGGCAGCGAAACTAGGCTGCGCAAACCGGCTTCGGTGGCGGCGCGGCAGAAGGTTTGCCAGCGCCCTTCAACACTGGTATCCGGGACGTGCCTGGCCTCGTTGTAACGCAGTGTTTCTACGACCGGCCCTTCCCCCGACGCGAATTGCAACCTGTGCAACTCGCTGATCCGCGCATCAGACACGGCGAAGGTATATGTCTGTGCACCCGCCGTGATGGCCACTGCGGCGGCGGCGGCTCCTGGTACCAACTCGACGCCAAGGCCTGCCAGCCGGAGCAAGGGCGCATCGCCTTCGTCATCGTTCTCCAGCAGCCGTGCGACCTCAGAGATGTTCTCGGCGAGTTCCTGCGTCACCTCCAGCATGGGCGACTGCTACCCCCGCCCGGAGCGGCGTAACGTACGTTTGCCCGCGGGCAAGCCGGGTAGACGCCAGCACCGGCATGGTGGCCCGGATCGGCGGCCCTCGAGAAAGAGTGGGGTCTCCGAGCTGCGCGTGCGCACGACCGTCACCGTGCCTGACCATCCCAATGGCACGGCCCTCGAAGAGCGCGGGACCGCTGGTAACGGTGTGCTGTCGCACATAGTGGGGCCGGGAGGAGCGGACGGCCCTTGGCGCTGCGGCAGCCGAGGAGGCCTGTTCATGGATTCGGTCATCCCTAACCGCACCTCAACCGCGCTGGCCCAGGCCGGTACGACCGTTCCCGATGCCGGCATCAGCGAGATTTGCGAGCTGATCTTTGCCGAACATGCACGGATCCTCCGGCTCTTCGGTGCGCTTGACGGTGTGGTTCGGCGCGGGGAACCTGCGGTCGTGCGCCTGGCGCTGGACCAGATCTGGACGAGGCTGGCAAGCCTGCTGGAAGTTCATACCAAGGCGGAGGAGGAGGTCTGCTTCCCGCTGGTGTTCGGCGGCGATGCGATCGCGCTGAGCTTCGTGGAAGCGGCAACCGCCGACCATGAGGACCTGCGCGAGGCGGTACAAGAAGCACGCCTGCTCGATGTCGGCTCGTCACGGTGGTGGCAGGTGGTCGCGGCAGCGCGCGCCGCATGCACCAAGCACTTTGCCAGCGAAGAACGAGGCCCGCTCGCTCAGGTTTGCGGTTCCGTGCCACCAGAAACAAGCAAGGCCCTGGTTCGCCGATGGACCGCATTCACTGCGACTCACCCAAATGGCGCCGGGTGACCAGCGATAACTGGCGTGACTCCGGCGGCGGGTCAGCGACGCCATCTGGCCACCACGCAGCCAAATCCCGGTGTACCCCAGTCGCTCCGGCTCGGCGGCCTCATCAAGGTAGGTATCCGATACGGTCAGTGCCATGCCGAATGACCCGAGCCCCAGCTTGCCCATCGCCCGATTCTCCGTCTAATTGAGGGTGAACGGGGAAGAGTCCCCGCCAACGCGTTACAACGAGTGAAGGAGCAGCCATGCCCGAGCAGAGGCGGCCGGAATCGGCTGACCTGACGGACTATGAGGTCCTGGATGCGTCCGACACGCTGGACGGCGATCCCGGGGACGACCCGCTCGACCGAGGGGTCGCTACGCCAGAGCGGTGGTCGGCCGCCATCCGTTACGGCGATACGGCCGGGGAACAGCAAGCCGGTGAGTCGCTCGATCAACTGCTCGCCGAGGAAGAGCCGGACGTGGCCGACGAGGAGGACGACGAGCTGGCCGAGGACTTCGCCGGGGATGAGGACGCCGGCGACGAGGACGTCGACGGACTGCTGCTCGACGACGGTCCGGATCCCCGGGCGGGCAGGCTGGTGGCCGAAGACGAGGGCGCCCACCCAGATGAGGAGGCGGATCTCGTCGCACGGGACACCGGGATCGATGGTGGCGCTGCCACCGCGGAAGAGGCAGCGATGCACGTCGTGGAGGACGACGACACCGACATCCGCTCAGACGGGTAATACAACGGGAAGGCAGAGCTTTATCGAGCCGGGATGAACCTTGATCCGCAGTTCCTTGACCGTGCCGCGGGCACCGCCATCAAGTTCGTAGGGCACCGGCCGGTTGAACCGGACCCGGAACCGCTCCCCCCGCGTGACCTCAATGAACGGCGACTCCCCGGCCCGGCCCTGCATGACCCGTCCCAGCGCCCGGGCCCACTCGGCGGGGTTCTTGGCAGTGACCAAGCCGAGTTCGAGTAGCCCGTCGTCAGGCTGCGCCCCGCGGAAGACCTCGACCCCGCCGAGAACCTTGGCCACATTCCCCACCAGCACGCAGGAGACCTGGCCCTTGTAGAAGCGTCTGCCGTCCACCTCAATGATCGCCCGGGCCCGGGGCGTGTTGAGGTTCCTGGCCCCCGCCAGCAGATACGCCGCGCGGCCGAACCGCTGTTTCCGCCCATGGCCGGCTTCTTTGATCATCCGGGCGTCGAATCCGGCCCCGGCCATCACAGCGAAGTGCTCTCCGTTCACCGACCCGGTGTCGAACCGGTGGCGCTCCCCCTTCAGCCCGGCACGCACCGCTTCGGCGAGGTCTGCCGGGATCTGCAGGTTGCTGGCCAGCAGGTTTGCCGTGCCGGCTGGCAGGATCGCCACGGCAGCCGCTGCCCCGGCCACGGCGTCGATGCACCGCTGGACCGTCCCGTCGCCCCCCCAGACGAAGATCACCTCGGCGCCCCGCGCCAGCGCTTTGCACGCGCGCTTGGGTGCTTTGCGGCTTTTGCTCACCTCATACCACAGCGGGTCGGCAACGCCCTCTCGTGCCAGTACCTCGCGAAGCTCGCCCAGGCCGCCGCCGAGACTCTTGCCGGTGTGGGCCACTACCGCGATCTTCCGCACGCCATGCCCTCCGTGTTCTCCGCCACAAACCTCTCCTGCCCCGCATGTGAAGGACGGTCTCCTCAGCGGCAACGGCCCGGCTTCGGGTCGTCTCCGGTCCTGGACTTCCCGCAGGATCCAACGGCAATCGTCAACCCAGCCGCCCGACCGGGCTGGCGTGGATGTCGCCGAGCAGCGCGGCTGGGTCGCGGTACACCTCCGCAGCGCCAGCGCCGCGTAGTTGCCTCTTCGGCGGTCCCACCGCAGAGCAGGCCGATGCACCGCGATGCCCGCCCGCTCGGCGGCGAGCACATCCCAGACGGTGTCGCCGACCATGACGGCGCGGCCGGGGTCGATACCCGACTCATCCAGCGCCTTGCGGACGATGCCCGGGTCGGGCTTGGCCCGGTCGACGTCACCGGAGCTGACCACGGTGCGTGATCGCGGAACCGGCGCCGAGCGCGTCCAGCATGAGGTCCACCTCGTCGTCTTTGGCGCTGGTGGCGAGCACCACGTCCAGCCCGAGCCCGGCGGTCGCACGGAGCAGGTCGGCCGCCCCGGGCAACGGGCGGATCCGGCCGAGGTAGGGGGCGTAGTGACGGCTGTGCGCCGCGCTCACCGAGGGATCCGGCCTGCCCAGGACCCGTTCCACGAGCTCGGCGGAGCCCATCCCGAGGGCCCGGTGGACGTCGGCACAGCGGATGTCGTGGCCGCGTTCGCTGAACGCCTCCCACCACGCCACGACGTGCAGGTAGTTGGTGTCCAGCAGGGTGCCGTCCACGTCGAAGATGACGCCGCCGCTGGCGCTTGTCAGCCACCGGCGGCGGCCCCTGGCCGAGGATCGCCAGCGCGGCGCGCACCCGAAGGTCCTCGAGCAAGCTCAAGTTGGCTGTCGGCCCTGGCGATGAGCTCATCCAGCCGGTCGCGGTCGAGCCGCGGATCCGCGTCCGCCAGGAGCCGCAGCGTGCGCCACCCGGCCGCCTTGCCCGTCACTCCCAGGCGCATCAGTTCCAGCTCTTCCAGGCTGCTCAGCGGCGACCGGGCCAGCAGGCGGCCGTTGAGCTTGAGCCGGCCCGCCTTCTCGCCGATCCACCCGGCGTACACCTTGTAGGCCCGCACCGGGACATCCAGCGCGGCCATGATGTCCAGCAGCGCGGCGCGGTCAGCCGCGACGTCGGCCGCGAAACGCAGCAGCGCGTCGCCGGCTTCTTCGCCCCGGCGGGCCGCCGCGACCCTGCGGGCCAGCTCCACGCCGCCCGTCGCCCCGGCGAGATGATCATTAAGGTAGATGCCAAGCAGCCCCTGCCCCGCCTGCCTGGTGCTCGCCTGTGGCCTGTGCCCCTGCCATGATTCCTCCGCGCTGCTGCCCGTGTCCGGATCGGCCGAGCTCGTGCCCCCCGTGGTCACGCCTCACTTCCCGCCAGAGCGCCGGACTTAACGCGCCCTCGGCGAGGACGGGACCGGCCGTTCGGGCGGGCAGATCGTGGGCAGTACTCCGGCGTGGCAGCAGCGATCATCGGGCGACCGCCCGCGACGGCCGGGCGAACCGGCGGGAAGCGCACGCGGATGCCCGTGCTGATCGGAACCTCCGGCTGGCAGTACCGGGACTGGCGCGGCGGGCTGTACCCGGCAGGAGTGGCCCAGCGCCGCTGGCTGGAGCACTACGCCAGCCACTACCTGACGGTCGAGAACAACAACAGCTTCTACCGGTTGCCCGCCGCGCGAGACCTTCGCGGGCTGGCGTGCCCGCACGCCGGCGGACTTTGTCATGGCGGTCAAGGCGAGCCGGTATCTCTCCCACGTCAGGAGGCTGCGCGACCCGGCAGAACCCGTCACCCGGCTGCTCGGCGCCGCGGCGGCACTCGGCCCCAAGCTCGGCCCGGTCCTGCTCCAGTTGCCACCGACACTCAAGGCAGCGCCGGCGCTGCTGGACGCCTGCCTGACCGAATTCCGGCGCGCCCGGCTCCCCGGCCGCCGGCGGGTGCGGGTCGTGGTGGAACCACGGCACGATTCGTGGTGGACCGAGGAGGTCCGGCAGATCCTGGCCGCGCACGACGCGGCGCTGTGCTGGGCGGACCGGCTCGGCCGCCCTGTCACGCCGCTCTGGGTCACCGCAGGATGGGGATACCTGCGGTTTCATGAGGGTACGGCCGACCCGTGGCCCAGCTACGCCGAGCAGGACCTGCGGTCCTGGGCCGAGCGGGTGCGCCAGGCATGGCCGGGCGGACGCGGACGTGTACGTCTACTTCAACAACGACCCGGGCGGAGCCGCCGTGGTCGACTCCGTCACGTTCGCGGCGCTGGCCCGCGACGTCGGCCTCACCGTGACCCGGACGCCACCAGCGGGCAGCGTTCCGCTCACCACGGCCATCCCGACGTGGTGACCACCGCCGTTCGTCCCTCGCCGCTTAACTTCCGCAGCTGCCGGGTAGCTCCAGCACTCGCCGACTGGGCGAGCACGTGACGACAACAGTTTCAGCGTCGACGTGGCCGCGATACGCGACCGGCCGGCCGAGATGGACGCGGCCGGTGACCGAGTACTCCGGACGACCCGACAAGGTAGTGGAGATCCTCAACGAGGTCCTCGCCACCGAGATCGTGTGCTGGATGCGGTACAGCCGCCATGCGATCTCGGCGACGGGATCGACCGTGCTCAGGTGTCTGGCGAGTTCACCGAGCACGCGGAGGAGGAGCATGGGCACGCGATGCGGGTTGCCGAGCGGATCAGCCAGCTCGGCGGCGACCCCGACTTCGACCCGGCAACCCTGGCCGCCCGCGCGCACACCACTTACGAGACGTTCTCCGACGACGACCTTGAGGGCATGCTCAGGGAGAACCTCGCCGCCGAGCGCATCGTGATCGCCACGTACCAGGAGATCATCCGGTGGCTCGGCGACACCGACGTGACCACCCGGCGGCTGATGGAGGACATCCTCGCCGAGGAGGAGGAGCACGCCGACGACATCCTCGACCTGCTCGGCAGCGATGCGGACACTTCCTGACGCCGGCCGCCAGCGGGGCTGAGCCGACCGCCTGGCAGGTCCGCCGGCCCGGCGTTCCGCGCGGCGGTGGAGTCGGGGCGGCTTGATCTGCCGCTGCCCGGGTCGGGCCGGACCCGGGAACGGTGGGCCGCGTTCGCGGACCTGGCGGAAGAGGACCTGTCCCTGGCAAGGCTTGCCGAGGGCCACGCGGACGCGGTGGCGATCCTGGCCGAACTGGACGGCCCGCCGCCGCTGCCGGGCAGCCGGTGGGGAGTGTGGGCCGCCCACCCGCCCGGCCCGAAGCTGGAAGCTGCACCACCACGGGGACGAGTGGCGGCTGCGCGGCACGAAGCGATACTGCTCCGGGGCCCGCTCGTGCACCCATGCCCTGGTCACGGCCGACGCGCCGGACGGGAGGCGGCTGTTCGCGGTGGCGGCCGAGGCCCTGACGCCGGTCCCGGGCACCTGGCCCGCCACCGGCATGGCGGGCAGTGACACGCTGGACGTGGACTTCGACGAGGTGCCCGCCCGGCCGGTCGGGGGGCCCGGGGCGTACGTCGAGCGGCCGGGATTCGCGCACGGTGGCGTCGGCGTGGCCGCATGCTGGTACGGCGGCGCCCGCGCGGTGGGCGCGCACCTTGCTGGCCGCCGCGGACCGGCGCGACGTGGGGCCACACGCGCTCGCCCACCTCGGCGCGGTGGACATCGCGCTGCGCACCGTGCGCACGGCCCTGGACAGCGCCGCGGACGAGATCGACGCCGACCCCGCCGACCTCAAGGGCGCAGGGCAGGCTCCGGTCGCTGCGGGTGCGCGCGCTGGCCGACGCCGTGGCGGCCGAGGTCATGGACCGGGTCGGCCGGGCTCTCGGCGCCGGGCCGCTGTGCCTGGACGAGGCGCACTCGCGCCGGGTGGCGGACCTGACCGTCTACATCCGCCAGCACCATGCCGAGCGCAGCCTCGCCGAACTCGGCGCGCTGGTCGCGGAGCAGGGAACGCAATGGTGAACCGCCGATGACCCTGGGACCTGGCTACTTCGACGCGATGTACGCGGCGGCACCGGACCCGTGGAGCCTGCGCACCCGCTGGTACGAGGCCCGGAAGTACGCGATCAGCATCGCCATGCTGCCACGGCAGCGCTACGCGCGACGCGTTCGAGCCGGGCTGCTCGGTGGGCGTGCTCACCGGGATGCTCGCCCCGCGCTGTGACCGGCTGCTGTCGTGCGACATGGCACCGGCCGCGGTCAAGGCCGCGACCGAGCACACCGCCCGCTTCCCGAACGTCACGGTCGAGCACCGGGCCATCCCCGGTGACTGGCCGCCCGGGCCGATTCGACCTGATCGTTCTCTCGGAGTTCCTGTACTACTTCGCCGGTGCCGACCTGGACCACGTCCTCGACCTCGCGCTCGCGGCGCTCCGGCCGGCCGGCACCCTCCTCGCGGTGCACTGGCGGCACCCGGTCGCCGAATACCCGCGCAGCGGTGACGACGTGCACGCGGCCCTGGGCCGCCGCGCCGGGCTCGCCAGGCTCGCCGATCACGCCGAACCGGATTTCCTCGCCCAGGTCTACCTCCGGGGCGATGGCGAGTCCGGTCTCGGTGGCCCAGGCCGAAGGGCTGGTGTGATCAAGGCGGCGGGGGTCGTGATCCCCGCGCACAACGAGCAGGACCTGCTGCCGTCCTGCCTCACCGCTGTCCGCCGGGCGGCCAGGCAGGTCGGCGTCCCCGTGTACGTGGTGGTGGTGGCGGACGCGTGCACCGACCGGACCGCGGCGATGGCCCGCGCGCACGGCGCAGACGTCGTCGAGGTCGGTGCCCGCTGCGTCGGCGCCGCCCGGCGGGCCGGGGTCAGGCAGGTGCTCCGGTCCGTGCGCCACCTGGATCCCGCCGCGGTGTGGATCGCCACCACCGACGCCGACACCCTCGTGCCCCGCTGCTGGCTCCGCCGCCAGCTCCGCTACGCCAGCCAGGGCTGGAAGGGCGTGCTGGGCACCGTGACGGTCGACGACTGGGCCGATCATCCGCCCCGGGTGCAACGGCGGTACACCCAGCGCTACCGGGCCTGGCAGGCGCACCATCCCGCACGTGCATGGCGCCAACCTGGGATTCGCCGCGGACGCCTACCTTGCCGTCGGCGGTTTCCGGCCGCTGCCGACGGCCGAGGACCACGCCCTGGTCGATGACCTCCGGGCCGCGGGGATACCGCTGTTGCGGACGACCCGGATCCCCGTGGTCACCTCCGCCCGGTCCCGCGCCCGGGCGCCGCGCGGCTTCTCCTGGCTGCTGGCCACGCTCGCCGCGGCGGAGGAGACCGTCCCCGAGCCGCGGGAAGAGCCGGCCTGAGCCGGCCGGAATCCGGCACGGCCGGCGGTCAGCCAGCGCCGGGCAGGCAGACCTGGATGACGCCGCCGGCCACGCGCGCCTGAAACACCGGCTGCGGCGCGGTGGCAGGGCCATGCACGACCGCCCCGTCGCCGACCCGGAACACGCTGCCGTGCCACGGGCAGGTCAGGCAGCCGCCCGCGAGCTTCCCCTCAGACAGTGGCCCGGACAGGTGACTGCAGCGCTCGGCGAGCACGTGCACCTCCCGGCCGTCCCGGATGACCACCACCGGGACCTCGCCGAGCATCCGCTTCACCGGGCTCGGTCCGGCGAGTTCCGCGGCCGGCATCAGATCGTGCCAGCCAGGCTGGACCAGATGCGGCACCGGCTCGGCCTGGTTGGCACCACCGGCCAGCCGGAACGAGATGTGCCCGCCCAGCAGCCCGGCTACCCCGGCCGTGGCCAGCCCGGCCAGCCGCAGCACGCGCGACGCCGGCCGGGTGCGGGCGGCCAGGGACGCCGTGTACAGCCCCACGGCGGCACCGTTGGCCATGGCGTGCACCGTGCCGACCCGCATCTGCTGCTCGTGCTGCTCCGACCAGTCCACCGCGCCGGCCAGCGCCGCGGGGACGGCGGCCGCCAGGCCGACCAGCACCAGCCGCCGCGAGGCCCGCTCACCGCCTGGCCACGCATCGAGCACGGTGGCCGACAGCCACAGCCCGATCGGGGCCTGGGCGAGCATCGGGTGCAGCGGGTGGCCGAGCCAGACGCCGTACAGGGCGTCACGGCACCGTCCGGGGCGCAGCAGCCGCGCCCAGCGCTGGCCCAGGCCGACCAGGCCATCGAGTTTTTCGGCATGTTCGAGGTCATCAAGCGCACGCATGGCCGCCCGGCTACCCAGATGCCAGCGGCCAAACCTGGCCAGCCGCGTGACCCGCGCCACAGGCCAGGCGGCCACGCCGGGTCACTCGCCAGCTGCAGCCTGATCATCGAGGGCGGCCTGACGCCTCCGGCGGTGCTCGTGCCCGGTGGCGTGCAGTTCCTCGTCGGAAGCATGCTCCAGGGTGATCAGGGAGTTGTCGGCATCGGGCAGGGCGTGCAGGATCTCGTCGAGCTTGCGCTGCGTCGCACGCTGATGCCGCGCCTGGGTGTGCTGGATGACGAAGACCATCGCGAGGGTCAGCGCGGCGACCAGGGTCTGGAAGACGGTCTCCCACCGTGCCGGAAACCCGGCGGCAAGGCTCACGACGAGCCATGACCACGACCGCGCCGAGGACCAGCAGCGCCGCCGCTGGCCGGGAGGCAAACCGGTCTATCCGGGACAGCCACCGGCTGACCAGGGACCTGGACGGTTCGCTCGGGCGGCTCCTGACTCAGCCACGGTACCTGGCGGCCACGGGATTACTTCTCGCCCAGTTTTCTGGCGAGTTCATCGCGGCCCATCTTCGACCGGCCGGGCAGGTCACGCTTCTTGGCGATCTCGTACAGCTCCGCGCGGGTCTTGGGCGACGCGCCACCGGTGCGCTTGCGCTGGGCGACCGCCGCGCCTTGCTTGCCCAGCGCGGTGCGGGTCTTGGCAGGCAGGTTGCGCGATCGTCTTCTTGCTCGTGGCGGCCTTCTGGGCCTTCTTCACGTTGCGCTTGGCTGCCTGCGACTGCTTGCTCGTCGCCATCGCTATCGCCTCCCCATCCGGGTTGCCGGCAAAGCCTGCACCTACCCGGCAACCACCATGACTAACGGCCTGGAAGCCGCCCGGCTCGCGGGTTTGCGGCGGTGTCCATGGGTAGCGGCTGCCACGAGCCGCTCACTGGGGACGGTGCCGATGACCGGCGCGGGCGGTGCCAATGACCGTCACGAGAGAGGAGCCATGTCATGGGCAACGAACTTCAGGGCCGCCGGGTCGCCTTCATGATCGCCAACGAGGGCGTGGAGCAGATCGAGCTCACCAAGCCCTGGGCGGCGGTGCAGGGCGCCGGCGGGATACCAGAACTTCTCGCGCCCAGGCCGGGCATGGCCCAGGCGTTCAACCACCTCGACAAGGCGGACACCTTCCCGGTGGACGGGGCCATAGGCGACGCTGATCCGGCCGAGTACGACGCGCTGGTGCTGCCCGGAGGCGTGGCCAACCCGGATCAACTGCGGACCGTCCTCGAGGCGGTGGAGTTCGTCCGCTCATTGTTCGGGGCCGGTAAGCCCGCCGCGGTGATCTGTCACGGCCCCTGGACCCTGGTGGAGGCGGACCTGGTACGGGACCGTACTCTGACCTCCTGGCCGAGCCTGCGAACCGACATCCGCAACGCCGGCGGGAACTGGGTGGACACCGAGGTGCAGGTGTGCGCCGACGGCCCCAACGTTCTGGTGACCAGCCGCAACCCCGGCGACCTGCCCGCATTCTGCCAGGAACTCGTGGCGCGGTTCCAGGCCTCCTAATAAGAGTCCGGCTCCTCATTGCCGCACCGGCCCAAGCGCGCCTGGAGCACTACTGGTGCAGGTCGGCGACGACCGCGAAATGGTCTGAGGGCCAGACTCCGTCGCACCGGAGCGTTGCCGGCCAGGCGCACCGACTCCACCCGGCCACGGCCCTCCCAGGGCAGGCCCACCAGGATGTAGTCGATCCGTGAGGAAGGGATCAGGCTGTCGTCCTGGTAGGGGTTCCGCAGGTCCCAGGTGAAGCCGGGGTCACGCGGATCGGCGTAACGCCAGGAGTCGAGGAGCACCAGGCCGGGGACCGCCGGGTCGGCGAGCAGGCCGCCGAGCAGCCGCAGTTCGTCGGAGCCGGGTTCGGCGTTGAAGTCCCCGGTGACCACGGGCGGATAGGCGCAGCCGCCGGAGTGATCCGCGACGAAGCGGGCCAGCGCGCGGACCTGCGCCACGCGCAGCGCCGAGCGGCCCAGTCCCCAGGTCAGGTGGGTGGTGAACATCGGCAGGGCACCGCCGGGGTGTCGATCCGGGCGTGCACCGCCACCCTGGCCTCGTCGGAAGCGGTCACCGGCAGGGCGTCGGCCGCCTGCGCGGTGATCGGCCAGCGGCTGAGGATCGCGTTGCCGATGAACAGCTCGGTGCCGTCCTCATCGCGCACCTTTCCCGCTTCCGCCCAGCACCAGTGCATGCCCAGCCGCCCCGCCAGGTCGATGGCCAGGTTCTCCCCCGGGCCACCCTCCCCCGGGCCGCCCCAGACCTCCTGGAAGCCGCACACGTCGGGCTGGACGTCGGCCAATGTCGCCGCGATCGCCTGCCGTCGTTGTTCCCATGGCCCGTAACGCCACCACAGGTTCCAGCTCATCACCCGCACGGCCCGGGCTTACCCAGGAAGATCGCGTCTTAACCCCGATGCGCGGCTAACGTGCGGGTTTGCCGGTTCTGTGCGGGGTCAGTCCGAGCCTAGCCAGCACCTCCATGACGGTGAGCAGGTCCTCGGTGTCCACCGGCTTGGTGACGTAGTCGGTGGCCCCGGCGGCGATGCTCTTGTCCCGGTCGCCCTGCATGGCCCGGGCGGTCACCGCGATCACCGGCAGCTGGGCCAGGCCCGGGATCTGCCGGATCGCCGTGGTGGTCGCGTACCCGTCCATCTCCGGCATCATCACGTCCATCAGCACGATGTCGATGCCCGGTCGCTCCTGCAGCATCTCGATGCCGGTCCGGCCGTCGGACGCGTGCACCACGGTCAGCCCGTACAGCTCAAGGATGCTGGTGATCGCGAAGACGTTCCGCAGGTCGTCGTCGACGATGAGCACCTTGCGGCCGCGCAGGCTGTCGTGCCCCGCGGCGACGGGCTCGGCCGCCGCGGCTCGGCCGGAACTGGCCCGGCGGCGGCACGCGCGAACGGGGCACCGGCCCGCGGAGCCGGGCCTGCCGTCAGCGCGTCCCCGCCGTGGCCATCGGCCGCCGCCTCCTGCTCGGCCGGGTAGCTGACCGGCAGGTGCAGGGTGAACGTGCTGCCCTTGCCCACCGTGCTCTGCACCGAGATGTTCCCGCCGAGCTGCGCCGCCAGCTCGCGGCAGATGGTCAGGCCGAGCCCGGTCCCGCCGTAACGGCGGCTTGTCGTGCCGTCGGCCTGCTGGAACGCGCCGAAGATCGCATCCAGGTTCTGGTCGTTGATGCCGATGCCGGTGTCGGTCACCGAGAACGCCAGCTCCCGGCCGGCCGCGCCGTTCCGGCGGCGGCTCCGCGGTGATCCGCAGCTCGACCAGCCCTTCCTCGGTGAACTTGACCGCGTTGGACAGCAGGTTGTGCAGGATCTGCCGGAGCCGCTGCCGGTCGGTGAAAAGCTCCGCAGGGACGCCGTCGGCCGGCAGCCCGGCGGCGAAGGTCAGCCCCTTCTCCGAGGTCAGCGGCTGGAAAACGGCCCGCAGGTCGTCCAGGAGTGGGCGCAGGCCGAAGCGCTCGGGGTGCAGCTCCATCTTTCCGGCCTCGACCCGGGACAGGTCGAGGATGTCGTTGATGAGCTGCAGCAGGTCGGTGCCGGAGGAGTGGATGACGTTGGCGTACTCGACCTGCTTGGCCGACAGGTTCTGGTCCGGGTTGTCGGCAAGCAGCCGGGCCAGGATGAGCAGGCTGTTCAGCGGGGTGCGCAGCTCGTGCGACATGTTGGCCAGGAACTGCGACTTGTACCTGGACGCCAGGTCGAGCTGGCGGGCGCGCTCCTCAAGCTCCTGCCGCGCCTGCTCGATCTCCTCGTTCTTGATCTCGATGTCCCGCTTCTGATTGGCCAGTTGCTCGGCCTTGTCCCCCAGATCGGCGTTCGAGCGCTGCAGCTCCTCCTGCCGCGCTTGCAGTTCGCCGGTGCGCGCCTGGAGTTCGCCCGCGAGCCGCTGCGACTCGGCGAGCAGCGCGTCGGTGCGGGAGTTGGCGATGATCGAGTTGAGGCTGATGCCGATCGTCTCCATGAGCTGCTCCAGGAAGTCCTGGTGCACCCGGGTGAACCGGCTGAACGAGCCGGCCTCGATGACGCCGAGCACCTGATCCTCGAACACGATCGGGAGGATGATCAGGTTGACCGGGGCGGCCTCGCCCAGGCCGGAGGAGATCTTCACGTAGTCCGCGGGCAGGTCGGTCACCACGAGGGGCCGGCGTGACTTGGCGACCTGGCCGATCAGCGACTGGCCGAGCTGGATCTGGCTGGGCGCCTCGATGTCCGCGCGCAGGCCGTAACCGGCGAGCAGCCGCAGGCGCGTCTCGCCGCCGGAGTCCTCGGCCAGGAAGAACGTGCCGTGCTGCCCGCCGACCAGCGGGATCAGCTCGCTCATGACCAGGTCGGCCACCACGCCCAGGTCACGCTGGCCCTGCATCAGGCCGGCCATCCGGGCCAGGTTGGTCTGCAGCCAGTCCTGCTCCTCGTTGGCAATGGTGGTCTCGCGCAGCGACCGGACCATCGAGTTGATGTTGTCCTTGAGGTCGGCGACCTCGCCCTGCGCCTCGACCGAGATCGAGCGGGTCAGGTCCCCGGTGGCGACCGCGCTGGTCACCTCGGCGATCGCGCGAACCTGGCGGGTGAGGTTGCCGGCCAGCTCGTTGACGTTCTCGGTCAGCCGCTTCCAGGTGCCGGACACGCCCTCGACCTCGGCCTGGCCGCCGAGACGGCCCTCGCTGCCCACCTCCTTGGCGACCCTGGTCACCTCGGCGGCGAACGAGGAAAGCTGGTCGACCATCGTGTTGATCGTGGTCTTCAGCTCCAGGATTTCGCCGCGGGCGTCCACGTCGATCTTCTTCGACAGGTCGCCCTGGGCCACGGCCGTGGTGACCTGGGCGATGTTACGAACCTGGCTGGTCAGGTTGTTCGCCATCGAGTTGACGTTGTCGGTCAGGTCCTTCCAGGTGCCCGCCACGTTCGGCACGGTGGCCTGGCCGCCGAGCATGCCCTCGGTGCCCACCTCCCTGGCCACCCGGGTCACCTCGCCGGCGAACGCGCTGAGCGTGTCCACCATGCTGTTGATCGACTCGGCGAGCGCCGCCACCTCGCCCTTGGCCTCGACGGTGATCTTCTGGCTCAGGTCGCCGCGGGCGACCGCGGTGGCCACCTGGGAGATCGACCGGACCTGCGCGGTGAGGTTGGAGGCCATCACGTTGACGTTGTTGGTGAGGTCCTTCCAGGTGCCGGACACCCCGCGGACCCTGGCCTGGCCGCCCAGGTTGCCCTCGGTGCCGACCTCGCCGGCCACCCGGGTCACCTCGTCGGCGAACAGCGACAGCTGGTCGACCATCGTGTTGATGGTTTCCTTCAGTTCCAGGATCTCGCCGCGCGCGTCGACCGTCACCTTCTGGGTCAGGTCGCCCTCCGCGACCGCGGTCGCGACCTGGGCGATCGCGCGCACCTGGCTGGTCAGGTTGCCGGCCATGAAGTTGACCGAGTCGGTGAGGTCGCGCCAGGTGCCGCCCACCCCCGGCACCCGCGCCTGGCCGCCCAGCCGGCCCTCGGTGCCCACCTCGCGCGCCACCCGGGTCACCTCATCGGCGAACGCCGACAGCTCGTCCACCATCGTGTTGACGGTGTTCTTCAGTTCCAGGATCTCGCCGCGCGCGTCGACGGTGATCTTCTGGCTGAGGTCGCCCTTGGCCACCGCGGTGGTCACCTGGGCGATGTTGCGCACCTGGCCGGTCAGGTTGCCGGCCATCGAGTTCACCGAGTCGGTGAGGTCGCGCCAGGTGCCGCCCACCCCCGGCACCCGCGCCTGGCCGCCCAGCCGGCCCTCGGTGCCCACCTCGCGCGCCACCCGGGTCACCTCATCGGCGAACGCCGACAGCTCGTCCACCATCGTGTTCAGGGTGTCCTTGAGCTCGGCCATCTCGCCCTTGACGTCCACCGAGATCTTCTGGCTGAGGTCGCCCCTGGCCACCGCGGTGGCCACCCGCGCGACGTCGCGCACCTGGCCGGTCAGGTTGCCGGCCATCGAGTTCACCGAATAGGTGAGGTCCTTCCAGGTGCCGGCCAGCCCGGGTACCTCGGCCTGGCCGCCCAGCCGGCCCTCGGTGCCCACCTCACGCGCCACCCGGGTCACCTCGGAGGTGAACAGGGCGAGCTGCTCGTTCATCCCGTTGAACACCGAGGCGATCTCGTCCATGAGCGGATCGCCGTCGGTGGGCAGCCGGGTGCTGAAGTCTCCGCTGCGCACCGCCGACAGGCCGGCGAGCAGCTGCTGCAGTCCGCCGTCGGTGGGCTGCACCGCCCGATGGTGGATCGTCGTCATCGCTTCGAACCCCTCCATGGCCAGCCAACTATCGCGCGGGGATGCGATATGCCAGGCGAGCCCGCTGGAAAAGATCCTGTCACGTCTCGTGATGGCCGAGAATGGAACTGACACGAAGCAGGTGTGGCCTGGGCAGTTGCCCCGGGCGGAGGTGCCCCGGAGCGAAGGCTGGTGGCCGTGACCGAACCGAGCGGAGCCGACCTGGTGCGGCTGAACGCGCTGGTCGAACGGCTACGGCAGGAACTGGACGAGCTGCGCTCGGCGGCCTCGGCCCGCTCGGTCGTGGACCTGGCCAGGGGCATGCTGATGGAGCAGCTTGGCTGCACGCCCGCCGAGGCCCAGCGCCAGCTCGTCCACCTGGCCGCCGAATCCGGCATCACCACGACCGAGCTTGCCGCGCAGGTCACCCGCACCGACCCGCCCGGCGAGCAACTCCAGACCGGAATGCCCCAGCTCAGCCTGGCCAGGGCGGCGATCGAGACCGCGGCCTCGGGTAACGCCGTGGCCCGCGCCCTGCTCGGGGAGGCCCTGGGCAGCCTCGGCGCGGTAGCGGTGGCGATCTGGCTCACCGAGCCGGACGGTGGCCTGGAACTGGTCGGCGAGGCCGGTTTTGGCAGCCACGAAGCCAGCCGCTGGCGGCGGCTGCACCCGGACATGCCCTCGTTGCCCCGGCAGGTGGCACACGACGGCCTGGAGATCTGGTGGCCCGCGGGGCCCCCACCCGGCGACCAGCGGCCGCTGCCGGGCCGGTGGCGCGACGGCGCCTGGGCCGGGCTTCCGCTGCACGACGCCGGGGCGGCGCTGGGAGCGATGGTGATCTGCTGGCCGGAGCCGGCCGCGGAGTTCCCCGCTACGCTCCGCCGGCAGCTCACCTCGGTCGCCGACGTCGCCGCCCAGGCGCTGGGAATCCGGCTGTCCCAGGGGAGCCTGCCCGCCGACCACGAGGCTGCCGGGGTCCTGGCGCTGCTGGACGGCCTGCTCGACGGCTACGTGTTCGCTCGCGCCGTGCGCGATCCCGGCGGCCGGGTGAGCGACTTCCGCGTCGATCATGTCAGCGACGGTTTCCGTGATCCGGCCGGGCGCGGTCCCGTGGAACTGACCGGCAGGCACCTGCTCGAGCTGTACTCCGGCGCGCTCACCGGGGGCGGGCTGCTCGACCGGTGCCTGGCGGCGATCGGAACCGGCGAGCCACAGCAGCTTCCCGCTGAGGCCGTGGTGGCCCAGACCGGCACCGGGCCGCCCGCCGGTATCCGGATCGCGCGGCTTTACGACGGGGTCGTGATCGCCTGGCACGGCGCCGGCGACGCCGGCCGGCTTGCGGCGCTGCTGCAGCATGCACAGCGGCTGGGCCGGGTCGGCGGCTGGGAGGAGGACATCCGCAGCGGCGAGGTGAGCTGGACCGAGCCGACGTTCGCGCTGTTCGGGCTGCCGCCCGGGAATCCGGTGCCGGTCGCGGACCTGCCGTCACACGTGGTCCCCGACGACATCCCCGCGGTCCGGGGCTTCCGTGAGGCGCTGCTGCGCGGCCGGATGGAAAGCGCCGCCGCGTTCCGGGTGGTCCGTGCCGACGACGGCAGCGTGCGGCAGATCCGCGCCTACGCCGAGCCGGTCACCGACCCGGGCGGCACGGTAATCGCCATGCGCGGCGTGTACCAGGACGTGTCGGCGGACTACCACACCCGGCTGGCGTTCGCGGCCACCCGCGAACAGCTCGCCGACACCGAGGAGCGCGCCGCGGAGGAGCACCGCCTGGCCATGAGGCTGCAGGAGGCCATCACCCCGCGGTCCGCGGCGCCGGACGAACGGGTGGCGGCGGCCGGGCTCGACGTGGCAGCCAGGTACCGCCCGTCCGGGGAGGGCAGCCTGGTCAGCGGCGACTGGTACGACACGGTGCTGCTGCCGAGTAAGAAGGTCCTGCTGGTGGTGGGGGATATCGCCGGGCATGGCCTGGATGCGGTCACCGGCATGGTGGCGGTGCGCAACAGCCTGCGCGGCCTGGCGATCACCGGGGCCAGCCCGGCGATGCTGCTCGACTGGCTGAACAGCGCGGCCGCGCACTTCACCGACGGCGTGCTCGGCACGGCGATCTGCGGTCTCTACGACCCGGCCGACGGGACGCTGCGCTGGGCCCGGGCCGGTCACCTGCCGCCGCTCCTTGTGCGCGACGGCAAGGCGGAGCAGCTTCCGCTGCCCGAGGGCCTGCTGCTCGGTGCCGACCCTGATGCCAGCTACGCCGAGGAGGTGACCAGCCTGCTGCTCGGCGACACCCTGCTGCTGTTCACCGACGGCCTGATCGAACGGCGGGACGAGCCGATCGATGAGGCGATCAGCAGCCTGATCCGGGCCGCCAGCCGTCCGGTCGGCGACATCGGAGAGTACGCCGACCACCTGCTTGACCAGGCCGCCTCGAACACCGGCGACGACGCGTGCCTGGTCGCGGTCCGGGTACGGTGACCAGGCACCGGCATTGCGCCACGACACGGGGAATGATGCCCGCATCCTGGGGTACCGCGTGTCTCATGGGACAATGCGGTATCTGAAGCTGCCGGAGAGCATGTGATGGATGAGCCTGTCGGGGGCGTTCTGAGCCACGCGGCGCTCTTCTATCGCAGCCAGCCCGAGTACACCGACCGGATCGCCGCGTTCGTCCGGGCCGGCCTGGACCGGGGTGAGCCCGCGCTGATCGCGCTGGCTGGCAACCGGACCCGCATGATCGCCGCGAGGGTTGAGGGCGCGCCCGGCGAGGTGGCGTTCGCGGACATGGCCGAGCTTGGCCGCAACCCGGCACGGATCATCCCCGAGGTCCGCTCGTTCACCGCCAAGCACCCCGGCCAGCGCGTACGTTTCGTCGGCGAGCCGATCTGGCCCGGGCGCAGCCCCGCGGAGATACGCGAGGCGACCCGGCACGAGGCCCTGCTCAACCTGGCGTTCGCCCAGGCAGATGCGACGATTTTGTGCCCATACGATGCCTCGGGGCTGGCGGATCGCGTCCTGGCGGACGCCCGGCGCACGCACCAGGAGCCGGCCGCGTCCGGGGCGGCCGCCACGACCTGGCGCGACAATCTGCCCCCGGAATGCGACCAGCCGCTCTGCCCGCCGCCCGCGGAGGCAGAGGCTCTTGCCTACGAGGCGGACCTGGCGCCGGTGCGGCGGCTGGTCGAGCGGCGCGCACGGTACGCCGGGCTCGGCGCGGATCGGACGGTCGACCTGGTCCTGGCCGCGAACGAGATCGCCGCGAACACGATCAGCCACACCCACGGCCCCGGGGTGATCCACGTCTGGCATACCGCCGAAGAGATCCTCTGCCAGGTCCACGACGGCGGGCGGATCACCGATCCGCTGGCCGGGCGGATCCGGCACGGCCCCGACGACCGCGGCCATGGCCTGTGGCTGGTCAACCAGGTGTGCGACCTGGTCGAGCTGCGCTCGGGCGAGGGCGGCACCACGGTCCGGATGCACATGCGCCGGGCAGGCTAGCTGCCGCCCCCGCGCCGGGCTCGCTCAGCCGCCTGTCTTCCCCCGCGCCGGGCTCGCTCAGCCGCCTGTCTTCTCACCCAGGTCCAGTTGCTGCACCCGCTGCCCTAGCTTGCGGTACTCGCGGAGCGCGGAGCGGAGTTGCTCGGTGTCGGCCCCGGCGCCCTGCCAGGTGGCTGCCAGGTCACGCTGACGGGCCCGGACCGAGTTCACGAACTCGTCGACGGCCTCGTCCACCGCGTCCGCGGCCATCTTCACCGAGCCGCGCGGGTCGTCCACGAAGGCCACCAGGATCTCGCTCCAGCGCTGCGGGGAGACCGCGGCCGCGGCAGGTTCCGGGGCCTCGCCCCGGGGCTCGGTCATCGCCGGTTCCTGAGCATCGGTCATCGCCGGTTCCTGAGCCTGGGTCATCGCCGGCTCCTGAGCATCGGTCATCGCCGGCTCCTGAGCCTCGGTCACTGAGGGCTCCCGGTCCTCGCCCGAGGGCTCGGTCATCGCCGGCTCCTGAGCCTCGGTCACGACCGGCTCGCGAGCCACCGCCACGGCCGGCTCTTGGACCTCCGTTGCCTCGGGGTTACCGGCCTCCGGGTCGAGCGTTCCGGCCTGCTGTTCGGGCATACCGGCCGAGGCAGGGTCCTTGACCTCGGTCTCTGCGTCGATCACCACGCCGGTCAGCACCGGGGCCCGCGTTTCCGTGCCGGCCGGGGCCTCGTCCATCGCTGGCGCCGGGGCCTCGCCGGATGCCTGCTCCCCGTCGGCCGGTGCCGCAGGCCCGGCCGGCGGCACATGACCGTACTCCGGCGGCGGGGCGTCGGCCGGGTCCCGCCGAGGCAGCTCACCCGGCGCCCGCCAGAACGCTGGCGGCGGTTCCCCGGCCTGGTGTTCCGCGGCCGGTTCATGTGTGTCGTGCGCCTCGGCCTGGCCATCGCGTGCCTCGGCGTGGCTCTCGTTTGTTCCCTCGGCCGGTAGTTCTGTTTCCTCATCCGGTGCCTCGCTGTCGCGGCGTCCCCAGATCGTCATGACGTCCTCCTCAGTTGGACTGGTTCGTAGTGAGCTCGGCGAGCAGTTGGGCCAGGTGGATGCCTTCCCGGCCGAGGTGCCCGGCATGGATCTGGGTGCGGCAGGAGAACCCGTCGGCCAGCACGGCCACCTCCGGGCGCGCGTCCCGCACGGCCGGCCACAGCCCGTGCTCCGCGCAGGCCACGGACACCTCGTAGTGCCCGGCCTCGAAGCCGAAGTTGCCGGCCAGGCCGCAGCATCCGGTATCCAGCACGTCGACGTCGACGCCGCAGGCCTTCAGCAGCTCGGTGTCGGCGTCGAAGCCCATGATCGCGTGCTGGTGGCAGTGCACCTGTGCGATGGCCGCGCGGCGGCCCACGACGGGAGGCACGGGCGCGTGCCACCCATCCTCGGTGAGCACCTCGGCGAGCGTCCTGGTCCGTTTCGCCAGCAGCCTGGCGTCATCGGAGCCGAGCAGGTCGGCGGCGTCCGACCGGAACACCGCGGCGCAACTCGGCTCCAGCACGACCACGCGGGTGCCCGCGATCAGTTCGGGGCGCAAGGCCCGGATGGCCCGCTTCAGCATCGCGGCGGCCACGCCGAGCTGGCCGGTGGAGATCCAGGTGAGGCCGCAGCACACCGGCCGGGCCGGCACCTCCACGGTGAACCCCGCGTCCTCGAGCACGGCCACGGCCGCCATGCCGACCTCAGGGTGGAAGCTGTTGGTGAACGTGTCCGGCCAGAGGATGACTCTTTGGGCTGGCTGCCGGGCGCCCGGCCGGCCTGGGGGGCACCCGCGCAGGCCGGGCCGGCCGGGAACCGCGCCGGGTATGCCACTTGGTGAACCGTTCCCGTGCGAAGGCCGGCAGTTCCCGATGCTGGTCGATACCGCCGGCGGCCTTGATCAGCCTGGACAGCCCCGGGGCCCGCCCGGCGGCGTTGACCAGGCCGGGAGCCCGGGCGGCGAGCAGTGCGGCAGCCGGCAGCCAGCCCATCGAGTAGTGCGCCGCGGGCCGCAGCCTGCCCTTGTAGTGGTGCGCGAGGAACTCGGCCTTGTAGGTGGCCATGTCCACCTCGACCGGGCAGTCCTTGCGGCAGCCCTTGCAGGACAGGCACAGGTCGAGCGCGTCGCGCACCTCGGCCGAGTGCCAGCCGTCGCGGACCACCTCGCCGCGCACCATCTCCATGAGGAGCCGGGACCGGCCCCGGGTGGAGTGCTCCTCCTCGCGGGTGGCCCGGTAGCTGGGGCACATCACCCCGCCCTCGTCGCCGCGGCACTTGCCCACCCCGACGCACCGCGAGGCCGCGTGGGTGAACTTTCCGCCGTCGGGAGCGTAATGAAAAAATGTCAGGGGCTCCCTGGGGAACCAGCCGCGCCTGGTGAGGTGCGAGTCCAGCGGGTTAGGCGCAACGACCTTGCCCGGGTTCATCCGGTCGTCCGGGTCGAAGGCGGCCTTCAGTTCGCCGAACGCGCGGATCAGGTCCGGGCCGAACATCTTCACCAGCAGCTCGCCGCGGGACTGGCCGTCGCCGTGCTCGCCGGACAGCGAGCCGCCGTAGCTCACCACCAGGCCCGCGGCGTCCTCCACGAACGACCGGTAGTGTGCGATGCCGTCGGCGGTGCGCAGCTCGAACGGGATGCGGGTGTGCACGCAGCCCTGGCCGAAGTGCCCGTACAGCGAAGCGCCCCGGTAGTCGTAGCGTTCCAGCAGCTTGCGGAAGTCGCGCAGGTAGTCGCCGAGCCGCTCCGGCGGGACGGCGGCGTCCTCCCAGCCCTCGTGTGTCTCGTGCTTGCCCGGCGGGTAGGCGGTGGCACCCAGGCCCGCCTCACGCACGTCGTTGAGCTTGTCCTCCACCGCCGGGTCGTCGACGTACGCGACGTGTGGCTTCGGATGGTCGCCGTCGGACTGCACATCCTCGATCAGCGCGTGCGCCCGGGCCTGCGCCTCGTCCTTGGTGTCCGCGCCGAACTGGACGAAGAGCCAGCCGGAGCCCTCGGGCAGCTTGTCCAGCGCGTCACCGGCCAGGTGCTCCTCCCGTTCCAGCGAGATCAGCGTGTCGTCCATGCCCTCGCAGGCCAGCGGTTTGTGGGCGACGACCTTCGGCACGAGGTCGGCGGCCGTCGCGATGTCCGGGTAGCCGAGCACGACCAGCGACCGGTGCTTCGGTACCTCGAACAGGTCTATCTCCGCATGCAACACAGTGACCAAAGTGCTCTCACTGCCGACAACTGCCCTGGCCACGTGGAACCCGTTCTCGGGCAGCAACTGGTCGAGGTTGTAACCGGACACCCGGCGCGGGATCTTCGGGTAGCCGGTGCGGATCTCGCCCAGGTAGGCGTCACGGATCTCGCGCAGCCTCCGGTACAACTCCGCCTTGTCGCCGCCGGCCGCGAGAATGCGCTGGTACTCCTCGTCGCTGGTCTCGCCGACCCAGGTGCGCAGCCCGCCGTAGCAGAGCACCTCGAGCCGCCGCACCGAGTCGGCCATCTTGCCGTATGCCTGCGCGGTGGAGCCGCACGAGTTGTTCCCGATCATGCCGCCGATGGTGCAGCTCACGTGGGTGGATGGCTTGGGGCCGACCATCAGGCCGTGCGGCGCCAGCGCGTCGTTGACCTTGTCGAGCGCCATGCCGGGCTGCACGACGGCGGTCCTGGCCTCCTTGTCGAACGAAACCAGGTGATGGCAGTACTTGGTCCAGTCGATGACGACCGCGGTGTTCACGCACTGGCCGGCCAGGCTGGTCCCGCCGCCCCGGGACAGCACCGCCGCCCCGGCCTCCCGGCACACCGCGACGGCCGCCGCGGCCGCGTCCACGGTGCGCGGGACGACCACGCCGATCGGCACCTGCCGGTAGTTGGAGGCGTCCTGGGCGTAGGCCGCCAGCGTGCCGGGGTCGAACCTGACCTCGCCGTCCACCCGCTCGTCAAGCGCGGCGTGGAGCTTGGCGACGTCCACGTCTGCTGCCGGTGCCATGACCTGCGTCACTGATTGATCACCCTCACCTTTCGCGCTCTGTCCTGCCGTTGAGAGCTGCGTCTACCCGTGACCCGGCCGGATATGCGGCGGGCGGAATCATTGCCGAACGACGTTGGGCAAGCTGCTTGCGCCGTGGGGAGTCCAACGCAAGAATGCCCTTGCGGCTGTCCCGGCTGGACGGCCGCCTTCCAAGGTCCAGAGACGTGGCCTGCCCCTTCTTTCGCATGGATGGGTGGTGATGGCCTGTGTCTGGTGACCGGCCTGTCTTGTGGGTCGGCCGCGTCGCGGTGGTGACGCTCCCTCCCGAGGTGGACGTATCCAATGCCGTCCGGATCCGCCAGGATCTGGCCGCGGTGCTGGCGCAGGATGCCTCTCTGGTGATCGTGGACATGAGCACCACAACGTTCTGCGACTCCGCGGGAGTGACGGCCCTGGTCCATGCGGTACGCGAGGCGAACGCGAGCGGCGCGGGGCTGCGAGTGGCGGCCAGCGCGCCCGCCGTGACCCGCGTGCTGGCCATCACCGGGGTGGACCGGCTGATCGAGATCTACCCGAGCGTCGCGGCCGCGATGGCCGACCCGGGGAGCGAAACGGCGCACGAGGGGCATGCCGAAACCCCCCGGCTCGCAGAACAGACCGATCCGGACGGCCGCGCCCCGCAGCCGGGCTGAGCCATCCAGGCTCCCGCGGTATCGCGTGGTCTGGGCCCGCCCATAGGGGGCCGGCCCGGCCGGATTACACAGGTCCGGCCGGGCCGGGCGGGCCGCTCCAGAGCCCCGGGTGCGCCTAGTTCTCCTCGAACGGGTGCGGCTCCGGTGGCTCGCCGCTCACGCTGGTGACGATCGCGCTGGCGACGTCGCGGAGCTTGATGTTGCTGTGCTGGGATGCGGTGCGCAGGATCTCGAACGCCTTGGCCTGCGTGCACCGCTCCTGGGCCATGATCACCCCGAGGGCCTGGTAGATCACCGCGCGCGAGGTCAGCGAGGAGCGGAGCTGGTCGGTGAGCTCGGAATACGAGGCCAGCCGCAGCATCAGCGACAGCGCGCCGGACGCGTTCTCCGCGAGGTTCTCCGCACGGCGGACCTGCCCGGGGCCGAACGCGGCGGCACCGCGCGCGTAGAGGTTGAGCGCGCCGACCGGCTTGCCGTCCGCGACCAGTGGCAGTGCCAGGCAAGACCGGATGCCGCGGGACTGCGCCGCGGCCTCGAACCCAGGCCACCGTTCCCGGTCGCCGGTGTCGTCGATGGTCACCTGGTCACCGGATCGCATCGCGTGCAGGCACGGGCCGTCGTCGAGGCGGTACTGCACCTCGTCGATCTGCGAGGCCAGCGGGTCGCTGCACGCCACCGTGGCAGGCCGCCCGTTGGGCCGCATCGTCATGCCGCAGGACACCCCGTCGGTCACCAGGCGGGCGGCAAGCGTCGCCAGCTCCTGCAGAAGCTGCTCCAGGGTCTGCGTGCTGAGCAGCGCCTTCTGCAGATCGGTGAGGTTGTCCGTCACGTCGCTGCCTGGGTCGTCCATCATCGTTGTCTGCCTTTCCGTGCGCCCCCGCGATCTCAAGATCCCTACCCGGGGGGCCGGATCGAAACTGCCCAGCACCGAAGACCAGTGCCCGGGGGGCGGATCGAATCCCTCAAAGTCAAACTGCCGGGTTCAGCGCCTTCGGATTGAAACTGCCGCGCGGTGGTAGGAGCGGAGGTCATGGATGCGAAACAGCTTTACGACCTGGGACAGCAACTCCGGGTGGACGCGGTGCGCGCCGCGGCGGCCGCCGGATCCGGTCACCCGACGTCCTCGATGTCCGCGGCCGACCTGATGGCCGTGCTGCTGGCTGAGCACCTGCGATACGACTTCACCATGCCCGCCCACCCGGGCAACGACCGGCTGATCTTCTCCAAGGGCCACGCCTCCCCGCTGCTGTACGCGATGTACCGGGCCGCGGGCGTGCTCGACGACGGCGAACTGCTCAGCTTCCGTGCGCTGGGCAGCAGGCTGGAGGGCCACCCGACGCCGCGGCTGCCGTGGGTGGACGTGGCCACCGGCTCGCTCGGCCTCGGCCTGCCGGCGGGTGTGGGCATGGCGCTGGCCGGTGCCCGGCTGGAGCACAGCCCGTACCACGTGTGGGTGCTGTGCGGGGACGGCGAACTGGCCGAGGGCTCGATGTGGGAGGCGTTCGAGCACGCCGGATACGAGCGGCTGGACAATCTCACCGCGATCGTCGACGTGAACCGGCTCGGCCAGCGGGGCGAGACCCGGCACGGCTGGGACACCGCCGCCTACGCAAGGCGGATCGGCGCGTTCGGCTGGCACACGATCGAGATCGACGGGCATGACATCGAGGCCATCGACGCCGCGTATGCCGAGGCGCTGCAGGGGCGGGGCGCGCCCACCGCGATCCTCGCCCGCACCGTGAAGGGCCGCGGGGTGGCTGCGGTGGCCGGTGCCGAGGGCTTCCACGGCAAACCGCTTCCCGACGCCGGCGAGGCCATCGCCGAACTGGGCGGGATCCGCAACAACCAGGTGCCGGGGCACCCGCCGCACGCGGCCGCCGGGCGGCACACGGCCGCGGCGGCGGTGAACGGCAGCCGGCTAGTACTGCCGGAATACGAATGCGGCGAGCAGGTCGCGGCCCGGACCGCGGTCGGCGCCGCGCTGGCCGCGATCGGCACCGCCCGGCCCGACGTGGTTGTGCTGGACGGCGAGGTGAGCGACTCGACCAAGACGGACGAGTTCGCCCGCCAGCATCCGGACCGGTTCTTCGAGATGTTCATCGCGGAGCAGCAGATGGTGGCGGCGGCTCTCGGCATGCAGGCGCGCGGCTGGGTGCCGTTCGCGGCGACGTTCGCCGCGTTCTGGGCCCGCGCCTACGACTTCATCAGGATGGCCGCCATCAGCCGGGCGAACATCAAGCTGATCGGCACGCATGCGGGCGTCTCCATCGGCCATGACGGCCCGTCCCAGATGGGCCTTGAAGACCTCGCCATGTTCCGCGCGGTGCACGACAGCGTCGTGTTGTACCCGTGTGACGCGAACCAGGCCGCGGTCCTGGCCGCCGGCCTGCTCGGGCACGACGGGATCGGGTACCTGCGGGCCACCAGGGGCGACACGCCGGTGATCTACCAGCCGGGCGAGGACTTCCCGATCGGTGGCAGCAGGGTGCTCCGGTCCGGCGACGCCGACCGGGTCACGATCATCGCCGCGGGCATCACCGTGCACGAGGCGCTGCGCGCTGCCGACAGCCTGGCGGCCGGCGGCCTGCCCGCCCGGGTGATCGACCTCTATTCGGTCAAGCCGGTGGATACCCAGGTGCTGCGCGCCGCGGCGGCGGACACCGGCTGCTTCGTGACCGTCGAGGACCACTGGCCCGAAGGCGGGCTGGGCGACGCGGTCCTCGCGGCCTTCGCCAACGGCCACCAGGCGCCGCGGGTTACCAAGCTCGCCGTGCACGCCATGCCGGGCTCGGCTACCCCGGCCGAGCAGTTGCACGCGGCCGGGATCGACGCGAAGGCCATCGAGGCGGCGGCGCGCGTGCTGGCCGGTGACCGGGTGGCACCCGGATGACGGACTCCACGGTCACCGGTGTTCCCGCGGTGAGGCAGGTCACCGCGGCGGCCTACGTCATCCCGACCGACGCGCCCGAAGCGGATGGCACGCTCACCTGGGACGCCACCACGATGGTGCTCGCCACAGCCAGGGCGGGCGGGGCGGAGGGCATCGGCTGGAGCTATGCGGCCGCGGCGGCCGCGAATGTCATCACCGACGTGCTCACCGGCGCGGTTTCCGGCCGCAGCGCGATGGACGTGCCCGGCTCATGCGAGGCGATGATTCGTGCGGTACGCAACGTCGGGCGGCCCGGGATCGCGGCGACGGCGATCTCCGCCGTGGATATCGCGCTGTGGGACCTCAAGGCGCGGCTGCTCGGCTGCCCGGTGGCCCGGCTGCTCGGCCAGGCGCGGCCCAGCGTGCCCATCTACGGCAGCGGCGGGTTCACCAGCTACGACGCACGGCAGACCCGGGACCAGCTCGCCGGGTGGGTGGAACGGGACCACATACCGCGGGTGAAGATCAAGATCGGCGAGAGCTGGGGCGGCAACGAGCGCAGGGACACCGAGCGGGTGGCGCTTGCCCGCGAGGTGATCGGCGCGGGCACCGAACTGTACGTGGACGCCAACGGCGGCTACACCGTGGGCCAGGCCATCCGGGTCGCGGACCGGCTGTCCGGCTACGGCGTGACCTGGTTCGAGGAGCCGGTGTCCAGCCAGGACCTGGCCGGGCTGGCCGCGGTCCGCCGCCAGGTACTGCCCGACGTGGCCGCCGGGGAGTACAGCTGGTCGCTCGCTGACTCGGCGCGGCTCATCGCGGCGGGCGCGGTGGACTGCCTGCAGCTCGACGCGACCCGGTGCGGTGGCTTCACCGAGTTCCTCCGCGGCGCCGCCCTGGCCGCATCGCACAACCTGCAGGTGTCCGCGCACTGCGCGCCGAACCTGCACGCGCATGTCGGCGTGGCCGTGCCCAACCTGCGCCACGTCGAGTACTTCCACGACCATCAGCGGATCGAGCGGATGCTCTTCGACGGCGCTCTTTGCCCAGATGGCGGGGTTCTTACACCCACCCCGGAACCAGGGCTCGGCATGGTTCTACGTGAGGCCGACGCGGAGAAGTACCGCCGGGGCTAGCCGCGATAGCCCGGTTGCCCTGGTACCAGATCAACCCTGTCTCGGGGGCTCACCGACCTGCAATGCAAGCATCGTCATGTCGTCGCGCAGGTCGCCCTGGCACAGCTCGAGCACCACGTCACGCACCCGGGACACCAGCGCCGCGGGCCGTTCCCCGGCCAGCGCGGCCAGTTCGTCGGCGAGCCGCTCCTCGAACTGGACCAGGTCAGGGCCGTACGCGCTGGCCAGCCCGTCGGTGTACAGGAAGACCAGGTCGCCGGTGTCCAGGTCGACTTCCTGGGCGGCCGGCTCGGCGTCGGGGAAGATCCCGAGCGGCAGGCCTCCCCCGTTCAGCACCTGGGTGCGGCCGTCGGGCCGCAGCACCACCGGGCCGGGATGGCCGGCGCTGGACAGGGACAGGTGCAGCCGCCCGTCCCGCCAGCTCAGGTGCCCGGCGTCGGCGGTGACGAACCGGCCACCGAAGTCCTCGGTCAGCATGATCTCGTTGATGCAGCGCAGCACCGCCGTGGGATCGGGGTCCAGGTGCGCCAGCGCCCGGATCGCGTGCCGGGCCGCGGCGGTCACCGCGGCGGTGTCCGGCCCCTTGCCGCACACGTCGCCGATCGCGATGCCCCAGCCGTCCCGGCACGGGTAGACGTCGTAGAAGTCACCACCGGCCTCGGCGGCCGTCGTGGCCGCCACGTGCGCGCCCGCGATCTCGGTGCCGGGGATCTGCCGTACCTCCCGGGGCAGCAGGCTGGTCTGCAGCGCGTCCGCGATGTCGACCCGGTGCCGGAACATGCGATCCACCCTGATCGCCAGGGCAAGCTGCTCCCCCAGTTCCTCCACCAGGCCCACGTCGGCGATTTCGAAGTGCGGGTGGCCCGCCCAGCGGGCCAGGGTCAGCACCCCGTAGGCGTGCTCGCCGTCGGTCAGCGGGACCGACAGCACCGAGGTTGCACCCAGCAGCATGAGCAGCGGGATGCCGTCAGGGCCGTCGCCGAGCGCGCCCGGGTCGTCGGCGTGCGCGATGAGCAGCGTGCTGCCCGACTCGTGCACCTGGTACGGGCCGGACTCCGGTGCGGGGTCCACCGCCGCCACGGCGTGCGCCAGCTTCTCGGCGCGTTGGTCCTCCGGCCCGCTCACGTGCTGCCGTTGCAGCTGTTGCCCGCCGCCCTCGACGTCCACGATGACCCAGGCGGCCAGTTCCCTGGCCAGCAGCCGCGCGTACCGCTGCATCGCCACCGGCTCGCTGTAGGTGATGTTCTCCAGCAGGATCCTGGTGGCGGCCATCACCAGGTCCTGGCGGCGGGTCATCGCCTGAACCACCTCCGCGGCCGGCTCGGCCCGTGGCTTCCCGCGGCGGCCCGCCGGTGCGACCTCGGCGCTGGTCACCGCCACCACCAGGTGGGCGGCATTGCCCTGGGTGGTCACCGGGTGCACGGCGAGCGCATGCTCCACCGCTCCGGTGGCGGTGAGCAGCGCGCAGCGGAACTGCCTGATCTCGCCCTTGCGGGCCGCGGCGGCGAGGTGGGTGGCGGCGGCTGGCCGGGACGGCATGTCGATGAAGGCCATGAAGGCCTTGCCGGTCGGGTACCCGGGGCCCGAGCCGAGCAGGTCACCCGCTGCGGCGTTGACCCGCCGGACCGTGCCGTCGCCGCCGATGAGGAACAGCGGCACCGGCGCCTGCTGGAAGACGGCGTGCAGCAGCCTTCGTTCCGCGTGGGCGGCCGAGGATCCCTGGCCGGCGTCACCGTGCTCGTCCGCGTCGCCGTTCGGGGTCAGCGCGGCGACCGCGGCGTCCAGTTCGGCGAGCGCAGCCTCCAGCAGCGTCGCCGGGTCGGCTCCGGGAAGCGCCGCGGCCTGCCGGAGCGCGCCGTACCTGGCCTTGAGGGCGGCGATCTCACTGCCAGCACCCTGACGGCGCGGCGTCTGCTGCATTGGCCCCAAATCTCCGCATCCCTGGCTTTCCGGTCCAGGGACCAGCCTAACCGGCTTGCCGGGCGGAGATACCGTGTCAGATGGCGTTGGCGACCTTGTTGAACACGCTGGTCAGGTTAGTTCCGATCAGCCGGAGCCCACGTGACGCCTCGATCAGGACTGGCTGGCCGCGGCCGCCTCCCCGGTCCCGGCCTGGCCGGCGGCGACCGCGGCGTCCACACTCTCGTAGAGAGGCAACCGGTCGGCGAGCCCGGTGATCCACAGGGTCTTGGTGTAGCGGTACCGCGCGCCGGCGAGCGTCAGCGTCCCGCCGGCCGCTGTCACCTGCTTCCAGTGACCGACGATCACCGCCAGCGAGCCGGTGTCCATGAAGTCCACGGCGCTCAGGTCGACGATGACGTGGTCGGTGTCCCGGCGCACCTCGGACAGGAACTCGTCGAACCTGCGGCTCGTCACGATGTCGAGTTCGCCGCTGACCGCGACGACCGCGAACCCGTCGCGTTGCTGCGACGAGATCCGGATCCCTTCCACCCACACCCCCCGGGCATCGGTCCACGACAGGTGATGACGGCCTCATCGTAATCTCATTCGTCTCTCGCCGGGAGAAGCCGGGTGCATGATCGACGATCTCGGGGGAAGCATCGCAGGGATAAGGCGTCCAGATGTGCACGATGAGGAGGCCGTTGTGCTTGCCGCAGGCAGCGACGGCCTGCACCATCTCGCCTACCTCTACGACGACGAGCGCGACTATCTGGCCTGTCTGTGCGACTTTGCCCAGGCCGGGCTTCGCCACGCCGAACCGGTGTTCGTGGCGGTTCCCGGCCACCGGGCCGCGCCGCTGCGCAAGTACCTGGGGGCGGAATCGCCGCTGCTGCGCTACGGCGCCATGGCGGAAACCGGCCGCAACCCGGCGCGGCTGATCCCGGAACTGTATGCGTTCGTTGCGGAGCATCCCGGGCGGCGGGTCCGCTACATCGGCGAGTCGATCTGGCCGGGCCGCTCGGACGCGGAACTGTGCGAGGTCGCCAGGCACGAGGCGCTGCTCAATCTGGCGTTTGACAAGACGGCAGTCAGCATTATGTGCCCCTATGACGTGCGCGGCCTGCCCGCCGACGTGGTCGGCAGGATGCAGCGCACCCATCCGGAGGTCATGCAGGCCGGCCGGACCCAGGCTGGCACCAGCTATGCCGGGCAGGGGGTGATTCCGGCCGAGTGCGACGACCCGCTGCCGACGCCGCCCGCGGATGCTCAGACCCTCAGCTACAAGGCGAGCCTGAGGGAGGTACGCGACCTGGTGGCCAGGTACGCCACGGCGCTCAGCATGGTCGCCGACCGGATCACCAACCTGATCATCGCGGCCGGGGAGATCACCGCGAACACCCTGCACCACACCAGTGCGGGCGGGACGTTCTGGGTCTGGCACACCGGCGAAGAGATCATCTGCCAGGTGCAGGACCAGGGCTGGATCACCGACCCGCTCGCCGGGCGGAAGCGCCACTCCCCCGAGGACTCCGGCCACGGCCTGTGGGTGGTCAACCAGATGTGTGACCTCGTGGAGATCAGGACCAGCCAGGTGGCCGGGACCATAATCCGCCTGCACATGCGGCGAGAGGGCAGCTGAGCCTGCGGTAAGCAGCACCCAGAACCCAGGCGGCGTCCGGGCGGCGGTAAGGCCGCCCGGACGCGGGCGAGTGGCAGGCCCCGGTGGTTAGCGGGCCGGCCGGTTCCTGGGCGCGGGCACGACGGGCTCTGCGGGCTCTGCGTCCGCGGGGATACCGGAATCCGTGCCAGGCTCAGCCGCGGTTGCCGTGGGCCTGACGGGCTCGGCCGGCGCCACGGGCTCGGCCGGTGCCTCGGCAGCGCTCCCGGCCTCGGCAGCGCTCCCGGCCTCGGCCGGCTGGCCGAGCAGGTCACCGAACAGCGCCCGGTAGTGCAGCATCGCCAGCCGCAGATCCTCCGTGGAGACCGTGCCGCCCTCGGCCTGCAGGCTGACCTCGTGCGCCTGGCGGTAGTGGTCCAGCGTGTTCGCGTGCTCTACGGACAGGTCCGCAAGGATCTGGTCGTGGCCCTCGGTCGGGTAGCCCCGGTCCTTCATCACCGAAGTGACGAGTATCCCGGCCTGGGCGACCGCCTCCTGTGGCTGGTCCACGAACCGCTCCTGTATGGCGGTCCATTCGCCCGCGTACCTGGCCCTGGTCGTCTCGTCCAGGGGACGGATGTCCAGGCTGCGGACCCGCCGCTCGCGCTCCGCCAGTTCGGAGTCGGCCTTGCGACGGCTGTTCATCTCGCCAGCAACCCGGTCGTACTCCGGGCCGAAGCGCTGCTGGAGCTTACGTCGGCGTGCCACAGACAGCGCACCGATGACCAGCAGCACCACGACGATGGCCACGATGATGGCCACGATCGCTCCTGCTGCCATGGGACCCTCCTGATTGACGGGGTTGGTAAACCACCCGACTGCCCCCAGCCAACGCATCCAAACGCCGGCCGCGGCATCAGCCCCGCGCTGGCCCGGCGCTGACCAGGGCCGCGCCGGCCGGAGGCAAAGAACCCGATGATTGCGACATTCATCACTTTTGTTGCAGCGGGGCGGCGGGCGATCGTGGGCTTGGCTGGCTCAGAACCTGCCCGCGCGGCGCCAGGACAGCGGCCGCCCGTCCGGGTCAAAGACCACCCGGTACGGCAGGGTGGCCCATGCCTTGGTCCAGGCCGACAGTTGCGGCGCGGGATAGTCGCGGAGCTGCCCGGGCGGCCGCTGCCCGCGCCGCCCGCCCGCGTGCCAGGCATCGAGGGCCTGCGCGGCCCGCCGGAACGCCGCGAAGGCACCGGCCTCACAGTCCTCCGCGCCCTCGGCCGCGGCGCCGAGATGCTCGCGGGCCAGTGCGACGCGCAGCGCCCGCGGATACGGCCCGGCCCCCGTGGGCATGGTCTCTCTGCCCGGATCCCCCGGCCTCGTCGATGACCGCGCAGCTCAGCTCCGAGTCGTGGGTCCATGAGCGCCGGTTGAAGTTGTCCGACCCGACGATGGCCCAGGTGTCGTCGATCACGCACACCTTGGCGTGGACGTAGATCGGTACGCCTGCCTCGTTCTCCAGGCTGTACACCGCCACCCGGTCACCCCCGGCCGCCCGAAGCGTCTGCAGCGCGGCGACCCGGCCGAGCAGGTTGGGTGGTAGTGACAGCTTGCCGTCCTGGTCGGGGAACCGCGGCAGCACGGCGATCAGGTGCAGCGACGGGTTGGCGGCCAAGGCTCTGGCCAGCACGTCCGCGACCGTGTTGGACCACAGATACTGGTCTTCGAGGTAGATCAGCGACCGGGCGCGCGGCACCACCTTGAGGTAGGCGCGGGCGATGCTGCGTTCGCCCTGCGGCGCGAAGCTGTAGCCGCGCCGCCGGTAGGGGTAGGTGCGCAGCACCTGGACCGCGTGCTGGCCGCACCTGGGCGGATCCGGCTGCTGCGGCGGGAGCCGCCTGGCGTCGTCGTCCACGTGGTCGAACAGGTCGTGGATCCGGGCCATCGGGTTGCGGGTGAGCGGAGCCGGGTCCTCCCAGCGCTCCCGGAACACGGTCTCCAGATCACCGACCGCAGGACCGGAGATCAGCAACTGGATGTCGTGCCACGGCGGGCGGTGGCCGTACACGGCGGCCATCGGCTGGCGCTGCGGGTCTCCGTGGTGTGCCGCGTCGTCGCGGCGGCTGTGGCAAAGGTCGATGCCGCCGACGAAGGCCACGTCCCGTTCCGGGCGGCCAGCGTGCCGCAGCACTACGAGCTTCATGTGATGCGAGCCGCCGGGGCGCACCCGCATGTCCAGCAGGCACTGACCGCCGGCGGCGTCGACCTCCTCGCCCAGGTGCCGGTTCTCCCGCCCACTGAACTGGAGCTGGTCCAGGTGCGACCGCCAGACCAGGCCGCGGACAAGCGCGCCGCGCCGGGCCGCGTCACTGAACGCGGCCGCCACCTCCGGGCCCGCGTCCGCCAGCCATTGGTCGGGGTCGCCGCGCCAGTCGGTGAACAGCAGCAGGTCACCGGCCCGCAGATCGCGGACCCGGGACAGCAGTTCGGCGAAGTAGGGCTTGCCGTGGATCAGCGGGCGCACCTCGTTGCCCGTGGTCCAGGCCGCCCCGTCCGGGTGCCTGCTGTCCAGCCGCGTCGCCGGGTTGCCCCGCTCCGCCGCGGTCAGGAACCAGTCATCAAGTCGCACGCCTGACCGCTACCCCGGAATGCCCCGGGCATCCGTGGCAGCGAGGCTCAGCGGGGCAGTTCCACCACGGTGACGAAGAAGTTGTCGATCTGCCTGATCACGTCCATGAACCGCTCGAAGTCCACGGGCTTGCTGACATACGCGTTGGCGTGCAGGGCGTAGCTGCGCAGGATGTCCTCTTCGGCCTGAGACGTTGTCAGGATCACCACCGGGATGACCCGCAGCAATGGATCTTCCTTCAGTTCGGCGAGCACTTCCAGGCCGTCGCGGCGGGGCAGGTTGAGGTCGAGCAGGATCAGGCCCGGCCGCGGCGCGCTGGCGTAATCGCCGGTCCGGTGCAGGAATTGCATCGCCTGCTCGCCGTCGTTTACCACGTGCAACTGGTTGCGTATCTTGTGGTGCTCGAACGCCTCCCTGGTCATCAGCACATCGCCGGGATCGTCCTCGACCAGCAGTACATCGACCAGCTTCGTGCCGCCGCCGTCAGTCACTGGCATGCTCGTCCTCCGGAAGCGCTGGCAGGGTAAACCAGAAACGGGCCCCCGCCGTGTTCGTTGTGTCGAGCCAGATCCGGCCGCCGTGCCACTCGATGATCTTCCTTACCATGGCCAGGCCTATTCCGGTGCCCGGATAGGTCGCCTTGTCATGCAGCCGCTGGAAAATCACGAATATCCGTTCTGCGTATTCCGGCTCGATCCCGATTCCATTGTCGCTGAACGAGAACAGCCAGAAATCCCCGTCCCTGCGGACCGAGACGGTGACCCGGGGCGGTTCGTCCGCGCGGAACTTCAGCGCGTTGCTTATCAGGTTCTGGAACACGGCGGTCAGCAGCGAGACCTCGCCCAGCACCACGGGCAGTTCGCCCACCTCGATGGTCGCGTGCGTGCGCCGCACGTCGGGCGCGAGGTTCGCCCATGCCTGGGCGAGCAGCACCGCACAGGACACCGGCTCGCGGCGCTGCGTGGTCCGCCCCACCCGGCTGAACGCGAGCAGGTCGTTGATCAGCGCCTGCATCCGCTTGGCGCCGTCCACCGCGTGCTCGATGTACTCGTCGGCCTTGGCGTCCAGCCGGCCCGCGTAGCGGCGCTGCAGCAACTGGCAGAAGCTGGCCACCTTGCGCAGCGGTTCCTGCAGGTCGTGCGAGGCGACGTAGGCGAACTGCTCAAGTTCGGAGTTGGACCGCTGCAGGTCCTCGGTCCTGGCCTCCAGGCTCGCGTTCGCGGCCTGCACCGCCGACAGTTCCGCCAGGATGCGCTCCCGCATCCGGTTCACGTCAAGCCCCACGGCCCGCATCTCGGCCGGGCCACCCGGCTCCATCTGATGCTCGAAGTCGCCCTCGGCCACCTGGCGGGCGTCCGAGGCGAGCCGGCGCAGCGGCAGGATCGCCGAACGCCACAGGCCGAACGCCAGCACCAGCACGGTGGCCAGCAGCGCGACCGCGATGACGATGAGGGTCGCCTGCAGCACCGAGGCCGCGTCCTGCAGCGTCCCCGCGGCCTGATGCCGCTGCACGGCGAGGTTGCTCTGCAGCTGGGCGAGCGCGGTCCGGATCTCGGTCGAAATCCACCTTGCCCTGAGTGACCGAAGGACCCGTCACCGCGGGGCCCGTCACGGGCTTCCCCGTCGTCTTCACCTGGGTGATCGTGGGCAGGGCATAGGTCTTCCGCCAGCTCGGCGGCGCGCTGCAGCACCTGGTTGAGATCGGCCTGGGCGGCCGGCATGCCGGCCAGCAATGGCTCGCAGCGCGGCGACCTGCTTAGGCTGTGCGGCCAGCCCGTCGTAGTACGGCTTCAGGAACGGCTGTAGCGCGCTGAGCGCGTAGCCGCGCACGCCGGTCTCCTGGTTCAGCAGTTCGACTTCCAGTTGCGAGGCGTGAAACGCGGCGGGGTCGAGGGTGTTCACCACCCGGTCGCGGGCGGTCGTCAGGTCGACCAGCGCGGTGCCGCCCACCCCGATCGCGAGCAGCGAGAACAGCCCGACGATGAGGAGGCCAACCCCGATGATCCGGCCGAACGGCCAGCCGCCGGAGAACCTGGCCGCCATGGCGCTGGCCCGCTCCGGCGCGGTGGGCCGGCCCAGGCCGGGCCTGGCCAAGCCGCTGGACCGGGCCATGCCGTCAGACCGGCGCGTGCTGCCGGGCTGCCTCGGCGGCCGCGACCACGCCCGGACGCCGGGCGGTTCCGAAGCCGGCAGGGGTTCCGGGCCGGGCCGGTGATCGGCACCCCTCCGGGCAGCGCTGCCGTGGTTCCTGGTGTCCCGGTCAGCCCCGGATCACGCTCGGGGGTCGGTGGTACGGGTTCGCTGGCCGCCGCCGCCGATCAGCCCCGGAGCGGGTTCGGGGCTGGGCTAACGGTTCGCGGGGCGGGCGGCGCTCCGGCCGACGCCGGAACAGGTTCCAGGCTGGGCGCGACGGTTGAAGGGCGGGCGCCGCTCCGGCCGGCCACGGATCACGGTCCGGTGCGGGTCGCGGCGGGTTCGCTGGCCGACGCTGCCGCGGGCTGCCCCGGATCACGGTCTGATGTGGAGGCGGGTTCGGTGGCCGAAGCTGCCGCGGGCTGCCCCGGGTCAGGGCTGGTTTCGGGTGCCGCTGCTTCGGGATCTGGCTCCTCGGTGTCTCGCGCGGCGCCAGCCCGGCCCCGCCGGGTGAGCCGGGCAGCCACGGCACGGAACCGGGTCAGGCCCGCCCCGGCGCCGCCACGCGGGCCGCCGCCCGCAGGGTTGCCCGGATCAGGGTCTGGGCCGGGGGCGACGACGGGCGCCGGGGAGCGTATCGCATCAAAATCTGGGGCGGCCTGCCCGGCATCAGGCGGCAACTCGGTCATGTGCCGACCACGGCGGGAAATCCGAGCGCGAGCACGGCCAGATCGTCGTCCAGGTCCCCGCCGTTGAGTTCACGTACCCGGTCGATCAGCGCGTCCAGCAGGCGCTCGTCGCGTGGTTTGCGTTCCCACTGCCCCGTGGGGAGCGCGGCGCGCAGGTACGCCTCGATGATCTCGGTCAGCCCGTCGCCGCCCAGCCGCTCGGGGCCGATGCCGATCCGCCCCTCGATCAGGCCGTCGGTGTACATCAGCAGGGTCCAGTTGTCCCCGAGGGCCACCTCGCTGACGGGCCAGTCCTCCACGTGCGCGATGCCCGGGGGCGGCCTGACGGGTGCCTTCAGTTCGCTCACCCCGTCCGGAGTGAGCAGCAGCGGCGGCGGGTGCCCGGCCAGGTGCAGCCGCGCGTGCGCCCGGTCCGGCGCGACCGACATCATGCACAACGTGGCGAACAGCCGCTCCTCGTGCCGTTCATGCTCCAGCACCTGCTGCACCGCGGACAGCACCTCGGCCATCGGCCGGCCGGCCAGCACCATGGTGCGCCACGCGACCCGCAGGCACACGCCGAGCGCGGCCTCTTCCGGGCCGCGGCCGCAGACGTCGCCGATCACCAGGTGTATCCAGCCGTCGGCGGACTCGACCAGGTCGAAGAAGTCCCCGCCGACCAGCATCTGGCCACCGCCCGGGCTATACCGCGTCGCGACGGTCAGCCTTGTGTCGGAAAGTAGCGGCGACGGCAGCAGGCCGCGCTCCAGCCGGGCATTCTCCCGCGCGTAGATCTGCGCCACGCGCAACTGCTGCTGCATCTCCTCGAACCGGCGACGTTCCACCGCGTAGCGGATGACCCGGTTCAGCAGCGCCCCGTCCACCTGGCCTTTGACCAGGTAATCTTGCGCACCCGCGCGGACAGCCTCGGCACCCAGATGCTCGTCGGCCAGCCCGGTCAGCACGACCACGGCGACCTGCGGCACGTTCTCCTGCAGCCAGTGCACGCCCTGCAACTGGTGCGCGTCGGGGAGGTCAAGGTCGAGCAGTACGCAGGCCGCCGCGGGCAGCAGCGGCTTGGCCTCGGTGATCGACCGCACCCGGTCAAGCACGACCGGGGCCCCCGCTTCCACCAGGTACTCCTGGACGAGCAGGGCGTCCCCGTCGTCGTCCTCGATGAGCAGCACCTGCACCTGGCCGGGAACGGCCGCGGGGGCCGGGACCCTGGCCTGCGCGGCGTCCCGAGTCACCGTCCGGCCCTGTTCATGGCTTTCGTGGGCGTTCCATCCCTAACTGGCAAGCTGTGCGGTTGAGTAAGCATAGTTGGCCCCATGCCTTAGTACCGGGCACCTGGATAACGGTGTTACGACGTTCTGCAGGCGCCCGGCTCGCGCGCCCGGGCCGGGCTGGGGTAGCCCGGCGGTGTGCTCACATTTGCCCTGCTCATGGCCTGTTCATCGGATCACCGATGAGCTTTGCCCGCGGGCTGCGTTGTACGGCTAAAGCGACGGGCCGACGTCGCCGTGCCCCACGCGCGGTCCGGCAGGGCCTGGCTGGAGGAGGGTGCGCCATGGAGTTCAAGCTTGAACTGGTCCTGGTCCCGGTCACGGACGTGGACCGCGCCAAGTCGTTCTATGTCGAGCAGGCTGGCTTCGGCCTGGATGTCGACACCCCGGTGGGTGAGGACATGCGGGTGGTCCAGGTGACGCCGCCGGGCTCGGCCTGTTCGGTGGGGTTCGGCGTCGGCATCACGGCCGCTCCGCCTGGCTCGGCGCAGGGGCTGCACCTGGTCGTCTCCGACATCGTGGCCGCGCGCGCCGGCCTGGTGCAGCGCGGGGTCGAGGTCAGCGAGGTCCGGCATCTGGAGTCCGGCAACTGGGTACCAGGACCGCATCCGCAGCGCGGGAACTACGAATCGTTCGCCGAATTCGCCGATCCGGACGGCAACGGGTGGGTGCTGCAAGAGGTGAACCACGCCGGGTCCGCCGCGCGTGACGGAGGCTGATCGCGTGCCAGGCCAGGGCGCCGTGGATCCAGGCGAAGGGCTGGCAGCGGCGACGGTCGCGGGCGACGAGTCCGCGTTCGCCGCCCTCACCCAGCGGTACCGGCGCGAACTGCACGTGCACTGCTACCGCATGCTCGCGTCGTTCGACGATGCCGAGGACGCGGTCCAGGAGGCCTTCCTGCGCGCCTGGCGCGGCCGGGACGGTTTCGACGGCAGCACGATGTTCCGCGCCTGGCTGTACCGCATCGCGACCAACGTGTGCCTGGACATGCTCCGCCGCCGCGCGCGCCGGGCCACCGCGCTGCGGTCGTTCGCCGAGGTGCCCTGGCTCCAGCCATACCCGGACCGGCTGCTCGACGAGGCGGCGGCCGCTCCCGGCGAGCAGCCCGACGCGGCCGCGATCGAGCGGGAGACCATCGAACTGGCCTTCGTGGCTGCGCTCCAGGTGCTGCCGCCGCGGCAGCGCGCCACGCTGATCGCCCGCGATGTGCTCGGCTGGCCCGCCAGCCAGACGGCCGTGCTGCTGGAAATGAGCGTGGCGGCGGCGAACAGCGCACTCCAGCGGGCCCGTGCGACGATGCGCGAGCACCTACCGGCTCGCCGTTCTGACTGGTCAGGCCGGTCTGCCGGGCAATTGAGCGACGTCGAGCGGGATCTGCTCGACCGGTTTATCGACGCGCATCAGCGCTGCGACGCGGCGGCGGCGGTGGCGATCGCCGCCCAGGACATCCGGATCACGATGCCGCCGTACCCGATGTGCTACGACGGGGTAGGTGCGATCGGGCCGCTCTTGGAGCGCGCGTTCGGCCCGGACCGGGACGGCGACTGGCGGCTCGTGCCGACCGCGGCGAACCGGATGCCCGCCGCGGCCAACTACCTGCGCCGGCCGGGCGACTCGGAGTTCCGCGCCTTCAAGCTCGACGTGCTGCGGACGGGCGGCGGGGTGATCGCCGAGATCACGACGTTCGGTGCGAGCCTGTTCCCCGCCTTCGGCCTCCCCGGCATCCTCGGCCCGGACGCACCCTGACCTACCAGCACGGGCGCGCCCGTGCCGGCCCGGACCACAGGCACGCCCCTTGGCGCACCTGAATCCCTTGTCCTGGAATCTTGCCTCTGTGCAGGCTCGGAACACTCAGGTCTTATCAGAGATTTATTCGAATCATCCCTTGGGTGTGGCACTTTTGTCAGACCCGGTCGGTAGCATCGATGCAACAGGTTGGCTCCGTTCCTAGGGAGGTGAGGCAGATGTCCGCAGCAAGCCTGACGGCGAAGCTGCCCGCACGCCCGGAGAGCGCAGAGCTGCCGCCGCCCTCGGACCGCCACGCGCCGCCCGCTGCGCCGGAGGGCGCGGAGCCGCCACCGCCGGACCGCCACGCGCCGCCTTCACCCCCAGGCCGCGCGGAGCTGCCGCCATCTCCGGACCGCCCCGCGCCACCCTCTCCCCCGGATCGCCACGAGCCGGCCACTCCCTTTAGCTCACTATGAGCCGCCCGCACCCGCGGATCGCCACGAGCCGGCCGCTCCTCGGCCCACTACGCGCCGCCCGCACCCGCGGATCGCGATTCGGTGCAGGAAGCGCTGCGCTCGGTGGAGCGGACGGCCGCTGCGTGGGCTGCCCAGGATGCGGAACTCGACGCCGAGATCGCCGCATTAGCAGCGGTCGGCGTACTCACCGTGCCTGCCGAGGAGGAGCGGCTGGGCCCGGACCTCGACCCGGATAGCGTTTCGCCAGACGGGCTGCACCCGTGGCTGGCCGACCTCTCCGCCTTGTCGTTCGACGAATGCCTCGCAGCTACAGCGGATGCCACTCACCCGAAGCCGTCGCAGGCAGGCCGTCTCGACCGCGCCGGGGGCGGCGCACTCGGGTTCGCGGCGGGCGAGGCCGCCGATGTGCTGTCACCGGGGGCGGCGCTGGCTGGTTTGGCCGAAGGCGCACGTGCTGCCGGGCTGAGCAGGTTGACCGACGACGAACTGGCCGGGGTGATCCGCGCCGGGCACCGGCTGTCGTCGTGGGCCAGCGCGCTGGAACTGGCGGCGGTGAGTGACCTGATGCGCCGCCGAGAGCAGCAGGAAGCGGCCGGGTACCCACATGCCGCGGAGCACGCCGATGCCGAAATCGCTGCCCTGTTGACGCTGACCGGTCGCGGCGCCGGGCGCGTGCTTGACCTGGCGCTCGCATTGCGGCGGCTGCCCCTGACCGCCCGAGCGCTGGAGGCCGGGGCGATCGATCTGCCCCGCGTGAGGGTCATCGCCGACGAGACGACCGGGCTTGACGATGACCACGCGGCAGCCGTGGAGCAGCACATTCTGGTTCGAGCGCCGGGACAGACAACCTCGCAGGTACGAGCGGCGGCCCGCCGGGCGGTACTCGCCGCCGATCCGCGTGCCGCCCGGAAGCGGCAAGAGCAGGCACAGCGGGAAGCCCGCGTCGAACGCTGGGACGAGCACGCCGGTACGGCCGCACTCGCAGGCCGTGACCTGCCCCCGGCCGCGGTGATCGCCGCCGACCAGCACATCTCCGCTCTGGCTCGCGGTCTGCGGGCCGCCGGGTTGGCTGGCACCGCCGACCAGGTCCGCGCCGGTGTGTTCCTCGCCCTGCTCAGCGGCGTGCCCGCCTCCTCTCTGCTGCCGACCGGCCAGCAACACTCAGACTCGGCCGATCTTCCGGCTAGCACCAACTGGCCCGGCCTCCCGGCGAGCGCCGACCAGCCCGACAGCCCGGCAAGCGCTGGCTGGCCGGATATCCCGGCCGTGGCGGGCACGGTCAACCTGACCATGCCATTGAGCACGTGGCTCGGCTTCCATGGACGCACCCGGAGAGGTAACCGGGTTCGGCCCACTGACCGCCGACGACAGTCGTCACCTCGGCACGGCTATGGCTGACCACCCACAGACCCGCTGGTGCGTGACGCTGACCGGCTGGGACGGCCGACCGGTCGCCCACGGCTGCGCTCGCCCGGGGCACGGCCCTCCGTCCCCGGCGCCTGGCCTGGGGCCACTGCCACACGGCCCAGCACCCCCGGATCACGCCCGCGAATCCCGCGCGCCTGGCCCGGCACCACTGCCACACGGCCCAGCACCCCCGGATCACGCCCGCGAATCCCGCGCGCCTGGCCCGGCACCATCGGCGCACGCACGCACATCCCCCGTGCCCGGTCCCGCCCCACCCGATCATGGCCCCGGACCGCCCGCCATGCAGGCAGGTATCCCCTGGCTGGCAAGTATCCCCTGGCTGGCGGGTATCCCCATGAAATGGTTCGAGTCCGCCGGGTGTACCCACGAGCGGCAGTCCGCGGCCTACCGGCCACCGGCGACGCTGCAGCACTTGATCAGGGTCAGGCAGCAGACTTGCGCCTTCCCCGGATGCCGCCGTCCCGCCAGCCAGTGCGACCTCGACCACACCACGCCGTTCCAGCGTGGCGGCCTGACTTGCTGGTGCAATCTCGCTCCGCTGTGCCGTCGGCATCACGAGGCCAAGCAGGCCCCGGGCTGGCAGCTGACCCAGGACCAGCCCGGCGTCATGACCTGGCGGCTGCCCAGCGGCCGCACTTACCAGACCGCCGGTGATCCCGACCCCGTGTAGCGGCCGTGTGGTTAGCAGGGTGTCCTCGCGTCGGGGGATGACTCCGCTGCGTCGCGTTAATGTCGGGGGCCTCGTGCAGACTGTCAAGGCGGAGCCTCCTACGTTCGTGTGCTCAGCGAAGAAGGGCTCGACCACTACGGAATCGCCATGCAAGATCCCGAGGGCAACGAGTTCGACATCAACTGACTGTGCTCTGGGCCTTCCAACGGGTCGGCCGGCTTCCGCTAGGCTCCCGGCGCCGAGCCTGCCAGCGGGGTGGTGTCGAGGTATCTGATCTCGTAGACACGCTCGGTGAACTTCCAGCCGTCCGGGGTGCGCTGGTAGCGGTCGTGGTAGATGGCGTAGTTCAGCTCGGAACTGCCGTCGCGGAGGCGGATGAGCTCCTGGATGTAAGCGCGGCCGGATGCGGTGTCGCCGTCAAGCCGGACCGCGCCCGGGTGGGTGGTCTGCACGAGGTAGTCCACGAAACCCGGCACTCGCTCGCCCCAGGCGCGAATCTCGTCCTGACCGACGAGTTCGGCGGGGATGTTGGGCATCCGCCATACAGCGTCCGTGTGAACAGCGACGCCACGCGGTCGTAGTCGCGCATCATCACCGCGTCCGTGAACTCGGCGCGCAGCGCCTCGATCTCGAATCGGTCGGCAATGGCCTGAAGGTCGCTCATCGGTTCCTCCCTGAGGTTGCCCGGCTCCGGCACGGGCGTCACGTGGCGGCCCGCGCGCCGGGCGATCGACGCGAAGGCGGCCGCGTCGTACAGCGCGGCGGCATGCTGGTCGTTGTTGAGGTAGACGAAGACATCCGCAGCGTCCGGCCACGCTTCCCCGGCCCGCTGCACCCAACTGCGCAGCGCCTGGGTGCCGTACCTCGGCCAAGGCTCCGCCGCGCCCTCGTGGAAGCGCAGATACCCCCAGTCCGCGGTGCGCCACAGCGGTGCCACCGGGCGGCCAAGCCGGTCCACCCAGCACAGGGCGGCGTTGTGACTGGCAAGAAGCTGCCGGGTCTCTTCGGTCCACCAGGACTCGTGACGGAACTCCACCGCTACCCGGACCAGCCCGCCGGAACCGCCGCGGCCGGGAAACCGCGCGAACTCGGCCAGGCAGGCGTCCAGCGCACCAACGTCGGCCCGCAGGTTCGGCGGCAACTGGAGCAGCACCGGGCCGAGCCGGTCACCAAGGCCCGCCGCCGCTCGCAAGAGGCGCGCCACCGGTTCCGCCGACTCCCGCAGCCGCCGGACGTGGGTCAGGTAGCGGCTCGCCTTGACCGTCATGACGAAGCCGTCGGGCACCTTGGCCCGCCACGCGGCGAACGTGTCCGTGGCGGGCAGCCGGTAGAACGTGCCGTTGTTCTCGACGGTGCCGTACCGCCCGGCGTAGTACTCCAGCCAGTCGCGCTCGGCGAGGCCCCGTGGGTAGAGCACTCCCCGCCAGTCGCGGTACTGCCAGCCCGAGGTACCGATCAGGAAAGGCATCGCAAGAATTCAGCCTCCCTCCTCCGATCGCTCGTATGCTCCGATCGCCGCTGTCCGCTCCGACTGATCAGGAGCCTGCAGTTCGCCGCGGCCGAGGCAGGCAGCGCCGATGCGCCGGCCCGTCGCGCCCGGTCAGGGCCGGGTACAGCGCGGCCACCAGGACCGCGGGCAGCCAGCCGACCATCACGATCGGGTCCAGGCTGTGTTGCCGGATCGCTTGCGCGATGGCCGAACCGAGGATGATCGCGGACAAGGCGAACGTCCCGGCCCTCAAGATCCAGCGATTCCGTGCTCCCATCGTCATCCACCTCCGCCATGTAAAGCTCGTTTGACACCTCGAAGCTACCCGGGATCGCCCGAATGTGTCAAGCGAGCTTTACATCAAAGGCAAGCAGCGCCGCCGATCGTCAGGGATCCCGGGTCGCGATACCCCACACGTGCGGGGCGGCGGGCGGGGGGATCCGGCTCTGCGGGAACAGGAACGCCTCGGACTGGACCACCGTGAACCCGGCTCCAGCGATCGTGGCGAGCGTGTCCCGGCTCACGTGGCACCCGCCGACAAACGCCGGCCACACCGTGGCGTCCAGCGCGCGCTGCACCCGGCGCAGGCCGGGCGTGTCCGACCGGACGTGCTCGATGAAGCGCAACTGGCCACCGGGCCGGACCACCCGGCGCACCTCGGCCAGGACTGCCCGCTGATCGGCCACGGAACACAGCACCAGCGTCACCACGGCCGCGTCGAACGAGCCATCCGCACCCGGGAGCCGTTCGGCCACCCCATCACGGACCTCCACGGCGACCGGGGCCCGCCCGGCGTGCTCCCCGGCGATGCCGCGCAGGTAGGGATCCGGCTCCACCGCCAGAACCCCGGTAACCCCGGCCGGGTAGTGCGCGAAGTTCAGCCCGTTACCCGCGCCGACCTCGATCACCGAGCCAGTCAGGCCCGCCAGCGCACGCTGCCGGTAGCCCGCCATCCCCTCGGCATCCATGCCCGGGCTGACCCTGGCGTAGAACCGCGCGAACAGTGGATGGCCCTTGCGTCCTGCCGGCACGGCTGGCTCCCGTCGCTGCGGCTGACCGATCCGCCCATGGCGTGCGTCATCAGGCTACGGGCTCCGCCCAGGCGAACTCGCTGAATTGCTCGTCCAGCGGCGCCCTGGTCAGCCGGTTGGCCAGCGTCGACATCGTGTAGGTGCCGATACCGAGCACCACGTCCAAGGCGTTGCGGGCGGTGTACCCGTGACCGAGGAACGCCTCCAGCGATTCCGGGCTGACCGCCCCGGCCGCCGCCACCACGTCAAGGGTGAACCGCTGGACCGCGGCCAGCCGCTCATCGGGCAGCGGCCGCTGCTCGCGCAGCGCGGCGACCAGCGCCGGGCTGGCACCAAGCGCCGCCAGTTTCGCCGTGTGCATGGCCACGCAGATATGGCAGCGGTTGCGGGTCGCCATGGTCAGGATGACCACCTCCCGCGCGACGGGGTCCAGGCTCGTGCTCTCGAACAGGCCGCTGGCCTTCAGGAAACCGTCGAGTAGCTGGGGCGACGACGCGAGCCGGGCAACACCGGCGGGCACATGGCCGCGCTGCCGGGCCATGGCCGCCATGATGCGGCGGGAACCGTCCGGCGCGGAGTCAAGGGTGTGGTCGGGAAACGGGAAGCTCGTCATCGGATTCCTCCAGCCGTGAGATCCCGGCCTGCCGCCGGGCTACGATAGACAACATGGTTGTCTATACCGTAAACCAGGTTGTCTAAAATGCCAACCAACGGCACCCCTGGGTTCGAGCTGCCCCTGCTGCTGTTCGGCGGGTTCCGGGAGCTCATCGACGCGCTGCATGCCGAACTGGCAGCCCAGGGCCACCCTGGCGTGCGACCGGCCTACGGGTTCGCGATGCAGGCGATCGGCCTGGACGGGGCGACCGCCAGCGAGGTGGGCCGCCTGCTTGGCATCTCCAAGCAGGCCGCCGGGAAGACTATCGACCGGCTGGAGCAGCTTGGCTATGCCGAGCGCGCCGCCGATACCAGCGACGCCCGCCGCAAACTGGTCCGGCTCACCCCGCGCGGCATTGACGCACTGGCCAGGTCGGCGGCGATCTTCGAGGATCTGCGCGCGCAATGGGCCAGCCACCTGGGCCCGGAGCGGCTGGCCGCACTCGAGGCCGACCTGCGCACGATGGTCCCGCGGGGCAGGTTCCGCCTCGACGTGCCGGGGTGGTTCGGTACCTGAGCGACGGACGGTGGAGGATGTACGGGTGACAACGGACACCGGCGACGCGGCCCCCGAACCACAGGCCGTCATCGCGCCGCTGACCGGGGCTGCGATCTTCCTGGTGGTCGAGCTCGCCCCGGGCGAGGACAGCGCCGGCCACGGTGCGCCCTCTGCGCGGACCTCGCCGGCCTGGTCCGTGCCGTGGGTTTCCGGGATCTGGACGGGCATCTGACCTGCGTCACCGGTTTTGGTCCGGCAGCGTGGGACCGCATCGCGGTACGGGCCAGCCAGCCGGGCTCCATCCGTTCAGAGAAATAAAAGCAGGACCGCGGCATGCCGTGCGTACCGCCGGCGACGTGCTGTTCCATATCCGCGCCGTGCGGATGGACCTGTGCTTCGAACTGGCCAGCCAGATCATGCGCCGGCTTGGCGGCGCGGTGACCGTCGTGTCCGAGGTGCACGGCTTCCGCTACTTCGACGACCGCGACCTGATCGGCTTTGTTGACGGTACGGAGAACCCCACCGGCGTGGCTGCCGCGCGGGCGACGTTGATCGGGGACGAGGATCCCGCCTTCGCGGGCGGCAGCTACGTGATCGTGCAGGAGTACCTGCACGACGTGGCCGCGTGGAACACGCTGCCGGTCGAGGAGCAGGAGAAGATCATCGGGCGCACCAAGCTGTCCGACATCGAACTGGCCGACGACGTGAAGCCCAGCTACGCGCACAACGCGCTGACCACCATCACCGGTGCCGACGGCGAGGAGATACAGATCCTCCGGGACAACATGCCGTTCGGCTCGGTCGGGGACGGGCGCTACGGCACCTACTTCATCGGCTATGCCCGCTCGCCCTGCCACGATCGAGCAGATGCTCACCAACATGTTCGTCGGCTCCCCCGAGGGGAACTACGACCGACTGCTTGACTTCAGCACGGCGGTCACCGGGAACCTGTTCTTCGTGCCCGCGGTGCCGCTGCTGGAAAACCTCGGCGCCACCGCGCCCGCGAGGGGCGCGAACCCACACCCGCTCAGCAAGGATCTACGGGCTCCCTCAATATCGGCAGCCTGAAAGGGGCACCTGGCGATGGATAACCTGCACCGCGAGCTCGCGCCGGTCTCCGAGGCCGCCTGGACGCAGATCGAGGAGGAGGCCACCCGCACGCTCAAGCGCCACCTGGCCGGGCGCCGGGTGGTGGACGTGCAAGGACCGGCGGGCTACGGGCTGTCCGCGGTGGGCACCGGGCGGGCGCGCGACATCGGCGCGCCGGCCGACGGGGTGCACGCCCGGCAGCGCATCGCCGCGGCACTGGTGGAACTGCGCGTGCCGTTCACGTTGAGCCGCGAGGAGATCGACGACGTGGAGCGCGGCGCGGAGGACTCCGACTGGCAGCCGGTCAAGGACGCCGCCCGCCAGATCGCCTTCGCCGAGGACCGCGCGATCTTCGACGGCTATCCGGCGGCCGGCATCGAGGGCATCCGGCCGGGCTCGAGCAATCCCCCGGTGGAGCCTGCCCGATGACGTGCGCGAGTACCCGGCGGCGATCGCCCGGGCGATCGGCCAGCTTCGCGAGAGCGGCGTCGACGGCCCTTACTCCGTGCTGCTCAGCGCCGACGCCTACATCGCGGTCAGCGAGACCAGCGACCACGGCTATCCGGTGCTCGAGCACCTCAAGCGACTGGTCAACGGCGACATCATCTGGGCGCCCGGCGATCTCCGGCGCCGTCGTGCTGACCACCAGGGGCGGCGACTTCCGCCTCCAGCTTGGGCAGGAAGCCTCGATCGGCTACCTGGCACACACCGCCACCGAGGTCGAGCTGTACCTGCAGGAGACGCTGACGTTCCTGGTGTTCACCGCCGAGGCCGCGGTCGGCCTGCCCGGACGGACCTGACCACGCCCGCCCGGGCCGGGCCAGCCGACTAGGGGTACGTGGCCGGACGGCCGAACGCCACGCCCACGGTGAGCGGGTCGGTCACGATGATGCCGCGCGCCTGGATCGCCTGCACGACCTGCTGGAAGTCGTTGTAGCAGTAGCGCTCGACGTCGTTGGTCCAGTGCAGGTCCGGGTCGGAGGAGTTGCAGTTCCACCGGGTGCCGTTGTGGGCGTACGGCGGGTTCTTCCCGGTGACCAGGATGTAGGACTGCAGGGTCAGCCACTGGCCCGGCTGGAGCGCATCGACGAGCGCGATGATCTCGGCCGGCGTCGCGTAGCGCGTGCTGCCCTGCGCAGCGATCGTGTAACACGCCGCCGTCGGGTCGTTGCACGGGCCGCCGTTGAACGCCCGGGTGAGCTGCCAGTACGGCGCGGTGGTGCCCATCGCAGCAGAGGTGGTCCCCGACTTGTCGTACTCCCGGCCCCAGGCGAAGCACTTGACGCCGTACTTGGCCTGAACGGTGGTCGGCAGCCCCGCGGCCCCGGGATAGGCGATGAGCCCGTGCGCGCCGGGCAACCCGTGATTGTCAATCGTGTTCGCGGATCCGCAGGTCTCCGCCTGCTGCTCCAGCGGGGGGAGCCTGGTTATGTTGGGGGGGTAAGTGGCGGTGGCCGACACGAAATGCCAGCCGTAGGTCTGCGCCAGCGAGGTCGCCTGGGCCCAGGAAGCGGTGAGCGAGTCACCGTTGTGGGTGCAGTTGTTCTTCGTCTTATGGGTCACGTCGGTGACCAGGGAACCGGTCCCGGCCATCCGGAGCAACGTCAGGTACGGCGCCACAGTGGTGTCCAGGCGCGCGATGCCGGTGTCATCTGGTGTGCAGGCGTCGGCCCCGGTGACCTCGGAGCGCGAGAAGAACAGTGTCGCGTACATCTTGCTGTCCGCCGCGGCGGGCCTGGTGTGCGGAAGCGGTGTCTGGGCTTCGACCGCGGCGGCCCCCGAGCCCGCCGACGCGGGCCGTACCGCGGCACCGGCGCCGAGCGTCCCCATCGTGCTGGCTGCCACGCAGGCCGCGGCGCCCAGCACGAGCCACGGCCAACGGCCATGCCGGAACAAGGACGTCATGTTTTCCCCACTGTGCGATCGGATGCAGGCTGAATCCCGGGGCACTTGTTCTCTGTATATAAAACGGCAGAACTAGTCATGATCACCCATGATTTGCTCGGATCATTACCTTTTGATGCCCTGCGTTACGCTCTCCAGCGATGACTTTGAGTCCGAGGCCGACCACCGTGCGCTACATCTGCTACGGATGTCGAGACCGGCGCGGCAGCTTCGTCCTCGGAGATGACAGCGCCACCGGGGCGCCGCAACCGAAGGGAACCAACCATGGACTGGAAGCTGGAAGTCGTCGTGATACCGGTCACCGACATCGACCGCGCGAAGGACTTCTACACCGGCAAGCTGGGCTTCCGCCTGGACGCCGACACCGCTCCCACCGAAACCATGCGCGTGGTGCACATGACCCCGCCAGGCTCGGGGTGCTCCGTAGTGGTGGGGCCGAAGGTGGTACCGGCCGGTGCCGATCTGGGCGGCACCTCGGCGAGCCTGCAACTGGTCGTCCGCGACATCGAGGCGGCCAGGACCGAACTGGCCGGCCGGGGCGTCGACGTCTCCCCGGTCCAGACGATGGACCCCAGGGACGGTGGAAAGTTCGCCTTCTTCACCGACCCCGACGGCAACAACTGGGCCATCCAAGAGGTCCGCGAATACGTGGGCGCGGAACCGGCTTCCTGACCGAAACCGTGATCCGTGACGATGGCTAGGGGCGCCGGGCGACTCCGCAATAGAGCCAGCGCGAGCCATCGCTGTCTGCCATTGCCGGGTCCTCGGCCTCCCAGTCGCCCACGTAACACAGCCGCCCGGGGACCTCAGGGTCGTGCGCCGCGCATGTGACCATCGATAGTAGGAGACCATGGGCGGTAAGGCCCGGTGACAATGCGAAATGCGCAGGTTCCGCGGGGCCGCTGTTCCCTGGCCCGGGGTGGCGGAGCAGCTCCGGTCCCCGGCTCGCCGGCTCCGGCTAGTGAACTCGGCGGCTCCGGCTAGTGAAGGTGCGAGCGCCAGTCGCTGGGCACCCGGCCCGCCGGGCCGGGCACCGGCTGGTCGGCGGGATGGTGCTCGGGCGGGGCCAGTTCCGGGCCGCTGCCGTACATCCGGTCCTCCGCGTAGCTCCAGAACCACGACTCGCCCGGCTCGAAGCTCCTGATCAGTGGATGCCCGGTGGCGGCGGCATGGCCGCTGGCGTGCTGGGCCGGCGAGGAGTCGCAGCAGCCGATGTGCCCGCACTGCGCGCAACGGCGCAGATGGAACCACCAGCCCCCGACTTCGTTGCACTCGGCGCAGCCCGTCCCGCTGGGCGGGACCGTCGCGTCGATCGATTCCGCGGTCACCTGCACACCCCTCTTCGCGCTCGCCGGCCGCCGGATGCAGCCTGCGACTACTGGTATAGCCAGCCGAGCTCATACCCGCAAACCGCAGTCCCGGCGCGAACCGTTATTGCGGCTCAGGGGGCGACCACGGTCCCGGCGTCGCCGCGCAGTAGTGCCTCGGCATCACCAAGCTGGCCGATGGCCGCCATCTTCCCCGTCGCCTCCACGAAGCGGCAGACGGCCTCGATCTTGGGACCCATGGAACCGTCGGGGAAGGACCGGGACCGCAACTGCGCCGGTGTCACCCGGCGCAGTGGCCGGGCCTGCGGCGTGCCGAACCCCTCCTGGACGGCCGCGATGTCGGTCAGCAGCAACAGCGCGTCCGCGTCAACGGACCGGGCCAGCAGGGCGGCCGTCAGGTCCTTGTCGATGACCGCCTCGGCCCCGTGCAGCATCCCGGCCGCGTCCCGCACCACCGGCGCCCCGCCGCCGCCAGCGAAGATGACGACGGTCCCGGCGTCGAGCAGCATCCGGGCACTGGGCAGGTCCAGCAGTTCCAGCGGCTCCGGCGAGGGAACCACCCGGCGCCATCTGGCACCGTCCTGGCGGACCTCCCAGCCATGGGCGGCGGCGAGCGCGTGCGCTTCCGGCTCGTCATAGACGGGCCCGACGAACTTGGTCGGGCGGCCGAACGCCGGGTCGTCGGCGCTGACCAGGGTACGGCTGACCAGGCAGGCGACCCGGGCGTCCGGGAGCGCGTTCTGCATGGCCTGGAGCAGCCAGTAGCCGATCATCCCCTGGGTCTGTGCGCCAAGTACGTCGAAGGGATACGGGGTGCGCAGGCCGGGTGCGTGGGCGTTCGCCAGGGCGAGCAGCCCCACCTGCGGGCCGTTTCCGTGGGTGAGCACGAGCTGGTGTGCCTGCGCCAGCGGGGCGAGGGCGAGGGCCGCCTTGTGCACGTGTTCTTCCTGCACCCTGGCCTCGCCCAGTTCGCCGCGTTCCAGCAGGGCGTTGCCGCCGAGCGCGGCGACCACCCTCATGCGGGCTCTCCGATCGTGGCCACCATGGCCGCCTTGATGGTGTGCAGCCGGTTCTCCGCCTGGTCGAACACGATGGAGGCGGGCGACTCGAAGACCTCCTCGGTGACCTCGAGCGCGTCGAGCCCGCGCTTGTCGTAGATCTGCTGCCCGATCTCGGTCTCGGTGTTGTGCAGCGCGGGCAGGCAGTGCATGAACTTCACCGTGTCATTCCCGGTGGCCGCCATCGCCTGCGCGTTCACCTGGTACGGCAGCAGCAGGTCGATGCGGGCGTCCCACTCCTCGGCCGGCTCCCCCATGGACACCCACACGTCGGTGTACAGGAAGTCCGCGCCCGCGACGGCCGCCGCGAGGTCCGCGGTGACCGCCATCCGGGCGCCGGAGGAGGCGGCGAGCCCACGGGCGATGTCCTGCACGCCGGGCGCGGGCTGGAGCGGCTCCGGGGCGCAGATGCGCACGTCCATGCCCAGCAGGGCGCCGGTCACAAGCAGCGAGCTGGCGGTGTTGTTGCGGCCGTCACCCAGGTAGCAGTAGGTCACCTCGGCGAGCGGCTTGGCCGTGTGGTCGCGCATGGTGAGGATGTCGGCCAGCATCTGGGTGGGATGCCACTCATCGGTGAGCCCGTTCCACACCGGAACCCCGGCGTAGGCGGCCAGGGTTTCCACGTTTTCCTGCGCGTCGCCGCGGTACTCGATGCCGTCGAACATCCGGCCGAGCACCCGGGCGGTGTCCTTCATCGACTCCTTGCGCCCGAGCTGGGAGTCCTGCGGCCCGATGTAGGTGACGTCGCCGCCCTCGTCGTGCGTGGCCACCTCGAACGCCGACCGGGTGCGCGTGGAGGTCTTCTCGAAGATCAGCGCGATGCTCCGGCCGGCCAGCCGGCGCGCACGCCGTCCCGCCCGCTTGTCCGCCCGCAGCCACCCGCCGAGGTCGACGAGGTAGAGAAATTCTTCGGCGGACAAGTCGATCTCCTTGAGCAGGCTGCGCCCGCGCAGGTCCATGAATGCTCCCTAGCTACGTATGGGTCAAGCCGCGCTGATTGTCCCGATGATCAAGGATGCCAGGGCCAACCCCGTGCTCAGCACGCACCCGGTGGCTAGGCGCTCGCGGCACCGGCACCGGTTTCCACGATTTCCGCCGCACCCCGGACCACGCAGCGCAGCGGGTCGTCCACCACCATGGCCGGGATGCCCGCGACGGTCTCGACCCGGCCCGCCAGGCCGAGCAGCAGCGCCCCTCCCCCGGCCAGGCAGACCTTGCCGAGCACGACGTCCTCGGCGAGGTCGGGCGGCAGGTTCAGGAGTATCTCCCGGACCGATTCGATGATCGAGGTGACACAGGGCTCCAGTGCCGCGGCGACCAGTTCACCGGGGATGCGCTCGGCCCGGGGCGTCCCGCGCCGCACGTCCACGCCGACGGCCTCCGCCCACTCGGCCGTGCCTCCGGTGAGCCCGAGCGCCGTCTTCAGCCGCCGGGCCGCGTTCCTGCCGATGAGCAGGCCAAGCTCGGCCTTCACCGCCGCCACGATCGCCTCATCCATAGCGTTGCCGCCCAGCCGCAGGGACTCGGCACGTACCAGGTGCCCGCCAGCCACCACCGCGATCTCCGTGGTCCCGCCGCCCACGTCCAAGATGAACGCACCGGTCCCGCCGGTGAAGCCGAAGCCCGCGCCCGCGGCGGCGGCGACCGGCTCGTCGACAAGGTGCACGAGGCAGCGGGGACGGCCCGCCTCGACGGCGGCCGCCAGCGCCCGGCGCTCCACATACGTGGCACCGCTCGGCACGCAGACCACGGCGGCCGGCCGCAGCAGGCCGCGGCGCAGCCGGGCCTGGCGCATAAAGGCCGCTAGCATGGCCGTGGCCGCCTCAAGATCGGCGATAACCCCGTCGCGCAGCGGATGGATGACCTCGACACCCTGAGGCGCCTTGCCGGCCAGCGCGTCCGCGTCCCGGCCGACCGCGACGGTCCGGCCGGTGGCCCGGTCCACGGCGATCGCGGACGGCTCCTCCACGACGAGCCCTCTGCCGCGGACGCTCACCAGGGTGTTGACGGTGCCCAGATCGATAGCCACGCCTGCCCGCAGCCGCATCATGCCTGCCCGTTCTGTCGCGAAGTCGCCGTCCGGCCACCGGGAGCCCGGTCACCTACGGCTACCTCCATACCCGCAGCCCCAGCGATCAATGACGTCAGCCGAGTGCCTCTGCCACGCCGGGCGCTCGCGGGACCAATGCGGCGCGGCCGGGGACCTTCGGCCCCCTGCGGGCCAGGACTCCGCGGGGCAGGCTGAAACGCAAGTACAGGCATTACCGGAGGTGCGAGATGCGCGCTGTGGTCATCTACGAGTCGATGTACGGAAACACCCATGCGGTCGCGAGCGCAATCGGCAGGGGGCTGGCGCCGGGCAACGACGTCACCGTTGCCCCGGTGGCGCAGGCCGCGCCGGAACTGCTCGACGGGGCGGACCTGGTAGTGGCCGGCGGCCCGACGCACGTCCACGGCATGAGCGGGACGCGGTCCCGCCAGGCCGCGGTGCAGGCCGCTCACAAGGACGGCAGCGGGCTCACCCCGGACCCCGATGCGCGCGGGCCCGGCCTGCGTGACTGGTTCGGCTCGGCAGGCCGGATGCACGGCTGGGGGGCTGCCTTCGACACCCGCATGGGCGGCCCCGCGCTGCTCACCGGGCGCGCGTCAACGACTATCGCGAAGCACCTGGTGCGGCACGGGCTGGCCGAGATCGCTCCCGCACGGAGCTTCCTCGTCACCAAGGACAACCGGCTACGGCCGGGCGAAGAGGACCGAGCCGAGCAGTGGGGCAGGGAGCTGGCGGCCACGCTGTCCGCGGCCGCTGCTTTCCGCTGATACCTTCCCGGCGGGGCGCTAGGCCGGGATCACCACCACCGGACAGGCTGCGTGGTTGACCACCGTGTTGGTCACCGAGCCAACCAGCTTCGAGAAAGGGCCGCCGCCGTGCGCGCCCACGACCACCAGATCCGAGTCCGACGAGGCACTCACCAGCTCCTGTGCGGCCAGGCCGCTGACTGCCCGCACGGTGACCGACGCCGGGCCGGGCTCCCCTGCCTGGCTCACTGTCTTCTGCACGGCGTCCTCCGCCGCCTGGCGTATCGCGTCGGTGGCCGGCTGGTCCGCCTCTGAATAATGCTCCGGGGCGCCGGTCCAGTAGTTCGACGCGACCTGGTGCACCGCCAGCACGGTCAGTGGCGCGCCGCGCAGACCGGCCTCCCGGACCGCCCAGTCCAGCGCCCGGCGCGAATGCTCAGAGCCATCAATTCCCACCGTGATCCCAGGCATATCCACTCCTTCGGCCAGGGCCACCCGAGTTGGTGACCCACCAACGCCCCACCAAGTCTCGCCCCGGTGCGCTGCGGGCACCAGGGGTCAAAGCAGTATTAATTAGGATCAGTGGACCCACTGCAAACGGGCGCGTCGAGAAGGTCCCGGGCCATTTAGCCGATCCGGCTACTACATTTGGCCCTGACTGGCGGTGTGGGCCGGGGCGCAGGCTGGCTGCATGAGCGCTGATCCCATGCCGAACGTCACACCGCACGAAGAGCCACAGGTCGCCACGCTGCCCGCACCGGCGATGCCCGCCGAAAGCGGCTACGCATTCTGGACGGCCGAGCGAGCCTGTTGCTGCCCGGCCAAGCCGGCCGTGGTCGCCGTCATGGCGGAGGGCGGCCTGCCCGTCATCTTCTGAGCGTGCCGCCTGGCCACGGCACCGGGCAGGCTGGCATCGTGGTGGGAAAGCGGAACTGCTGGAGTGATCGCGCATGGCTGAGGCGGCCGCCGCCGCTCCCGCGTCGCCACACGCCGGTGTTCACCCGACGCCGCCTGCCGGGCTGAGCAGCGCGGAGGTTGCCGAGCGGCGCTCACGCGGGCTGGCGAACACCAGCACGGAGCGCACCAGCCGCTCGGTTACCGAGATCCTCCGGGCGAACATCCTGACCCGGTTCAACTTCATCCTGGGGGCGCTGCTGGCGGTGATCCTGGCGGTGGGTCAGCCGCAGGACGCCCTGTTCGGCCTGGTGCTTGTCGCCAACGCGCTGATCGGCATAGCGCAGGAGGTCCGTGCCAAGCGGACGCTCGACCGGCTCGCCGTGCTCAGCGCCCCACAGGTGCACGTGATTCGCGACGGCTCCCGGCACGACATCCCGGTCGCCGAACTGGTCGCCGATGATCTGGTCGACCTGCGTCCCGGTGACCAGCTGGTGGCGGACGGAGTGGTGCGCGACAGTGCGGGCCTGGAGGCCGACGAGTCCCTGCTCACCGGTGAGTCCGAGCCGGTGGGCAAACGCAAGGGCGACCGGCTGCTGTCGGGCAGCTTCGTGGTGGCCGGGGCCGGGGGCTATCAGGCAACCGAGGTGGGCGCGGGGGCCTACGCACGCAGGCTCGCCGCCGAAGCGCGGCGCTTCGGGCTGGTGCGCTCGGAACTGATGGACGGCATCAACCGGATCTTGAAGTATGTCACCTGGGTGATCGTGCCGCTCGCGGTGTTGTTGCTGGCCAGCCAGCTGCATGCCAGGGTCACGGTACGGGAGGCGCTGACCGGGACGGTCGCGGCGCTGGTGGGCGTGATCCCGCAGGGGCTGGTGCTGCTGACCAGCGTCGCCTTCGGCGTGGCCGCGGTCACCCTGGCCCGGCGCCACGTCCTGGTCCAGCAACTGCCCGCTGTCGAGGGCCTGGCCAGGGTGGACGTGCTGTGCGTGGATAAGACCGGCACTTTGACCGACGGGACCATCGCGTTCGACAGCCTGATCCGGCTCGGCGGGCAGGCCCCGGTGGCGGAGGCACTCGGGGCGCTCGCCGCCGACGAGGCCCGCAATGCGACGCTCAGCGCGATCGGGCAGGCCTTCCCGCCGCCGGACGGATGGCAGCGCACGGCGTCGGTGCCCTTCTCGTCGGCACGCAAGTGGAGCGCCGCCAGCTTCACCGGGCACGGCACCTGGGTACTTGGTGCGCCGGAGATGGTGCTGCAGGCCGAGCAGCAGGCGCTGTTGTCGCGAGCGGCCGAACTGGCCAGCGACGGCCACCGGGTCCTGGTGCTGGCGCATGCCGAGGGCTCGCTGGCGGGCGAGTCGCTTCCGCCCGGCCTGCGGGCGGAGGCGTTCATCGCGCTGACCGAGCGGCTCAGGCCCGACGTGGCGGAGACGCTCGGCTACTTCGCGGCGCAAGGCGTCGCGCTGAAGGTGATCTCCGGCGACAGCCCGCGCACCGTGACCGCGGTAGCCAGGCGCGCGGGCCTGCCCGGCGCGGACCCGCCGGTCGATGCCCGCAGCCTGCCAGAGGACCCGGATGCGCTGGCCCGGGCGCTGGAGGAGCACGCCGTATTCGGCCGGGTGACCCCGCACCAGAAGCAGGCGATGGTCACGGCGCTGCAAGCGCGCGGGCACACCGTGGCGATGACCGGTGACGGGGTCAACGACGTGCTGGCGCTCAAGCTCGCCGACCTGGGCATCGCCATGGGATCCGGCGCGGCGGCGACGAGGGCGGTCGCCGAACTAGTGCTGCTGGATGGCCGGTTCGCCACCCTGCCGGGTGTGGTGGCCGAGGGCAGGCGGGTGACGGCCAACATCGAGCGGGTCGCCAACCTTTTCGTGACCAAGACGGTGTGGACGGCGCTGCTCGCGATCGCGGTGAGCCTGGCACTGCTGCCGTACCCGTTCCTGCCCCGGCATCTGACCATCATCGACACGCTGACGATCGGCGTTCCGTCGTTCTTCCTGGCCTTGGCCCCGAACCAGCGGCGCTACCTGCCCGGGTTCGCCAGCCGGGTGCTGCGCTTCGCCATCCCGGCCGGCTGCATCGTTGCCGCGGCGACGCTGAGCGGCTACGCGCTGGCCCGGGCCGCCGGCCTTTCGCTTGTGCAGCAGCGCACCACCGCGGTGCTGGTCGCCTTCATCCTCAGCCTGTGCGTGCTCGTGCTGCTGGCCATCCCGCTGACCTGGTGCCGGATGCTGCTGGTGGGCGCGGCGCTGGCCGGGTTCGCCTTGCTGTTTCCGTTGCCCGCGGTGCGCCGCTTCTACGCCCTCGAACTGCCGCGCGGCCAGGTTGAGATCGCGCTGCTGATCGCGGGGGCAGGGGCGGCCGCGCTCGCTTGCTTCTGGGTGATCTCCGGCCGGCGCGGCCGTCGACCAGGGTGACCTCTGGTGTCCATGTGACCATTGGCCCTGTACTTGGCGGGGCCGACCGGGTTCGATGGTTGCGGATTCTCCAGAGAGCATCAGGGAAGGCGGAGGGCAATGAGCGGCGAAGGCGGCGGGCAGGAACTCGTGGTGGTCGGCGTCGACGGCGCGGCCGAGTCGGTGGCGGCGCTGCGCTGGGCGGCGCGTTACTCGACGGCCACCGGCGCGCGGGTGCGTGCGCTGCTGGCCTGGCACTACCCAACCGCGGCGGGCGAGCGCGCCGGCGGGGCTAGCGCCGGAGGCCATCCGCGCGCAGACCGAGGCGCAGATGCACGCGACCCTCGACGCGGCGATCGCCAAGGCCTACGCGGGCCAGGACACCGCCGGCGTGGAGAAGAGCACCGCCTACGGGCACCCCGCACAGGCGCTGATCGAGGCGTCCAGGGAAGCCGACCTGCTCGTGGTCGGCCACCACGGTCACGGGGCGTTCACCGGGATGCTGGTCGGCTCGGTGAGCATCCACTGCGTCACCAGCGCGTTCTGCCCGGTGGTCGTGATCCGCGCCGCGACGAGGACTGAGCCACGGGACCCCGGCCCCATCGTGATCATGGGGATCCGGCCCGCCTATGCGGCCGAATCCCCATGATCACGACTCGCTCCCGCGCGGTATCGCGGGCCCTGCCCGGGCTAGCCGCCGGCCGGGCGGGCTGGCTTCTTGCTCCTCGACGGCGTGCTGGCCGTTGGCATGCTGCCCGTTGGCGCGCCGGCCGTTCGCGCCCGGCGGGGCTGCCGGTGATCCGTTCGCGCTGGCCCCGGCCGCTCCGTTCGCGCGGCGACCGTCGCCAGCCGTTGCCGTTGCGCCACGGCTGGGTGCGGAACAGCCAGTAGGCGCCACCGGTCAGCGCGACGGCGCACAGGACCCAGCCGAGCACGGTGGTGCCGACGCCGACGTACTTCAGGCCGGACGCGAAGATCACGAAGGTGATGATCGGCCTGATGTAGCGGTCCGGCGCCCGCGAGGACAGGAACGAGCCGATCAGCACGGCGGGCACGGAGCCGATGATGATGGAGGCGGTCACGCCGAACTCGACCGTGCCGAAGATCAGCGCGCCAAGCGCGGCGGCCGCGGTCAGCGGGACCGCCTGGGTCAGGTCGGTGCCGACGAGCGCGTTGGCGCTGATCAGCGGGTAGAGGAAGAGCAGCAGCACGATCATCAGCGACCCGGCTCCCACCGAGGTCATGCCGACGATCAGCCCGCCGATCATGCCGATCCCGATGCTCGGCAGCGGGCGGACCTGCACGTCGTTGATCAGGCCGATCCGCTGCTGGCCGGACCGGCGGTCCAGGTAGTAGCGGAACACCATTGCCGCGGCCCCGACCAGCAGCGCGGCACCGAGGATTCGCTCCACGTTGTCCTGTGCCGAGGAACTTTCGCCGAGTTGTTTCAGCAGGAAGGCACCGACGAACGCCATCGGCACCGAACCGCAGACCATCCAGCCGACCAGGCGCAGGTTCACGGTCCTCTTGGACAGGTGAACGGCCGCGCCGACGGGCCGCATCACCACGGCGGCCACCAGGTCGCTGGAGATCGCCGAGGATGGCTTCACCCCGAAAAGCAGGATGAGCATCGGCGTCATCAGGGCGCCCCCGCCGGCCCGGTCAGTCCCACAAGCAGCCCCACAACCGCACTGCCAAGGACGATGAAGGGGTCCACGTGCATCGCTGGCCTTCTCCTTCCGTTGCTGCCCGGTGACCGTCAAAAGGTGCGCCGGTGACCTGCATTTCCTGCCGCTGTTCGCTGCCGCCGCCGGCGCCGCTCCCCGAGTGACCGATCGGGTCACCATGCCCGGTGTCACCGGCTCTACACCTCGCCGGTGACCTGCGCCGCCACGCTCCGGGCAGATTCCTAGTCTTTCATCCCTAAATATAGGCATTAAGAGCGTGATGTCTAGCGGTCCGGGCGGAATTATCCAAAAAAATAATCCGAGTTTATCGTGTTTAAAAATAGGATTATTGTATGCGTCACGAACCGGTAACCCGCGCGACATTCCTTATGTTTTCCGAGGGGTTAAATCGACTTCAGAATTAAGAAGCCGCACCCCATGAGACGGTGGTCTGCAGGCAGCAGGTCAGGACGAGCCGACGGCGTTCCGGTGGCTCAGGCGGCGGCCGGTGATCGTGGTGGGGGTGATACGGATCGCGTGCTCACGGGCTCCGCGCGGCCATGGCGTGACCCCCGATGCCGCACGGCCGCCAGCTCGGAATCCGAGGTCATGTGGTGTGCCGGGCCGTGGATGAGGACGCTCCAGCCGTCCCTGGTCTCCGGATTGATCTGGTCGATCTCGAAGGCGACCTGGTATTCGGCGTGCGCGATCCCGGTCTGCAGGTCCTCGCCCGTCTGGCTGTTCTGCGCGGTACGGAACACGATCGCCCCGTCGTGCACCTTGTAGTTGACCGGAAGCACGGTCAGCCCGTAACGCCCGGTGAAGGCGAGCCGCCCGATACCGCCCGGCGAGATCAGCCGCAGGCATTCCGCCTCGTCCAGCCGTTTCCAGAACCGGGCTCACGTCCGCGTTACCGCTGGTGCCTTCAGACATTCGCGATCCTTATCGTTTACGTCGACGGGCTACGGGCCGCAACCGGGATTAGCGGCCCATGTAATACCCTCCCCTGCGCTAACCGCGGGAGCGGAAGCGCTTGGTCCATTGCGGTCCGACAATGGCCCAGGCCAGTTCCCAGTCGGCGAGCCTGCGCCGGTCCAGCAGCCACCGCACGATCAGCGCAAGGCAGGACAAGGCGATCAGCAGCACGGCGGTGGCAACGGCGGCCGCGGTGGCGGCCCGCGCCATCACCGCACGATGGGTGAGCGGGGCTTCGGTCGGCCTGCCCGCGGCATCCACCCACAACAGCACCTTCCGGCCCGCGGCCAGGCCGGCCTCGACCGGGATGTCACCCGAGCGCACCTGCCCGGTCGGTGCCGTCCAGCGGGCCGGCACCCAGGAGTACCCGAACACCCCGTCGGCGAAGGAGTCGGGCGCTGGCACCGAGCGCAGCAAGACGGCGGGCACCTCGCGCCAGGAGCGTTCGGCGCGCTGCTCGGTGGCACCGGCACGGCCGGCCCAGGTGAACGCCGCGATACCAAACAGCGGCGCCCCGATCAGGACTACCACGAGGAACTGGGCCATGAGCCAGGTGGCGATCTTGTCGGTGCGCCGCCGCAGCGGGTTGCCGTCCAGCCCCAGCCAGCGTCCCAGCCGACGGGCCCGCCTCCTGATGCCGCTCATGCCGTTCATTCCGTTCTTGCCGTTCACTCCGGCACTTCTGGCGGCGCTGCGCCGCGCCCCTGGATTACCCGTGCCACGGGCATCGCCGCCGATATTGACGATACTGCCGCCTGCCCGCGCTCAGCGCAGTTGTCTGAGGAACGGGTCACGTGGCTGTGCCGGGCTGACCCGGATCCGGGCAGCCACGACCTGGGCGCCGCCGGGGGTGGCGAGCACCGGGTTGAGGTCGAGCTCGGCCACCTCGGGCAGGTCGTCGGCGAGGCGCGACACCCGCAGCAGCACGTCGGCCAGCGCACCGGTGTCCACCGGCGGGCCGCCGCGGTGCCCGAGCAACAGCGGGGCCGCGCGCACACCGTGAATGAGGTCGTCCGCGTCGGCGTCGGTCAGCGGGGTGAGCCTGGCCGTGCAGTCGCCGAGCACCTCGGTGGCCGCGCCGCCCAGGCCGAACACCACGAGCGGGCCGAACACGGGCTCCTGGACGACACCCACCATCACCTCGACCCCCACCGGGGGTGGCGGGCGGCCCCCAGGGTCGGCGGCCCGCGCCGAATCCTGCCCGGAGCCGGCCAGCACGGCAGGCACGACCGGGATCTGGTAACAGCCGAGCAGCTCACCGACGGCCTCCCCGGACAGCCACCCGCCGTCAGGGTTCGCACGGAGCGAGGCCGTGACGCACGCCCTGGCGTCCGCGGTCCGCAGCCCGCCGAGTTCGGGGACCTGCCCGCGCTGCCGCCCGCGCCAGGCGCGATAGGCGGCGGCGTGCCCGAGGGCCCGGGCCGCGCCCTCGGGGAACGCGTAGGCGGGAATCGCGGCCGGGACGGCGGTACCGCTGCCCTGGCGTTCGTCCCGGGTGAGCAGGCGCACCGTCTCCCGCTGGTCCAGGACCGCGGCGGCCAGCGACTTGGCCACGTGGGCGGCGCGCAGCGGCTGGCCAAGCTCGACGAGGGCGGTCGGCGCGATGACGGCGAGAACCGCATCGATGCCGTTGTCGGCCGCCACCTCCTCTAGGCAGGCGCGGAACGCATCCTGGCTGACGGCAGGGGTGGTGTCGACGGGGTTCGTCACCGCCGCACCGGGTGGCAGCAGGCTGGCCAGCCGCCGCCGGGTGGCCGCGGAGAGCGCTGGTACCTGCAGCCCGTTGTCGCCGCACGCGTCCGCCGCGAGCACTCCCGCCCCGCCCGCATTGGTCACCACGGCCACCCGGTCTCCCCCGGGCAGCGGCTGCGCGGCCAGCAGCGCGGCGACCTCCACCAGTTCGCCGAGCCCGGGCACCGCGATGACGCCCGCCTGCCCGAACAGCGCTTCCTGTGTCACCAGCGGCGTCGCCGTCGCCGCGGTGTGCGACGGCCGCAGCGGCCTGGCCCGCGGCGGATCTGCCGCCGACCACGGTCATCACCGGCATCCGCTGGCCCACCCGGCGCGCGGTCCTGGCGAACTTGCGCGGGCTCCCGAACGACTCCACGTACAGGATCGCCAGCTTCGTCTGGCCGTCCTGCTCCCACCAGGTCAGCATGTCGTTGCTGGATACGTCGTACTTGTCGCCGACCGAGACGAAGGAGGACACGCCGATGCCCAGATCCGACAGGTGCGCCAGCAGCGAGACCCCGATCGCCGCCGGACTGGACGACCAGGCCCGCCGAGCCGGGGGCGGGATGACTGGCGGCGAACGTGGCGTCCAGCCCGAGCGACGGCACGGCCACGCCGAAGCAGTTCGGCCCGACCAGGCGCATGCCGTGCCTGCGGCACACCGCGAGCAGGTCCGGGCCGCGGGAACCCAGGCCCGAAGTGATCACCACCAGGGACCGGACACCGCGGCGGCCGCAGCGCTCCGCGACGTCGGTGACCGCGGCCGCCGGCACGGCCAGTACCGCCAGGTCCACGTGCTCGGGGAGGTCATCCACGGAAGCGAGGCAGGGCAGGCCCGCCAGCGAGACAGCCCGCGGGTTGACCGGATAGACCGTGCCGGTGAACCCACCGGTCACGATGTTGTGCAGGATCTCCCGGCCCAGCGTTCCCCGCCGGCGGCTGGCGCCCACCACGGCCACCGTGTCCGGCAGCAGCAGATGCCGCAGGCTGGCCACATCCGCGCGGCTCTCGCGGGCGGCCACCGAGTCCAGGTACCCGTCCATGCTGCGGTCGTCGGCCGTGGCCGGGATCGGGAAGGTGAGTTCCACTACGCCACCGGTCAGTTCGCGGTGCACGGGCAGCCCGGCGTCGGCGAACACACCGAGCATGGGGCGGTTCTCCAGCAGCGCCTGGGCGGTGAACGCGCGCAGGCCGCGCTCCCGCGCGACCGACACCAGGTGCTCGAGCAGCAGAGTGGCGATCCCCCGGCCGTGCATGTCGTCGGGCACGGCGAACGCGACCTCGGCAACGCCGGGCTTGGGTGCGGGCTCGTAGCTTGCCACCCCGACCAGCCGGTCGCCGAGCCAGGCCAGCAGCGCGACATGGTCCGGCCCCGGTTCGCGGGATACGCGCCTGGCCTCGGCGTCGGCGCTGCGCGGGCTGAGGACTGAAGAACCGCAGGTAGAGGTTGGCTGGTGACATGGCGGCGTGCATGGCCCTGACGGCCTCGGCGTCGCCCGGGCCAGCCGGCCGGATCAGCACGGTGCTCCCGTCGGTCAGGAGCGCGTACCTGGCGTCCGTCATGGCGTGGACCCAGCCGCCGGGCCCCCGGGGACAATGCGCGAGTACTGATCGGGGTACACCATCGCCATGTGGCCGTCGGCCAGCCACTTGATGATGTACGGCGGTGAGCCGTCCGCCGACGGCACCCCGACCACGACGCCGGTCCGGTCTTTCCCGACGACCAGCCGGTCGCCTACCCGAGCGCGCATCGCAGCCACCTCCCGTCGTGGCTCCAGTCTGCTCAGCAAGACGCGGTGGCGGGAGGGCGATGGGCCCCGATATCCGGGACCTTCGGCCCGCGCGGCGATCCGCTCGCGGGCGCTAGCTCCGCTCGGCTACGTAATAGCCTTTCCCCCGGACCGAGATGATCGTTCCCTCATCTCGCAAGGTCTCCAGCGACCGCTGCGCGGTGCGGTGCGAGATCCCGTATTCCTGGGACAAGGTGAGTATCGACGGCACCCGGCTCTCGATCTCCCCGGACTTGATCTGGGCGCGCAGAAGTGCTGTGAGCTGCTCGTGAAGCGGCACCGGCGAGCCGTGGTCGATCATCGTGCCAGCGTTCCCCCCGTGTGCTCGCACGTGACTATCAGGGCTTACCCGTGTGTACACAGGTGTACCCTTCTAGTATGAGCGCTTCGGACGAGAGGCAGGTTGACGGCACGCAGCGGAGTGACCTGGACGTGCTCCACGAGGAGTTCCCCGGATGGCGATTCGGTTCGGTGTGGGCCAGCGCGGCAAGCGGTCCGGACGCGCGCCGCATCTATGCCGCCAAGGACGGACGGCTCCTCACGGCGTGGACGGCTGCCCAGTTAGGCGCGGCCATCCGGCGCGAGGAACATGACGGCAGCCGCTGACCCGCCCGCCACTGCGAGCGGTCCGGACAGCCCGCTACTCCCTGAGCATGCTCCGGTAGACCGCGAGCAGCGCGGCCTTCTGTTCGTCGTCGAGCCGGGCATCGGCCCGGATTACCGACTCCACCGAGCCGGGGCTCCCCTGCTCGTCGCCACGGGCGGCGTTCGCGGCGTGCTCCAGCAGGCCGGCCTCGGCGAGCAGCGTCTCGGCGGACACGTTGAGCGCGTCGGCCAGCAGCCGCAGCACCCGCACCGAGGGCTGGTGCAGGCCGCGCTCGATCTGGCTCAGGTACGGGTTGGACAGGCTGGTCAGGTCGGCAAGCTGGCGGAGCGAAAGGTTCGCCAGCTTGCGCTGGCTGCGAATGAAGCTGCCGAGCGCCTTCATCTGGGCGTCCCATGCGTCCGTCACGGTCACCTCGCCTCCCAGCACGCGCCGTGCACTAGCAAGTCCGTGTGCTAACAATACTGAGCAATGCGCCGCGCGGCGGCCCTTGCCGGGCCGCCGCGCGGCGGATGGTTCCTGTGCCCGCTGCAACGGGCAGGGACGGGCCGGCCCGTCCCCGCGGAGCGGGCCTTACTTGGCCGCGGTACCCGTCTTCTTGGCAGCGGGAGCGGTGTCGCCGTAGAACAGCGGCGCGGTCGCGTGCAGCACATCCTCGGCGAACTTGCGCTGCGCGGCGAGCAGCTGCTCGACGAAGTCGTACGTGCCGGCCACCAGCTCGCTCGGCTTGGGCAGCTTGTCGGCGAACGGGATGCCCACCTCGGGAAGCGGCGGCTTGATGGCCTGGACGGCGTCCGCCCACACCTGGATCGCGTCGACGACGGCCTCCTGGCCCTTGCGGACGGTCTTCAGAATCTCGCCCTGGAGCTCCTGCCCGACGGTCTTGGTCTCGCTCATGGTTCCTCCTCGATGCCTTCTGCAAACTAAAGTACGCAACCGCGCGCACCTTGTCAAGCGCCCTCTAGATATATCAAGCAACTAGATCTCTTCACCTCGCCCGCCAAGCGGCCGGCCGACCCACCACGGCCACCGCAGCGCCCGCCAAGGCGAGCGGCCGCACAGAAGGCCCGCCAAAGGATCCGTAACAAGATCGGCACTAATGGAGCGCAGGCTCCGGTCGGCCAGGGAGTTGCCCGGACGCGGTTTTGTCCCGCGTCCGGGCAACTGCCTGGTTGACCTTCACACGCCCAAGGGCGTCAACCATGTACGTAGCTCCCAGGCGCGTCAGCGATGGCTGGGTGTTTCTCACTCCCCATGGGCGGCGGATCAGTACGGCGCCCCGCCCGTCGGCCCGCCCACTTGGCCCAGTCCTCCCACCAGGAACCGCTGACGTGCTCTGCCGTCGCTCGCCACTGCTGCGCGGTGTCCGGATTCGGCGGCTTGGCAGCCTCGTACCAGGCCTTGGGTCCCGGCGGGTTCACGATGCCGGCGATGTGGCCGCCGCTGGAAAGCACGTAACGGACGTTCCCGCCCATCAGGCCCGTCGTCTTGTAGGAGGCGTGCCACGGCACGATGTGGTCGTTGATGGCACCGACCACGTAGACGTCGTTGCGGACGTCGGCCAGCGACAATCGCTGACCCTTGACCTCGAGCACGCCGCGGGCAAGTTCGTTGCGCAGGTACAGCGAGCGCAGGTAGAACGCGTGCATGGTGGCGGGCATGCGGGTGTTGTCGCTGTTCCAGGCCAGGATGTCGAAGGCCGGTGGGTCCTGGCCGAGCAGCCAGTTCGACACCACGTAGTTGAAGATCAGGTCGTTGGGCCGCAGCGTGTCGAACGTCGTGGCCATCTGCCGGCCCTCCAGGACCCCCTGCTTCTCCATCTGCTTTTCCAGCCGGGACACGGTGGCCTCGTCGGTGAACGCGCCGAGCACGCCCGGCTCGCTGTAGTCGAGCAGGGTGTTCAGCAGGGTGATCGAGCCGAGCCGGTCGTCGCCCGTGCCGGCCAGGTAGGCGGCGAGCATGCCGGTGAGCGCCCCACCGAGGCAAAGCCCGACGATGTCGATCTTCGGCGCCCCGGTGATGTCGGTGATCACGTCGAGCGCGGTCTGCGGGCCGTGCACCAGGTAGTCGTCCAGGGTCACGCCGCTCATGCTCGCGTCCGGGTTGCGGTAGGAGATGGCGAAGACCGTGCGCTCGTGGGTGATGGCCCATTCCAGGAAGCTGCGGCCGGGGGCCAGGTCCATGATGTAGTACTTGTTGATCCACGGCGGGCTGGCCAGCATCGGCACGGACCTGACCTGGCGGGTCTGCGGCGCGTACTGGATCAGCTCCATCAGGTCGTTGCGGAAGACGACCTTGCCTGGTGCGGCGGCCAGGTTCCGGCCGACCTCGAACGGACTGGTGTCCACCTGCCGGGGCATTCCGGAGTTGTTCCTGAGGTCGTCAAGGAAGTTCCTGGCGCCAGCCACCACGCTGGCACCGCCGGTCTCGAAGGCCCGCTTGAGCGCCGCGGGGTTGGTGGCCAGGTAGTTGGTCGGGGCCAGTGCCGCGAGTATCAGGTCGGACGCCAGCCGTGCCTTCGCATCGGTCACCCTGTCGCCGCGGCCAACGGCAAGCAGGTCTTCGGCGAGCCCCACCGCGGCGAAATACGCCCGCCCGATCGCGAAGTACGCCGGGTTGTCCCGCCAGGTGCGGTCCGCGAACCTCTTGTCCTTGGCGAGCACCCCGGCACCAGGGCCGCCGTCGTCCGGGCCGTGGCCGGTCCAGCGCGCGACGGCTTCCGGGCCGATCCCGGCCAGGGTCGCCGCGTACTGCCAGAACGCGGCGGAGGTGGCATAGGGCTTCAGCGCGGCGCGCCAGGCCACGGCCAGCAGCGAACTGCCGAAGCTGACCGGGTCGAGCCTGGCGAACAGGCCGCCTTCGGGGGCGATGGCCGCCATGGCGTCTTCGCCAGCGGCCGATGCCCTCCCCGCTCCGTCCATGACCCTCCTCCTAAGCTGGCCCTATCGCGGGCGTTCGGCCCGGCTGTGTGCTCAGCGACTGTCCATATCGTGCTATGCCCGCCCGGACCCGGCCGCAACGGCCCCACCGCCCACGGGCTGCTGACGGCGAAGGGAGGCGCTGGTGGCCTGCACCCTGCACGTGGCCTGGGACGACCGGCTGACCCGGTATGACTTCGGGCCTGGGCACCCGCTGGCTCCGGTCCGGGTCGAGCTGACCGTGGAGCTTGCGCGCGACTTTGGCGTGCTGGACGCGGCCGGGGTCACGGTGGCCGTACCGGAGCCCGCCACGATGGCCGAGATCGGGCTGGTGCACGACCCCGCGTACATCAGCGCCGTGCGCCAGGCCAGTTCCGGGGAGACCGACGATCTGCGTTTCCTGCTGCGGTATGGGCTCGGCACTCCGGACGACCCGGTGTTCCCCGGTATGCACGACGCCTCGGCGCTGGTGGCCGGGGCCACACTGGCCGCGGCACGGGCGATGTGGACCGGCGCGGCCGACCACGGCGCCAACATCGCGGGCGGCCTGCACCATGCCATGGCCGGTCACGCCAGCGGGTTCTGTGTGTACAACGACCCGGCGATCGCCATTGCCTGGCTGCTCGGCCAGGGTGTCCAGCGGGTGGCCTACGTCGACATCGACGTGCACCACGGCGACGGCGTTCAGGCGGCGTTCTGGGCTGACCCCCGGGTGCTGACGATCAGCCTGCACGAGCACCCGGCCACGCTGTTCCCCGGTACCGGGCTGCCCACGGAGACGGGGGCGCCCGGCGCCGAGGGCGCCGCGGTGAACGTGGCGCTGCCGGCCGGCACCGGCGATGCCGGCTGGCTGCGCGCGTTCCACGCGGTTGTGCCCCCGCTGCTGCGGGAGTTCCGGCCGCAGGTGCTGGTGAGCCAGCACGGCTGCGACACGCACTGGACCGACCCGCTCGCCAACCTGGAGCTGAGCATCGACGCCCAGCGGACCGCCCATGCCGCGATCCACCGGCTGGCCCACGAGACCGCGGGCGGGCGCTGGCTGCTGACCGGGGGTGGCGGCTATTCGCTGGTCGATGTCGTGCCGCGGACCTGGACGCACCTGCTCGCCGAGGCGGCAGGGAGCCCCATCGACCCGCAGGCGCCCACCCCCGCGGACTGGCGCGATTACGTGCGCCGCCGGACCGGCCGGTCCGCGCCCGAGCTGATGACCGAGGGCCGGCCAGCACAGTTCCCGTCGTTCGAGTCGGGTTACGACCCGGCGGACCCCATCGACCGAATGATCATGGCCACCCGGAGCGCGGTCTTCCCGCTGCATGGCTTGATGCCGTTGCCGTAGCAGGGGACGTTGGGCTCTAGCCGGGAGTGACGGAAGTGCATACCGTTCCTTGGTATAGAGGAGGGACGGGCGATGTACGAGAAAATTCTTGTCGCGGTTGACCACTCCGAGGTGTCCGAGCGGGCCCTGGCGGCCGCCCGCGAACTCGCCCTGCTGTCGCACGGTGAGGTGTGGGTGGTGCATCTGCGCGAGCGCGAGGCGATGGGCAAGACCGGCCTGCTGACCTCCGCGGAGTCGTCCGACGAGGCCACGGAGGCCGCCACCACCGCGGCGGCGGACCTCACCCGGGCCGGGATCAAGGCACACGCCGTGGTCAGGGACACCGTGTTCGGCAAGGCGGCACAGGAGATCGTCAGCGACGCGGCAGGGATCGGCGCCGACGTGATCGTGATGGGCTCACGCGGCCGGGGCGACCTGGCCGGCCTTGTGCTCGGCAGCACCGCGCACAAGGTCATCCACCTGGCGGACCGGCCGGTGCTCGTCGTGCGCTGACCGTGGCTCCAGGCGGGGCGCGCCGGCTAGGAGACGGCTACCGGCGCATTGACCACAGGGGGCTGTGCGCCCACCGCGGCGGTGATGATCACCAGTGGGCACCGCGCGCTCCGCATGCAGGCGCGGATGACCGGCCCCGCCGGGCGCGGGGTCACACCCGCGTCGGCGGCCGCCCCCAGCACGAGCAGGCTGGCGTCCCTGGAGCGGTGCGCGAGGATGCGTTCGGCCATTCCCTCGACGACCTCCGCCGTGATGTCCCCGGGCACCTCGGTGCCGAATGCGGCGCGCATGATCGCGGCGAGGTGGTCCCCGGCCCGGAACCGTTCCTGCCCGCTGGCCGGGCTGTCGCCGAGAATGGCGTAGGAAGCGCGGCCGGCGGCCGGTTCCCAGGCGTGCACGACGTGCAGTGTGGCGCGGCGAAGTCGCGCTTCCGCGGCAGCCCACCGCAGCGCCGCTACAGACGCCGCAGACCGCTTGACCCCGACCACGATCCGCTGCTGTGCGGGCTCAGACACGACCGCCTCCAGAACGTCGTCGTACTCGAACAATCTCACCCCGGCCCCGGCCTGTCCGCAAGAGCCGAAGTGCCCGCAATACACCAGCCGCCACCCATCCAGACCGGCCGGCCCCCCGCGGCCAAGACCCTCGCACCACCAGCCGACCCGATGGCGACGGCCGCTGCTCCGCCCCGCGGGAGGCGCCCGATAATGGATGGACGTCCATATCCCGTTGTGGTTTCCGGTCGATTGCCCGGACCGGGCGCTCAACTGAGCGGTGCCAATCTTCCGGAACCCCACAGCAATTCCGATAGCAATTGCCCGTCGCGCTTTTCCGGTGAGCACGAGCGGCCTAGCCTTCTTCGCCCCTGGCGAAGCTCATGTTCGCGTCCAGATATTCGCACAGGTGTTCTACTGGATTCTTGGCCCACTTTGACTACTCTTGCCCGGCACTCCGCGAATTGAACCGGCGGCACGACCGGTGCAGTCACTATTCACCGTCCGGCATCACCTGCGTTGGCTTACCGCGATCACGCAAATGAGGTAGGCGTAACCATCCGTTCGCGCCAGCACCGGGTGATCGCCCTTGCCTAGCGTCTAACCAGACCCGCAAGCGGGCCATGGGGAGACACATGAGGCGTCACGCCTCTTATGGGGGGATTCGGTCCACTACGGCGGACGGCGCTAGGGCTGGGGCCGGTTGCTGCTGAGGTAGGCTTCGGCGACCCGCTTGGGCACGCACATGCGCCACGCGTCGAGCACGAGTTCGGCCAGTTCTTCCTCGTCGAGCACCGCGAGCCGGGCACGGACCCAGTTGTAGCGCTCGTCGGAGCGCACCGGCATGAGGAACTTGCCCGGCTCGCTGGCCACCAGCGCGGCCCGCTCCTCCTTGGGGAAGCCGAAGCCAAGCAGTTCCTCGTCCGGGGATATGGACAGGAACACGATCCGGCCGACCCGGAACTTGACGTAGTCCCGGACCAGGGCCTCGTAGGCGCGGGGCAGGGCCAGGGCCAGCCTGCGCACGTCCTGCGCGGTAGCCACGCCGGTCAGGCCCCCGGCCGGAAGGCCAGGGCCAGCTTGGCGGTGACCGCGTCGACCCCGGCATCGATGAGCTGCCGGGCGGGGTCCTCGTCGTACCAGTCGACGATCTCGCGGGCGCCCTGCTCGAACGGGATGACCGCCCGGTAGCCCGGCACCACGCTGCGCAGCTTGGCGTTGTCGAACACCATCGAGTGCGCCTTGTCGCCGAGCAGGGTGGCACCCCAGACCGGGTCGGCGGCGGCGATCACCTCCGAGGGCACGTGCACGATGTCCGGCGTCACCCCGGCGGCGGCCGCCAGGGTGTGGGTGATCTTGTCCCAGGTGAGCACGTCGTCGGACGTGATGTGGAAGCTCTCGCCCAGGGTGCGGAAGTGCCCGAGCAGCGGCACGAAACCCTGCGCGAAATCCTCGTGGTGGGTCAGCGTCCACAGCGAGGTGCCGTCGCCGTGCACCACGACCGGCTTGCCCTGGCGCATCCGGGCCAGGGCCGTCCAGCCGCCGTGCAGCGGGATGTTGGTTTTGTCGTAGGTGTGCGTTGGCCGGACGATCGTGGCCGGGAACCCCTCGTCGCGGTAGGCCGCCCGAAGCAGTTCCTCGCACTCGATCTTGTCCCGGGAGTACTGAAGGTAGGGGTTGCGTAGCGGAGTGGACTCCACTACAGGAACCCGGGACGGCGGAGTCTGGTACGCCGACGCCGAGCTGATGAACACGAACTGCCCGGCCCGGCCGCGGAAGACGTCGATGTCGTCTTGCACATGGTCCGGCGTGTAGGCCACCCAGTCCACCACCGCGTCGAACTCCCGGCCGCCCAGCGCGGCCCTGACGCTGGCCGGATCCCTGGCGTCGCCGCGCAGCACGGTCGCCTCCGGTGGCAGCGGGCGGTCGGTGGTCTGGCCGCGGTTGAGCACGAATAGGTCGATGCCGCGCTCGACCGCCAGCCGCGAGCATGCCGAGCTGATGATCCCGGTGCCGCCGAGGAACAGAACCCGCAAATCAGGCATGGCGCCAGCCTAGGCCGCGCCCCGGACAAAGGCCGGACGGTGACCCTCCCCCCGGGGCCACCGTCCGGAGTCCGGCGCGGGTTGGAACGGCTAGGCCGGCCGGCCTGCCGTAGCGGAGCCGGTCGCGGCGGGCTCGGGGGCGGGTGGCTGGCCGTAGTCCTTGCCGCGCCAGATGAGCCGGTGCACCGGGATCAGCCGGGGAACGTCGCGCAGGCCGGGGATGAACGGGATGGCGAGCAGCAGCAGGGTGGCGATGCCGGTCAGGTAGACCGCCCAGACGTCCACGCTGGCGGAGTTGCTGAACGGCGCCACGTGGTACCACAACTGGTACAGCCACAGCCAGGGCTGGCCGGGGTAGCTGCCGGTCTCGTTCATGACGCCCCACTGGTCGCCGGTCAGGTGCATGGCGGCCGCCAGGTTGGCGTAGTAGGCGCCGTCGGCGATGAACAGCAGCGGCTTGGTGAAGTCGGTGCCGTAGAACTGCCGCTGGGCGAGCAGGTCGGTGTCCAGGGCGCCGCTGCGGGCCATGGTCAGCTCGGCGGCCATCATCACCGGGACGGGCCCGTCGCTGGCTGGCGGCACTACCGGGGTGCCGTTGACGAACTTGACCTTGGTGACGGCGGTGCCGTAGGCGGTGGCCCACTTCTGCTGCTGGGCAGCGGGGGCACTGGTGTAGGTGGTGAGCGCGGCCGCCAGCGCCGGGCTGAACGGGGCCAGCTTGGCCAGCGGCGTGAGGACGAAGTCCTGGGCGGCGTTGACGGGCTGGGTGACGCCGGACAGCTTCTGCCAGTTGATCGGCCCCACCTGCTGCACCGCGGCGGTGCCGTGGTTGTAGGGCGGGCCGTAGGACGCGGCCAGGCCGGTGCCGGAGAGTTCGGTGGCGGCGGTGCCGAGGAAGTCAGCCGGCGCCACCTTGGCCCAGGACTGCACCGAGACCGACGGCACGTCCGGCGAGGACAGCACGGCCGCCATGACCAGGACCAGGGCCAGCGCGATCGCCGTGGCGATCGCGCCTTCCTTGAGGATGTCGTAGCGGCGGGTCCGGCCGCGCCACGGCCCGGCGTCGGCCTCCCGGGCGGCCTTGCGCGCGGCCCGGTCACGCCAGCCGATCCGCTTGGCCGGCAGCGGGTGGCTGACCCCGCGCACCCGGACCAGCAGCACGTGCGCGCCGACCAGCGCGATCAAGATGATCGGCACCAGCACGACATGCCACAGCAGCATCTGGCCGAAGTTCATCACGTTGAAGAACGCACCGATACCGGTGGCGTTGAACGCGTCCTTGCCGTTGGAGGAGATCCACTGGGAGTCGAAGTTCTGCTGGGACACGTAGCCGGTGAAGCACTCCACGACCGACGCGCCGAACGCCACCACGCCGGTGATCCAGGTCAGCGCCCGGCGGCCGCGCCAGGCGGCCATCCAGAACTTGCCCCACAAGTGAATGACCATGAACGCCATGAACAGCTCGACGCTCCACAGGTGCATGCTGTTGAAGAAATGGCCGACCGGATTGGTGTGCCACCAGTCGGCGCCGCCGACCGCCAGGGCGAAACCGGACACAATAGCCAGGCCCAGCGCGGCCAGCGTCGCCACGCCGAACACATAGACCCACGAGGCGACGTAGGCGGGCTGCCGGTCGGGCAGCAGCTTGCCCGGCGGAAGCGTGCGCAGCGCCCACCGCCGGGACCGTGCCGTCCACATCCGCGCGTCGGCGTCGTCGCCCATGGCACCAGGCACCGGCTCGCCGCCCGCGGCGGGCTCGGCCGCAGCGGGCAAGGTGCGGTCCCGGTGCGGGAAGGGTAGCAGCAGCGCGGCGCCGAAGATCGCGACCATGACGGCGATCACCACCAGGTTCGCGACCGAGATCTCAAAAATCGACCAGTGCAAATAGGTGCCTGGCTGATTCAGGTCAATGGCAGCGACACGGGGGGCTGCCGCCAGCGCGGTCCTCATCGGGTGCTCCTTTAGTACGCGCAAAGGGAGGTGCGCGAATCTTCACAAGCAGCGTCCGTCCGAGGGCCGTGCGGCTGGTAGGGAGATCCGTCACGTCCGCCCGGGACCTTGGTCCCAGCTGCCGGCAGCGCTACCCCGAACGGCCGCGAGAGCGCCAGCAACGGTGAGGATCACATAGGTCACGCTCTTGAACCAGTAACGGCGATGCCGGGCGCGCCCCTCGCCGGGGACGTAGGCGAGGGGCGCGGCCGGCGTGAGCCGGGTGGGCTAGGCGGCGCTCACCTGAGCCTTGGTGGCCAGCTTCGGGAAGACCTCCGACTCCGGGGCGGCGCGGCGCAGGTGCACCAGGCCGAGCACGGACAGGATCAGCATCAGGGCGGCGCCAGCGAAGGCGGCCCAGGCCGCGATCAGCATGATCTGGCCCATCTTCCAGAACCCGTAGGCGTTCAGCAGCATCCCGCGCAGGGTCTCGCCGCGGAACACGGTCTGCACCTGGTCGGCGAGCGCGGTGTTCTTCGGCTGCGCCAGCGACTTCGACGACAGCTGGGCGTAGGTCTGGCCGCCACCGATCTTGACCAGGTGCACGGCGATGAAGTGGTCCGCGTAGGTCTGCGCCTGCGCGCCGGTCGTCATGAGCTGACCGGAGTACCGGCTCATCGCGGCGGCGTCGGCGGCCGGCAGTTCCTTGATCGCCGGGCTGCTGGCCGGCGGCAACACGATCTTCTGAGCGGCGAGCTGGTTGTGCACCTCACTGGTCACGAACGAGTGGCCCCAGGTCAGCAGCCCGCCCGCGACCAGCAGGACAGCCGCAAGCACGAAGCCTGCGATTGTCGCCAGCGCGTCGAATGTCCTTCTGCGCATCTCGATGCCTCCTTGCATCTCGCCGGGCCCCGCGGTCCGGCCGAAGACCCTTTAGCTGCCTTCAGCTTCGCGCTGGCACGGGTCCTCGCTTGCAGGGCCGCGGGTCATGCGTCCGGGGGACCTTCGTCCATGGGACGAGCGGACCTTGGTCCGGGCGGGCACTCCGGGGCCTGGCATCCCGGGGCCGCGGCGTACGATCATGGCGTGGCACGCCGCGACTCGCAGGTGTAGCTGGTGGAGAGCCAGGACTCCCGCCCGCTGCTGCCCCACCTGCGGCTCGATGACCTGCTGGCGGAGCTGCAGGTGCGGCTCCAGCAGGTTCTCGACACCAGGGACCGGACGCACGCGCTGCTCGAAGCCGTGGTCGCCGTCGGCAGCCACCTGGAACTCGAGGTGGTCCTCCGGCAGATCGTCGAGGCCGCGGTCGAACTGGTGTCCGCCAGTTACGGCGCGCTCGGCGTCATCGGCGAGGGCGGCAGGCTGGTCGAGTTCGTCCCCGTCGGCCTGGACGAGTCGCAGATCGCCCGGATCCACCACTGGCCGGAGGGCCGCGGCCTGCTCGGCGAACTGATCTCCCACCCGCAGCCGCTGCGGCTGCACGACATCGCCGACGACCCGCGCTCCAGCGGGTTCCCCGACGGCCATCCGCCGATGCGGTCGTTCCTCGGGGTGCCGGTGCGGATCCGGGACGAGGTGTACGGCAACCTCTACCTGACCGAGAAGCGCGGCGGCGACTTCGACGAGGAAGACGAGGCGCTGGTCCAGGCGCTCGCCGCCGCCGCCGGGGTGGCCATCGAGAACGCCCGGCTGTACGCCGAGGCGCGCAGGCAGCAACAGTGGCTCCGGGCCACGGCCGAGGTGACCAGGCGGCTGCTGTCCGGCGACCAGACCGGCGCCGTGCTGGAACTGGTCGCCCGGCAGGCGCTGCAGATGTCCGGGGCGGACCTGGTGGTCCTCGCCCTGCCGACCGGGAACCGCGGCACGCTGATGATCGAGCACGCCTGCGGGGACGGTGCCGCGGAGGCAATCGGGCTGGTGCTGCCCGCCGAAAGGTCAGCGTCGGGAATCGTGATGGCCAGCGGCCAGCCGCTCGCCGTCGCGGACTTCGGCAGCGATCCGCGGGTGGCCCAGGTGGCGCGCGAGCACATGGCGCTGGGGCCGGCGGTGCTGGTCCCGCTCGGGCCGGCCGGGGATGTGCGCGGCGTGCTGACCGCCGGCCGCCACCTGGGCGCGCTGCCGTTGTCGGCCGACGCCGTCGACATGCTGATCACGTTCGCCGCGCAGGCGGGGATCGGGCTCGAACTGGCCGAGCACCGCAGCGACGCCCAGCGCCTGGCGCTGTTCGAAGACCGCGACCGTATCGCCAGGGACCTGCACGACCTGGTGATACAGCGGCTGTTCGCCACCGGGATGTCGCTGCAGGGCACCATGGCCCTGCTGGGCAACCCCGAGGCCGCGGGCCGGGTGGAGAAGGCGATCGACGCGCTCGACGAGACGATCAGGGACATCAGGTCGGCGATCTTCTCGCTGCAGTCGCGCAATGAGGCCGAGCCGGCGCCGCTGCGCACCAGGATCCTCGGTGTCGTGGAGGAGATGACCGACTCCCTGGGCTTCGCTCCCGCGCTGCGGCTGGCCGGGCCGCTGGACTCGCAGGTCCGCGGGGCGATCGCCGGCCAGATGCTTGCCGCGCTGCGCGAGGCGCTGGCCAACGTGGCCAAGCACGCCAAGGCGACCCGGGTGGACGTGGCCGTCGAGGCCGGCACCGACCTGGTGCTGACCGTACGGGATGACGGAGTCGGCCTGGCCGCGGCCATCCGGCGCAGCGGGCTGGCCAACCTCGCCGAGCGCGCCGCCGAACTCGGCGGGACGCTGCGCGTCGCCACGGCCGCGAGCGGCGGCACCGAGCTGGAATGGCGGGTCCCGCTCCCCGGGGGGCTAGGGTTGGCTATGCCCCGCGGCCGATATGGGGATCTTGGGGGTGGCCGGAATGACTAACGGAACCAATGGGGCCAGAAATCACCTTCGCCCGGGGCGGGCCGGCCGGCTGACCATCGTCGCGGCGTCCGCCGCGCTCGTGCCGGCGGCGGCCCTCGGCACGGGCCGGGCGGAGGCGGGCTTGGTCAGCGCCCCCGCGGCGGCCGGGATCATTTCGACCGTCGCGGGCGGAGTTGGCGGCCCGGCCAGGGCCACGAACGTGTCGCTGTTGTCGCCCTGCGGCGTGTCGTACGCTTTCGGCTTCCTGCACATCGGCGACGGCCTCTCCCTGCGGCGGGTGAACCCGCAGACCGACTGGCTGAAGACGCCCGCGGGTAACGGCATCGCCGGGCCGGTCATCGACGGCCTCCTGGCGACCGGGGCCTCCATCGACGCGTGCGCGGTGGCGTTCGACCGGTCCGGTAACGCCGTGCTCACCGACCAGGTCAGCCAGCGGGTCCGGGTGGTCGCGGCCAGCACCGGCACCTCCTACGGGCAGACCATGACCGACGGGCACATCTACACCGTGGCCGGCAACGGCACCTACGGGTTCTCCGGCGACGGCGGCCCGGCCACCCAGGCCAGACTCGCCGACCCGTTCGGGGTCGGGGTGGACGGGGCGGGGAACCTGGTGGTCGCCGACCAGAGCAACGACAGGGTCCGGGTGGTGGCGGCCAGCACCGGCAGGTTCTACGGGCGGGCCATGACCGCCGGGGACATCTACACCGTGGCCGGCAACGGCAGCTATGGATTCTCCGGCGACGGCGGCCCGGCCACCCGGGCCCAGCTCGGCCGTCCGACCGGAGTAGGGCTGGACGGTGCGGGGAACGTTGTGATCGCCGATTCGGACAACAACCGGATCCGGACGGTCGCGGCGCGCACCGGCACCTTCTACGGGCAGGCCATGACCGCCGGCGACATCTACACCGTGGCCGGCGGCGGAACCGGCGGGCTGGGGGACGGCGGCCCGGCTACCCAGGCCGAGCTTGCCCGGCCGAGCGGGGTGGCGCTGGACCGGGCGGGGAACCTGCTGATCGCCGACAAGATCGACACCAGGTCCGGCATAGACCACAACAGGATCCGGGTCGTGGCGGCGCGCACCGGCACCTTCTACGGGCAGGCCATGACCGTCGGTGACATCTACACCGTGGCCGGCAACGGGAGCTCCGGATTCTCCGGCGACGGCGGCCCGGCCGTCCGCGCCGGGCTCAACGTCCCGTTCGGGGTCGCGGCGGACGGCGCGGGAAACCTGCTGATCGCCGACTTCGGCAACCGCCGGGTCCGGGTGGTGGCGGTGAGCAGCGGGACGTTCTACGGGCAGGCCATGACCGCCCAGCACATCTACACCGTGGCCGGCAACGGCGTCACCCCGTTTTCCGGGGATGGCGGCCCCGCCGTCGATGCCCAGCTCAACGAGCCGCACGGGGTGACGGTGGACCGGGCTGGTAATCAGGTGATCGCCGACACCTTCAACAACCGGATCCGGGTGGTCGCGGCGCGCACCGGCACCTTCTACGGCAAGGCCATGACCGCCCAGCACATCTACACCGTGGCCGGCAACGGCACGCAGGGGTTCTCCGGCAACGGCGGTCCCGCCACAAAGGCGGCGCTCTTCTGGCCGTACGGGGTGCGCGCGGACCGGGCCGGGAACCTGGTGATCGCCGATACCAACAACAACCGGATCCGGGTGGTCGCGGCGCGCACCGGCACCTTCTACGGGCGGGCCATGACCGCCGGGCACATCTATATCGTGGCCGGTGACGGCACCCGCTGGTACACCGGCGACGGCGGACCGGCCACCAAGGCAGGGATCAGCCTCCCTGGAGGGGTCGCGTTCGATCGTTCCGGCAACCTCGTGATCGCCGGCGGTTACGGCAACAACCACATCCGGGTCGTGGCGGCCCGCACCGGCACCTTCTGGGGCCAGGCGATGACCGCCGGCGACATCTACACCGTGGCCGGCGGCGGAACCGGGCTGGCAGACGGCATCCCGGCCACGGACACCCAGCTCAACGACCCGGGCTCGGTGGCGGTGGACCACGCCGGGAACCTGGTGATCGCCGACGAGATCACCGATAACCGGATCCGGGTCGTCGCGGCCAGCACCGGCACGTTCTACGGCCAGCAGATGACCGCCGGCGACATCTACACCGTGGTCACCCTGTTCAGGCCGTCCGGGGTGGCCGTGGACCGGGCCGGGAATGTCCTGATCGCCTACCGCTATGACAACAGGATCCGGGTGCTCGCGGTGGCCACCGGGACGTTCTACGGCCAGCGGATGACCGCCGGCGGCATCTACGTCGTGGCCGGCGGCGGGAAGGGCAGGGTGGAAGACGGTGGCCTGGCCACCGGAGCCAGGCTGCTGAAGCCGATGGGGGTCGCGACGGGTCCCGCGGGCAGCCTGGTGATCGCCGACACCGGCAACGACCTGGTCCGCGCCGTCACGGGCTGAGGCGGCACCACGGTTCCGGGGGCCCGGCGGCTCCTGGCCCGGCCACGGGCCCCGGCGCCAGGGGATCAGTCGCCGTGGGGCCTTCGTATTGCATGATCTTGGTCTTCAAAAATCCGGGCCGCATAGGCCGCAGCCTGTGTCCTGCGCTCCATGCCTAGCTTGGCGAACAGCGAGGAGATGTAGTTCTTGACGGTCTTCTCCGCCAGGAACATCTCCTCGCCGATCTGCCTGTTGGTCAGGCCCTGCCCGATCAGCTCCAGGATGCGCCGCTCCTGCTCGGTCAGGCCGGCCAGCGGATCGGACCGGCGGGCCTTGTCGCGCATCCGGGCCATCACCTTGCTCGCGGCCTGCGGGTCCAGCAGCGACCCGCCGGAGGCGACCGTGCGCACCGCACCGACCAGGTCGGTGCCACGGATCTGCTTAAGCACGTAGCCCGCCGCGCCCGCCATGATCGCGTCGAACAGCGCCTCGTCGTCGCCGAACGAGGTCAGCATGAGGCACGCGACCGCCGGCATCCTGGACCGGATCTCCCGGCAGACGGTCACGCCGTCGCCGTCTGGCAGGCGCACGTCCAGCACCGCGACGTCGGGGCGCACCGCGGGAATGCGGGCCAGGGCCGACTCGGCCGTGCCCGCCTCGCCCACGACGGTGATGTCCTCTTCGGCCTCCAGCAGATCACGGACGCCTTTGCGGACGATCTCGTGGTCATCCAGCAGGAACACGCGGATCATGTCAGCCAGCTTAGGCATGCCGCGGGCCCGCGGGCAGGGACCTTCGTCCCGCGCGGCGGGAGGCAGGTCATGCGCTGACGGCGCCGGCCCGGGCGCCGCCGCGGGACTCGATCTCGGCGAGCTGCCGGTCCACCCAGTGATGGACGTCGTGGCCGCGGACGCGCCGGGCCATGGCGGCCACCGCGTTACGGCGGACGCTGGCGGGCAGTTCCAGTGCCTGCTCGATGCGGTAGGACAGCCCCTCGACGTCGAACGGGTTGCACGGGACCGCCTCGCGCAGCTCCGCGGCGGCCCCGGTGAACTCCGACAGCACCAGCGCCCCGCTGCCCCGGCGGGCCTGCTGGACCGTGACGTACTCCTTGGCGACCAGGTTCATGCCGTCGATGAGCGGGGTTACCAGCAGGGCCTCGGTGGCCGCGTAGTAGGCGGCGAGCTGCTGCGGCGGCAGGCTCCGGTGCAGGTAGTGGACCGGCACGTCGGAACCGGGTTCGGTGAACGTGCCGTTGATCCGGCCGATGTGACGTTCCACCGTGGCGCGCAGGTTGCGGTACTCCGCCACATCGTCTCGGCTGGGCACGGCGACCTGCAGGAACGCGAGGCTCCGCCGCAGGTCGGCGCGCCGGTCAAGGAGCATTTCGATGGCCAGAAGCCGCTCGATGATGCCCTTGGTGTAGTCGAGCCGGTCCACGCCGAGCAGCAGGGTCCGGCCCGCGAACTGCTCACGGAGCGCCTCGATGTCACTGCCTGTCTGCGGGTCGCCCGCGAGGCGGGTGAACTCCGCCACGTCGATCGAGATGGGCGCGCTCGTCGTGGCGACAACCCGGCGGTCAGGCAGGGTGATATGCGATCCGTGGATGTGGACGCCGGTGTCGGCCAGCAGGCGGCCGCAGGTCCGGACGAAGTTCCTGCGGTAGCCCTCGGTGTGGAACGACACCACATCGGCGCCGAGCAGCCCGAGCAGGATCTCCCGCCGCCAGGGCAGCCGGGCGAAGATATCCGGCGGTGGCCAGGGCACGTGCAGGAAGAACCCGATGGGCTGCTCGGGAAGCCGTTGCCTGATCTGCTGCGGAACCAGCATCAGGTGGTAGTCGTGCACCCAGGCGAGGGAGCCCGGCCGGTCGTACAGCGCCCCCGCCGCGGTCTGCGCGAACAGGGCGTTCACGTTCTGGTAGCTGTGCCACCAGGCGCGCTCGAACCGGGATCTCTCGATCGCGTCGTGCAGCAGCGGCCACAGCGTCGCGTTGGCGAACCCGTGGTAGTACTGCCGTACCTGGCCGGCGGTCAGCGCGACGGGCAGCAGCCGGACGCTGAGATCGGGCAAGGTCTCGGGGACGCCCCTGGTGCCGCCGTCCCAGCCGACCCAGGCGCCGGAGTGCGCCGCCATGACCGGCCGCAGCGCGGTGACCAGCCCGCCCGGCGAAAGCTCCCACCCATCGTCACCCATCCGGACGGGCAGCCGGTTGGCGACGGTCACGACATTCATGATCTTTAATCCTCACCCTTGCCCCGGAAGTCAAACGGGATACGGGGTTTGTGTACGTGCGACCCGGAGAGTCACAACCTATGTCTTGGACGAACGCCGCGGCCCGCGTTATGACCGTCGTTGCCTGCGCCGGGCTCGCGGCGGCAGCGGCAGGCTGTGGCGGTGCGGCCACCGCGGCCAGCCCCCAGCAGCAGGCGGCCAGGAGGTTCCTGGCGAAGTACGCGCAGCCCGGCGGCCGGGTGGTGCGGCTTGACCAGGGTGGCGACACGGTCAGTGAGGGCCAGGCGTACGGCATGCTGCTGGCCGAGGTGGCCGGCGACGACGCGGCGTTCCGGCGGATCTGGGGCTGGACGCACGATCATCTGCGGTTGCGGAACGGCCTGTTCGCGTTCCATGCGAATGCCGCGGGCAAGGTCGTCAGCCAGCAGGCCGCCAGCGACGCGGACCTGCTCATCGCCTGGGCGCTGCTGCGTTACCGCGGGCCGTCCGCTGCCTCGATGCATGGTGCCGGGCGCAGCGTGGCCGCCGCGATCCTGGCACACGAGGTGACCACGGGCCCGGGCGGGACGCCGATCCTGGCGGCGGGACCGTGGGCCACCGGCCGCCCCGCGTCCCTCGACCCCAGCTACTGGTCACTGCAGGCGCTGCAAGGTATCGCCCAGGCCACCGGCGGCCAGCAGTGGCACCGCCTGGCGGCCGGCACCGTGGCGCTGACGCGCCAGCTCACCGGGAACGGCCGGCTGCTCCCGCCCGACTGGGCGGAGCTGACCGCGACCGGCGTGCTGCGGCCGGAGCCGGCGCCCGACGGCAGCCAGCCGCAGACGCAGTACGGCCTGGACGCGCAGCGCGTCGTGGTCTGGTTCGCCGCGTCGTGTGATCCGCGGGCCAGGGCGCTGGCCGCACGATGGTGGCCGCTGCTGCGCTCCGCCGGCCGTGCCCGGGCGCTCGCCCTGCGCCCGGACGGCACCGTGCTGAACGGGACGCCCTCGGTGCTGCCGCTGGTGGCCGCCGCCGCGGCGGCCAGGGCCGCCGGTGACAGCGGGGCGTCCCAGCGGTTGCTGCGGCAGGCCGCGACCGCCCAGCGCAGCCACCCGACCTACTACGGCGGAGCATGGCAGGCGCTCGGTCCCGCCCTGCTTTCCGGCGGTTCCCTCGGCGCCTGCTGAGGCGGTCTAGCAGAACTTTGGTCCCTGCGTGCCGTCCGGCGGCTCCCCGGCGCCTGCTGAGGCCGACATTGCTGAACGCCGGCCAGCGATCACTACCGCCCACTACGTCGATGTGGGACTCGGCGACGCCGTCGTGGGCGACGTGGTCGGCGAGGGGGAGGTCGTAGTGGGCGACGTCGTGGGCGACGGGGAGGTCGTGGTGGGGACGGTCGATGGTGTGGGCGACGGGGTCGTCGGCGTCGGCGTGGGCGAGGCGGTGTGGGAATGGTGCGGGGTGGGCGTTGACGTGTGCCCCTGGGCCGGGCCCACCAGGTTCGGCGTCTGCACGTGCTTGCTCGGGGTCAGCAGCAGCACCAGCGCGCCCACCACCACGGCGGCCACCGCGACCACGCCGCCCGTGGCCGCGCCGGCCGCGAACGCACGGCGGTCGCGCTGGGACTCGGTGCGCCTGCGGTCGCGCAGCCATTGCGGCAGCGAGGCCCGCTGCGCGGCCCAGCTGTTGAACGGCGCCGCCGCGTAGCCCACCGTGGGGAAGACCAGCATGGCGGCCAGCAGCGGGGCGGCCAGCCTGGTGATCTGGCTCACCGCCAGGCCGATGCCGGCGAGGCCGAGGGCGGCCAGCGTCGACTCCGCCCAGTTCGCCCGCAGCGCCTCCCACCATTTGGCCCGCTCGCTGGTCTTCGGCGTGCGCAGGAACGCCGCCTTGCGGGCGAACAGGCCAAGCACCGACGCGCGCGCCACGACCAGGGAGGTGGATTGCCAGATGAAGAACGCGCCGAGGGCGTCCCGCCAGTTCGCGCCGGTGCCGCGGCGCAGCAGGGCCACCGCCCGAATCAGGCCGAGCCCGACCAGCACCGGCACGGTCGCCAGCAGGAACGGGGTCAGCTTGCGGAACAGCTCGCCACCGCCGCTGGCCAGGTTCACCGCACCGGCCAGCAGGAAGACGAAGAAGACCAGGCCGAGCAGGTCGCCGTACCACTGGACGCCGCCGGACAGGTAGGCCCAGCGCTGCCCGGTGGTGAGATGGTTCTCCCTGTTCTGCCGGCCGGGAATCAGCGACCGCCAGTGCATCCGGATGATCTGGATGCCGCCGAAGCACCACCGGTACCGCTGGCCCTTGAGCGCCTCGAACGTCAGCGGCATGATGCCGCGCCCCCAGGTCTGGTCGACGTGCAGCCCGTGCCAGCCGGCCCGCAGCAGCCGCAGCGAGACCTCGGCGTCCTCGGTGATGCACCACTCGTCCCAGCCGCCGAGTTCGTCCAGCGCGACCCGGCGGATGAGCCCCATCGTGCCGGCGAAGATCGCCCCGTCGTGCTCGTTGCGGGAGGGCTGGGAGACCGCGAAGAAGTACTTGTAGGAGTAGTAGAGCCGCCGGTAGTAGCGGGCGTGCTCCCAGTCGCGGTAGTCCTGCGGGGACTGGACGAAGCCGACCCACGGATCGGCGAACGGCGGGGCGCAGCGGCGCAGGAACCCGGGTTCGAGCTGGTAGTCGGAGTCCACCACGCCGACGAGTTCGGCCCGCTCGTCGGTCAGCCGGCGCAGCGCGTAGTTCAGTGCCCCGGACTTGTAGCCGGGCCAGTTCTCCAGGTGGGCGAACTTGACCTTGTGCCGGGCACACCACTCCTCGACCGGGCGCCACAGCGACTCGTCGTCGGTGTTGTCGTCGATCACGACGATCTCGTAGCGCGGGTAGTCCAGGCGCAGCAGCGAGCGGAGCGTCTGCTTGACCATCTCCGGCGGCTCGTTGTGCGCGGGCACGTGCAGGCTGATCATCGGCAGGTCTTCGTCGGCAGCCGGCAGCCGGGTCTGCGCGGTGATACGCCTGCGCCAGTGCTCGGTGCCGAGCGCGTCGCAGATCTCCCACAAGTAGGCGCAGGACATGATCGCGGCGAACAGTTCAAACAGCCACAGCAGCAGGCCACCGGCCGTGCTGGCCGGGCCGAGATGGCTGTTGATGGTCCAGTCCAGCGCGTAGGCCAGGTAGACCACGAACAGGAACACGCTGGTCGCCCAGCACAGGTGGGCGCGGGCGGTCCACTGCCGGGTGGCCGGGAGCCAGATCACGCTGGCGACCGCCACGCCGGAGACGCCGAGGATGAGGTTGTGCTGTGACACCTTGAGCAGCTTCAGCACCACGGCCACGAGTGCGGCGAGCACCACCGTGCCGATCACGGCCAGCACGAACCGCCGGGTGGTGGACCAGGTCCCCGGCTTACCTGTACGCGCCCGGACCGGCGTGAGTAGCGCGATCGACCCCAGCGGGGCCGCGATGATCCCGGCCAGCAGGAGCGTCGCGAGCATCAGCCAACCCTTCTCGTCATGCCGGGCAAGTTACCCGTATTCGGGCGAACTAACGAATACCTGATCAAGGGCTCAGCGGCAACGGCACGCCAGGGAGACGTGGCCCCAGATGTCCCGGGCCGGGGTCGTGGGCACGAACCGGCGGCCGTACTGCCACCGTGACGTGGCGCGGCGAGCGCTGCAGATCAGCGCCGTTGACGGTTCGGCCTGGCCGGGGATAAAGGCTGCGCATGCTGTAGCAGACGATGGAAAGGGCGGCCCCGAGGCCATAGCATCGGAGACGGCGGGCCAGCCCTTTCCAGGTGCCGACGCGCCATTACCTCCGTATGAGCGCGCCATTACCTCCGTATGGGGTGAAGTAATGCGCCTTCCATGGCAGGCCCGGGAGTTTGAGCGAAGCTGCGCCGATTGCGGCTACGGCTCAGGACATTACTCCCAGCGGCCCGTCCGGTCCTGAACCCCCGCTGCGGGCCGGTTACCAGTCTCTTGGCCATGATCACCAACGGCCGACAGCCTGGCGTGGCGTCGTTTCCGGTAGCGCAGGGCGCGCAGACACAGGTGGGCTCCCACCAGCGCGCCCAGTATCAGTGCGTACGGCAGCCAGACTCTGCCGTGGCGCAGGTTCGCGATCACGAGCAGCGCGACGACCGACCCGATGAATGCCGCTACGAAGCCACTGAAGGTAACCAGCGATGTGAGCCACGGCGAGCTGTCGTAGTCCTTGCCGGACTTCGACCGCTGCCTTTCCCACTCAGCAACCTCTTCGTCCGTGCGGTTTTGTTTCCCGCCCATAATCGGGGAAAACATGTCGTTATGCCCCTTTAGCATAAATTCAGGTATCTATCTTGAACCTACCCCTCTCGGCGCTTGGCATGCGCCGCCGGGCAAGCGCGCGCACCGCGCTCGACCGGACGTCTTGATGGCCTGCTGAGGGCGGCGGCAGTACGGGCAGTTCGTGGTGTTCCGCCGCGCGTGTGGCTCGTCTGTCTGACATTTGTCACCGGGAACCCGTTAGCAGGGGCACTACCGGCGTGCAGGTGGGTTCGGCCACGCTCGTGCCATGGTTACTAGGACTGGTCCCGATGGCGGGATCGTATTTTCGCAGCTGTCCAAGTCCTACGGCGCGGTGCGCGCAGTCCGGTCGCTCGACCTGGTCATAGCCCCGGGCGAGACGGTCGCGCTGCTCGGCCCGAACGGCGCCGGCAAGTCGACGACCATCGACATGATGCTCGGCCTCACCCGCCCGGACCAGGGGACCATCTCGGTCTTCGGCCTCCCTCCGGCCAAGGCGGTGCAGGCAGGCTGGGTCGGCGGCATGCTGCAGACCGGGTCGCCGCTCGACCATCTCAGGGCGCGCGAGCTTGTTGCGCTGACAGCGTCGTACTATCCGGCGCCACTCGGGGTCGATGACGTACTCAGTCTGACCGGCGCCGATGCGTTCGCCGGGCAGTGGACCACCAAGCTTTCCGGCGGCCAGGCGCAGCGGGTCCGGTTCGCCGCCGCGCTCGTCGGTGACCCGGACCTGCTCGTGCTTGACGAGCCCACAGCGGGCATCGACGTGGCGGGCCGCCGTGACTTCTGGCGGTCTATGCGGGACATCGCCGGGCAGGGCAAGACCGTCGTCTTCGCGACCCACTACCTAGAGGAAGCCGACGCATACGCCGACCGGATCGTGCTGATCGCCAAGGGGGCGGTCGTCGCTGACGGCCCTGCGACCGAGATCAAAGCGCAGGCTGCCTCGCGAACGATCCGGGCAACGCTCCCGGATGCTGACGCCGCCACGCTGCGCGCGCTGCCCGGAGTCCGCGCGGTCGACCGGCACGGGGACTCGATCATTTTGTCCTGCTCCGATGCCGACGCCGCCCTCCGCGCGCTGCTCGGCGCCTTCCCCGGCGTCAGGGACGTCGAGGTACGCGGCGGCAACCTGGAGGAGGCGTTCATGGAACTGACCGCGGATAAGAGCGACGCCGTGGATGTCTTGGAGGTAACGCGATGAGCAGCCCCACCCATTTCCGTTATGAAGTGCTGCGCGTGCTGCGCAACCGCATCTTCTACGCCACTACGCTGGCGCTGCCGCTCGTGCTGTTCTTCGGGGTCGCGTCCGGGCAGCGCCACGCCACCTTCAACGGGACGAGCTTCCCGCTGTACTTCATGACCGCGATGGCGGTGTACGGATCGATGTTCGCCGCTGTCGGGCCGGGATCGCGCATCGCACGCGACATATCGGGCGGCTGGACCCGGCAGTTGCGCATCACCCCGCTGCGGGCGCGCACTGACCTGACCGCCAAGGTGGTCAGCGCCTACCTGCTGGCGCTGCCGACGCTGGTGCTGCTCTACCTGGCTGGCGTGTCGCTCGGGGTCCGCCTGGCCGCGAGCCAGTGGCTCGCGATGACCGGCCTGATCCTGGTGGGCCTTGTCCCCTTCGTCGTCATCGGGTTCGTCGTCGGCTACCTCATGCCCGTCGACGCGCTGACACCGGCGCTGGGCGGGATCGTCGTCCTGTTCTCGCTCTTCGGGGGTGTCTACGGCTTCGAGCTTGCCAAGTCGGGCCCCCTGTTCGAGGTGATGAAGGCGCTGCCGTCTTACTGGCTGGTGCAGGCCGGGAAGAGCGTGGCCGCTGGCGGCGGCGGATGGCCTGGTCAGGCGTGGCTGGTGATCGCAGCCTGGACCGTCGTGCTCGTGCCGGTCGCGGGACTCGCCTACCGCCGGAATGCGGCCAGAGCCTGACGGCGCCAGCCGCATTACGCTGCAGAGATATGGATGCCGAGATGGCCGAGGATGTGCCGCTGGCCACTCCTGGTGAGGCGGAGTGGCTGGCGAGTCAGCGCCAGTGGGCCGACGGCTGGCGGTCCGTCGCCCTGGTCGCGCTTCCACTTGCCTACCTCATCTTCGTGGTCATCTCGGTGACCGAGTACTCCCGTGGCGCGGACCGGGTGGCTGGCTACGCCATCCTCGCCGCCTTCGCCGCGTGCTGGCTCGCGGTCCCGCTGGTGATAACGCCGCAAACATCCGGGCGGGTGTTCTGGGCCTTTTTCGGGATCCTGCTCACGCTGTCGCTCGCTGAGCTGCCGTTTGCGCGCGCGGCGGGATTCGTCGCGTTCGTGTTCCTGACCATGCTGAGCGTGGGGCGTCTCGGCCGAAAGTCCATACCGCTGGTAGCCGCCTTCTCGCTCGCCGCGCTCATTGTCCCGACCGTGATCCCGTCCTGGCACGTCAGCCTGGGCGCCTCCTTCGACGACGTCACGCCGATCGCGATCCCGCTCATCGCGATCGTCACGTTTGCCATCCTCCAAGTGCTGCGAGGGAACCAGGCGCTCGCCGAGGCGCGAGCCGAGCTTGCCCGGCTGGCCACAGAGAACGAGCGCATGAGAATAGCCCGCGACCTGCACGACCTCCTGGGACACTCGCTGACCACGATCACGGTCAAGGCCGGCCTTGCCAGGCGGCTGGGCCCGGCCGACCCGGCACGGGCCCTCGGCCAGATCGCCGAGGTCGAGGAGCTGTGCAGGCAGGCGCTGGCCGACGTGCGCAGCGCGGTGTCCGGCTACCGGGATGTCACCCTGGCCGGCGAGCTGGCCCACGGCCGCGAACTGCTGCGGGCGTCGGGCATCGCGGCCGACCTGCCCACGGCCACCGACATCGTTGATCCCGCACACCAAGAGCTGTTCGGCTGGGCTGTGCGAGAAGGCCTGACCAACGTGGTACGGCATGCCCGGGCGAGTTACTGCACCGTCCGCCTCTCCCGGTCGGCTGTCGAGATCGTGGACGACGGCACCGGCGAGCCGCCGCCTGAGGGAGGCGTGCCGCCCGGCAACGGCCTCAGCGGCCTGCGCGAGCGCGCGGCGGCGGCCGGCGGCAGGGTCAACGCCGGCCCGCTGCAAGCCGGAGGCTGGCAACTGCGGGTCACGCTGGAACCCGAAGGCGGCAGATGATGGCCCGCATCCGGCTCCTGCTGGCCGAGGACCAGGAGCTGATCCGCGGCGCGCTCGCGGTCATGCTTGAATTGGAGGACGACTTCGAGGTGGTCGCGTCGGTCGGCCGCGGCGACGAAGTGGCCGCCGCGGCGAAGGCATACCAGCCCGATGTCGCACTGCTTGATATCGAAATGCCGGGGATCGACGGGCTGGCGGTGGCGGGCGTCCTCGCCCAGGAAGTACCGCATTGCCGGTCGCTTATCCTTACCACGTTCGGGCGCCCGGGTTACCTACGGCGCGCGATGGAGTCCGGCGCGCGTGGCTTCGTGGTCAAGGACGCCCCGCCGGAGCAGCTGGCAGACGCAATCCGCCGCGTCGCAGCCGGCCAGCGTGTCGTCGACCCGGCGCTGGCCGCAACGACCCTGGCGGCCGGAGCGTCACCGCTCACCGCCAGGGAACGCGACGTCCTGGTCGCTGCCAGGCCCGGCGCGACGGTGGCGGAGATCGCCGAAAAGCTGTTCCTCTCCGAGGGGACGGTCCGCAACTACCTGTCCGCCGCGATAGCCAAGACCGGGACACGCAACCGGGCAGAGGCAGTCAGAGCAGCGGACGAACACGGCTGGCTCTGATGCGCCGTCGCACCGGTGCCGGGCGGTTAATACGCTGGCTGGCGCGGCGGGCTCCGGCATAGCTTGGACTGGTGACCACGGCTCTGCTCGGGTTCGCCCTCGCCGCGACCCTGGTGATACTCGCGCCCGGACCGGACTTCATGCTCGTGATGCGCAACACCGTGCGCGGTGGCCGCCGGGCCGGCTGGGTCACCGCCTGCGGCACCCTGTCCGGCCTGACGGTCTGGGCGCTGGCCGCCGCCCTCGGCCTGTCCGCGCTGCTGCGGGTCAGCCACGTCGCCTATGACGTGCTGCGGTTCTGCGGCGCGGCGTACCTGATCTGGCTCGGCGTGACCAGCCTCGGCAACTTCCGGCGCAAGGGCACCGACCGGGCCAGGCCGGCGCCGGACGTCGCCGCGCTGGGCCAGGCCCCGTCCCGGCCGGGCCGTGCCTACCTCAACGGCATGCTGTCCAACCTGCTCAACCCAAAGATCAGCGTGTTCTTCATCGCGTTCCTGCCTGCCTTCGTGCCCGCCGGCGCGTCGGCGTCGCAGTTCTCCCTCGTCCTTGGCGCCTGGTTCATCGCCGAGACCGGGCTCTGGCTGGCCGTGGTCGCGTGGCTGGCCGACCGCGGGGTGCGGTGGCTGCGCCGTCCCGCGGTGCAGCGCTGGCTGGAGCGGATCACCGGCATCGTGCTCATCGGGTTCGGCCTGCGCCTGGCCACCGAGTCCCGCCGGTTCGCCTGAGCCGCCCGCTGCCCCCGACTCCGGAATCGTCATTGACCGCACGCTGCTGGGTAGGTGCCTGACATGACCGATATGGCAGGCGAACCGGCCGGGCGCGGCAGGATCGCCGGGAACACCGCGAGGCCGGGGACACCATCGCGGAGCGGGCGGCCGAACTCGCGACCGAGGTCACCGAGGCGCGGCAGCCGGAGGAACGGCGCAGGCTGACCGCGGCGTTCGCGGCGGCGGCCCGGTCCAGCGCGCGGGTCACCGGCCGCGGGGCACGCGCGGTGCGGCGCGGCACGTTCGCCGGCACGGGCTGGCTGACCGGGCAGGTCGTGGTGATGGTGCCGCGGGTGCGGGTGCGCAACCGGGCAACGCTGCGCGCGCAGTTCCCTGGGCTGTCCACCGAGGACACCGCCGACGCGCTGATCACCGGGGCCGCCCGGGCATCGGCGGCGGTCGGCGGGGCGGTCGGCGCCTGGGCGGCGCTGCCGGCGCTGCCCGCCTTCCCGGTGGAGATAGTGACCGAGACGCTGGCGCTGATCGGCATCGAGATCAAGCTCATCGCGGAACTGCACGAGCTTTACGGCATGCCTGCGTCCGGCAAGGCCGTGGACCGGGCAACCGCCTACATCGGCTCGTGGGCGCACCGCCGCGGGGTGCTGGCTGTGGCCCCCGGCGGACTGATCATGGTCGCCGGGTCGCCGCTGGCCCGCCGGCTGCGGCGGCGGCTGTACGGCCGTGTGGGCCGCAGCGCGTTCTCGCTGGGCCCGCTGTTCACCGGCGCGATGGCAGGCGCGGTGCTCAACAGCAGGGAGACCCGCAGGCTCGGCATGGAGATCCGCGCCGACCTGCGCCGCGAGGCCCAGGCCAGAGGCCTGCCACCCGCCCAAGAGCTACCGCTCGACCCCGGCTGGCACCCACCAGCCATCGACGAACCAGCCTGGTCGGAGCCCCAAGCTAAGCCGCCCCGCCGCAAGCCCCGCCCCCGCCCCCGCCTGCGCCGCCACCCCCGCCCCACCGCCCTCCCCCCGGCCGACGACCTGGCCCCATGACGCCGGTGATTGTGGTCGTTGGTGCCAGCGCCCGCAAACGAATGCGGTGGTTGGCTCGCTTCCCCTCCCCGCCCGGCGATGCGCCAGCGGACGGCGGTGAACTCGCAGACGGCGTTGTGAGCCGACTGCCAGTTTGCCGTCGGCCGCCCCACCCCGCCCCGCTGCCGTTACCAGCGCCGCCCGCTGGCCTTGCCGCCGTTCCCTTCGTAAACTCCGCAGGATGGCCGAATCCGTGAAGGACCCCTCCCCCGCAGGGCCGCTTCGCGAGCGGCAGCGTGTCCCGTGGCACACAAGGTGGCGGCTCACCCGCACCGGCGCGCGGCCCGGCTGGCTGCCGACGTGGTCGGTGCCCGCGGCCATGCGGGCGGTCCGCGCCACCCTGGTGATGCCCAGCTTGTTCGCGCTGACCGCCACAGTCATCGGCGACCCGCAGATGACCCTGTTCGCGGTGTTCGGCAGCTTCGCCACCCTGGTACTCGTCTCGTTCGGCGGCACCAGGCGCAACAAGGCCGTCGCGCACCTGGGCCTCGCACTGACCGGCAGCGCCGTCCTCGTCATCGGGACGCTGGTCAGCAACACGGCATGGCTGGCAGCCCTGGTCACCATCCCGGTGACGTTCGCCATCTTCTTCGCGGGCGTGGCCAGCCCGAACGCCCAGGCCGGTGTCCTCGGCGCACTGCTTGTCTACATCCTGCCCGCCTGCTCGCCCGCCGCGGCGAGCACGATCGGCTCCCGGCTCGCGGGCTGGTGGCTGGCTTCCGCGGCCGGCACTGTAGCCGTTCTGCTGCTGTCACCCAAGCCACCAGGGAACAAACTGCGGGCCCGCGCCGCGCAGACCGCCACCGCACTGGCGGCGTACCTGGACGCGGCCCTGTCCGGCACCGCGACGACCGCGCAGCGGGAAGCGGTCCTGGCCGACCGGCACGAGCTGAAGCTCGCGTTCGGCTCCAGCCCGATCCGGCCGACCGGCCTGGCCACCACCGACCAGGGGCTGGCCAACGTGGTCGAACTGCTCGAGTGGTCCTGCACGCTGGTCTGCGACGCGCTGGACGGCCACCTGGACCTGACCCACGCGGCCGCCCAGGACCGCGAACTGCTCGCTGCCGCCGCGGACCAACTGACGGCGACCGCGGCGCTGCTCGGCGGCCAGGACCCGAGCCTGGATGTAGACCGGCTGCGGAACGCCAGCGCCGCCAGCGCGGCCCACCAGCAGATGCTGGCCGGTGACCCGGCGGACGTCCGCGCCGCCGCGGCGCTCGCCGCGCACGCCCAGTCCATCGGCCTGACCGCCCAGGCCGCCCTGGCGGATGCGCTGATCGCTTCGGGCAAGGCCAGCCCCGAACTGGTCGAGGCCGAGCGCCGCCGCTGGTACGGGCTGCCCGAGGACACCGGGCGCAGGCACGCGCCCGGGCTGGCCGGCGCCGCCGAGTTCCTGGCCAGGCACGCCAGCCTGCGCTCGGTCTGGTTCCGCAACAGCGCCCGTGGCTCGGTCGCCATTGCCGCCGCGGTCGCGGTGGCCTCGCTCAGCGGCGTGCAGCACGGGTTCTGGGTGGCACTCGGCACGCTGTCGGTGCTGCGCACCACGGCGTCATCCACCGGGTCCACCGCAATGCGGGCACTGGCCGGCACCGTCGTGGGCTTTGTCGCCGGGGCACTGCTGCTGCTCGCCATCGGCACCGGGCCTGCCGCCCTGTGGACGGTGCTCCCCTTCGCCGTGTTCATCGCGGCCTACGCACCGGGCACCGCGCCGTTCGCCGTGGGCCAGGCGGCCTTCACCGTCACCATCGTGGTGATCTTCAACTTGCTCGCCCCGGCCGGCTGGCAGGTCGGCCTGCTGAGGATCGAGGACGTGGCCATCGGCTGCGCGGTGAGCCTGCTGGTCGGGGCCGCGTTCTGGCCGCGTGGCGCGGCGGCCATCGTCGGTGACGATCTCGCCGACGCGTTCCGGCAGGGCGGGCGGTACCTCACCCAGGCGGTGGACTGGGCGCTCGGGCTGCGGCGCAGGCCGCCGGAAAGCGCGGCCGCGGCCGTCAACGCCGGTGCGCGGCTGGACGAGGCGCTCCGCGCCTACCTGGCCGAGCAGGGCACCAAACGGCTGGCCAACGAGGACATGTGGGCCCTGATCATGGGCACGACCCGGCTGCGGCTGACCGCGTACGCCGTGGCCAGCCTGGCCGCCAACGGGAACGGTAACGGGAGCGGGAACCACGCGCCCGCCCGCCCCGACTCCGACCCGGACCTGGCCGCGTTCCGCAGGCAGACCGCGGACCTGGCCAGCTTCTACGACCGCCTCGCGGAGCAGGTCGGGCCGCCCGGGCACGCACCCTCGCCGCTCGAGGCGCTGCCCGCCCCGGACGGGCCCGACTACCCGAACGGCGTGGCCTGCGCGGGCGACACACCCCCGCACTACCGCCCCGACATGCTCTGGGTGGGCGAGCACCTCTACCATCTGGCTGAGCGCGGGCAGGCGATCACCGAGCCGGCCGTGAAAGTGGCCGAGGCGCGGCAACTGCCCTGGTGGCGGTAGGAAGCGCGGCGGCAGCAACCGAGCGACGGAGGTAGCGGTGGCGGGGCGGTTCGAGGAGATATTCGGCGCGGGCACCAAGCCGCTCATCGCCATGGCGCACCTCGGGCCGCTGCCCGGGACGCCGCTTTACGACGAGGCGCTCGGCGTCCAGGGCATCGTCGACGACGTGGCCCGCGACCTCGACGTGCTGCTGCGGTTCCCGTTCGACGCGGTCATGTTCTGCAACGAGGGCGACCGGCCGTACTCGCTGCGCGCCGGGTTCGAAGGGGTCGCCGTCATGGCCCGGGTGGCCGCGGATCTGGCCCCCAGGGACCGGCCGTTCGGCGTGGACTTCCTCTGGGACGGCCGGGCCGCGCTCGCGGTCGCCGCCGCGACCGGCGCCGCGTTCATCCGCGAGGTCGTCACCGGTGCCTACGAGTCCGACATGGGCGTCTGGGCCCCGGACGCGGGCGAACTGCTGCGCTACCGGCGCAACCTCTCCGCACAGCAGATCGCCGTATTCATGAACGTCACGCCCGAGTTCGCCTCCACCATCGGCACCCGCTCGGTGGGCCAGCTTGCCAGGTCGGCGGCCGTGTCCAGCCTGGCGGACGCGATCTTGGTGTCCGGCCCGATGGCTGGCGCGGCACCGGACCCGGCGGCTATCCGGGAAGCCAAGCAGGCCACCGGCGACCTTGCCCCCGTGCTGGCGAACACCGGGGCCAAGGCAGGCAACGTGGCGTCGTTCCTCGAGGTGGCGGACGGCATCATCGTGGGCTCGGACCTGAAAGAAGGCGGCGGCACCTGGAACCCGGTGGACCCCGAGCGGGTCAAGCGGTTCCTGGAGGCCGCCGGGCGCGCGTAGCCCCGGCCAGAAGGCCGTCGCCGGGCTGAGCGCGACAGCGGGCCGCTTTGCTTAGCCTGTTCTGGGGCTAGTGGGGGAGGTGAGGCCGGGGAAGTCTGCTGGGGTGCCGTCGATGAAGGCCTGGGCCAGGTCGGAGAGGCGCAGGTTTCGGTCGCGGGCGTAGGTCCGCAGCATGGTGAATGCCATGTCCATGTCCAGGTCGAGGCGCTCGGCTAGCTTGCCTTTGGCCTGCTCGATGGTGACCCGGCTGTTGAGGGCACCTTGCAGTTGCTCGTGGAGGACCTCGCTGCGGCGCATGCTGCGCTCTTGCAGCAGGCCGATGGTGGCCACGTCGGCGAGGGCCTGGCCGACTCGCAGGTCCTCCTGGCTGAGGGCGCCGGGAGTGGCCCGGAACAGGTTCAGCGCGCCGATGATCTGGGAACGCAGCCGCATCGGCAGGGCGTGGACTGCCCCGAAGCCGGCTTCGCGGGCGGTGGCGGCGAACTGTGGCCAGGTCTGCCGGGCGGCGGCCAGGTCGGCCGCGACGACGGGCTGGCCGGTGCGAAAGCACTCCAGGCATGGGCCCTGGTCGTTTTGCAGTTGGAACAGCTCCAGCACCCGCACCGCCTCGGTGGAGGCGGCCACCAGGCGCAGCTCCCCGCGCGGGTCGGCCAGCAGCACCCCGGCGGCGGCGGCGTCCAGCAGTTGCACGCTTCGCTCGGTGAGCAGGTGCAGGAAGTCGATAACGTCGAATTCGGCGACCATGGTGTCGGCGAGCTCAACGAAGGCGTCCGACAGCAGCTCTCCATCCACCACTGCTCACCTCCCTGGGAAGGCCGGCACGAGCAGCAACGCCGGTGCCGGGCGGCTAACGGGCCGGAAGTGCGTCATCGTTCACTGGTCCCGGGCAGTCTGGGGTCCGGGTCCGGGCTCAGCCGCAGGCGCCGGGCGACGACATCGCCGGCGACCTCGCTGAGCCGACGCTCTTGAGCATAAGCGTAGGCGCGCAGCCGGACGAAGGCCTCGGCGATGGGGACGTCGAGCTGTGCGGAGACCATCCCGGTGGCCTGGTCGATCTCGGCCCGGTGCCGCGCCAGATCCGGCGGCTGCCCGGCTGGCCCGCCGTCCGGCGCCCGGGCCTTCCCGTCGGCGTGCTGGCTTTCCAGCAGGACAACGGTAGCGGCATCGGCGAGGATCAAGGCATCGCCCAGCGAAACAGTGTCCAGCGGGCCGGGCTTGTCCCGGTACAGGCCGAGGGAGCCGACCTGGATGGCCCCGAGTTGCAACGGCAGCGCGAAGATCGCCGCGGCGCTGGCCTGCCGGGCCTGCGGCGTGAAGCCCGGCCACCGGCGAGCGGCGTGTGCATGGTCGAGATCTGCGACCAGCACCGGCGAGCCGAAGGCCAGAACGTCCAGGCACGGTCCCTCTCCCAGGGTGATTTGCAGCTCGGCCAGCTGCTCGCTCACCTCATCGGTCACGCACATCAGGTGACCCGCCGCCGGGCTCCGCGCCATCACCCAGGCACCGCTGACCGGCAGCACGTCCACCGCTGCCGCGCACACATCAACCGCCGCTACCTGCCCCTGGCGCCGGGCTGCCTGCCCGGCGACCAGGCCCCAAAGCACCGACGCGCGGTCGGACGTCATCGGCCCGGCCGGGCGGATCCGGGCGGGCCCCCACGCGGGCGGACCGGCTGCGGGCAGGCCAGCGCCCCCGCAGACCGCTCTTGCCGGGTCGCTGGAAGATCACCGCACCCGGCGCTGCCGCTGGTGATGGTAGCCGCCTTTCTGCATGCAGATCGCCGGTGGCAACCTACCGCGACCCGGCCACCGGCGTGCTATCCCTTGCTCGGGCAACCTCACCGTTCCCGGCCGATGTTGCGTCGCCTGCCGGTCACGAGTCGGCCGGCCGCGCGCCGGGGGCCGCTGACCCGCGGCGGCCGCCACTTCCACGCTGGCAAATACCGGCAGCCAGCTGATCCGGCCGGTCAGGGAAAGAAGGCGGAGCACGGGCCGTTCCGGGGCGGCCAACAGCAGGTCACCGCCCGCTTGCATGGCCCGCTTCTGCGCGTACACCAGCGCGCCCAGGCCGCTGCAGTCGCAGAGAGTCAGTCCCGCCAGATCGACGATGACCGGCGGCCCGGGGGCGGCCGCAGCCGACAGAGCGCGCACAAGTCGGGCTGCATCGCAGACGTCAAGCTCCCCGCGCAGTGCGACCACAACGAAACCAGCGCACCGGCTGGAACTCACATCGATATCAGCCACTGGTCGGGGCCTCCTGCCTCAACAGCCAGGCGGGGTCTCGACCAGACGGCTAGCTTGTCAGCTTCTATTCAGGCTACGCTGCCCAGCCTGCGCCGTCACCAGTCGATCACTCAGCCATCTCGCCCCCGGGCGGGTTCCGGACTAACGGGCCCGGGCAGCGGCCACGGCGTCCAGCGACGCGGCGAAGACCTCCGCGATCCGGTCGATCTCCGCTTCGGTGATCACGAACGGCGGGGAGACCTGCAGGGCCACGCCGCGCAGCAGCCGGGTGATCACGCCGCGCTCGCGGATCTCGGCCACCAGCCCCGGGCCGATCCCCGGATCGGCGGCGCGGGCCGCTTCGGCGATCTCCACGGCCGCAAGCAGCCCGGTGCCTGCGCGCACCTCGCCGACAAGCTCATGCCCGGCCAGCGGCGCGAGCGCCCGCGCAAGCACCGGTTCCAGCTCAGCCACCCGCGCGACAAGTTGCTCGCGCTCGATCAGGTCAAGGTTCGCCGACGCGACCGCGCACGCGGTGGGGTGCGCGGAGTAGGTGTAGCCGTGCCGGAACACCTCCGCGGACCCGGGGCGCCAGAATGGCCCGGCCACCCGCGCGCTGGCGATCAAGGCGCCGATCGGCGCGTACCCGGAACTCAGCCCCTTGGCCGTGGTGATCATGTCCGGGTCCAGGCCGAACCGCTCGCTGGCCAGCCAGGCACCGGTCCGCCCGAACCCGGTGATCACCTCGTCGGCGACGAACAGCACGTCGTGCCGCCGGCAGATTTCCCTGACGCTGGCCAGGTAGCCCGCTGGCGGCGGGTACACCCCGCCGGCCCCGACGACGGGCTCGCAGAAGAACGCGGCCACCCGCCGGGCGCCTACCGTCTCGATCACCTTCTCGAGCGCCGGCGCATCGTCCCAGGCCACATGCTCCACGAGACTTACCAGCGGAACGAAAGGGTCGGTGTTGGCCGGGATCCCCCCCAGCGATGTGCCATAGGCGTTCATGCCGTGATAGGCGTGCGACCTGGCGATCGTGACCTGCTTGTCATCCTGGCCCAGCGCGCGCCAGTAACTGCGGGCCAGCTTGGCCGCGGTGTCCACGGCGTCAGACCCGCCGCCCGGGGTGAAGAACACCTTGGCGCCGGGCATCGGGGCCAGGCCCGCGACCCGGCGGGCGAGCGCCTCGGCGGGCTGGTTGGAGAACGGCTCGAACGTCTGGTAGGCGGCAAGCTGGCGCATCTGCGCGGCGGCCGCGTCGGCGAGTTCCGCCCGGCCGTGGCCGACGTTGCAGTACCAGAGGCTGGCCAGGGCGTCGAGGTAGGGACGGCCGTGGTCGTCGTAGACCGTCGAGCCCTCGCCGCGCACGATCGTGACGGCGTGGCCCGCCAGGCTCGCCATGTTCGCGAACCCGTTCCACAGCACCGGCTCGGCGGGCAGGCTCGCACCGTCCGGCCTGCCCGAATCCTGCGGCTTCGACCCCATTGACCCATCCTCTCGCGGCTGGTTAAAGTCCCCTAAACCTACTGTCTTACCGTAGACGAGGGAGCAGGCGCACTTCGGCTCTGGGAGCGTGAGGCGCATGACGGCCAGGCTGCGGGTGTCCGAGGCTGCCCAACTGGCCGGCGTCAGCGCCTCCACGCTCCGGGCGTGGGAGTACTCCGGCCTGATCACCCCGGCGCGCACCGGCCGGTACCGCTGGTTCAGCCAGCGGGACGTCAAGGACCTGCAGGAGATCGCGGCGCTACGGGCCCGGGGCTTCAACGTCGCCGCGATCCGCAGCCTGCTCCGTGGTGGCTCAGAGGCTCCCGCCACGCCGGAGCAGCCGCTGGGTGAGAAGCTGCGCGCGGTGCGGCACCGCCGCGGGCTGAGCCTGCGGGACGCCTCCCAGCTTGCCGGGCTTTCGGTGTCGCACCTGTCGGCGATCGAGTGTGGCACCAGGAACGCGTCCCTGGCCGGGCTGCAGCGGCTCGCCGTGGCGCTCGGGATCGGTGTGTCGGACCTGTTCGGCGACGAGCATCGGCCGCCGCGGCGCCTGGTGCGGGCCGGCCAGCGCCCGGTGCTCAACACCGGCGACCGCCGGGTCCGTATCGAGTCGCTGTCCGTCGGGGCGCAACTGCTGGAGCCGCACATCTACCTGGTGGAGCCGGGGGGCGGTTCCCAGGGCTCCTACCACCACGACGGCGAGGAGACCGTCTACGTGCTCGAGGGCGAGGTCGAGTTCTGGCTCAACGAGGTGGAGCGGCACACCGTCCGGGCCGGCGATTGCCTGACGTTCCCGAGCAGCCTCGCCCACCGGTGGCAGAACTGCGGCACGGGGCGGCTCGCGATGCTCTGGGTGAACACGCCGATCACGTTCTGAGCGCCGGGCTTATCCGGAGACCGTGATCTCCTTCCACAGCCCGCCATTGATGTTGAGGTTGTTCCCGCTGGCCGTGCCGGGGCCGTGATCCCCGATGTAGGTGTACAGCGGATGCCCGTTCCAGGTGACCTGCTTGGTGCCGTCGGTCCTGGTGATCGTGGCGAATGTGCCGGGGATGCCGGCGGCGACGGATGCCGAGCCGGTCACCGGTGGCCAGTACGCGGCGCAGCTTCCGTAGCAGCTTGACTTGCCCGGGGTGGTGTCCGCCGCGAACGTGTACACGGTGAGCCCCTTGGCGGTGGTGAGCACGGTCACCGCGCCGACCTTGCCGGTCTTCAGCGCCGCGGAACCGCCGCCGGCCGTGGCTGCAGGAGCGCCGGAACCAGCCTCGGCGATGATCAGCAGCACCAGGGCCACGGCCGAGACCACGGCGACCAGGGTCTGCGCCATGGGTATCCCGGCCAGCAGCCGGGCAAGCTCCTGGCCCGGGCCGCGGCTACGGGACGCGGCTTCCGGGGAGACGGCGAACAGGCCGAGCACCGCGAACGCGGCCACCTCGAGGAGCCCGGCGACTATCCCCGCCGTGGTGCGGACCTCGGTGAAGCCGAACAGGCCGACCCAGATCGACAGCAGGTATCCGGCCAGGGTGGCCAGGGCGAACCCGGCGCCAAGCGCGGCCACGACCGGGTTGCCGGTGGCCAGCACCGCGGCGGCCAGGACGAACCCGGCGATCACCTGGAGCAGGAACAGCCCGCCGATGGTCGGGAGGTTCTTGTAGCCGGTCAGGTACAAGTCAAGGTGGATCGCAGCAGTCGCCGCCAGCAGCCCGGCCCCGGCGACCCGGAGCACCGGCTGGAGCCAGCCACTGCGCACAACCGCGTGCGTACTGTCCATAACACGATCACGGTACTCGGCCTCCGGCGGTTCATCCATGGGGGGCCCAACGCACGCGGGCCGGCCAGGCTCGATGAACCGGCGCTCAGACGACGTACGGGATCAGCATTTTGGTTTCCTGCTGGTAGCGAGGGTAGGTGCCGGGAAACTTCCCGGCCATGTAGCGCTCCTCCATTACGGCGCTATATATGAAATACCCGCCCAGCACGATAACCGCTATCAGCCCATACAAACTAACCGCCACCGCGGTACCGATCATCGCAAGAATGAGGCCGGAATATATGGGGTGACGAATAGTGCTGTATGGGCCGGTCGCCACCAGTTCAGGATCGGCCTTCTCGGTCATTGGCATTCCCCAGTTACGGCCGAGATAGACCCTGGCCCAGACGGCAAGGCCCAGGCCAAGCAGGACGATGACGAGGCCGATGCCCTGCCACAATGGATCGGTGACGGCCGCGTGGCGGCCCTTGAAGAACCTGAGCCGCGCCAAGAGAAGCAGAACGAGAACGATCGCCACACGGGAGCCCGCAAACCGGCTCCACCTGGTTCGCCCAGACTTCACGCCGACGGACGCCGCGAGCCAATATATCCAGAAGGCGGCCCAGCAGACGAGGATGACAATGTCGATAACATGCATCTGACGAATCCCTAACTGCCCAGGCGTGCCGCGGGAACTGTTGGTAGGTATTACGTCCTGACGTGATCACCTTACCGCTCCCTCACGCATTTGTTGCGCGCGCCCGGGGCCAGTTCGAGCACCCCGCAGTCGAAGCCGCCGATCTCGCCGCGTCTCCGAACAGGTAGGCTGAGTTTGCAGACAGTGTTCGCAAACTGAACCCATGGAGGTACCGTGACCGAGCCCGGGCCGGGCAGCACCCGCTGCGCGCGCAACGGCGATACCGGCATCGCCTTCGAGGAACTGGGCGGCGCCGGGGGTGAGCCCCTGCTGCTGGTGATGGGGCTGGGGGTATCCCGGTTCTGGTGGCCGCCGGGGCTGGTCGCCGAACTGATCGGCCAGGGCTTCCACGTGGCCGCCTACGATCAGCGCGACGCCGGCGAGTCCACCCATTTCCCCGACGCCGGAGCGGGAAATCCCATCGCCGCCGCGCTGCGCCGCCGCTCGGTCGCCTATACGGCCGAGGACATGACCGACGACGCCGTGGCGGTGCTCGACGCGCTCGGCTGGGATTCCGCGCACCTGTTCGGGCACTCGATGGGCGGCCAGCTCGCGCAGCGCACCGCGCTGCGGCATCGCCAGCGGGTGCGCAGCATCACCTCGTCGGCGTCGCTGCCGAGCGACACCAGCGGGCTGGGCGCCGCCCGCTACGTGCACCTTGGCCTGGTGGCCCGGATGGCCAGGCTGAGGTTCCCCGAGGGCAGGGACGGCGATATCGCGCTCGGCCTTGCGCTGGCGCGCCTGGTGGCCTCCCCCGGCTACCCGTTCGATGAGGCAGAGACGCGGGCCAGGATCGAACGCGACCGGGCCAGTGGCGTGCGCGACACGGCGGCGCAGAGCCGTCAGGTGGGCGCCAAGTGGCACGGCGGGCGGCTGTCGGAGCTGCGGGTGCCAGCGCTCGTGCTGCACGGCGAGCGTGATCCGCTGCTGCGGCCGGCCGCCGCCAGGCGCACCGCGGCCGCGATCGACGGTGCCCGGCTGGTGCTGCTGCCCGGCGTGGGACACGACCTGCCCGCCGCGGTGTGGCCGCAGGTGGCCGGCGAAGTCAGGGCCCTGGCCGACCGGGCCGCGGTCCGCACCGGCGGGTAGTGTCGCGAACAGGTGGTCACCGTCCGGATGAGGGGATCGTGATGACGACGCCGTCAGCGGGATGGGACTCCGCGTACGAGGGCAGCCCGGCGCCCTGGGACATCGGCCGGCCGCAGCCCGCCTTCGTGCGCCTGGCCGACGGCCGGGCTGCTGTCCGGCCGGCTGCTCGACGCCGGCTGCGGCACCGGAGAGCACGTGCTGCTTGCCGCGGCGCACGGCGCGGACGCGATGGGCGTGGACCTGTCCGGGCTCGCTATCGAGAAGGCCCGGGCCAAGGCGGCCGAGCGCGGCCTGACCGCCCGGTTCGAGGTCGCCGACGCGCTGCACCTGGAACGGCTGGGCGAGCGGTTCGGCACCGTGATCGACAGCGGTCTTTTCCACGTCTTCGACGACGGCGACCGGCCCAGGTACGTGACCAGCCTGGCGGCCGTCGTCGAGCCCGGCGGCACCTACTACATGATGTGCTTCAGCGACAAGCAACCGGGAGTCTGGGGGCCGCGCCGGGTGCGCGAGGAGGAGATCCGCGCCGCGTTCACCGACGGCTGGGAGATCGTGAGCCTCACCCCGGACCAGTTCTCGATCAACCCCATCCAGGGCAACACCGTGGCCCAGGCCTGGCTGGCGGTCATCCGCCGCCGCTGACTCCGCGCGGGCGGTACCTCTGTCGGCGGCGGTGGGCCCGGGCCCGGCGTCGCGTTACCAGCGGTGGTGGACCTGGGCGCGGATGCGGCGGTCGTAGATGTCCTCGAGGCCGCGCAGTTGCCCGGCGGTGAGCGGCGGCAGGCCGGCCGCGGCGGCGTTCTGCCGCGCCTGCTCCGGGTTCCGCGCGCCCGGGATCACGGTGGTGACACCCGGCTGCTGGATGATCCAGCGCAGCGCGGCCTGTGCCGGGGCGAGGTCGGCCGGCAGCAGGGCGGCGAACTCCCGCGCCGCGTCGACCCCGGTGTCGAAGTCCACCCCGGAGAAGGTCTCCCCCACGTCGAACGCCTCGCCGTGCCTGTTGTACGTGCGGTGGTCGCTGGCGCCGAACGTGGTGCCGTGGGTGTACCGGCCGGACAGCAGCCCCGACGCCAGCGGCACGCGCGCGATGATCCCCACCCCGGCGGCCTGCGCGGCGGGCAGCACCTCCTCCAGCGGCTTGCGCCGGAACGCGTTGAAGATGATCTGCACGCTGGCGGTGCCGGGCCGCGCGATCGCGGCCAGCGCCTCGGCGCAGGTCTCCACGCTCACCCCGTACGCGGCGATGCGCTTCTCGGCCACCAGGGTGTCCAGCGCGTCGTACACCGCGCCGGTGGAGAAGACCGGCGTCGGCGGGCAGTGCAACTGGACCAGGTCCAGCGTGTCCGTGCCCAGGTTGGCCCGCGACCGGTCGGTCCACGCGCGGAAGTTGGCGAGCGTGTACTCCGCCGGGTCCTGCGGCACGCGGCGGCCCATCTTGGTGGCGACCGTGATCGGCAGCCCAGGGTTGGCGGCGAGGAACTGCCCGATCAGGCGCTCGCTGCGGCCGTCGCCGTAGACGTCGGCGGTGTCCAGGAACGTGACGCCCGCCTGCACGGCCGCGTCGAGCACGGCCAGCGCGTCGGCCTCGGCGACCTCGCCCCAGTCCGCGCCGAGCTGCCAGGTGCCAAGCCCGACCACGGAGACGGCACGTCCGGTCCGGCCCAGAATGCGTTCTTCCACGAGGAAGGATCTTACGGTGGCGCGGCGCCGGCCCGCCCGGTCAGGTCAGCGGGCCGGAGTACGTGGCGCCCTGGACATCGACCTCGACCTGGTCTCCGGACTGGATGGCCGGGTAGTTGGCGTACTCGTTGCCGAAGCCGAACACCACCTGGCTGGCGCTCCAGGAGGCGACGACAAGCCCGATGCAGTCGCCGGCCTGGCCGGCCGTCCAGCCGCCCTGCGTGGCGTCGCTGAACCACAGCCCGGAGGATCCGTAGTCGTCGCCGGTGTCCCCGCTCTGGCAGGTCTCCGGCGAGCCGACCGGCGGGCTGGAGCCGAAGCCGGAACCGGTGACGGTGATCGTGGGATCCGCCGGCGTGCCCGTGAACGTCACCCCGGTGATGCCCGGCGGCGGGGTGCCGGGCACCTGGAAGGCACCGATGCCGTGCGGGGTGCCGACGCCGGTCGGGCCGTCGTAGCCCTTGGCCGCCTTGCACAGGTATGCGGCCGACGCCGGCGGCGTGCAGGTGCCGGTGCTGCCCGAGGTGATGTCGTGCAGGTCCGCGGCGGGCGCGGCGTAGGCGGCCGAGGCCGGGATCGTGATGCTCGACGGGTTGTTCGCCAGGCCGTACAGCCCCGCGACGATCGGCGAGGAGACGCTCGTGCCGAACGAGAAGTACCAGCCGCTGGCCATGTAGGTGTCGTAACTGAGCACGTTCGCCGCGACCGCGCTCACGTCCGCGGTGGTGCGTGCGGCGCACCCGGCATCCTTCTGCCAGGGCGGCTTGGGCTCATAGGCCGAGCAGCCGCTGCCCGAGCCCTGGGTCGGTGGCTTGCCCGGGGTCACCCATGCCTTCTCCGTCCAGCCACGAGAGTTCGTCGCCGGGGTCAACTGGGTCCCGCCGACCGAGGTGACGTACGGCGATGCGGACGGGTACTGCACGCCGCCGGCGTAGGCGCCGTCCCCGGAGCTGAACGTGATCGCCACGCCGGGATGGTCGACGTTGCCGTCCCAGCCGTTCTCCCCGTTGAACTCGCCGGTCCCCCAGCTGTCGGAGACCACCTTCGCGCCGAGGGTGACCGCCTCGTTGATCGCCGTGCCCAGATCCCCGAAGCCGTTGGAGTTGGCCTCCGCCAGCAGGATGTGGCACTTCGGGCAGATCGCCGAGACCATGTCCAGGTCCAGGGATATCTCCTGGGCGTCGCCGGCGTCCGGCGCGGGGTAGCTGCCCGCGACGCCGTTCTGGTTCACCTTTTTGAAGCACGGGTTCTCGGTGGTGCACTGGGCCATGCCGTAGGTGGACCGGTACACGTTCAGGTCGGCCGCGGCGTTGGGGTCGTCACCGGGGTCCACGACGGCGACCGTGTTGCCGGTGCCGTCCTTGGCCGACAGCGCGGTGAGTTCGTAGGCGGCCCGCAGGTTACAGGGGGTATAGCCAGCGGACTGGTTGACCGTGCAGGTCGCGGCGGCGTTGGCGGCCAGCGGAGCGGAATCCGGCTGCACCGACAGGTAGCAGTGCGCCCGGCGCGGCCCGGCGCTGTTCGCGCAGCCCGCCAGCTTCGCCCCGGCGCCCGCCTCCTGGGCGGCCGACCGCGGGGCCGGTTCTGCCTGCAACCCGGCCCGCCCGGCTTGCGGACGGGACGCGGCCGCCTGCGCCCCTGCGGGCGCCAGCACCGCCACGGCCAGCCCGGCCGCCAGTGCCGCCGCGGTGATCGAGGACGCTAGCCGCAGTCGCCTCATCGTGCCCCCCCAGGCTCGAGCAGCCCCGCAATTGGGGCATTTCGAGCAGCGTAGCGCTGCAACGTTCGGGAATCGTTACGGCGCGGCCAGGCCGGTCGGGGCAGCCACGGCTACCTGCCCGGGCTTGCGGTACGTTGGCACTGGCGCGGGAGGGCGCCGCCGGGTCCGCGGGAAGGACTGAGTCCGCCTCCGTTCGTCGCAGGTGCTTCGCTGCTGGACAGCCACGACCGTCTTCAGGCGAGCCGGAACGCGGGCCCCGGTCTCGGTGAGGAGACGCGTCATGTCCCGGCTTCCCGACCGCCCGGATACCGATCAGCTTCGCCGTCAGGCCCGCGAACTGCACCGCGCCGCCGCGGGCGGTGACACAGGCGCATTGGAGCGGCTCCGCCAGGTCTCCGGCAAGGTCACGCTGTCCGCCGCCCAGCTCGCCGTCGCCAGGGACTACGGCTTCCCGAGCTGGCCACGGCTCAAGGCAGCGGCCGAACGGCGCCGCGCCGAGGCCGCCCCGCTCAGCCCCGATGCGCCGGCCGGCGGGGCCGCGCCGCCGGTGAGCTATCCGGACTTCATGACCACCGGCGCGGACGAACTGATCGACGCCCAGTACGCCGACCGCCCGCAACTGCGCCCGGTACTGGACGCCGTGCTGGCGGCGCTGCCCGCGCTGGGCCAGGTGACGGTGCAGGCCCGCAAGACGATCGTCAGCCTGGTCGGCCCGCGCCGCACCTTCGCCGTGGTACAGGCGACCACCAAGAACCGGGTGGACCTCGGCCTGCGGCTCGATGACGCCAAGCCCGCCGGGCGGCTGCTCGCGGCCAGGGACATCGGCGCGGCCAACCTGCGGATCCCGCTGACCGGGCCCGGGGACTTCGACGAGGAGGCACTCGGCTGGCTGCGGCGCGCCTACGACGAGAACGCCGCTCCGCCGCCACCGCGCCGCCCGGCCCGGCGCCCGGCCACGGTGCTGGGCCAGCTCACCGTGGTGATCGAGGGTTACGACCTGCCCGGGCTCACCTGCCGCCCCGAGCCAGGCGGATCCGGCCACCGCAACGTGCACGTTGCGCTGTCCGGCAAGAGCAGGGACCGGCCTGCCCTGGTCGTGCCGGACCGGCCGGGGCTGGCCATCGAGCCCGTGCCCGGCGATGCCAAGTCGGCGCGCTGGGAGGCCCCGGTCACCGTGCGGCGCGATGCGGACGGCTTTGACTTCACCGGGCCTTTCGTCGGGGGCACCCGCGACGACCGGCACCTGGGCCTGGTCTGGGGCGATGTACCCGGCGACGGGACGCTACGGCTGTTCCGCGGTGCCAAGCTCCGGCTCGTTGACGTGGATCCCGCCGTGATCGAGGAGGCCATGCGGCCCGGGCACCGGCTCGCCGCCCGCATCCGCCTCATCGATCCCCGGGGCAACCCGGTCTGCGCCCGGGTCCATCCCCCCGCGCTCGCCTGGTCGGCCGAGCCCGCCTGACTAGCTCAGGGCGAGCCAGGCTCAGGAGCGGACAGCCGGATCGTCACGCTCAGTGTCTGAGCGGTGTCCCCGGTGGCCACTATTGCCTTACCACCATTGACCTCGAACGGCGTGCAGTAGAAGCTTGGGCGGCAGGAGCAATCTCGGGCTTGGTCAATTCAAAAGGAGCAAGAAGATGCCCCTAGACCCTGACTCCGCAACACCGGCGATCAATGCGCCATCCGGTCGCCGCCCATTCCGGGCATGGCGCCGCACGCGCAGGTGCGCGATCGCCGTCGCGGGATGCATGACGGTAGCCACGTCTATGCTTATCGGCATCCCTGGCACCGCGATGGCAAGCGCGGGACAATACTGCGGCACCTATGGCTCCGGGCTTACGAACGACACGATCTGGTACAAGAAGCCCCCCGGCTGCCACGATCTGAATGTGACCTATACCGTTGCGGACGACTCAAGCTCCGATTACTATGCGGGATTCTACTGGACCGGCAGCAAGTGGCAGGAAGGCTCGAAAGGCTACCAGCTGCTATACAACGGTAACCATAATCCCAACACAGATTCGCATGCTGTCCTGCTGACAAATGTGGCGACCGGCACCGAGATGTATATCGGTGCTTACGCTATCGGCGCCAACGGTCACGACATCGTTCACATCAACTACTGACGGAGGCGACTCGTTTCCGCCAGCGGCCAGGGTGGCCGTGCTGACTACCGGCGGACGGGAAGGGAGAGGCCGCTGCCAAAACCGAACCGGCATGGCAAGCAGGTAAATCCTACCGATGGAGTTCACGTGAAAATATCTCGGGTGTGGCGCGGCCTGGCCGGGAAGCGCCTAGTTTGGATGATACCGGCCCTCGGCCTGGCATCTGGCTTTATCGTCGCGGGCAGTCCAGGTGTCGCCAGCGCCGCTGACCACGTGTGCGGTACGCAAAGCGAGGTAGTCACCGCAAGTACCGTGGTCGATAAGAAACCTCCTGGCTGCCATGACTTCAATCTCACCGGAACCGTCGTCTACGACGGCTACCGCGGTGAGTACTGGAACGGATCGAAATGGATCGCCGGCGCCAACGGATGGCACTACGTGAACGGTAACTGGTCAGGTGACGTAGTGCTGGTCAGCAACGTCACCACCGGAACCCCCCTGTACGTGAACGATGCCGGGATATATTGCCTCGGTTCCGGCTGCCATGACTTCGAGAACGTCTGGGTCGATTACTGATCCTGGCATGAGCATAAGAGGAATCATTCGTGCGGTGCCCGCCGCGCTGGCACTCGGCTTGGCTGCAGGAGCACTAAGTTCCTGCACGGTGGCCAGCGGCGGGCACCCACAGTCGCCGGACGCCGCAGCGCGACCCGATGCCGTAGCCTCACCTGCCGCCGTCGGCCAGTCCCCGTCCATAGGCATGGAAGCGCTGTATGCGTATTTCCCGGCGACAGGGGCCCAATTTACACTCGGTGCGCAGTTCAGGGGAAAACTGGGCAGCCTGGAAGACAAGCTTTTGTACCCATGCATGGCCAGGTCCGGTTTCAATCTTGGATCGGTGCCGAGCGCGCACGCTCTGGCGTCCTCCGATTATGACAATTCCCAGTTCCCGGACCTGGGGAAGATCCAGAGCACCGGGGTTCTTTCCCCGCAAGGACCTGCGCCTGTGCCGGCACTGCCGCCGACCGCGAGCACTAGCGTCAAGCGCGCGTACAACGCCGATTTGCAGCGCTGCAGCAATAATGCTGCCGAGCCGGCACTCAATGCGTTCAATAGCATGGCATCCGGCTCTGCTAATGAATGGATACATGAGATCGGCGTGATAGAGTCATCAGCTCCTGTTGAAGCCAAGATAGGCGCGTTCAAGTCGTGCGCCGAGCTCGCGGGGATGCCAGTGCATTTCTTTGCAGGCACGTCATCGGCAGATCTGCTAGGGAGCTTTCTCGCCTGGGTGACAGGTGAAGAATCCAGGACCAGAACTGACTCGCAGCGGGTTGCGGCCGACCGCCACTGGGCCACAGTATTCCTGCGATGCAGCGCCCCCGTCGTCCGCGTGCTAGAGCAGCGGCAGCTGCTTGCGCAGAAGACCTTTTTCCGGTCGCATCAGCAGCAGCTCCAGAGGATTCAGCAGGGTGGTGCCCGGCTTCTGATCACGATTGCCGCGCTACCGGGGAAGGGGGCCGCTGGGTGAGTTACCGCCGAAGGTGACTGGTCAGGCAGGTGAAATTGTTCTGGTTTGATTAACACCAGCCGCTACCCAGTTGGCGATGGCGCGTTTGAGCGGTGACCAGATGCCTTCGGCGGGGTTGAGGTGGGCTGCTCGGGGTGGCTGTCGTGCCACTTGGAAATCCCGGCGTTGATCTTCTGGACTTTGGCGAGCCTGGCCCGGGCCTTCGCCTTATCATTGGCGACTTGCTGATCGAACGCCTTGAGTTCCTTGTCGGTGGCCCCGGTCTGCTCGAGTGTGTCCTTGGACGATCCGGGTGAGCGCGTCATAGCCGCCGAAGTAAAGGTAGACGGCAGTGGCTCATACCGCTATGAGGGTGGGCCCGGTTATGCGGACGGTCATTTCCTGCCGGCGTGCACCGACTCCTCGTTTCCTTTTGGTTACTCGTCGAACCCCGGCCCACGGCTGCGGCGCTGGCGCTTCCGCTCGGACGCTCGCCGCTTGTCGGCGAGCCGCCTCTCCCGCGCCGCGCGGCTGGGCTTGGTGGGCCGCCGCGGCCGGGGCGGCGCGGCGGTCGCCCCGGTGAGCAGCGCGGACATCCGTTCCGCCGCGGCCTCCCGGTTACGCAACTGGGACCTGGTCTCGGACGCGGTCACGGTCAGGACGCCGTCGGCAAGCCGACCGGCCAGAGCCCGGAGCGCTCGGTCACGGTAGACCGGTGGCAGCGCGGCGGAGCCCTCCAGGTCGAAGGACAGCTCGACCCGGCTGTCGGTGGTGTTCACCGACTGGCCGCCGGGACCGGTGGACCGGGAGAACCGCCAGGACAGTTCCTCGGGCGGCAGCGTGATGCCGCGGACGGTGACATCGAGGCTGGTCATCTCATTGCTTCCCGGCCGCCGGCTGGTGCAGGCGCGGCGCTGACCGCGAGTGTCTCATCCAGCCACCGGCCCGGCGGTCAGCGCGGCGAGCACGTCACCGAACACCGCGTCGGCGCGGCCGGCCAGTTCTTCGGCGGACAGCAACTGGACCGGGTGCGGGATGTACAGCGCGCGGGCGCCGGGCATGCCGAGCAGGCGTGCCTGGGCGACGGCTTCGTCGGCGAACGGCGCCGTGGCGATGCCGACGGCGGGGATCCCCCGGCGTTCCAGGTGAACGAGGTCGCACAAACTGCACGACGTACACGAGCCTCAATCGGCGAGGGCCTCCACGACCAGCCCGCCCCCGATGGCGATCTCGTCGATCAGGCTCAGCGCCGCGGGCTTGGAGAAGATCTCCTTGGTCACCCGCGCGGTGCTCGCTCCGGCCGCGGTCAGCAGCGTCTCGATCCGGTCGAGGAACTCCGCGCCGCGGTTCTTCCTGATGTCCAGCAGCACCACGCGGCTCCCGGCCACGCTGGCCGGGCGCGGCGCGAGCGGCTCCGCCGCCCTGACCCGCTCGTCGAACGGGCTCACGTAGTCAGCGGCCACGCGATTCCACCTCCCGGGAGACGATCTGGGATCCCATGCCGGTACACGGGCCGAGGACAGCAGAGTAACGCCCGGCCTCACCGCCGGCCACGAGCAGCACGATGGCCTCGGGCGACGCCCACTTGGGCACCAGCGCACCAGGGTCGGCGGCATGGACCACGGGAGTCGTCTCGCCGCGGCGCAACAGGCTGGCTGGCCGGCGTACCGCCTCGAACATGAATTGCCGCAGCCGCTGCTTGGTCCAGCCAGCGTCGCGGAACATCTGCACGTGCTCGGGGCAGATCACGTACACCGACGGCTCCGCCAGCGGCCACCAGTTCGTGCTCCAGGCGCTGGCCGCCGCCCACGCGAGGACGTAGGCCAGGTCCTCCGGGGTGCGGCTGCGGTGGTCGGAGATGGACAGCGGCGCATCGCTGCCGATGACCGTGACCACCGACTGGCCCGCCGCGAAACCGCGCTCCACGTGCAGCGGTTCCCACGGGCTTGTCTCCTCGTCCTCCGCGATGCAGAAGCTGAGCTTGCCCATGTGACCGAGGGTGGACCGGTCCATCGCCCCGGGCATCGCCCCGCCGGTCAGGCAGACGAGCAGCCGCAGCGCCCGGCCGATGGTGAGGTTGGCCCGGAAGCCGGGGCCGAGCGCGCCCATGCCGCTGTTCAGCCCGATGGCCTCGCGCACCGGGCCGTTGACCACCACGAGCTGCCCGGCGGGCTGGGTGGTCACCGCCTGGCCGTGCAGGTTGAACGCCGGGTCGAGCACGGCCTGCGCGGCCGCGGCCACCACGGGGAAGTACTCAGGGCGGCAGCCGGCCAGCACCGCGCAGGCGGCCACCCGCTCCAGCGTGGCTTCCCCCATCGCGGGCGGGACCAGGCCGAGGGAGGTGCCGGAGTCCCGGCCGCCGAGCATCGCCTCGACCCGCTCCGCGGTGGGCGGGACCACCGGCAGGCCGTCGGTCCAGCCGCGCTCGAACATCTCCTCCAGTTCGCCGGCGCCTTCCGGTGCGGACATCGCCGCCGCCAGGTCGGGGTCGATGGCGGCCTTGGACGAGCAGCCCGGCTTTGTCAGCGGCCCCTCCTCAGGCGGTGCCGCCAGGGCCGCGCCGAGTCTCTCCCCCGCCGCGCGCAGCACCGCGGTCAGCGCCCGCTGGTCCCAGCCGGCCACGGTGCCCACGACCAGCCCGTCCCGGCCGACGAGTACGGCCGTTGGGACGGTGGCCAGCCCGTAGTCGCGGGACGCCGGATACGGCGGCTCCTGCGCGGCCACCTGGCCGGTCCAGCCGAGCCGTCGCGCGGTACGTATCGCCAGGTCCAGCGGATCCTCGAAGATGGCGACCGCGGTCAGCCCGGCCCGCGCCCAGTCCTGGCACAGCGGGCCGAGACGGCGCAGCGCCAGCGCCGAGGTCGGGCAGTGCTCGGACACGAACACCAGCAGGGCGCAGCCGCTCGCGGTCAGCCCGGCGATGGTGACCGGGCCCAGACCGGTCCCATGCACGGACAGCTCCGGGGCGGGGCCGCCGCCCCGGCCACCGGTGCCGTCCGCCCACGATGCCGGCTCCATCGACCATGGTCAACCGCGCGCGGTGCCGTGCCGATTCCCGGGTCAGCGAGCGGCCACCCGCCGCGCCACCCGCAGCAGGTACTCCTCGCGGTTGAGCGGATTATGGTCGGTACGCGGCCGCTCCGGTATCTCCCCTCCGGCCGGCTGGTAGTGGCCGAACGCGGCCTCGACCACACCCTCGCCCCTGGTCAGCCCGGGAAGCTGCTCCTCCAGCGCGCGCACCTGGGCCGCGGGAATCTCCCCGTCGAGCAGGCACAGCGAGCCGCGCATGACCGGGCCACCGGGAACCGCCCGCAGCCGGGCCAGCACCGGCAGCACCGGCCCGTAGGTGTCGGCCGGGATCTCCAGGTGGAACCGGTGCACCGGCTCGTGGACACCGGTGCCGGCCTGCTTCAGCGCGTCCATCAGGACCAGCGGCGTCAGGTTGCGGAAGTCACCCGCCGTGCTCGACATGCTCTTGTCGAAGTGGGCGTGGGCGTGGCTCTGCCGCGGCCAGTAACCGGAGTGCGTCATGCTGACCACGCAGTCGGTCACCTGCCAGCCGTGAATCCCCTGCTGCAGCGCCTCGGCCACGGTCTCCTCGACCGCCTTGAAGAACGCGAACGGCATCGAGCCAAGCTCGACCTCAAGCCGGAACCTGACCCCGGAGCCCACCGGCGCCGGGTCGATCCGCAGCCCGACCGTGGCCAGGAACGGGTTCGGCGGCGTGTCGATGATCTCGAACGCCGCGCCGGACCCGGCCGGCCGCTCGATGCAGATCGTCGTGGAGGCGCCGAACCCGGCCTCGACGCCATACTCGCTGGCCAGCGTGGCCTGGATGACCTCCTTCTGCACCTCGCCGTAGAGGGACAGGAGCAGCTCGCCGCGGACGTCGTCGCGGCGCAGGCCGATCAGCGGGTCCTGTTCGGCAAGCTGGGTGAGCGCGGTGTGCAGTGCGCCCTTGTCCGCGCGGCGGCCGGGCGTGACCACGGTCTCCAGCGTGGGCGGGGCGAACCGGTGCCGGGGGCGCCCCGCGGGCGGCACACCGAGCGTGTCGCCGATCTGGATGTCGCGCAGCCCCCAGAGCTTGCCGATCTGCCCGGCGCGGACCTGCTCACGCCGGACCGCCGGGCCGCGCTCGAACACGCTGATCGCGGTGATCCTGTCGGCTCGGGGCCCCGGCCGGTCCCGCACGTGCAGCGCACCGGAGAACATCCGCACGTACGCGACCTTCTCCCCCGCCGGGCCGCGCTCCACTTTGAACACCGCCCCGGAGACCGGGCCCGCAGCGTCACCACGGGGGGCGGGCAGGAACCGGGTGAGCCCGGCGGTCAGTTCCGCGACCCCGGCCCCGGTGATCGCCGAGCCGAAGAACACCGGGTGCACCAGCCCTCGCCGGGCCTGGGCGGCCAGCGCCCGGTTCAGCCGCCGGTAGGACAGCCCGGTCTCGTCGCGCACGTAGTCGGCCAGCAGGTCCTCGTCGTGCTCGGCGAGCGTCTCGGCCAGCGCGGCGGTGAACGCGGCGTCGTCAGGCCCGTACGGGCGGAACGCGCAACCCGCGGTGCCCAGCCCGGTCACCGAGCCCATCGCCAGGATCGACGTGGTCAGCCGCGCGGCGATGCCCTCGAGCACTTCATCCGTGCGCGCCCCCGCCCGGTCGGTCTTGTTCACGAAGATGATCGTGGGGATCCGCAGCCTCCGCAGCGCCCGCATCAGCACCCGGGTCTGCGCCTGGACGCCCTCGACCGCGGAGATGACGAGCACGGTGCCGTCAAGGACACCGAGCACCTGCTCCACCTCGGCGATGAAATCCGGGTGCCCCGGCGTGTCGATCAGGTTGACCGTGACGTCACCAGTGACGAACGACACCACGGCGGACTTGATCGTGATGCCGCGCTGCCGCTCCAGGGCCAGCGAATCGGTCTGGGTGCTGCCCGCATCGACGCTGCCGATCTCGGCGATGACACCGGCGGAATGCAGCAGCCGCTCGGTCAGGCTGGTCTTGCCGGCGTCAACATGGGCCAGGATCCCCAGGTTCAGCGTTCTCACAAAGCGTCATGTCCTTACGCATTGGCGTGAATTCCTTTCTCGGTGGACATGACAGCTGCACGCATGAGAACTCCCAACGGATCGGCGATGAGTTGCTGGAGTAGAACATGGGCCGCCCCGCGAGGGCAAGGCATTAATTCATGCGCTACGACGCCCCGCGGTGCCCTGGCCCCGTCGGAGCTGGAACGCGCAGCTACCGGGCAAGCGCCCCCATCGGGTCCCAGGCCGGCAGCACGATCGGCGCGGTGTCCAGCGCGGCCTGAAGGTCGGCGGAGAGCGCGGAGCGGCGTGCCGCGATCTCGAACACGTACTCGTCGAACCACGAGTCGTTCATCGTGTAGAAGCCGTCCTTGCCCTTGTCGGCGCCCCAGCTGTTCTCCACCCGCCACTTGCGGGTGGCGCCGTCGAGTACGTCCACGCCGGTGAACAGCATGGCGTGGGTCATCTGGGTCTCGTGGTAGAGCAGCCGGTCGGCCTTGTCCAGGGTGAAGGCGGTGTCGTACACCCCGGCGTAGTCGTACAGGCGGGCGTCCCAGATCCCGTACTCGGTGCTCATCATCGGGCCGACGTCGCAGCCGAACCAGACCGGCTCGCCGCCCTGCAAGGCCTTGGCGGCGATGTCCTTCATCACCGGCACGGCGACGTTGAGGTAGATGACCGGCGGTGCGCCGAGCACGTTGCCGAGGTACTGCACGGTGAACGTCCGGCCCTCCGGGCTGGACGGGCGCGGGTCGTGGACCAGGCACACGTACTGGTCGAGCGGCAGGTCCACGTAGCGCTCCGCGAACTCGCGCGGGGTGAGCACCCCGTCCCTGTGGAACTCACGGTCCTTGTCGGTCCACTGCCAGTCGAAGCGCTCCGGCGGCGTGCCGAGGTGGATGCACAGCACCCGGTAGACCACCCGGAGCACCTCGGCCTTGGCGGCCCGCGCCGCCTCGATGCCCCCGGCGGCGAACGCCGCGCGCACCGCCTGGGCTCCCTGCCGCAGCAGGGCGCGCAGCGTCGAGTTCATCGGGCCGGTGTCACGGGAACTGTGCGTCTCCGGCATGAACGCCTTGGGCACCAGGCCGTGCTTAGCGACGATGGCCACGAACATGTTCCACTGGCCGCCGTCCTCGGCCGGGGAGTCGAGCAGATGGCCCACCACCCGGTCGCCCAGGTCGCTTCCGGCCGTCTCGATGATCGCCTCGAGATAGTAGTTAGCCCGCTCGATCTTGTCCCAGAACATGGCGTAGTTCTGGGAGAACTCGAAGTCCTTGAGGCCCATCTTCTTCATGGCGCCCACGCGCAGCAGGTTCAGCCCGGCGAACAGCCAGCACCGGCCGCTGCGCTCCTGGTTGGTGACCTTCCAGTCGTCCAGCAGAGTGGACATGAAGTGGTCGGTGCTGTTGACGATCTCCCGGTTGATGGCCACGTCATCCACGGCCACCTGGGTCACCGCGTTCTGCGCCAGCCGGTATGCCGGGGTCGCGGAGAAGTCCTTACGGAGCAGTTCCAGGTCCCCCGCGCTCAGCGCTCCATTCATCCGGCATCTCCCGCTCTCTTTGCCTCATCTCCCCTACCGCCATCAAAGTACCCCAGCGGGGCGACACCCAGACTTGCGCTGGCCCGGGGGGGCGACCCCCCGGAACCCCCGCTGGCTCAAGGCCCCGTTCCTTCGTCACGGGGCCTTGGCCCCGCTGGCTGGGGTTAGTTGCTGGTGGCTGCGGCCGAGGCGCCAGGGCAGCGGGAACCGGGCGGACAGGAGGGTCAGCGCGAGCAGCGCGATTAAGCCGAGCGGCCCACCACCGGGCGCAGGACGGGCAAGGGGATCCTGGCGAACAGGAGGGTCAGCGCGAGCAGCGCGATTAAGCCGAGCGGCCCACCACCGGGCGCAGGACGGGCAAGGGGATCCTGGCGAACAGGAGGGTCAGCGCGAGCAGCGCGATTAAGCCGAGCGGCCCACCACCGGACGCAGGACGGGCAAGGGGATCCTGGCGAACAGGAGGGTCAGCGCGAGCAGCGCGATTAAGCCGAGCGGCCCACCACCGGGCGCAGGACGGGCAAGGGGATCCTGGCGAACAGGAGGGTCAGCGCGAGCAGCGCGATCATCGGGGCCCACCAGGTCCAGACGCCGTGCCAGGTGGTCTGGGAGACACCCGTGAGCACGCCCGCGACGATGCCCGCGGGGATCAGCCGGGACCACGATTCGCTGGCCACCACGAGCGCCACCGCGAGCGCGGGCCACAGGTAGTAGGCCACCACCACCGGCTCGAACGCGCAGCGAAGCGCCAGCACGAACGCGACCCACCAGAGCACGTCGTAGAACGTCCCGTTGTCCCACACGGCACCGCGGGCCGCCTGCCAGCGGCGTCCGGCCACCACCGCGCAGCCGCAGGCCACGAGGATCGCCACGATCCTCGCGGGCCCGGCCGCGATCACCCCGTCGCCCATGTGCGGGGACAGCGCCGCCCACGGGGTGGGGTGGTTGATGTCCGGGAAATTGGGCTGGCGGGTCACCGCCGCATAGGTGGCGTTCCAGTTGGCCGCGGCCGCGGCGCCAAGCGCCACCACGGCGGGGGCGGCCGCCCTGGCCAGGAAGCCGGGCAGCCGGCGCAGCGGCATGGCCATCGCCAGGACCGGCAGCGCGAGCAGCACGAGTGGCTGGATGACGATGGCCGCCCCGGTCAGCCACCCGGACCGGGCCGGCCGGTCCCTGGCCAGCGCCAGGATGGCGTAGAGGAACAGCCCCACCGCCATGGCGTCCTCGGGGTGGCCCCAGCGCACCGAGACGCTCCACAAGGTGGCCACCTCCGCGAGGGTGAGCGCGGCCCGCCGGAACCACGGCGTGCCCAGGTGCTCGGCGATCGCGTCGGCGGCGAACAGGGTCACGGCCGACAGGATGACCTCATAGGGCCCGGCGAGCAGCCACACCGCCGGCTGCGGATTGTGTGCGCTCTGTATAGCCAGCGGGATCCCCGCCGCGTCGGCGACGGCGACCACGGGGACCAGGATGACCGCCGCCCCCGGCAGTGTGATCAGCCCGGTGGGCTGGGTATACAGGCCGCCCAGGTGCAGGTGCAGCAACCGGTTGGCGGCGGCCAGCGTCCCCCACAGGTCGTCGGGGAGCGCCCAGGCGGTCTTCCCGGCCATGGCCGGGCCCCACCAGGTCGTCGAGAGCATCCCGATGGCCACGAGCGCGACCGTGGCGATCAGCGGGAACAGTCTGCGGGCAGGCCATGACGCGGACGGCCCGGGGCCGGCCCTGGCCGTCCCGGCGCCGAGTACCGCCAGCTTGCGGACGACCGTCACCGCCGCAAAGTTAGCGTACGTGGGTCTACCCAGGCCAAGATGGGCTCGAGTACCCCGGGGAAGCCGGAGGCGGCACGGCAGAGCGGAGCGGCGGTGGCCACGCGAACCGTCACATTGGCACGGATGAACCGGTGGGCGATCCTGGCCGGCTATGGCCTGCTTGCCGCCAGCACCCAGTTGCTCTGGCTGACCTACGCGCCGATCACCACCCAGACGCACCAGGCGATGGGCGTCTCGACGGGCGCGGCCGGGGACCTGGCCGCCATCTTCCCGCTGATGTACGTGGTGCTGGCGCTGCCCAGCGGCCGCTGGCTGGACGCCCAGTTCGGACGGGCGCTGTCGGCCGGGGCGATCCTCACCGCGGGCGGCGGCCTGCTGCGCCTGGCCGGCCCTACCTCGTACGAATGGGCGCTGGCCGGGCAGTTCGTGGTGGCCGCTGGCCAGCCGCTCGTGCTGAACTCGATCACCAAGGTCGCCGCGCGCTACTTCCCCGCGCCGGAGCGGACCGCGGCGATCTCGGCCGGCAGCGTGTCGCTGTACCTGGGCATCCTCGCGGCCGTGCTCAGCGGCGGCCCGCTGTTCGACGCGGGCGGGCTGCGGCTGCTGCTGACCGTGCAGGCCGCCGTGGCCGTCGTCGCGGCGGCCTGGGTGCTCGTGGCGCTGCGCACCCCGGCGGCGTTCGGCGAAGATGCGTCGGTCGCCGTGTCGCTGCGCTGGCTGTGGCACGACCGGTTCCTGTGGGTGCTTGCCGGGTTGCTCTTCGTCGGGATGGGCGTGTTCAACGCGGTCGCGACCTGGCTCGACACGATCCTCGGCCACTTCGGCAGGGGCGGCGCCGCCGGGTACCTGATCGCGATCATGACGGTGGCCGGGATCCTGGGCGCGGCGGTGGTGCCGCAGGCCGTGGCCAGGCGAGACCAACGGCGGTCGCTGCTGCAGGTCACCGTCGGTGTCACGATCGTGGTGTTCGCGGTGGTCGCGGTGGCCCATCCGGTGGGCATTGTCGCTGTGGCGCTGTTCGCGGAGGGGTTCGTGCTGCTCGCCGCCCTCCCGGTGGTGCTGGACTGGTCCGAGCTGCACACCGGCCCGGAGCGGGCCGGTGCCGCGGTGGGCTTCCTGCTGCTCGCCGGGAACCTCGGCGGAGTGGTCCTGGTGCTGATCATCCAGGGTGTGATCGGCAATCCGTACCTGTCACTCGGCGTCCTGTCGGTAGCCGGGCTGGCCGGGCTGGTGCTGTCCACCAGGCTGCCGGCCCGGGTCTCCGGCACGGACTCCGGCGGCACCGGCTGAAGGAGGCCTGAGGCGTGGAGGCAGACGAACTGGTGGCCGCCCTGGAGCGGCAATTGAAGCCGTACCGCGGCGAACTGCCGTCCTTTCCGCGGCTGCCGGAGGACGGCGTGCCACGGGCCGAGGTAGCCGGGCTCGTCGAGCGGCTCGCCGCGGCCGAGGAGTCGCGCTGGCGCAACGGTTATGCCTCGGGTGCCGTCTACCACGGTGACCCGGAACACGTTGCCTTCCTCAACCGGGTGTACGCGGCCCAGTCCCAGAGCAACCCGCTGCACCCCGACCTGTGGCCGTCCGCCACGAAGTTCGAGGCGGAGATCGTCGCGATGACCGCGGACATGCTCGGGGCGCGGCACGCGGACCCGGCCGCCCCGATAGCCGGCACCGTCTCCTCCGGCGGGACCGAGAGCATCCTGCTGGCCATGAAGACCTACCGGGACTTCGCCCGGGCACGGCGGGGCATCGCCGAGCCGGAGATCGTCGCGCCGGTGACCGCGCACGCGGCGTTCGACAAGGCGGCCAGGTACTTCGACATGACCCTGGTCCGGGTTCCGGTGGACGCGGGATTCAAGGCCGACCTGGCGGCCATGGCCGATGCCATCACCGAGCGCACCGCGGTCGTGGTGGGGTCCGCGCCGACGTTCCCGCACGGGATCATCGACCCGATACCGGAGATCGCCGCGCTGGCCGCCGCGCGGGGCGCGGGGTGCCATGTGGACGCCTGCCTCGGCGGGTTCATCGTGCCGTGGGCCGAGAAGCTCGGCTACCCCGTGCCGCCGTTCGACTTCCGGCTGCCCGGTGTGACGTCGATGTCCGCCGACACACACAAGTACGGCTATGCGGCGAAGGGCTCCTCGGTGGTCCTGTACCGGGGGAAGGAACTGCGGCAGTTCCAGTACTACACGACCACCGACTGGCCAGGCGGCCTGTACCTGTCGCCCACGTTCGCCGGGAGCCGGCCCGGCGCGCTGTCGGCCACCTGCTGGGCGGCGATGGTCTCCATCGGCGTGCACGGCTACACCGAGGCGGCCCGGCGCGTTCTGGAGACCGGGGCGAAGGTGCGCGACGGCATCGCGGCCATCCCCGGCGTCCGGGTGCTCGGCGACCCGCTGTGGGTTATCGCGTTCGCCACCGAGGACGGCGTGGACGTGTTCCAGGTCCTGGAGAACATGTCCGGCCGGGGGTGGAGCCTGAACGGGCTGCAGTTGCCGCCCGCGGTGCACATCGCGGTCACGCTGCGGCACACCCTGCCAGGGGTGGCCGACCGGTTCCTCGCCGACCTGCGGGCGTCCGTCGAAGAGGCCCGCGCGAACCCCGGCGTCAGCACCGGGATGGCGCCGGTGTACGGCATGGCCGCGTCGCTCCCCGCGGAACTGGTGCACGCGATGCTCGCCGCCTACCTCGACATCACCTTCGAGGTGTGAGGTGGCCCGCTGCGTCCTGGCGATCGACCTGGGCACGTCGGCGCTGAAGGTGGCGCTGGTCTCGGTGACCGGCGAGGTGGTTGCCGCCGAGGAAGAGGCACACCAGGCCGTACTGCTGCCGGGCGGCGGCGCGGAGCAGGACCCGGAGGGCTGGTGGGCGCTGATCGGCCAGGTGTCCTCTCGGCTGATGGCACGCGGCACGGTCGCGGCGGGCGAGGTCGCCGCGGTCTGCTGCACCGCGCAGTGGTCGGGAACCGTGCCGGTGGACGGCGACGGCCGGCCGGTGCGCAACGCGATCATCTGGATGGACTCCCGGGGCGCGCCGTACGCCAGGCGCATCACCGGGGGGCCGGTGCGGGTCCAGGGCTACGGCCCGGACAAGCTGGCCCACTGGATAAGGAAGACCGGCGGCATCCCCTCGCAGAGCGGCAAGGACTCGCTCGCGCACATCCTGTGGCTCAAGCACGCCGAGCCCGAGTCCTACCGCGCCACCAGCCTGTTCCTTGAGCCGAAGGACTGGCTGAACCTGCGGCTCACCGGCCAGGCGGCCGCGTCCTTCGACTCGATCGCGCTGCACTGGGTCACCGACAACAGGGATCCGGCCCGGATCCGCTACGACCAGGCGCTCCTGCGGCGGGCCGGGGTGCCGCCGGAGAAACTGCCGCCGCTGCGGGCCGCGACCGACGTACTCGGGCCGCTGCTTCCCGGGCCCGCCGCGGCACTCGGCGTCCCGGCCGGCCTGCCCGTGGTCACCGGCACGCCAGACCTGCATTCGGCGGCGATCGGCTCCGGGGCCACCCGGGATTTCCAGGCCCACCTGTACGTCGGCACGTCCTCCTGGCTGACCTGCCACGTCCCGTTCAAGCGCACCGACATGATGCGGAACATCGCCTCGCTGCCGTCGGCGATACCCGGCCGCTACTTCGTCGCCGACGAGCAGGAGACCGCCGGGGCGGCGCTGACGTTCCTGCGCGACCGGGTGCTGTTCGACGGCGCCCCGCCGCCGGGCGCCTACCGCGCGTTCGACCGGATGGCCGCCAGTGCTCCGCCGGGCAGCGGCGGGGTGATCTTCACCCCCTGGCTGTACGGCGAGCGGACCCCGGTGGAGGACCACCTGCTGCGCGGCGGGTTCCACAACCTGTCCCTGTCGACGACCCGCGACGACCTGGTCCGCGCCGTGTTCGAGGGGGTCGCGCTGAACACCCGGTGGCTGCTGAGCGCGGTGGAGCGGTTCACCAAGCGGCGGCTGGAGCCGATCCGGTTCATCGGCGGCGGCGCGCGCTCCGCCGTGTGGTGCCAGATCTTCGCTGACGTGCTCGGCCGGCAGATCGACCAGGTCGCCGACCCGGTCAACGCCGGGACCCGGGGGGTCGGGATGCTCGCCGCGGTGGCACTCGGCGAGCTGACCTTTGACGAGATACCTGACCGGGTGAGCGTGGCCGCCAGCTACCGGCCGGATCCGGGCACCGCTGGGCTGTACGGCATGCTCTACGACGAGTTCGTGGGGCTCTACAAGCGCAACCACAAGGCGCACGCCAGGCTGAACGCCGCCCGGTCAGGCTGACCCGGCGGCGGCCAGGTCCCTGGCCGCGGCCGCCTCCCCGGTCCGCCGCCCCAGATCCCGGTAGAGCCCAACGGGGCCGGTAAGCGTGCGTACCGGGACTGGTCCCCGCCACCGGCCCTCGTACCCTCGAAGGGGCAACGGGGCCGGGAGGAGGCGCGGGCATGGGCAGGGACCGGGCGGACGGGCTGTGGGCGCCGAAACGGCGGGCACTGACCGCGGGCCTGGTCCTGACGATCACCTTCGTGGCGTCGGAGGCGCTGGCGGTGGTGACGGTGATGCCGGTAGCCGCCCACGACCTGGGCGGGCTGCGCCTGTACGGCTGGGTGTTCAGCGGGTTCATGCTCGGCAGCGTGATCGGCATCGTGCTGGCGGGCCGGGAGGCGGACCGCCGCGGGCCCGCGGTGCCGTTCGTGGCCGGGCTGCTTTTCTTCGGTGCCGGGCTTGCCGTCGCGGGCCTGGCTCCCACCATGGGGGTGCTGGTCGCGGGGCGGGTGCTGCAGGGCATGGGTGCGGGCGCGATCCCCTCCGTGGCCTACGCCGCGATCGGCCGGTGCCTGCCCGGGTCGCTGCGGGCCCGGATGATGGCGGTGCTGTCCACCGCCTGGGTCGTGCCCGGGCTGGCCGGGCCGGTGGTGGCCGCGGAGGTCGCACACGCGTTCGGCTGGCGGTGGGTGTTCCTCGGCCTGCTGCCGGTGGTGGCCGTGGCCGGGTCGATCGCCTTGCCCGCCCTGATCCGCCTCGGCCCGCCCGGCTCCGCGAGCACCAGCGAGCCCAGGCTGATCGACGCGCTGCGCACCGCCGCCGGGGCCACGCTGCTGCTGGCCGGGCTCACGCTCGCGGCCGGTTCCGGTGCGGTGCTGGCCGGATGCGCCCTGGTCGCGGCGGGCGCGGTGGTCGGGCTGCCGGCCCTGCGCCGGCTGGTGCCACCGGGCACGCTGACCGCGCGTCCCGGGCTGCCCGCGGTCATCCTCACCCGGGGGCTGGTCACGTTCACGTTCTTCGGCGCCGACGCGTACGTGACCCTGGCGGTCACCACGATCCGCCACCACACCCCGGTGTACGCGGGCATCGCCGTCACCGGCGCCACGCTGTCGTGGACCGCCGGTGCCTGGATGCAGGCCCGGCTCAACGACACCTGGGAGGGCCGCCGGCTGATCCGCATCGGCCTGGTGATCGTGCTGGCCGGCATCGCCGGGATGGTCGTGGCGCTGCAGCCCGCCGTCCCGGCCTGGTCCGCCCTCGTCGCATGGACCGTGGGCGGCCTGGGCATGGGGCTGGCCTATGCGCCGATCTCCCTGATGATGCTGCGCGAGGCACCGCCCGGCCAGGAGGGGCGGGTTTCCGCGTCGCTGAACCTGGCCGACGTGCTCGGCACCGCCATCGGCATCGGCGTCGGCGGCGCCACGGTGGCGGCCAGCACGGGCCGCGACCTTCGCGCGGGCGTCACGGCCGCGTTCGCCGCCGCCGCGCTGGCTGGGATCGCAGCGTTGGCGGTGACCGGCCGCCTGCCGGCCGGCACCACGGCCACCCCACCGCCCGCCGCCGAGCCAGTCCCCGCCCCGGCCCCCGGCGAGGCCCCGTCGTAGGCCGCCGTCTCATAAATGTGAATCTGGTGCCCCAAGAGGGGCATCATCGTCACATTCACGCCCCGTCTAGCGGGCGGCCGGGCGGCGGCGGCGCCGTGGGGGCTCGTCGGGGGCCGGGATCGTGGCGGCCAGCGGCAGCCGGGACGGCGGCTTGACCTCCGCCAGCCGTAGGTAGGTCACCAGCCGCTGGCCGCCGCGGGTGGACAGGCCGGCCAGCACCTCCTGCAGTTCCGCGACGTCACGGGCCACCGCGGTGATCACGTAGTCCATCTCGCCGGCCACGGTGTCCGCGGTGATGATCTGCGGCACGGCGCGGAGGTGGTCGTTGAAGATGCGCTCCGCCCGTGGGTCGTGCCGGGTGAGCGTCGCCGTCACGTACACCTGCAGCGGGAACCCGGCCTCGGCGGGGTCGAGCTGGGCCCGGATGATGCGGATGACCCCGGACTCCTTCAGCCAGCGGACCCGGTGCAGGGTGGCCGCCGGGGACAGCCCGACCAGGCGGGCCAGTTCCACGTTCGTGCGGTCCGCGTCGGCCTGCAGCGCAGTGAGCAGCTTTACGTCAATTTCGTCAAGTTCAACGGCCATCTCACCATCGATTATGAAGCTAAAGCGGCTCTGTAGCCAAATTCTGTGCATTCCCGAGCGACCATGGCCGCATGAACACGAACCGCCGCACCTTTGCCGCACTGATCGGCGCCGGGCTGCTCTGGGGCACCACGGTGCCGTTGTCCAAGCTGGCCTTGCACTGGCTGCCGCCGGGCTGGCTCACGTTCGTGCGCTTCGCCGTGGCCGCCGCGATCCTGCTCCCGGCCGCCCGCCACCAGCTCCGGGCCGCGTTCCGGCCCGCCGTGCTGGCCTCCGGCGCGCTCGGCTACGGCGGCTCCGTCCTGCTGCAGAACGCCGGGATCACCCGGACCAGCGTCACCCATGCCGCCCTGCTGATCGGCTCGGTCCCGGTGATGGTCGCGGTGATCGCGGCGGTGTGGCAGCGCGCCGTGGCGCGCCCGGTGGCGTGGGCGGGCTTCGCCCTGGCGCTGGCCGGCGTCGGCCTGGTCACCGGCGGCCACGGCGGCGGGGCGAGCACCGCCGGTGACGCGCTGGTGCTGGCGTCCCTGCTGGTATCGGCCATGTTCACGGTGGCGCAGACGCGGCTGCTCGCGGGCCGGGACCCGGTCGCCGCGACCGCCGTGCAGTTCCTCGGCGCCGCCCTGGCCGTGCTGCCGTTCGCGGCCGTCACCGAGGGCCTGCCGTCCGTCCCGGGCGCCGCCGGGCCCGTCCTGGCCACCGCCGCCCTGGCGGCTGGCGGCACGCTGCTGCCGTTCGCCCTGTTCGCTTACGCGCAGAGCCGGGTGCCCGCCGAGGTGGCCGGGGCGTTCTTCAACATCGAGCCGTTCGTCGGCGCCGCGGCGGGCGCGGTGTTCTTCGGCAACCCGGTCGGGCCGGGGCAGCTCGCCGGGGGCGCGACGGTGCTCGCCGGGATCGGGCTGAGCAGCCTCCCGCTGCTCGCCGGCGGCCGCGCCTCCGGGCGGGGCGTCAGGGCGTGACCCAGTCCCCGTCACGGATGAGGTCCCGGCCGGTGAGCTCGTTCGCCTCGCGCCACGCCTGGAGCCGCCGCGGCCGGATGCGGAAGTAGGCGTAGCCGGTCAGCTCGCGCGGGTCGAAGCCGGTCTTGGCGGCGAACGCGTCGCCTGTCTCGGCGGAGATCTCGGCGGCCGCGGTTTCCGCCTGCACGGTCCCCTCGATCAGCACCAGGTCACGGGTGGGGCCGATGCCCAGCCGCACCCTGCCGGTGGCCCGCAGGTTGCGGCTGGTCGGGCTGGTGGCCGGGGTCGATATCAGCACGGTGGCGCCATCCCACAGGAACGACAACGGCACCAGGTAGGGGATCCCTGTTGCCGGGTCGGCCGTGGCCACCCACGTGTCCACGTCGCTGGAGAGCCGACGCAGCGTGTCCGCCTTGCGCTGCTGCGCCGACCGGACGGGCGGTGTCATGGTGACAGCCTCCTGACGGCTGGGTCGAAGTCAGCCCCACGTGCCAGCCACCTGCCTGATGGCGACGTTGAGGCGGTTGTAGACGTTCGTTGTCGCGATCATGAGGAGCAGGGCCGCGAGGCCCTGCTCATCGTAGTGCCGGGCGGCCTCGTCCCAGATCCCGTCGGGCACCGGGTCCGCCCGGTCGCTGAGCCGGGTCACGGCCTCGGTCAGGGCCAGCGCGGCCCGCTCGGCGTCGGTGAAGTACGGCGCCTCCCGCCAGGCCGCCACGGAAAACAGCCGCTCGTCGGTGTCCCCGCCGGCCTTCGCGTGGCGTGAGCCTATGTCGCAGCAGAAGCTGCAGCCGTTGATCTGGCTGGCGCGCAGGTGCACCAGGCCGAGCGTGGCGGGTGGCACGCCGCCCTGCTCGGTGGACTTGTTCAGCGCCTGAATGGCCTTCATCGCGTCCGGAATGATCGCCGCTGGGTGCTTCATCCGTGCTTGCACGAGGCTCTCCTTGCCTGGATCTCCGGCTACCGCCCGTGCGGTTGCCGCGGGCGCCCGGCCTGTCGCCGTCACATCCGCCCGGCCTGGCCGGTCATTGGTTATGACAGCCTGTGACGGAGGAATGTGACCGATGGATACCCACGACTGGCTCGCGGAACGATTCGAGGCGCACCGCACCCACCTGAGGGCGGTGGCCTACCGGATCCTCGGCTCGCCGGCCGACGCGGAAGACGCGGTGCAGGAAGCCTGGCTGCGGCTGTCCCGCTCGGACTCCAGCCAGGTGGAGAACCTGGGCGGCTGGCTGACCACGGTGGTGGCCCGGGTGTCGCTGAACATGCTCCAGTCCCGCAAGACCCGGCGTGAGGATCCGGCCGGGCTCCCAGCTGCCCGAGGAGATCGCCGCAAGCACGGACGGCGCCGGGCCGGAGCACCAGGCGGTGCTGGCCGACTCGGTGGGCCTGGCGCTGCTGGTGGTGCTGGACACGCTGACCCCGGCCGAGCGGCTGGCGTTCGTGCTGCACGACATGTTCGCCATGCCGTTCGAGGAGATCGCGCCCATCGTGGAGCGCACCCCGGCCGCGACCCGCCAGCTGGCCAGCCGCGCACGCCGCCGGGTCCAGGGCGCGGACACCACACCGGACACCGACCTGACCCGGCGCCGTGAGATCGTGCAGGCCTTCCTTGCCGCCTCGCGCAACGGCGATCTCGGCGCGCTGGTCACGATGCTCGACCCGGACGTGGTGCTCCGGGCCGACCAGACCGTGGTGCGGATCGGTGCCGAGGCGGAGACCCGCGGCGCACATGCGGTGGCTGCCAGGTTCTCCGGGCAGGCCAGGGCCGCCAGGCTGGCGCTCATCGACGGGGTCGCCGGCCTGGTGTGGGCGAGCGGCGGGCGGCCGCGCGTGGTCTTCAGCTTCACCCTCTCCGACGGGAAGATCACCGCGATCGACCTGCTCGGCGACCCCGCCGTGCTGGGCCAGTTCGACGTGGTCACCCTGCCGGGCTAACCCTGGCGGCCCGGCGGAGCACTATGAGGTGTGGACGACAGTTCGGCCGGCGACGCGCGGCTGGTCGAGGCCGCCCTGGGCGGTGACAAGGACGCCTTTGCCGCGCTGGTGACCCGGCACTGGGCCACGGCCGTGGCGCTCGCGGCGCGGGTGCTCGGCACGCCGGACCTGGCCAGGGATGCCGCACAGGAGGCCGCCGTCGCGGCGCTGGTGGGCCTGGACCGGCTTCGCGCACCGGCCAGGTTCGGCGCCTGGTTCTGCGGGATCACGCTGAACGTGGCCCGTGGCTGGGCGCGCCAGCTGCGGACGGAACGGCCGGCCGTCATCGGTCGACCGGGCATCCCACGAGCCCGGCCCCGACGAGCGCGCGGAACTCGCCGAACTTGCGGCCACGGTCCGGGCCGCGGTGGCCCAGCTTGCCGACGGCCAGCGGGACGCCGTCCTCCTGTTCTACCTGCAAGGCCTCACCCACCGTGAAGTAGCAGCCGAGCTTGCCATCTCGGTCGGCGCAGTCAAGGCCCGGCTGCATCAGGCCCGCGCCGCGCTCACCCCCGCCCTGGTGCCGCTCGCCAGCGCCTCTCCAGGTCCGGTCACACACACCAAGGAGCCCGTCATGACCACCACCGCAGGCGGCCCGGCCTGGGCCGAGGTATCGGTAACCGACATCAGGTCCAGCGATGACAGCAACCCGCTGAACCGCACGCACGTGATCCTGCTCACCGAGCGCGACGGCCCGCGCCGCCTGCCCATCTGGGTCGGGCCCGCGGAGGCCACCGTGCTAGCTCTGAGCCTGCAGGCGGTGGAGATGCCGCGCCCGATGACCTACCAGATGGCGGCGGCCCTGCTCGAAGCTTCCGGCTCCCGGGTCAGCGAGGTACGGATCACCCGGCTGGCCGGGGAGGTGTTCTACGCGGTCGTGGTCGTGGACGGGCCCGAGGGCCAGCGTGAGGTCGACGCGCGGCCGAGCGACGCGGTCAACCTCGCCCTGGTGACCGGGGCACCGATCCTCGCCGACGGCGCGCTGCTCGATGACCCGCGGGCCTTCCGCCGGGACGAGGAGTGGCAGGACCTGCCCAGCGGGACCGCCGCGCTGGCGGCCGAGGCCGTCGAGCGGGTGCGGCGGTTCGCGCCGGCGGCCTCACAGGAATGTCGGGCCAGGGGGGCAGGGCGAGGTGAAAGAGTAGGATCACCAGCCCGGCCAGGACGACCGCGGCCGCTGGGCGCCAGCGGCGCTCCAGGTTGACGATCGTGGCCAGCAGCGTGGGCCAGGGCACCTCCCTGGCGAACCAGTACGCAAGGACGCTCGGGATGATCACGAGGAAGATCGCGATCAGGCCGTAGATGACGTAACCCTGCACCCAGTAGTCACCGCTGACGACCGCGGCGATGATGCTGCCGATGGCGATCGCGGCGAGGGCAAGCGGAACGTAGATCAGCGCGGCCACCGGGCTGATGTCGGCCGGGGTCCTGCTGAGCCGGCCGTTGTAGGTCCGGCCGACCCCCGCGCCGGTCCCCCGGCCCAGGCCGCCCTCTGTGTAGACCATCGTGCCGGTCTGGGTGACCGGCACCCTGACGAAGTAGAAGGCGACGATGACGATCACCGCCACCACGATGATCGTGGTCGGCGTCCACAGCGACTCCAGGTGGACGATCGTGTCCGTGAGCGAGGGCCACGGCGGGTTCGCCAGGCCCGCCCAGGTCTCCGGGATGCCGAAGACCAGCCCGAGGAAAAGCCAGAAACCGTAGCCCCACTTCTCGGTGGTGCTCATGCCGCTGAACCGGGCCGCGAAGTCCCACCCGGTACGTACTGAAGACCCGCTTTGCCGCGTCACGCGGCAGACGTTACGGCTGGTTTGCCAGGTCGTGCAAGAACTCCACGAGACCGGCGAAATACACCTGCTGGTCGTCGTACATCGCCAGGTGGCTGCCGTCCGGGCAGTGCAGGTAGCGGCCCTGCGGCAGGGCGTCGGCCATGGCCTTCATGTGCGCCGGGTCCATCGTGTCGTGGCGGGCACCGATGACCAGGGTTGGCACCTCGATCGAGGGGAGGTCGGCGAACCGGTCCCAGTTGACCAGCTTGGCGTCGGCGCTGATGCCCAGTTCGCTGGGCCCCTGCATGGACACGTAGATCGCCGGGTTGATGTGCGCGAAGCCGCGCCGCACCGGGTCCGGCCAGTCCGCCTCGGGGATGCGCAGCACATGGTGGATGTAGTGCTGCTCGCCCAGCAGTTGCATGTACCGCGGGTCCTCGGTCTTGCCGGCCGCCTCGAGCGCCTTGATCTCGGCCAGCGCTGCCTGGTCCATCTTCGGCATCAGCACCTGCTCGGCGTAGGCGTTGTAGGCCGGGACGCTCGCCATCATGTTGGAGATGACCAGCCCGCGCAGGTGCTGCTGGTGGTGCAGCGCGTACTCCATGCCGAGGATGCCGCCCCAGGACTGGCCGTAGAGCACGAAGTCGTCGCGGTCCAGGCCCAGTGCCTGGCGGACCTGCTCCACCTCGTCCACGAACCGGTCAAGCTCCCACAGGTCCGGTTCTTCGGGCTGGTCGCTGAACCCCGAGCCGAGCTGGTCGTAGTAGTAGTACTCGATCCCGGCCGCGGGCAGGAAGCTGTCGCACGCCTCGAGGTACTCGTGCGTGGACCCGGGGCCGCCGTGCAGCAGCAGCACCCGGAGCCGCGGGTTGTTGCCGATCCGCTTCACCCACACGTGGTAGGTGCCCTTAGGCGTGCTGACCGGGATCCGCTGCGCACCGCCGCCCGGCACGTCGTCCCTGCCTGAGTAGTCCAGATAACCCGCCACTGCTGCCTCCCTCCCGGGGGCGCCGGTCCTCAGTGCCCGGTCGCGCGCCCGACCTGCAGTGTGGCAGCAAGCACCGCCCGCTGGGTAGGCAGGGCCTCGGTATGACGGCGCCGGCCGGCGTCGGTGAGGCAGACGTAGATGCCGCGCCGGTCGTTGTCGCACAGCGAACGCTCGACCAGGCCGTGCTGTTCGAGCCGGCCGATCATCCGGGACAGCGCGCTCTGGCTCAGGTGCACCGACTCGGCCAGTTCCTGCACCCGGAACTTGTGCCCGGGGTTCTCCGCGAGGCGTTCCAGCACTTCGAACTCGGTGACCCCGAGGCCGTGCCGTTCGCCGAGGTCGTGTTCCAGGGCCGCGGTCACCGCCGCGTGGCTGGCCACCAGCGCGCGCCACCGGCCGACCAGCTCCGGATCCCCTGTCATGGGCGGAGTCTAGCGCCGCACCGCCGATAGTTGCAAGCACATTTAATGCAGTTGCAACTATTGCTTGTGCATGCATAGCGTGGGCGACATGAACTCGGCAACAACCTCCCGGGCAGGCAGCCACTGGAGCCCACGCCTGTGGGGCATCCTCGTCGTGCTGTGCGGCGCGCTGTTCCTTGACGCCCTCGATGTCTCCATGGTCGGCGTGGCCCTGCCGTCCATCCGCGCCGACCTCGGCCTGTCCACCGCCAGCCTGCAATGGGTGGTCAGCGGCTACGTGCTCGGCTATGGCGGGCTGCTGCTGCTCGGCGGCCGCGCCGCCGACCTGCTCGGCCGCCGCCGGGTGTTCCTGGCCGCGCTCGCCGTGTTCGCTGTCGCCTCGCTGCTTGGCGGCCTGGTCAGCTCTGCCGCCCTGCTCATCGCCGCACGCCTGGTCAAGGGCATGGCGGCGGCCTTCACCGCCCCGGCAGGGCTGTCCATCATCACCACCACGTTCGCCGAGGGACACGCCAGGAACCGGGCGCTGAGCATCTACTCGGCGTTCGGCGCGGCCGGCTTCTCGCTCGGCCTCGTGCTGTCCGGGCTGCTCACCGAGGTGAGCTGGCGGTGGACGCTGCTGCTGCCCGCGCCGATCGCCGCGGTGATCCTGGTCGCGGGGATGCGGCTGATCCCGCGCGCGGATTCCCCGGTCACGGCCGGCTTCCGGGCCCAGACCAGCCCCGGCGCCGCTCCCCCGGCCCGCCGTGGCTTCGACCTGCTCGGGGCGGTCACGGTCACCGCTGGCATGATGCTGCTGGTGTACGCGGTGGTCAGCGCACCGCAGGCGGGCTGGGCCTCGCCCCGGACGCTGGTTTCCTTCGCGGCCGCCATCGGCCTGCTCGGCGCCTTCGTCGCGGTCGAGCGCCGCAGCCGTGACCCCCTGGTCCGGCTCGGCATCTTCCGGTCCGGGGAACTGACCCGGGCGAACCTGGGTGCGATGGTCCTGTTCGGCTCGTACGTCTCGTTCCAGTTCCTGGTCACCCAGTACCTGCAGATCATGGCCGGCTGGTCGGCGCTGAGCACCGCGCTGGCGTTCCTGCCGGCCGGGGTGCTCGTCGCGGCCGCCTCGCCGCGGATGGGCTCGGTGCTCGACCGGTTCGGCCCGGCGCGGGTCGTCGCCGTCGGCTTCGCCTGCCTGGCGGCGGGTTACACGTGGTTCCTGCGGGTCGGCCCGGCACCGGACTACCTGGCGGTGATCCTGCCCTCGCTGCTGCTCATCGGTGCCGCGTTCGGCCTCGGCTTCGCCTCGCTGAACGTCCAGGCCACCGCGGGCGTCGCCGACCACGAGCAGGGCCTGGCCTCGGGCATCCTGCAGACCTCCTTCCAGGTCGGCGGGGCGATCGTGCTGGCCGTCGTCACCGCGGTGATCGACACAGGCGGCGCCGACCACGCGGGCTCCACGCAGACGCTCACCGCCTACCGGCCCGCCCTCGGCGTGATCACCGGTGTCGCGGTCCTCGGCCTGGCCGTCACGCTGGCCGGCCTGCGCTCCGCCCGGCCACGCCCTGCTCTGGCCCCGGTGCCCGGTGAGCGCGACACGACGGACCTCGAGGTGGCAGGCCGCCACTAGGAAGTCCCGCTACGGACGGCGCCGCCACCGGGCAGCCCGGTGGTGGCGCCGTCCGTAGCGCCGGATAATCGACAAACAGCCTGGCCCGCGGAGGTGCGCGATGGCAGCAAGCCGATGCCCGGTGCACGAGGATTTCGACCCGCTCGCCCCGGAGTTCCTCGCCGATCCGTACGCGGTGCTGGCGGCCCTGCCCCTGCGGGAGGCGCCGCTGTTCTACGCCCCGTCGATCGGTTACTACGTGCTCACCAGGCACGCCGACATCGAGCAGGTGTTCCGGGACCCGGCCACGTTCTCCGCCGCGGCGGCGCAGGCTCCCCTGGTGCCGCTGGTGCCGGAGGCCGCCGAGATCCTGCTGGCCGGCGGGCACCGGCCGCAGCCGTCCATGGTCAGCCTGGACGAGCCGGCGCACGCGAGACTGCGCAAGCCCGCGGCCCGCGCGTTCAGCATGACCCGGATCCTGGCGATGATCCCGGCGATCGAGGCGACCGCGTCGCGGCTGCTTGACACGGTGGCCGGGCGGGACGAGTTCGACCTGGTCGCGGCGCTGGCGTTCCCGCTGCCCGCGAACATCGTGTTTTTCCTGATGGGCGTGCCCGAAAGCGACTTCGCGCAACTCAAGCAGTGGTGCGGGTCGCGGGCGGCGCTGGGCTGGGGCCGCCCCGCGCCCGGCGACCAGGTGGAGATCGCCACCAGCATGGCCGCCTACCGGCGCTACCTGCGCGACCTGGTGGAACTGCGGGCCACCCGGCCGGGCGACGACCTGACCAGCGACCTGCTGGTCATCCACCGCGAGGACCCGGACCGGCTCACCCGCGAGGAGATCTCCTCCATCCTGTTCTCGCTGTCGTTCGCCGGGCACGAGACCACCACCGGCCTGATCGGCAACACCCTGCGCCGCCTGCTGGAGGACCCGGCCCGGTGGGCGCGGGTCGCCGGGCAGCCTGACCTCATCCCCGCGGCTGTCGAGGAGACGCTGCGTTACGACCCCTCGGTGCCGGTGTGGCGCCGCGTGACCACGCGCCCCGTCACGATCGGCGGGGTTGACCTGCCCGAGGGTGCCAAGCTGTTCCTGTGGCTGGCCGCGGGGGGCAGGGACGGGGCGGTGTTCACCGACCCGGACGCCTTCGACCTGGACCGGGACAACGCCGGGCAGCACCTCGCGTTCGGGCTGGGACGGCATTACTGCCTGGGCGCCAACCTGGGCCGCCTGGAAACCCGGCTTGCCCTTGAGGAACTGGCCCGGCGGTATCCGCGGCTACGGCTCGCCGAGGACCAGGAGTTCACCTTCCACCCCAACATCTCCTTCCGCGGCCCCCAGGTGCTGCGCGTCCGCCCCGGGCCTGCGCCGCGGGCCGGACGCTAGCGGCGCTGGCGGGCGGCGAGCAGCATGCCGACGCTGAGCAGTATCAGCGCCGCCTCGACCAGCAACGACACCGTGCCCACCCAGTAGCCCCAGTTGCCGACATCGCCGGGATCGCCGGGCACGCCGACGGAGCGCGAGGTGATGTAGCCGATGAACGGCCCGGCGCCGAGCAGTACCCCCGCCGCCCAGCCGAGGCTGGCCGGGCCGAGCCAGGTGGGCCCCAGCCGGATCGGGCCGATCCGCACCGGCCCGGGCCGAGGCGGTGCAGGCAGCAACAGCATCAGCGCGGTCACGATCCCGCCGATCTCGATCAGCCGGTACCCCCATCCGATCCAGGCCGGCGACGCCATCGCGGTGATGCCCCCCTGGTCGGCCACGTGTACCGCCGCGACGGCCACCGCAAGCAGTGCGCCGGTGAATCGCACCGCGAATTCTGGCGCCGCGCCGTGCGTGCCCGCCAGGACCGAATTCGTCCGGCCTGCCACAGTCTGCTGCGTCATTATTCTCCCCTGTATCGGTGTCCGGCCGCCGGTTCTCTCTCGCCCTGGCACGGCACACGCCGGCCTCGCGGTTCAGCATCCGGGCCGGTGAGCGGGTGTGAGCATGCCCACATGAACTGACCGCACGCCGAAGCCGTTATGGCACCAGCACAAGGTAAATTCCCTAGCGAATAGGTCCGTACATTCACCGACGCCGCACATTTCGCTTAAGTAAAATCAATTGCGGCACGGCCCGAACGAAACCAACAACGCGGCGCACCTGTCAGCAGACCCAGGCGCGGGCGGGGTGGGGCGGAGCGCGCGTGTAAGAGCGAAGCGAAGCGCGCGTAGTCCCCACCTAGACCGCGCCCCCGCGCACACGAAGGGCCAGCTAGGGCCGGTGCGCGGCGATGATCCAGGAACGCGCGTCGAAGAACACGCCCTCGCTGGTCTGGTGTTCGGCGAGGGTGGCGCGAAGCCGTGCCACCGCCTGCTCGGCCTGCTTCTCGTCCATGCCCGCGAGCAGGTCCCTGGTGCTTCGCAGGCCGCTCACCACATCCAGTGCCACCACGGCGTCCGGGCCGTAATAGACGGGCTCGTGCACGTCGGTGAAGCTGACCTCGGTGAAGCCGGCCGCCGCCAGGATCCCGCCGGCCACGGCCGGATCGCCGAGCGAGAACGGGTTCGGGCCGGTCGCGGGCGGCGGCGGTACCTCCATCTTCCCGGCGACGGCCTCGCGGATCGTGGTGGACCACGCGTTGCGGTCCCGCGCCTGCCAGACGAGCAGCACCAGGCGCCCGCCCGGGCGTAGTGCGTGCCCGATGTTGCCGAACGCGGCCACCGGGTCGTCGAAGAACATCGAGCCGAACCTGCTGATCGCGACGTCGAACCCGCCGGCCGGGAACGGGTGCACCTGGGCGTCGGCCTGCTCGAAACCGACGTTGGTCAGCCCTTCCTCGCGGCTGACCCGGCGGGCGTGCTCCAGCATCTGCGCGGACAGGTCGATACCCAGGGCGCTGCCCGCCGTCGCGGCGCGCGCGGCGTCCCGGGTGGACTGGCCGGTGCCGCAGCCGATGTCCAGCACGCGGTCGCGCGCGGTCACCCCGGTCGCGGCGCGGAACCGCTCGTTGTGCGGCCGGTCTTCGGCGTCGAACACCGCTGCGTGCCTTGTCCGGTGCGCGCCGGCCGGGCCATCCCACTCCGCGGCCTGCTGTGCGTTGGCCCTGCCCCCTGCGGTTCGGCCATATTTGCAGCCCTCCCTTGCCACCTAGCCGGCGAGGTTAGCGGGTAGCACCGACACTCGCGCTGGGCGCTTCGGGATAGGAGTACCCGACCAGCGCTCGGGGTGATCGGCCATGCTTCGCCCGGCGCTGATCCCACGGGCAGAGCTTTGCAACGGAGCGATCGGCTATGACGAAGTCCCCTACGCGCTGGCCGCGCACATCCCGGAGCTCAAGCTGGGCAATGCCGCCGGAGACTTCGTCAGCCCCACCGCCGCGAACATCAAGGCGTCGCTGCGTCGCGCGACCATCGACGAGAATCCGCACAGCCCGCGCTTCATGCAGGTGGACCTGACCCCCCTCTGCACCAGCAAGGCCCAGGCCAGCTACCCGCTGTCCTTCACCAGCTACGTGATCGTGCCGCGGCTGGGCACCCGGCTGCCCGCCAACTTCACCAGGGCCAAAGGCCGGTCGCTGAGCACCTACCTGGTCTTGGCCCTGTGCAGTGGTCAGCAGCAGATGTCTCAGCTGCACTACACGCCGTTGCCGATCAACCTGGTCCACGGCGGGCTCCTACAGGTGGCGAACATCCCCGGCCACACCCCGGCGCAGTGCCCCAAGGCCGACGGGAGCCAGCGGCCCTCAGCCCTTGGGCTCGATCCGGCCGGTCGCTGATCGAAAACATTATCGGCCTGCTCGACACGAACAACAATTCATCGAACACATGTTTGACACCCGATCCCGAGTGCGGCAGCGTAGGCGTCGCCTTCCACATCCGGCGGCAGCCGCTCCCGTGGCTGCCGGCCACACCCGTCACACGCGACCAGGAGGACGATCCGTGGGCCAGAAGACTGTCCGGTTCAGCGATCTCAGTGGCCAGCTCATCACCGACGACGAGACACCGGCCCGCATCGTGATTTCCGAGCATCCCGCCCTGGCCGATGGGCCCGTCGAGATAGAGGCCCTGACCGCCGAGGCCACGGAGATCGAGAAGGAGGGCGGGCAGGCGGCCCTTGTCGACCTCTACTTCCCCGGCGACGATCAGCCCCGGCGGGTGGTGCTGGACGTCGCGGAGTTCGACAAGCTGGCCACCGACAAGCCGATGAGCGAGATCCTGGCCACGGCACGGCCGGCCCGGCGGGCCTCGCGTTCAGGCGCGGCCGCGGGCCGGGAGGACCGGGCCAACTACGCCACCATCGAGCACGCGGGCAAGCCGCACAAGGGCAAGACCACCGAGGCGGAGAAGCGACTGGTCCGCGAGCACCTGGACGAGATCAACGAGCGGCTGGCCGGGCAGAACCTGCGGACGATCAGCCTCACCGACCCCGAGCACGTGGAGCGATACGGCCTGGAGCGACTCGCCGCGGAACGCGGCGAGCCGGAGACCGAGCCAGCGCCGCGGGCCGCCAACGCCGCCTGACCGCAGGCTCTAGCCGACCGCCCATCAACTCCAGCCAAATGCACCACCCGGCCGCCTGCGAAGCCGTGGCCAGCCCCATGCCGGACATGCTCTGGGCTGTTCGCCAGCCACGCTGACCTGGGATGCAAGGCCGACATCAAGGCCGGTGCAACGCACGCCGCGCATGCTTGCCCTATGGGTCATGCAGGCCCGTGCCCCGTTCCGTTTACTTACCCGGGGGTGGGCTGATGAGTTGGCACATCCGGTCGGTACGCACGAGGATTTTGCTTCTAGTACTCGTTCCAGTGCTTTCCCTCTTCGGGCTTTATCTGTTTACCATCGGTATCGCCGGTAAGGATGCTCTGAATCTGGCGCGGGCCAGGGCCCTGAAGACCGCCACAAGTGAGCCGGTGAGCAATTTCCTTGGCCAGCTAGATACGGAGCGGGTGTTCTCGGTCCTTTACCTTTCCGCGCCCAGCCCGGGCAATCTCGCGAAACTGCGCGCGCAGGTAGCGGCCACCGGGCACGTGACGGCAGCCCTGCGGGCCGCACTCACCTCGGGCAGGACCCTCAGCAACGCCCCTCCCGCGGTCCGCCAGGCGTCCGCCGCCCTGCTGCACGATGCCTCGGGCCTGCCCGCGCTGCACGTCTCGATCGGCGCACGGACCGTCAGCCGGGCGCAGGCACTGGCCACGTACAACAGGCTGATCAACGACTCCTACCTGTTGCTGAACCAGGTGATCCTCACCGAGACCAACACGCCGATCGCCGCGCAGGCCCTCGCGCTGGAGCGGATCGCCAAGTCGGAGGAGCTGCTTCAGCAGGAGAACGTGCTTGTGCTTGGCGACATGGCCGGGCGCAGGTTCCCGCCGGTTGACCGGCACGAGTTCACCAGGCTGGCCGGGGCGCGGGCCACGCTCTACGCCCAGACGCTGCCCGAACTCGACCCCAGCTACCGGGCCATGTATCTGAGGGACGTCAGCCCCGCCGCCTATGCTGGGCTGACCGCGCTGGAGGACACCGTCATCGGCGCACACCACCCGCGGTTCCCCCCGCCGGTCGCGCCGGCCGACTGGGGGCGCGTCGTCCAAGGCGTCTCACTCGGGTTGGAGCGAGCAGGGATACAGGCCGCCAGCGCCCTCGATCAGCAGGCCGAGCACGAGGCAAAGGTCAGTGACCTGCGCCTGCTGCTGTCCGGCGGCATCGGCCTGCTGGCAGTGATCGTCTCCATCATCGTGTCGCTGCTGGCTGGCCGTGGGCTGGTGCGCGAACTGCAGGGCCTGCGCCGCTCCGCCCTCGACCTGGCCGACCACCGGCTGCCCGAGATGGTGGACCAGCTGGCCACCGGCCACAACGTCACGATGGACGACGACTCGCCGGATGTTCCCATCCAAACGAGGGAGATCGCCCAGGTACGAGACGCCTTCACCAAGGTCCAGCGGACCGCGGTGGACGCGGCCGTGGGCCAGGCGCGGCTGCGCGAGGGCATCGGCGAGGTGTTCCGCAATCTGGCCCGGCGCAGCCAGTCGATGCTGCACCGCCAGCTCGCGCTGCTGGACCGGATGGAGCGCCGGACCGAGGATCCGCAGGAACTCGGCGACCTCTTCCGCCTCGACCATCTGACCACCCGCATGCGGCGGCATGCGGAGAGCCTGATCATACTGTCCGGCCAGTCGCCCGCGCGTGGCTGGGGAAACCCGGTCCCGTTCGTGGATGTCATCCGGGCCGCCGTGGCCGACGTGGAGGATTACACCCGGGTCAGCGTTATCTCCGCCGACGACACCGGGCTGGCCGGGCCCGCCGTGGGTGACGTCATCCACATGATCGCCGAGCTGATCGAGAACGCCACCATCTACTCCCCGCCGAACACGCCGGTCGTGATCCAGGGTGGCATCGTGGGCCATGGGTTCGCGATAGAGATCGAGGACCGCGGGCTCGGCATGAGCGACGAGAAGCTGGCCGAGGCCAACGGCCAGCTCGCGGAGCCGCTGCCGTTCGATCCGGCCAACACCGACAAGCTTGGCCTGGTGGTCACCGGGCAGCTCGCCCGGCGCCATGACATCCAGATCACCGTGCGGCGTAACCCCTACGGCGGCACCACCGCGATCGTGCTGATCCCACACAGCATCGTGGTCACCGAGGGACTCGGGGAACTGGAGCCGGTCAAGGCACTGGAGGGCGCACCGGACAGCGCACCGCTTGGCCCTGGCGGACTTGACCCCGGGGAGCAGAACGGCTTCGTCGCCAGCGAGGACACCGAGCCTGACCTGGCTCATGAGGGCATGACCGGGGAGCGCGTCGAGCCCACCGGCACAGGCAGGCAAGAGCCAAGCATGCCGTCCTACCAGGCTGCACCGCCCGCCCCGGCGCCGCTCGCACCGGCTCCGTCGGCCGCCACGGCCCAGGACGACACGGGCCAAGGCGACGCGGGCCAGCCGGTACTCCCCCGGCGGGTGCGCCAGGCCAGCCTGGCGCCACAGCTCAGGAACGCGCCGCCGGCATATCCCCCGCTGCCCGGCAGGCACGGCGATCCACATCCAACGGACGAGCAGCATTTGTCGGTGAACCACCGGCCGGTGCCGGCCGGTGGCGCGGCGGAGTGAGGCCGGGATGCATTCGGCCGAGGACCAGTGGCTCGATGAGGACGCGGGGGCCGTGGTCCGGCCGTACGCGCTCACCCGTGGCCGGACGCGTCCCGCCGGGGGCACGCTCGATCTCATCGCCCTGATCACCGCGGTAGGGGACGTCCAGGCCAGCGAATTCGGCCTGGGCCCGGAGCACCGGGCGTTACTGCGGATCTGCCGCCGGCCCACCTTCGTGGCCGATCTCGCGGCAGACCTGGACCTCCCGGTGGGAGTGATCAGGATCCTCCTCGGCGACCTGCGCGAGCGAGGGCTCATCAACGTGCACAACCCGATTCCGGCGGCCCGGCTGCCCGACCGGCGCATCCTCCCAGAGGTCGTGGATGGTCTTCGCCGCCTCTGAGCAGACCGACGACCGGCACATCCTGCCCGTGGCGCTTAAGGTGCTCATCGCAGAACGGGCGCGAGCCGCAGCACACGCCCTAGGCAAATCAACGGCAAAAACGGCGATATGCTCGCGCCATGCCGCCGGACGCCTCCCGCCCGCCGGGCGCGCGCCGGGCTGCGGTGGTGGCCAACCCCACCAAGCACGACAACATCACCAGGCTGCGTGACATTGTCTGCTCGGCCATGTCCGAGCACGGCTGGGATGAGCCCGTCTGGCTGGAAACCACGGCCGATGAGCCCGGGACCCGCCAGGCGGCGCAGGCGGTGCGGGACGGCGTCGACCTGGTGCTCGCCTGCGGCGGCGACGGCACCGTCACCGCCTGCGCGGACGGCGTCGCCGGTAGCGGCGTCCCGCTGAGCATCCTGCCGCTCGGCACCGGCAACCTGCTCGCCCGCAACCTCGGCCTGCCCCTGGATGTAGACGCGGCGCTGGTCACCGCGCTGACCGGGACCAACCGCCGGCTGGATGCCCGGCTCGGCCAACGGGCACACGTTCGTGGTCATGGCCGGGCTCGGTTTCGACGCGAAGATGCTCGGCGAGTCCAGCGGACCGCTGAAGAAACGGCTCGGCTGGGCCGCCTACGTGCTGTCCGCCCTTCGCCACCTGCGGGACCGGCCGGTCCGGGTGAGCCTGGTGGCCGACGGCGGCGCGCCGTTGCGGCTGCGGGCCAGCGCCGTGATCGTCGGCAACGTCGGCTGGCTGCAGGGCGGCATCCGGCTGCTGCCCGATGCCGAGCCGGATGACGGAACGCTGAACGCCGTGGTGCTGACCGCCCGTGGCTGGATCGGCTGGATCCGGCTCGCCGCGAGGGTGCTGCTGCGCCGCGAGTCATCCGGCCAGATGATCACATTGCAGTTCCGGAACCTGAGCGTCACCACCGCCGGGGAACAGCCGTGGGAACTGGACGGCGAGGTAATGGGCGACACCAGGCGGCTGATGATCACCACGCTGCCAGGCCGGCTGCTGCTGCGGGTCCCGGCACAGCCCTCGGGCTAGCGCGGGCAGCCGGGGACGCTGGCGGCACTAGCTGCGCGAGCGAGGCCACCGCGCCCCGCCGCGGCGGCGCATCAGCAGCACGATCCTGCGCTCGGTGAGTTCCTGGGTGTGCAGGCTGAGCCAGATGCACACGGCGGCCAGCGGCAGTTCCACCACGGCCGCGAGCACGATGGACTGCACGATCTGGCCCGATGGCGTCGTCATTAGGTCGAACCAGGCGTCCACCACAAGCAGCACCGCGGTGGCCGTCGCCGCCATGGACAGATAGCGGGACCGGCGCAGCGCGAAGTAGGCCGTGGCGGCGAGAGCGGCGAGCAGCATGATGTCGAACCCGGCCCAGGACGCGTCGTAGTGCGGGGAAAGCTGCCGGCGCGGCAGCGACTCGCCGATGTACACCGTCCACGGCACCATGACTAGCGCGAACAGGGCGAACAGCGGGCCGGTCCAGCGGACGGCGCGGGTCTCGTCGGTGAGCACCGCATTCTCCGGCTCGGGCGCGGGCGGGACCAGCGCGTCAAGCCGGTCCACCAAGTCTTCTGGCGCCCCGGCACTTGCCTGCCCCGGCGGACCCGCGCTCCCCCGCCGAGGCTGGGCACCGCTCACGCGGCCGCCTTGATCAGTTCCTCGATCCGGCCGAGCCGCGCGTTAACCTCCGCGATGTCCGCCTTGGTCGCGCCCTGCTCTGAGTGTTTGAGTGACAGCACCAGTTGGCCGCCTGGTTCTAGGCTGCCCCGCTGCACGTCGGCGACGTCGTCCCCGTTCTGCAGCCGCACCGCATGGTCGAGTTCGCTGCGCCGGATCCCCAGGTGACGCATTGCCCGGCCGATCACATGCCCATCCCTGATCACCGTGGTCGGGCGTCCGTCGAACAGCCGGGCGGCTCTGGCGTTGCTGGCAACGACCCGGGTAACGACCGCGTTGACGGCCACCAGCGTCACCGCGCCGACGATGCCGCCGGTCAGCGAGGTGTCATTGCCGATGACCGCGTTCTGCACCACGTTGGACAGCAGGAAGACCACCACGAAGTCGAACGTGCTGAGGTTGGCCAGCCCTCGCTTGCCGGCCACCCGGAACAGCAGCACGATCAGCGCGTACACCAGCACGGTGCGGAGGACCTTCTCCGCCAGCGGAATCTGCTCGACGAACATGGCACGCCACATGCCGGCCTCCAGGTGCGAGAAAGGACCAGCCTTCACCCGTGCGGACGCCCGGCCCGCTCCGCCGGTGTGCTGTGCCCGCGGTGCTCACTGTCCTCGCCGTGGCCACCGGCCGTGCCGTGCCCGCTGGTCGTGCCGTGCCCGCTGGGTTCACCGCGCTCGCGGCGGCGACGGCGCAGCAGCATGACGATCGCGAAGATCACCAGCAGGCCGCACAGCGCGGCCAGCGCGTAGGTGGGGCCGTGCAGCGCGCTCACCACGTTGCCCCAGTTCTTGCCGACCAGGTAGCCGGTCCAGGCCAGGGCCGCGGTCCAAGGGATGCAGCCGAGAACGGTGTAGATGCCGAATCGGCCGGCCGGCATCCGCGCCAGCCCGGCGGGCAGCGAGATGAACGTGCGCACCACGGGCAGCAGCCGGCCGAAGAACACGGCCTTGCCGCCGTGCCGGCCGAACCACCGCTCGGCCCGGTCGATGTCGTCGTCGCGGAGCAGGATGTAGCGCCCCCAGCGGTGCCAGGCCGCCCGGCCCCCGTAGATCCCGACGCCCCAGGCCAGGTAGCTCCCGGCCACGTTGCCCGCCACGCCCGCGGCGATCGCGAGCCCCAGGTTGAGGTGCACCCCGGCCACCGCGCCCGCGGACAGCGCGCCGGCGAACAGCATCGTCAGTTCAGACGGCACCGGGATGCACGCCGACTCGGCGAGCATCAGGACGAATATCGCCAGGTACCCGTAGTTGCTGATGAATTGCTGCACCGGTGGGCCGGCTCCCTTCGGGTTGCGGAAGACCGCCAGCTACCCGCCGAAGGCCGACGCAAACGGGCGTTGTGGGCTCAGCGACCGCGGCTGCCGAGGTTGTTCGGCCGCAGTGGTCCACGACCCGGATCCGGCCACCAGGCGGCAGCGGGGCTACCCAGAGCCGATCGTCGATCACCGGGAGGCGATCGCCGCCTACCGCGCAGGCCGACGCGGATGACTCAGGCGGCCGCGCCGCGGTTGTCGAGCGTGTCCAGGAACCCGGCGATGGCGGCGGCGATCTGCGGCGCCGCACGGCACGGCAGGTGATGACCGGGACCCCCCAGCATCTGGACCCGGGCATCGGGCAGGGCCGCGGCCAGCTTGCGGGTGGACCGGACCGGGACGATCATGTCGTGCGGATCGGCGACAAGCAGCACCGGCTGCGCCATCGCGGGCAGGGCGGCGCTGAGGCCGCCCAGCTCGCGGACCAGCGCGCGCTGCTCGGCGAGGAAGCTGCGCCACAGCGGCCCATGTTCGTAATGTGCGTGGGCCCAGACCTGCCAGTTCACCGCCTGATCCGGCCGGAGCGGCCGTCGGCGCACCAGGCGCGCCGCGGCCAGCACCGTCCGGGCGAACCAGGGGGTCAGCCGCCACGCCACGAGCGAGAAGAACTCGCCGCTGACCGGCGCGGCGAGCATCCAGTCCGCCCAGGTCAAACAGCCCGGGCCGACGCTGGCCAGCAGGACGAGGGCCTCGACCCGCTCCGGGGCCAACTGGGCCGTGGCCAGCGCGACGCCGCCGCCATAGGAGTGGCCCACCAGCACCGCACGGTCGATGCCCTGTGCGTCAAGTTCGGCCACGACCGCGCGAGCGCCGGCCGCGAAGCCCCAGGCCGGCTGTGTGTTCGCCCCGTACCCCGGCCGGTCCGGCGCCAGGACGCCGAGGGTGTCCGGCAGCCGGTCGGCTACCTGCTGCCAGTCCGCCCCCGAGCCTGGTTGACCATGAAGTAGCACAACCCAGCGCTCGCTCACACTCATGAGCCTAAATCGCCATCTGCGGCCAAAGAATAGGCCGCAGGCAGGTGAAGCGAGTCCCCGAACTTCGCATAATCGGACATTACCGGACCAAGATGTGCGGCCACGGCGCGCCACGCCGTTGCCGGGAGACCTCATTCCGGGCTCTTGTGGTAACGCCGGGTTACCTTAGGAAATGTGTCCGGATGCGAAGTTTTGCCACCTAGCCCCCGGCGATCGAAGGCTGCATGACGTCTGTGGATGACGCCGCCAAGCGCAAGGCGGCCCCGGCCGATCACGCCGGCAGCGTGCTATGCCGACTGCTGATCTCCCACCCCGAGGTCGTCGACATCGAAATACTCGGCCAGCTTGACCTGCCCGAGGGGATCATCTACTCGCTGGGTGTCATGCTGCCCGACGGCAGGGAACTGCTGATCGACGTGGGCGACGTCTGACGGGCGATGAGTGTCTACCCGGGCGGCGAGTGGCCGCCGATCCGGAGCCGGTGATGCAGAGCGAGCGGCCATGGGCCGGGCCGCGAAAAGATCTCCGCGGCCCGGTCCATGGCTCAGCTCAGCACTTCCTCGGGTTGGGCAGCACCGCGCTCGCGAGGTCGAACTGGCCCTTGAAGAAGCCATGCTCGACCAGGTGGGCGTACTGCTGGTCGCCACCGAAGCTGTTGCCGTTGGACATGTTGCCGAACTCCCACGTGCACTGCCCGCCGACCTTCGCCAGCGTGTAGAACGGGTAGAAGTTGCCCGGCCCACCGGGCGGCGGAACCGCGCAGCCCTGCGGGTTCTGCGGCACGCAGCTGTTGATCTCGCTGGCCGGCGCGTCGGTCTCGAACTGGATGCCCGAGTATTTGGCCCCGGCCGTGGTCGGTTGCTGCTGCAGGACCGGTGACGGGAACGGCCCCGCCGCCAGCTTGTTGGGGAAGTCGGGGTAGTAAGGCGTGCCGTCGAAGTCCAAGTCACCGCCGCTGAACTGGTTCAGGCAGCCGGTGACCATGTTGGGCGGCGCGTTGAGAACGCCGTGCGTGTCCCCCTTCTTGAAGCACAGCGCGTCAATGGGCTCCTGGCCTTGCGGGGTGGTATCCGGTGGCCCGGCGTTCTCGTACACACCGTGACAGAACAGGAAGGTGTTGTCGGTGACGCCCGACCCGACGTTGACGGTTGCCGGACCGGTGACCCTGTTGCAAGGCTCGAAGTGGCCGATCTCGAACTGGTTGAGGATGCCGCTGATCAGCACCGACCACTCGATCGTGTTCTGCGACCTGGCCGTGTTGAACAACGGCTGGAAGTTGAACGGAGTGCCAGTGCAGTCGAAGAAGCTGGTGTTCATGAACCCGTTGGCGGCCGAGGCGATCATGAACCCGCTCTGCCCGGTGGTCAGGTCACTGATCCGGACCTCGAACGCGTGCTGCCCGCCGCCGATGTTCGCGTCCCACATGTGGGTGCGCACCAGGTCGCCGGGGTTCATCAGCAGCGTCTGGCTGTTCGGCGTGACCGTGGCCAGGCTGGAAAGCTGCGGGCTCGGCGGGCCGGCGGGCACGCCGTTGCGCTGGATGAAGGCGAAGTTCACCGGCTCTTCGCAGTTTGTGTTTAGATGCCCGGCGTTGTTGGCCTCGAGCGAGTCGATGTTGAGCGCCGCGCACCAGTGGGTGTTGTCACAGCTCACCGCGTCGGCGCGGGGGGCGAAGCCGGGCGGGTAGAACTGCATTTCCATGAACGCCCCGCCGCCACCGGGGAACGAGCCGTGCGGGGCGTTGCTGTCGCTGTTGGGCGTGCAGTTCGTCTGCGGGAAGGACTGCGGGTCGCACATGCTCATCCCGAACCACGGCGCGATGCTCAGCTCGAACCAATGGGTGACGTCGTGTCCCGGGTTCTTGACGGTTGGCGCGGCCGCCGGGTCCATCGGGAGACGCTCGGTGAACGTCACGTTGTTTCCCGACCCCGGACGGCTGGAGATGAACCTGGTAGACGGCTCGTCGTGGCCGATGTAGTGGCCGTTGTCGAGGAAGCGGTGGTAGTGGCCGACGATCCCGCGGATGTCTGTGCAGACCATAGCGCGGGTGACCGGCTTCTGGATCTTGCTGTAGCCGTTGCAGTCGAGCCCACCGGTAGCGTTCGGACGGACCCCGTGTGGCGCCATTGGCGCCGCATTGGCCGTCACACCGAACAGAGACTGGCTTGCGACTAGTACAACCGTCGAGGCGGCTCCTATTACCGCGATCGACCATGTCCGCCAGTGGCCATAGAAGCTTCCGGCCATGGCATTGCTCCCTTCGCTGGGACCCCATCACTTCGCGGGGCATCCAGACTCGGGCACTGGCGGCCAGAGTATCGGCCAATCCGGTGCCACAAGCTGACACCCGTGTGTCACCCGTAATTGCAAGCCGGGTGACTAAATTAGCCGCCGCCGGTGCAAGTCTCTCCCGTGGACCGGAATAAGTCCAGCTTTACATTTGTAAGGATATTTTTGCTAGTTAAAGGTCGGGAATGCCGAGGTCGAGATTGGGGCGCTCAATTCCGCCGTCCACCTCGAGGATCTTTCCGGTGATATACCCGGAGGCGGGCGCGGCGAGGAAGACCACCGCGGCCGCGACCTCCTGTGGGTCGCCGATCCGGCGCAGCGGGGTCGCCTGCTCCATCTGCCCGCGCAGGCCGTCGTCGGTGAGCACGATGTCCAGCGCCGAGGTCGCGGCGGCGCCGACGGCTATCGCGTTGACCCGGATCCTGGGGGCCAGGTCGGCGGCGGCCAGCCGGGTGTAGTGCGCCAGGGCGGCCTTGGCCGTTCCGTAGGCCAGGTAACCGCGGCCCGCGGTCCGGCCCACGGCCGAGGAGATGTTGATCACCGCGCTCGCCGGTGCCCGCCCCGCGCCTCCCGCCGTCCTGGTCCCCGTGCCACCTTCACCCGCGCCCGCCAGCGCCCCCTCCCCCGCGCCCGCACGCTCCCCCTCCCCCGCCGGCACCCCTTCTCCTGCCGCCGCGAGCAGGTACGGAACGGCCGCCTGGGTCAGCGCATGCGCGACCGCGACGTTGAAGTGGAACGCGGCCTCCAGGTGCCGCGGCTTGGTCGCCGGGAAAGGCCGGGGCATCGCGCCGCCGACGTTGTTGACCACGATGTCCAGCCGCCCGAAGGCGTCGGCCGCCGCGGCGGCAAGCCCCGCGGCGGCGTCCAGGTCACTCAGGTCGGCGGGGATCACAAGGGCGCGGCGGCCGGCCGCCTCCACTTGGGCCGCGACCGTGGCCAGCTGGTCCGCGCTGCGCGCGCTGATCACCACGTCCGCCCCGGCCTGGGCCAGGGCCACCGCGGCGGCCGCGCCCAGCCCGCGCCCCGCGCCGGTCACCACGGCCGCCCGCCCGTTGACGCGGAAGAGATCCAGGATCATGGCACGCCTCCGGTGTCCAGGCGGAATGCGGTGATCTGCGTAAGTAGAACAGGTTTCAGTTCAGCTCCGCAAGACGGGTCGGCCAAACCGAGCAAGCGTTAGGGAGGCAGGCCCCGGTCCTGCGATAATGACGTCGTGGCAACCATCAGGAAGGGCCAGATTCAGCTCAACGGCGCAGGTACGGCAAGCGTCAGCGGAGGGTTGCGGTCGCGGCGCCGGGCCGACATGGTCGCGATCGCAGCGGAGCTTTTCGCGCAAAAAGGGTACCGCGCCACGACCGTGCGCGAGATCGCCGACGCGGCCGGCATCCTGTCCGGCAGCCTCTACCACCACTTCGACTCCAAGGAGTCGATCGGCGACGAGATCCTGTCGAGCTTCATCAACGAGGTGCTGGCGAACTACCGCGCAGCCGTCGCCGAGGCCACGGACCCGCGGACCGCCCTGGAGCAGATCGTGCGCACCACCAGCCGGACGCTAGCCCAGCACCGCGCGGCCCTGACCATGCTGCAGAACGACTGGAACTACTTCGCCTCCCAGCCACGGTTCGCCTACCTAGGCAAGGCGCTGCGCGAGATCGAGCGGAGCTGGATCGGACAGCTCGAAGCCGGCAAGGAGGCCGGTCTGTTCCGGGCGGACCTGGATCCCAAGCTCACCTACCGGCTGCTCCAGGACGTGCTGTGGATTCCCGCGCAGTGGCGCCGGACCCGCGGTTACAGCGCCGACCAGGTCATCGACGGCTTCCTGCGCATCCTGTTCGACGGGATCGCCGCCGGCGCGCCTGGCGCCACGACCTCCTGATCCACTCCTGCTTCTGACCAAGGCTTGGCTGTTACCCTCGCACCAAGCAAGCGTTTGGTTGACCGGGAGGCGCCATGGGCCGGCTCGACGGCAAGGTCGCGCTGATCACCGGCGGCGCCCGGGGAATGGGCAAGTCGCACGTGCGCCACTTCGTGGCGCAGGGCGCCCAGGTAGTCTTCGGCGACGTGCTCGATGACAAGGGCACCGCGCTCGCCGGCGAGTTTGACGAGAAATCCTGCCGGTACATCCACCATGACGTGACCAGCGAGGCGGGCTGGGCGGCGGCGGTCGCGCTTGCGGCAGAGGCCTTCGGCAAGCTGGACGTGCTGGTCAACAACGCCGGCGTGCTGACGTTCGCGCGGATCGCGGATATGCCGCTGGCCGAGTTCCGGCGGGTCCTTGAGGTGAACGCGGTCGGCTGCTGGCTGGGCATGAAGGCGGTGATCGGGCCGATGAAGGCGGCCGGCGGTGGCTCGATCATCAACATCTCCTCGGTCGAGGGCTTCACCGGCGCCGCTGGCCTGTCGGCCTACAGCGCGAGCAAGTTCGCGATCCGCGGCATGACCAAGTCCGCCGCCCAGGAACTCGGCGAGTTCGGCATCAGGGTCAACTCCGTCCATCCCGGCGGGGTCCTCACCAGCATGACCCTCGGCCAGGCCGCTGCCGCGGACCCGGCGGACGGCGAGGCCTTCCTCAAGGCCATGCCGCTGGCCCGGTTCGCCCGCCCGGCCGAGATCTCCTGCCTGGTCGCTTACCTCGCCTCCGACGAGTCGTCCTATTCGACCGGCAGCGAGTTCGTCGCCGACGGCGGCCTGCTGTCCGGGCCCGGCTACTGAGCGAAGGAGCGTTCCGCGATGGACGATGCGCTGAGCCTCGACGGCAGGGCCGCGATTGTGACCGGCGCCGGTAACGGGCTGGGGCGGGCGGAGGCGCTCGCGCTCGCGGCGGCCGGCGCCAGTTTGGTGCTGAACGATATGGCCACCGATGACGTGATCGCGGTGGCGGACGAGATCGTGGCGGGCGGCGGGCAGGCGGTCGCCGTCCCGGCGGACATCGGCGAGTGGGCCACCGGCCAGCAACTGGTCGCGGCCGCCGCTGGAGCACTACGGGCGGCTGGACATCCTGGTGAACAACGCCGGGGTGCTGCGGGACCGGATGGTGTTCACGATGTCCGCGGATGAGTGGGACCTGGTCCTCCGGGTGCACCTGCGCGGCCACTTCGTGACCACCCGGTTCGCCACCGCGCACTGGCGCGAGCAGAGCAAGGCGGCCGGCGGGCCGGTCTACGGCCGGATCGTGAACACCTCCTCGGAGGCGTTCCTGCTCGGCTCGGCCGGCCAGCCCAACTACGCCGCGGCCAAGGCCGGCATCGCCGCGCTGACGGTGACCACCGCGCGCAGTTGCAGCAGGTACGGGGTGCGCGCCAATGCCATCTGCCCGCGGGCCCGCACCGCCATGACCGCGGACCTGATGGGGACGGCGCCCGAGGGCGCGGTGGACCCGCTTGCCCCCGAGCACGTCGCGCCGCTGGTGGTGTACCTGGCCAGCCCGGCCGCGGACGGCGTGAACGGCGAGGTGTTCGTGGTGCACGGTGGCGTCGCCGCGGTCATGGAGCCGCCGCGGGTCCGTGCCACGTTCCTGGCCGCGGAGAACGGCTCGGCCGACGGCATGTGGACGCTGGACTCGGTGCGCCGGGCGCTGGAGCCGGTGTTCCCGGCCGCGGCGGCACCCGGCGGGCCGCCCGGCCGGGTTCGCCTGCGAGGACACGCTGGCCCTGGCGACCGAGACGATCGGGTTCACCCAGTGAAGCAGCGCGACAAGGTCGCCATGACCGCGGCCGAGGTCGCGGAGTTCCTGGCCGCGTCCCGCAAGCTCCAGCTCGCCACGATCAACAAGGACGGGACGCCGCACCTGGTGGCGATGTACTACGTGATGCTCGGCGGCCGGATCGCGTTCTGGACCTACCGCGCCTCGCAGAAGGCTCTCAACCTGGCCCGGGATCCCCGGCTCACCTGCCTGGTGGAGAGCGGCGAGGAGTACTTCGACCTGCGCGGCGTCCAGGTGGCGGGCCTGGCCCGGCTGGTCGGCGACCCGGCGGGCGTGCTGGAGATCGGCCGCGGCGTGGCCGGTGGGCTGGCCGGGATGCCCGGCGACGCGGTCGAGGATTACGTGGCGCACGCCGCCCGCAAGCGCGTCGGCTTCATCGTGGAGCCGACCCGGATCACCTCCTGGGACCACAGCAAGCTCATCCCGCCCGCCAGCAGCTAACCGCAGCCCTCCCCCAACGCCTGATCTGAGCCCTCCCCAACCCTGATCGCCGGGTTGTGCAACGGCGGGCAGTGTTGCAGCCGGACCGTGATCATTTGTATCAGGCGCCCCCTCGTATGCCTCCACGAAGTTAAGGGGGTTTCCACAAAGGGGGATTTTCATGACCTCATCACAAGGCGACCGAGGAGACGCGGCCCGGCAGGCGCTCGCAGAACTGCTCGGAAGCACCGAAATCGACATTGTCGGCGAGACGGCGGGGCGGCTGCCCTCCGGCGAGGAGGTACGGCAGGTCAACGCGACCGTACGGGGCGAGCCGAACCGGGCCGCGTCGGTGGTCGTCGACGCCAGCGGGGAAGTGCAGCCACTCCGGCGGCTCGAGGCCCTGCACGGCCGGGGCTTCCTGGCGCCGGGCGTAGCCCGCGAGCGGCCCACGCTGACGCCGACGCCGACGCCACCGGTCACGATCGACCCGCCGACCAACGAATGGACGCTGCCGGAATGCGTGACCGAGGACGAGACCGTCACGGTTTTCGTGCCAAAGTCGACCGTACCGCCGAAGGCTGACGTCTACCTGCTTGCCGACACGACGGGAAGCATGACGCCCATCATCAGCGCGGTCCAGGCGGGCATCGACACGGTCGTCAACTTCCCGGGTTCCCGCCGGGATTCGACGTCGCCTGGGGCGTGGGAAACTACAAGGACTTCCCGATACCCACGCCCAACCCGTACGCCTTCCAGCACCAGCTCGCTCCCACGACGGACCTCACCGCGGTGACCACCGCGGTGAACACCTGGTCCGCGGCCGACGGCAGCGACATTCCCGAGGGCCAGCTGTACGCACTGACGCAGATCGCCACCGACCCGGCGATCGGCTGGCGGCGCTGGCAGCAAGCGGATCCTGGTGTGGTTCGGCGACGCTCCGGGACACGACCCGATCTGTACGGCCATCTCCGGAGTCGGCGCGGATATCACTGAGGGGACCGCCACGATCGCGCTAGCAGGGCGCCAGATCACGGTCGTTGCCATCAGCACCGATACCGGAACCACCGGAGCGCTCGACGGGGATCCGACAGCCGAAAACTTCGACTACGGAGTCTGCACGATCGGTGGCAGCCCGGGCCAGGCCACCAGGATCGCGGCCGCCACCGGCGGCTCGCACACCACCGGGGTGGACGCGACCACGATCATCGACACCCTGATCTCGCTCATCTCCGCTGCCGTGCAAAGCATCAACCACCTGGTGCTGCAGCCGACCGGCGCGATAGCGCCCTTCGTCACCTCGATCGCGCCGCCCAGCTACGACTCCCTCGCGGGGGACGTGGACCACACGCTGCCGTTCGATGTCACCTGGACCGGCGTCGTGGACTGTGCGGACGAAGACCAGGTCTTCACCGGCAGCCTCGACGTCGTCGCTGACGGCACCGTCGTGGCGAGCAAGCCGGTCACGATCACGGTGCCCGCCTGCCGCTGGCACCACTCCACGGAGATGATCTGCGGTCTGCAGCGCGGCGGCGACGACGACAAGCGCGACGAATGCCAGACGGTGGTCGACGGCCGCTACGCCACGGCTGTCACGATCTACAACCCCAGCACCTGCACCGTCACGCTGGTCAAGTACTTCGCACCGCTGATACTGGACGGCAAGCCCGTCGGCCGTGAACCACGGGCCGTCTTCGCGCGGCCTTTCGCGAAGCTCGCTGCTCAGGCCGGGTCAGGCAACGCTGGAGGACTGCTGCTCCCTGGCGGAGGCCGTCGGCCCGACCGGTGGCCCACTGGTGCTCGGCGTCCTCGACATCGTCGCCGACCACGCGCTCGAGGTCACCGTGACGCACACGGCCAACGGGGCGGGCGAGGCGGCGACCTCGATCAACGCCCGCACGATCAGGCCGCGGCGCGCCTGAACCGCGCACCGTTCTCCGCTCTGGCCAACCGCACCGGCCAGGGCGGAGAACGTCCGCCTATGTACTTCCGGCCGGTGTGACGGCTCTCAATACATGACGGATCCCCAGGATCCGACGGGGAAGGGGGACAGCGGTGCTGTGCCAGCTAGTGTTCCAGCCGGTCATCCGGCTGATCCAGGTCGTGGTGTCGGTGGTCGAGTGGCTGCTGGTCCAGGTCTGCAAGGTCATCCAGCAACTTGTCCAGGTCCTCACCTGGGTCTTGACCTACGTCTGCAACACCGTCGTCCAGAATGTGTGCAACCCGGTCTGCAGCGTCATCTGTGGCATCTGTGACTTCTTCTGCGGCATCTTCGGCTGCGACTGCCACTGTGAGTCCGTCTGTAACACCGTCTGCAACGTCGTCACGAACGTCATCTGCGGCTGGACGTACGTGCTGCAGACGGTGCTGGAGTTCGTGACGCGGCTTGTCTGCGACTACATCATTCAAGCGATCATCGTGCTGCTCAACCTCATCGAGGCCATCGTGACGATGATCCTGACGTGGGTTTGCACGCTGATAGACCTCCTCATCCGCTGGCTGCTGTGCTGGACGTATATCGCTGAGATCTTCAACAACACCGGGCAGCGCCGGTTCCGCGTCGCCCCCAAGATCGTCCCGAACGGCAAGGGCTACTCCGACTGGTTCGTCTACGTCAACAACCCCGGCCCGCGCGGCACGGTCGACCAGAACACGCAGGGCTACATCCTCGGCGACACCGGGCACCCACTCCTGCCGATCGTGGACGACAGCGGCGACATTGCGTACTACCAGGTCGCCACGGATGACGACGTCATCACGGGCGAACTGGAGCGGGGCGAGGGGGACGGCTATGTGCGGGGAGAGCCGTTGCTGTACTACCCGTACAAGGTGATCGAGATCGCAAGCCACCTGTTTGGCGACATCTTCGCCGGCGACCCTTCGGACGACGGCCGCGGCACCGACTTCCACGAGAACCTGCTCACCTACAACCCCAACGTCCAGGCTTGGCTCGATAGCGAGGCGAAGCTGGCCAGCAACAACTACAACACGTGGGCGGGGAAGTACACGAGCCTCGGCTCGCAGGACTACTTCGGCGACAGGTCGATCCCCGACATGGGCATGCGCGTCGACACCGACTCGACGTGCAGCCGCCCGACCAACGCCTTCCTGCACCTGATCGACGACATCGGCTTCACGGCGGGGAACACCGACATCGCGGAGAACATGAAGTGCGGGGCCGGGCAGACGCTGACCTTCGACCAGACGAACTTCCTGATGCTGAACAAGGCCGACGGCTCCGCGGTGACCACGTACCTCGTCTCGAAGTACAACCCCGATGAGTCATCCGTCGGCTGCAACGACCTGCTCGGCTACACGGTTGTCACGTTTGACGGAGACAGCGGGCCGCTCTTCATCCAGACGAAGGTGCTGGAATTCACCGCCGACACCAACGTGATGATGACCCGGATCGTCGAGAACATCTCCTGGGCGAACGCGGAGATCGTCCGTGTCGCCGAGACATACCTCCACGAGTGCGGGCACCAGTGCGGCCTGCTGCACGACACCGATGCGCCCGACTGCGAGAACGACACCACACTGCACATCTCGAAGCTGATGAACCCCGGCGGGAGCATTCGCAGGGCGTACACGCGGCTCCAGTGGTGTCTGGTGCGGACGAGCTGGTACATGACCGGCCGCTCCCTCTCGCCGTTCACCCAGGCACCCGAACTGCCCGACTCCGGCAGCGTCCCGAACCCGCCCATCCAGTGAATGCGAGCGTGACCGACATGGCGCATATCCACCAGCACGCAGGAACGATGGGTGCTATCTCGCGGCGCGTCCGCGAGCGCGAGGTTCTACGGCAGCTCCGCTACAACGACGCCCGCAAGGCGGCGATCCGCGGCCGCGGCGCGGTGCGCGACTACGTGGCAACGCGTACCCCGGCGCTGGCCAGGGAGTTCCTCGGGACGCTCCTGGGAGCGCTGGTCGGGTTCCTGGTCATCGCCGAACTGCTCGCGCATGTCGCCGGCGTCAGCCAGATCTACACCTTCTCGGCGTTCGGGCTCGTCTACTCGCTGCAGTCCACGTACTACAAGTACAAGCTGGCCGGCGATCCGGACTTCAAGATCCCATCATGCCGTTGCGCGCGCCGTAGCGTGGACGGGACCGAAGGCGTCCTGCGGAGCAGGTACAGCGCCACCCTCGGCATCCCGAACGCCGTTTACGCCGCGGCCTATTTCGTCACGGTGCCGGTCCTTGCCGCCGTAGCAGGCAGCCGGGCAGCGCTGCCGCTGGCCGTCGCGGCCATCGCGGCGAGCATCTACCTGAGCTACATCATGCTGGCCAAGGTCAGGAACCTGTGCGCGACCTGCATCAGCATCGCCGCGCTCAGCGCCTTGATCCTCTGGCAGCTCCTGGGCGGCCTGTGACGGCGGCCGCTACGGGACCGAGCGGATTCGCTGGACGAACAGCGAGCCGAGCACGGTGATGACGGCCACCGACAGGTACAGCGACCGGTACCCGCCAAGCTGGCTGACCAGGGGCGCGGCGACCGCCGGGGCAAGCACCTGCGGCCCGGAGTTGGCGATGTTGATGATGCCCAGGTCCTTGGCCCGGCCCGCCGCCGAGGGCAGCACCTGGGTGACCAGGGCCGCGTCCACCGACAGGTACACCCCGTAGCCCAGGCCGATGATCGCCGCGGCGGCCATGGCGGCCGGCCACGACGGCCACAGCGCGAGCAGCGCCGCGGCCGCGGCCATGACCAGGCCGGCCACGGTGACCGGCAGCTTGCGGCGCCCGGTGCGGTCGGAGAGCACGCCACCGGCCACCGCGGTGATCACCACCCCGGCCAGGTAGAGCAGGATCAGCACGACCAGGCCGTCCTCGGCCTTGTGGCCGGGGAACAGCCGGCTGTAGTGGATCCGGTCGCGCAGGAAGTACAGCAGGTACAGCAGGGTCATCGCGTTGCCGAGGTTGACCGCGAACCTGGTCAGCCAGGCCCAGGCGAAGTCGGGGTAGCGCCGCGGGCTCAGCCAGAACGACCTGGCAAAGGCCCGCCAGTCCCAGGGCGGCCGGGCCGAGCGCGGCATGACCAGGTCCGGCATGGTGAGCGCGAACGGCAGTGCGCAGGCCAGGACGCAGGCCGCGAGCAGCACATAGCCGCCGTTGCCGGCCACCACGTCGGTGACCAGCACCACGGCCAGCAGCACGCCGACGCTCTGCGGCAGGCCGATCCAGCCGGACACCGTGCCCCGCTGCGCGACCGGTACCTGGTCGGGCACGGCCGCGCTGAGGCTGGCCTGCATCGCGTTCAGGCCGGCCTGCGCCAGGCACCAGCCGAGGATGACGCCGGCCAGCGCGTGCTGGCCGGACAGCAGCACCAGCGCGGCCGCTCCGGCCAGCGCGCCGCCAGCGATCCACGGGCGGCGCCGCCCGAACCGGCTCACGGTCCGGTCCGACAGCGCACCGGCGACCGGGTTGGCGATCATCGCCACCGCGGCGCCGATGCCGGTCACCCAGCCGAGGACGGCGACCTTATGCGCAGGCCCGGCGATCGCCTGGACCTGGTTGGGCAGCAGCACCGAGATCGGGCCGAGGTAGGCAAGGTAGAGGCCCAGGTTGGCCAGCGCGATGAGCGCGATCCAGCGCCGGCCGACCCGTTCCTCCGGCTCGGGCCATGGCCCGCCGGCCGCGGGCGGCGCCCCGGCCGCCTGCCGGTGCGTCACATCATCTCGTCGGTGAACGGCAGCAGGACGGTCTTGACCTCGGTGTAGGCCTCGATGGCGGTGCGCCCGCCCTCCCGGCCCATCCCGGACTGCCCGTAGCCGCCGAACGCCGCGTGCGGCTCCAGCGTGTAGCCGTTGATGCCGACGGTGCCCGCCCGCAGCGCCTTGGTCAGCCGGATCGCCCGCTTGATGTCGCTGGTCCACACCGTGGCGGCCAGGCCGTACTCGGTGTCGTTGGCGATCCGCACCGCCTCGTCCTCGTCGCTGAACGGGATCACCGAAAGCACCGGCCCGAAGATCTCCTCCCGGGCGATGCTCATGTCGTTGGTCACGTCGGTGAACAGCGTCGGCGCGACGAAGTTGCCCGCGGCCAGGTCACCCTCGCCGCGGGTGCCGCCGCAGACCAGCCGGGCACCGGACTGCCTGGCCCTCGGCGATCAGGCCGAGCACCCGGTCCAGTTGCCTGGGGTTGATCAGCGGCGAGGAGGTGACGGCCGGGTCGAACGGGCTGCCGTAGCTGACCATCCCGCCGATCATCTCGGCCATGCCGAGGAACTCGTCGACCACGTCCCGGTGCACCAGCGCGCGGGTCTGGGCCAGGCAGACCTGCCCGGCCAGGCCCAGGGTCACCGTGCCCATGGTGAGCGCCGCGGCGTTGGGCACGTCGGCGTCGGCGAACACCAGCGCCGGGCTCTTGCCGCCCAGTTCCAGGCTGACCCGCTTGAACCCGGCCGCGGACGCGGCGATGATCTTGCGGCCGACGGCCCGGCTGCCGGTGAACGAGAGCTTGTCCACCATCGGGTGGTTGATCAGCGCGTCGCCGGTCGGCTCCCCGGGGCCGGTGACGACGTTGAGCACGCCGGGCGGCAGCCCGGCCTCCGCCATCAGCGCGGCCAGCCGCAGCACCGCGAACGTCGCGTACTCCGACGGCTTGGCCACGATCGTGCAGCCCGGCCGCCAGGGCCGGGGCCGCCTTCTGGGCGAACAGCAGCAGCGGCGCGTTCCACGGGATGATCGCACCCACCACGCCGACCGGTTCGCGCAGCGTCATCACCAGGTGATCGCCGCCCTGGTAGGGCGGCAGCGTCTCCCCCGCCAGCTTGTCCACCCAGCCGGCGTGGTGGTCGAAGATGTCGGCCACCATGTTCGCCGACATCCCGTACACCGAGCCGAAGCTCAGCGGCACGCTGTTGTCCAGCGCCTGCAGCGCGAGCAGTTCGTCGCCGTGCTCGCGGACCAGGTCGGCGATCCGGCGCAGCACCCGGATCCGCTCGGCGGCCCGTGCCCGTGGCCACGGCCCCTCGTCGAACGCCTTCCGCGCGGCGCGGACGGCCGCGTCCACGTCCTGCGGCCCGGCGATCGGGAAGGAGGCCACTTCCTCGCCGGTGGCCGGGTGGCTGTGGCTCCAGCTCTCGCCGGACTCGCGCCGCGGCCCATGAGCCGTCGATCAGCAGGAGGCCGTCGGAAAGGCCGATCTCGTCGCGATGCGGCTTGATGGATGCAACCATGGCCCAGCTCCTAATAGAACACGTTCTAGTCGCTGCGAGCGTATAACGGGGCGGCCGGGTCGCTAGGCTGCGGCCCGCCAGAGCGGCCGCCGAGGTGGACGGACTGCCAGGCTGGCCACTCGCCGCCGCCGTGCAGCAGCAGGGCGGCCCCGCTGACGTAGGACGCCTGCGGCGAGGCCAGGAACAGGCAGGCGTCCGCGACGTCGCCCGGGGACGCCAGCCGGCCCAGCGGCACCGTGCCGGCGACGGCCTCGCGTCCCGCCGACGCCGGCGTAATGGGCGGCAGCGGCGGTCTCGGTCGCCACCGGCCCGGGCACCACGACGTTGACCCTGACCTTCGGCGCCCACTCGACGGCGAGGGTGGTCGCGAGGTGGTGCAGGCCCGCCTTGGCCGCGCCGTAGGCGGCGGTGCCCGGTGACGGCCGCACACCGCTCACGCTGCCGATCATGATGATCGACCCGCCGTCCGGCTGGCCCTGCATCACGTTGTTCGCGCTCTGCGCGACGTGGAACGGCGCGATCAGGTTGAGCTCGATGACCTTGGCGTGGAACCGCGGGGACGCGGTGGCGGCCGCCGCCGACGGTGACCCGCCCGCGTTGCTGACCACGACGTCCAGCCGGTCGAACCGCTCCACGGCCTCGCCGACCAGCTTCTGGGCCTGGTCCGGATCCCGGACGTCGGCGCGGGTGAACCTGGCGGTCCGGCCGCCGGCCTGCGGCAGCGCGCCGCCGTCACCGGGCTCTGTCCGGCCGCAGACCAGCACCTGGGCGCCGGCCCGCAGGAACGCCCGCGCGATCTCCGCCCCGATCCCCCGGGTTCCCCCCGTGACGATCACCGCCCGGCCCGCGTAATCGGTGGCGCGCATGGGGCACATGTTAGGCTTTGCCACCAAGCAAACGCTAGGCCGGGTGACGGAGCGTCAGGCCAGGCTGAGCCGGCCATTACGGCCCCCACGCGAAACGTGCGAGGACGCGGCGATGGGCATCGGGACGCAGCGCTTCGGCGGCATCGCCGAGATCGTCATCGACTACCCCCCGGTCAACGCGCTGCCCGTGGCGGGCTGGTTCGAGCTGGCCAGACGCGATCACCGGGGCCGGCGCCGACCCCGGCACCCGGGCGGTGATCCTGGCGGCCGAGGGCCGGGGCTTCTGCGCCGGGGTGGACATCAAGGAAATGCAACAGGTTCCAGGGCACGAGGCGCTGCTCGGCGCGAACCGCGGGTGCTTCGCCGCGTTCGCCGCGGTCTACGACTGCCCCGTGCCGGTGATCGCCGCGGTGCACGGTTTCTGCCTGGGCGGCGGCGTCGGCCTGGCCGGCAATGCCGACATCGTCGTCGCGGCGGACGACGCCACGTTCGGCCTGCCCGAGGTGGACCGCGGCGCCCTCGGCGCGGCGACGCACCTGTCCCGGCTGGTGCCCCAGCAGTTGATGCGCACCATGGTGTACACCTGCCGCACGGTCACCGCGCAGCAGTTGCTCGCGTTCGGCACCGTGCTCGAGGTCGTGCCGCCCGCGGAACTGCGGCAGGCCGCGCGGGCGGTCGCCACCGAGATCGCCGCCAAGGACCCGGCGATCATCCGGCTGGCCAAGCAGTCGCTGAACGGCATCGACCCGGTCGACGTCAAGCGCTCCTACCGGTACGAGCAGGGATTCACCTTCGAGCTCAACCTCAGCGGCGTGTCGGACACGGCCCGCCAGGCGTTCGTCGACGGGCAGCGGTGACCGCGTGGCGGTCATGAGCCCCGACGAGGTGACCGGGGAACTGCGCTCGGGCATGACGATCGGCATCGGCGGCTGGGGATCGCGGCGCAAGCCGATGGCCCTGGTGCGCGCGATCCTCCGGTCCGGCCTGAAGGACCTGGAGATCGTCTCCTACGGCGGGCCCGACGTCGGGCTGCTGATCGCCGGAGGTCACGTCCGCAGGGTCGTGACCGGTTTCGTCTCGCTCGACACGATCCCGCTGGAGCCGCATTTCCGGCACGGCCGCCAGCGGGGCACGGTGGAGCTGGCCGAACTGGACGAGGGCATGCTGCACTGGGGCCTGCTCGCGGCCGCGCACCGGCTGCCGTTCCTGCCGATCCGGGCGGGGCTGGGCTCCGACGTGCCGCGGGTGAACCCCGGCCTGCGTACCGTCCGCTCCCCCTATGCCGACGGCGAGGAGCTTGTTGCCATGCCCGCGCTGCGGCTGGACGCGGCGCTGATCCACCTCAACCGCGCCGACGCCGCGGGCAACGGCCAGTACCTGGGGCCCGATCCGTACTTCGACGACCTGTTCTGCCTGGCCGCCGAGCGGGCCTACCTGTCCTGCGAGCGGATCGTGCCGACCGTCAGCCTGGCCGGATCCGGGCCGCCGCAGAGCCTGGTGGTCAACCGGGCCATGGTGCACGGCGTGGTGGAGGCGCCTGGCGGCGCGCACTTCACCAGTTGCGTGCCCGACTACGGCAGGGACGAGGCGTTCCAGGCCGCCTACGCGGCGGCCGCCGCCGACCCGGCGGACTGGCAGCGGTTCCGCGCGGAGTTCCTCGACGCCGACGAGGCCGGCTACCAGGCCGCCGTCCGCCGCTTCACCGAGAACCGGCACCGCGCCGAGCGGACGGCGGCCCCATGACCGGCCGAAGGTTTGTGGGCGTTGGCGCCAACGCCCACAATCGCAGCCGGTGCCGGGCATGGCTGACGGCGGTGGCAGACATGGCTGAGGGCGCGGTTTCGCGGGGCGGGCATGGGTGAGGACCACGGAGCGGGCGTCGTCGGCCCCGGGCCGACCAGGGCCGAGGTGTGCGTGGTCGCATGCGCGGAGGCGTGGCGCGGCGACGGCACGATCCTGGCCAGCCCGATGGGGCTGATCCCGACGCTGGGCGCGAAGCTGGCGCAGCTCACCTTCTCCCCCGGCCTGCTGCTGACCGACGGCGAGGCCACGCTGCTTGCGCCGGACGGTGTGACCGAGGGCTGGCTGCCCTACCGCCAGCGTGTTCACGATGCTCGCGGCCGGGCTGCGGCACGTGATGATGGGCGCCGCGCAGCTCGACCGGTTCGGCAACCAGAACATCTCCTGCATCGGCGACCACGACCACCCGAAGGCCCAGTTGCTCGGCGTGCGCGGCGCCCCGGGCAACACGATCAACCACCCGGTCAGCTACTGGGTGCCGCGGCACTCGGGCCGGGTCTTCGTCGAGCGGGCCGACATGGTGTGCGGCGTCGGTTACGACCGGGCGGCCGCGCTCGGGCCGGGCCAGGCCCGGTTCCACGAACTGCGGGTCGTCGTGACCAACCTGGCCGTGCTGGACTTCGCGACGCCGGACCACAGCATGCGGCTCCGCTCGGTCCATCCAGGCGTGACGGTGGACGAGGTCACCGCGGCCACCGGGTTCCCGCTGGCCGTCCCGGGCGAAGTCCCGGTGACCCGGCTCCCGTCACCGGACGAGCTGGCCCTGATCCGCGGCCGGCTCGACCCGGACGGGCTGCGCGACCGGGAGCTGGCGTGAGGCGGCCCCGGGCGGTACCACGGGGGCCGGGTTGATCCGGACCAGGCTGACCGAGCTGCTCGGTATCCCCTGCCCCATCGTGGCCACCGGGATGGGCTACGTGTCCGGGCCCGGGCTGACGTCGGCGGTTTCCGCGGCTGGCGGGCTCGGCATTCTCGCCGCGGCAACGATGAGCCCCACGGAGTTGCGTAATGCAATAAAGAAGGTCAGGGAGCGGACCGAGGGCGCCGTTCGGCGTGAACCTGCGCGCCGACGCGGCCGATGCGGCCGAGCAGGTCGGGCTGATCATCTCCGAGCAGGTGCCGGTCGCCTCGTTCGCGCAGGCCCCGACGCGGGATTTCATCGCCAGGCTGCGGGACGCCGGGGTGGTGCACGATCGCCTCGGTCGGCGCGCGCAGGCACGCGGAGAAGGTGGCGGCCTGGGGCATCGACGCGGTGATCGCCATCGGGGCCGAGGGCGGCGGGCATGTCGGCGCGGTGCCGACCGGCCTGCTGGTCCCCCAGGTCGTGGACGCGGTCGAGGTCCCGGTCGTCGCGGCGGGCGGGTTCTTCGACGGCCGGGGCCTGGCCGCGGCGCTCGCCTACGGCGCCACCGGGATCGCCATGGGCACCCGGTTCCTGCTGACCAGGGAGAGCCCGGTGGCGGACGCGGTGAAGCAGGCCTACCTGGCCAGCGACGTCACCGGCACGGTGGTTACCGCGCGGGCCGACGGGGTGCCGCACCGGCTGCTGCGCACGCCGCTGACCGAGCGCCTGGAGCGGACCGGCCGGGTCAGCGGCCTGGTCCGCTCGGCCCGCAGCGCCGACGCGTTCCGCCGGGCGTCCGGGCTCGGGTGGCCCGCGCTGCTCCGCGAGGGCCGTGCGATGCGCCGCGGCACCGGGCTGAGCTGGGGCCAGGTGCTGATGGCGGCGAACACCCCGGTACTGCTGCGGGCGGCGATGGCCGACGGCCGCCCGGAGGCGGGCCTGATGCCGTCCGGCCAGGTGGCAGGGCTGATCGACGACCTGCCGACCTGCGCCGAGCTGATCGCCCGGATCATGGCCGAGGCCGAGCAGCGCCTGGCCCTGCTGGGCGGGATGGCCCGCCGGGGCCGCCCAGCCTGATCCCGCGACGGCGAGCCGCCGGCCGTCAGCCGGCCAGCACGCCCACCCGGCCGCTCCCCGAGTCGGCAGCAGGCTGCCGCCGAGGGACCAGGACCCGAGGCCCTCCGGATCAGCAGCGCTCGAGGATGGTGACGTTGGCCTGGCCGCCGCCCTCGCACATGGTGACCATGCCGTACCGGCCGCCGGTCCGCACCAGGGCGTGCAGGAGCGTGGTGAGCAGCCGCGCGCCGGTGGCGCCGAGCGGATGGCCAAGCGCGATCGCCCCGCCACTGACGTTGACCCTGGCCAGGTCCGCCCCCGTCTCCCGCTGCCAGGCCAGCACGACCGGCGCGAACGCCTCGTTGATCTCGATGAGGTCGAGTTGGCCCAGCGTCATCCCGGCACGGTCCAGCGCGTGCGCGGTCGCGGCGATCGGCGCGGTGAGCATCAGCACCGGGTCGTCGCCGCGCGCGGACAGGTGATGGATCCGGGCCAGCGGGCGCAGGCCGTGCGCGCGCACCGCCGCCCCCGACGCGACCAGCTAGGGCTGCCGCGGCGTCGGCGATCTGGCTGGACAGCGCGGCGGTGACCAGCCCGTCCTGGCGCAGCGGCGCCAGCGCCGCCATCCTCGCCAGCGAGGTGTCCGCGCGTGGGCACTCGTCCCCGGCCACCTCGCCGTAGGGCACGATCTCGGCGGCGAAGTGCCCCGCGTGGGCCGCCGCGATGGCCCGCTGGTGGCTGGCCAGCGCGAACTCCTCCATCTCGGCGCGGCCCAGGCCCCACTTCGCGGCGATCATATCGGCGGCGCGGAACTGCGAGATCTCCTGGTCGCCGTAGCGGGCCAGCCAGCCCGCCGACCCGGAGAACGGGTCGCCGAACCCGTAGGCCTGCCCGGCGAGCATCGCCGCCGCGATCGGGATCATGCTCATGTTCTGCACCCCGCCGGCCACCACCAGATCGGCGGTGCCGCTGAGTACCGCCTGGGCGGCGAAGTGGACCGCCTGCTGGGACGAGCCGCACTGCCGGTCCACCGTGACGCCGGGCACGGCCTCGGGCAGGCCCGCGGCGAGCCACGAGGTCCTGGCGATGTCGCCGGCCTGCGGGCCGAGGGTGTCCACGCAGCCGAACACCACGTCGTCAACGGCCAGTGGATCGACCCCGGTGCGGGCCAGCAGCGCCCGGACGACGTGCGCGCCGAGATCGGCGGGGTGCGCCCCGGCAAGGCCGCCGCCGCGGCGGCCGACCGGGGTCCGCACGGCATCGACCAGGTACGCCTCGGCCATGCCGGCTCCCCTCGGTTATGCTTCTAGAACACGTTCTATTTATACCCGGCAGCCTCTCTCTACCGGCAGCGGAGCGCGGATGGACCTGACGTACACGCCCGAACAGCAGCGGCTTCGCCGGGACCTGCGCGCGTACTTCGCCCGCCTGATGACGTCGGAGCGCCGGGCCGCGCTCACCACGGCGGAGGGCGAGTACGGGAACGGGGAGGCCTACCGGGAGGTCGTCCGGGAGCTTGGCCGCGACGGCTGGCTGGTGCTGAGCTGGCCGGAGGAGTTCGGCGGGCGCGGCGCGTCCCCGCTCGACCAGCTCATCTTCACCGAAGAGGCGGCGGTCGCCGGGGTACCGGTCCCGTTCCTGACGCTGCACACCGTGGGCCCGACGATCATGCGTTTCGGCACCGCCGCGCAGAAGGCGCACTACCTGCCGCGGATCGCGGGCGGCGAGATCCACTTCTCGATCGGCTACTCCGAGCCCGAGGCAGGCACCGACCTGGCCTCGCTGCGCACCCGGGCGGTGCGCGTGAAGGGGGATGGGGAGGCGGGCGGGGAAGGCTATGTGGTCAACGGCCAGAAGATGTGGACCAGCCTGATCCAGTACGCGGACTACGTGTGGCTGGCCTGCCGCACCGACCCCGACGCACCCCGGCACAAGGGCCTGTCCATCCTGATCGTGCCCACAGACTCCGACGGCTTCTCCTGGACACCGGTGCGCACCGTCGCCGGTACCACCACGAGCGCCACCTACTACAGCGACGTCCGGGTGCCCGCCTCCGCCCTGGTGGGCGAGGAGAACCAGGGCTGGCCGCTGATCACCAACCAGCTCAACCACGAGCGGGTGGCGCTCACCTCGTCGGCGCCGGTGCGCAACGCGCTGCATGAGGTCACCGAGTGGGCCCGCGCCACGAAACTGGCCAGCGGCGGGCGGGTCATCGACGCCGAATGGGTGCAGCTCAACCTGGCCCGGGTGCATGCCAAGGCCGACTTCCTCAAGCTGATGAACTGGCGGATCGCCGCGCGGGCAGGCGACGGGCCCGGCATGGCCGGGGCGTCGGCCACCAAGGTCTTCGGCACCGAGTTCGCCACCGAGGCCTACCGGCTGCTGATGGAGGTGCTCGGCGCGAACGCGCTGGTCAAGGACGGGTCGCCCGGTGCGATCCTGGCGGGCAGGATCGAGCGGATGCACCGGTCCTCGCTGATCCTCACGTTCGGCGGCGGCACCAACGAGGTACAGCGGGACCTGATCGCCGCCGCGGCACTGGCGCTTCCCATCGGCCGACGCTGAGGAATTTACGACTCATGGACTTCACGCTGAACGAGGCCGAGCGCGAACTCGCGGGCCTGACCCGAAAGATCCTCAACGGCCGGCTGACACCGGAGCGGATGCGCGCCGTCGAGGCCGGCGACGGGTTCGACCGGGCCCTGTGGGCCGACCTGGCGGGCGCGGGGATCCTGTCCGCGGCGCTGCCCGAGGCGCTGGACGGTGCCGGGCTCGGCCTGCTCGCGCAGTGCTGCGTCCTCACCGAACTCGGCCGCGCCGTGGCCCCGGTGCCGTACCTGGACTCGATCGTGCTCGGCGCCGGCGCCCTGGCCCGGTTCGGCACTCCGCAGCAGCAACAGCGGTGGGCCGCCCCCGCGGGGCGCGGCGAGATCATCCTGACCGCCGCGCTGGCCGAGGAGGACGGCGACGACCCGCGGGCGCCGTCGGTCAGCGCCGAGCCTGCGAAGGGGGACAGTGACGGGGGAACGGGACGGCGGACGGCGGGTGGGGGCTGGCGGCTGTCCGGCGTGAAGACCACGGTGTTCGCCGCGTCACAGGCCGGGCTGATGCTGGTGCCCGCGGCGACGCCACCCGGCGTCACTGTGTTCCTGGTCGACCCGGCCGGCGAGGGTGTCACGGTGCAGGCACAGCGGATCACCGGCGGCACCGCGGGCCGGGTCGTGCTGGACGGCGTCCTGGTGCCGGCCGACCGGGTGCTCGGCGGCCCGGGCACGGGCCGGGAGGTCACCGGCTGGCTGCTTGCCCATGCCACGGTCGCGCTGTGCGCCCGGCAGCTCGGCGTGTTGGAACGCGCCCTGGAGATGACCGCGGAGTACGCGCGGGACCGGATCCAGTTCGGCAAGCCGATCGGCAGCTTCCAGGCGGTGACGCAGCGCCTGGCGGACGGCTACATCGACGTGGAGGCGGTGCGGCTGACGATGTGGCAGGCCGCATGGCAGCTGGCCGCCGGGCAACCGTCGCGAGACCGCTGTTGCCACTGCCAAGTTCTGGGCCGCCGACGCGGGTCACCGGGTCGCCCATACCGCGGTCCACGTGCACGGCGGCGTGGGTATCCACCTCGACTACCCGTTGCACCGTTACTTCCTGGCCGCCAAGCAGGCCGAGTTCACGCTCGGCGGCGCGACCACGCAACTGCGCCGCATCGGCGCCGCCCTGGCCAGCTCCGGCTGATCTGGGCAGCGACGGACCGGGCATCACCTGAAGCCAAACCGTTAACCATCAGGCCGGACGCGGTCGTGGCCGGCTCCGGGCACCTCTACTGGGCCAACGACTTCACCATCGGCCGGGCCAACCTCAACGGCACCGGGGTCAACCAGAAGTTCATCACCGGCGCTTCCTTCCCCGACGCGATAGCGGCCGGCTCGCGGTACCTCTACTGGACCAACGCGTTCTGTCGCCCGGCGCCCAGGTCCGGCTGCCGTGGCCGCGCGATCGGCCGGGCCCGGCTCAACGGCACCGATGTCAACCAGCGCTTCCTCGCCAAAAAGGACTTCCGCAACCTCCACGGCGTGGCCGTGAACCCCAGCCGGTAGAGGCCAGCGCAGCAAGCAAGCGACTCAGCACCAGGCGGCGGCAAATCTGGGTCCAGCGCTCACCCGGCGGTGATGAGGTCGGCGGCGCGTTCGGCGGCAGTCCGCCGCCACGGTCATTTTCGGGCGGCGCCGTCGGCGGAGAGCCTGGCCGCCAGCACGCACCCGGCAGTGCCCGCGCCCACCACGATGTAGTCGTATGAGGTCGTCGCTGTCCCTTCGCTGGGGCGCGGCAGGGTGGCCGGTCAGCGGCGCAGCAGGCCGGCGACGCGTTCCAGGTGCCGCAGGTCGGTGCTGACGGAAAACGTGGTGATCACGGTCTGCTGCCAGCGCTGGATCTCGTCAGCGATCTTGGCCCAGGGCCCGATCAGCGCCACATCCTCGACCATCGCGGTGGGCACGGCCGCGATCGCGGCGCGCTTGTCCCCGGCAAGATAGTGGTCCTGGATGACCGCGGCCTGTCCTTCGTAGCCCATCCGGGCGAACACCTCGTGGTGGTAGTTGACGCCGCGCGCGCCCATGCCGCCGATGTACAGGGCGAGCGAGGGCCGGAGCAGGTCGGCCGCCCGTTCGACGTCATCGTCGACGATGATCCGCATCGGCCCGCCCACCACGTCGAACGTCTCGGCCGTGTGCCGCGCGCCGGGACGCGCGAAACCCTCGGCGAGCGCCGCCGCGTAGAAGCCGTCCATGCTCGGCGAGAAGAAGATCGTGTTCCAGCCGTCGCCGATCTCGGCGGCCAGGGCGACGTTCTTCGGGCCCTCCGCGCCCAGGTAGATAGGTATCTGCTTGCGGTACGGGTGCAGGATCGACCGCAGCGGCTTGCCCAGCCCGGTCCCGCCGGGATACGGCAACTGGTAGTGCTTGCCCTGGTAGGCGACGGGCTCGTCCCTGGCGATGATCGTCGCGCAGGATCGCCACGTACTCCCGGGTGCGCTCCAGCGGCCGCGGGTACGGCTGGCCGTACCAGCCCTCGACCACCTGCGGGTTGCTGGTGCCGACGCCGAGCAGGACCCGGCCCTGGGTCAGGTGGTCCATGGTCATCGCCGCCATCGCCAGGGTCGCGGGCGGCCGGGCCGAGAGCTGGGAGATCGCGGTCCCCAGCTTCACGTGGGCGGTCCGCGAACCCCACCATGCCAGCGGCGTCCACGCGTCGCTGCCATACGCTTCAGCCGTCCACACCTGATCCAGGCCAAGCTCGTCGGCCGTGGTGAACAACTGCGCGGCGTCGCCGGGCGGGCCGGAACTCCAGTAGCCGACGGTGGTCGCGATCCTCATCTCAGGCCTCCCGCGTCGTCACCGATTCTGCCGGCCCCCGGGCGCCAGGGCCAGCCTGGGCAGTGAGCCGGTCAGGCCAGGCCACCGAGGCGGGACAGCGCCTCCCCGGTTTCGGCGATCAGGGCCGACATGACGTCGGCGACCGTGCGGACCTCGTTCATCCGGCCGACGATCTGGCCCACCGGCATCGGCACCACGTCGGGCTGGCCGGAGCGCATCAGCCGCTGGTGCGCCTCGCTGACCAGCAGGTTCTGCAGCGGCATGGGCAGCGGCTCGGGCGCGCCGGGCTCGGCCCAGGCCTGCGTCCAGCGGTTGCGCAGCAGCCGCGCGGGCTTGCCGCTGTAGATCCGCGACCGCACCGTGTCCGACGAGGTGGCCGCGAGCAGTGCGTCCCGCAACGCGGGCGCGGCCGAGGTGATCGCGTACTCCTGGGTGGTCAGCCAGGCCGAGCCCATCCAGACGCCGACGGCGCCCAGGGCGAGCGCGGCGGCGATCTGACGGCCGCAGCCGATCCCGCCCGCGGCGAGCACCGGCGCGTCCGCGCCCACCGCGTCCACGATCTCCGGTATCAGCACCATGCTGGCGATCTCGCCGGTGTGCCCGCCGGCCTCGTACCCCTGGGCCACGACGATGTCCACGCCGGAGGCCACGTGACCACGGGCGTGGCCGGCCTTCCCGGCCAGCGCCGCCACCAGCATCCCCCGCTCATGTGCGCGGGCGATGACGTCAGGTGGCGGCGGGCCGAGGGCGTTGGCAATCAGCCGGGCGGGATGAGCCAGCGCCACCTCGACGTGCTGGCGGGCCACCGAGTGCAGCCAGCCGAGTACGCCGTCGCCGGCCGGAGAGTCATCCGGCAACGGCGGCACGCCGAGTTTGAGCAGGGTGCTGTTCCACGAACTCCCGGTGCCCCTCCGGGATCAGCGCGCCCAGGTCGACGGGGGCGCCCTCGGCGGGCACGCGGGCGGGCATCACCACGTCGACGCCGTAGGGCTTGCCGTCGGTGTTGGCGTCCATCCAGTCCAGGACCTTGTCCAGGTCGGCCGGATCGTTGAACCGGACGCAGCCGAGCACGCCCAGACCGCCCGCACGGCTGATGGCGGCGGCCACGTGCTCGGACGGGGAGAAGCCGACGATGGGGTGCTCGATCCCGAGCAGCGGGCACAGCGACGTCCGCACGGATTCTCCTCAGGGCGCCTGGTGGGCTGATTGCGCCGGCTGGCCCAGGTCCGCTGGGTGGCTGGCGGCGTGGCGGTGCGCCCAGTGGTAGTCGGGCTTGCCTGCCGCGCCCCGGCTGATGGCGTCGACCAGCCAGATGCTGCGCGGCACCTTGTACCCGGCGACCTGCTCCCGGACGTGCGCCTCGATCGCGGGCAGGTCGGCGGTGCGGCCCTCGCGCAGTTGCACCAGGGCTGCCACCCGCTGCCCGAGCAGTTCGTCGGGAACCCCGATGACCAGCGCGTCGAACACGTCCGGGCAGGACTTCAGCGCGCCCTCCACCTCCTCGGGAAACACCTTCTCCCCGCCGGTGTTCACGCACGTGCTGCCGCGGCCGAGCAGGGTCACCGAGCCGTCGGCCTCCAGCCGGGCCAGGTCCCCGGGCACCGCGTACCGCTTGCCGTCCACCTCGGCCAGCATCGCCGCGGTCCGGTCCGGGTCCTTGTAGTAGCCGAGCGGCACGTGCCCGCCCCGGGCCAGCCGGCCGACCTGGCCCGGCGGCGCGGGCCGGCCGTGCGTCGTCCAGCACGATGACCTCGGGCCCGGGCGCGACGGTCGGCCCGCCGCGCTGCGGCGCGCCCGCGGTCACCGCGGCGATGCCGGCGAAGCCGGTCTCGGTCGAGCCGATCGCGTCGGTGATCACGATGTTCGGCAGCGCCGCGGCAAAGGCGTCCTTGACCACCGGGGAGAACAGCGCACCGCTGGAGGAGATGGCGAACATCGACGAGGCGTCGTAACCGCCCTCGTGGTAGGCCTCGATCAGCGGCCGGCCCATCGCGTCGCCGATGATGAACACCAGGTTCACCTTGTGCCGTTCGACCGCGCGCCACACCTCGTGCGCGTCGAACCGCGGCGCCAGCACCACGGTGTCCCCGGAGAACAGCGCCGCCAGCATGGCCACCTGGGCGGCACCGTGGATCAGCGGCGCCGCGGTGAGCCGGACCAGCCCGCCGGACTCCAGGCCCTTGCGGGACTGCTCCCACTCATCGGCCAGCGGCACCCCGGTCAGGAAGTCGATGCCGCCGGCGAGGGTGCGCCACAGGTCCTCGTGGCGCCACATGACGCCCTTGGGATAGCCGGTCGTCCCGCCGGTGTAGATGATGTAGACGTCGTCGTCGCTGCGCACCGGGAAGTCACGCTCCGGTGACCCGGCCGCCGAGCGCCGCGTCGTATCCGGTGGCGCCGCCGGTGGCGGCGCCGCTGCCGTCCTCGATCACCACGGTGCCGCGCAGCCCCGGGGCGGACGGTGCCGCGGCGGCGGCCAGCGGCGCGTACTGCCGGTCGCAGACCAGCGCGACCAGGTCGGCGTCGCGGAACATGTACTGCAACTCGTTCTCGGTGTACCGGTAGTTGATGTTGATCGCGGTGGCGCGGATCTTGCACGCCGCGATGATCGTCTCGGCCGCCTCGACGGAGTTGTGCGCGTACAGCCCGACATGGTCCCCCGCGCGCACGCCCAGCCCGGAAAGGTAATGGGCGAGCCGGTTGGCGCGCTCCTCGAGCTCCTGGTAGGTCACCTGCCGACCGCCGCTGACCAGCGGCGATCCGGTCACCGAACACATCGACGGCATGCTCGAAGAGGTCGGCGAAGTTCCGGGCCATGGGTATGAAACTAGAACGTGTTACTGTTTTGGGCAACCCTGGGGAGGCGGCGCCGCATGACCACGACAGACACCGGGCCGCCGCACCTGCTCATCGAGCGGCGAGGGCACGTCCTGGTCGTGACGATGAACCGCCCGCAGGTGCGGAACGCGCTCAGCGGGCCCATGCTCGCGCTGCTGCGCAAGGCGTGGGACCAGGTCGACAGCGACCCGGCCATCCGGGTCTGCGTGCTCACCGGCGCGGGCGGCGCGTTCTGCGCCGGCGCGGACCTGAAAGCGATGACCCGCGCACACCCCGGCGACGCGGCGAACGCCGGGGCCTTCGACCCGTCGGTGATCGAACCGCTGCTCAAGGGCCGCCGCCTGACCAAGCCGCTGATCGCCGCCGTCGAGGGAGTCGCCGTCGCGGGCGGCACCGAGATCCTCCAGGCCACCGACATCCGGGTGGCCGGCGAGAGCGCCCGGTTCGGCGTCTCCGAGGCCCGCTGGGGCCTGTTCCCGCTGGGCGGCTCCGCGGTCCGGCTGCCGCGGCAGATCCCCTACACGGTCGCGGCCGACCTGCTGCTCACCGGCCGGCACATCACCGCCGCCGAAGCCCTCCAGATCGGCCTGATCGGCCACGTGGTGCCCGACGGCCAGGCGCTGCGCCAAGGCCCTGGAGATCGCCGAGACGATCGCGGCGAACGGCCCGGTCGCGGTCCGCGCGATCCTGCGCACCATCCGGGAGACCGAGGGCCTGCCCGAGGCCGACGCCTTCAAGATCGAGGCCCAGATCGGCATGGCGGTGTTCCGCAGCGAAGACGCCAAGGAAGGCCCGCGCGCCTTCACCGAAAAGCGCAAGCCCCACTTCCGCGACCGCTAGGTTCCGCGTCCACTGACCTTCCGCGCAACTTTTGCACCCCCGAGCACCACCCAAGGGCCCATCACGCCGGGTCGCGGGCTCAGATGGCGCGGTCGCGGCCGGCCCAGTAGGGGTCGCGCAGCCGCCGCTTGTAGAGCTTGCCGTTGGGGTCGCGGGGCAGCTCGGCGACGTAGTCGATGGTGCGCGGTAGCTTGAACTTCGCCACCCGGCCGGACAGGAACTCCAGCAGCTCCGCGGTCAGCCCCGGGCCAGGCTCGGCCTCCGGGACCGGTTCCACCACGGCCTTGACCTCCTCGCCCCAGTCGTCGTGCGGGATGCCGAACACGGCCACGTCGGCCACGGCCGGGTGGCAGGACAGTTCGGCCTCGATCTCGGCCGGGTAGATGTTCACCCCGCCGGAGATGATCACGTCGCTGCCCCGGTCGCACAGGAACAGGTAGCCGTCGGCGTCGGGGTAGCCGATGTCCCCGACGGTGAACAGCTCACCCGGCCCGCGCCGCCCGGGTCTTCTCCTCGTCCTGGTGGTAGGAGAAGCTCGACGTGCCCATCTTCATGTAGACCAGGCCCTGCTCCCCGGTGGCCACCTCGTGGCCCGCCCGGTCCAGCACCTTGATCTCCGAGCCCTTCCAGGGCAGGCCGACCGAGCCCGGCTTGCTCAGCCACTGCTGCGAGTTGATCAGCGTGCCGCCGCCCTCGGTCGCCGCGTAGTACTCCACGATGACCGGCCCCAGCCAGTCGATCATCCGCCGCTTGACCTCGGCCGGGCACGGCGCCGCGCTGTGGATCACCGCCCGCAGCGAGCTGGTGTCGTACCGGGCGCGGACCTCGGCGGGCAGCGCGAGCAGCCGCCGGAACTGGGTCGGCACCGTGTGCGTGTGGGTCACCCGGTGCGCCTGCGTCAGGCGCAGCGACTCCTCCGGATCCCAGCGGTCCATCAGCACCACGGGGTGGCCGAGCTGCAGCGAGATCGTCGCGAAGTTGAGCACGGCCGTGTGGTACAGCGGGGAGCCGCACAGGTGCACGTGCCCGTCGTAGGGCGCGAGATCGAACAGGCTGAAGAACCAGGCGGCCATGCCCGCCGTGTCGTCGGGGTCCAGCCCGGTCAGCGGGCGGCGCACGCCCTTGGGCCGGCCCGAGGTGCCGGAGGTGTACAGCATCGGCGCGCCGTGCGTCCGCGGGGACGGGCGCGCCTGCGTGCCGTCCTCCCCCAGCCGGCTGGCCGGCTCGAAGCCCGGCACCGCGCCGACCGCGAACCGGTTCTTGATCCCGGCCAGGTCGGCCGCTTCCCTGGCCGCCGCGGCGAACCGCTCATCGGCCAGGAACGCACCGGCCCCGCTGTCGGTGAGGATGTAGGCGATCTCCGCGGCGACCTGGTGCCAGTTGACCGGCACGATGTACAGCCCGGTCTCGATCGCCGCGAAGTAGGCGGCCAGCGCCGTGACACCGTTGGGCAGCAGCGTGGCGACCGTGTCCCCCGGCGCGAGGCCCAGGGCCTGGAAGCCGCGCCCGTAGCGGTCCGCCTCGCGGGCCAGTTCCGCGTAGCTGACCACGCCGCCGTCAGGCGAGATCACCGCGGGCAGATCCGGGTTGCTGGCGGCGATGGCCCACAGGCCGATGGCTGTCACCTGGCTAAATCTAGAACACGTTCTAGAGCCGGACAAGCGATCGATGGACCTCCGTAGCGCATGTGTTGCTTGCGCCAGCCGCAACATGTTTCACTTCTGTCCGTGAGCCAGCCGCTGCGCGCGCCACTGGAGATCGGGTTCGACTACACCCGGTCGCTGGGGCCGACCTTGAGCCAGTTCATGACCGCGCTGGCCGGCCGGCGCATCCTCGGCGCGCGGGGCGCCGACGGCCGGGTGCACGTGCCGCCGTTCGAGTACGACCCGGAGACCGGGGAGCCGCCGGCCGAACTGGTCGAGGTGGGCTCCGCGGGGACCGTGACCACCTGGTCCTGGGCGGCGCGGCCGGTGGACGGCCAGCCGCTCGGGCACCCGTTCGCCTGGGCGCTGATCCGGCTGGACGGCGCCGACACCGCCCTGCTGCACGCCGTGGACGCGGGCGCGGCGGCCGCGATGCGCACCGGCATGCGGGTGCGGGCCCGGTGGGCGGACAGCCCCGTCGGGCACATCCGCGACATCGCCTGCTTCGAGCCGTGGCCGGGCGCTGCGCCGCGCCGAACGGCCCGGCCGCGGCACCGGCGGGCGAGCCGGTGACCATGGTGACCACCCCGGTGCGGCTGCGCTACGAGCACACGACCTCCCGCGAGGAGAGCGCCTACCTGCGCGGGCTGGCCGAGGGACGGCTGGTGGGCCAGCGCTGCCCGGCCTGCGGCAAGGTCTACATCCCGCCGCGCGGGGCCTGCCCCACCGACGGGGTGCCCACCGCCGAGGAGGTGGAACTGCCCGACACCGGCATCGTGACCACGTTCTGCGTGGTCAACGTGCCGTTCCCCGGCCAGCGGGTGAAGCCGCCGTACGTCGCGGCGGCGGTGCTGCTCGACGGGGCCGACATCCCGTTCCAGCACCTCATCCTGGGCTGCGAGCCGAGCGAGGTGCGGATGGGGATGCGGGTGGCGGCGGTGTGGAAGCCGCGCGAGCAGTGGGGGACGACGGCGGAGAACATCGACCATTTCCGGCCGACCGGGGAGCCCGATGCGCCCTACGAGTCCTATGCACATCACCTGTGAGGGGCGGCCCCGTGGTTGACGTCGCGGTCGTCGGCTTTGCCCAGTCCCCGTGCCTGCGCCACGGCGAGACGACCACCAGCGGCGTGGAGATGCTCGTCCCGATCTTCCACGAGGTGCTCGCGAGCACCGGGCTGGCCAGGACCGACATCGGGTTCTGGTGCTCGGGCTCGTCGGACTACCTGGCCGGCCGGGCGTTCTCTTTCGTCGCGGCGGTGGACGCGATCGGCGCGTTCCCGCCGGTCATGGAATCGCACGTGGAGATGGACGGGGCCTGGGCGCTGTACGAGGCGTGGGTGAAGATCCTCACCGGCGAGGCGGACATCGCGCTGGCGTACGGTTTCGGCAAGTCGTCGGCGGGCGAGCTGCGCCGGGTGCTGGCGCTGCAGCTCGACCCGTACCTGGTCGCGCCGCTGTGGCCGGACTCGGTCGAGCATCGCCGCACTGCAGGCCCGGCTGGGCATGGAGGCCGGGCTGTGGACCGAGAAGGACATGGCGCAGGTGGCGGCGCGCAGCCGCGCGGCGGCGCTGGCGAACCCGGCGGCCCAGGTGTCCGGCCGGGTGCCCGCCGAGGACCTGCTCGCCGAGCCGTACCTCGCGGACCCGCTCCGGGCGCACGACTGCGCGCCGGTGGGCGACGGCGCCGCGGTGGTGATCCTGGCGTCCGCGCGAGCGGGCCCGCGACCTGTGCGCCCTGCCCGCCTGGATCACCGGTTTCGAGCACCGGATCGACTCCGGGGCGCTGGGCGAGCGTGACCTGACCACGGCGCCGTCGGCGGCCGCCGCGGGCCGGGCGGCGGGCGCCGGGCAGGTCGATGTGGCCGAACTGCACGCGCCGTTCACGCACCAGGAGATCCTGCTGCGGTCGGCGCTGGGCCTGGGCGACGGCGTCGCGGGTCAACCCGTCCGGCGGGGCGCTGGCCGGCAACCCGATGTTCGCGGCGGGCCTGGCCCGGATCGGGATGGCGGCACGGGAGATCTTCGCCGGCCGCGCGGACCGGGCACTCGGCCACGCGACCAGCGGCCCGGCGCTGCAGCAGAACCTGGTCTGCGTCATGGAGGCACGGGCGTGAAGGAACAGGCGGCCGTCCTGGGGGTCGGCCAGACCGAGCACCGCACCCGGCGCCGCGACGTGTCCATCGCCGGGCTGTGCCGCGAGGCGGTGGACCGCGCGCTGGCGGACGCGGGCTGCGGCCTCGCGGACATCGACGCGGTCGTGGTCGGCAAGGCGCCCGACCTGTTCGAGGGCGTGATGATGCCCGAGCTGTACCTGGCCGACGCGCTCGGCGCGGTCGGCAAGCCGCTGCTGCGGGTGCACACGGCAGGCTCGGTCGGCGGGGCGACCGGGAACGTCGCGGCCAGCCTGGTCCAGGCGGGCCTGCACCGCCGGGTGCTGGCGGTGGCGTTCGAGAAGCAGTCCGAGTCCAACGCCATGTGGGCGCTGTCGATCACCCCGCCGTTCAGCATGCCGGTGCTGGCCGGCGCGGGCGGGTACTTCGCCCCGCACATCCGCGCCTACATCCGCCGCAGCGGCGCGCCCGAGCACGTCGGCGCGCTGGTCGCGGTCAAGGACCGGCGCAACGGCAGCCTCGAACCCGTACGCCCACCTGCGGCAGCCCGACATCACGCTGGAAACGGTGCGCTCCTCCCCCATGCTCTGGGATCCGGTGCGTTACGACGAGACGTGCCCGTCCTCCGACGGGGCGTGCGCGGTGATCCTCGGTGACCGTGCCGCGGCGGAGGCCACCGAGGCCAGCGGCCGCCCGGTGGCCTGGATCCGGGCGACCGCGATGCGCACCGAGCCGACCATGTTCTCCGGCAAGGACCACGTCAATCCCCGGGCGGGTGCCGACTGCGCCGCCGCGCTGTGGCGCGACGCGGGCATCACCAGCCCCATCGACGAGATCGACGTGGCCGAGATCTACGTGCCGTTCTCCTGGTTCGAGCCGATGTGGCTGGAGAACCTGGGCTTCGCCGGGCCCGGTGAGGGCTGGCGGCTGACCGAGGCCGGGGAGACGGCGATCGGCGGGCGGCTGCCGGTCAACCCGTCCGGCGGGGTGCTCTGCTCCAACCCGATCGGCGCCTCCGGGCTGCTGCGTTTCGCGGAGGCGGCGCTGCAGGTGATGGGCAAGGCTGGCGAGCACCAGGTGCCCGGGGCGCGGACCGCGCTCGGTCACGCCTACGGCGGCGGCTCGCAGTACTTCTCGATGTGGGTGGTGGCGGCCACCCCGGACTAGGGACGGCCGCCACCATCGAACTCGCTAGCCGTTGCTTCGCGGTCGGCAGCGTCACCTCCCAGATGCCGCGGCCGAACGTGCCGACCAGCAGCTTGGTGTCCGAGCCGTTGATCTTCAGGTCCATGTCCGGGGTGGCCGGCAGGCCAGCGCCCACACGGAACCATTGCAGCGGCGTCGGCGGCGCGTGCCCGCCGCCGGCCGGGGGCACCCTGGCCCAGAACACGCCGAGGTCGGTGGCCACGTAGATGGCGTTGCTCTTGGCGTCGAAGACGACGTTCTCGATCGGCGCGTTCGGCAGGATGCCGCTCACGCTCGTCCAGCGTCACACCGCCGTTGGTGGTCTCGTAGAGGTGCGAGCCGTCGTCGCCGGTGCGGAACCCGGAGAACGCGACCCAGGCGCGGTTCGCGTTCGCGGGGTCGACCGCGATCGAGTTCACCCAGAGCTGGGGCAGCCCGGTTTGCTGCGTCCAGGTCTGGCCGGCGTCGGTTGTCTTCCACAGGTAGCCGGTGTCGGTGCCGACGTAGATCGTGCTCGCGTACCCGTTCGGATCGGGATTGGTCGCCGCCGGCGCTATCGCCGAGATCGTGGCGTACGTGTTGGCGTAGACCGGGTCCTGCTCCTCCTCCGGGGGCGGCGGGCCGGGCAGGTCGTTCGGATCCGAGGGGCTGATCTGCGTCCACGTCGCGCCATGGTCGGTCGACCGGGCGAGCACGTTCCCGCCGAGGTAGAGCACGGACGGGTTGGTGGGGTCGATCACCAGGGGCGCGTCGGCGGTGAAGCGTGTCGCGGTGGCCAGGTGGCGGCCGAACCGGAGCGGCGTCGACGTTCCGTCGCTGTTGTCCTGCTCGCCGCCGCAGTTCCCGTTCTGCGAGCACTGGTAGTAGAACTTGTCGTTGGTCTGGTCGATGGCCACGTAGTGGCCGTCGCCGCCGCCGTAGGCGTTGAACTGGCTGGTATCGGTCGGCGACGGATTGGCCGACGTCCACGTCCGCACGCTCCCGTTGTCCTGCATGCCGGTGGCCAGCCGGCTGTCGTTATCCGCGGCGACCGCGATGTGGTAGGTCTGGTTCCACGGCTCGTAGGCCGCGTGCACCCAGGACGAGTTGGTAATGCCGTCGCTGTCGGTGTGGTAGATGCCGCCGTCGTTGCCGAGGTAGATCCGCTCGGCCGACTGATCGGCCGCGTTGATCGTGCTCGGGTCCCAGGCCATCGTGTGCTGGTCGGCGTGCACGCCGTTGATGCTGGTCCAGGTCTGCCCGCCGTCGAACGATTGGCGCAGGCTGACGTCGGCCACGAAGACGTGGTTCTCGTTGCCGGGATCGACCCAGATGCGGCCGAACCACCACTGGTACTCGCTCTCGTTGTTGGCGTGCCCGGCGGTCTGGAACGAGTCGCCTCCGTCGTTGGAAACGAAGAACCCCTTGTCGAATCCGTTGGTGTCACCGCTGACGACGTAAACCCGGTTCGGGTCGGTCGGCGCGATTGCGATGCCGATCCGGCCGAGGCTCGCGTCCGAAGTCAGCCCGGTCTGGGCGCGGTCATAGCTGGGCAGCGGCGTGGTGATGTTCTGCAGTCGGGTCCAGGTGGCCCCGTCGTCGTCGGAGCGGTACAGGCCCGAGCCGACGCCGCCGTACGTCCGGGCCGCCGGGTCGCGGTGGTGATCCCACAGTGCCGCGTAGACGCGGCTGGGGTTGGCGGGGTCGAGGGCGATGTCGATGCCGCCGGTGGTGTCGTTGGGCGGTGCCAGCGCGAGCTGCCAGGTCTGGCCGCCGTCGGTGGTGTGGTAGATGCCGCGCTGCGGGGATGACGTGTAGATCGAGCCCGCCGCCGCGACCCAGACCTCGTTCGGGTTGTCGGGGTTGACCACGATCCGGCCGATCGCGGCGCTGCCGGTCAGCCCCACGTTCTGCCAGGTCTTCCCGCCGTCGGTGGACTTGTAGACGCCATTGCCGAAGTAGGTCATGCCGCCGCCGGCCGGGTTCGCCTCGCCGGTCCCCGCCCACAGGGTGCCGTCGGGGCCCATGGCGAGCGCGCCCATCGTCTGGGTGTTGTCCGACGGCCAGACCGAGGTGAACGTCATGCCCTCGTCGGTGCTCTTCCAGATGCCGCCGCCGGCCGCCGCTACATAGATCGTCGTCGGGTTCGTGGGGTCAACCACGAGGTCGACTACCCGGCCGCCGATGTTCGTCGGGCCGATCGGCTGCCAGGGCGTCTTGTCCGGGGCAGGGATCGCATTGGCTTGCTGTGTTGCCTGCTGCAGTTCGGCCATGGTGATCGGCTGAAACGAGCTTTCCTTCGCGTAGTAGGAGGTCCATGGTCCCTCCGGGCCCCCGTCGTCGTCGCCGCAGTCGTCGCCGGCGTCATCGCCACAGTCGTCGCCGGTATCAGCCCGGGCGATGGACATGCCGAGGTGGCTGAAAGGCCCGGCGGTGAGGTTTGAGACGCCGAATCCGGCCGCCGTCGTGACGAGCAGACCAGCCGCTACCAGGAACGGAATGTACTTCCTACTACCTAGCGTCAACCGTCGCAACGTAACGTGCTCCTTCCTGGGCACAACACCGCCCGCGGGCAACTGCGGGCCCGGGAAGGGCGGGTCCCGCAGCGCCTACGGACGGTCCCAGGACGATCGTCCGGCGCACGCCACGCCCTGTCATCGGGCAAATGTCGCGACTGTCCACCGGCTGAATTAGGCAAATGCCGGCTTGGGCGGGTGCGGTCGCGTCGGACGCCTGCCTCGCTGACGGCGGGTGCGGGGCGAGGCCCGCCGGGAGCGGCCGGGGTAACGCCGGCGGCGAGGACAGCGGTACTACGAATGGAACTCTCGGGTCAATCCCGGTTCAACCGTGCTGATGGGGGCCGCTGAACAGGGAGGAATGTTCTGGTGTCGCCCGCCACGCTTCAAGAGCTGGTCGAGGACCTGGCTCAGCAGCTGCACGCCCCGGCGCTGATCGAGGACGACGAGCTGCGGATGGTTGCCTATTCAACCCACGACGTGCCCATCGACGACATCCGCCGCGACTCGATCCTGGTCAAGCACGCACCCGCCGCCGTCTCCGGCTGGTTACGGCGGTTCGGCCTGGAGGACGCGGCCGGCCCGGTGCGCATCCCCGGCGACCAGGACCACGGCATTCTGGGCCGGCTCTGCGTGCCGGTGAGCTACCGCGGCGCGCGGCTCGGCTATCTGTGGCTGATCGACGATGACGGGCGGCTCGGCAGCACCCAGGTGCGGACCGCCGCGATCGCCGCGGACCAAGCCGGCCTGCTGATGTTCGGCGACATGCTCGGCGAGCGGATGGCCAGCGGGGTGCTTGCCCACCTGCTCTCGCCCGTGGACGAACTGCGGGCCGACGCGATGCGCCACATCGATGACAGTGGCCTGCTCGGCCTGCGCACGCCGGTGATCGCGGTAGTGGTGCGGACTGCCGGTGCGGCGGCGCCGCTGCCACAGCCCGTGCTCGCGGAGAGCCTGCGGGACGTCACCCGGGGGCGGTCGGCGGGCACCGTCATCGGCCTGGCCAACCCCGATCATGGCGTGGTTGTCGCGAATGACCAGGGCGTCGCGGCCGGTAATGAACTGGCCGATGCCGCCCGCGCCAGCCTGCTGTCCCGCCTGCAGCCCGACGGCGCCGCGGCGCCGGTGGTGGCCGGAATCGGCGACCCGTCGGCGCTCGCCGATGCCCGCGGCTCCTACCGCCAGGCCAAGCAGGCCGCGCGGGTCGCCGCAACGATCGGCCGGGCCGGCCCGGTCGCCCGCTGGCGGGACCTCGGCGTGTACCGCACCCTGGCCCAGCTTCCTGCCGACGCCGAGGCGGCAGCCAGCCTCGACCCACGCCTCAGCACCCTGCTCGACCAGGCCGACGGCCCGGTGATCACGACCCTGGAGACCTACCTCGACCTGGCCGGCGATGCGAAGGCGAGCGCCGAGCGGCTCAGCCTGCACCGCGGCACGCTGTACTACCGGCTGCAGAAAGCGGAACGAATAGCCGGGGTCGACCTGCGGAGCGGGGGTGACAGGCTGGCCCTCCATCTCGGCTTCAAGCTCGCCCGGCTCATCGGGCTGTACCCGAAACAGGCACACGGGACGGCCGCGGGGCCATGAGCTGATCTCCCGCCTCAGCGGGACACGCGCTAGCGGTAGCTGACCGGGAGTGCCTTGATCCCGTTGAGCCAGCCGGAGCGCAGCCGCTCCGCCTCCCCGGCCAGCCGGATGCCCGGCATGCCGTCGGCGATCGCGTTGAAGATCAGCTCGATCTCCAGCCGGGCCAGGCTTGCGCCGAGGCAGTAGTGCGTCCCGGTGCCGCCGAAACCCAGGTGCGGGTTGGGGTCGCGCAGGATGTCGAACCGCTCCGGGGCGGCGAACACGTCCTCGTCGAAGTTGGCCGACCGGTAGAACAGGCCGACCCGCTGGCCCGCCTTGATCTGCTGGCCGCCGAGCGTGGCGTCGGCGAGCGCGGTGCGCTGGAACACCGTCACCGGGGTGGCCCAGCGGACGATCTCGTCCACCGCGGTGATCGGCCGCTGCGCCTGGTACAGCTCCCACTGTCCGGGGTGGTCGAGGAAGGCCAGCATCCCGTGCGAGATCGCGTTCCGGGTGGTCTCGTTGCCGGCCACGGCCAGCAGAATCACGAAGAAGCCGAACTCGTCCGAGGTCAGCTCGCCACCGTCCAGTTCGGCGTTGACCAGTTTGGTGACGATGTCGTCGCGCGGGCAGGCCCGCCGGTCCTCGGCCATCACCATGGCGTAGCCGACGAGTTCCGCGGCGGCGGCCTGGCTGTCGCCGCCGTAGTCCGGGTCGTCGTACCCGATCATCTCGTTCGACCAGGCGAAGATCTTGCCCCGGTCGGCCTGCGGGATGCCGAGCAGGTCGGCGATGGCCTGCAGCGGCAGTTCGGCGGCGACGTCGGAGACGAAGTCGCCGGTGCCCTCTTCCAGGGCCGTCCGCACGATCGTCGCGGCCCGGGCGGCCAGGGTCTCCCGCAGCTTGCCGATCGCCCTGGGGGTGAAGCCACGAGACACAATCGCCCGCACCTTGGTGTGCAGCGGCGGGTCAAGGTTGAGCATGATGAGCCGCTGCATCTCCAGCGACTCCTCGGTGACCGGCTGCCCGTGCCGGATGATCGCGGTCTTCTTCTGGCTGGACCACAGCTCGCTGTCCCGGGATACCTCCAGCACGTCCGCGTGCTTGGTGACGACCCAGTACCCCTCGTCGTCGAAACCGGAAGCGCCGCGCTGCTGCGGGTTCCACCACACCGGCGCGGCGCGGCGAAGCTCGGCGAACTCGTCCGTGGGCACCCGGTGGAGGTAGAGGTCGGGATCGGTGAAGTCGAAGCCCTCTGGGATGTTCGGCCCGGTCATCGCTGCCTCCAGAGTGCCTCCGCTGGAACGCGTTCTACCCGATTCAACCATGCCACCGGATCGGCGGGAATGCCTACTCTCGCCGGAATAAGAACGTGTTCTAGTATGGATGCGAGCTTGACAAGGGCAGGAGTTGCGGTGGGAACAGCGGTCATCGCCGGAGCGGTGCGCACACCGATCGGCAAGCGCGGCGGGGTGCTGTCCGGCCTGCACGCCGCGGAGATCCTCGGCTGCGCGCAGACCGCGCTGCTTGACCGGGCCGGTATCGACCCGGGCCTGGTCGAGCAGGTCGGGGGCGGCTGCGTCACCCAGGCGGGTGAGCAGGCGAGCAACATCACCAGGACCGCCTGGCTGCACGCCGGGCTGCCGCAGCAGGCCGGCTGCTTCACCGTCGACGCCCAGTGCGGCTCGGCGCAGCAGGCCACGCACCTGATCGCCGGGCTCATCGCGGCCGGGGCCATCGACGTGGGTGTCGCCTGCGGTGTTGAGGCGATGAGCCGGGTGCCGCTGGGGTCCAACCGGGGCACCGACTGCGGTACCCCCCGCCCATCCACCTGGGACATCGACCTGCCCAACCAGTACGTCGCCGCGGAACGGATCGCCAAGCGGCGCGGGCTGACCCGTGCCGACGTCGATGCGTTTGGCCTGCGGTCCCAGCAGGCGGCTCAGGCCGCGTGGGCGCAGGGCCGGTTCGACCGGGAGGTGGTGCCGGTCAAGGCACCGGTCCTGGACGCCGAGCGGCAGCCGACCGGCGAGACCCGCACCGTGGACCGGGACCAGGGTCTGCGAGAGACCAGCATGGAGGCGCTGGCCCGGCTGCGGCCGGTGCTGGAGGACGGCCTGCACACGGCCGGCACCTCATCGCAGATCTCCGACGGCGCGGCCGCCGTGCTGCTGGTGGAGGCCGACCGGGCCTGGGCGCTCGGACTGACGCCGCGCGCCCGGATCGTAGCCCAGTGCCTGGTCGGCGCGGAGCCGTACTACCACCTGGACGGCCCGATCGCGGCGACCGAGCGAGTGCTCGAACGCAGCGGCATGAAGCTCGGCGACATCGACCTGTTCGAGATCAACGAGGCCTTCGCGTCGGTGGTGCTGTCCTGGCAGAGCGTGCACCAGCCGGATCCGGGGCTGGTCAATGTCAACGGCGGCGCGATCGCGCTCGGCCACCCGGTGGGCAGCACCGGCGCCCGGCTGCTCACCACCGCCCTGCACGAACTGGAGCGGCGGGACGCATCCACCGCGCTGGTCAGCATGTGCGCCGGTGGAGCGATGTCCACCGCCACCATCATCGAGCGCATCTGAGCGACGGCCCGGCCCTGGCTAGCTGGATTCGTTCTCGCCTGCCCTTGCCCACGGCTAGCTGGAAGCCCGGCCGACGCCCCGGTGAACTCGGACGGAACGGTCGATCAACTCGCGGAGCGCGCCGGTGTCCACATCGTCGAGGTGCTTGAGGTACAGGCAGCCCTTTCCGGTCTTGTGCCGACCCAGGCGTGCCAGCACCGGCCGGTACCGCTCCTCGAACCCGCCGACCAAGTAGACGACCAGGTGCTGGCTGCGAGGCGAGAAGCCGGCCAGCGCCGAATCCCCCTCCCGGCCGCTGGTGTACCGGTAGTGGTAGCTGCCGAAACCGACGATGCTGGTCCCCCACATCGCCGGCGGTTCACCGGTGATCTCCTGCATCATCGCGCAGAGCCGGCGCGCGTCCTCGCGCCGCCGCTCATCAGGGATCTGCGCCAGGAACTCGGCTACCCGTGCATCCGTCCGGCGCATCGCCGGAGCCTTCTTGACCGCCATGCCCTCATGCTCACACAGCCCAGCCGCCCGGCGAATGACGAACAGCCGGGCCGTGCCAGCTAGTAGCCGGGGCTGCCCGGACTCCGCCTGTGACTGACAGCCGTGCCATGACGGCAGGCCCCGGGACCATACTTTGGGTGTGGGCGGCGAGGTGGTGGGGCAAGCGGTCAGCGCGGTGCTGATACCGCCGCAGGCGGCACGGTTCGCCTCGCTCACCGGCGCGGACACCGACCGGCTGGTCCTGAATGTGACCGGGTGGAACAAGCTGGTCCTGCTGGACAGCGGCCGGGTGTTCCTGTTCCCGCGCGCAGCCGGCGGGGTGGAGTGGTTCGAGCGGGAGATCGCCGCCTACCGTGCCCTGGCCGAGACCGGGCTGACCGTGGTGCCGCGCCTGCTGGGCCGCTGGACGGACCCGGAGATCTACCCGTTCCCGTTCGCCGCCGTGACCCGCCTTCGCGGCAAGGTGCCGGCCGAGCCCGAATGCCTGGTGGAGCAACTGGGCCGGGCCATCGCCCGCTGGCACGAGCTTGAGCCGCCGCCGCTTGCCGAGGCGCGGCCACCGCAGCACCACGAGGCTGCCCATCATCGCTGGCTACGGCGGGCTCTCGACCCGGCCACCTCCGCCGAAGCTGCCGCAGCGGCCGCGGACCGCCTCGGCCGGCCCGATCGTGTCCGGGCGTGGGCGGACCTGCTGGGCAGCGCCGCCCGGCTCGGGCGGGTCCTAGTCCATGGCGACATCCACGAGGACCAGTTGCTCGCCGAGGACGGCCGGCTGACCGGCGTTATCGACTGGGAGACGGTTCGGGTGGACCATCCGTTCTGGGACTTCGACCTGGGCGAGTGGGGCACCGGGCTATGGCGGCGGCGGCGCGGTGACTTCGGCGCCCTCTGGGCGCGTGGATGGCGCAGCTATGCCACGACGCGGGGCCTGGACACCGACTCCCGCCCGCTGGAGACCGCGTTCCGCCTCCGGCAGGCGCTTCAACTGCTGGCCGATCCCGGCGACCCCGCTGTTGTGGGCACGCTCGAGGAGCACCTCGCCCATCTGTAGCGCCGCAAGGGCGCCGGGCTGGGCACCGGCGGCGGCACCGGCGCCCGGCCGCGGTGCCCGAGGGCGCGGGTTCCCTGACCTGGCCCGGTCAGTGCTCGCCGTGGTGGTAGACGCCGAACACGTTCCCGGCTGGGTCGCGGAACGCGCCGGTCTGCATGTGGTCGTCCACAGCCATCGGGCCGTAGACCCGGGAGCCGCCGAGGGATTCGGCCCTGGCCAGGGTCTGCTCGACGTCCGGGACGCTCGCGTAGATCGTGGCCCACTTGGCGTCCGCGCTGGAGCCGAGGCCGCCCTGGATGCCACGCCCGGCACCGGTGTCGGCCATGCCGTAGCTGGGCGGGGTACCGGCGTCGCCGCCGCCGACCGTCCAGCCGAACAGGTCCGCGTAGAACCGCTGCGTCCGGCCGGAGTCGGAACCGAGCACCTCGAACCAGTCGACCGGCTCGCCGCTCCCCTCCGACGGGCCTGACGCCTCACCCTGTGCCGAGTCCGCCGCCTTGACCAGCCCGACCAGCAGGCCGTCCGGGTCGTTGAACATCGCGATGGTCACCGCCCCGCCGAAGTCGGTGACCGGCATGACCGTCTTCGCGCCCAGCGACTCGGCCTTGTCCAGGGCCGCCTGCAGGTCGGCGGCCTCGACGTAGAAGGTGGACCAGGGCTCACCAGTCTGGCTCTTGCCGATGCCGCCGTTGATTCCCCCGCCGCTGTTGGTGTCGATCATCGTGTAGCCGCCGCCCTCGAAGGACTGCAGCTTCCAGCCGAACAGTTCCCCGTAGAAGGCGACCAGCGGCGCGTCGTCCGGCCCGCCGATCTCGAAGTGCACTACCGCGTTCCCCATTGATGACTCCCTCGTCGTCCGGCCGCCGCCCTGACCTGGCTATTCTCCGTACCCGGCCGTCCAGTCACCCGACCGGTCACACTCCGCCGACGCTAGTAGCCGGGTCGGACATTCTCCGCCGCGCCGAATGCGGCCGCTCGCGGACGCGCGCCGCCCGGGCGGCGATGGGTCAGGGGGTGCTCGGCGGTGGTGACTCTTCCGGGCCCCGGTAGGGCGGGGGAGCCGGCGGTGGCTCCATCGGACCTGGTTGTGTGGGGTACGGCGTCGTCGAACCCGGTGGCGTGGGACCCGGTGGGCCTGGTGGCATGGGGCCCGGTGCTGGCGGGGGCGGTGCGGTCGGGTCCGCCGGCGGCGAGCCGGGTGCAGTCCCTGGCACCGTGGGGTACGGGGGCTCCCAGACCGTGGCGCCCTCCGGGCCGGTGACGGTGTACGGCTGCCCGGCGTGGGCGGCGATCAGGCGGTAGTAGATGAGCGTGGCCACCAGCGCCAGGAACGGCGCGATCAGGGTGCCTGCCACGACGTTGTTCACGAAGCTGCGCAGGAACTGCGGCAGGACCAGGAGGATCAGGCCGAGGATGATGCTGAACGCGATCAGGATCAGGAACACCAGGACGTAGGTGCCGAACACCCGCCACGCGTACCCACGCACGGTCCGCCAGCTATTGCCGAACGCCTCGAATACCCCCGACCCCGCGAGCACGATGAAGGGGACGATCAGGCTCCAGAACGTCAGCAGGACAAGGCCGGGCACGATGAGCAGGACCAAGCCGATCGTGATGCCGATAGCGGCCAGGATGGATGCCCCGATGACCGGCAGGAGGAAAGGCAGCGCGGCCCGCACCGTCTCGGACAGGTCCAGGTCGACCTGCCCGTCGCGAACATCCTGGACCGCTTTGATCAGCGATGCCTGGAGTACATAGGTGGCCGCAAGGCTGACGACGGCCCCGAGGATCGCGCCAACGACACCGGCGAGCGACAGCAGGGCGACGATGATCGCAGTGATCACGTAGATCACGAAGGAAATCAGCAGGAAGTGGCCCGCGAACCGCCGGTACAGCGCCCAGGCCTCGGTTAGTACGCCAGTGAGCGGACTCATACCTTGATCGTAGAGCAGCCCTGCCCGGCCGGACATGACGAATCGCTGACCGCTTGTTGTGCGACTCTATGCACAGAGTTGGTGACTAGCTGACGAACCGGCCCGGGAACTCGCCGGCCCCCGGGTGAGAGTCCGGCCAGACAAGGACGCCGTTCACGAAGACGTGCTGCACACCGGTCGCCAGCTCGCGCGGGCGATCATAGGTCGCGCGGGGGGCCGGGCCGGGCGCACCGATGACACACAGGTCGGCGGCCATCCCTTCGGCGACCCGGCCCCGGTCACGCAGGCCGTAGACGTCGGCCGCGTTGGCGGCCAGGTGCCGGGCGAGCTGCTGGTAACCGGTCTCGGGCCCGGCGCGGAGGTAGTACCCGGCGAGCCGGGCGAACGCGCCATAACCGCGTGGGTGCGGGTGCTGGCCCTGGTAGATCCCATCGGATCCGGCGCAGTGCCGGTCGTGGGAGCTGATCCAGGCAAGCTGATCGCCGGTGAGGCCGGGCCGGTCCAGGTGACCGCCGGCGCCGAGGTCCGCCGCCACCAGCAGATCGAGCACCCACTCCCCCGGTGGCCGCGCCTGTCGCGCCGCCGCCTGCGCCACCGAAAGCCCGGCGGCCCAGGCCAGGTCGCCGGGCACGGCACCCAGGTAGACGTTGCGCAGGTACGACTCGGTGAGCTTCTCGCCAGCGAGCAGCGCGGCCCGCTGCCCGGGCTCGGCGAGCGCGGCCAGCGTCCGGTCCGGGCCACCGGCCTGCACCTCGGGCGGGAGCAGCAACTGCGCCAGGATCGTGCTGGACCTCCGGTAGAAGTACATGTCGAAGGTGACCGCCACCCCGGCCTCGCCGGCGGCGGTGAGCGCGGCCTGGATGTCGGCGGGCTCCCCCCACAGGTGACTGGCGTGCACCCGCACCCCGGCGACCGCCCCGACCGCTGCGAGTTCGTCCAGCCCGGCCCGGACGTCCGGGCCGTAACCGCGTAGGTGTGACACGTATGGCAGGCCCGCCCCGGCCAGCGGCCGGGCCACGTCGGCCACCTCGGCGGCCGTCCCGAACCGGCTCGGCAGGTAATCGAGCCCGCTGGACAAGCCCACCGCGCCCGCGGCCAGCGCGTCCTCCACCTCATGCCGCGCCGCCGTCCGCTGCGCCCCGGTCAACGGCCCGGCGGCCATCCCGGCGACGTTGTGCCTGATGGTTCCCTGCGAGGCGAGCACGGCCACGTTCTGCACGAGACGGCCGGCCACCGCCCGCGCGAAGTCGGCCACGCCGAAGTCCCGCGCCGGTTCCAGTGCCCCGTTGACCGGGGCGAAGTACCTGTTCAGGTACTGCACCGTGGCCGCGTTAGCCCCGATCCACGATTGCCCGTCCTGGCCCACGACCAGAGTTGTCACGCCCTGCGCGAGGGCGCCCTCCAGCCGCCCGGAAGCCAGCAACGGCCCCTCCGCGTGTGCGTGGGCGTCGATGAACCCCGGGCACACCACGCTGTCCGGGGCCAGGCCGATCACCGCGCACTCGCCCGGCGGTACATCGACCTGCCCGACGGCGGTGATCACCGGCCCCTCGATCAGCACGTCCGCCCGGCGCACGGTGGTGCCAACGCCGTCGGCGACCACTCCGTCACGGAGCAGCACACGAGAGTTCACCGGGCAATCCCCCATCCATCCATCGCCGCCGGCCAGCCACGGGCTGCGTTTGGCAAGAAATCTAGCCGCGGCCGCCGCAAGGTCCTCCCGCCAGCACGCGGTTGCCAGCGACCGCAGCAGGCGGCATCGTGTCCTGGGTGTCCTACAAACTGCGCGCGCTGGCCGGGCGCAAGCGGTAGCGGCCGAGGCCGCTCGCCTCGCGGGAGCCGCGCAGGTGGAGCTGTCCCAGGGTTACGGCCCTGTCCTCATCACCCCAGCGGGTATCCGACCGCCTCGGCGGCGGCGCGGGGACCACGTTCGGCACCACGTTCTGGCACCTGTGCCCAGCTGTCGAAGCCCTCGCCCGCCGGGTCTCGCACACCGGCCCGATCGCCTATCTCGAAGCGGAGATGTTCGGCGGAACCGGCACCCAGGCAACGGTCGTGTGGCTCAACGGCGAGGTCTGGCTAGGACCGGCCACGACCCAGTTCGGCTGGCCCCCACCCGACCGGGCCTCCAGCCCACACTGGGCCTTCAACCAGGCACTTCGCCAGCTCGGTGTGACCCGCTGTGCGGCCTTCGACGAGTTCGAGGCCGCGGGGCTCGGCCGGCACCGGCACACCGGGGGCTGGGCCGGGCCGCACGCCTAGGGATGCTGGCTGCTGACCGAGATGACCTCGCCGGTCAGGTAGGAGGCATAGTCGCTGGCGAGGAACGCGATCACGCTGGCGACCTCCCACGGCTCGGCCGCGCGGCCGAACGCCTCCCGGCCGGCCAGTTCGGCGAGCAGTTCCTCGCTGGTCACCTTGGCCAGGAACGGGTGCGCGGCCAGGCTCGGCGCCACGGCGTTGACCCGGATCCCGTGCTCGGCCACGTCCAGCGCCGCGCACCGGGTCAGCGCCATCACCCCGGCCTTGGCCGCCGCGTAGTGTGCCTGGCCCGGCTGCGCCCGCCAGCCGAGCACCGAGGCGTTGTGGACCACGGCGCCGCCGCGGCCCTGCGCGACGAGCTGCCGCAACGCGGCCCGGGTGCAGCGGAACGTGCCGTTCAGCGTCACGTCGAGCACCCGCGACCACTGCTCGTCGGTCATCTCCAGCACAGAACTCGTGCCGCCGAGACCGGCGTTGCTGACCATGACGTCGATCCGGCCGAAGTGCCGCACCGCCCCGTCGATCAGCGCCCCGACCTGTTCCTCTATGGTCACATCGCACACCTGCGACCACACCCGTGCGCCGAACTCGTGTGCCAGTTCGCCGTGCGCCGCGGCGAGCCGCCGCTCGTGGGAGTCGCTGATGGCGACCTGGGCGCCCTCCGCCAGGCAGCGGCGCACCACGGCCGAGCCGATGCCGGTGCCGGCCGCCGCGGTGACCACCACGACCTTGCCCGCGAGCAGGTCACGCCCGGCGGGCGGCCCCGGGGTCATGGCCGGGCCTGGCGCGGCAGGCCGAGCGCCCGCTCGGCGATGATCGTGCGCTGGATCTCATCGGACCCGCCGTAGATCGTGTCGGCGCGGCTGAACAGGAACAGCCGCTGCCAGTCGTCGAGGTCGTAGGGCGCGCCGCGGGCGACCATCGACGGCGCGCCCTGGACGTCCATGGCAAGCTCGCCGAGTTCCTGATGCCACCGCGACCAGAGCAGCTTCAGCTCCGACGGCCCGGTGCCGCCAGCGCCGCCCGCGAGGGTGCGCAGCGCGTGCGCGCGCATCGCCTCCAGGCCGATCCATGCCCGGGCCAGCCGGTCGCGGATCAGCGGGTCGCCGCTCACCCCCGTCTGCCTGGCCAGTTCGACCAGCCGGTTCAGTTCGCGCTCGAACCCGACCTGCTGGCCCAGCGTGGCCACGCCGCGCTCGATGGCCAGCGTGGCCCTGGCCACCCGCCAGCCGTCGCCGGGCTCGCCGACCACCAGGCCAGCGTCGGTGCGGGCGCCGTCGAAGAAGACCTCGTTGAACTCCGAGGTGCCGGTGAGCTGCCGGATCGGGCGGACCGTGATCCCCGGCTGCCGCATCGGGACCAGCAGGTACGACAGGCCCGCGCCGCGTTTCGACCCGGGCTCGGTGCGGACCAGCACGAAACACCAGTCCGCCTCGGCCGCCAGCGACGTCCATACCTTCTGCCCGGTGACCACCCACTCCCCGCCGTCCAGACGTGCCGTGGTCGACACCGCGGCCAGGTCGGAACCGGCGCCCGGCTCGGAGTAACCCTGGCACCAGAGTTCCTCGACCGCCGCGATCGGCGGCAGGAACCTGCGCTGCTGCTCCGGCGTGCCGCACGCGATCAGCGTCGGCCCGAGCAGTTCCTCACCCAGGTAACCGACCCGTGCGGGGGCCCGGCTGCGCGCGTACTCCTCGTAGAAGATGACTTGCTGCGCCAGCGTGGCACCGCGGCCGCCGTGCTCGGGCGGCCAGCCGAGGCAGGTCCACCCGGCGGCCGCCAGATGCCGGTTCCAGGCCACCCGCTCGGCGTGCGCCTCGTGTTCGCGCCCCGGGCCGCCCGTATCGCGCAGCGCGGCAAAACGGCCGGTGAGATTGGCGGCGAGCCATTCACGGATACCGCGCCGGAACTGCTCGTCCTGCGGGCTGGAGCGCAACCCGTGCCTCCCTGCGACGGACCCGCGGGCCCGCAGGGGGGGTTGCAGGCCCGCGGGAGCTCCGTGGCTGGCCAGCAACTGCCCGCCGCGCGTAGGCTCAGCCTACCAAGCACTTGCTTCGTTGGAGGGCACCTGGTGGAGCTCACCATCCCGGCCGCTGTCGCAGGCGCGGCGGGGAAGTTCGGCGATCGGCCCTGCCCTCGCCGAGCCGGGGGGCCCGCGAATCAGCTATCACCAGCTACTCCAGCAGACGACCACGGTCGCGCGGGCGCTCATCGCCGAGGGCGTGGCTCCCAGGGACCGGGTGGCGATCTGGTCTCCGAACACCCACCATTGGGTTCTCGCCGCGTTCGGCGCACTGTCGGCGGGCGCGACGCTGGTCCCGGTCAGCACCCGGTTCACCGGGCCAGAGGCGCTCGACGTGATCACCCGCAGCGGCGCGTCCGTGCTGATCGTTGCCGACCGGTTCCTCGGTGCCGACCGGTTCGCCGCCCTGCGTACCGCCGCGAATGCTGCCGTTACCGAAGCGGCGCGCGCCGGTGCCAGTGCGGAAAATCACACAGCAGCCGAACGACTCCCCGTGGCCGGCCCGCTCCCCGGGCGGCTGCGGCTCGTGGTCCGCGTGCCGATGCCTGGTGCCGCGGAACCTGCGCCCGGCAGTGGCGCGGCGGACGGGGTCATCGGCTGGGCGGACCTGCTGGACCGGGCGGCGGCCGTTCCCGCCAGCGCGGCGGAGAAGCGCGCCGCGGCGGTGCATCCCGGGGACGTGAGCGACATCCTGTTCACCTCCGGCACCACCGGGCGGAGCAAGGGCGCGATGACCGCGCACCGGCAGTCGCTGGCGGTGGCCCGGGCGTGGGCCGAGTGCGGCGGTCTCACCAGCACGGACCGCTACCTGGTGGTCAACCCGTTCTTCCACAGCTTCGGTTACAAGGCCGGCATCCTGGCGTGCCTGGTCAGCGGCGCGACCCTGGTGCCGCAACTGGTGTACGACGCGGGGCAGGCCATGTCGCTGGTCGCGTCCGAGCGGATCACCGTGCTGCCCGGGCCGCCCACGATCTACCAGACGATCCTCGATCACCCCGGACCGGGCCGCGCACGATCTGTCCAGCCTGCGGCTCGCGGTCACCGGGGCGGCCACCGTGCCGGTCGCCCTGGTCGAGCGGATGCGCCGCGAGCTGACCTTCGAAGCCGTGCTCACTGCCTACGGGCTGACCGAGGCGGTGGTGGCGACGATGTGCCGCCCCGGTGACGACCCGCAGACCGTGGCGACCACCTCCGGGCGGGCCACGGCCGGGTTCGAGGTGCGGATCGCCGGGCCGGACGGCGACGACGCCAAGCCCGGCGACCCGGGCGAGGTCCTGCTGCGCGGGCCGAACCTGATGCTCGGATACCTGGACGAGCCGGACGCGACGCGGGCCGCCATCGACGCCGGCGGCTGGCTGCATACCGGGGACATCGGCCGCCTGGACGCCGACGGGTACCTGACGATCACCGACCGGCTCAAGGACATGTACATCTGCGGCGGCTTCAACGTCTACCCGGCCGAGGTGGAGCAGGTGCTGGCCCGGCTGGACGGCGTCGCCGAGTCGGTGGTCATCGGGGTACCCGACGACCGGCTCGGCGAGGTCGGCAAGGCGTACGTGGTTACCCGGCCCGGCTATGCCCTGACCGAGGCGGCCGTACTGGCGTTCTGCCGGGAGCGGCTGGCCGGCTACAAGGTCCCGCGCCTGGTCGTGTTCCGTGCTGACCTGCCCCGCAACCCGGCAGGCAAGCCGCTCAAGCGAGTACTGCGGGAGGAACCGATATGACCGAGACCGCCGACGGCGAGGGGCCGGTCCGCTATGCCGAGCGCGGGCCGGTCGCGGTGGTGACGCTGAACCGGCCGCGGTACCGCAACGCGCAGAACTCGGCCATGACCTACGCCCTGGACGCGGCCTTCGCGCGGGCGGTTAACTCGCCGGAGGTAGCCGTCATCGTGCTGGCGGGCGAGGGCGAGCACTTCTGCGCGGGGCACGACATCGGCACGCCGGGCCGCGACGTGGATGTGTCCTTCGAGCGCGAGGCGGTGCTGTGGTGGGACCACGTGGGCCGCGCGGGCGCCGACGCGAGGTACGCCAGGGAGATGGAGGTCTACCTCGGCATGTGCCGGCGCTGGCGGGAGATGCCCAAGCCGGCCATCGCGATGGTCCAGGGTGCCTGCATCGCCGGCGGGCTGATGCTCGCCTGGTCCTGCGACCTGATCGTGGCCTCCGACGACGCGTTCTTCGCCGACCCGGTGGTGCGGATGGGGATCCCCGGCGTGGAGTACTTCGCGCACCCGTGGGTGCTCGGGCCCCGTTTCGCCAAGGAGGCGCTGTTCACCGGGGCGCGGTTCGGCGCGCAGCGAGCCTACGAGCTGGGCATGGTGAACCGGGTGGTGTCCCGCCCGGAGTTGGCGGAGGTGACGTTCGGCCTCGCGGAGCAGATCGCCACGATGCCGCCGTTCGGCCTGGCCCTGGCCAAGCGCGCGGTGAACCAGTGCGAGGACCTGATGGGCATGCGGCCGGGCATGGACTCGGTGTTCGGCCTGCACCACCTGGCGCACGCGCACAACGCGGAGACCGCGGGCGACTCGCTGGGCGGACTGGACGCGCACGGCATGCGCGATGGTGCGGCCAAACAGGGGGGCGGGTGAGCGGGGGCCCGGGCGAACCGGGCGGGGAATCGAGCCTGTTCCGGGCCGAGGTGCGGGACTGGCTGCGGGCGCACGTACCCGCGCGGCCGCTGCCGTCCGTGGACACCGCCGAGGGATTCGCGGCGCACCGGGAATGGGAGCACGAACTCGCCGCGGCGCGGCTGTCGGTGGTTTCCTGGCCGGTCGCCTACGGCGGCCGTGGCGCGTCGTTGCTGGACTGGCTGGTCTTCGAGGAGGAGTACTACGCCGCCGCCGCGCCGGCGCGGGTCGGCCAGAACGGGCTGTTCCTGCTGGCGCCGACCCTGTTCGCGCACGGCACCACGGAGCAACTGGACCGGGTGCTGCCGCCGATGGCGACCGCGGACGAGGTGTGGGCGCAGGCCTGGTCGGAACCTGACGCGGGCAGCGACCTGGCCGCCATCCGGGCTACTGCCGCGGCGGCCGAAGGTGGATGGCTGCTGTCGGGGACGAAGACGTGGAGTTCCCGCGCGGCGTTCGCGGACAAGGCGTTCGGCCTGTTCCGCTCCGAGCCCGGGGCGCAGCGCCACCGTGGCCTGACGTACCTGATGTTCGGCCTGCGCGCTCCCGGCGTCACGGTGCGGCCGATCCGCCAGCTCGGCGGGCGGACCGGGTTCGCGGAGATCTTCCTCGACCAGGTGTTCGTGCCCGCCGCCGACGTGATCGGCGAGCCGGGCGACGGCTGGCGGGCCGCGATGAGCACGGCCAGCCACGAGCGGGGCATGTCGCTGCGCAGCCCGGGACGGTTCAGCGCGGCCGCCGCCCGCCTGGTGGAACTGTGGCGCCAGGCCGGCGACCAGGACGACGCCGCGCTGCGCGACCGGGTGGTCGATGCGTGGATCGGCGCCCGGGCCTACCGGCTGCACACCCACGCGACCGCCGCCCGGCTGGCGGCGGGTGGCAGCCTGGGCGCGGAGTCCAGCCTCGGCAAGGTGTTCTGGTCCGATCTGGACGTCGCCCTGCATGAAACCGCGCTCGACCTGCTCGGGCCCCGGGCCGAGCTGGTCTCCCCCGACTTGGACGCGGACCAGGGGCGCTGGCTCGATGGCTACCTGTTCTCCCTGGCCGGCCCGATCTACGCGGGCACGAACGAGATCCAGCGCACGGTGATCGCCGAGCGGTTGCTGGGGCTGCCCCGATGACCCCCGGCCGGTCCGGCGAGCAGGCCCAGTTCGCCGCGTCGCTGCACGACATGCTCGCTGACGCCGAGGTGCCTGCCGCCGCCCGGCGGTGGGCCGCGGGTGACCGTGCTCCGGGGCTGGCCGTTTGGCGGGCGCTCGCCGCACTAGGAGTCACCGCACTGGCGGTGCCCGAGCGCGATGGCGGTCTCGGTGCCGGCTTCGCCGATGTCGTGGTCGCTTGCGAGGAACTCGGCCATCACGCGGTGCCCGGCCCGGTGGCCGAGTCGGTCGCCGCCGTTCCCGTGCTGCTCGCCGCGCTGCCCGCCGGCGCCGCCGCCGGGGACCTGACCGGTGGGGAGATGCCCGCCGGGGACCTGGCCGGTGGGGAGATGCCCGCCGGAGACCTGACCGGTGGGGAGATGCCCGCCGGAGACCTGACCGGTGGGGAGATGCCCGCCGGAGGCCTGACTGGTGGGGAGATGCCCGCCGGAGACCTGACTGGTGGGGACCTGACTGGTGGGGACCTGGCCGACGAGGGCTTGGCCGGTGGGGACCTGGCCGCCCGGGGCTGGCCCGCTCCGTGGCTTGCCGGGCTTGCCGCCGGGGAGCTGATCGCCACGGCCGCCATGCCGCCGTGGCTGCCGTGGGCGGTGGACACCGGCGCCGGCGGCCTTGCCCTGCTCGCCGCGGGTGACACGGTGCGGATCGCTGCTCCGGGTGGCCGGTATCGGTCCGTGGACCCGGGCCGGTCGCTGTCGCAGGTCACCGCCGGCCGACTGCTGGCCTGTGGGCCCGCAGTGGCCGCCGCGATAGCCCGGGGGCTGGACGCGGGCACGCTGGCCTGTGCCGCGCAGTTGCTCGGCGCGGGCCGTGCCCTGCTGGAGGCCAGCGTCCGGCACGCCGGGCAGCGGACCCAGTTCGGCCGGCCGATCGGGGCGTTCCAGGCGGTCAAGCACCAGCTCGCCGACGTGGCGATCGGCCTGGAGTTCGCCGGGCCGCTGCTGGACGCCGCGGCCGCCGCGCTCGACGGGGACGACAAGCACGCGGCCAGGGACGTGTCGGCGGCCAAGGTGGCCTGCACCGACGCGGCCCGCCGCGCCGCGCGGACGGCGCTCCAGGTGCACGGCGCGATCGGATACACCGAGGAGCACGACCTGCATCTGTGGCTGCTGAAGGTGCGCGCGCTGGCCGGGGCATGGGGCAGCCAGGCCGAGCACCGGGCCAGAGTTATGGCCGCGATCTCGGTACCGGCCGCAAGCGCCAGCGCCAGCCCCAGCCGGCCGCGGAAACACAGGCCTCCCGGCAGCCGGCCGCCCGGCCGCTGGTCGCCGGGCAGCCGACAGCCGGGCAGCCGACAGTCGGGCAGGCCGCAGCCGGGGAGCCTGCGTGGAGCTGACCACCGAGCAGCACGACCTGCGCGACGCGGTCCGCGGGCTGCTGGCCCGGCACCACCGGACGGGTGCCGCCGGGTCCGGCGCGGACGGAGACCCGGCCGAGCGCGGAAAGCCCGGCGCGAGCGGGGCACCCGGCACGGGCGAAAGGCCGGGGCCCGGCTACGACGTGCCGCTGTGGCAGCGGCTGTGCGGCGAAATCGGCGTGGCCGGAGTGGCCATCCCCCAGCGTTACGGCGGCGCGGGCGCCGGGCAGGTGGAGACCTGCATCGTGATGGAGGAACTCGGCCGGGGCCTGGTCCCCTCCCCGATGCTCGGCTCGGCAGTGCTGGCCGGGCAGGCGCTGCTGGCCTGCGGGGATGACCAGGCGTGCCGGCGGCTGCTGCCCGGCATCGCCAGCGGCGCCACGGTCGCGGCCCTGGCCTGGGCGCCGCGGGCCGGGCGCTGGGACCCCACCGAGCCCGCGCTCGCCGCGCGCGGATCCGGTCACACCTGGGCGCTCACCGGGGAGGCGCACCATGTACTCGACGGCGACACCGCCGGCGTGCTGCTGGCCGCGGCGCGGGCGCCGGACGGGACCGGCCTGTTCGAGGTGGACCCGGCCCACCCCGCCGTCACCCGGCGGGCGGTGACCACGATGGACACCACCCGGCGGCTGGCGGTGGTCGCGCTGGAAGGGGCGCCGGGGCGGTGCCTCGGCCCCGGTGCGGGCGTCCGGGCACTGGCCCGGGCCAGGGACCTCGCCTGCATCGCGCTGGCCGCCGAGCAGGCGGGTGCGGCGCAGCGGGCGCTGGAGCTGACCGTTGCCTACACGAAAACACGGGTGCAGTTCGGCCGGCCCATAGGCGCCTTTCAGGCGCTTCAGCACCGGATGGCCGACCTGCACGTGCTGGTGGAGTCGGCGCGGTCGCTGTGCTACGCCGCGGCGAACGCCGCCGACATCGAGGCGGACTGCGGCGCGGACCCGGCCAGGCTCGAGATGCTCGCGGCGGCGGCGAAGGCGCACTGCTCGCAGGCGCTGATCCGGGCCGCGGCACAGATGATCCAGTTGCACGGGGCCATCGGCATCACCTGGGAGCACGACGCGCACCGCTACTTCAAGCGTGCGCACGGCACGGGCCAGTTGTTCGGCCGGCCGGAGGAACACGTCGCCAGGATCGCCGCGGCCCTCATCGACCGCTAGCGCCGGGCCCGCCGGCGGCAGGCTCGCGGGGTGACGCCTGGCGCCGCGCCCAGGACGGCGTCCAGGTGCCGGCGCCGCGGCGGCCGGACGGCTGGGAGCCGAGCCAGCGGCGGAAGGCGCGGAGCGCGGGGTGCGGGTTGTCGGCGCGCCAGAGCAGTGAGTGCGGGTAGACCGGTTCGGGGGCGGTCAGAGAGATGCGCCGCAGGTCGTAGTCGGCGGGCCAGAGCAGCCGGGTCTGCTTGCCGACGAACGTGGCCAGGTCCGGGGAGTCGGCGACCGCGTCCAGGAGGATCTCGGTGCCGAAGTTGGGGCCGACAGCGTCGATCGTTATCCCGAACTCGGCGGCGAGTTCGTCGTAGTACGCCGCCCACTCGGTTCCGGCGACATAGCCGGGCATCCAGATCCGGTGCCCGGCGAGCTGCGCGGGCGTGACCGTGCGGGCGGCGGCGAACTCGTGGTCCGGCCCGGTGAGGAGCTGGACGGGCTCGTCGAGGACTCGTGTCGTCTTGATGCCTGCGGGAAGCTGCCGCCCGGGCATGGTGACGGCACGGAAGGACGCGTCGATCGTGCCGTCACGGACCGCGGCGATGGCCGCGTCGGCATCGAACAGGGTCACCACGTCCAGTTCGGTGCGCGGATGCGCCCGGTGGAAGTCGCGCAGCAGGCCCGCCGGTCCCAGCCGCCGGGCGATCACGTCGACACGCAGCGCGCGGTGGCCGGGACGCACCGAGGCGGCCGCCCGTTCCTCGGCCTGGAGGAGCCCACGGGCATGCGGCAGGAACGCCTGCCCGTCGATGGTGAGGTCGGCGCCGCGTGCCGTGCGGGTGAACAGCGGCACGCCGAGATCCTTCTCCAGCGCGGCGATCCGCTTGGAAACCGCCTGCTGTGTGATCGACAGGTCGGTGGCGGCCTCGGAGAACTGGCCCGCGTCCGCGGCGGCCACGAACGTGCGTACGGCATCGAGATCCACGCCGACCGACCCTAAGGCACCCCAGGCACAACGCGCCGTTGTGGCACGCCGGCCGGCCGGTTGTTTGATGCCCAGGCTTCCGGCTCGCTTGGATCGCACTGATCAACGTGAGGTTGTCCGGTCAGAAGACGGCGAGGGTGTGCACCAGATGGCTAGGCGGTCGCTGGGACGGCAGTTCGGGTGGTTGTGGGCGGCGTTCGCGGTCAGCGCCTACGGCACCGGGCTCGGGTTCGGCGCGTTCGCAGTGATCGCGATCCGGGTGCTGCACGCCGGGGCGGCCGAGGTGTCGGCGCTGTCCGCGGCAAGCCTGGCCGCGGGTGCGGTGGTGGCGGTGCCGCTCGGCCCCTGGGTCGAGTTCCGCCGCAAGCGGCCGGTGATGGTCGCGATGGACCTGGCCCGGTTCGCGGCGCTGCTGAGCATCCCGGCCGCGTTCGCCCTCGGCCGGCTCAGCTTCGCCCAGCTGCTGATCGTGTCGGTGATCGTCGCCGCGGCCAAGATCGCCTTCAACTCGGCCAGCGGCGCATACCTGAAGACCATCGTGCGGCCCGAGGATCTGCTCGTCGCGAACGGCAGGTTCGAATCCACCACCTGGACCTCGACCGTGCTCGGCCCGCCGCTCGGCGGCGCGGCGATCGGGGTGTTCGGCCCGGTGACGACCGTGGTGGCCGACGCGGTCAGCTACCTGCTCTCGGCAGCGGGGATCCGCGCGGCCGGCGGGCAGGAGGCCCGCCCGGTGCGTACCGGCGTGGCCCGGCTCCGGGCCCGCGACCTGGCGGACGGCTGGCGGTACATCCTGGCCAGCCCGGCGCTCCGCCCGCTGTTCTGGAACACGATGGCGGTCAACGGCCTGATCATGGCGACCGCGCCGCTGATCACCGTTCTCATGCTCGGCCGCCTCGGCTTCGCGCCCTGGCAGTACGGCCTCGCGTTCGCCGCGCCTTGTGTCGGCGGCCTCATCGGAGCCCGGCTGGCCCGGCGGCTGGCCGCACGGTTCGGGCAGCACACGGTCCTGCGCACCGCCGGGGCGCTGCGCGCGTGCTGGCCGCTCGGGCTGGCCTTCGTCCGCCCCGGCACTGCCGGGCTCGTCCTCGTCCTTGCCGTCCAGTTCGGCCTGGTCACCTGCATTGGCGTGTTCAATCCGGTGCTGGCCACCTACCGGCTCCAGCAGACCGCCAAGGACCGGGTGGCCCGGACCCTGTCCGCTTGGTCGGTCAGCAGCAGCGCCACCATCGCGGCCATGACCGCCCTGTGGGGCGTGCTGGCCAGCCTCACCAGCCCGCGCACCGGTATCGCGGTCGCGGGCCTGCTCATGCTGGCGACCCCGCTGCTGCTCCCCCGCCGCAAGCACCTGGCCGCTGTGCAGCCGCAGGAGGCCCCGGACGTGCCGGCCGTGACCGCGGCCGAGGAAGCCAGCGGCTCCAGAAGCCTCAGCGCAGCGGCAGCCGCCCGGCCGGCAGCACCTTCGCTACCACCGCCACCAGCCAGCACAGTGCCGCCACCATCGCCGGTGCCACGACCCACCGTTCCGGAAGCGTCCCGGTGGTAAATGCCAGCGGTTCGGGCAGCAGCCGGATGTGCCGCCGGGACCAGGGCCAGGCGATCGGGATGCCCTCGTTGGTCAGCATGTCCCCGGCCAGGTGCGTGGCTGTGCCTACCTCGATCGCCCACGGCACCCCGGCCACGCCGAAACCGGACCGGAGCATGAGCACCGCTCCCCCGATGCCCAGCAGGTCACCGAAATGGCCGCCGATCTTCAGCGCACGCAGCCCGGCGGCCAGGACGAGGACGAGCAGCAGCCCGAGCCCGATCTTCCCGCCCAGCGTCCGCCGGTAGTGCTCGGCCACATAGGCGGCCCCGGTGAACGCGGCGATCCCGGCGAGCGAGTGGGTGCCGTGCCGGTGCCCTCCCGACACATGCTCGATGAGCCACGCGAAGCCCTTGGTCACGAACCCGAACGAGCAGGCCACCGAACCGTCGGGGTGATCGATGTCGGGCAGCACGGCGGCACCCGCGGCCACGGCGGCCGCGACAGCCAGGTGCGGCGCGTCCAGGTGCCACCAGAAGTGGCCCGCCGCCACGCCCGCGACCAGGCCCGACAGCGCGTGCGTGCGCCCCATCATGTTCGCCCCCGGCACTCCCGAACCCCGGCTCAGCCGGGCAGAACGTACCAAGCTAGCCCGAAACAGGTTCCAGCGCGACACGCCACCGCGGCGAACCGGGTCGCCAGCCAAGGCGTATTCGCCCGGTATCCGGGCAGGATGGACCGGTGGCTTCGTACTCGGTGAACCCGGACGGTGTCGCGTGGGCACGGCATCTCATCGACACCGGGCAGTACGTGCTTGACAGCGACTGGGGCAAGGTCCAGCCCCGCGCGGAGCAGCAGAACGCCTTCCTGAAGTCGCATTCCTGGGAGGAATACGCCCGCTGGCATCTCGGGCTCACCGACGGTGCCAATGATCACACCAAGGCCAGGTACGCGTTCGTGTACGGCGACCTTCGGCGGCTGCACCGGATGGGCATCATCGCCTGTCTCTACCGGGCAGCCGAATGGCGGCACAAGGAGGTCGAACTCGCCGCCCACGATCTGTTGCAGCGCCTGGACCGCAAAACATCCTGAGCTGCGGGCGGCCGCTAGAAGAACTCGGCGAACTCGCGCAGCAGCGCGGACTTGGACCGGGCGCCGATCACCTGCTTGACCACCTCGCCGCCGCGGAACAGGTCCATGGTCGGCACGTGCAGGATGCCGTAGCGCTGTGCCGTCTTCGGGTTCTCGTCGACGTTGAGCTTCACCACGTCGACCTGGCCGTCGTGCTCGGCCGCGATCGCTTCGAGCACCGGGCCGACCATCCGGCACGGGCCGCACCACTGCGCCCAGTACTCCACGATGACCGGCCGCGGCCCGCTGAGCACGTCGGCCTCGAAGGTCTCGTCGGTCACGATCTTGGCAGTCACGGCATGGCTCCTTCACTGGCGTCGCTTGTTGCTTCACTGACGGCGCTGGTTACGCGATCCGGGCTGGCCGCCGTCAGGGGCTCGCCGACGTGCAGTGCCACGCAGTCGTCGCCGTCGCCGTGCGCGCAGACCCGCACCAGCCGCCGCAGCCGACCCTGGAGCAAGGTGAGCTCGGTGATCTGCTCGCTGATCGCGGCGAGCTTCGCCTCGGCGGCCCGGATGATATCGTCGGTGCTGCGGCCGTCCCCGGCGCCCAGCAGGTCGCCGATCTCCCCCAGGGTGAACCCGAGTTGCCTGGCACGGCGGATGAACGCCAGCCGCTGCCGGTCGTCCTCGGTGTACTCACGGAACCCCGAGCCCGCCCGGTCGGGCAGCGCCAGCAGCCCGCGGCGCTGGTAGAACCGCACCGTCTCGACGCCGACACCTTCCGCGGCGGCGAGCTTCCCGATCGTCAACCCTGCCATGTCTCGCAAGCTAGCAGCCGTACCACGGTACGGAGTCAACCCAGTTCCGGCGCGAGCCGCCCGGCGACATGGCGCATGAGCGGCGAGCCGACGGACTCTTGCACACTGCGGGCGAACAGCCACTGCCGGACCCGGCTGCCGTCGAGCCCGGCCAGGTCCGCCATCCGCCGGGCCAGTGCACCCGGGTCGGCGGCCAGCCGCTCGTCACAGTTGAGCATGTGCTGCAGTACGTCGTAGGCAGGGTCGCCGACATACGGCTTGGGGTCGATGACCAGCCACGGCCGTCGTAGCGCAGCGAGAATGTTGTCACCGTGCAGGTCGGTGCACAGCAGCGCCTGGCGGCCGGCGGTCTGCGGCAGCGCACGGAACAGCGCGATCCCGGCCCTGGCGAGCCCCGGGTCGACCCGGTCCGCCGGGCTCAGCGGCCGCGTACTCCCGCTCGAACTCGCCGGCCCACGCGGCGCACATCTGCGCGAGCGGGCGGAACGGGTACGCGGTGTGCGGCTGCGCCCACAGCTGGCGCAGCAGGCCGGTGACGACCTGGTCCTGCTCGGGCTCGGGCAGCGCCCGGCCCAGCGGGGTGCCAGGCAGGCAGCGCTCGATCAGCAGCCCGTACGCAGAGCTCACTCTCGTGGGCGGCGTGCAGCCGGACGGCCCCGTTCCCCTGCCACAGCCGCGAGCCCGGCCGCCTCGTCCCGCTCGTCGCCACCGGGAAACCGGAACCCCACCTTGAGCACCAGGCCGGCACCTGCCGGACCGGTCGCCGGGGCGGTCCACGAACATTGCCCGCCCGGCTGGAACGGCTCGCCGACGCGCAGCGACCACCGGTCCGCGAGGGCGGCCACGATCGCTGGCAGGACGGTGATCCAGTCGCGGACGCCGCGATCGCAGCGAGCCGTCCCGGCCAGGTACTCGGGCACGGTGAAGGCCATCAGGGCAAAGCTAGATCCAGTCGGCGTGCCGGGGCCAGGCCAGCAGGGTGTCGACGACCTCCGGCGGGCTGTCGGCTGGGGCTGCGGCGGTGACGCCGTAGCGGCCCCGGTAGAACAGCAGCGGCGCGTCGGGCCGACCGGGCCCAGTTCGGTGACCCGGCCGAGCACCACGTAGTGATCCCCGGCCTCGTGCACGGCCTCGACCTCGCACCCCACCCAGGTCAGCACGCCCGCGAGCACCGGCGCCCCCGACGCGGACGGCGACCAGGCGACCCCGGCGAACTTGTCGGTCCCCGCGGTGCCGAAGACCCTGGCCAGGTCACGCTGGCCCGCGGTGAGGACGTTCGCGCAGAAGTGCCCCGCCTGGGCGATCCGCGGCCAGGTCGCCGAGGTGCGGCTCGGGCAGAACAGCACCAGCGGCGGGTCCAGCGACAGGGCGGCGAACGACTGGCAGGCGAAACCGGCCGGGCGGCCGTCGGGGTCCACGGTCGTGATGACGGTGACGCCGGTGCAGAAGTGCCCGAGCACCTGGCGGAACCGCGCGGGTTCCGGGGCGCGGGGCCGCTTGCACGATCGCGTCCGCGCGGCCGGCGTTCATCATGCCGCGCCGGAGGCGCCGCCGTCCGGGCCGCCGAAGCGGTGCCCCCAGAGGCTGATCGCGGTGGTCTCCCTGGTGACCCAGGTGCGGTCGTCGACCCGCAGGCCGCCGGTGCCGTATTCGACGTCGAACCCGCCCGGTGTCCGTACGTAGAACGACACCATCAGGTCGTTCGCGTGCCGCCCGAGGGTGGCGCTGACCGGGGCCCCGCGCCGGGCGCACCGGTCCAGCGCACGGCCCACGTCGTCGAGCGCGGCCACCTCGATCATCAGGTGCACGATCCCGGCCGGCGCGGGGAACGGGGCCAGCGCGAGCGAGTGGTGCCGCGGGTTGCAGCCGAGGAACCGCATCCACAGCGGCGGCCCAGGCGGGCGGCCGAACAGTTCCGGCGCCATCCGGATCGAGTCCCGCAACCGGAAACCGAGCACCTCGGTGTAGAAGCGGAGCGCGGGCTCCTCCTCGGACACCGGCAGCACGACGTGACCGAGCCCCTGGTCACCGGTGACGAACCGGTTCCCGTAGGGGCTGACCGCGGGCCGGTGCTCGAGCGCCGCACCGCAGAAGACCTCCAGGGCGTTGCCCGCCGGGTCCTCGAAGCGCAGCAGTTCCGCCACCCGGCGGTCGGCGAGTTCGGCATCGGTCCCGGCCTTGACCGCGACACCGGCCTCGTCCAGCGCCCGCCGCCACCAGGTCGAGCGCCTCACGGCCGGCCACCTCCCAGCCGGAGGCGAGCAGCCGGTCCGCCTCTCCCGGCACGATCACCAGCCGGGCGGGGAACTCGTCCATCCGCAGGTACAGCGCACCGGGGTCGGGCCCGCGGCCCTCGACCATGCCGAGCACCTTGACGCCGAACTCGCGCCACGCCGCGACGTCGGGCGATTCGATCCGCAGATACCCCAGCGAGGCCGATCCGGTTCACTGGCCACTCCCCCTTTCGAGGAAGCTCATCACGAGCTGGTTGAACTCGTCGAACTTCTCCAGGTGGGCCCAGTGCCCGCAGCCGCCGAACACGTGCAGCCTGGCGCGGCGGATCAGCTTGAGCGCCACCAGCGCGCCGTCGAGCGGGTTCACCCGGTCCTCGCGGCCCCAGATCAGCAGCACCGGGTTGCGCAGCCGGTGGGCCTCCCGCCACAGCAGCCCCTCCTCGGCGGTGGCGGGGTCGAAGAACGAGGCGCCCATCGAGGCCGCCGCCGCCAGGGCCGCGGGCTCGCTGGCCGCCGCGAACCGCTCCTCGACCAGTTCGTCGGTGATCAGCCGCTGGTCGAACACCAGCGTCCGCAGGAACGCGGCGAGCTTCTCCTTGCTCGGGCCAGGTGGCGCGGCGAACTCCATCAGCCGCTTGACACCCTCGGTCGGGTCCGGTGCGAACACGTTGAGGCTCAGGCCGCCCGGGCCCATCAGCACCAGCCGCCCGGCCCGCTCCGGATACCGCAGCGCGAACCGGACCGCGGTGCCGCCGCCGAGCGAGTTGCCGACCAGGTGCACCTTGTCGATGCCGAGTTCGTCGAGCAGCCCGGCCAGCGCACCGGCGGCGAACGTGAAGTACTGCCCGGCCACCGGCGGCTTGTCGGAGCGGCCGAACCCCGGCTGGTCGACCATCAGCGTGCGGAACCGGCCCGCGAAAACCCCGAGGTTGCGGCCGAAGTTGCTCCACGCGGACGCGCCGGGGCCGCCGCCGTGCAGCAGCACCACCGGCAGCCCGTGGCCGCCTCCGCGCCGGCCTGGCCCGGCCTCGTGATAATGCAGCCGCAGGTCACCGGCCTGGGCGAAGCGGCTGGTCGCGGCGAACTCCGCCGGTGCGATGGTCACCGTCGGCCTCCTGCGGCATCGCGTCGGATGATCAGCGTGGCGCTCCGTTCCAGCATCCGCCCGATGGCCGCGTCACACCATGGCGTCGGGCGGCACGTCCAGGCCGAACTGCCCGCGGCCGAACGCCGACAGCGCCCGCTCCGGGTCGTTGATGGCGTGCACCCGGCCCGCGTGCGCGTCCCGCCAGAACCGCTGGATCGGGGTGCCGGTCTTCAGGGCCCGCCCGCCGGAGTTCTCGAACAGCAGGTCCACCGCGCCGATCGCCTGGCCGGTGCCGAGCACCTGGTCGCGGCGGACCCGCAGCCGCAGCGGCAGCGGGATCTTCTGCCCCGCCCGGGCGTACTCCATCAGCTCGGCCATGTTGTGGCTGGCGGCCAGCCAGGCCGCAGTCCAGGTCGGCCGCGGCCCGCGCCACCCGCACCTGCCCGTGCGGGTCCTCGGCGGCCTTCTGGCCCACGTAGGAGGCGCGCACCCGGTCACGCTGGTAGGCCACGTGCGCGTCGTAGGCGCCGGTGGCCATGCCGATGATCGGCATGGTGATCGCGTAGGAGAACAGCGACCCGTACGGCAGCCGGTACAGCGGCGCCTTGTTGACCTCGTGCCCGGGGCAGGCGCAGCGGGACACGTCGGTGAAGCTGAGCGACCGGTGCTCCGGCACGAAGACATCGGCCACGACGATGTCGTTGCTCCCGGTGCCGCGCAGCCCGACGGTGTCCCAGACGTCGTCGATCTCGTAGTCGGTGGCGGGCAGCAGGAACGTGCGGAAGTCGACCGGGTTGCCCTCGCCGTCGGTGACGATCCCGCCGAGCAGCACCCACCGGGCGTGGTCACAGCCGGAGGAGAAGCTCCACCGCCCGGTCAGCTGGTGCCCGCCGGGCACGGCGTGCGCCTTGCCGGTCGGCGCGTAGGAGGACGACATCCTGGCGGCCCGGTCGGCGCCCCAGACCTCCTCGGCCGCCTGCGGCGGGAACAGCGCGAGCTGCCAGGCGTGCACGCCGAGGACCGACGCCACCCATCCGGTCGATCCGCAGGCACTGGCGATCAGCCGCACCGCGCTCAGGAACGTGACCGGGTCGGCCTCGAGCCCGTCGTAGGCGGCCGGCTGGAGCAGCCGGAAGAACCCGGTCTCCTCCAGGGCCTTGACCGACTCCGCGGGCACCACCCGGGCGTCCTCGGTCTCCTGTGCCCGCTCCCGCAGCACCGGCAGCAGGTCGCGGACCCCGGCGACCACCGCCGACCCGACGCCGTCGCTCGACCACGCGTCCCTCCGCTCGCCGGCCCTCGGTTGGGCATCGCCACTAGACTAGAACATGTTCTAGTCTAGTGGTAAGCCGGTCAGCCTCACGGCCTGGCCTGCGGCGCGGGAGCGGCCTGGCCGGTGGTGAGGATGAGCGATCGCGGAGGAACCTGGCGATGAACGACTCCGATGGCGTCCGGACCATTGACCAGGGCACCCCGCCATCCAGGTTCGCCCGCGGCTGGCACTGCCTGGGGCTCGCCGACCGGTTCCGCGAGTCCGGCCCGCACGCGGTGGAGGCGTTCGGCACCAAGCTGGCGGTGTTCGCGGACTCGGCGGGAGACCTGCACGTGCTGGACGCGTACTGCCGGCACATGGGCGGCGACCTGTCCCGCGGCACGATCAAGGGCGACACGCTCGCCTGCCCGTTCCACGACTGGCGCTGGGGCGGGAACGGCCGGTGCGCCGGCATCCCCTACGCCCGGCGGGTCCCGGTCGCGGCGCGCACCCGGTCCTGGCTGACGCTCGAGCAGAACCGGCAGCTGTTCGTCTGGCACGATCCGCAGGGAAACCCGCCGCCGCCGGAGGTGACCATCCCGCGGATCGAGGGCGCGTACTCGGCCGGGTGGAGCGGCTGGACCTGGGACTCGATCCTGGTGGAGGGGGCGAACTGCCGCGAGGTCATCGACAACGTGGCGGACATGGCGCACTTCTTCTACATCCACTTCGCCTTCCCCACGTACTTCAAGAACGTGTTCGAGGGGCACATCGCCTCGCAGTACCTGCGGACCAGGTCGCGGCCGGATGTCGAGGACAGCAATTACGCCCAGGGCACCGAGAGCACGCTGCGCTCGGAGGCCTCGTATTACGGGCCGTCCTACATGATCGACGAACTGTGGCACGACTACCACGGCTCGACCATCCAGAGCATCCTGATCAACTGCCACTACCCGGTCACGCCGACGTCGTTCATGCTGCAGTGGGGCGTGATCGTCAAGCTGCCCGCGGGCCTGCCGGCGGCGCAGGCCGACGGGGTGGCGGGCAAGTTCGCCAAGTTCATCGGCCTGGGCTTCGAGCAGGACGTGGAGATCTGGCGGCACAAGAGCCGGATCGACAACCCGCTGCTGTGCGCCGAGGACGGCGCGGTGTACCAGTTGCGCCGCTGGTACGAGCAGTTCTACACCGACGTGGAGGCCGTCTCGCCGGACATGGTGGCCCGCTATGAGTTCGAGGTGGACACCACTCGCGCGGTGGAAGGCTGGGAGGCCGAGGTGGCGGCGAACCTCGCCGCACGAGCCGAGGCCCATTGACCGTGCCGGGCCCGCGCCAGCCGGGCAGTCCGCTCAGGGACGGCAGCCCGCGCCGGGCGGGTCGCCCGCTCCAGGCGGGCGGCTCCGACGAGCGGCGCACCGGTTACCGGTGGGTGGGATGTGACCGCTGCGGCGCCGCCGTGCAGGTGGCCAAGTTCAGCCCGCAGCACACGATCGTGCAGTGGAATCCCGAGTCGGTGCGGGCCTGCGCCGAGTTCGCCGCCGGCGCCGCGGACGGCAAGCCGTCGGCCCTGATCGAGGGGTGCGCCAGCCTGCGGGACAGCATCGAGCGCGCCGTGCTCCAGGGCCGCCTGGAGGTGTCCCCGCCGTGACCTGGCCGCCGAGGCAAGGCAGGCACCGTCCCGCCGGGCGGCCGCGGTGACCGGGCCGCGCGAATACCACCAGATATCCGTGGCCGAGGTCGTCCGGGAGGCCGGGGAGGCCTGCTCCCTGGTGCTGGCCGTGCCGCCGGAGCCTGGCGGGCGCCTTCGCCTACCGGCCCGGCCAGTTCCTCACCGTCCGGGTCCCCGACGGCGCGGGCGGCTCGGTGGCCCGCTGCTACTCGCTGTCGAGTTCGCCGCACGCGGGGGACGCACCGGCGATCACCGTCAAGCGGATGACCGGCGGCTACGCCTCCAACTGGATCGCCGACAACGTGCGGCCGGGAACCGTGCTTGACCTGCTGCCGCCGGCCGGCATGTTCAGCCCGGCGTCCCTGGACGGCGACTTCCTGATGTTCGCTGGCGGCAGCGGCATCACCCCGGTCATCTCCATCGTCAAGTCGGTGCTGGCGGCCGGCCACGGGCGGATCATGCTGATCTACGCCAACCGTGACGAGGCGTCGGTGATCTTCGGCGCCGAGCTGCGCAGCCTGGCAGCCGCCGCGGCGGACCGGCTGGTGGTGGTGCACTGGCTGGACTCGGTGCAGGGCCCGCCGACCGCGGCCGCGCTGGCGGCGCTGGCCCGGCCCTACGCACGGGCCGAGCCGTTCGTCTGCGGCCCGGACCCGTACCTGGCACTGGTCCGGCAGGCGCTCGGCGCGCTGGGCGTGCCCGCGCAGCGGGTGCGTGTCGAGCGCTTCCTGTCGCTGGCGGAGAACCCGTTCGAGGCCAGGGAGGACACCGGAGGGATCGCCGCGACCCTTGAGGTCAGCCTGGACGGCGCGACCCACCGGCTGGCCTGGCCGCCGGGCACGCGGATGCTCGACGTGCTCATCGACGAGGGCCTGGCCGCGCCGTTCTCCTGCCGCGAAGGCGTCTGCGGGGCGTGCGCCTGCCAGCTCACCGCGGGCCAGGTGGAGATGGCGCACAACGAGGTGCTGGAGGCCGACGACGTGGCCGATGGCTACGTCCTGGCCTGCCAGTCCGTAGCGCTCACCCCCGAGGTCAGCATCACGTACTGAGGACCCGGCCCCGCACTGCCGCGTTTGTCATGGCTGGCGCAACCACAACATTCTTTTGTCATGGTTGGCGCAGCCACTACAAACCTGACGGACCAGACGGCTCCGCCGCCGCGGCGTGGCGGCCGGCCCGGCGGCCGGAGAACACGCAGTCGGCCAGGGACAGCCCGCTGACATAGGAGTGCGAGCACAGGCCGACCGCGGTGCGGCCCGCCGCGTACAGGCCGGGCACCACGGCGCCGTCCGCCCGGCGTACCTGCCCGCTGTCCTCGGCGACCACCAGCCCGCCGAGGGTCAGCATGGGCGCGGGGTAGGCCAGCCGCGGCCGGACCGAGCAGTCGATGAGCGAGAACGGCGGCCGGTCCTGCGGCCGGACCAGATCGGCCGGCTTGCCCGCCGGGTCGGGGCGCCCGGCGGCCGCGGCCGCGTTGTAGGCGTCCAGGGTCGCCGTCAGCCCGGCCGGGTCGATCCCGGCGCGGGCCGCCACCGCCGCGACCGAGGGCCCGCGCACCCGCGCGGCGCTCAGCAGGTACAAACCCTGGAGCCGCTGGAACCACAGCGCCGGGCCGCGCAACTGTCGCCGCGCCCGGGCCAGCGTGGCCCGGTCGGCCAGCAGCCAGGCCTGCCCGCCTTGCTCGGCCATCATGGCAGCGCCGATGGCCGCGCCGTACCGTGACTCGTCGCACACCCGCCGCCCGTCCCGGCCCACCAGCACCCCGTTCAGCAGGGCGGACGGCGGGCTGAGGAAACGCCAGACCGACACCCGGCCCAGGAACGCGGTCGCGCCGCCCACGGACGCACCGAGCCGGATCCCGCTGCCGTCGTCGCCGGGCGTGCCCAGCGGCAGCCCGCCGCGGTATGCCGGGGCGTGCTCGCGCATCATCGGCCGGTTGCCCACGAACCCGCCCGCCGCCAGCACCACTCCGCGGCGCGCCCGTACCCGCAGCGGCCGGCCGTGCCGTTCTTCCAGCCAGGCGACCGGCCGGTGCAGCAGCCGGCCCAGCTTGGGCGCGTACAGGTAGGGCTTGGCCGACCAGCGGTGCAGTTCCCGGTGCGCGACCTGGGCCCAGGCGGGCGCGCCGCGCATGGTCCGGCACTCCACCCCGGTCACCCGGCCTGCCGGGTCGGTGATCAGCGTGTGCGCGGTGGTCTGCCACCGCACCCGCACGCCCGACCTGCGCACGGCCCGGGCCAGCCGGGCGAACAGCACGCTGCCCGAGGTGCCGCGGCCACGGACCCGGTGCCCCCGCGGCGCGGGCGCCGCCACGCCCGCGGCGGACAACTCGCTGCCGGAGTAGTACAGGTAGTGCCGGTTGGACGGGTAGGAGGTCTTGTCCGGGCACAGGCTCCCCTCGAACGGGACGCCGTGGCCCGCCAGCCAGTCCAGCATGCCCGCGCTGCCGTCGCAGAACTCGCGCAGGGTGGCCGCGGACACGGCGTCCCCGACCTCGGTGCTCAGGTAGCCGAACATGGCCCCGGCGGTATCGGTGACCCCCGCCGCACGCTGCCATGCCGTGCCCCCGCCCGCGTAGATCACGCCGCCGGACAGGGCGGTGGCACCGCCGCCGCAGAACCGGTCGATGACTACCACGTCACACCCACGCGACGCAGCCTCAAGCGCGGCGCAGGCGCCCGCCGCCCCGAACCCCACCACGACCACGTCCGCCTGGATGTCCCAGGGCACCGGTGCCTCCGCTCGGAGGGGATCGCCCGGCCCACGGCCGGTGGCCGCCCCGGCGGGCAGCGGGCCCGGACGGGCTGCCGCCCCCGCGGCCGAAACTGTAACGTGTTCTAGTATGAGGGCCCGGGAGACGCCGTGACAACGGACAGGTGCGAGTTCGAGGTCGTGGTGGTGGGCAGTGGCGCCGCCGGGATGACCGCCGCACTCGCGGCCGCGCAGCACGGCCTGCGGGTAGTGGTGATCGAGAAGACCGGCCGGTTCGGTGGCTCCACCGCGCGTTCCGGTGGCGGCCTGTGGGTGCCGGGCAACGAGGTGCTGCGCCGGGCCGGGGTCGCCGACACACCCGAGCAGGCCCGCACCTACCTGGCCCACGTCGCGGACGGCTGCGTGACCGCCGAACGCCAGCAGGCACTGCTCGCCCAGGGCCCGGCCATGCTGAGTTTCGTGCGCGCACACGCGCCGGTGGACTTCGCCTGGGTGCCCGGCTACGCCGACTACTACCCGGAGGCCCCCGGCGGCCTGGCCACCGGGCGGAGCATCGAACCGCGGCCCATGGACGGCCGGGTCCTCGGCGCCGAACTGGCGCACCTCAACCCGCCCTACCTGCCCACGCCGCCAGGGGTGACGATCACCCAGGCCGACTACCGCTGGCTGAGCCTGGGCCCACGGCATCCCCGGGCGGTGCTCGCCAGCGTCAAGGTCGCGGGGCGGATGGCCCGCACCCGCCTGCTCCGGCAGCGGGTGCTCAGCATGGGCCAGGCGCTGGCCGCGGGCCTGCGGGCGGGCCTGGCGGCCAAGCAGGTGCCGGTCTGGCTGGACACCCCGATGACCGGCCTGCACCTGCAGGACGGCCGGGCCGCGGGGGTGACTGCGACCCGCGATGGCCAGCCCGCGCTGATCCGGGCCAGCCGCGGCGTGGTGCTGGCGGCCGGCGGCTTCGAGCGCAACGCGGCGATGCGGCAGCGCTACCAGCGCCCGCCGATCGGCGCCGAGTGGACCACCGGGTCACCGGGCAACACCGGCGACGCGATCACCGCGGCCGCGGCGGCGGGGGCAGCGCTCGACCTCATGGACGACGCCTGGTGGGGCCCGTCCATCCCGCTGCCGTCCGGGCCCGTACTTCTGCCTGGCCGAGCGCAGCCTGCCCGGCTGCCTGCTGGTCAACGGCGCGGGCGAGCGTTTCGTAAACGAGTCCGCGCCCTACGTGGACGCGGTGCACGCGATGTACGACGGGCACACCGACGCCGTCCCGCACATCCCGTCCTGGCTGATCTTCGACCAGCGCTACCGGAACAGCTACGTGTTCGCGGGCCTGCCGCCTGGCCGGTCACTCCCCCGGCGCTGGTCCGCCGTGGGCTCGGTGCACCGCGCCGCCACCGTCGCCGAACTGGCTGCCAGCGCCGGCCTGGACCCACAGGCGCTGGCCGCGACCGTGACCAGGTTCAACGGCTTCGCCCAGGCGGGCAGGGACGAGGACTTCCACCGCGGCGACTCGGCCTACGACCGGTACTACGGCGACCCGCGGCGCCGCCCCAACCCGAACCTCGCGCCGCTGGACACCCCGCCGTTCTACGCCGTCAAGATCGTGCCCGGCGACCTCGGCACCAAGGGCGGCCTGCGCACCGACGAACGGGCCCGGGTGCTGCGCGCCGACGGCACCCCGATCCCCGGGCTGTACGCGGCCGGCAACACCAGCGCCGCCGTCATGGGGCGCAGCTACGCCGGCGCGGGCGCCACGATCGGCCCGGCGATGACGTTCGGCTACATCGCAGCGCTCGACATCGCCGGCGCGCACTAACTTTCATGCCATACGCCACCCCGTGGATCCCGTCCCCGCCCGGGCCCGCCACCGGGGGAACCCAGAATCTAGCCCAGTTCCTTGCGCATAAGCGGGGCCCACACCCATTGCTCGCCGGTGATCATCGCTGCGGCCGGCCTGCGGCTGACGGGGTTGCCTGATAGTTAGAGCCTCAGGTTCTGGTGGCCGGGGAACCTTTGGCGGTGGCCAAGTAGTGGTGTTAGGCGAGCGGAGTGAGTTGTCCGGAGGTGCGGTGGGCGCCGAGGCTGAAGGTTTCTCGCAGTTCGTGATGGCGCGCGAGCGTGCGCTGCAGCGGACGGCGGTGCTGCTGACCGGTGACTGGGCGCTGGCCGAGGACCTGGTCCAGACGGCGCTGGCGAAAACGTGGCCGCGGTCATTCGGGCACAGTGACCCCGATCCGGACCGCCACCAACACCGCCCTGCCACCGATCAAAACCGGCTTCTCCCCTGACGCCATCGCCATCACCCCCTAGCGGCGCCGACGCCGCACCGGCGCTGCCCGGCAGACCGCTAGCCGGGGCCGAGGATGAGGCCGCTGGTGGGGACGCCGGATCACGGCCGGGCGCTGCCGCGTGCAGACGGTCCCGTACCGGGCGACCGACCCGTCCGGGCCGTCCTCGTCCCATGACCCGGGCTGTCTGCCATAGGCGACGTAGCCGAGCCGCTTTCCGGCTATATCGCCCCATTTCGGGTGGTTGTCGATGGCTGCGCTGAGACGTTCGGCGTACACTTTGAGCGGTCGCTTTTGGGTGAGGGACCCGATGAGCACGTTGATCCGTACCGATGAGGTGCCTGCGGCCGACCGTCTCGAGTTCGTCCAGGAGATGACGGCCTCGCTGTGGGTCCCGATGGAGTGCCGCTCCGAGCATCGTGCCGATTACCGGGGGGAGTTCCGCGCCAACGGCTTCGGGGCAATGCAGGTGGTCGTACTAGACATGATGCCCATGACGGCGCACCGTACGCCCAAGCTGATCTGCCAGGCCGATCCCGACATGCTGAAGATGGCGCTGGTGTGCGGCGGCTCCTGTGTGATCAGCCAGGGTGACCGGCAGGCTCGCGTGTCGCCTGGCGAGTTCGCCTTCTACGACACGCGGCGCCCGTACGAGGTGGCCATCGGGGTCGGCGGAGAACAGTCCGTGCAGGCGATTTCCTTCATGTTCCCGCCGTCGCTGTTGCCGCTGTCACCGAGCCGGCTCAAACGGCTGACCGCCGTGCGCTTCGCGGCCAGCGCTGGGCTGGGCGATCTGACATCGCAGTTCCTCCTCCAGCTGGCCCGCAACATCGATCACTACAGCCCGGCCGAGGCGGCGCGGCTGTCCACGGCCGCGCTGGAGGTGCTGGCGACCCGTTTGGCGCGCGAGTTGGACGTGCAGCACTGGGCGACGCCGGAGGCCCGCAGGCATGCCCTGCTGGCCACGATCCAGGGCTTCATCCAGCAGCACCTCGGCGATTCCTGGCTGACACCGGCCGCGATCGCCGCCGCCCATCACATCTCGCTACGCACCCTGCACCAGCTCTTCCACGATGAGGGCCTGACGGTCGCCGGCTGGACCCGGGGGCGGCGGCTGGAGCGCTGCCGCCGTGACCTGTCCGACCCGGCGCTGGCCTCCCATCCGGTGGCGGCCATCGCGGCCCGCTGGGGATTTTCCAGCGCGGGCGACTTCAGCCGGGCGTTCCGCGCCGTACACGGGCTGCCGCCCTCGGAGTACCGCAGGTTCGCATGCGATGTGAAGGGCTCTGCGCGCTAGCCCAACGACAGTCTCGCTCCTCTCGTCGATGCTTGCCGTACGACAGAACACCTGCCGTACCCGGGAGCAGGCGTACGGCGAACAGACAGGGGCACTGGCGATGGACAGCTATCCGTTCGCGGACCGAGCGGCCGAGGACAAACGACTGATAGCGCAGGGAACGCTCTTCGATCCGCTGACCCGGCGGCTGCTGCAACAGGCCGGGATCGCACCCGGCATGCGCGTGCTCGACCTGGGCAGCGGCGCCGGCAACGTGGCCCGGATCGCCGCCGAGCTGGTCGGCCCGACCGGCGCTGTGGTCGGCATCGAAAAGGACCCGGCCGCGGTCGAGCTCGCCCGGCGGCGGACCGATCTGGACGGGGGTGCGGCGAGCATCGAGTTCCGGGTCGGCGACGTGCAGACGCTGGAGGGAGTCGAGGACGGGTTCGACGCCGCGGTGGGACGGCTGGTCATCTTGTACATGGCCGACCCCGTCGCCGCGCTGCGCCGGGCCGCCGCCCGCCTGCGGCCCGGCGCCCTGATCTGCCTGCACGAGGCCGACCTGCGCTACCCCCCGGCCGAGCCGCAGACGCCGCTGTGGGGTCAGGCCCACGGCTGGTTCCTGGAAGCCCTGGAGAAGGCCGGGATCGAACCGAGCATGGGCCGATCCCTCTACACCGCGTTCCGCGCCGCCGGGCTGCCCGGGCCGCGCCTGCGGGTCGAGACCTTCGCCGGCGGTGGAACGGACTCCCCCGGCTGGGCCTGGGCCAACGTGATATCGGCCGCGGTTCCACTGATGGAACGGCTCGGGGTGGCCACGCGGGACGAGGTGGACCCAGCCACGCTGGCCGACCGGCTGCTGGCCGAGACCATCGCCAGCAATGGCTGCGTCTACGGCCCACCGATGACGGGCGCCTGGGCCACCGTGGCCCGCGGCGTGAGGTTCACGCCGTACGGTGAACCGCCCGCGGACGGTCACGCCCGGATGACGGTACGGGCGGCAGACCGCTAATCGGGGCCGAGGATGAGGCCGCTGGTGGGGACGCCGGTGCCGGCCGTGACCAGCACCGGGCCGTCGCCGGGTACCTGGTTGACCGAGGTGCCGCGGACCTGGCGGACCGCCTCGGCGATGCCGTTCATGCCGTGGATGTAGGCCTCGCCGAGCTGGCCGCCGTGCGGGTTCAGCGGCAGCGCCCCGCCCAGTTCGATCGCCCCGCCGGCGATGAAGTGCCTGGCCTGCCCGCGCGGGCAGAAACCCAGCTCCTCCAGTTGCAGCAGGACGTACGGGGTGAAGTGGTCGTAGAGCACGGCGGTGCGCACGTCGGCCGGGCCGATCCCGGCCTGCCGCCACAACTGCCTGGCCACCACGCCCATCTCGGGCAGGCCGAGCTCGTCGCGGTAGTAGCTGGTCATGGTGAACTGGCCCGGGCTGCTGCCCTGCGCGGCGGCGCGGATCACGGCCGGCCGCTGCCGCAGGCCGCGGGCCCGCTCGGCGCTGGTCACCACCACGGCCACGGCGCCGTCGCTCTCCTGGCAGCAGTCAAGCAGCCGCAGCGGCTCGGCGATCCACCGGGACGCCTGGTGCTCGGCGAGGGTCACCGGGCGCTGGTAGAACCACGCCTTCGGGTTGGTCGCGGCGTGCCGCCGGTCGGCGACGGTGACCCGGCCGAAGTCCTCGCTGGTCGCGCCGTAGTCGTGCATGTACCGCCGGGCGATCATCGCCACGGTCGCGGCCGGGGTGGACAGCCCCATCGGGTAGTGCCAGCCGTTGTCCACGCCGGAGGAGGTCGCCGCCGCCGTCGCCGCACGGGACACCTGGCCGAACCGGTGCCCCGACCGCTCGTTCAGCGCCCGGTAGCAGACCACCACGTCGGCGATCCCGGCGGTGATGGCCAGCACCGCCTGGAGCACGCAGCCGCACGCGGCGCCGCCGCCGTAGCCGACGTGGCTGAAGAACCGCAGGTCGCCGAGGCCAAGCTCGCGGGCGAGCGCGATCTCCGCGGTGCTGTCCATGGTGAACGTGACCAGCCCGTCCACGTCGGACGGGTCCAGCCCGGCGTCGGCCAGCGCGGCCAGCGTCGCCTCCGCGGCCAGCCGCAGCTCGCTGCGCCCGGAGTCCTTGGAGAACTCGGTGGCCCCGATCCCGGCGATCGCCGCCGTCCCGGAGATCACCGCGTGCCCCCGGGCAGGCAGACCCGGACCGTGCCGGTCACGTGGTCGCCGAGGCCGCACCGGCCGACGACCTCGACCACGCAGTCCTGGCCGCTGTGCTGGCCTTCTCCGGCCTGGATCACCCGCCCGGAGATGGTCAGCGTGTCCCCGGCGTAGCAGGGCACGCCGAGCCGGATGTCGACCTTGCGGACCAGCGCGTCCGGGCCCGCCCAGTCGGTGACGTACCGCTGCACCAGGCCGGTGGTGGTGAGGATGTTGATGAAGATGTCCTTGCCGCCGCGCGCCACGGCCTTGTCCCTGTCGTGGTGCACGTCCTGGAAGTCCCTGGTCGCGAGCGCGGTGGCGATCACGAACGTGGGCGTGACGTCGATCACGAGTTCGGGCAGGGACGGTGCCCGTGGTCACGGTCATGGCCGGTCCTCCCGCCAGGCGGGCAGCGTCAGGTCGCCGTCGACCTTCACGAACTCGGCCCGGACCGGCATGCCGATGCGCACCTGGTCCGGGTCCACGCCGAGCAGTTCGCCGACCATCCGGACGCCCTCGGTGAGCTGGACCAGCGCGACAACGAACGGTGCCTGGTGGCCGGGCACCGGCGGGTGGTGGTGCACGACGTAGCTGTAGACCTCCCCGGTCCCCGCGGCCAGCACGTACTCGGGCTTGTCGGCACCGCAGGCCGGGCACATCGGCCCCGGCGGGTGGCGCAGCGCGCCGCACCCGCCGCAGCGCTGGATCCGCAGCTCGCCCCGGGCGGTGCCGTCCCAGAAGAACGCGGTGTCCGCGGTGACCACCGGGCGCAGCACCTCCCCCGCCGTGCCCCTCGGCGCCGACGGGCCGGAACTTCAGCACCCGGAACCGCATCGCCGCGACCGCCTCGTCGCCCACGTACCAGGTGCTCCGGGTGGTGACGAACCAGCCTTCGCCGAGCGCGGTCTGCTTCGGCCCGGTCACCCCCTCCAGGCTGGAGCGCACCGTGAGCTGCTCGCCGGGGCGCAGGTACCGGTAGTACTCCTGCTCGCTGTTGGTGGCCACGACCGAGGTGAACCCGGCGTCGTCGAGCGACGACGGTCATCAGGCCCAGCGGGTCACCGGAGTCACCGTCGGCGTCCAGCGCCGGCCGCAGCCCGCGCATCGTCCAGACCTGGACCATCGCGGGCGGTGCGACCACGTGGCCGTGCACCGACGCGGCGGCCGCCCCGGCGTCGGTGTAGATGGGGTTGGCGTCGCCCATGGCCTGGGTCCAGTGCCGGATCATGGGCAGGTTCACCGGGTCGGGGGCCGCCCGCGGCGGTCCTCTGCCCGGCGGCGGCGATCCGCTCGGCGGCCTGCCTGATCGCGGCCGTGGTGTCGTCGGTTGCCATCACGCCCTCACGTTCACCGGGGAACCCGGGGCAGCCCGAGTCCCGCTGTCGCGATCAGCTCGCGCTGGATTTCGTTGACTCCGCCGCCGAACGTCAGCACGGTGTTTCGTTTGGCCTGAATATCGAGCCAGTGACGGAGCTGGGCAGTTTCCTCCTCAGCCGGGTCGCCGTGCCGCGCCACCACTTCTTCCAGCAGCTGGCCGAGCTGCTGGAGCCGGACGGAGGAGTAGACCTTGGTCACCGACGCGTCGGCGACGTCGACGGTGTCCGCCGCCGCGACCTGCCAGTTCAGCAGCTCGTTGACGCGCAGGCTGGCGTAGGCCGCGCCGAGCGCCCGGCGCACGTCGGGCCGGTCGAGCAGCGGCCGCCCGTCGGGCCCGGCCCGGCCCGCGGCCCAGCTCAGCACCCGGTCGTGCAGGGCGGCGAGCTTGCCCGCCGGGCCGAGCATCACCCGCTCGTGGTTGAGCTGGGTGGTGATCAGCCGCCACCCGGCGTTCTCCGCCCCGACCCGCCGGGTGACCGGGACGCGCACGTCGGAGTAATAGGTGGCGTTGACGTGGTGCGCGCCGTCCAGGGTGATGATCGGCGTCCAGGAGTACCCGGGATCGGTGGTGTCCACGATCAGGATGGAGATGCCCTTGTGCCGGGGAGCGTCGGGGTCGGTGCGGCAGGCCAGCCAGACGTAGTCGGCGTCGTGGCCGCCGGTGGTGAAGATCTTCTCCCCGTTCACCACGTAGCTCCCGCCCCGGAGTTCCCACGACGGCCCTGGTGCGCAGCGCCGCGAGGTCGGTGCCCGCCTCCGGCTCGGTGTACCCGATGGCGAAGTGCACCTCACCGGCCAGGATCTTCGGCAGGAAGAACTCCTTCTGCTCAGCGGTGCCGTGCGCCTGCAGCGTCGGGCCGACGGTCTGCAAGGTGACCGCGGGCAGCGGCACGTCGGCGCGGGCCGCCTCGTTGGCGAAGATCTGCTGCTCCACCTGGCCGAGCCCGCGCCCGCCGTATTCGGTGGGCCAGCCCACGCCGAGCCAGCCGTCGCGGCCCATCCGCCGCACCACCTCGCGGTACACCGCGCCGTGCCGGTCGGTGAGCATCGCGGCCCGTTCGGCGGGCGAGATCAGCCCGGTGAAGTAGGCCCGCAGTTCGTCACGCAGGGCCCGTTGCTCCGCGGTGAGGTCAAGGAACACGGCGGCCTCACCCGGCCCTGTCGCCGAGCAGGCCGAGCCGGTAGTCCGCCCCGCCGACCAGGCTGACCAGGTCCTTGACCAGCGCGGAGTAGCGGTGCAGCGGGTAGCTGACGTCCATGCCGGTGCCGCCGTGCAAGTGGTGGCAGGCCCGCATCGCCGCGGGCGCCTCCGCGGCGAGCCAGTACGCGGCCACGTCGGTGTCGCTTCCGGCGTCCCGCCCGGTGTCCAGCCGCCAGCACGCGGACACGGTTGCCAGGTGCAGGGTGCGGCTCGCGATGGCGACGTCGGCGATCTGCTGCGCGACCGCCTGGAACGTGGCGAGCGGACGGCCGAACTGCTGCCGGGACCGGACGTGGTCCGTGGTCAGGGCGAGCGCGGCGGCCAGCGCGCCGTCGGCCAGGCAGCAGGCACCGGCCGCGGTAAGCCGGTACAGGTCCGCCACCGCGTCGCTGCCGCCCAGGACGTGCGCGGCCGGGGCGTCGTCCAGCCGCACGGTGTACTCCGGGGCGGCGGAGGAGCTTGGCGTGCGCCGCAGCGTCACCCCGGGCGCCGACGCGCCGACCACGGCGATCGCGGTGCCACCGGAGCCGAGGCTGGCGGGCACCAGGATCCAGTTCGCCGCCGCCGCGTGCGGCACGCCGATCTTGACCCCGGAGACGCTGCCCGCGCCCGCGCCGCGCGCCGTCGCGCAGCGTGGTGGCGGGCACGGGCGGCATCGGCTCCGACGGCTCCCTGATGGCCGCGGTGAGCAGAGTGTCCCCGGCCGCGACACCGGCGAGCAGGGCCTGCTGCTGGTCACGGCTGCCCCACCGGGTCACCGGCAGCACGCCCATGGCCAGCGTGGCCAGCGCCGGAACAGCGGCCGCGGCCCGGCCGGCCTCGGTCAGCAGGACCGCGGTCTCGGCCACCCCGAGCCCCTCACCGCCCAGCGAGCCGGGGACGGCCAGCCCCAGCAGCCCGGCCTGGGCGAGTTCCTTCCACAGCGCGCGGTCGTAGGAGTCGTCCTGGCCGGTGGGCGCGCCGTCCCGGCCGGAGCCGGGCTGACCCGGCTGGCCTCGCTGGCCCGCCGCTGGGCCGCGGGCGTGCCCGCCGAGCACGTGGGCGGCGGCCTCGGCGACCGCCTGCTGGGTCTGGCCCACGGTGAAGTCCACGGCTCAGCGCGCCTCTTCCCTGGGCAGGCCGAGGGCCCGCTCGGCCACCACGGACAGCAGGATCTGGCTGGTGCCGCCGGCGATGCTCAGGCACCGGCTGAGCAGGAAGGCGTGCACGGCGTCGCCGGCCGGGCCGTCGCTGGCCGCGCCGTCCGGGCCGCACAGCACCAGCGCGGTCTCCGCGACCGCCTGCCGGTGCGCCACGCCCACGAGTTTGCGCACCGCCGCCTGGTGTGTGTCACCGGCGCCGGCCAGTTCGGCCAGGGCGGCGCGCAGGTCCATCAGCGACCCGGCGAGGCCGCTGGCCACCACCGCCCCGACCTGCTCGGCCACCGCCGGATCGGCTGCCCGCCCACCGGCTCCGACCGCGGCGAGAAGCATCTCCACCTCGTCGCCCAGGGCGGACCCGCGGCCCATCGCGACGCGCTCGCTGGCCAGCGTGCTGCGGGCGATCCGCCAGCCGTCCCCGCACTCCCCGACCACGCAGTCGTCGGGCACGAACACCTCGTCAAGGAACACCTCGTTGAAGAACGCGCGCCCGGTGATCTCCCGCAGCGGGCGGATCTCGATGCCGGGGCTGTGCATGTCGACAAGGAAGTACGTCAGCCCGCGGTGCTTGGGCGCGGCGGGGTCGGTGCGCGCCAGGCAGATCGCCCAGTCCGCGTCGCGGGCCAGCGAGGTCCACACCTTCTGCCCGGACAGCCGCCATCCCCCCCGCCGTCGCGCACCGCCCGGGTCCGCACCGAGGCCAGGTCGGAGCCGGCGTCCGGTTCGCTGAACAGCTGGCACCAGGTGATCTCGCCGCGCAGCGTCGGGCGGGCGAACCGCTCCCGCTGGGCGGGCGAGCCATGGCTGACGACGGCCGCGGCGGCCCAGCCGCCGATCGACAGGTCGGGGCGGGTGATACCGGCCCGGTCCAGTTCGGCGTCGATGACGACCTGCGCCGCGGGCGCGGCCGACAGCCCGTAGGGCGCGGGCCACTGCGGCGCCACGTAGCCGGCGTCGGCGAGTGCGGCCCGCCGCCGGTCCTCCGGGTAGTGCGGCCACCCCGGCGGCCACCGCACGGGCGGCCGCCCCCTCTGCGCTTTGGCCGCTCGTGGTCAGCCGGAGCCAGCGCCGTGCCCCGGCCAGGGCCAGCCGCCGGCCCTGGCCCGCCAGGCAGCGCTGCCGCCGAGCAACTGGCGCAGCGCCAGCGCCCGGCGCAGGTACAGGTGGGCGTCGTGCTCCCAGGTGAAGCCGATGCCACCGAGCACCTGGATGCAGTCCTTGGCGTTGTCCACGGCCGCGTCGAGCGCCACCGCCGCGGCCGCCGCGGCGGCCAGCGGATGCTCCTGCGGTGCCTCGTCGGCCGCACGTGCCGCGTCCCAGGCGACCGCGGCGGCGCTTTCGGCACGGCAGAGCATCCCGGCGCACAGGTGCTTGACCGCCTGGAACGAGCCGATCGGCCGGCCGAACTGGTGCCGGGTGCGGGCGTAGTCGGCGGCGGTGCTGCAGCAGAGCCCGGCCACCCCGGCGGCCTCGGCGGACATCAAGGTGGCCGCCAGGTCGCGGACAGCCGCGGTGCGCAGCCCGGGGAGCACGTCGCCAGGGGCGACGACGGCGCCGCTGAGCGTGACATCGGCCAGCGGCCTGGAGAAGTCCACCGGCACGCGGGCCCCGGCGTGGACTCCCGCGTGCCCGGCCGGGACCAGGAACCACGCCTCGCCGTCACCGGTAACCGCACCGAGCAGCAGGTGCGAGGTGGCGCCGCCGCCCAGCACCAGGCCCGTCTCACCGCTGACCCGCAGCGCCCCGTCCGGGAGCCACGCACCGATGATCGTGCCCGTGGCCAGCGCGACCGTCACCGAGGCCTGGCCGGTGGCCAGGGCGGGCAGCAGTTCCCTGACCGCCGGCTGGTCGGCGTGACCGCGGAGCAGCAGCCCGGCCAGCAGGGTCGGCATGACCGGGCCCGGCGCCAGTGCCACGGTGAGCTGTTCCAGCGCGGCGGCCAGGTCGGCCACCGTGCCGCCGTCCCCGCCGACCGCGTCGGGCAGGGCGATCGAGAAGATGCCGAGGCCGGCCAGGGCGGCCCAGTGTTCCGCCCACAGCGCCCTTTCATGCGCTACGACGGCCGGGGCGCCGGGCGGGCCAGAACGGTGGGCTGGGGTGCCGGGCGCGCCAGCCGAGCCAGCGGGCAGGCCGGCCTGGCTGCCCGATCGGCCGGCCGGGCTGCCGGGTGTGTCCGCCGTGGAACCGGGCTCCAGGCCGCGGACCAGGGCCAGCGTGCCCGCCCGTGCCGCCCACTCGCGGATCGACGCCTGCAGGGCCCGCTGCTCGGCGGAGATCGCGATCGGCACTGGTCCTCCCGAGCGGCGCCTGCCGCGCCGCGACGCATCCATGAGAATTAGAACACGTTACAGCGACGGCGGGCCAGCCGCCCGATGCGGCGCCGACGGCGGCGGCCGCCTTCCGACCCAGGCCCGCGGCCCGCTGCGCGGCGGCCCAGGCGGCCGTCATTGATAGGCTGGCCTTGACGAAGACCGTGTCACCGCCTTGGTGCGCGAGCACCCGTCCGGGGGCTGCGGCAGGGCTCCTTTCTGCCACGACGACGAGGGGACGGAATGGCAGCACCGAGAACAGGTACCACCGCCACCGCGGGCGCGGCCACCGAGACCGAGTTCAGCTCGGCGGCCCAGCGCGAGCGCCGCCAGCGGATCCTGGACGCCACCCTGGCGCTGGCGTCCCGCGGCGGCTACGAAGCGGTACAGATGCGCACGGTGGCCGACCGGGCGGGCGTGGCCCTTGGCACGCTCTACCGGTATTTCCCCTCCAAGATTCATCTGCTGGTGTCCGGGCTGGCCCGTGAGTTCGAACGCAACCAGGAGAAACTGGACCGGATCGCGATCCCCGGCGGCACGCCATACGAGCGCATGCTGTTCGTGCTGGGCCGGATCACCCGCGCCATGCAGCGCGACCCGATGCTCACCGAGGCGATGACCCGGGCGTTCATGTTCGCCGACCCCAGCGCGGCCGCCGAGGTCAACACGGTCGCACGGCTGATGGAGCACATGCTCACCAGCGCCATGCACGAGGGCGAGCCGACCGCCGACGAGATCGCGATCGCGAGGATCATCGGCGACGTCTGGCTGTCGGCGCTGGTCGCCTGGGTGACCCGGCGCTCCTCGGCCAACGACGTGAGCAATCAGCTCGAACTCGCCGCCCGGCTGCTGCTCCGCTGACCTGCCGCGCGCTACCGTTGTAACGCGTTCTAGTTGCGGGCGCGGCGGCATTACTGTTACAGACTCACTTGTGAGTGATCGTCCCGTGTTCCGGGCGGACGTAGCACGGTCGGTCCGGCTGCTCCGGGCGTTCCGCACCGAGCAGGCCGACCCGGCCGGGTACTACACCGGCCTGGCCCGCGACACCGTCCGCCAGGTCGGCCAGTACACCGGCCTGGACGGCCTGGTGGTGGCCGATGTCGGCGGCGGCCCTGGCTACTTCGCGCGGGAGTTCCGCGCGGCGGGCGCCCGTACTGTGTGCCTGGACACCGACACCGGCGAACTGGCTGGCCTCGGCAGCCCGGGGCCGGGCAGCGCGATCGGCAGCGCGCTGCGGCTGCCGCTCGCCACCGGCGCCGTGGACGTGTGCTTCTCCTCCAACGTGCTGGAGCACGTCGCGGACTGGGAGGCCATGCTGGCCGAGATGGTGCGGGTGACCCGGCCGGGCGGCATCATCTTCGTCAGCTTCACCAACTGGCTGTCTCCCTGGGGCGGCCATGAGACCTCACCCTGGCACTACCTCGGCGGGGACCGGGCGGCCCGCCGCTACCAGCGCAGGCACGGCAGGCCGCCGAAGAACAGGTACGGCACCAGCCTGTTCCCGGTCTCGGTGGCCGGGGCCCTGGATTGGGCGCGCACGGCGCCGGGCGCCGTGCTGGCCGACGCAGTGCCCAGGTACCTGCCGGGCTGGACCAGGCCGCTGCTGCGGATCCCGGTGCTGCGCGAGTTCCTGACCTGGAACCTGCTGCTTGTGCTGCGGCGTACTACCTGAGCGCGGGCTCGGGTTCCTCGGCACGGGCCTGCTCGGGCCGGTCGCCCCGGCGCCGGACGAGCACGATCCCGGCGACCAGCGCCGCCAGGCCGACCAGGGCGCCGATCAGCGGGCCGATCACCTCGAACCAGACCAGCTCGGTGCGGCCGGTGGCGTCCAGCGACACCGCGGTGTTCACGCTGGCCGGTGTCATGACCAGGGTGCCGTTGAACAGCAGCAGATCCTTGCCGGTGGCGGTATTGAGCAGGTACTGCTTCGAGTACGCGGTGCTGTCGAGCACACCGCCGGTGCGCGGGTCGACCCAGTAGGTGCTGGTCGCCGCGTAGTACTCCGGCAGGGTCACCAGGTTCTGGCTGCTGCCCACCAGGGATCCCGGCACCTGCTGGGTGCCCGATTGGGTGGGCGGCACCTTCTCCACGAAGCGGTACACGCTGATGCCGTGGATCGTCCCCGTGCCCGCGTACCGGAACGGCATCGGCTTGAGCAGCGTGGTGTCGAACACGTCGTAGGTCTGCTTCTCGGTGCCGATCGGCCAGACGTACCCGGACAGGCCGGTCTGGCGGATCGCGCTGTTGCCACCGATGTTGGCCCCGCAGCAGTCGACAAGCACCGCGGTCCGGCGGTCGAAGGCCGCCCGCCGGGTGGTGTAGGAGAACTCCGCGTGATTGGTGCGGTCGTACAGGTAGGTGAACTCGTCCCAGACCGCGGTGGATGAGTTGCCGGCCGCGCCGTCACCCTTGACCGTGTCGGTGACCTGCATGGTCGCCCCGGTCACCGGCCGTACCAGCTTCGGGCTGAAGTAGGACACGTCCTTGCCGATCAGCGTGGTCTTGACGTAGGTGTTCAGCGGGAACTTGACGAGCTGGCCGGCCACATACGTGCGGGTGAGCAGCGCAGCCACAAGGAGAAACGCCCCCAGCCCGACGAGGGCGAGCCCGGCGATGCGTCGCATCGAGCCTCCTGGACTCGGCTTGGCCACCTTCCCTGGCGCTGGCCCCCGGCGGCGGCAGCCACCCCGGATCACGAAGAGCCAGACTCATAACTGTAACAAGTTCTACCACGCAGAGCAGGGCCTAATCCTGTCCGTTGCCGATCGGGCGGCGGCGCGGGTCCCCGGCCGCTACTGTTGCCCGCGCGGCCGCCCCCGCCGAGAGGACTCCCCCCGCATGCCTCGCAAATCCCTCGCCGTGGTTTCCAGCGTGCTCATGCTCGCCAGCATCGCCGCCGCCGCGGGTGCCGCAGGCGCGGCATCCGCCGTCAGCGCCGCGGTCACCGGGCCCGCTCTCAGCATCAGCCTGACCGCCGGACGCCACGCGATCAACCGCGACATCTACGGCATGAACTTCGCTCCGGCCCGCCTGGAAAGCCAGCTCAAGCTCCCGGTGGTGCGCTGGGGCGGCAACGCCACGACCAGGTACAACTACCTGGTCGACACGGCGAACCACGCGAGCGACTGGTATTTCGAGAACATCCCCAACACGGTCAAGAACCCGGCGTTGCTGCCCAACGGATCCAGCGCCGACCAGTTCATCGGCCGGAACCAGCGCGACGGCGCGGACAGCATCATCACCGTGCCGTTGGTCGGGTGGACGCCTAAGTCCCGCGCCCAGGCGTGCGGGTTCAGCGTGGCCAAGTACGGCCCGCAGCAGTCCACCGATCCGTACGACTCCGACTGCGGCAACGGCGTGAACACCAGCGGCCAGTACATCACGGGGAACAACCCGGCCGACACCAGCAGGCGGGCGGGCGCTTCCTTCGTGGCCAAGTGGGTCGGCTACCTGGACAGCAAGTACGGCGGTGCGGCGGCGGGCGGCGTGAAGTTCTACCAGCTCGACAACGAGCCCGACATCTGGTTCGCCACACACCGTGACGTGCACCCCGCCGGGGCCACCTACAGCGAGATGCTGAGCAAGACCGAGAAGGTCGCCGCGGCCATCAAGGCCACCGACCCGGCGGCACAGACGATCGGCCCGTCCGGCTGGGGCTGGAGCTCACTGTTCTACTCCGGGTACGACCAGCAGTACTGCGCCTCGCATAGCTGCGGAGCCGTGCCACCGGACATGGCACGTCACGGCGGGGTCCCGTTCGCCGCCTGGTACCTGCGCCAGCTGCGGGCCTACCAGCAGCAGACCGGCGTGCGCCTGCTCGACTACTTCGACAACCACTGGTACCCGCAGGAGGCGAACGTCGACACCGAGGCCGACGACCCCGCCACCCAGGCGCTGCGGCTGCGCTCCACCCGGATGCTGTGGGACCCGCACTACGTGGACCAGAGCTGGATCAACCAGCCGGTCATGGCCATCCCGCGGATGAAGCAGCTTGTCGCGCAGAACTACCCGGGCACCAAGGTGGCCATCACCGAGTACAACTTCGGCGCCCTGGACAAGATCGACGGTGGCCTGGCGGAGGCCGACGTGCTCGGCATCTTCGGCCGCGAGGGGCTGAGCCTGGCGACGCTGTGGGGACCGCCTGCCTTCTCCGACCCGGGGGCGTTCGCGTTCCGCATGTATCTGGGCTACGACGGCAAGGGTTCAGCATTCGGCAACACCAGCGTCCGCGCGGTGAGCAGCGCCCAGACCACGCTGGCCATCTACGCCGCGCAGCGCAGCCCGGACGGCGCACTGACCGCCATCGTCATCAACAAGACCCACCACGCCCTGGCCAGCCCGCTGACGGTGACCGGCCTGGCAGCAAGCGCGACCGCCCAGGTGTTCCAGTACGGCCAGGCCGACCCCACGGCGATCGTGCACCTGCCCGCCCAGGCGTTCCGCAACGGCAGCGCCACCGTAACCTTCCCCGCCTACTCGATCACCGAGTTCGTGGTGCCCGCCTCCGGCCTGACCGCGGCCGTGGCCCACCTCCCGCGCCACCTCGACCGCTACCGCCAGCGTGCCGGTGCCCGCGACCCGGCCGGGCCCGGCGGACGGGTTCCTGCGGGCGACCGGGTTCGACGGCAGAAGGGTCGCGGGCGGCTGGAATCCGAAGGCCTGGGACCCGCCCGCGGTGCGGCCGGCCTGGGCGCACCAGGCCCCGGTGGGCTAGCGGTCGCGGGCTGCGGCTAGCGATCGACGGCCTGGGGGTAGGGCCCGCAGGCGGGGTCCGGGGGGTCGCAGGCGGGGCTAGGGGTCGCAGGCGGGGCTAGGGGTCGCAAGCGGGGGCTAGGGGTCGCCGACGACGAGGGCGGCCGCCATCCTGCCCACCACGGCCAGGCAGATGACCTGCGGGGCGGTGCTGACCAAGCGCCCTCGCCAGCGGGCCGGTGACCCCGGCGAGCAGCAGTTGCCCGCCCACCGCGGCGCAGGCCGCCGCGGCCAGCAGCAGGGCGGCCACGACCGACGGGCGGGAGAGCTGGTACCACGCCCAGTGGGCGCGCCGGTAGCTGACCGCGACCGCGAACAGCGCCGTCGCGGCGGTGAGGATGACCGCGCCCGGGTAGCCGCTCAGCCACAGCCCGGCAAGCAGCAAGCAGCCGACCACCGCCGCGGTGGCCAGCGTGGTGGTGAGGCCCGGGTCGCCGCGCCGCGGCCGCGGCGCCCCACCGGCTCCGGCGCGCCCGGGTTCGGCCCCGGACGCGGGTTCGGCCCCGCGACACCCGGTCGGCTGGCTCGGCGCGTTTCGTCCGCCGCGGCACGCGCGGTGTCCTTGCGCCGTGCCCTCACCCGCCGCCACGCCGTGGGCAGCCTGAGCCACCGCGGCCGCCAGGCAGGCGTGCCCGGCCAGAGCGCCACCAGCACGACCAGGGCCAGGCTGCCCAGGCCGCCGCCGAGCGCGTCCCGGTACGACGCGTGTCCGGCACGTAGGTCAGGGTCACCGTCCCGGCGGCTACCGGCAGGCAGCAGCCACGCCTGCTTCCACCCGTCGAGCCGGACCGCCGGCAGCGTCCGCCCGTCCAGCCGGGCCCGCCAGCCCGCGTTGAAGTTCTCGTTGACCACCAGGTAGGACCGGTCGGGCGCGGCGACCGCCAGGACCCGCCGGACCGGGGTCCAGGACCGGATGGCGGCCGCCGTGGCAGGCCCGGGTGAGCGGCGCCGAACGCCGCGCCCGGCGGCGCCCCGGCCTGGCGCACCCCGAGCACGACGTCCTGGACGTCGAACGGGTCGGTGGCCGGTTCCACCACCCGGTTGGCGCCCGTGGCGACGCGGGCGGCCGGGCAGGCGGTGAACGACATCGGCTGGCCGCCGAGCAGTTCGGTGAAGGTGCCGGTCACCTGGGTCGGCAGGACCCGCCCGTTCAGTTCGACGACCGGGCCCAGGCCGCAGGGCAGCCGGAACGTCCCCGACGGCGTCTGCAGGGCGGGCACGCCGGGGATCGTCACGCCGGAGATCTGCAGCGGTGTCTGTGGCGGGCTGAACCGGAAGGCCAGTTCCCTGGTCCGGATCGGCGCGAAACGCAGCACCCCGGCCGGGCCGAGCACCCCACCGCGGGCCTGGCCCCGCTCCCCCGAGACCAGGACGGGCAGCGGGCCGTCCGCACCGGGCGGCCGCTGGATCGTCACCGTGCGCACCGTGAGCCGGTGCCGCCAGGAGATGGTGAGCACCGGGTTCGCGTCACCGGGGCTGGCGATCCAGGTGGTCGCCGGGTTCCCGTCAAAGGCGGACCTGGGCTGGTCCTGCGGTGCCCGGGTGTACCGCGACGACGCGCCCACCCGCGGCTGCCTGGCGAGCAGCCGCACGTACCTGTTGACCAGCGAGGGGGCGAACAGCACGGCCGATCCCCGCAGGGTCACCGAGGCCGCGGCCGGCACGGTGAACGCCTGGTCGAAGCCGTACTGCTCCTCGACCGGGCGGCCCAGCGCCGGGGAGCACACCCACCGCGCCGGGGTGAGCATGCACGGCGACGCCAGCGGCTGGGCCTTGGCCAGCACCACCGCCGCGGGCCGGACGTGCGGCACGTCGGGGGCGACGATGACGCGGCTGGCGTGCAGCCCGGGCACCGTGATCTCCTTGATCCCCACCTGGGAGCCGACCAGCGGCTGCGGGGGCGCGGCCAGGCCGGTGACGGTGATCCGCAGCCAGCGGGTCGGGCCGGGCGGCACCCGGAGCGGCTGGGGCAGGCCGGTGACCCGGACCCGGTCCGTCCGGCTGCCCGCCGCGGTGGTCACCGCGACCTGGGTCACGGCCGGCCCGAGCGCGGTGCTGTCGGTGAAGGCGACGTCGATCACCCGGGGATCGCGGCGGGAGTCGAAGCTCAGCCGGATCCACTGCCCGACCGGCCCGGCCAGGCTGCCCGACTCCCACATGGTCCGCATGTCCCCGTCGACCGCGGAGTACGGCAGCAGCCCGCTGGCCCACTGGCCGGGGATCGCCTCGATCCCGGCGGCGGACGAGGACGCGGTCACGTTCGCGATGCCCCGGTAGCGCGCGACGCTCAGGTAACGGGCCCAGCCCGGCTCGGTGTAGTCGTCGACCGCCTCGAACGTGCGCGCATCCTGGGTGGCGGTCAGCGTCGGCGAGTAGTTGGTCCGCAGTTCGCCGAAGTTGCGGACCCGGCGCCGCAGCGTGTCGGTGACCACCGAGGCCGCGGCGGGCAGACTGCGGGGAATCGGAGTTGAGCAGCACGGCCCGGTGCCCGAGCAGGCCCTCGCCGGCCAGCGTGAGCAGGGCCTCGGGGCCGCCGTAGACGCGCAGCGTGCCCGCGGCGGGCTGCACGGTCGCCACCGGCTGCGCCCCGGCCACCTGGTAGATCTGCACCGGTGGGTAGGGCGGGTCGAAGTCGGTCGCCGCGTCGCCCGCCGGGGTGGTGCCCACCGGGGCGCCGAACTGGGCCACCCTGGTGATGCCGGGCGAGGCGGCGAGCGCCTGGCTGATCCTGGCCGGCCAGGCGCCGTTCAGGCCCGTCCTGGCCAGGTCGTTGCGCACCAGCACGTACCGCACGCCCATCCGGGCGAGCACGCTGGTCAGCGCGGCCGACCCGTCGCCGGCGGCCAGCCGCTGGTCGATCGCATCGAGCAGCCGCTCGTTGCCCGGCGAGCCGATCAGGGACAGGTCACGCTCGGCCCAGTCGGCGGTGGTCAGCGGCTGCAGCACGTCGTCGAGCGGGCTGCCCCACAGGTACTGGCCGAACGCGGCACCGGGCACCACGAGCACGGCCTGATGCCCCGCGTGCCGGTTCAGCCAGTCCGGCGGCGCTCACCCAGTAGGGCGGGATCTGGCGGAAGTCACCGGCGACCTCGAGGCCGCCGGCGTAGGCGGGCAGCGCCAGGCCGCCGATGGCGAGCGCCGCGGCCGCCGCCAGCAGTGCGCGCGGCCGCGGCAGCCGCACCGACGCGAGCAGGTGGGCGAGCCCGAGCACGATCGGCAGGCGGATCAGCGGATCGAACTTTCTGACATTACGAAACGCCGCGGCCGGTCCATTGATCAGATGCTGGACCGGTCCCGCCAACGGGTTCCCGAGCGTGCTCACGTGGCCAGCGCAAATGATGAGCAGGCCGGTGAGCAGGAGGCAGAGCAGGAACCGGCGGGCCGGGAGCCTGGGGCGCAGCAGCCCGGCCAGCCCAAGGCCCGCCGCCAGCCCGGTGAGCAGGGTCGGCACCGCCCCGGTGGCGATCCGGTATCCGACCCGCCACCAGGGCTGGCCGTTCACCAGCAGGTAGCTGATCCAGTTCTCGGTGCCCCGCAGCACGTTGGACAGGCCGGTCACCGAGGTGGTGACGGCCGCGCTCTCGGTGTAGGGCAGGATCGACACGCCGTACCTGGACAGCAGCACCAGCGGGACCGACCACCACCAGGTCGCGGCTATCACCGCCGGGACCCACCAGGCCAGGATTCCGCCACCGCGGCGCGGGCCGCGGCAGCGTCAGCAGGTAGATGACCGCGGGCACCAGCACCGCGAACGTCGCGGCCGCGTTGATCCCGCCGCAGCACGCCACGGCCACCGCGGACCGGGCCGCGGCGCGCACCCGTCCGCCGCCGCCCTGGGCCGCACGGACCAGCGGGAGCAGGATCCACGGCACCATCGCCGCCGGGAGGAACTCCGACGACAGGCCGCCGATCAGGGTGAGCGCGGCGGGTGAGGCGGCGTAGCCGAGCCCGGCGGCGATCCGCGACCACGGCGAGCCGATGCCCAGCCGGCCGGCGAGCAGCACGATGCCGAGGAAGGCGGCGGTGCTGACCGTGCCGATCCACAGCCGCTGGATCACCCACGGCTCCAGGCCCGCGAGGCTGGCCGAGTGCGAAGAACGGCCCCATCGGGAACAGGTAGCCCGCCGCCTGGTCCTGCAACTGGCCGAACTGCTGCGGGTCCCACAGGTGCAGCGCGCGGGCCAGGAAGCGCACCGGGTCGATCGCCAGGTCGAACTTGGTGTCGGCGATCAGGTTGCCAGGGGCGGTCAGGAACGGGAGCGCCATCAGCAGCAGGCAGAACCCGAGGATCCAGCGGGTATCCGGAGCGAACGGGATCCGCCGGGCTGCCGGGCCGCGTCCGGGAGGCGTGTCGCGCCGGTGCGGCTCCGGATCAGGCCGGGCACCGTGGTCATGACTGGTTCGCCGGGTCTCCGGCAGCTCGTCGGCGCGGGGGGGCGGCCGGGGGATGACCCGGGCGCGGACAGAACTCCGCGCCCGGGTAACCCGCGTCCGTCCCCTTGCCGGGTCCCGGGATGGCCAGCCACGGCGCCGGTCACGGAGGGTCCCTGGGTCCGGGGCGGGGCGGCCTAGGAGGCGTTCCAGGGGGGTGGCCGGGCGGAGGGTCAGGCCGGGGGTTGTGACCAGGAGAAGATCGAGCGGGGGGCCTTCGGCCAGTACGCCATCGGCCTGCTGCAGGCCCGCCCCGGAGACGATCCAGGCGCCGGGGTGGATGGCGCGGGAGCGTTCCGTAATGCACCGAAGAACTGATCAGTGCGGCCATCCGCTCTGTGCTCCGATCCCAGGTCAGACATGACTGCCCACCTGCGGCACGCCGCGGCGACCTCACGGCGGCGGGCGGGGTCGGCGAGTTCCTTGACGGCGCGTTCTGTGACGTCCTCGATGGTCTCGCCGTCGCGGACCAGCCAGCCGGTCCTGCCGTCCCAGATGGCGTCGCGCAGGCCGGGCACGTCGAAGGCGACCGTGGGCACGCCGAGCGCCGCGGCTTCGAGCACGCACAGGCCCCAGCCCTCGCCCTGGGAGGTGTTCAGGTGCAGCAGCGAACCGGCGACGAGTTCCTGCTTGCGCACCTCGGGGACGAAACCGTGCAGCCGGAGCGTGCCGCCCAGGCCGCGGGCCGCGGCGGCCAGGGACGCTTCGGCGGGGCCACGCCCGATCACGTCGACGGTGAGCCCACTGCCCGCCAGCCGCTGTGCCACGGGCAGCAGCAGTTCGGCGCGCTTGTGCGCGACCAGGCGGCCCACCCAGGTCACCGACCGGCCGGGACCCGGGGCGCGTGGCGGGCCGGGCTGCGGGGCGCCGTTCGGGATCAGGTAGATGTCGCCGGTCCAGCGCAGCCGTTCGCGCATCGCGGTGACCGTGGACGGGGACACCGCCACGCAGGCGTGCCGCCGGTAGGCCAGCCGGGCGGCCGGTCCTTCCAGCAGCCTGCCCGCCCGCGCCATCCAGCGCGGGAAGTGCACGCCGAACTGGTCGGTGTGCACGTGGTGGACCACGCAGAGCACCGGCACCCGGCGGGGCAGCACGCACGGGGTGAAGAACGGGATCCCGTTCTGGCAGTCGAGCACGGCGTCGAAGGACCGGCGGCGGGCGAGCAGCCAGCCGAGCACGCGCGGGTACACGGTGAAGCGGCCGCCCATCCGGGCCACCGTGATCCCGTCGTGGCGGCTGCGCCGCGCCTGCCCGGGCGCCCGCGCGGTCAGGAAGACCACCCGCGCGCCCCGGTCGGCGAGGCCCCGGCCGATCTCCCAGGCGTACCGTTCGGCGCCGCCAGCGTCGGGATGCCAGGGGTCGCGCCAGTTGGCGATGGCGACCCGCAGGCCGGCCAGGCCGGTCGCGGGGGCTAGGGGGCTCGTGTCGGCCGGTGGCTCGTGGGCGTGCGGAGGACCCGGGAGCCCGGGGGCCGCCGGGCGTCCGGGGACCCACGGGGGCACCGGGCCCGCTCACGCCGGCGTGATCCCGGCAGGCAGCGCCTCGCCCGGCGGTTCCAGCACCGGGCGCCGGGGGCGCGGCAGGTGCCGGCTGCCGGGGCCGGCCGGCCGCGCGGCCGGGCCGGTGAGCTCAGCCAGATCGACGCCACGTCGCGCAGTGCCGCGGCGCTGTGCCTGGGCACCGAGAACGTGGATCCCGGCATGTCCTGCCAGTGCACGGGGAACTCGGTCAGGCTCGCTCCCAGCCGCTGGCACAGGGTGATCAACTCGATGTCGAAGGCAAAGCCGAGCGTGGTCAGCCGTAGCGCCGCGGCGCGGGCCAGCGGCCCGGAGAAGAACTTGAACCCGCACTGGGTGTCGGTGGCGCCGGGGACGACGCGGCGGGCCATGGCGCGGAACACGGCCGCGCCGGCCCGGCGGACCGCGTTGTGCCGGTTCTCCACCACCGAGGCGGTCAGCCCGCGGGAGCCGACGACTAACGAGTTCCCCGCGGCGAGCAGGCCGATCGCGACGTCAAGCGCGGCCAGGTCGGTGGCCATGTCCGCGTCGCAGAACCCGACGAACGGGGCGCGGGTGGCCAGCAGCCCGGTGCGGACCGCGAGCCCCTTGCCGGGCCGGTCGCAGCGCAGCAGGCGGACCGGCACCGGGCCGGCCGGCCACTGCCGTACCACGTCGCCGGTCGCGTCGGTGCTGGCGCTGTCCACCACGAGGATCCCCGCCGGGACCTGCAGGGCGGCCGCCTTGCGGCACAGGGCGTCCAGCCCGCCCGGCAGCCTGCGCGCTTCGTTGCGGGCCGGGACCACGATCTCGATCTGCACCGGAGCGGCGTTCGGGGCGCCGTCCGGCGGCAGGGTCACCACCGCGCGGCCGGGTCAGCGGTTCCCGTATTGATAGAGCGAGGCCTTGGCTCGGAGAGCCGTTGGTCACGCTCGTCAGCGTGCTGCTGGCGGCAAAGGCGCCCCCGACGGCAAGCGCGATCCCCAGGGCGACGGCGATGAGCAGGTGGATCATGGCGCTCCTCCCGCGGTAGGGGGGACAGACCGGTTGCCTGACGGCGGCCGCCGATCATCCGGGGTGCCGCAAAACAGGACAGAACTGTAACACGTTCTAATCGCGAAGAAACTACCCCAAGGTGCGCGAATACCTGGCCCGATATGAGGAATCCGCTAACAAGGGCGGCCGGAGGACCATCAGGTTCTACCGCCGGGGCGACGGAGGCTCTCGCAGCCAGGGGCACCGGGCGGCAGGGTTTACCACGAGCCGGGCCGCCGGGCGGCAGGGTTTACCGCCGGGCCGGGCCGCCGGGCGACGGGGTCAGTGCCCGGCCGGGCCGCCCAGAACCCGGTACACGACCAGCCCGGGCGCGACGGCGACCACGGTGGCGCCGGGCAGGCGGCCCGCGAGGCCGGGCATGCCGCCGTCGCCGGAGGCGGGACCGCTGCCGGGGCCACCGTCGGCGATGACGAACCGCACTCCGGCGGCTTTCAGCGCCGGGGTGAGCGGGCCGGGACGCGGCGATGACGGCGTCCAGCCGGCGCGCGGCGGGATCGTCGGCCAGCATCTGGACGTCCCCCACCTGCGGCCCGTCGTTCCAGATCACCGGCCGGGACAGCAGCCGCGGCCACGGGTCAAGCAGGGCCCGGCCGCCGTTCCAGGCCGGGCGCCGGTAGGCGGTCCACGGCAGCACCAGGACCTTGCCCGTGGTCCGGCTGTCGTCGATGAGGCGGGCGGCGTTCAGCCACTCCGGCGGGTACCAGACGGGACGCAGCCGCCCCGCCGCCCCCCAGGCGAGCCCGGGCAGCAGCAGCACCGGCGCGAGCACCAGCGCCACCGCGATGGCCAGCCCGGCCCGGTCGGAGGTACGCCCGCGTTCGCCCGTGGTGGGGCCGCTGGCGTCGGAGGCGGGGCCGTGGTCACTGACGGCGGCGGGCATCCAGGCCTGGCCGCCCAGGACGCCAGCAGGCCGGCCCCGAGCGCCTCGGCCAGCGCCAGCGGGGCGATGAACTGCTGGCCATCGCGCAGCACCGCGAATCCCGGCCAGAGGCTGCCCAGCGCCCGCAGCAGGTCCCGGCCGGGCGCGGTCACCCCCAGGCTGGCGATCACCAGCCCGGCCACGGCCGCGACCCCCAGCCCGGGCCAGCGGTGCCGCCGTACCCCGAACGCCACGTACCCGGCGCCCGCCGCCAGCACCAGGGCCAGCCAGAAGACCGACCACCAGCCGCCGTACCCCGCGGGCACGGCCTGGGCGTTCCACATCCCGCCGAGCATCAGCAGGCTGCCGAGGGAACCGAACGGGGTGTCCGCCCGGGCGGCGAACGCGGCCACCCCGGCCGGGTCGGCGTACACCGGGCGCAGCAGCGACGGGATCAGCCACGGCAGGCTGCCCACGGCGAGCACCGCGAGCGCGGTGGCTCCCGCCCGCACCCGCTGCCTGGCCTGCTGCCCAGGCCCGGCTGCCCGGTGCCCGGCGGCCTGGCCAGGATCGCGGCGGGCAGGACGACCAGCGCGGAGATGGTCATCGCGGCGAAACCGCCGACGATCGCGGGCAGCAGCGCCAGGCCCAGGCGCCCGGCCCCGCGCCAGGACGCCACCGGGCCCGTGGTGACCGCGCGCAGCGCCCACGGCAGGCCGGCGTAGCCGAGCAGCAGCGCCCACTGACCGATGATGAGCCGCTCGGCTACGAACGGGTTCCAGGCGTAGAACACGCCGGCGGCCAGCCGTGCGAACCACGGCTCGCGGGAGAGCAGGGCCGCCGCGCCGGAACAGGCCAGTACGAAGATCGAGAGCAGCAGCAGTTTCTGCACCAGGTCGGCGGGCAGCACCCGGGAGGCCGCCGCCACCACGGCGTCGCTGGGCACCGCGCGGGGCGGCCCGCCCGCCAGCCCGGCCAGCGCGCCGGTGAACGGCTGCCGCGGCACGATCACCATGTCGTAGCTGAGCAGGAACCCGCGCCGCAGCCCAGGCCCCAGGGCCAGCAGGCCCAGCCCCAGCCCCGCCAGCGCGGGCCACGCCCGGGCGATCAGCGCCGGCCACGCCCCTGTAGCCACTGCCGCGGGGCGCGCCGGGCCGGGGGCCGTGCCTTCCGCGCTCACAAACCTCATGATCGTGGGCCACCGGACGGCGTTTGTGGTTGTTGGCACTCCACCTGCAAAGAATGTGGGTGGAGTGCCCATCACCACAAACCAGCGAGGCCAGCGCCGCCGCGCCAGGGCTGGCTCAGGGCGGCGGCCACCCTTGAGGTGGTCACCACAGTGCCTGTTGCGCAGGTCGCCGACATCGTCCTTGACCACCTGCCGTGTCCCCAGGCTGTGACCTGAGGCATCATCGGCCAGACCCTGCTCCGCCGCCCATCGGGCCGAGTTCATGGAGCGGCCGACACCCGCCCACCGGAGTGGGCTAAGACGGTGGCGCTACGGGGCCTACCGCCGGGACCAGCGCCGGGCGCCACCGGTGAGCCGCAGCCCCACGACGACGATCAGCGCCACCACGGCGACCCAGAAGATGAAATGCAGCGCCGAGATCACGACCGACAGGAGCATGAACGCGACGATCGCCGCCAGCACGATCATGAGCAGCTTTCCCATGCATCCACGATATATCGTGTCGGCCGCGCTCGCGCCCCGCAGCCACCACTAGCCGTGAGAGATCTGCCCCGTTGGCTATAGGGGCTCGCTGAAGTACCAGCGGTGGCCCTCAGGGTCATCGACTGTGTAGCTGCGCGCACGGCCTGCCCGGACCGAGATTTCGGAGACGTCGGCGCCCGCAGCCTGCGCGCGTTCGTGGTGCGCCAACAGGTCGGTGACCGTGATGCACTGCAGTTGCGTGACCTCGCCAAGCTTGGCAGGCCCCTGAAACCCTTCTCCAGGGGAACCCAGCATGACCACGCCACCATCGCCGACCAGCAACTCGCCGTGCCGGACCGTCCCATCGCTGTGCCGGTCGCGCACTCGCTCGGCGAAACCGAACACCCTAATCAGCCAGTCCATCGCCGCGCCCGCATCCTCATACAAGAGATAGGGAACGACCTGCGGGTCCGTCCGGTAGTCCGGCATGACAGCCACGCTAGCCGCAAGGCGGCCTTCACTTGCACAAACAGCACGCCAGAGCCCGATGAGCACCTGCTTACCGTTGTCGCTGCAGGACCTCAAATTTCGCCCGGGCTAGCCCGATGAATTGCCGGTGGCCGGGCCGTCCAATCTGATGAACAACATCAACAGACCCATGGCAGAAGGGGAGTGAAGACCCATGGTGCCCTATGACACCTACCGGATCTACCAGATCGAGCGTGCGAAGAGCCCCGCCGAGATCCGCCACGCCGAACAGCACGCGGCCCAGTTCGCCTCCGCTCTCTCATCGCTATTTCGCGGCATCACCCGGCCGGTGCGCGCTGTGTGGCGGCCATCCCCGGCCGCAGTGCGCCGCCTGCCCCGCTCGGCCTGACCCATGGGCTTGTGCTGCTAGCCAAAGCTGAGACCCCACTTTGTTCCTGGCTTTAGCGCAGGGCCGCAGGCGAGTTCCTAGGAGGACCCATGGCGATCGCGTTTCCCGGCGAGTCCGCTGAGTACCGGGCCGCACGGGACCGGCTGCTGGAGCAGGAGATCGAGCTGCGCCGTGCCATGGAGACGGTCGCTGCTGCCAGGCGCCGGTTGCCACCGGGCGGGATTGTGCCGCAGGATTACGTCTTTCATGGCCAAGGACCAGGCGACGAACTGGCCGAGGTGCGGCTGTCGGAGCTGTTCGCGCCGGGCAGGGACTCGCTGGTGATCTACAGCATGATGTTCCCCCGCGCCCCCGGCGACGACCGGCCCGGTCCTGACCGCGGGCAGACCGCGCTGCTCCCGCTGGCGCAGGGTCCGTGCCCGTCATGTACCGCGTTCCTCGACCAGCTGGACGGCGCCGCCGAGCATGCCGCCCAGCACGTCAACCTCGCGGTCGCCGGGAAAGCACCGATCGAGCGCATCCTCCCCTTCGCCGCCGAACGCGGCTGGCGGCATCTGCGCCTGTTGTCCTCAGCGGGGACCACTTATAACCGCGACTACCTGGCCGAGACCCCCGGCGGGGAGCAGCAGCCGATGCTGAACGTGTTCCACCGCGACGGAGACACCATCCGCCACTTCTGGGGCTCGGAATTGTTCTACGCGCCAGAGGACCCCGGGCAAGATCCCCGCCACGTCGGCACCCTCGAACCAGCCTGGAACCTTTACGACCTCACCCCGGAGGGACGCGGAACCGACTGGGATGAACAACTGAGCTACTGACACCCAGGCCGTCCCCTGAGCCCGGGCGAATGCCTGGCCGGACGACCTGGACCCGAACCAGGGGCCGTGTCAAGGCTCGCGAAGCGACCGCGCGGGTCCAGTGACAGGGCTTGCCTCGTGGTGAGCGCACGACGCGGGCCGGTGGCACAGGACGCAGAGCTGCTGGGCTGGGAAACTGGCCAGGTCGTAGCAGATATGGGAGGCATCCCGATGAACGCACCCAACGACAACACCGCTCCGAAAGGTCTGCGCGGGTGGTGGCTATCTCCCCCGCGGCCCGGCATACAGCGCCTGATCTCGCCGTGGGAGTACCGGCACCTGCACGCCGTCGCGAACGTGCGCTTCGCCTCGGGCGGCTTCCAGCTCGCCATCGGCCTCGTTCTGGTCTCACTCGGCCGTCAGGCAGGAACTGACGCAGAGCGACGTAAAATGTACCGGTTGTCAGCATGGTTCCTGCTGCCCGCGGTGGGGAACTTCATGGGTGGCTACCTGGACACGGTTGCCGCCCGGACGGCACCTCCCCGAACCTGAGCTTGCGCTGGCCCGCGGCGTTTGTGCGATTACGCCCACGACCACATACAGCGAAGCGGCGGGTTCGGTTACCGGACCTTGGCGATGACGTCGGCGGCGTACTGGCGCAGCTTGGCGAGCTTGTCGGCCAGTGGCTCGGTGTCGGGGCCGACCTGGTAGGGCCAGCGGAAGCCGACGACCACGTCGGTCACCCCCAGATCCTCCAGTCGCCGCACCCCGTCCACGGTGTAGGCGTCCAGGGAGATCACGTGGGTCTCGAACGGCCGTCCGGCGGTACCGGCCTCCCGCCGCAGTTCGGCCAGCCGGGCGAGCAGCCTGGGCAGGTCTGCCGGGTCTCCCCCGCCGTGCAGCCAGCCGTCGCCGTCCCTGGCCGCCCGGCGCAGCGCGGCATCGCTGTGCCCGCCGATCAGGATCGGCACCGGCTCGGCGGGCACTGGGGCGATCTTGACCGGTGCGAAGTCGAAGGCCTCGCCGTGATGCTCGAAGTACCCGCCGGACGACAGCCCGCGGAGGATGGCGAGCGCCTCGTCCATCCGCTGGCCCCGGCCCGCCCACGGCACGCCGAGCACCTCGTAGTCCTCGCGCCACGGGCTGCTGCCCACGCCCAGGACGAGCCGCCCGCCGGTGAGCACCGCAACCGAGGTGGCCTGCTTGGCCACCAGCACCGGGTGGCGCACCGGCAGCTTGATCACGAACGTGACGAAACGCAGCCTCGTCGTGACCGTGCCAAGCGCCGGTATCAGGGAGAACGGCTCAAGGAAGGGCTTGTCCTCGAGGAACTCGCGGCTGCCGTCCGGATTGAACGGGTACGTGCTGGCCGAGTCGAGCGGGTAGCACAGGCTGTCCGGCACCACCATCGAGTCGTACCCGGCCTCCTCGGCGGCGCGGGCAAGCGGAGCGTAGAACGACGGGTCGGTCATCGACTCGGCGTAGGAGAAGCGCACGTGACCTCCGGACCGGCCGGCAGCATCGAAAAAGTAGAACGAGTTCTTGCGGAAAGTCAATCGGCTGGGGAGGCTGGGCGCATGGACCTTGCCGCACTCGAAGAGATCCGCCGGCTGAAGTACCGGTACCTGCGCTGCGTGGACCTGAAGCTGTGGGATGAGATCGCGGACGTGTTCACCGCCGACGCCACGGTGGACTACGGCACCAGGGCACTCGGCGAGCCGATCCAGTTGCGCGGCCGGGAGGAGATCGTCGCGTTCCTGCGCAAGAGCCTCGGTCCAGGCATCATCACGGTGCACTTTGCCAGCCAGCCCGAGATCGACGTCGATGGCGCCACGGCCACCGGGACCTGGTCATTCGAGGACACCGTGATCGCCACCGAGTACCGCGTGGTGATCAAGGGCGCCGCGTTCTACGAGGACCGCTACACAAGCGGCGATGACGGCAGGTGGCGGATCTCGCACACCGGCTATGTCCGCACCTACGAGGTGATGATGTCCCTGGACGATGTGCCGAGCCTGAAGTTCACCGCGAATCGCTGGGCGGAGCAGCCGAGCGCATGAACGGCACGTCGTTGACGCGTTTCTAGAACCCGTTCTACTCTGACTCGCCCGCGATCGAGGCGTGGAGGGGGTGCCGGTGCTCACCCAGTCGTTCGCGGACGCGATCGCCGAAGCCGAGCGGCTCATCGCCGGCGCGCCGCACATCCGCAGCGACGCCGACCTGGCCGAGGGATACGAGTACCTGGCCGGGCACATCCGGGGGTCGCTCCAGATCGCCTGGGCCTACCAGCGCGACTTCCCCTACTTCGTCGCCTCGACCGGCCCCTACACGAAGATGGGCCTGGACAACCCGGACACCCTGTACTTCCACTCCTACCTGCGCGACGACGCCCAGTACGTGGTCACGGGGCGCCGCGGCAGCACCACGGACCTGAGCTTCCAGGTGCTGAACGGCGACTACTCCCCCGTCGAGGTGCCCGACAGCCTGTCCGCATTCGACGACCGGGAGAGTCGAGATCGCCCCGGACGGCACGTTCGAGTTGCGGTTCGGCCCCGGCCGCGACGCTCACGGGCACAATTTCTTTACGCTCGGCCCAGGGTCGGCCATGCTCCTTGTCCGCGAGGTGTACAGCGACTGGGCCACCGAGCAACGCGGCACCATCAGCATCCGCCACGCGGACCGTACTGGGTGCGCGCCGCCCGTGGCGGACCTGGCCACGATCGAAAAGCGTTACCGGGTGGCCGGCAAGATCCTGCTGTCCCGGCTGCGGACCTTCCTCGCCTTCCCGGAGTGGTTCTACCTGAAGCTGCCGGTCAACACGATGACCGAACCGCGGCGCACCCCCGGCGGGCTCGCCTCCCAGTTCTCCTCGGCCGGCCATTTCGAACTGGACGAGGACCAGGCGATGATCGTCACGGTCCCGGCCGCGGGCAGGGACGTCGCGCCGTACCAGGGAATCCAGCTCGGCAGCATGTGGTACATCTCGCTGGACTACATCAACCACCAGACCAGCCTGACCGCCGACCAGGCCCGGGCCGACCCGGACGGCCTGCTGCGCTTCGTGGTCAGCGAGCGGAACCCCGGCGTGGCCAACTGGCTGGAGTGCACCGGGCACCGCCGCGGCTACGTGCAGATCCGCTGGCAGCGCCTGACCAGGGACCTCGGTCCCGGCGACGGGCCGCGGGCCGAGGTGGTCAAGTTCGCCGACCTGCCGGCCACGCTTCCCTACCACCGGCAGGCCCAGGTGACACAAGGGGAGTACGCGGCGCGGATCGCGGCGCGCCAGGCCGCCGTTGCCGCCAGGATGCTGGGCTGATGGCGCTGCTGACCGGCACCGTGGCCGTGGTTTCCGGGGTGGGCCCTGGCCTCGGCCGGTCGATCGCGCTGGCCTGCGCGCGGGAGGGCGCGGACGTCGTGCTCGCCGCCCGTACGGCCGAGCCGCCTGGACGAGGTGGCCAAGGAGGTGACCGCGCTCGGGCGGCGCGCGCTGGCGGTCCCGGCGGACATCACCGACGAGGCAGCCGCGGCGCACCTGGCACAGGCCACGCTCGCGGAGTTCGGCCGGGCCGACACGCTGGTGCACAACGCGTTCGCGATACCGCCGCTCACCAGCCTCGCCGACGCGGACCCGGACGCGCTCCGGACCGCGTTCGACACCAATGTTCTCGCGGTGCTGCGGCTGACCCGGCTGTTCACCCCGGCGCTGGCCGCCAGCCGGGGCTCCGTCGTGATGATCAACTCCGCGGTGCTGCGGCACTCCCGGCTGCCCTTCGGCGGGTACAAGATGGCCAAGTCCGCATTGCTCGCCCTGGCGCAGAGCCTGGCCACCGAACTCGGACCGGAGGGGATCCGGGTCAACTCGGTGGCGCCCGGCTACATCTGGGCCGGCTCGCTGAAGTGGTACTTCGGGTACCTGGCCGAGCAGCGCGGGGTGGACCGCCAGCAGGTCTACGACGAGGCGGCCGCCACCACCGACCTGCGCAGGCTGCCGGAACCCGACGAGGTCGCCGACGCGGTGGTGTTCCTGGCCTCGTCCATGGCCCGGGCCATCACCGGCCAGTGCCTGGACGTCAACAGCGGCGAGTACCACCACTGACCGATGGGGGAATGGCAGGACGAGGGCATCGGCACCGCTGCGGAACTGCACGCGGCGGCCACCGCGCTCACCGGGCTGACGGACTTCGGCGCGGACGACTACGGCGACGGCCTCGCCGTGCTGCTTGAGTCCTATGCCCGTGACGCCGGGCTGACCGCCAAGGGCGTCAGGGTGGCCCGGGCCCTGGTTCGCGGCGCGCTGACGGCCCGGCTGTCCAGCGAGGCGGGGTGGACGCGGGAACCCGGAATACGCCGACGTCGAGCATCGAGCGGCCGATCTTCGTCATCGGGCTGCCCCGGACCGGCACCACCGCGCTGCACCGGCTGCTCACCGCGGACCCGGCGCACCAGGGCCTGGAGGCCTGGCTCGCCGAGGTGCCCCAGCCCCGCCCGCCGCGCGGAGACCTGGGCCACCAACCCGGTGTTCCAGTACCTCCAGGCCGGTTTCGAACGGCACCACGTGCAGCACCCGGAGTTCATGGCCGTGCACTACATGGCGGCCGACCAGGTGGAGGAGTGCTGGCAGTTGCTGCGCCAGTCGATGCGGTCGATCTCCTTCGAGTGCCTGGCCCACCTGCCCGGCTACGCGGCCTGGCTGCGCGGGCAGGACTGGACCGGCGCCTACCGCAGGCACCGGCGCAACCTGCAGCTCATCGGCCTGCCGGACCGCGGCCGCCGCTGGGTGCTGAAGAACCCCAGCCACCTGTTCGCGCTGGACGCGCTGCTGCGGGTGTACCCGGACGCCCTGGTGATCCAGACGCACCGCGACCCCAGGACCGCGATCGCCTCGGTGTGCAGCCTGGCGGCCCAGGCGACGGCGGGCTGGTCCACCACGTTCCAGGGTGAAGTGATCGGCCGGGACCAGCTGGAAACCTGGGCCACCGGCCTCGACCTGTTCACGCAGGCGCGGGCCAGGCACGACCCGGCCCGGTTCTACGACGTCGTATATGACGATTTCGTCGCAGACCCGCTGGGCACGGTAGCGGCGGTGTACCAGCACTTCGGGCTGACGCTGAGCGGCAAGGCCGCGGACGCCATGCGCGTGCTGTGCGAACAGAGCGCCGGGGCCGCGGGCCAGGCGCACCAGTACGCGCTGGCCGATTTCGGGCTCACCGGGGCACAGGTCGACGAGCGCTTCGCCGGGTACTTCCGTGCCCGCGCCTGACCAGGTCCCGGAGGCCGGCCAGCCCGCCGTGGCCGGCCCGGTCCCCGCGTCCCCGCCCGTCCGGGCGCCCGCGCGCCGGGTTCGTTTGTCTCCGTTGCCACAGCGACGGCAAAGAGTGTCGCCGTTGCCACAACGACGACAAATGCGGTCGTCGGGATCCGGGCGAAGGTGTCGCGCCGGGCACTGGACGTGCTGCCGCCGGGGACGCTCACCGTGGGCGCCGGGCTCCTCGTGCTCGGCGCCGGCTATTACGCGCACCTCGCCGTCGCTGGGCACAGCCTGGCGGCCTCCGGCATGGCGGCCCTGTCGGTGCTCTGGTCCCTCGTGTTCCTGCTCGGCCTGGGCGTGTTCCTGCCCGTCGAGCAGGAGCTGATCAGGCTCGTGGCGGCACGGACCGCGGTGGGCGAGGGTATCGCGCCCGTGGTCCGCCGCGCCTGCGTGCTGTCGGGCCTGCTGCTGGCCGTGATCCTGGTCCCGCTGGCCGCGACCGCCCGGCCACTGGCCGACCGCCTGTTCGGCGGCGACACCGCGATGGTGACGGTGCTCGGCTGCGCCTGTGTGGCGCTCGCGGTCACCGCGGTCAGCCGCGGCACGCTCGCGGGCCTGGCTACCTTCGGCGGGTACGGCGCCCAGCTTGCCATCGACGGCGGCCTGCGGGCGGCCATGGCGTGCGCGCTCGGCCTGGCGGGCAGTCACTCGGCGGTGGCCTTCGGGCTCGTCCTGACCGTCGCCCCGTTGCTGGCCGTGCTGCTCACGCTCGGCCCGCTGATCCCCCGCGTGCGCCCTGGCCCACCGCTCCCCTGGGCCGCGAGCCACCGGCTCGTGCTGCTCATCGGCACCATGCTGCTCGCCCAGGTACTCATCAACGCGGCGGTGATCAGCGTCCGGCTGTTGTCGCCCGGCAGCCCCGCGGTGGTCGGCGCGCTGCTCGCCGCGGCGGTGATGGCGCGGGTGCCGCTGTTCGTGTTCACCTCGCTGCAGACCTCCCTGCTGCCCGGACTGGCCGGCGCCATCGCGGCCGGCGACCGGGCCCGGTTCCGGCGGCTGCTGTCGCGCAGTTGCGCGGTCGTGGTGGTCCTCGGCGTCGTCGGCGGGCTGCCCGCGGCTATCCTCGGGCCGTGGCTGATCCAGGTGCTGTTCGGCGCGCAGCCCGTACTCGGCAACGCCGCGTTCGGCTGGCTGGCCATCGGGACGCTGTGCTACATGCTCGCGATGGTGCTCGGCCAGGGCGCGATGGCGCTCTCCCGTCACCGTGACCAGTTGCTGTCCTGGGTGGCGGGTGTCGCGGTGCTCGATCGTGATCACCACGGGGCCGGGCGCGGTGACCACGCGCGTGGTCACCGCGTACGCGGCCGGATGTGCGACCGTGGCCCTGATACTGGCGATTGTGCTCCTCCGGCACTCTCACGCCACCGGGCAGCACGCAAGGCCCCGGCACGGTGACGGAGGAACCGGGCCGGGAGCCACCGGGGGGTTCCAGGGCCATCGGGGTCTGGGGTGTCCCCAGAGGGCGGAGTGCTCCCCCAGGCCAGCGACGAGAAGGGCGCGGGCATGGCCGACGACGAATCAATAGCCGCCCTGCTGGCCGAACTCAGCGTGCCGCAGAAGGCGGCGCTGTGCCTCGGCTCTGACTTCTGGCACACCGCGCCGATCAGCGAACTCGGCATCGAGGCGGTCATGGTGTCGGACGGACCGCACGGGCTGCGCAAGCAGACCGAGCGCGCCGCCGACGCCGGGCTGCGCGCCAGCGAGTCCGCCACCTGCTTCCCTACCGCCTCGGCACTGGGCTGCTCCTGGGATACGGACCTGGCCCGCGAGGTGAGCGCGGCCCTCGGTGCGGAGGCGCGGGCCCAGAACATCGCGGCGGTACTCGGCCCGGGAGTCAACATCAAGCGGCACCCGCTGTGCGGACGCAACTTCGAGTACTTCTCCGAGGATCCGTTCCTGTCCGGCCGGCTCGCCGCAGCGATGGTGGACGGGCTGCAGTCACAGCAGGTCGGCGGGTGCGTGAAGCATTTCGCGGCGAACAACCAGGAAACCGACCGGATGCGAGTCAGCGCCGATGTCGACGAGCGGACCCTGCGGGAGATCTACTTCCCGGCGTTCGAGCACGTCGTCACCGCGGCGCGGCCGTGGCTGGTGATGTGCTCCTACAACAAGGTCAACGGCGAGTACGCCTCGCAGCATCGGTGGCTGCTCACGGATGTGCTGCGCGAGGAGTGGGGCTTCGACGGCCTGGTGGTCTCGGACTGGGGCGCCGTGCACGACCGGGTGGCGGCGCTGCGCGCGGGCCTGGACCTGGAGATGCCGCCCAAACTCGGAGTGAGCGACCGGGCGATCGTCGCGGCGGTCGCGGCCGGGGACCTGGACGAGGCCGTGCTCGACCGGGCCGCCGGGCGGGTGCTGCGGCTGGTGTACCGGTCCCGTCGCCGGCAGCCCGCCGAGATGGACGTTGCGGCGCATCATGCCCTGGCCCGCCGCGCCGCGGCGCAGAGCCTGGTGCTGCTGAAGAACGACGGGGTACTGCCACTGCCCGGCATGGCCGGCCGGACCATCGCCGTGATCGGCGAGTTCGCCCGCACGCCACGGTTCCAGGGGGCCGGCAGTTCCCAGGTCAGCCCGACCCAGGTGGACGTGCCGCTGGACGCGCTGGCCGCGGCGCTGCCGGGTGCCACGGTCCGGTTCGCTCCCGGCTACCGGATCGACGGCTCCCCCGGCCCGGCCGCGGACGACGCCGGACCGGCCGCGAGTTTCGGCCCACGGCCGGCGACGGTGTCCAGCCCCGTCCCGGACTTCGGCTCGGGATCCGGGACCGGCATGACCATGGCGGCCGAGGCCGTCCACGCGGCGGCCGGCGCCGATGTCGTCGTTGTCTTCCTCGGCCTGCCGCCCGCCGAGGAGTCGGAGGGTTACGACCGGGCGCACATCGACCTGCCGGGCGCCCAGACCAGCCTGCTGGCCGGGCTCGCCGAGGCGGTCCCCGGCACCCCGATCGTGGCCGTGCTCTGCAACGGCGGCGCGGTCCGCACCAGCACCTGGGACCACGCCGCGTCGGCGGTGCTGGAGTGCTGGCTGGCCGGGCAGGCCGCGGGGTCCGCGATCGCGGACGTGCTGACCGGCGCGGTCAATCCCTCGGGGCGGCTGGCCGAGACCATCGGCCTGCGGCTAGCGGACTGCCCGGCGTACCTGAACTTCCCCGGCGAGGAGGGGCACGTCCGGTACGGCGAGGGGGTGTTCGCGGGTTACCGCGGCTACGACGCACTCGAGCTTCCGGTCGCGTACCCCTTCGGCCACGGGCTGTCGTATAGCAGCTTCTCCTACCATGACCTGCGGATCAGCCAGGCCGGTTCGGCAGACGCCGGCGACCTGGCGGTGACGGTGCGGTGCACGATCAACAACGCCAGTGGGCCGGCCGGCGCCGAGGTCGTCCAGGTCTACGTGAGCGACCCGGCCGCGGCGGTGGCCAGGCCGCCACGCGAGCTGAAGGCATTCGCCAAGGTCAGCCTGGAGCCGGGGGCCGAGCAGGAGGTCCCGTTCACCCTCACCGCCCGTGACCTGTCCTACTGGTCGGCGGTGCACCGGCGGTGGGTCCTGGAAGGCGGCGAGTTCCGCATCTGCGTCGGCGCCTCCTCCCGCGACATCCGGCTGTCGGCGGCGATCACCGTCGCGGCCACCCCGCCACCCCTGCCGCTGTCGGGCACCTCGACGCTGACGGAGTGGCTCACCGACCCCGTAGGCGGGCAGGTGCTGCGCGGCGCCCTCGGCACCCGCGCGGACGGCAGGCCGGGCGGCATCCTCGGCAGCGCGGAACTGCTGGCGATCATCGGCAACATGCCGCTGGCCACGCTCGCAGCCTTCCCCGGGCTCGGGGTCAGCGAGGAGCTGATCGACACGCTCGTCGCCGCGGTGACTGAACGCCGCGTGGAGGCAACCCAGGGCGCGCCACAGCGTTGATAGATATGTGGAAGGCGATGTCGCGCACCTTTCGGACTTCACCGGCGCCCCGCGGACCCGCACCACCGGGCCTGTGGCGCCGTGCCCGCAGGAGGACACCGGCCGCGCGGAACTGAGCGCGGCCGCCCACGCGGTGACCGCGCTGTACCGAAGCCACGCCCTTGGCCTGACCCGGCTCGCCTTCATCATGCTCGGCGACCGGCAGTCCGCCGAGGATGTGGTGCAGGAGGCGTTCTGCGGCCTGTTCCGCGCGTGGGACCGGCTGCCCGACGAGGCGAACGTCCTCGCCTACCTGCGGGCCTCAGTGGTGAACGGCTGCCGGACGGTGATCCGCCGCCGCAAGCGCACCCCCCAGTCCCTGGCCGTTCCGCCCGCTCCCTCGGCGGAGGCGTCGATGCTGGTGGGCGAGGAGCGGCGCGCCACGGTGGCGGCGCTGCGCCGGCTGCCGCCACGGCAGCGTGAGGCGCTGGTGCTCCGCTACTTCGCGGATCTCCCCGAGCGGGAGACCGCGGAGGCGATGGGCATAAGCCGCGGCACCGTCAAGTCGACGACGGCCAGAGGACTGGCCGCGCTGGGCCGGATGCTCCGGGAGGACCAGTGACCCTGCTGGAACACCGGCTCCGCAGCGAACTGCGGGCCGAAGCCGAGTTGATCACCCCGGAAAGCATCGTGCCGCTGCGCCTGCCCAGCCAGACCGAGCGCGTGCCCGGCGGGCCGCGGCGCAAGCGCCCGCGGCAATGGCCGCCCGGGCTGATTCCGCTGGCCGCCGCGGCAGCCGCGGCAGCGGTGATCGCCGGCACCTTCGCCGTTGCTCACATGCTCCCGGGGAGCGGGCCGGGGCCCCGCCCGGCGGGCCCGAAGTACGCCACCGTGCCGGCCAACTACGTGTACACGGTCCAGGGAGACATCTACAACTACACCTCGCACGGCACGCAGTACGGCGCCTCGGTGAACGGCCGCTACCTCAAGGTCAGGTCCACAGCGACCGGGAAGCTGCTGGCCACGGTCCTCCCGCCCAAGCCGTACAACAACTTCCAGCTGATTACCGCCGACGCGAGCGGCACCGTGTTCGTCCTCGGCGCGGTGCACGACTGGCAGCGCTACGCGAACGCCCTGCCCCGGGTGTACCGGCGGAACCAGACCACGCTGATGAGGTTCCTGGAAGTGCGCATCGGCCCGGCCGGACAGGTTCAGCAGTCCAGCCTTTCCCTTCCGATCAGGGTTACACCCAGGCAGCAGCCGAGCATTGCGCTGTCGCCGGAAGGCACCCGGCTGGCGGTGGCGTTCGGCGGCGGCGGGCAGCCCGCGGAGGTGGCGGTGGTCAGCCTCGGTAGCGGCCGGATGCGGCGCTGGGTGTCGCCCCGGGTCTCCTGGACGCCGCAGCTCAATTTCCAGGGTGCGTGGACGGCGAACGGGCGGACCCTGGTGCTCCAGGAGTGGCCCGTGCTTCGTAACCCATCCCTCCAGGCCCTGAGGCAGTACCACCCGCCCGCCGTGACATCGGTGCACCTGATCGATACCCTCGCGGCGGGCGGCACCCTGGGCGCCGACCGGCCGCTCGCGCTGCGGCCCCCGGCCGGTGAGTCCGTCCCCGCGGATGTGTTCATCACCCCCGACGGCACGAAACTGATCGGCAACACAGGCAATAGCGACTTCGCGCCCGCGCACGGGCCGTGGACCGGCGAACTGTCGGTGTACTCCGCCCGGACCGGTGCGCTGCTGCAGCGCCTGGCCCCGTGGAAATGGAACGGCTTGGACCGGCGCCCGGGGCGCGGGGGCTCCCCCCGCGAAGTGATCGCCTGGTCCAACCCATCCGGCAGCCGACTGGTCCTGCTGCATCCCGTGGATGACCTGAACATCCTGGGCGTGCTGACGGGCCGCAGGTTCAGCACGGCGGGCGCCCCGCTGCCGCAGGCCTCGGGATACCAGGAACTGGAGTACGCGCTGCGCACCGCCAGCCAGGTGGCCTGGTAGCCAGGCGCCGTCTGGCGGTCACACGACGATGTGCCGCAGCGTGCCGCTGGGATTTTGCAATACGGGCACCAGCCCGGCCGGTTCGAACGGCAGCGAGCCTAGTTCCGCGGCCGGTACCCAGCGGAACGTGTGGCCCGGCTCGTCGCCGCGCAGATCGTCGCGGTCCAGCGTGGCGGGCCAGGCCAGGCGGTAGTACAGCCCGATCTCGTGCTCGATCCGTTCGCCGCCGTAGATGTTCTCCACCACCAGCGCCAGCTCCCCGGCCGGAAACTCGTGCCCGACCTCCTCGGCCAGTTCCCGGGCCAGGGCGGCGTCGGACGGTTCGCCGAAGCGGACCCGGCCCCCGGGCAGGAACCAGTACCCGAGGCCCTCGACCGTGCATAGCAAGATCTCCTCGCCACGGGTGAGGATGGCTGCCACCCGCAGGTTGAAGATGCCATGCGGGCTGTGCCAGGAGATGTCGCCTGCCGTCGCCACCGATGGGTCCCTTCCGTGCCGCTGCGTCCCCGCCGCGCCGCCGGCGCGGCTACTCGGCGCCGATCCCCAGCAGGCGGTCGATGTCGCCAGGGCTCAGCCGGTCCAGCAGGCTGGCCGCCGCGCAGTTGGCCCTGACCTGCTCCGGGCTGGTCGCCCCGAACAGCACGCTGGTGACCTCGGTGTTGGTGAATGGGAAGGCCAGGGCGAGGGTGGCCGCGGTGGTGCCCAGCGCGACGGCCAGCGCAGCCAGGTCAGGCGCGGCCGCGACGGCCGGGGCGGCCCGGGGGTCGCCGAGGGTCACGGCCGCCCGCCCCGTCGTCGCACCTGCCAGGTACTTGCCGCTGAGCACGCCGCCTTCCAGGCAGAACGAGGCGACCACGCCAGCGCCGGCCGCGTGCAGCGCGTGAGTCATCTCGGGGTCCTCGACCCAGGAGCGGCGCACCAGGCTGTAGGGCAGTTGCACGGCGCACGGCGGTGCCACGCCCTGCGCCGCGGCCGCCGCCACCGCCGCGCCGCACGGGGCGGCCGGCCAGTTGACCATCGCCCACGCCCGCGCCTTGCCCGCGTCGAGCAGCCCGCCCACGGCGGCCACCATGTCGGGGATGGGGAGGCCGTCTGGCGGCGGGTTCGCGTAGATCAGGTCCACGTGGTCGAAGCCCATCCGGGCCAGCGAGCCGTCCAGTTCGGCGGCAGCGGTCTGCTCCGGCCAGAACTCCCACCACAGCTTGTTGGCGACCACGACCTCGTCCCGCCGCAGCCCGGCGGCACGGAACAACTCCCCGAACAGCACCTCGGAGTACCCGGTCGGCAGCGGCGCCCGGCCGGTCTCGTCGTTGTAGCGGGCGTCGTCGAAGAAGGTGATGCCCTCGTCGGCGGCCGTTGCCAGGATCGCTGAGCCGGTGTCCTGGGGCAGGTGCTCGAACGTGCGCCAGGAACCCAGCGCCATGGCCGACACTTCCATGCCCGAGGCGCCGAGCGGCCGGGGGCGCAGGCAATCCGCTGGCATCGGCCAGCCTCCTTTCAACGCGCCTGCCAAGGGTGGCGGCGGCGGTGGAGCAGCATCGGTTCAGCGGTGCAGGTACTGGTCGGCGAGCTTTGGTGGTGCGGTAGCCAGCCAGCCGTCGGTGATCACCTCGCGCAGTGCCTTCGCCGCCGCCTTCCGCAACTGGATGAGCACGGCCGCGTACCCGTCGAAATGCGGGATCGTGAAGAAGGCGGCTGTGTTCGCGGCGAGGATGGCCTCCTTCTCGCCGAGATCGGCGACGCGGACGGCCAGGATCGGCCCGTCCGGCGGGGTCTGGTCACCGAACCGCCTGATGTCCGCCTTGCTGAACGGCCGCTCCCACGCGAACGCCTTGCCCGCAACGAACCAGGTCCGGTTGCCGTGCCGTTCACCCGCCGTGACCTCGGGCAGGTCGGTGGCCATCCGGGCGGCATCCTCCACAGTCGCCATACCAGTACGCTACGCCGCGGGCCTGCCTGGCAGGCTGTCCCCGGCGACAAGGAGGACACCCATGACATCGACGGCGCTGCTGATCATGGACGTGCAGCAGGGCATCGTGGACCGCTTCGCCGGTCAGGACGGCGGCTACCTGGACCGGCTGGCTACCGCGATCGCCGCCGCCCGCGCGCGGACGTGATGGTCGGCTACGTGACCATCGCGTTCCGCCCGGGGTATCCCGAGGTCAGCGACCGGAACAAGAGCTTCGCCGCGATCGCCGGGTCCGGCCGGTTCACCGACGGTGACCCGGGCATCCCTATCCCCGCCGCCGTCGCGCCCGCGCCCGGCGAGGCGGTGGTCACCAAGCGCCGGGTCTCCGCGTTCGCCGGCAGCGACCTGGACGTGCTGCTGCGCGCCCGCCGCACCGAGCACCTGGTGCTGGCCGGCATCGCCACCAGCGGAGTGGTGCTTTCCACCCTCCGCCAGGCCGCCGACCTGGACTACCGGCTGACGGTCCTGGCAGAAGGCTGCCTGGACGCCGATCCCGAGGTGCACCAGGTGCTACTGCACAAGGTGTTCCCCCGGCAGGCCGAGGTCACCAGCGTCGCCGAATGGGCCGCCAGCCTGCGGCGCGGGTGAGCCCGGCCGGGTCGCCGCCGTCCAGCGCTAGAGCCAGTCCTTCCGTTTGAAGATGTAGTAGAGCAGGCCAGCAGCCACGATCATGATGGTGGCCGAGGTGTAGAAGCCGACCTTGTCGCTGAACCCGGGGTAGGGCACGTTCATCCCGTAGTACCCGGTCACCAGCGTCGGCACCGCGATGATCGCCGCCCAGCTGGTGACCTTCTTGGTGATGACGCCCAGCCGGTTGCCCTGGATGGTGAGGTTCGTCTCCCGGATGGTCGTCACCAGGTCCCGCAGGCTGTCGGTCCAGTCCGCCGCGCGCAGCACGTGGTCGTAGACGTCTTGGTAGTAAGGCATCATTTCGTCGGCCACGACATGCAAATCCCGCCGCATCAGCGAGTTCACGACCTCGCGCATCGGGATCACGATCCGGCGGAGCAGCACCAGGCTCTTGCGCAGCTCGAAGCTGTGCCGCTGCACCTGCAGACTCATCGGGGCGTCCGCGAACAGATCGTCCTCCAGCGATTCGACGGCTTCGTCCAGGCTCTGCACCGCTTCGAAGTGACCGTCCACGATGTAGTCGAGCAGCCCGTGCAGCAGGTAGCCGACGCCAAACTTGGCCAGGTCGGTATCGGCGTCCCAGCGGTCCACGACCGCGTCGATGTCCAGGCCGTCGTCCTTGCGGACGGTGATCAGCGCCCGGTCGGTGATGAAGGCGTCGACTTCGCTGGCGGCCAGCTGGCCGGTGCCGGTGTCCAGCTTCACCGCGAAGGCGGCCAGGAACAGGTGGGTGCGGTACCGGTCGAGCTTGGGGCGCTGCTTCTCCTTGCCGGCGTCCTCGACGGCCAGCGGGTGCAGGCCGAACTCCTCGCTTAGCACTCCCAGGTCATCTGGGTCGGGATCGCGCAGGTCGAGCCAGATCGTGACGCCCTGGTCATTCAGGTGGTCGCTGATATCGGCGACCGGGAAGCCCTCGAGTTCGAGCTGCCCGTTCCGGTAGAGCCTGGTGCGTGCCTGGCACTTGGTCGGGGTGGCCCGGCTGATACAGGAGAGCGCAGCCGTGTCCGGATCCCGGCCGTGGAACGCCTCGGTCCCCACGAACCGTGAGCCCAGGGCGCCGCCGGGCGTGCCGTCTGGCTGGGCCAGTGCGCTTTTCTCGCCAGGCCCGCGCTGCGGTGAGTTCATCTGGTCCTCCTCGCGTGCCGTCACTGTAACGCTCACCCTCGGCGGCCAGCGCCGCGGCCGGGACGGTAGCGTGCCAAGCGTGACCGATCTGACCTGGCTTGATGCCACCGCCCAGGCCGACCTCGTGCGCCGCGGCGAGGTCAGCCCGGAGGACCTGGTAGCGGCGGCGATCGCCCGGATCGAGGCGGTCAACCCGCGGCTGGACGCGGTGATCCGGACCAGGTTCGTAGAGGCACGGGCGCAGGCCGCGGGCACGCTGCCCGACGGGCCGTTCCGCGGTGTGCCGATCCTGCTCAAGGACCTGGGCTGCTTCGTCGCGGGTGAGGTGACCGCCATGGGCCTCGGGCCACTGCGGGAACTGCCCTGGCCGGTGACGTCCTACCTCGCCCAGCAGTTCCTGGCGGCCGGGTTCGTCCCGCTCGGCCGCACCAACGTGCCCGAGCTGGGCACGACAGTGACCACCGAGCCGATGAGTTTCCCGCCCGCCCGCAACCCGTGGGACCTGGGTCGTTCCACCGGCGGCTCGTCGGGCGGGTCGGCGGCCGCGGTGGCGAGCGGCATGGTGCCGGTGGCGCACGCCAGCGACGGCGGCGGCTCGATCCGCATCCCGGCCAGCGAGTGCGGTCTGGTCGGGCTCAAGCCGACCCGGGGAAGGGTGAGCCAGGGCCCGCTGGCCGGCGAGGGATGGGCCGGCAGCGTCACCGACGGGGCGCTGACCCGGACGGTGCGCGACGCGGCCGGCGTACTGGACGTGATCAGCACCCGGATGCCGGGCGAGCCGTACTACGCGCCGCCGCTGCCGCGCCCGCTGCGCGCGGAGGTTGGCGCCGACCCCGGCCGGCTCCGGATCGGGCTGCTCGACCGGCCGTCCGGCGAGCTGTACTCCGCGCGATCCGGACTGCCGCGAGGCGGTGGGCGCCGCGGGGCGGCTGCTCGAGTCGCTCGGCCATCACGTCGAGGAGTCGTCACCCGCGGCGATGTTCGAGTCCGGGTTCGCCAGGCACTTCAACACGATCATCGCCGCGGACACCGAGACGGTGCTCCAGGCGTTCGAGGACATACTCGGCCGCCCCATCGCCGACACCGAGATCGAGCCGCGGAACGCGCACTACCGGCAGGCCGGCAAGGCACTCACCGCGGTGGCGTACCTGCGGGCCCGGCAGTGGCTGGGCATGTGGTCCCGGCGGATGGCGGACTGGTGGACCGGCCACGACCTGCTCGTCACGCCGACCGTGGGTGCCCCGCCCCCGGAGCTGGGCTGGTTCACCGCCGCCGGGCCCGAGCAGGAGGGCGCGCGGATCGCCGGGTTCATCCCCTACACGGCGCAGTTCAACATGACCGGCCAGCCCGCCATCAGCCTGCCGCTGCACCGGACCGCCAGCGGCCTGCCCGTCGGCGTGCAACTGGTCGCGGGCTACGGCCGGGAAGACCTGCTCATCCGGGTGGCCAGCCAGCTCGAGCAGGCCGCGCCCTGGGCGGACCAGCACCCGGCCCTTTAGCCAGAACCAGCCCCGCAGTCGGAACCAGCCCAAGCAAGCCAAAGCCCGGCCGGCTGGGCCATCAGGCCCAGCCGGCCGGGCCGGCTGACGTCGTCTCGAACCTGCCGGTCAGCCGATCACGGGATCGGGTTGCCGAGGTTGAACGGCCGCAGGTACGGGGCCGGGGTGAAGTGGAGGAAGGCCGGCGCCGTCGGAACGACCTGGCCGTTGGACTCGAAGATGTTGAACTTCGGCCCGAGCGCCGCCGCCCTCTTGTTCAGGCTGGCGGGGTTGGTCGCCGTGCTGGTCCAGTGGCCGGTGGACAGCCGGTGCAGCAGGACACGCGCGGCGGTGATCGTCTCCGCCGGAGTGAACGCGCAGTGCCCGGCGCGGTGCACGAAGATCTGCCGCAGCAGCGAGGCGTTGCCGGCGTGGTGAACCACGGTGCGGTAGGCGCTCTCGTTCTCCGGCACCACCAGGCCGTCGCCGGTGGTGTGCATGGTCAGCACCGGGATGGCGATCTTGCCGTCGAAGGTGACGTTGTGCTCCACGTACTGCACCGCCGTGGGGTCGGCGCTGATCTGGGTGGCGTTCTGGACCGTCGCCAGATCCGCGCTCAGGTCCAGCCCGGCGGCCTTGTACAGCGCGGCCACTTCGGCACTGTCGGCGGACATGCGCGAGCTGGGTGGTGTAGTCCACGCCGGTGGTCCAGGACACGTTGCCGCCGGCCCTGGCCTCCAGTTCGGCGCGCAGCGCGAAGATGAACGGGCCGTCCACCTGGCTGAACCAGTCGTACTGGTTGGCCTCCTGCGCGGTGTAGTTCTTGGGCCCTGGCTCCGGGGACAGCGGCGTGAACCAGCCGGGGGTGTCGCCCAGCGCGGCGACCAGGGCCAGCCGGGCCCGGCCCTGCTTGGTCTGCTGCGCCGCCGCGGCGGCTTGGAGCGCCCCGGTCAGGTTGGCGCCCGGGTTGGTGATGTTCACCACCTGCACCGACGGGTCAACGAGCTGCTGGAACGCGAACGCGGCGTCCGCGGCGGTGTTCCAGGTGGCCACGCCGCCGGACAGCACGCCGCACATGGGCAGGGCGGCGCTGAACCGGTTCGGGTACCGCTGGATCAGGCCGGCGGTGATGATGCCGCCGAGCGAGTGGCCCCAGGCGATGGTGCGGGTCGGCTGCGAGAACGTGCCGTCGAACCTGTTCAGCGTGTTGATCTGGTCCGGCAGCGCCTGCTGGATCGCCCAGCCGGTGGTGGCGTAGGACGACCCGGCGAGCGCGTAGCCGTGGTTGAGCAGCCAGGCGCCGGTGTCCGGGTCGCCGACGTCCGTGGCGGGGTTGTTGGTGCCAGGCACCACATACCCGTGGCTGTAGAGGAACAGCGTGCCGTTCCAGGTGCCCGCCGGGCACTGGAGTTTGAAGGCCGCCCCATCGGCCAGCTTGCCATTGACTGTCGTCACCGATCCGGTGCCGCCGCAGGTCTGCGACGCTGCGGCGGTGACCGTGGGCAAGACCAGCCCGGCGGCCACCACTGCCGCGGAGAATCCGACGGCAGCGACTCTGCTCCTGATTTTCACAACCACGCTCCCCTGCTGATTTTCACGACCACGCCCCGGGACAACTGTGGTGAATGATGCTTCATCGCAGACTGTAGCCCGATCCGCATGTCGCGGTATAGCGACTGTTGTATCTCTGGATGGCCGTTCACGTCCCAGGTGTGCGCGGAAAGACTCAGATGCCGAGCGCGGCTTCGAGTTCGGCGCGGTGGTCGTCGGGGTGCCTGATCGCGATCTGGGCGAAACGCTCTACCCGGCCGTCCCCGGCCTGCAGGTCCGCGGCGGAGCAGCCGGCCACCAGGCCGCTGAACGCGGCGCCGCTGCTGCGCAGATGCTCGATGGCCTCGCCGGGCGTCATCGCCGCCGCCGCGACGGCGTGCTCGGCGTTGAGCGCGTCCACCATCGTCACCGTCCACGGCCACGTCCTCGCCGGCCAGGATCGCCGCACCCAGCCGCCCATGTAGTCGTAGGCGTCCGCGACGTGATCCACGATGACGCCGACCGGCCGCGGGTCACCGTCCAGCGGTGCGGCCCGCCACTGCTCCGGCGAGCAGCCCGCGGCGAAGGCGACCAGTCGCTCCCTGGCCGCGTCGATGTCGGCCGCGTACTGCGCCGGGCTCCGCGCGTCATCGCTCATGCGCCGACAGTAACCTCTCGAACAGCGAGAGAGCGTTGAGATCGTGGCGTGGCGAGCCGGAAGGTCAGCCCAGCGACGCCACCCGGGCCTGCGCCCGGCCGGGTGTCCATACGGGTGCCAGGCCGCTGGAACGCCTCGATCACGAGCCTGATGGCAGGCGGAACCGTGGCAACATGCGGTACGCACGACCACCCAGGCCGCGCCCCGGTTGTCAGCCGGCCGTCCAGGGCCGGACAGAAAACCGCACGACCAGGCAAGCCGGCCCGGCGGTGACTGCCGGCCGGGAACCGTTTGTCGTGGTTGCGCCAGCCATCACATTCTTTCGTCATGACTGCGCCAGCCATGACAAAACGCGGGCGCCGCCGGTTGCTGCGCCTCGGCGGGCAGGCCAGAATCCAGGTAACAAGGGTGCAAAGGGGGCAAGTCCGGCCATGGAACTGCTGGAGCGGACGCCGTTTCTGGACACGCTGGCCGAGTACGCGGCCGAAGCCCGGCAGGGTGACGGGCGGCTGGTCCTGGTGTCCGGCGAGTCCGGCATGGGCAAGACCGTGCTGCTCGAAGCGTTCCAGCAGCGCCTGCCCGGGGCCCGCTGGCTGTGGGGTGGCTGCGACGGCCTGCTCACCCCGCGGCCGCTCGGCCCGCTGTTCGACATCAGCCCGCAGCTCGGCGGCGGGTTCGCCGACCTGTGTGACGGCGGGGCACCGCGGGACCGGTTGTTCACCGGCTTCCTGGCCGAACTCGGCCCGCCCGCCGCGTTCACCGTCGCGGTGATCGAGGACGTGCACTGGGCCGACGAGGCCACGATCGACCTGCTGAGCTTCCTCGGGCGGCGGCTCGGCCGGGTACCTGCCCTGCTGCTGGCCACCTACCGGGACGACGAGGTGACCGGCGATCACCCGACTGCGGATGGTCCTCGGTGACCTTGCGACGCAGCGCGCCACCCGGCGGATGAAGCTGCCCCCGCTGACCGTCGAAGCGGTCCGCGAACTGGTCGGGGACCGCGACGTGGACGCGGCTGAACTGCGCCGGATCACCGGCGGCAACCCGTTCTACGTGAGCGAGATGCTGGACGCCGGGTGGCCCTCGGTGCCACCCACCGTCCGTGACGCGGTCGGGGCCCGGCTGGCCCGGGCCAGCGCCGGCACCCGGCGGGCCGTGGAGACCGCCGCCGTCAACGGGGCCCGGGTGGACAGGTCGCTGCTGACGTGGATCCTGGCGGAATCGCAGGCCTCGGCCGACGAATGCCTGGCCACCGGGGTCCTGGTCCCGGACGGGACCGGGCTGCGGTTCCGGCACGAGCTGAGCCGGATGGCCGTCGAGGCGGGGATCGCGCCGTACCGGCAGACCGAACTTCATGCCCGCCTGCTGGCCCGGCTGGAAGCGATCGGCGCTGACCCGGTGCTGCTTGCCCACCACGCCGAGGGCGCCGGCGATGCGCAGGCGGTGCTGCGGCACGCCCCGGAGGCGGCCCGCCGTTCGGCCGCCCTGGGCGCATATCGCGAGGCGGCGGCACACTATGAACGGTCGTTGCGTAGCGCAACTAATGTCGACAAGCCGACGCTGGCCTCCCTGTATGAGGGCGTGGCCGACGAGTACGCGCTGCTGGACCGGTGGGACGAGGCGGAGCGGGCGCGCCGGAGCGCGCTGGCGCTGCGCCGGGAACTGGGCGACCAGGAGCAGATCAGCGCGAACCTCCGCTTCTTGTCCACAACCCTCTGGCGGCTGTGCCGCGGCGAGGAAGCCAGCCAGGCCGCCCACGAGGCCCTGGCCGTTCTGGACGGACGGCCGCCGAGCAAAGAGCTGGCCTGGGCCTACGGCGGTCTCGCCATCGACGACATAGCCCGGGGCCGCGCCAGCGAGAGCACGATGGCCTGTATCGCCAAGGCGCGGGACCTCGGTGAGAAGTTCGGCTACCCGGATGTGGTGGCCTACGTGCTGAACGCGGTCGGCCTGCACCTGGTCGAAGTCGGCCAAGGCGGGATGCACGAGATCGAGGAGAGCCTTCGGGTCGCCCAGCAGGCGGACCTGCCCGAGGCCGTCGGCCGGGCGTACAGCAGCCTGATGGAAGCCGCCACGAAGCTGCACCGGTTCCCGGACGCGGACCGTTACTACGCCGAGGGCCTCCCCTACTGCGAGGGAAGCGAACTGGGCGTCTTCAGCATGTGTATCAACGGCTGGCGATCCCGCGAGCTGCTCTACCTGGGGCGGTGGGACGAAGCAGCGGAGGTCGCCACCCAGAAGCTGAACAGCCCGGGCATCTCGCCGGTCAACCAGCTCAACCACCTCTGCACGCTGGGCCTCATCCGGGGGCGCCGCGGCGTGGACGGTGCGTGGGAGCTGCTCGACCGGGCGCTCGAATACGCCGATGGGGTGGACGAGCCGGCCTGGATCGCGCCGGTGCGGGCTGCGCGCGCGGAGCTGAGGTGGCTTGACGGCAAGCCGGACCTCGGCGCCGCCGAGGCCAAGACGGGTTATGACCAGACGGCTGGCCGGGTCGACCCGTGGACCTCCGGATCGCTGGCCATCTGGCTGCTGCGGCTCGGCGTGCGGTCCGCCTTGCCCAGTCTCATGGAGCCATACGCGCTGGAGGCCGCTGGTGACCATCGCAGCGCGGCTCTGGCGTGGGAGCGCATCGGCCGGCCCTACGACGCCGCGCTGGCCAGGGCGTGGTCGCCGGATGAGGCAGAGCTCAGGCACGCCCTTGCCGGGTTCGAAGAGCTGAGCGCCAGCGTTGCCGCCGTAGCGGCCCGGCGGCGGATGAAAGAACTGGGCGTGAAGGCCATCCCGCGCGGGCCGCGCGCGGCCACCCGGGCCGCCCCGGCAGGGCTGACCCCACGCGAGCAGGAGGTACTCGTACTGCTCGCCGACGGCCTGGCCGACCGGGAGATCTCCGAGCGGCTCGTCATCTCCGAGCGGACCGTGCACCATCACGTGTCCGCGGTGCTGTCCAAGATCGGCGTCTCGTCCCGGACGGCCGCTGCCCGCGAGGCGGCGCGGATGGGCATCGGGTCCTGACGACGCCCGCCCGGTGGCAGCGCGCCGGGGGCACCGCCGCGCCGCGCCCACGCCCCACCGCGCGCCCACGCCCCACCGCGCGCCCACGCCCCGCCGCGCGCCCACGCCCCACCGCGCGCCCACGCCCCGACCGCGCGCCCACGCCCCACCGCGCGCCCACGCTCCACCGCGCGCCCACGCCGCCCCGCGCGACCAATCTAGGCAGCCGCCGCCGAAAAGTGGGTAGCCGCCGCCGCAAAGCCGGGCACTTTCCCCGATGAGGCCGCTGACCTGGCCACCTTACGGTCATTGAGAAAGCTCCGACGACCGGAAAGGGAGGCCACAGTGCCGCTTTTCATGGATGTCCATGAGTTCGACGGCGGCGTATCGATGGACGACGTTGCCAAGGCTCATCTCGCCGACCTCCAAACGCAGCCAGGTCATGACGTTCGGTACCTCAGGTACTGGGTCGATGAAGGAAACGGGCGAGTGTTCTGCCTGGTAGAGGCGCCGTCGGCGGAAGCCGCGGCGGACGTCCACCGGGAGGCTCATGGTTTGGTCGCCGACCACATCTATCAGGTCCAAGAAGGGTCGTAAGGCAATGAAGAAACAGAAGATGCGCCTGCTCAGGCTGTCCGGCATCACCGCGGTGGTACTTTCCGCCGGACTATGGATGCTGATCCCGGCCTGGGGGCAGACACCGTCGGCGAAGAGCATGGCCGGAATGGGTACCGGCAGCGGGAACTCGGTGCTGACCAAGGACATCGCGCAGGCCCGGATGGCGACCGCGAAGTACTCCACCAACCTGGCCAAGGCGCAGGCCGACGGCTACAAGATCATCACGAAGATGATGCCGAACATGGGCTACCACTTCCTGAACCCGAGCATCAGCGGGTTCGACGTGCGCAAGCCGCAGATCCTGGTGTACGAGCACACCTCGAACAACACCTGGCAGCTCGGCGCCCTTGAGTGGGTCTTCACCAGCATTCCGAAGACGCCGCCGCTGCCGAACGCCACGTTCGGCTTCTTCCCGGCCGGCTGCCACTACAACGACGGCACGTTCGTGCCCGAGCCGAGCCAGCAGGACTGCCCAGCGACGGCTCCTGGGTCCGGGGCGTCGTTCTTCTTCTGGCACCCCAACCTGTACACGATGCACTTCTGGGTCTGGTACCCGAACCCGGCGGGCCTCTACTCCAGCACGAACCCGCTGGTCAACCCGTTCAACGGCAACTGATCCCGGTGCGGCGGGGCGGGCATGCCGCCCGCCCCGCCAACCCTGCCATTAAGACACGCGAACAGATCGGGCCTCGCCCGGTACGCACACAGCGGATCCGGGTTGACATGCATCTCCGCACCTCCCCGCACCTGAGCCCGCGCCACCCGCACCCGCCTGACGGGGGCCAGGCGGGTGGGCTGGGAAGGTCCACTGCCGTGCCTCGCCGCCGCACGAGACGACAGGAGGCCGATTCCGCGTCCGGAACCGGCCTCTGGGCCGGGACTCGTTCGGGGGCCCACTGCCGAGTATTGGGAGCCGGTGTTCCCCGGCGAGGCCGGGGAACACCGGCGGCGTTAGCGCTGCAGCTCTGAGCGCAGCCACAGGGCCTTACGGACGGCCAGGCGCACACGCCGGCCGCGGGCCAGCCGGGCGCGCCGCGATGACGTGGCCAGCGCGGCGCTCTGCGCTCGGCGCTGCTCGGCCTGCAGTTCGCGGCGCCGCTCGTCGACGAGCCGGGTGGTTTGGTACGAGTACATGTGATTCACCTCCTCTCCGTGGCGTTGCAAGCGGACGAGGATCGGTAAGCCCCGGAACGGGGCAAGTGGGTCGAGGGGATCGGCCGGTGGCGGGTCGCCGTGGCAATGCGGGCGCCCGCTGGGCGGCGCTGCCAGGGCTCAGGTGTTGACGGTGGCCGGAATCAGGTCCATGGCTGCCCGGCAAACGGCCGCCGTGGGACGGCTGGGCGCCATGGCACGGCCATCCGCCGCACTGAAGCGGCGGCTGGGCGTGCGCAGCACCGGTGCGGACGGCACACGGCATGCGCCGTGGAGAACTCGCGATGTGATCGTCATGCCGGACACCTCCTCACCGCTGACAATGCTGATGGCCTGCTCATACATACAGAGGAGGGTGTGGCCGGGTTGATACGCCGCCGGGACGGACCGCTCGCACACCACGGGGGGTGACCAGGCTTAAAAGCCACGCAGGTTCCCCAGCCGCCACCCGGGAACGTGATAATGGCCACGATCATCACGAACGCGCCGACGCGCACATGGCGCGGCGCGGCACACGGCACGGTGAGGGAGGCCATGAGCGAGGTACCGGCTGGCTTCGAGCCTTCGCGACGGACCAGCCCGTTCCTCGACATGATCGGCCCGGTCTACACCTGCGCCGGGGAGCGCGGCATCCTGCTCGGCCTGCGGGCCCGCTCCGAGCATCTCAACACCCGCGGGTTCGTGCACGGCGCGATCCTGGCCGCGCTGCTCGACGTGGTGTGCGGGCGCAACTGCGGTGCGCTGACCGAGCACCCCAGCCTGGTCACGGTCAGCCTGACCGTGGACTACGTGGCCGCCGCCCGCGACGGCGCCTGGCTGGAGGCGAGCGCGACCGTGACCCGGGTGGGCCTGCGGCTGGCGTTCGCCGACGGCCGGGTGGATGCCGACGGCAAGCCCGTGGCCAAGGCCAGCGCCGTGTTCGCGGTCGGTTAGCCCGCTGCCGAGGGAGGTCACATGAACGGTGCCGAGGCGGTGCTCCACACCCTGGCCGACAGCGGGGTCAGCCTGTGCCTGGCCAACCCCGGGACCTCAGAGATGCACATGGTCGCGGCGCTGGACGAGGTACCGGGGATGCGCGCGGTGCTGTGCCTGTTCGAGGGGGCGGCGACCGGTGCCGCCGACGGTTACGGCCGGATGGCAGGCCGGCCCGCCGCGGTGCTGCTGCACTTGGGGCCCGGTCTGGCGAATGGCCTGGCCAACCTGCACAACGCGCGCCGCGCCCAGACCCCGCTGCTGGCGATCGTCGGGGACCACGCCACGTACCACAAGCGGTTCGACGCGCCGCTTGAGTCCGACATCGAGGCACTGGCCGGGAGTGTGTCGGGGTGGGTACGGCGGTGCGCGCGCAGCGCCGACGCGGCCGCGGACGTGGCCGAGGCGGCCGCCGCGGCGATGTGCCCGCCCGGCCAGGTGGCCACCGTCATCCTGCCCGCCGACGTGTCCTGGTCCCCCGGCGCCGAGCCGGCCCCGGCGGTGCCGGTGCGGCCCCGGTCACCCGTAGCCGGCGAGGTGATCGATGCGGCCGCCGCCGTGCTCCGCGGCGGCGAGCCCAGCGTGATCCTGCTCGGCGGCGCGGCAATGCACCGGCCTGCGCTCGAGGCGGCCAGCCGCATCTCCCAGGCCACCGGCGCCCGGATGCTCGCGGAGACGTTCCCGGCAAGGCACGAGCGCGGCGCGGGCATCCCGCCGGTCGAGCGGCTCGCCTACCTGGCCGAGATGGCCGCCGCGCAACTCGACGGTACGCGCCACCTCATCCTGGCCGGGGCGCGCGCCCCGGTGTCCTTCTTCGCCTACCCGGGAAAGCTCAGCTCGCTGGTGCCGGACGGGTGCCAGGTGCACACGCTGGCCGGGCCCGGCGACGACATCGCCGGGGCGCTCGCGGCACTGGCCGACCTCGCCGCCCCCGGCTTGGCGCCGGTCCCGCAGCAGCCGGAGCGGCCCGGCCTGCCGGACGGTGACCTGACCGGAAGCAGCGCGGCGGCGGTCATCGGCGCGCTGCTGCCGGAGCACGCGATCGTCTGCGACGAGGCCAACACGTCAGGATTGGCGCTGCCCGGTGCCACCGCGGGCGCGCCGCCGCACGACTGGCTCACGCTCACCGGCGGCGCGATCGGCCAGGGCCTGCCGCTGGCCGCGGGCGCCGCGCTCGCCTGCCCGGAACGGCCGGTACTCGCCCTGGAGGCCGACGGCAGCGCCATGTACACGATCTCGGCCCTGTGGACCCATGCCCGCGAGCAACTGGACATCACCACGGTGATCTTCAGCAACCGGAGCTACGCGATCCTGAACATGGAACTGGACCGTACCGGCGCCCCGGCCGCGGGCGAGACCGCGCGCAGCCTCTTGGAACTGTCCCGGCCTGCGCTGAGCTTCACCGCGCTCGCTGAGGGGATGGGCGTGCCGGCCAGCAGGGCGCAGACCGCACCCGAGTTCGCCGCGCAGTTGCGCCGCGCGCTCGCTGAGCCCGGACCGCACCTCATCGAGGCCGTGGTCCCGCCGTTCAGCTAGGCAGGCTCACCGGAGGGCTGTTCGGGCAGCGGCCGGTCACCGAGATGAGCCGCCAGCCGCAGCAGGCCGTCGGCGATGTCCCGTTCGGTGGGCGCGTTCCCCGGGTCGATCAGCCACTGCACGAGAAACCCCGACATCAGTGCGAGTTGCACCGAGCCGAGCGCCCGGTCCGCGGGGCCGTCCAGGGTGTCCTCGGCGACACCGAGCAGCCCGGCGGCGAGCCCGCTGCGGCCCTGCCGCAGGCTGGCGGCCATCAGCTCGCGGACCTTCGATGAATGCTCGGCCTGGACGGCGGCCTCGATCGTGGCCAGCCAGAGCCACCGGTTGGCGGCGTAGGACTCGATCACCTGGCGCCAGAACGCCTCGTACTGCTCGCGCGGCCCGGCACCCGCGGCGACAGCGGCGCGCACCGCGGCCTCGGTCTGCGCGCCCCAGGCGTCCATGGCCTGGGTGAAGGCCTCGATCAGCAGCGCTTCCCTGGATCCGAAGTGGTAGCCGATCGCGGCGTGGTTGACCCCGGCGGCGGCCGCGATGTCGCGGACCGTGGTCCGGGTCCAGCCCTTGGTCTTCAGGCAGGCGAGCGCCCCGGCCAGCAGGTCTTCCCGGTTACCCATGGCGTGGTTCGCCGCTGCGGTCACCCATGGCGCCGATCATAGCGGCCCTGTCAACCAACTGGATTATCCAATTGGATTGACCACGTGGATAAAAACTCGCTACGGTGGGCACACCGGGCGTTCACGGCCCAGGACGCGACCGCACACAGGAGGAGCCATGACCAGGTCGGTACTCATCTCGGGCGGCGGCGTAGCCGGGCCGTCGCTGGCGTATTGGCTGGGCACATCCGGATACACGGTCACCGTGGTGGAGCGGGCGCCCGGGCTGCGCACCAGCGGGGCGTCGGCGGTCGACTTCCGCGGCGACCAGCTTGCCCTGCTGGCCCGGATGGGCGTGCTCGGCGAGATCCAGGCCTGCCAGACCGGCATGGGCGACCAGGCGGTGATCGATGCCGCCGGGCGCCGGGTGTCCACGTTCCCTTCCGGCTTGTTCAGCGGCGAAGTGGAGATCGAGCGCGGCGACCTCGCCCGGATTCTGTACTACCGCAGCAAGGACGTCGCGGAGTACGTCTTCGGCGACCACATCACCGCCGTGGCGCAGGACCCGGACGGGGTGGACGTGACGTTCTCCCGCGGGCCGTGCCCGGCGCTTCGACCTCGTCGTGGGGGCGGACGGGATGCATTCGGCCGTGCGGCGGCTGGCATTCGCCGGGGAGGACTCCTACCGGCACGACCTCGGGCTCGCCGTCGCGGGCTTCACGGTGCCCAACACCTTCGGGCTCGACCACAGCGGGCTGATCTACAACGAGCCCGGCCGGCTCGCGATGGTCGCCAGTGGCCGGGACCCGGCCCGCGCGGCCGTGGGCCTGATGTTCACCGGCACGCTGCCGGACTACGACTGGCACGACACGCAGGCCTGCAAGCGCCTGGTGGCGGAGCATTTCGCCGGCGCCGGCTGGCAGGTGCCGGCGTTGCTCGCGGCGCTACGCGATGCCCCGGAACTGTACTTCGACACGATCAGCCAGATCCGGATGGACCGGTGGTCGGCCGGGCGGATCGTGCTGCTCGGCGACGCGGCCTGGTGCCCGGGACCCGGCGGCAACGGGACCGGGCACGCCATGCTCGGCGCGTACACGCTCGCCGGGGAACTGGCCCTGGCGGGCGGCGACCATCTCGCCGCCTACCGGCGCTACGAGCAGATCATGCGCCCGCTGGTCACCAAGTCGCAGAAGCAGGCGGCCGGCGCCGCCCGCTTCCTCACTCCGGCGACCGAGCGGAAGATCCGCAACCGCAACCGCACGTTCCGGATCCTGTCCGCGCCGGCGATGCGCGGCGTGTTCGGCTGGCTGGCCAAGCGCACCACGAACACCGGCACGCTCCGCGACTACCCGCTCCCGGGCTCCCCCGCCCCGGGCCGGGCCACCGAACCGCCTTTCGGCGCTAACCCGGCGCCCCGCGTGGCCAGCGGCGGCCACAGGTAATCCCTGGGTAATGGCACTGCCACGGGGCGGACGGCCACACCACCCTGAGCAGCGCTGTCGGCGCCGCAGGGCTGGCTGGTCCGCCCGCTCGGCTCCGCGGTCATCGGCACAGTCACCCCGGGCCAGGCACCGGCCGTCCGGTTCACGGTCCAGCCGCCGCTGTACGCGCCCAACACCACTTCGGTGCTTTACGCCACGGTCGGGCTCGGCGGGAGCACCGTCCGGCAAGGGGGTGCCACGGTCACGGTCACCGGCTGAATCGCCGGGTACCCCTCGGTGCCCTTGCTACCGGGTCGCTGCTTGACGCGGCCGGTCACGGATCGGCGCGGCCGGCGGCGGCCAGGCGGACACAGCAGCGGCCCTCACCGGGGTCGAGCACGGCGGTGACGGGCAGCGGCGGCAGCCCGCCGAGCATCCCCTCGACGATCGCCAGGTTCATGCCGCAGACCAGGTCGGTGTGCTCGGCCACGAGGGCGTGGAACGGGCAGTTGGCGAAGGTCAGCCCGGCCGGCTCCGCGCGCGTCGCATACCCCTGCTGGTCGAGCACCGAGCGCGCCGCGGCCAGCAGCGCGGCGGGCGACGGGTCATCCCCGGCCCGCCGCAGTGCCTCGGCGGCCAGTCCGCGCCCCTGCTCGCGGGCGGCGTGGTCCAAGCGCCTCGGCCACCGGCCGGCCCGCGCCGCGCGCCTGCGCGATGCCACGCGCCATGAGCCGCCCGGCAAGCTCGTAACTGCGCTGCGGCAGGGTCACGGAGAACTCCCGCGCCGCGCGCCGGTAGAGCTTGGCAGGCCGGCCCGCGCCCGGCCCCTGGCGCCCGGTGCGCCGCGCGAACTCGACCTCGAGCAGGCCGTCGCCGACGAGCTTGTCGAGGTGGAACTTGGCCTTGTGCCGCGGTATCCCGACTCCCGCGGCCGCCTCGTCCCGGCTTACCGCGGAGCCCTGATCGAGCACGTAGAGGTACAGGGCGCGCCTGGTCGGCTCGGCCAGGCCGGCGAGCCCCGCCAGGTCCGCGCCGATGCCGTCTCTGTCCACGCCGCCTCCCTCGCTCGGAGCGGCCGCCGCGGCCCGATCCGCGGCGGCACGCCCTTCTATAAGAGAGATCTGTTGACTAAATTACCAGCCCCAGTCTATCGTTCAAATATTGTCCTTTAGAACGCGGCCGCCGACCAGCACCAGGGGATACCGATGACCAAGCCGACGTTCGTGATCGTGGGGGCCAGCCTGGCCGGGGCCAAGGCCGCGGAGGAGTTGCGCACCTGCGGCTTCGACGGCCGCATCGTGCTGATCGGCGCCGAGCCGGAACAGCCCTATGAGCGGCCGCCGCTGACCAAGGACTACCTGCGCGGCGAGTCCGAGCGGGACAAGGCCCATGTGCACCCGGAGGACTTCTACGCGCAGCAGGAGATCGAACTGGTCACCGGGGTGACGGTGACGGCGGTCGAGCCGGAGCGATCCCGGGTGACGCTGGACGACGGCCGCAGCCTCGGCTACGACCGGCTGCTGCTGGCCACCGGCGCCGAGCCACGGCGGCTGCAGGCGCCCGGCGCGGACCTCGACGGCATCTACTACATGCGCACGCTCGCCGACTGTGACCTGCTGCGGGAGAGGCTGGTCACCGGCGGGCACGTGGTGGTGGTCGGCGCCGGCTGGATCGGCAGCGAGATCGCCGCGTCCGCGCGCCAGCGCGGCTGTGAGGTCACCGTCGTCGACCCACTGGCGCTGCCGAACGAGCGGATCTTCGGCACCGAGATCGGCACCTTCTACCGGGATGTGCACCTCCAGCACGGCGTCACGATGGTGCTCGGTGACGCGGTCGACTCGTTCGAGGGGGCCGGCGCGGTCGAACGGGTCCGGACCGCGCGCGGCCGGGAGATCGAGTGCGACTTCGTGGTCGCCGGTATCGGCGTGGTGCCACGGACCGGGCTGGCGACCGGGGCCGGGCTGGAGGTAAGCAACGGCATCGTGGTGGACGCCGGGCTGCAGACCTCCGCGCCCGGCATCTTCGCGGCGGGCGACGTGGCCAACGCCTGGCACCCGTCCTACCAGCAGCAGGTACGGGTGGAGCACTGGGCGAACGCGCTGCACCAGGGCCCGGCCGCGGCCCGGGCGATGCTCGGCCAGCAGGTCAGCTACGACCACGTCCCCTACTTCTTCTCCGACCAGTACGACGTGGGGATGGAGTACTCGGGGTTCGCGCCGGAGTGGGACGAGGTGGTGTTCCGCGGCGACCGCGCAGGCGGTGAGTTCATCGCCTTCTGGCTGCGGGACGGCCGGGTCGCGGCCGGCATGAACGTCAACGTCTGGGACGTCAACGCCGACGTCGAGGCCTTGATCCGGTCGGGTGCCAAGGTAGACGCGGGCGCGCTGGCCGACCCGGACGTCCCGCTCACCACGCTCTGTTAGCCCCCACCCCGCCGCCCCGCCCAAAGGCTTCGACCCCGCCGCCCCGCCCAAGGGCCTCGACCCCGCCGCCTCGCACATCGACCGGGTGCAGACGGCGCAACTGGGGGAAGCACTTGCGGAACAGCTGGACATGATCTTCGGCGACGGAGCATCCAGCCCCCCGTAATGGCCGGTCAAGCCCGCACACCTGGCCCTCGGGGCGGGAACGGCGCTCGGTTACAGTGCATGGCATGGTGCCGGGATCGCGCGAGACCGGGCACGTCCACCCGAACGTGATCCTGGCCGTGCTGTCGCTCGCCGGCGCCGTCTACGCGGTGCTCAGCTCGGCGGTGATCCCGGCGCTGCCGACCCTGCAGCACGACCTGCATGCCAGCGAGACCGGGGTCACCTGGCTGCTGACCGGGTTCCTGCTCTCGGCGTCGGTGGGCACGGCGATCATCGGCAAGCTCGGCGACATGTACGGCAAGCAGCGGCTGCTGGTGTGGACCCTGGTGACACTCTCCGCCGGAACACTGCTCGCGGCGCTGTCCCAGTCGCTGGCCATGCTCATCGTGGCGCGCGTCATCCAGGGGGTGGCCGGCGGCATCTTCCCGCTGGCGTTCGCGATCGCGCGGGACGAGTTCCCCGCCGACCGGGTAGCCGGGAGCATCGGGCTGATGTCGGCCATCCTCGGCATCGGCGGTGGCCTCGGCCTGGTCGTCGGCGGGCTCATCGACGAGCACCTGAACTGGCACTGGCTCTTCTGGATCCCGCTGCCGATCATGGTCGCGGCGGCCGTGTGCGCCTGGCGCCTCATCCCCGAATCGCCGGTCCGCTCCCCCGGCCGGGTGAACTGGACCGCGGCGGCCCTGATGAGCGTGGGCCTGTCCGCGGTGCTGATCGCGATCGCGCAGGCGACCGTCTGGGGCTGGACCAGCACGAAGACGCTGGCACTCCTGGGGTTCGGCCTGGCCGCGTGCTGCGTATGGATACTTGTCGAGCTGCGCAGCAGCAACCCGCTCATCGACATGACGATGATGCGGGTACGCGGGGTGTGGACAGCCAACCTGGCGGCCTTCCTCGTTGGCGCCGGGCTGTACGCGTGGTTCCTGCTGCTCCCGCAACTGGCCCAGTTGCCGCGCAGCACCGGCTTCGGCTACGGGGTCTCGGTCGTGACCGCGGGGCTGTACCTGCTGCCGTGCGCGGTCGGCATGGGCGCGCTCGGCTCGGTCGCGGGCCGGGTGCAGCGGCGGTTCGGGTCGAGGAGCGCGCTGGTGGCCGGCGCGGCGGTGAGCGCCGTGGCCTGCGGCTGGCTCGCGTTCACCAGCAGGCACCCCTACGACATGCTGGTCAGCTCGATGCTGCTGGGAATCGGGATCGGCCTGGCCTTCGCGGCGCTCGGCAACCTGATCGTGCAGGCGGTGCCGCCGAACCAGACGGGCGTCGCCAGCGGAATGAACACGGTGCTGCGCACGCTCGGCGGGGCGCTGGGCGGGCAGATCGCGGCCACGTTCGTCGCCGCGAGCACACTGCGCGGCCTGCCCGCGCTGACCGGGTTCACCACGACGTTCGGCATGGCCGCCGTGTTCCTGGCCTGCTGTGCCGCCGTGGCCCTGCTCATCCCCACCCCCGTCCTGGCCACGAGCTAGCCGCCCGGGCCGGAACCTTTAGGCCGGTCGGTGCGCCGGGAACGAGACCACCTGCTGGAATGTGGGGCGGTTCTGCCAGGGGATGCTGGGCTGGCCGACGATGCCCAGTGACCGGAAGCCGATGGCGTCGTAGGCCGGCATGGTCAGCCCGGTGGCGACGGTGTTCGCGTCCTGGGTCCAGGTGGATACGTTCTTCGACCCGCCGTTCGCCTTGACCAGGGCCTGGTAGGTGGACTCCAGGGCAGCGTCGAGCGCCGTGCCGCAGGAGTTCAGCCCGCCGCTGCGGCTACAGAGTCTTGTGGTCACCTCGGGGCTGAACGGCTGCGCGACGCTGGTGCCGGTGAACTGGTCCAGGGCCTTGACCGTGTAGCCCTCCCAGCCGCCGTCGTAAGCACTCCCGAGGTGGCTGCCGCCGTTGAAGGGCTCGTTGACGAAGCCCATCGGGAAGACGTCGTACCCGCCGGAGTTGGTGCCGCCGGCCGCGAACAGCGGGTCGAAGATGGCCCTGATCACCGCCGGGGTGAGCTGGTCCATGATCGCCACAGCGTCGGCCTGCTTGTACTGCGTGGCGGTGGGCGAGGCGAGGATCCGGTGCGCGCCGGACGCGTGCCAGGTACGCAGCGCGGCGAGCATCTGGTTCACGCCGGCCGGTTCGTGCCGCCCGGCGACCGCGTGCAGCAGGGCCGGCAGGATGGTCAGCCCGTCCAGGTCCTGGCTCGCCGCGGTCTCCATCGCCTGCACCAGGTCCGCCCGGGTGATCTTGCCGTGGTGCACGGCGAACTGGTGCTGGATCTGCGTGGTGAGCATCTGCACCCGGTACACCGGCCCGTACCCGTACTGGCCGTCAGAGGCGGAGAACAGCGGGGCCGGCTTGTTGTTCCAGCTATCGAAGAACCCCTGCGGCGGGTTGATCTGGTGCACGTGCTTGGACGCGGGCAGGAACCCGAGCCACTCCGTCCCCCCGGTGCCCCAGGTGGGCAGGTTGGGGTCCACGTCCGAGGGGCGCACCGGATCCAGGCCGCTGACGTAGTAGGCGATGTCCTTGCTGTCGACGTAGAACCAGTTGAACGTGTAGTCGACATGGCTGGCGGCGACCATCCACGACTTCGCGCTGTGGGTGAGGGCGGGCTCGCCGAAACCCAGGAAGCCGATCACCGAGTCCACGTCGTGGTTGTAGGTGGATCGCTGGTTCACCACCGCCACCGGTTTGCCGCCGCGCGCCGTGGTCCAGCCCTGGACCACCCCGTGCACGGTCAGGTGGATCTTGTGGTCGAGCGCCTTCCCGCTGATGGCCCCGTCCGGGAACGTCTCGTTCACCATCGGGATGCACTTGCCCTTGAACTCATAGAAGGTGCCCGTCGGCGACACCGGGCCGCCGTTCGGGTTGCAGATCAGTTCCAGCCGCTGGTCGGTCAGGTCGCTGCCCGCGGACGTGGCGGACCAGGCGTAGTCGACGCCGCGGCCCAGTTCGACGAAGCCGGTGCCGGGGAAGGACGCGCCCTCGGCGTCGTAGTCGGGCGAGTGCAGGTCCTCCTGCATGAGGATCTGCGGGGCGAAGTAGGACACCTGCGGGCCGAACACCGCCAGCGGGTGCCCGTCGGCGGAGTGGCTGGCCCCCACCACCAGGGCGTTGCTCATCTGGGCCGGGAACCGCAGCAGCGACTCGATGACCGACAGCCCGGCCTTGCTCGGCGCATTGGCCGAGCAGCCGGTCGTGGTGTCCACCGGGCCGCCCTGCAGGGGTGCGCCCGGGTTGTCGGGGATGGCGATCGTCGCCGGGTTGACGTGCCCTGGGATCTCGTAGGGGAAGGACTTGTTGACCACGGTCGTCGGGGCGGCCGGGTCGTTCTGCTCCTTGAAGTCGGTGAACGCGGTCGCGCCGCCGGACTGGCCGAGCTGGCCCTGCAGGTAGCGCAGCAGCGCGGAGTTGGCGACCTCACCGCCGCCGCCGTCGCCGAAGATCCCGCCGATCAGCCCGGCGACCCCGACGACGTCCGCCGGGGTCCACGGCTTGGGCGGGCCGAACAGCGTGTACTCGACCGGCAGCAGTGTCGGATCGGTGAGCGCCTTGGTGATGTAGGCGTTGATCCCCTGCACGTACTCGCGGATCATCTGCACCGCGAGGCGGCCCTGCGCGCCGTATTCGGTCGGCAGCGCGTTGATCTGGGCGTTGGCCTGTGCGGTCGTGTACGGCGCCAGTAGCAGCTCGTCGTGGTCCATCTGCTCGTCGGCGCAGGACGGGCCGAGGAACGAGGTGAGCGTGCCCTCACCGTAGTGACGCAGCACGTCCATGAGGAACAGCCGGTCCTGAGCCTGGGCGTACCCGGCGCCGAACGCCAGCGCGGCGTCGGTCTTCCCGTAGATATGGGGGATGTCGTGGGTGTCCCGGTAGATGACCACGGGCACCTTCGCCGAGGGGTGCTCGGTGGCGATGACCTGGCCGTCTTCACCCCGAACGACTCGTCCAGGTAGTACTTGTGCAGCGTGGAATCGGTCAGCGAGGGGTAGCCGAACTCCAGGTTCTCGTACGGCGCGAGCTGGTCCTGGCTGTGCGGCGGGCGCTGGCCCGTCGCCTCGAACTGCGCCAGTTGTGCCGCGTTGACCAGGCCGTTCTCCCCCGCGGGCAGGATGAACATGGCCTGGCCGTGGGCGAAGTCATCGGCCTGGTACACCGGCCGGAGCGAGAATCCGCCCGGGCCGGTCGCGGCCAGCGCCGGGCCACCAGGGGTCGTCAGCGCGACCGCGCTCGCGATGCCAGCAATCCACCAAGAACGCCCCAGTTTGCGCATGGGCGGCAGCCTAACCTTCGGGGCGGCAAAGATCGAGAGGCCGCGGCGGCTAAGTTACCCGCGCGTACAAGTCAGGCTCACCGGCCTCCGCGACGGTCACGCGGACCCGGCCCGCGTCGGCGAGATGGCGCAGGTGGGCGCCTGCTTCGGCGAGCGCCGCGCGGCGCATGAAGCCGACGACCGACGGCCAGCCACGGGACCAGGTCAGTTCCTCGGTGACCTGCCAGGCCGTTGCCGGGCCGCGCCGGCCCAGGATGGCGAGCACCTCGTCGCAGCGGCGCTCGTGGTGCGCGAGCAGCATCTTGACCCGGGTGGCCAGGCCGGCGAACCGGTACTCGTGGGCGGGCAGCGCCTCGGCGTGGTCGTAGGCCGCGATGAGCTCAAGCGAGCGCAGGTAGGCGGCCAGCGGCGGTTCGGCGAAGTTCGACTGCAGCCCGATGTTCGGGCTGATCCTGGGCAGCACATGGTCGCCGGTGAGCAGCACGTTCTCGGATTCCTCGTGCAGGCACAGATGCCCTGGCGTGTGCCCGGGGGTCCACACCGCGCGCACCTGCCGGCCGGGCAGCGGCACCAGTTCGCCGTGATCGAGCAGGACATCGGCCTTGGCCATGGCCTGGAAGGCCCGCAGGGCGCTGTCGTTGACGGCGATGCCGGGCGCGACGTCGTCCGGCACACCGCACCGGGCCAGCCAGGCCAGGTCGGCGCGCCTGGTGTCGGCGTCGAGTGGCCGCAGCGCCGACAGCGTGCTCATCTCCGCCGGGTGCATGGCGACCCACGCCCCGCTGGCCTCGCGCAGCCTTGCGGACAGGCCGTGATGGTCGGGATGGATGTGGGTCACCACGACGCCGGTGACGTCGGCGGGTGAGGCCCCGGCGGCCTTGAGGCCTTCCGCCAGAGCCTGCCAGGCGGGTTCGCAGTCCCAGCCGGGGTCCACGACCACCAGCCCGCTGCCAGCGGCGATCAGATAGGTCAGGGTGTAACGCAGCGGGCTGTCCGGGATCGGCACGGGCACCGACCACAGGTCCGGGCGCACCTGTTCGACGGGCGGGGCGGTGCGTGCCAGCCAGGCCTCCCGCTGGGCCGTCCCGGTCACCCGCACATGTTGTCCTGTCCCGGGCCAGTTGTCCCGTCTCGAGCCAGCCGGGCCGGTTAGGCGACCCGCTGCCAGCCCTCTTCGCCGACCTTCCACCGGGCGATGGCCCGGTTCCGGCTGACGAGCTTGACCTCCCGCAGCCGGCTGCCATGGCGGTACATCGCCTGCTCAGCCTCGATTATGCCGCTCGCGGCCGAGGACTGGGGGATCTGCCGCTTGACGCCGGACTGCTCGATGAGGATGAGATTCGCCGGCCGGGGTAGCAGGACGGCACGGCCAGCGTCACTAGAATCGATCACACCCCTTAAGACATCCCGGTAGCACCCGGCTGTTCCCACAGGCGGTATGGCATGCGACACACCCAGGACTCGCCGACGCGATTCAGGCGAATCTGGCGTGAGTCCTCCGCAGGCCGCCTACGCTGGGCTAAGACGAGGGCGCTTGGCTATCCGGGTAATGACGAGGGCATCGGGGAGCCCGTGATAGGGCAGGGCAGCGCCTGCCCAGACGACAGCCGCGCAGGTCCGCCGACGGAGGTATGGCCCAGGTGACACGGGTGTCGACCCACCCGCCCGGCCCGCCAGGGCCGGCCGGGCCGGACACCCTGCCCTTCACAGCACCCGACCTCGCCGTTGGCAACGGCCCGGTCGAGTGGGTCATGAGCCGGGTGATCCGGAAACTGGCCTGGAGCCGGCTGTCGGATCCCATGGTCGCCCTCACCCTGTCCGGGGCGGGCCTGCTGCTCGGCATGCTCGTCGGGGCCACCGCGCCGAACGCCGAGACGATCCCCCTCCGGCTGCCGCTGTCGCACCTGCTGCCGGCGCTTGGCCATTCGGAAACCAACATCGTCATCGCGTCGATCCTGCTCTACACCGGCAACATCCTGGCCTGCCTCGGCCTGGCCGGGATGCTGTGGGCACACAGCCAGGGCTGGCGCCCCAACCCCAAGCACCTGCTGTGGGCCAGCGCGGCCATCATCGCGGTGATGGTCAGCCTGACCCCGGTGGGCTCCTCGGACACCGCGAGCTACGCGGCCTACGGCCGGATCGCGGCGCTGGGCGGGAACCCGTACACCACCGGGCCACTGGCGTTCCTCGGGCCGCATTCCTCCTACACCCAGGCCGTCGGCACGCTGTGGAAGACGCAGCCGTCGGTGTACGGCCCGTTCGCCACCGTGATCCAGTCCTTCGCGGCCTCGATCGGCGGCCCGAACGTCAGCATGACCGTCTGGGCCCTGATGATCCTCAACGGGGCCGTCTTCATCGGGGTCGGGTTCCTGCTGCTGAAGACGTCCGACGATCCGTTGCGGGCGACCCTGTTCTGGACGGCGAACCCGGTTCTCATCCAGCAACTGGTCAGCGGCGGCCACCTCGACACGCTGGTGGCGGCGGCGGCGATCTGCGCGATCCAGGTGGCGCGGCGCGTCTCCGGCATGTGGGGCGACGTGGTCATCGGCGTGGTGATCGGGCTTGCCTGCGGGATAAAGATCAACGCGGTGCTGATCGCCCTCGGGCTGGCCTGGCCGCTGCTGCGGCGGCACGAGTGGATGCGCACCACCCGGATCGCGCTGGTGGCCCTGGCAACGGTCGCGCTGCAGTACTGGCCGTACGGGCTCGTCGCGCTGAAACCGATCTTCGGCGGGCTGAAACTGGCCACGCTGCCCTCGCCGTGGCGCGTGCTCGAGCTGATCGGCGCGGGCCTCGGCGGGCCGGGGGCAGAGCACACGGTGGCCACGGTCATGGGATACCTCTGGCCAGCGGCCATGATCATCGTGGCCTGGTTCGTCTACCAGCGGATCTCCTCCGACCAGCCGGGCGAGGTGGTGGCGCCGTTCGCGCTGACCTACGCCTGGATCCTCGTCGCCCCGTGGGTGTTCGCCTGGTACACCGGCATCGCCTGGGTCGCGCTGACCCAGGTACCGCGCAACCGGATGACCCGCTGGCTGACGCTCGTCACGGTGTTCCTTGCCCTGTGCCATTCCAGCGGCGGCCAGGCGACGCCGGGGATCCGCTGATCACGCCTGCCCGGCGACCGTCATGCTCGAAAAAAGCCAGGTAGAACCGACAACGGTGGTGGCCGGGACCGCACTGTCCCGGCCACGGGCCGCCCCCGCGCACCTTGTCGCGGCGGCAGTGCGGCGGCACTGGCTGGCGGCCGTGCTGCTGGCCGCCGGGCTGGTGCTCCGGGTGCTCGCCCAGGTCGCCTACCGGCCCGTGCTCGTTCTACATCGACACGACCAGGTACCTGTACAACGACGCGCCCGGCATGGACCCGCTCGGCTACAAGGGGGCGCTGCGGGCGATCCTGGCGGTGGCCAACTTCAACGCGGTCGCCGCCGTGCAGCACCTGCTCGGCCTGGCCATGGCCGTGGTACTCTACGTGCTGTTGCTGCGCCGCGGCTGCCCCCGCTGGCTGGCCGCGCTGGCCATGGCGCCGCTGCTGCTCGACGCCTACCAGATCCAGATCGAGCAGACGCTCATGCCGGACACCTGGTTCGAGGCCCTGATCGTGGCCGGCCTGGCCATCCTGCTGTGGCGGCCCGCACCCGACTGGCGGGCCGTCGTGGCCGGCGGCCTGGTGCTGGGCACCTCGGCCATCTTCGCCCAGGTGGGCGAGGCGCTGCTGCTGCCCGCGGTGATCTACCTGCTGGTGGCTGGCGGCGGCTGGCGGCGGGCCCTGGGCCGGGCGGCCACCCTGTGCGTGGCGTTCGTGCTGCCGATCCTCGCCTACTGCACGGTCAACTACCTGGCCGCCGGCGACTTCTTCCTGTCCCACACCGGCGTCACCTCCGCCTACGGCCGGATGGCCGCGGCCGCGGACTGCGCCACACTCCGGCTGCCGCAGGCCGAGCGAGGCATGTGCCCCACCCGGTACCAGCAGGCCCTCGGGCCTGACTTCCTCGACTTCGGCCTGCACTCCCCGATCCGGCCGTACTACGACGGTCTCGCCCGGGACAACACCAACAGCCTGATCGTCGACTTCAACCACCGGGTGCTCAGCCAGCAGCCGCTGCGCGTGCTGCACGCATACCTGCGCGACGTGGTGCGCCCGTTCGCGCTGACCAGGGACGGCAGCCCGGGCGTCACCGCGATCTCCCGCTGGCAGTTCCAGACGTCCTACCCGTACTTCCCGCCGCACGCGTCCCGGCAGGTCATCGGCTCCTCGGTGGACCGTTTCGGCGGGGGCAGGCCGGTCGTCTGGGCGCCGGGCGCCGCATTCCTGCGGGGCTACCAGCTGCACGGCGGGTACACCCCAGGGCCGCTGTTCGCCCTGTGCGTGCTGGCCGGCCTGATCGGCTCGGCGAGCCTGCTGCTGCGCGGGCGGGCAGGCCGGGCCGCCCGCGAGCCTGCCCTGGCCTGCCTGCTGATGTTCGTCTCGGGCGCGGCGGTGCTGCTGGCTGCCGACGTGTTCGAGTTCTCCTGGCGCTACCTGCTCCCGGCCCTGGTCACCCTGGTGCCGGCGGGCGCGCTGGGCATCGCCGTGGTGATCCGGGCGGCCCAGGCCCGGCGCACCGCCCGGGGCTAGGCAGTACCGGCTCGCTGCCCATCGCTTCCGGCCGTGCCACCCGTACCACCGCGGGCGCACAACGCTTCACGCCCGCCGACCTGCGGCTGTACGTCGCGCACACAAGATCGTGTGAGGTCCATGTCGCCGCCCGGCATCCCGGCCACGGCCGCGGCATCGACACCCGCCAGCGGGCCGACCCCGCGTCGGCAGGCTAGCGGCCGCCTCGCCCGCGCCCCTCGGGGGCCGGGCCAGCCTGCCGGAATGGGCCCGGCAGGTGGCGGAGCCGGGGCCCGTGACGTGTGACGATGTGGTCATGCGGATCGTGCAGGCACAGTCCACCCCGTTGTTCGTCAGCACCGACCGTGGCCCGTGCCAGGTCGTGCGGGTCACGGTGGCGGGGAGCCCGCCCGGCGCGGGCGAGCCCGCACCGGGCCCGGTCCACGTGCGGGTCGAGGGGCCCGGGGTGACCACGCCCCGGCCGGCCGGAATCGGCGACCTGCCGCCGGGCGCGGAACGGTCCGTCGAGGTCCCGGTGACCGTGGCCGCGCCGCACGGCCCGGGCAGCAAGCTGGGCGCGACGGCGATCGCGGAAGGCGCCGGCACCCGGGCCGAGCAGGCCTGCGAGATCACCGCCGCCGAGCCGGGGTGGACGATCTGGATGGTCTGCCACTTCCACTACGACCCGGTCTGGTGGAACACCCAGGGCGGGTTCACCGAGGCGGGACTCACGATGCCGGGCGAGGACGGCAGGCTGCCGGACGTGCGCACCGCGTTCGAGCTGGTGCGGCTGCACCTGGACGCGGCCCGCGACGACCCCGACTACAAGTTCGTGCTGGCCGAGGTGGACTACCTCAAGCCGTACTTCGACGCGCACCCGGAGGACCGTGCGGAACTGCGCGAACTGATCGCGGCCGGGCGGGCGGAACTCGTCGGCGGCGCCTACAACGAGCCCAACACCAACCTGACCTCGGCCGAGTCCACGATCCGCAACATCATCTACGGGCTCGGGCACCAGCGGGACGTGCTCGGCGCGGACCCGTCGGTCGCCTGGGCGCTTGACGCGTTCGGCCACGACCCCGGCTACCCGGGGCTGATGGCGGCGGCCGGGATGACCGCGTCGGCCTGGGCACGCGGGCCGTTCCACCAGTGGGGCCCGTGGCGCACGGTCGGCGACAACGCCAGGATGCAGTTCCCCAGCGAGTTCGAGTGGATCTCCCCCGACGGCCGGGGGCTGCTGACTAGCTACATGGCCAACCACTACGGCGCGGGCTGGGTGATCCACCAAGCTGCCGACCTGGAGGCGGCGGAACAGGAGGCGCTCGGGCAGCTTGCCCTGCTCGCCCCCGTGGCCGCGACCAGGAACGTGCTGCTTCCGGTCGGCGCCGACCACGTCATCCCGCCGCGGTGGGCGACCGAGGTGCACCGGGACTTCGCGGCGCGCTACGTGTGGCCGCGGTGCGTCACCGGGCTGCCGCGGGAGTTCTTCGCGGCGGTGCGCGCCGAGGCCGCCGAGCGCGGGATCTGGCTCAGCCCGCAGACCAGGGACATGAACCCGGTGTACCCGGGCAAGGACGTGTCCTACATCGACACCAAGCAGGCACAGCGGGCCGCCGAGGTGGCGGTGTCCGACGGCGAGCGGCTGGCCACGCTGGCCTGGCTCGCTGGCGCCGGGTACCCGGCGCAGTCGCTGGACAAGGCCTGGCGGCAACTGGTGTTCGGCGCGCACCACGACGCGATCACCGGCACCGAGTCCGACCAGGTGTACCTGGACCTGCTCGGCGGGTGGCGGGAGGCGTTCGAACGGGGCGAGCAGGTGCGCGAGGAGGCGGCGGGCTTCCTGGCCGGCCTGGTCGATACGAGGCAGCATTACGCAACGACCGGCGCCGGCGTGGATCCGCACGGCCGCACGGTCGTCGTGTTCAACACGCTGTCGTGGCCCCGGGCCGGGCTGGCGGCCCGCACCCTGGAGTTCGCCGCGCCGGGCCCGGCGTGGCTGGCCCTGACCGACGAGACCGGCGCAAGCGTGCCGTACCTGGCCGAGGGGATCCGGCGGCACGCCGACGACAGCCTGGCCAGCGTGCGGATCACGTTCCTGGCGGAGGTGCCCGCGCTCGGCTACCGCAGCTACCAGGTGAGCGCCGCTCCCGCGCCCGCCGCCCCGGCCGAGCCCGGCGCCGGGGCTGACCCGGGCGCGGCGGCCGCCGGCTGGGGTGCGCTGCTGGGCACGGTGATCGGCAACGACACGTTCGAGGTGACGGCGGACCCGGCCCGCGGCGGGGGGCTGGCCCAGGTGCTCGACCAGCGGACGGGCACCGTGCTGCTCCGCGGCCTGGGCAACGAACTGGTCCTCACGCCGGAGTACCCCGCTCATCCCCGCTGGGGTGAGGGGCCGTGGCTGCTGTGCCCGCAGGGACCTGGGTCCGGTTCCGGCAGCGTCCCGGCCAGCGTGTCGGCGCAGCGCTGCCCGATCGGCTCCCGGCTGGTGGCGCGGTTCGCCCTCGGGGACCTGCGGATCACCCAGGAGACCATCCTGTGGGACGGCCTGGACCGGGTGGAGTTCCGCACGCACGTGGACGGGTCGATCGGGCAGGACCGGCTGCTGCGGGTCCGCTTCCCCGCCAACGTGCCCGGCGGGCTGCCGGTGTTCCAGTGTGCCACCGCCGTGGTCGGGCGCCCGTTCGGGGTGGCCGACTCCGACGTGGCCGAGGACGCATACACCCTGGACAACCCGGCCTGCGAGTGGTTCGGCCTGAGCAGCGCCGTGCGGGTGTCGGCGGACGGCCACACCTGGGCGGCCGGGGTGGCCGAGGTCATCGTCCCCGACGGCCCCGGCGCGGGCCGGGGCGTGGATGTGACGACCACGCCCCTAGAAGGGCACGAATCTTACATTCATGGCCAGTGGGCGGAGGGCTGGCGGGCCGGCGTCCGGGCGCTGGTCGCCGCGCTGGCGGCCGCCGGGGTCACGGCGACCTGTTCCCGGGCCGGCGGCCCCCGTTACGGCGCGCTCGACCTGGACTCGAACCTGCCGGACTTCCGGATCGCGATCGGCGGCCCCGACGTCAACCCGTGGACGGCCCGGCTGCTGGCCGGCCTCGGCCCGGCGGGGACCGGTGCCGCCGCCCGGCTGGCCGCCCCGGGCGGGGCACGGGTCTGGGTGCCCGCGGCGCGGCCCCGCGCGGAGGTGTTCACCGCGAGCGCGGACGTCCGAGGGGACCGCGACCTGCCGGTGCTGATCGTGTCCGGCCCGGACCTGCCGGCCGCGGTCTCGGAACTCACGGCCGACCTGGCCGACGCGGTGATCGACGCGGACGTGGCCGGCGGTGCGCCGGGGGACGCCGGGCCGCCGGACCGGCTGCTCGGCACGCACAGCGTGGCGCTGCTGAACCAGGGCACGCCGAGCAGCCTGGTCACCCCGGACGGCACCCTGCACATCGGGCTGATGCGGGCCTCAAGTGCCTGGCCCGCCGGGGTGTGGATCGACGGGCCACGGCGCACGCCCGGCGACGGCAGCAGCTTCGCCTGGCAGCACTGGAGCCACGAGTTCCGGTACGCGCTGGCCGCGGGGACCGGCGACTGGCGCGACGCCGGCTTCGTCGTGGCCGGCCAGGAGTACAACCACGACCTGCTCGCAGTCGAGACGGGCAGCCATGACGGCCCGCTCCCCGCCTCGGCCAGCCTGGCCGAGGTCAGCACGCCGGGCCGGGCCCGCCCGGCCGCGCTGTTGTCCGCGCTCAAGCCGCGCGGCAATCCGCTGGCCAGCGGCCAGCCGGGCCGGCCTCGGCGGGACGGCGGCGTGACCATCCGGCTGCGGGACGCCGACGGCCTGCCCGCGGAGCCGGGCCGGGCCCAGGTCAGCCTGCTGGGCGGGATCACGGCCGCCCAGGTGACCGACCTCACCGAGCACGGCGACGGCGCCGCGGTCGAGGTCGACGGCGGGCCACGCGCTGGTCGCGGTCCCCCCGGCGGGCCTGATTACGGTGGCTGACGCAGCCAGGACCGGGCGGCCTGGCCGAACCAGGGACGGCGGGCGGAACCGGGATGGAACTGGTCCAGCCGGTGTTCACCCGGTACTGGCTGCACGGCAAGGGCCCGGCGCCGGCCGGGAACCTGCCGGTCACCGTGCACCTGTCCCCCGGCCACGTCACGCTGGCCGACCCCGCCGCCGTGCGGCAGCCCGCGCCGTGCCCGCTGCACCTGTCGGTCGCCGGTGGCCATGGCAGCACGACGGGCGAGGTGACGCTCGATGTCCCGCCCGGGCTGGCGGTGACCGGGCCGGACGGCGGTGCCGGGCCGCTGCGCTACGCGCTCGACGCCGGCTGCCCGCACTGGGAGTGGGAGCTGTCGGTGACGGCCCGGCCCGGCACCCGTCCGGGGCGGTACTTCGTGGCCGCGCGGATCGCCGGCGGCCCCGGCGAGGAGCTGGAGGACGCGGTGCTGGTCACCGTCGGCGAGCCGCCCCCGCCATCGCGGGTCATGCCGCGCGCCGAGCGGGACGCCTTGCTCGTGGCCGACCTGCAGGCGCGGGAAGCCGAGGTGGAGGTGGCCGTGGAGCCCGCCGTCCTTGACGTTGCCCCGGGCCAATGCGCGGCGCTGGCCGTGCGGCTGGAGAACCGGACCGCCAGTGTGATCCGGGGTGAGTCGCAGCTCATGTCTCCGTTCGGCACCTGGCACCAGGTGGGACCCTGGACCGGCGGGTTCACCGCCGGGCCCGGCGAGACGATCACGGTGGAGTACACCGTGGCGGTGCCGGCCTGGGCACGGCCCGGCTCGCACTGGTGGGCGCTGGCCAAGGTGATGTACTTCGGCCGGGTCCGCTACACCGAGTGCGCCCAGATCCGCGTCACCGGCTGATGGCGCACCTCACCGGGTGGGGGGCACTCGTGCCGGCCATCAGGGTTCCGCGGGCCGGGGCTGCGCGGGGTCACCATCACGGCCACGCAGGCCATGGCCCGGAAGGGGCCACGGCCTGCGTGGTGACGGGCTACTACTTGGGCTGCAGGCCCACCCAGAAAAGCTGGGCGCCGGGTGGCACCTGGACGCTGCGGAACCCGGCCGGGACCTTGACCTGGAGCAGCGCCAGGTTCGCCGGAGTTGGCTTCAGCCAGGCGAAATCGGTCTGTTCCGCGTGGCTAAGTGCCAGCCGCACCGGCAGGTAGGTTGCGGCGTCGACCCAGAGAGTCATTGTCTTGCCGACGTCGCCGGCCTCACCGTGGATCTGCTTCATCAGGGCCGGGGTCGCGGCCAGGCGGCGGGCCAGGATGCCGTCCACCACCTGCTGCCCATCGGCCCGGAACAGGTGGCAGGAGAGCGCCTTGGAGATCAGGGCGGCGAGCTGGCGCTCGCTGGCCAGACTGACCGCCAGCCAGTCAACCCCTTCGTTTGTGCAGGTGACGTCGTGAATCTTGTAAGTCCGGAGCGGGACGATCGGGTGGTACCAGGTGCGGGTGACCGGGTTGACCGCGATGATGGCGGGGGGCGGCTGGGGCCCGGTCGGCCGGGTCGCCACGCTAGGGCCGATATCGATCGCGAGCCGCCCGGAGGGGGTGAATCCCTCCGTCCGGGTCCGTCCGTGGTACAGCCAGGAAACGGTGCCCTTGATAGGCAGTGAGCTGAGGCGGAGCGACAACGGATGGTGCCTGGTCCCCCCTCCATCGGCGATCGCCTCCGTCAGGTCGGCGGTGGGCGGCGGCTTCACGGCGGCCCGCATGATGAGGGTGCCCCGCCCGGCCGCGGCGACGGCCGCCTCGGTGTGGCTGAAGATGTAGGCGCTCGTCCGGGCCGGCAGCGTGCCAGCCGGTTGTGTGCCGCCGGTACCGGCGGTGGCGGCGAACGTCGCCGCCGCGGCCACCGCCGCGGTACCGGTCAGCGCCGCTGCGCGGATGGTGATCGCCCGCCGGCGGTGCCGCTGCCGGGCGCGGGCGGTCAGGCTGGGGTCGAGCCGCTGGCCGGTGGTCGCGCGCTCGATGCCCTCGCGCAACTGTTCCCCAATGCCGGAGTTCATGGTGTCCCCTTTACTGTCGTGGCGTCCTTCGCCCCGTGTGGTTGCGGGTCACGCCAGGCGGCGGTGAGTTCCCGCAGCCGTGACAGCCCCCGGGACGTCACGGCCTTCACGTTGCCTTCCGAGCAGCCGAGCAGTTCGGCGGTCTCGGCCTGGGTGAGTTGCTCCCAGTAGCGCAGCACCACGACGGTGCGCTGCCGGGGGCTGAGCTGGCGCAGTGCACGGACCAGTGCGTCGCGCAGATCCACGGTGGTGAGCGGGTCGGTCCCGATGACATCGCTGGCCCGCGCGGGCGCCCGGCTGCGCACCCGGAGCCAGGTTCCTCGCCTGCGCCAGCCGTCGGCGGCCAGGTTGTAGAGGATGCGCCGCAGGTACGCCTCCAGGTCATCGACCGGGCGGCGCCGCCGCAGCAATCGCTCGACCGCCGCCTGTAGCAGGTCCTCGGCTTCGGCCCGGCTGCCCGTGAGCGCTATCGCGGCGTGCAGCAGATGAGTTCCGCGTTCGGCCATCAGCCGGTCGAGCGGGTCCTCGCCCGCTCCGGCGGCCGGGCCGGGCGGGTTGGTGTGGGGTGCCACTGCACCACCTCCTTTGCTGCCCATCAAGGACGGCTAACCCGGCGAAGGTGTTGCCGGCAATATAAGAAAGTCGAAAACTCCGGTCCGGAGTTGCCTGGTTCGCCGCCAGCCGGTGCAGCGCAACAGGCTCAGAGTTCCCAACAGAACTCCGCGGCCGGCAGCTCGCACGTGCCGGCGATGAAAGGGGGGCAACACCCGGGAGCGGCCGGCCGGGCTGGGAACGACAAAGACTCCGTGTCTGGTCAGTAGCGCTCGACCAGATGGGCGCGGCTGGCGGGCAGCTCGTAGGGATCCGGCCAGAAATCGGTGATCCTTGCGATCAGGCCATCGTCGTTGAGCTCGAAGAAGCACAGGCCGGGCTGGGTGCCCTCCGGGCCGGTGAACTCCAGCCAGCTCGCGGCGTGCCGGTCCTCGCCGACGATCCGCTGGACCGCGATGTGCCAGTCGTAGTCGAAGCCCTCGACGTTGAACCGGAGGTAGGCCTCCCGGCCGCGAACCTGCTCCCTGGTCTGCGGGCCGCGGTAGACGACGTCGTCGGCGACCAGGGCACCGAACGCATCCCAGTCCCTGGCCTCCGCCGCGGCCCAGTAGGCCGCGACGACCTCATGCGCCTTGGTCATACCGGGCACGCTACCCCCCGAGTATGACACCGCCGCGGCCGCTCGGGTACCAGTGCGCTAGCGAACCGCGCGTCGTAGAATCCCGGCACTGCGTGGCCACCTGGGAGGGTGCATGGGAATCAGGACCGTGGCGCTGGGCGCCGTGCTCGCGCTGGCCGGACTGTGCTGCGCGGCGATGCCGGCCGCCGCGGTGACCGCCGGGCACCGTGGCTTCACCACCGAGCGGCTGTGGGGCCCGCACAACGACTGGGAGCCGAACATCGCGGCGGCGCCGGGGACGCCGTGGCTGTACCAGATGACCACGCAGTACGGCGGGCAGCGGGTGTGCAGCCCCAAGATGAACCACTGCATCCTGTTCCGGTCCTCGCCGGACCGCGGGCGCACCTGGAGTCAGGCCGCCGTCATGCCCAGGCGGCAGTGCCCGCCGGGCAAGTTCTGCAGGGTGGCCCACTGGCAGAACGATCCGGGGCTCGCCGTCTCCTCCTCCGGGGTCGTCTACGCGGCGTGGATGAACCAGTGGGACGTGACGTTCGCCAAGTCCTACGACCACGGCCGGACCTGGACCGCGCTGCACGACTTCCGGCGGGCCGCCGATCTGTCGTTCACCGACAAGCCGTGGATCGCGATCTCTCCCAGCGGCAGGGACGTCTACGTCGCCTTCAACAGCAGCGACTCCTACGTCTCCGCCTCGCACGACTTCGGGCGCACCTGGGCCACGCCTGTGAAGACGAACACGAACGGGCGGTACTGGTTCGCCGAGGCGAGGGGCGGTCGCACCGGACGGCGGCGTGTACTTCGCCGAGAGCGCCGAGCACCAGGACGCCAAGGGCGACATCCTGCTCGCCGTGCTCTCCTCCGGCAACGGCGGCACCTCCTGGCGGACCAGGTACGTGGCCCGCAGCCAGCAGCAGCCGCACTGCCCGACCAAGGACTGCCCGAACGACTTCTACGGGCGCACAGACCTCCCTGGCCGTCGACCCGGCGGGCACGATCATGGTCGCCTACGCGGCGAACGCCATCCGCGCAGGCGCCGATGCGGCCGTACGAGATCACCTCGGCCGACGGCGGCCGGTCCTGGACCGCCCCGCGCGCCCTGGGCCCGGGCGGGACCAAGGTCGGCGCCGACTTCCCCAAGGTGGCGGCCGGTACGCGGCCCGGTGACTTCCGGGTCGCCTGGGAGGACGACCGCAACGGCGGCACGGCGTGGAACGTCTGGTACCGGGCGACCACGAACGGCGGTGGCTCGTGGAGCCCCGCCGTCCGGTTGTCCGACCGCGGATCCGGCGCGCCGTACAAGAGCCCGGCCGGCTTCCGGTTCCCTTACGGCGACTACTTCGGCATCACGGTGGACAGCCGGCGGCACCAGCTACCTGATCTGGAGCGAGGGCACCAGTTACGACGGACCCGGCGGCACCTGGTAGGCCCACGGCGCTAACCGCCGCAGCGTTCGTTCCGCGGCGGCGCCTGCCCGGTATCCGGGGACGAGCGCGGGAGTCGCCAGTCGCGGCGCGGAGATGCGCCGAAGCTGAGCGCCGGACCGCCGGGTGTGCTGGCTGGGCACTGCGTGGGCAGCAGGTCGCGCCGAGCCGCCAGGCGGCCGTCGGGCGGGCACCACGCCCAGGCGGCATCACGTGACGGCAGCCATCCCCGTGCGCGATGGTAGCCGCTATGAGGCGCCGCCCGGGCACGACCCAGGCGCCCCGGCGAGGACCCGGACGGGCCGCGCCGGGGCGCTTTCGGCGTGCGGGACGGCCCTGGGCTAGCCGCCGCCGACCGGATCCTGCACCCGGACCCCGCCACGCTGCACGTCGAAGATGAAGTGCGGTGCTGGCTCACCGTCGCAGTAGGCGATGGTCTGGGCCATCGTGCCGAACCCGACGAACGTGGTCTGGTCAGGAACGACCGGGTGGCGCCCGGTGCCGTTGTCGGCGACCTGCCACCACGCCCCCATGCCCACCTGGGTCGGGTCGCTGGACGCGGTCACCGGGCCGCCGATCCAGGCCCGGTTGCCGCTGACGGACATGCAGGTCACCGGGCCGCTGAAGGTGGTCTGCTGCCCGGACTCCCAGTAGTCGTAACGCCACCGGCCATGCACGGTGCCGTCGGCGAGCTTGACCACGTGATAGGTGAGCGGGTCCTGCTGCACGGTGACGCCGAACACGCTCGGCCCGAGCAGCACATACGTGTGGCCGTAGACCCGGGCCGCGACGGAGCCGCCATGCCCGGCGGCAGCGGCGGCGCGGTCGCGGCCGAAGCCACACCGGTGAGGGCCATCATCGCGGCGGCGCAGAGGACGGCCGCCCATCTCAATCTGGACATCGGACTCCCTCGGCTCGACATCTGTCCCGGCGGCTCTCACAATGAGCCTCTGACCAGCTGTCGTCTTGCACGGTCCGAGCGGCGTAGCACGAAAGCAACCACCGCCGGGCACAGGGGGTTCCGATGGGCGCTGGACATGTCCCGGTGACGCTCGGCAGCAGCGGCTCCCGCCGCGCCGACGTGGATGGCTTCCTGGTCTCCTGGGTGCGGTTCCCGCCGCTGGTCAGGCTGCCGCTGCACACCCACGAGCGGGCCACCGTCGCGGTGATACTCAACGGGTCATTCGACGGCCTGATGCGGGGCGCCAGCCGGCCCTGCCCGGTGGCCACCATGATCACCGAGCCGCCCGGCGAACCGCACGGCAACCAGTTCGAGCGGGCGGGCGCGGACGTGCTGACGGTACAGCCCGACCCGGGCCGCGCCGAGTTGCTCGAACCCTTCGCCGGCGTGCTCGGCGAGGTCAACCACCTGCGTGATCTGGGCGTGGCCTCGGTGGCCCGGCGGACAGCGGGCGAACTGCGGATGCCCGACGCTGTCACGCCGCTCGCCGTGGAGGGGCTGGTGCTTGAACTGCTGGCCCTGGCCGCCCGGCTGCGGAAGGCGAGCGTCCTCGGCACGGAACGGCGGCCGCCGCGCTGGCTGGGCGAGGCCAGGGCGCTGCTGCATGACCGGTTCCGGGAGAATCTGCGGCTGGCCGACATCGCCACGGAGGTCGGCGTGCACCCGGTGCACCTGGCCCGGGTCTTCCGCCTCAGTTACGGCACCCCGGTCGGGTCCTACGCGCGCGGGCTGCGGCTCACCTGGGCCGCCGCGAGGCTGCGGGATTCCGGCGACGGCATCGCGCAGATCGCGCTGGAAGCTGGGTTCTTCGACCAGAGCCACTTCACCCGCGCGTTCAAACAGCACTTTGGCTTTACGCCCCTCGCCTACCGCCGGGATGCGCACCGGTAACACGCGCCCCGGACAGCCCAGGAGCCGGGCCGCCGGCAGCGCCGTGAGCCCGGCTTGGGAACCGTTGCGGCCGGGCTGCGTCCAAGCAGCCGTGATGACCCCCGCAGCACGCACGCGCAGAAACGCTGGCAAGCCGTGGCGATCACAAGGGGCTGATACCTGCCCGGCCGCGGGCCGGGGCACGCGCCATGGCGGGCGGTGGTGCGATCGCTGCCGGGATCCTGCTGGCGGTCCTGCCCAGCACCGGTGCGGCGGCCACCACATCGCCGTCACCGTCGCCCGACCAGTTCCAGTGCGGTTCACCGTCGCCATCAGCGTCGCCGAGCAAGGCATCACCTTCGCCCAGCCCGTCACCGAGCAGGCCACCGTCACCCTCGCCGTCACCGAGCAAGTCGCCCTCGCCCAGCCCGTCGCCGTCCCCGTCGCCGTCGCCGTCTCCGAGCAAGTCGCCCTCCCCCAGCCCGTCACCCTCGCCGAGCAAGTCGCCGTGCCCGAGCCCGTCGCCCTCGCCGGGTCCCGCCCGTCGTCGCCGAACAACTGCACCCTGCCCGAGCCCGTCGCCGTCGCCCGGCAAGTCCAAGTCACCGTCGCCCTCGCCGTCGCACCGTGACCCCGCGCCACCGGGCCAGAGCGGCAACGGCTCCGCCGGGTCCGGCACGCTGATCGGGCCGCTGGCCCGCCCTTCGGCGTTGCCGCGCGGGACCGTTCCCGGCCTGTCCGCGCCCACCGCGAGCGGCAGCCTTGCCCGGCTGTTCCCCGTGGTGACACCGGCTCCCGCCGCCCCGGGCGCGGGCCGGGGGCGCGGCCCGGGCCCTCGGGTAACGGCGACACCACGACGCTGACGGCCGATACCGGGGTGATCAGCACCCGTCAGGGCAGCCTGATCGTCCTGGCGATCTCCGTCGCGGCGGGCATCGCCGTGTTCGGCGCCTGGTTCACCGTGGCCGGCCCGGGCCGCAGGACGGTGCTCTCACTGGCCCGCCGCCGCGGCCGCCACACTCATTAGGGCGTGGATGTGACAACGAGGCCCTTCTTAGGGCACTGACTCCACATTCACGGCGCTGGCACAGGGGGGGTCTTCCGCAGGACTGGACGGCTTGCCGGGGAAGGTCACCTCGACGTCGAGGCCGCCTTCGGGCTGGGCCCGCGGGGTGAGCGTGGCGCCGTGCGCGCGGGCGATCGCCTGCACGATGGCCAGGCCCAGCCCGTGCCCGTCGCTGTGCCGGATGCGCTCGCCGTCGGCCCGGCCGAACGGCTGGAACAGGCGGCCGAGCCGTTCGGGCGGGATCACCGCCCCGGTGTTGCGGACCCTGATGGCCGCCTGGCCGCCAGCGGCTGCCGTGGAGATCTCGGCCCGGCCGCCGACGGAGTTGTGCCGTATCGCGTTGTCCACCAGGTTCGCCACCAGGCTTTCCGCCAGCCTCGGATCCCCCGCCGTCGGGGCTTCGGCGAGCCTGGTGTCGACGTGGACGTCCCGGCGCTCCGCCTCCTCGCGGCGGATCGTGACCACGTGCCAGGCGACCGCGGCCAGGTCGAACGGCTCCCACTGCTCGATGCCGCCCTCGCTGGTGGCCAGGGTGAGCAGCGCGTCGATCAGGCGTTCCTGCTGATCGCCCAGGGCCAGCACCTGCTCGCAGGCCGACCGCAGCGTCTGCGCGGTCGCGTCCGGGTCGGCGAGCGCTACCTGCAGCAGGGTCCGCTCCGCGGTCAGCGGGGTGCGCAGTTCGTGCGAGGCGTTGGCCACGAAGTGCCGCTGCGACTCGAACGACGCCTCCAGCCGGCCGAACAGGTCGTCGAGGGTCTCGCCGAGTTCGGCGAACTCGTCGTCGCGGCCGTCCAGGCCCAGCCGCCGGTTCAGGTTGCTGGCCGAGATGTCCCTGGCGGTCGCGGTGATCGTGCGCAGCGGCCGCAGCAGCCGCCCGGCGATCAGCCAGCCGCCGGCGAGCGCCAGCAGCACCACGACCGGGAGCGCGATGGCGCCGATGATCTCCTTCTCGCGGATGGCGGCGTTCAGCGCGGCGGACACCGCTGCCGCGTGCGGTCCCGTGCTCGACCGACGCCGTCCCTTGCAGCGGGACGAGCGCCAACAGACAGCACACCGCCCAGGGCGGCGAGGAGCCCAGCGTAGAGCAGGGTGAGCTGCGTGCGCAGGGTCGGCCGCAACCGGAGCAGCGCGGCCACCTCGCGGTAAAGGAACATCACGCCTCTCCGATCCGGTAGCCGCCCTCGCGGACGGTGTGGATGACCGGCGGGTCGCCGAGCTTGGCCCGCAGCCGGCGGATCGTCGTCTTCACCGCGGTGGTGAACGGGTCGGCCGCCTCGTCCCAGGCCCGTTCGAGCAGTTCCTCGGCGGAGACCACCCGGCCGCCGGAGGCGAGCAGGCACTCCAGGACCGCGAACTCCTTCGGGGACAGGTCCAGGCGCCGCCCGGCGCGGAACGCCACCCGGCGGCTGGGTCGAGGGTCAGGTCGCCGCCCTCCAGCGTCGGCGGCAGCGCGGGCGCCGAGCGGCGGCCCAGCGCCCGGACGCGGGCCACGAGTTCGGCGAAGTCGAACGGCTTGGGCAGGTAGTCGTCGGCGCCCAGGCCCAGGCCGTCCACCCGCTCCCGCACCGTGCTGGCCGCGGTCAGCATGAGCACCCGGCTCTGCGACCCGCCGGCCACGATCTGGCGGCAGACCTCGTCGCCGTGCACCCCGGGCAGGTCCCGGTCGAGCACCACGACGTCGTACCGGGTGACCGCCAGGTGCTCCAGCGCGTCGTTCCCGTCCAGCGCCACGTCGACGGCCATGCCCTCGCGGCGCAGCCCGCTGCCGATGGCGGTGGCCAGCACCTCGAAGTCCTCGATGACCAGCACTCTCATGACCTGCTCGCGGTCCTTCCCGACGGCGTGGCCTCCCGCCCAGCGTAGGGCGGATGACCTGGGCCAACGATGACAGGCGCCAGGTGTCAGCACGGTGTCGGCCGCCGACACCGTGCTGACACCGCCGGTGGCATACAACCACTTGCGAACGCAGCGTCCGCCAACCGACAAGGACGATGACCGATGGAAGCAACGATCGAAGTACGCGGCCTGCGCAAGAGCTTCGGCCCGACGCTGGCCCTGGACGGCATGACGTTCACCGTCGCGCCGGGCCAGGTCACCGGGTTCATCGGGCCGAACGGCGCGGGCAAGACCACCACGATGCGGGTGATCCTCGGCCTGGACGCCCCCGACGAGGGCACCGCCCTGGTCGGCGGGCGGCGGTATGCGGCCTTGCACCGCCCGCTGACCCACCTCGGGTCGCTGCTGGACGCGGCCGCGCTGCAGCCCAGCCGCACCGGGCGCAACCACCTGCTGTGGCTGGCGCACTCCCAGGGCCTGGACGCCGCCCGGGTCGACGCGGTGCTCGGGCAGGCCGGGCTTGACAAGGCCGCCCGGCGCAGGGCGGGCGGCTACTCGCTGGGCATGCGGCAGCGGCTCGGGATCGCCGCCGCGCTGCTCGGTGACCCGCCGGTGCTGATGATGGACGAGCCGTTCAACGGCATGGACCCCGAGGGGATCATCTGGATGCGCGGCTTCCTGCGGTCGCTGGCCGCGGCCGGCCGGGCGGTGCTGGTGTCCAGCCACCTGATGAGCGAACTGGAAGGCACCGCCGACCACCTGGTGATCGTCGGCCGGGGCAAGGTCCTCGCCGACACCAGCACCCGCGACCTGCTGGCGGCGGTGTCCGGCGACCGGGTCACGCTGCGCACCACGGCGCCGGACCGGGCGGCCGCGGCACTGCGCTCGCCGGAGCCACGGCCACCACCGACGGCACCGAGGTGACGGTGTCCGGGCTGGCGCCCGAGAAGGTCGTGCTCGTGCTGGGCGAGAACGCGGTGCCGTTCTCGGAGGTGTCGGCGCACCGCGCCACGCTGGAGGAGGCCTATCTGGAACTCACCCGCGATGCCGTCGAGTACCGCGCCGAGGAGCCGCGGAGGGTTCCGGGGAGTCGTCCCCCCGGGCTGGCACTGCGGGGGCGGCCCGATGACCGCGACGATGACGCCGGAACGCTCCGCCGCCGAGGCGGGACGACAGGGACAGTTTCTGGCGGCTGGTGCACGCCGAGTGGACCAAGTTCCGCACCGTGCGCGGCTGGGTGATCGCCATGGTGATCGCCGCGGCGCTGACCGCCGCGGTCGGGCTGTACGCCGCGTCCGGGCCGCAGACCGGCTGCCAGCCGGTCGGCCCGCACGGCCCCATCGGCCCCCCGGCCCCGTGCACGCCGTCCAACCCGGTGGGGCCGGGCGGTGAGGCGGTCAGCGACAGCTACTACTTCGTGCACCAGGCACTGCGCGGGAACGGCAGCATCACCGTCCGGGTGACCTCGCTGACCGGGCGCGCCTCGCCGCCGGGTGGCGGGATCGCGCCCGGGCCGAACCCGGAGCAGAACTTCACCAGCGCCATCCAGCCCTGGGCCAAGGCCGGGATCATCGTCACCGCGAGCACCCGGCAGGGATCGGCGTACGCGGCGATGATGGTCACCGGCCGTCACGGCGTGCGGATGCAGTACAACTACACCGGCGACACGCCGGGCCTGCCCGGGGCCGTGTCCGCCGCGTCGCCGCGCTGGCTGCGGCTGGTACGGACCGGTGACACGCTCACCGGGTACGACTCCGCCGACGGCACGCACTGGACCAGGGTCGGCACCGTCAGCCTGGCGGGCCTGCCCGCGACGGTGCAGGCCGGCCCGTTCGTCACCTCACCCGCGTGGGTGCAGGCCCAGAACAGCGGCCTCACCGTGGCCACCGCGGTCTTCGACCACGTCAGCTTCCCGGGCACAGCGCCCGGCGCCGGATGGCACGGTGCGAGCATCGGGGCGAACGCCCAGGTAGCGTCGTCCCTGCCGGGCCGGTTCCACGCCGCGGGCGGCACGTTCACGGTGACCGGTTCCGGCGACATCGCGCCGGCCGGGCCCGGGCCCACGAACATCGGCGAGCCCGCCGATGACGGCTTCGCCGGCGCGTTCGCCGGGCTGATCGTGGTGATCGTGGTGGGCGCGATGTTCATCACCGCCGAGTACCGGCGCGGCCTGATCCGCACCACGCTTGCCGCCGCCCCGGCCCGCGGCCGCGTCCTGGCGGCCAAGGCGGTCGTGGTCGGCTCGGTCACGTTCGTGGCGGGGGTCATCGGGGCCGCGCCGGTGATCCCGGTCGGTGCGAGCCTGCTGCGCAGCCACGGCAACTACGTGTTCCCGATGAGCGCGCTCACCGAGGTGCGCCTGGTGGCCGGGATCGCGGCGCTGCTCGCCGTGACCGCCGTCCTGGCCCTGGCCGCCGGCACGATCCTGCGGCACGCCGCGGGCGCCATCACCGCGGTCATCGCGCTGACCGTGGTGATCTACTTCTTCTCCGTCCCGCTGGCCGTGCTGCCCGCCGGGCGCCGCGGACTGGCTGCTGCGGGTCACCCCGGCCGCCGGGTTCGCCATCCAGCAGTACGTCCCGGCCTACCCGCAGGTGAACAACGTCTACACGCCGCAGCACGGCTACTTCCCGCTCGCGCCGTGGGCCGGGTTCGGCGTGCTGTGCCTGTGGGCCGCGGCCGCCCTGTGCCTGGCCGCCGTCCTGCTGCGGCGGAGGGACGCATGAGAGCGGCGCTGCACGCGGAGTGGACGAAGCTGCGCACGCTGCCCGGTACCGGCTGGCTGCTGCTCGGTGTCGTCGCGGCGACCGTGATCATCAGCGCGACGGTATCGGCGAGCGTGTCGTGCTCGTCCACGGCCGCCTGCCACGTCGACGTCACCAAGCTCAGCCTCACCGGGACCTACCTCGGCCAGGCGGTCGTGGCCATCGTGGCCGTGCTGGCGGTCAGCGGTGAGTACGCCACCGGCATGATCAGGACCACGCTGGCCGCCATGCCGCGCCGGACCACGGTGCTGGCCGCCAAGGCCGCCGTGGTCACCGCGGTGACGCTGGCCGCCGGGACGCTCGCGGTCCTCGGCTCGGTGCTGGCCGGGCGGCTGATCCTGCCCGGCCACGGGTACACCCCGGCGAACGGGTACCCGGTGCTGTCGCTGGCCGACGGTACGGTGCTGCGCGCCGCCGCCGGGACCGTGCTCTACCTGGCCCTGATCGCGCTGCTCAGCCTCGGCGTGGCCGCCGCGGTGCGGGACGCCGCGGTGGCCATCGGGGCCGTGCTCGGCCTGCTGTACCTGTTCCCGATCCTGACCCAGGTGGCCGGCAGCCCCGCGGTTGCGCGGCACCTGCAGCAGATCGGGCCGATGACCGCCGGGCTGGAGATCCAGGCAAGCACCGGCCTGCGCAGCCTGCCGATCGGCCCGTGGGCGGGCCTCGGCGTGCTGGCCGCCTGGGCCGCCGCGGCGCTGCTGGCCGGCACGCTGCTGCTGCGCCTGCGGGACGCGTGATGTCCCGCACTCCGGCCGCCCGGCAGCGCGCCGGTAGGCCGGGCGGCGAGTCGGTGACCGACAGGTTCTACTTCGTGCATCAGGCGCTATACGGCAACGGCGGCGTCACGGCCCGGGTCACGTCGCTGACCGGCACTGCCGGCCTGCAGTCCTGGGGACGCAAAGGTCGCGGGAATGCCGGGACGGTAATGGCTGTTGGCGCGGTCATGACACAGCCGGCTGAACGCGAGACCGTGCAGTTCTGGTTCGATCCGGTGTGCCCGTGGGCCTGGATCACCTCCCGGTGGATGCTGGAGGTGGAGAAGGTCCGGCCGGTGCATACCGAGTGGCGGATCATGTCGCTGGCCTACCTGAACCTCACCCAGCATGAGGGCGACGGGCTGAGCGAGGAGTACCTGGAGCGGATGAGCCGGGCCTGGACCCCGGTCCGGATCTGCGCCGCGGCCGCGCAGCACAGCGGCCCGGACGTCCTGGGGCCGCTGTACACGGCTATCGGCACCCGGCTGCACAACCAGGGCCGCCGGGAGGACCCCGAGGTGATCCCCGAGGCCCTCGCCGAGGTTGGCCTGCCCGCCGACCTGGCCAAGGCCGCGGTGAGCACCGAGTTCGACGAGCAGATCAAGGCCTCGCACCACGAGGCCTTCGACGCTGTCGGGCTCGATGTCGGCACGCCGGTGATCCGCCTGCGCGGCAACACCATCTTCGGCCCGGTCATCACCCCGGCGCCCAAGGGCGAGGCCGCCGGGCGGCTGTTCGACGGGCTGGCGCTGGTGACCGAGGCGGACGGCTTCTTCGAGCTCAAGCGGACCAGGGACCGCAAGCCCTCGTTCGACTGAACCGCCCTGGCCGAGCACCGGGTGGTGCTCGGCCATGCGATGCGGTCCGCGCTCACGCCGGTGGTGTCCCAGCTCGGCATCGACGTCGGCACGCTGCTCGGCGGCGTGGTGGTGGTCGAGACCGTGTTCGGCATCGGCGGCATCGGCCAGGACTCGGTCGAGGCGATCGACGAGGGCAACCTGCCGCTGATCATCGGTTTCGTGCTGCCGCCGCCGTGTTCGTGATCGTGGCGAACATCCTCGTGGACATCGCCTACACCCTTCTCGACCCCCGCGTCCGGCTGAGCTGAGCCATTTTCCAGCCCTTCTTGCCGTATGGGCCTTTCGGTGCGAAGGTCGATTCCGCGAGCGTGGCCGAGTCCCGGCTAATCACGGGAGGAAAGAGGTTCGCAATGCGCAAGTATCTTGGTTTGTCAGTGATCAGCGTATGCCTGCTGGTGCTCCTGACGGGCACGACCGCCTTTGCCGGCACGAGCAGCACCTACTACGCGGGTAAGAACTCCCAGGGCCAGAAGCTGCTGTTCAGCGTGGATCAGACCGCGAACGGCCCGAGATTTGACCCATTCTTTACCACCCTGGTCATCCACTGCCCGGCGACCGGTAACACGATCACCGCGGGATTCAGCTTCATCGGATTCGAGATTCCCATCAAGAATGGGAAGTTCAGCATCTCGCTCAACGACCCCTCCGACCGGTTCACCTGGAGCGGGACCGTAACCCCCAAGAAGGCAACCGGGACCGAGTTCTACGACTTGGCCGCGTTCGACAACCAGAACGGCCTCCAGAACTGCGCCTCGGGCACGGTCCCCTGGGCGGCCCAGGCCCTCGTGCCGGCCTCATCGAAGGCCACCGCGCCGCACACCGCCTACAACGTCACGATCACCAAGGCGGCGGACGGTTCGGTGCACTACACCGTTACCCACTGACACCGAGTACCCGCGCAGATAGTCGCCAGCCCCGGGGAGGCCGCCTCCCCGGGGCTGGCATCGCCGTCCGCCCGGTGGCGCGACGGCCTGGCTGAGTCTCAGCCGGCGCGGCGCTGCCCGCCGCCCACCCGAAGGGCGCTGTCCAGTTCCCTGACCAGGGTGTCGAGCTGTCCGGCGGTGCCGCGCGCACCGTGCGCGGCGGCAGGATGCAGTCCGGGCCTGGCGCGGGTCCCGTGGCCGGGTACGGCTGGTACATCACGACTTCCGTTCGATGGATCAGGCGGGCGGCTGGCAGCCGAGGGTGGCCAGCTCGGCGCGCCCTTCGTCGGCCCGGCCGTCCATGAGCAGCAGCGTGCAGGCCCGCTCGAAGCGGGCGTCGATCCCCTCCCAGCCGGCCAGTGACCGGGCCAGCGCCCCGTGGTCGCCGTTGAGCCTGCCCGCGGCGCGGGCCAGGCAGGCCGCGGCCCAGTAGTTCTCCTCCCCGGCCGGTGCCGCGGCCGCCAGCCGGTCGGCGGCGTCGGGCAGCCCGGCGACGATGGCCACTTCGGCGGCGATCGCCCAGGCATAGGGCCGCGCGGAGTACCAGTGCGGCGTCCCGTACCAGGGCTCCTGCCCCAGGGGCAGGCCGGCGACCGCCACTACGGCCGCGTCGATGCGGCCCTGGTGCAGCGCGATGCGGGCATCGCTGAACGCCGCGAACGAGGCCAGGTAGGTACCGTGCGTGCCGGTGCCGGTGATCTCCCTGAGCCGGACCAGCCAGTCGTCGTGCTCCTTGTGGTCGCCGCGCAGCCCGTGCGCGAGCACCGCCGCGTAGGCGGCCGGGCCCATCCACCTGGCCGGTGGCCTGGCCTGCGCGCTGCCAGGCGTCCCACATGATGGCCGCCTGGGTGAGCGCCTCGTCGAACCGGCCCTGCAGGACCAGCGGCAGGATCGGTTTGCTGGCCGCCATGTGCGGCTGCCCGGCCGCGATGTCGTCGTCCTGGGCCATCCGCGCGGTGCTGAGGGCGCCCGGCAGGTCGCCGGCGGTCACCGCGATCTCGGTCACCATGTGAAAGGTGTCCACGATCTCGGCGCCGGTGCGCGGGTCGTGCCGGGACAGGCGGTCAAGCAGCGCGGCGCGTTCCCGGTTGACCTGGTGCGCCTCGCGGACCCGCCCGCTCGCGTCGAGCGCCTCCACCACGGCGTCGAGCGCGCCGGTGATCAGCACCGGGTCGCCGGTGCGGCGCGCGGCGGCGAGCGCGTCGTCGACCAGCGCGGGATCGGGGACCGACTTCTCCGGCTGGGTGGTCCACGCGGCTCGCGGACGCCAGGTAGGCCGCGGTGACCGGATCCTCGTCCGGGGCGAGGCGGCCGGCCTCCGCCACCAGCTTCGCGCAGCCGGTCGTGCGGCTGTTCGGCCGGGAAGTTCCCGGCGAACCGGTCGGCGATGGTGGCCGCGTAGGCCAGTGCGCACGCCTGGGCGGCGTTGTCCCCGGCTTCGGCCGCCCGCTCGGCCGACTTGTGCAGCAGGTCGAAGGCCACGCCGCCTTCCCCCTCGGCCATGGCCACGTCCGCGGCCGCCCGCAGATCCCAGGCGGCCTCGGCGGGCGGCGCATGCGCCGCCGCGACCTCGTAGTGGCCGCGGGACTCCAGCAGGAACCGGCGGGCGTAGGCGAGATGGCCCAGGGTCCGGGCGAGCCGGTGGCTGACCTCGTGCCCGTTCGGGCTGGTCGCGGTGATCAGTGCCGCGCGCAGGTCGTCGGCGACCAGGTCGAACGCGGTGCGCCACTGCTGGCCCTTTTCCAGCCGGCGCTCCAGGTCGTCGGCCATGGCCGCGGCCCAGCCGAGATGGGCCTGCCGTACGGCGGGTTCCTCTCCGCTGGCGGCCAGCCGGTCCAGGGCGTAGAGCCGGATCGTCCCCAGCATCTGCCACCGGCTGCCCTCAGGGCCGCGGCTGTAGCTCAGCAGGCTCTTGTCGGTCAGCCCGGCCGATCAGGTCGGCGACCAGCGCACGGCTGCCGATCGAGGAGACGGCATGAGCGGCGTTGAGGTCGAACCCGGCGGCGAAGATGCCCAGCCGCCGGAACATCGCCCGTTCGTCCTCATCGAGCAGGTCGTGGCTCCAGCCGATGACGGCGCGCAGCGAGCTGTGCCGCTCGTTGGCGCTGCGGCTGCCCGCCAGCAGGCGCAGAGTGGTCGTCCAGCCCGGCCAGCAGCCCATCGGGGCCCAGCGACGCACTGCGCGCCGCGGCCAGCTCGATGGCCAGCGGCATCCCGTCCAGGCGGGTGCACAGTTCGGTGAGCACCGCCGGGCTGGCGGAGAACTCCGGATCGCTGGCCAGGGCCCGGTCCAGGAACAACTCCTCGGCCTCGGAACCGGCCGTGCCGTCCGACTGCCCCGCGACCGAGGGACAACGGCGGCAGCGGCACCGTTCGTTCGCCGGGAATGGCCAGTCTTTCCCGGCTGGTCGCCAGGACCGTCAGGTCGGTGCAGTCGGCCAGCAGCTTCTCGATGAAGGCGGCGGCCACCTCGAGCAGGTGCTCGCAGTTGTCGAGCACCAGCAGCGACCGGCCGCGGGCCAGGTACTCGTGCAACGCGGCGTCCAGTGACCGCCCCGGCCCCTCGGTGACGCCGAGCAGCGCCGCCACCGCCTCGGTGACGAACCCCTCGCGCACCGGGACCAGGTCGGTGAACACGGTGCCGAGCGGGTACCTGGACGCCGCCGCCTCGGCCACCCGGGCCGCCAGGCGGGTCTTCCCGACCCCGCCCGGGCCCAGCAGGGTCACCAGGCGGCTGTCGTCCAGCGCCGCGAGCACGCCGACCTGCTCGGCGGACCGCCCGATGAAACTCGTCCGTGCCGCCGGGAGGCCGACCACCATCGCGGTTCCCGTCTGCTGCCGCGCCGTGACGACCGGGGCGAGGCCGGCGAGCGCGCGCCGGTCCGGTACGCCGAACTTCCGCAGCAGCGAGGACACGTGACTTTCGACGGTGCGGACGGAAATATGCATCCGGCCCGCGATCTGCGCATTGCTGAGGTGCGCTCCGATCGCTTCGAGGACTTCTGCCTCACGCTCCGACACGGCCGCCGTGTCAGCAGCCCTCTCGCTCACTGCATCCCAACGGCTGCCATGGCCATCATGCTAAACAACCGGGATTTATCGCGCCAAGGACACTTTTGGCGGGTATGCAAAAACGCCCGGGCCTTCCCATTGTGGGAAGGCCCGGGCGTGGTGCAGTTACCTGAAGGATCAGCCCTCGTTCCGGGAGAGGGTCAGCGACTGGGTGTTGGTGTAGGTCTGCGGCGGTGACCGGGTGCAGGGCACCGCCCCGCGCCGGTCTTGCCGGTGACCACGTACTGCATGGCGAAGCGCGGTGCCGGTGTCGAAGCCGCTGGTGACGGACCCGGACACGTTCTCCAGCCCGTTGGCCTCGGTCACCGTCAGGTTGCCGTTCGAGGGGTTGAAGCCGCTGCCGGCCGGCCAGTTGATCGTGAACGTGCCGCTGAAGTTCTGCGCGCTCAGGTTGGCGTGGCCGGACATGACCGCGGTGATCGTGCCGGTGCCGCCGATCGCGCCGCTGAAGATGTCGGAGCAGCCGCTGGTCGTGCCGGTCAGGACGGCGTGGACGAGGGGCTTCTTGACCTTCACCATGCCGGGCGAGAACGTGATCTTGCCCGCGACCCCGGTGCAGGTGTCGATGGTCACGTAGCCGTTGGGCGCGTGGGTGGCGGCGTGGGCGACACCGCCCATGCCGAGCACGCCGGCGAGGCCGGCGCCAGCGACGACCGTGGTCACCAGGGTGGTACGGGCGCGGCGGGCGGCAGGGCGCAGGGAGATGTTCATGGCAGGTCCTCTCTGGTTCTATGTGCTGGTCAAATGCTGTTCTTGCTGATACCCGAAAGCGTGCCTGCGGCGGCCCCGCCGCCACATCCGTGGCCAGCACCGATCCACCACGCATCCACCACGGATTGACCACGGATTCACCTGGGCAGCCGCACGGCGCCGGGCGGCCGGGGCGGCGCGTCAGTGGTCCCCGGCGTAAGTACCGGTGAATTGGACAAGGGCGACAGGCCTGTTGGCCTGCCGCCCTCGCGGTTTATGGGTGTTGCGTTCGATCGGGTATTTCGCCAGGTGGCGTTTTGTTAAAGGGACAGTAAAGCGATTACGGGGTGGCGAGCATGCCGTCGGTGTTGCCGGCCGCGTCGGTGTAGAAGCCGACCAGGTCGCCGGCCGCGTTGATGCCGTTGACCACGGTGGAGCCGACGCCGTTGGGGTCGTCGATCGACTGCCAGTGCGAGGTCGGGCCCATCGGGTTGGTCAGCACGAACCCGTGCAGTCACCCCGGCGCCGTCGAGGTAGGAGCCGACGATCTGGTTCTTGGCGTTGATCCCGAACGCCTGGGTGTCGGAGCCGCCGGGGAACTGGTAGGTGATCGTCGTGGTGCCGACCTTCAGCCAGCTGCTGGTGTTGCCTCGCGGCGTCGGTGGCGAAGCCGACGATGTCACCGGCATTGTTGATGCCGGTCGCGGCCACGCGACACGCCGGGGACGTGGATCGGGGTGAACACCCCGGTGGCCTGGTGAGCTCGTAGGCGTGGGAGTTGCCCTTGGCGTCGTTGTAGAACCCGACCGCGGTGCCGGCGTTGTTGATGCCGAGCAGCTGGTTCACGCTGCCCTTGGTCTTGCGGGGTGTTGGGGTCGTTGTAGGAGGCGAACACCCCGTTCCATTCGACGAACCCGTGGTTGGTGCCGTTGCGCGGTGACCCAGAACCCGCTGGTGTTGCCCTTGTCGTCGATCCCGGTGACCTGGGTCTGGGCGGAGCCGGGGAAGTTCTCGTTGACGTAGTTGGCCTGCCCGTAGGGCGGGTTGAGCAGGTAGCCCTTGTTCGGGTGCGCCGGCCGCGCCCGAGCCGAAGTACCCGGCGATCACGTTGTGCACGTTGATCCCCAGCAACTGGTTGAACGTCGGGTCCGCCTGGTCATCCAGGGTCGTGAACGTGTACGCCGTCGCCGCGCGGGCCTGGTGCGACGCGACCGGGGCGGCCTGGGCCACGCCCGTGAACAGGGCGAGCGCCCCACTGCCGGCTACGGCAGCGGCCAGGGCACCGGCCACCACATGCTTCCTCATGACTGTTACTCCTTGTTTGCAGGCTGAGATGGTGCCGATCGTTCCGGCGCCACCGCGAATGGGGTGGATCTCGTTCGCACCTGCAGCCTGTCCCGGGGCCGCCTACCGGAACATCCGTGACAAGCACGGGTACACCACTGATCGGGTACCGAATCACCACGGAACGGGTGCCGGTTATCCGCGGTCCCGACCGGTCAGCGGATCGGCCTGCCGTTGGCCGCCAGCAGGCCGTGCCAGGCATCGCCGGGTCCCGCGACATCGGGAAATTGCTGCGCCAGCACCCGCTCGCAGAGGCCGGTGGGCGGCGTGAAGGCGACGCCGAGACCGCTGAGGGCGTCGTCGGTGTGCACCAGGAGTTCGACGCAGGCGCGGCCGATGTAGTCGGCCGCGCTCGACGGGCCGGTGACGTGGTAGGCCCGCACACCCGGCGGCGTGACCGCGGCGACGGTCGCGAGTCCCGTGGCCACCGGCACGAGGGAGTCGATGACCTCCTCGTTGGTCGCGTCCGGCCAGCGCGTCACGGACAGGCCGATGAAGTGTTCGCACCGGCTGGCCAGGTACAGGGTGTACTTCGCGGTGGCGCCGATCATGTGCGTGATCGTCTGCTCGACGTCCCAGTCGAGCGTGCCGGCGCGGACCGACCAGTCCGGCCGAACGGCCGCAGCGCGGCCTGCGCCGTCTCCGCCGCGGCGACGACGTCATCCGGCGCGAGCATCAGGCCAGGTCGTGCCGGCCGGCCTTCACCTCGGCGATGAAGTCCCGCCACTCGGCGGGCTCGATGGCCAGGAGCGCGCCGTGCGGGTCCTTGGAGTCCCGCACGGCGACCGTGCGTGGCAGGTCGCGCGCGACCTCGACGCAGTCACCGCCACCGTTGCGGCTGTAGCTGGACTTGTTCCATACCGCACCGACTTCGGACGCAGTTGCTGCCGCCGTTGCCGCTATAGCTGGACTTACGCCAGCGCGCGCTCTAGGATTTCCACTGCTCTCAGCCACTTCCAAGATCAGGTCTCGGGAGGCGTCTCGCGGGAGCGCGTCCCCCCGGACCCGGTCGAAGGCTACGGCCGCGTGGCGCACCAGAGACCGCTTCTCCAACGGTCAGGTCCTCGACGCCTTCCATCCGTAGCGTCTCCGGCATCCCATCTGCGACAGCGATACGAAAGCCCCGCTGAGCCCCGCATTCGCCCCGTTGCGCGCCGGGACCACCTGCACAACGAACGTAAGGCCGTCGCGCCAGTTCCGCCACCTGAACGAGCGCATCATGCATCACGTGAGGTGAACCGATCAGACGGTGCAGCACCGCCTCGTCGAGGACGACGACGAGATCAGGCGGGTCGGTCCGGTCCAAGTATGGCCTGGCGCTCAAGCCTGGCCACCACCAGCGCACCGATCACATCCTCTGACGTATCCGACTGCGCTGCGAGGAACAGCGCCCGCGCATACTCGGCGGTTTGCAGCAGACCCGGGATCAGGGTCGGTGACCAGATCCGCAGCGACTGGGCCTCGCCCTCAGCCTCCAACCAGTCCTCGAACCAGGTCGGCACCGGGCCGTCGGCGCGCCTGGCCAGCCGTGCCAGCCGCGCGAACGGATCATCGTCCAGGCGGCATGCCTGGCACCAGGCGGCCAGCACGTCGTCGGTCGGCGGGCGCTCGCCGGTCTCGGCCTTGGCGACGACCGTGCGGTCGAATCCGAGTTTGGCCGCTAAGGCGTCCTGGCTGCTGAACCCGGCGGCCATCCTGGCGCGCCGCAGTTCGCCGCCGAGGAACGCGGCGGGATTGGTTTCTGGGTCGCGCCTGGCCATCGTGGCAGACCTCCGGGGCGGTTGTGGCGGATCGTGGCCTCTGCCCGCGCCACATAGCTTAATGGTGCGCCGCTGCGAAATTGAGCCACATGACAGGCCGGAGTGACGCCCGCACCGTGAGCCGGCCCGGTGCTAGCGCCGCCCTCCACCGCACAACTTTCCTCGAACTCGCCCCGCTGCCGGGCGCGATCCCGTGCGCCCGCCTGCACGCCGTGGCTGTGCTGCACGAGTGGGGGCTGCGTGATCTCGCCGACGATGCCGCGCTGATCGTCAGTGAGTTAATGACGAACGCCGCCGAGGCCTCCGCCGCGCTGCCCGACCGGCCGCCGATCACCCTGCGCCTGCTGGCCAGCGAGAAGTCCCTGATCATCGAGGCGTGGGATCGCAGCCCGCGCGGCCTGGAGCCCCATGAGCCGGACGCCGACGCCGAGTGCGGGCGCGGCCTGACGGTCGTAGCCGCCCTCAGCGACCGGTGGGGCTGGGAGCGCCCCGGCCACCACCGCAAGGTCGTCTGGGCCGAGCTCACCCTGCCGGAGGCGCGATGTCTGCGGCCGGAACTCGTCCGGTCCAAGGGCTGCTGACCGTCTGTCTGGGACCATGGCCAAGGCTGCGCGCGTGACCGGGTCGCGTCGCTGCTCAAGCGAGATGGGTGGAGAGAAACAAGGCGTGCAGGCTCTCACCGGTCGTGCGTCAACGGGCAGCCAGCAGCGCATCTGGGCCTGAGCATGACGGTGCGGATTTAGGCGGGCCGCGATGGCTCGGATCGCCCGAGACTACGGATACACCCTTGATGAGCTGCGAAACTATAGGACGATCTTCCCATGAGCCTCGTTGCGGGTACGAGCTGTTCCAGTGACGATGAGGCCAATAAACTGGCACTTTCGCGTGCCAGCGACTGCACATCAAGCGGCGGCGGCACCCTGATCGCGAAGAAGCCAAGCGCGACTGTCTCGCTGCCATCAACTTCGCACTCCAAGGCGACCCCCGCGACTACGACCCCAGCGCGGAGGCCCTCACTCTCGACGTGACCGTCGCCCCAGCGGCCTGATCAGGACCCAGCATGCATAAGCCCTAGCCCGTCGACGTCGAGTCCCGGGGAACCTGGGCCAGTTGCGGGAGGGCGGGGTGGCCGAACAGGCCGGGCAGTCCCCCGGTATGCACGAAAACCGTGCGGTCCCGGGGCCCGATGCGCCCGTCGGCGACGCAGGCGACCAGCCCGGCCAGGGCCCGCGCCGTGTAGGTGGGATCGAGGAAGATGCCCTCGGTGCGCGCGGCGAGCCGCATCGCCGCGGCGGCATCCGGGGTCAGCGCCGCGTACCCGGCACCCACCTGGCCATGGTCGATCCGCAGGTCCGCCCGGCGGACGGCCACACCAGGCATACCGTGGAGAAGCTCCGCCAGCGTGGCGCCCGGATCGGCGAGGGCACCGGTGTCGATGCCGATGACCCGGCCAGCGCCGAGGCTGGCGACCAGCCCCGCCATGGTCGCACCGGATCCGAACGCCACCACCACATGGTCGATGCCGGGCAACTGGTCAAGCAGTTCGGCACCGCAGTCGGCGTACCCGCGGGCGGAGAAGGAACTTGACCCGCCGAACGGGATCACGAACGGCACGCCGCCATCGTCGCGTACCTGCTGGGCCTGACGCTCCACCTCGTCGCGGAGCCGCTCCGGCGTGGCGCTGGGCAGCCAGGCCAGCCGGGCACCCGCCAGGTGGTCCAGCGCCAGGTTGCCCTGGGCCAGCGCGGGCCGCTCCCCGCCGAGTACGAGCACGGCACGCAGGCCGAGGCGCGCCGCGGCCGCGGCCGTCAGCCGTGCGTGGTTGCTCTGCGGCGCGCCGCTGGTGACCAGGGTTGTCGCACCCGCGGCGAGCGCCTGCGCACAGGTGTACTGGAGCTTGCGCACCTTGTTGCCGCCGCCGCCGAGCCCGCTCAGGTCGTCGCGCTTGACCCACAAGGCGTCGGCCGCCAGCCCGGCCGCGGCCGCGAGGCGGGGCGCCGGCTCGACCGGGGTGGGCCAGGTTCCCAGGCGGACCGGCGCGGGCTGCTGGTCCGCGGGCCGTGGGTTCTCGGGCACCGCTGGAGACTACCGGCGAACTGGTTTTCGGGCCAGGAGCGATGAATCGCGGCCACCGGGTCCGTCCCATGTGTGAGGCGGCGCGAAGGTCGCCCGCCCGGCCAGGAGGTTCACATGGCGTTTCCCGAGGTCGTAACGCGCGAGGAGTGGCTGGCAGCCAGGAAGCGGCTGCTTGCCACCGAAAAGGAACACACCCGCAGCCGTGACGCGCTGAACGCGGAGCGGCGGCGGCTGCCCATGGTCCGGATCGGCAAGGAGTATGTGTTCGAAGGCCCGGAGGGCACGATCACGCTGGCCGGCCTGTTCGGGGATAACAGGCAGCTCATCGTCCAGCACGTCATGTTCGACCCGGACTGGGACGCGGCGTGCCCGGGCTGCACGGCCAGCATCGACGAGTTGGCCGACGGGGTGCTCACCCACCTGCGCTCCAGGGACACCGCCTTCGTCCTTGTCTCCCGCGCCCCGCTGGCCAAGCTGCAGAAGTACCAGGCCAGCAAGGGCTGGACGGCCCCCTGGTACTCCTCACACGGCAGCGACTTCAACTATGACTTCCAGGCCACCCTGGACAGGTCGAGGCCGCAACTGGAGTACAACTTCCGGCCCGAGCCGGAGATCGTCAACGGCGACACCACCACGGCGGAGGTGCCCGGCTTCAGTTGCTTCCTGCGCGACGGCGACAACATCTTCCACACCTACTCGGCCTACGCGCGCGGCACCGACAGCCTCGGCGGCGCCTATTCGCTGCTTGACCTGACCGCGCTGGGCAGGCAGGAAGACTGGGAGGAACCCAAGGGACGGGCGCCCCGGCTGCACGGGCCAGACCCGACGTTCACCGACTGATGCCCCTGCATGGAAGGCCCGGGCCGGGCGGGCTAGCGTTGTCACCGTGACCGCAGCCCGGCCCGCACGGGCCGATGAGAACGAACTGCTGAAGCGGGCCAGCGAGGGTGACCAGGGCGCGTTCGGCGAGCTGGTCGAGCCCTACCGCGCTGAACTGCGGGCCCACTGCTACCGGATACTCGGCTCACTGCACGACGCCGAGGACGCACTCCAGGACGCGCTGCTGCGCGCCTGGCGGGGCCTGCCCCGGTTCGAGGGCCGCGGCTCGGTGCGGTCCTGGCTGTACACGATCGCGGGCAACGCCGCGCTTGACATCACCAGGCACCGGTCCCGGCGGGAACTGCCGGTCAGTTTCGGCCCGGCCGCTGGCACGGGCACCGAGGTGGAAGCTGCGGTGCAGGATCCGGTATGGCTGGAGCCCTACCCGGACCTGTGGCTGACCGGGGCCGCGGGCTCCTCGCCGGAGGCGCGCTACGAGCAGCGGGAGAGCGTGGAACTGGCGTTTCTGACCGCGCTGCAGCGGCTGCCACCACGGCAGCGTGCCGTGCTGCTGCTCCGCGATGTGATCGGCTTCTCCGTGGCGGAGATATCCAGCCAGTTGGGCACGTCGGTGCCCGCGGTGAACAGCGCCCTGCAGCGCGCCCGCGCCGCAGCGAACGGGAGCACGCCCACCGCCAGCCAGCAGTCGATACTGCGGGACCTGGGCGATCAGCGGACCAGGGAGATCGTGCAGCAGTACACCGACGCCATGGAACGGGGCGACGCCGACACCCTGGTGAGCATGCTCACCGAGGATGCGACCTGGTCCATGCCACCGCACCCGACCTGGTTCCAGGGCGTGGCGTCGATCCGTGACTGGCTGATCCGCGATCCGCTGGGGGTGCGCTGGAAGCACCTGCCCACCCAGGCGAACGGGCAGCTTGCGGTGGGCTGCTACATCTTCGACCGGGACAAGGGCGACTACACCGCGGGCGTGATCGACGTGCTGACCCTGGACGGCGACCGGATCGCCGCGGTCACCGGGTTCGTGACCTTCGACCGGGTGGACCTCCCGGGGGGCAGGCAGGTCACCGCCGCGGAGGTGTTCGCCCGCTTCGGGCTGCCCGCCCGGCTACCGTGAGTGTTGCCCGCGGCCCGGCGGCGCCGCCATGCTGCGGGCCCGGCGGTGCCGTGGAGGGAGCGAGCGCATGGCCGCGGCCAGAGAGCATTCGGTGGACGTGCGGTGGCGTGACGTCGACGCCCTGGACCATGTCAACCATGCGGTGTTCCTGACCTACCTCGAAGAGGGCCGGGACGCCTTCTACACGCAACTGCTCGGCCGCGACCCCAGCTACGTGGTCGTTCACCTGGAGATTGATCTGCGCGCCGAGGTGCGCTACGCCGACCGGCGGGTGGCGGTGCGGATCGAGGCCGCGCGCCTGGGCACGACCAGCCTGACCACCCGCGAAACGATCACCACGCCATCGGGCGAACTGGCCGCCGAGGCCCGCGTCGTGACGGTCCGCTGGGATTCCGTGCTCCGCAAGCCGTCGGCGTTCACCGAGGCCGAGCGGGCCCGGATTGAGGCACCCGCGGCCGATGGCGGCGGGGCGGCGGGTCAGACCGGGCCGTAGAGCGTCAGGTCCAGCACGATCGCCATCATCACGGTCAGCGTGCGCGCCGATGGCGAGACCGGGCCGGTGAAGTCCACCCGGTAGTGGTCGGACGGGGTCATCTTCTCCTTGAGGAGCCCGGCCCAGGTCTTGCGGAGCCGGGCGAACTCCCCGTCGGCGTCGGTCACGGAGAAATGCTTGAGCGCCAGGTCACCGACCACCTTGCCGACGGTCTGGTCCTCGCCGTCGAGCAGGGTGTAATGGCGGGTGGTATGGGTCGCACGGATCCGGCCGGCCAGTTCGCCGTCCGCACCGTGCAGTTCGGTGATCCGTTCTCTCTTGTGCTTGACCAGGGTCAGTATCGGCTCGCTGGCGGCGGTGGCGACCTCGAGCACCCGTGCATCGGGCAGCGATTTGCTGAGCAGCTTCAGCCTGGTGTGCGCCTCGGTTTCGGTGGCGATAGCCAGAAGCTGCCGCTGATCGTTGAAAATCTCATATCTCGCCCGATTGGGCAGCCACTTTCCCGGCTGCAGGACCCGCAGTGCCTGGAAGTCAAACGGATCGTCCACAACGGTGAGTATGCAACACTCACGCCGCCAAAGCGATGGGGTTGACCGCCACTTTCACCGTGCGCCCCGTTACCCTGACAGGCCAGGATCTGCGCTGCCCGAGTGGCCGCGCCGCAGGCTGGAGGCCTGTATGCCGGCAGGCGGGATCTTCGCCGTGGTGCTGACTGCCGCCGTGCTCTTCGCCGCCACCAACGCCGACGACATCGTGGTCCTCACCGTGCTGTCCATCTCCTCCCGCGCAAACGGGCAGCCCCGGCCCTGGCACATCTGGGCCGGTCAGTACGCGGGCTTCGCCATCCTGATCGGCGTATCCCTGGCCGCGGCGGCGGGGCTGGCCCTGATCCCGCTGCACTGGCTGTGGCTGCTCGGCCTGGTACCGCTGGGGCTCGGCCTGTACAAGCTGGCCGCCGCGATCCGCGCCCACCGGTCCGGGCAGCAGGCCTTCCCGACGGCTGCGACCGGGCTGACCGGGGTCATCGGGCTGACCGTTGTCAACGGCGGCGACAACCTGTCCGCCTACATCCCGGTTTTCCGCACAAGCAGCGCGACGGAGATCGCCGTGATTGTCGCGGTATTCCTGGTGGGTGTCGCTTTGTACTGCCTGGTGAGCATCCGGTTCGCCGGCCATCGGGCGGTCATTCAGGCGGTGCAGCGCTGGGGCCAGTGGATCGTTCCCGTGGTGTTCATCCTCATCGGTTTCTATATCTTCTACAAAACCGGCGTGCTGTCCTGACCGGCCTCGGCCGGCGTCGTTGCACGCTGCGCCGGGCGGGGTAGCGCTAGGCGTCGTAGAGCTTCATCAGCCGGAACCCCCCGGTGGCGAGCAGGGGGACCTCCCGCCCGGCCAGTTCCGTGCGCCCGAGCCCGAAGGTCACCGCGTCGGTGTCCCCGATCCGTGACCCGGTTACCTCGGACGGCGGCGCGCTCCCGTAGCCGAGGTCCAGGGCGACGACCTCGCCGACCACGTGGCCGGGAAGAAAGCTGCCGCGGAAGACCTGCCCGAACGCGCCCCCGCCCAGCGGGCTCACCGCCGCGTACCAGACGGAGTCGTCGGTCAGGTCGTGGCGCAGGTAATAGGTGTTGCCCGCGTCGTCGGCCCAGGCGCCGGACAGGTCCCTGGCGAACGTGGCCGTTATCTTCTCGACCGCATAGACCGGGTGGATCTCCAGCTTGCCCGGGTCGCCACCGCCGGGACTGGGGCCGAACACAAGCGCGCCGGTCACGCGAACCGGATCGCCGAACGACAATTCGGCGAGGAAGTTCGGCTCGCTGGTCATGCCGCCGAGCAATGGCTGCACAACCACGTGGATCGGCTTGCCGTTGAAGCTAACGGCGCTGCCGACGGCGCGCTCGGCCCAGCCAGGGAAGCACGGGAGTGCGGTTTCCGCGCCCTGATCTCCACAGTCCGCCGAACGCCCGAACATGAGAATCGCGGCTTCGATCGGGCCGGCCAGTTGCTGCTCGATCTGGTCGCGCCGCGGCTGGCCGCCGGCCAACAAGCCCGGTTGCCTGGCCATCACCTGGCGGAGATCGGCCTGGAACCAGAAAGTGACGTCTCCGTCGGGCTGGTCCCCGTTCCCGAACCCCGGAGGGTCGTTCAGGCAGATGAATTCGCTGTAGTTGAAGTCCTGCAGGCCGACATCGAACGCGGCGGGATAATCCACGGTTACCGGTGGCGCGCTGTCATCCGCCGGCTTTGCCACGACCGCAAACACGGACACCGAATCCCGGAGCGGCCGCAGAGCGCTGGCCAGCGTGGCCTTCGCATAGCTGTCACCGTCGGTGAAGACGTTCTTGAGGGTCGCCGCGAAGGCCTGGCCGAGGTCGATGACGGGCCAGGCCGAGTTGCTGGTCCGCCGCCAGATCGACGCGCCGAAACCGCCCGATCCCCCGACCCGGAGCAGTTGGTGCTCGCCAGCGGGCCGGAGCGTCAGCGTTCCGCGCCCGGAGGCGGCTCCCCGCGGCACGCAGGACCAGTCGCCGGTCACGGCCGAGGCGGTGATGGATCCCTGGAAGACGTTGCAGAACTCAAGGCCGGGGTGCATCAGGCCGCCGCTGGCGCCCAGCCACCAAAGGACGTCGCCGACCTGCCGGAAGAAGTACATTCCCCCGTCGTTCGCCATCCAGGTCCCGGTCAGGCTGGCGTGATCCGGTGGTCCGGCCGGGCCTGGGGGTGGGGGATGTGGTGGGCCCGGGTCAGGCATGCCGCTCAGCGTGCCACTACGTCTAGGAATAGTCAAGAAAGTTAAATGAATCAGTAAAATTCCAGCTCAGAATGCCGATAGAGAGCTCACCTTGCGCCGGTGAGCGCACTCAGCGCGGCCAGGATCCGCTTCTCCGAGATCGGGCCGGAAGTGCCGAGCACCTGGGCGAACAGGCTGACCCGCAGTTCCTCGATCATCCAGTGCACCGCCCGGACGTCGGCATCCTGGCGCCGCCCGGGCGGAAGCTCCGCCACGGCCTGCCGATAGGCGCTCGCGACCCGCGCCACCACCGCCGTACGGTCCGCGTCGCGGGCCGGGTCCTGCGCCGCGGTGTCCAGCCTGCGGCTGATCGCCCGCAGGTAGCGCACCAGGCCGGGCAACCGCGGCAGCCCGGTGCCGCTGACGAATCGCGGGTAGATCAGCGTGTCGAACTGGGCCCTCGCGTCGGCGACCGCCGACGCCAGCACCGGGCTGGTGCTTGCCAGCCGGGACTCGGCTTCGTGCGCCGCCTCGAGCACCTGCCCGGTGAGGTCAAGCGCCCGGGACGTCTCCAGCGGCAGGGCTGAGCGCGCCGCCGTCACCAGGCGGGCGAACCCTTCGGCGTCCCAGGCCGGCCCGCCAGCGCCGGAGATCACATGGTCGGCCGCGCACGCCTCGCAGTCGTCGAGCAGCGCGCCGATGCTGGGGTACGGGCTCCGGCTCAGCGCGAGCTTGCGCTGGTTGGGCAGCCGGTCTGCGATCGAGCGCAGCCCGGTCGGCACCCGCAGCAGGAGCAGCCGGCGGGTACCGCGCACCATGGCTGCCTCCGCCTGCGCCTGCGTCTCGAACAACCGGACCTCGGCGGCGTCCCCGGTGTCCTCCAGCGCCGGGTAGGCGGTGAGCTGGCCGGAGGTGAACACCCGCGGGAGCGTGCCGATGCTCCAGTCCTTCAGGCCGGTGCGCAGCAGGTCACCCGCCGCGTCGGTGACCATCTCGGCCAGCCGGGGCCGCAGTGCCTGGCGCAGCGCGTCCAGGTCCTTGCCGCGGGCCAGTTCCCGATCCCCGTCCATCACGCGGAACGTCATCCTCAGGTGCGGCGGCAGCCGGGACTCATCCCAGGCGTCCCGCGGGATCCGCACCCCGCCGAGGCGGCCGAGTTCCGCGCCGAGCGCGTCCAGCAGGTTGCCGTGCGGCTCGCCCAGCCGGGCCACGACGTCCCTGGCCACGTCCGGTGCAGGCACGAACTCCCGGCGCAGTTCCTTGGGCAGGGACCTGATCAGCTCGGTGACCAGTTCCACCCGCCGGCCCGGCACCTGCCAGTCCAGTTCGTCGCCGTCCACCCGGGCCAGCGCGGCCAGCGGGATGTCCGCGGTGACCCCGTCCTCGGGCGCGCCGGGCGCGAACTCGTACGACAGCGGCAGCTCACTCCAGCTCGCGGGATAGTCGGCCGGCTGGATCTGGCCAGCGGCCGGCCCGGCCAGGTCGCCGAACGTGAGGGTCAGCAGGTCCGGGGTCTCGTGCCGGGCCTTCTTCCACCACGAGTCGAAATGCCTGGCGGAGGTCACGTCCTTGGGAACCCGCTGGTCGTAGAAGTCGAACACAACGGCATCGTCGGCCACCAGGCCGCGCCGCCTGGCCCTGTCCTCCAGGTCCCTGGCCTCTTCGAGAACCCGCTGGTTGCGGTGGAAGAACTTGTGGTGGGTCTGCCAGTCGCCCTCCACCAGGGCATGGTTGATGAACATCTCCCGCGCCGCCGCCGGGTCCACCCGCGCGTAGCTGACCTGGCGGGCCGCCACAATCGGCAGGCCGTACAGCGTGACCTTCTCCTGGGCCATGGCCGCGCCGCGGCGCGCGCTCCAGTGCGGCTCGCTGTAGCTGCGCTTGATCAGGTGGGCGGCCAGTTGCTCGGCCCATTCCGGTTCGATACGAGCGGCCGTCCTGGCCCACAGCCTCGACGTTTCGACGAGTTCGGCGGCGACCACCCACGCGGGCGGCTTCCTGGCCAGCACGGAATCCGGGAAGATCGAGAACCGGGCACCACGCGCCCCGGCGAACTCGGCCGGGCCACGCCGCTTCCTGCCCGGCCTGGTTTCGGTGTCGCGCATCCCGATGTGCGAGAGCAGCCCGGCCAGCAGGGACATGTGCACCCGGTTCGCCAGTTCCGCGGGGTAGCGCGCTGCGGGCTCCCCCTCGCGGGGGTGTGTCCCCGGCTCCGGCTCGCGGGTGCGCGCCACGGCCTGCCGGGACTGCGTAGCGCGGCTATTTCCGCCGGCCGGCTGCGGGGAGCTTGTCTCCCGGCCGGTGCCGGCGCCTACCTCCCTGGCCGCCTGCCGCAACTGGCCGTACAGGTCCTGCCACTCGCGCACCCGCAGGTAGTGCAGGTATTCACGGCGGCACAGGCGGCGGAACGCGGAGCCGGACAGCTCGGCCTGCTTGTCGTGGACGTAGTCCCACAGGGTGAGAAACGCCAGGAAGTCAGAGCCTGGCTCGGCGAACCGCGCGTGCATGGCATCGGCGGCCTCGCGGGTGTCCGCGGGGCGCTCCCTCGGGTCCTGGATGGACAGCGCCGCCGTGATGATCAGCACTTCGCGCAGGCAGTCGTGGTGCCTGGCCTCCAGGATCATCCGGGCGAGCCGCGGGTCCACCGGCAGCCTGGCCAGCTTGCGCCCCAGGCCGGTCAGCCGGGCCGGGCCGGTCCCGCGGGGGGCTCCGGGGGGTCGCTCCCCCGGGCTAGCACTGGCAAGGGCGCCGAGTTCTTCGAGGAGCCTTACGCCGTCGGCGATGTTGCGGGATTCGGGCGGGTCCAGGAACGGGAAGTCCGCGACATCGCCCAGGTCGAGCGCGGCCGCCTGCAGGATGACCGAGGCCAGGTTGGTGCGCAGGATCTCCGGGTCGGTGAACTCGGGGCGCGCGGCGAAGTCCTCCTCGCTGTACAGCCGGATACAGATGCCGTCGGAGGTGCGGCCGCACCGGCCCTTGCGCTGGTCGGCCGAGGCCCTGGAGATCGGCTCGATGGGCAGCCGCTGCACCTTGGTCCGCTGGCTGTACCGGGAGATCCGCGCGGTACCGGGGTCGATCACGTACTTGATGCCCGGCACGGTCAGCGAGGTCTCGGCGACGTTGGTGGCCAGCACCACGCGGGGCCGCCGGTGCGGCTGGAACACCCGGTGCTGCTCGGCCGCGGACAGCCGTGCATACAGCGGCAGCACCTCCAGGCCGGCCAGGCCGGCCAGGTCGGGCCGGTCGGCCAGCGCGTCTGCGGTATCCCTGATCTCCCGCTCGCCGCTGAGGAAGACCAGCACATCCCCTGGTCCCTCGGCACGCAGTTCCGCGAGCGCGTCGCAGATGCCCTGCACCTGGTCCTTCGCCTCGCCGCTGGGGCGGTCCGGGTCGGCGAGCGGGCGGTAGCGGACCTCGACCGGGTAGGTGCGCCCGGACACTTCGACGATCGGCGCATCCCCGCCCTGCTTGTTTGATTCGCCTCCGGCACTCTGCTTGTTTGATTCGCCTCCGGCAAAATGCCTCGAGAAGCGTTCCGGGTCGATCGTGGCCGAGGTGATGATCACCTTGAGGTCGGGGCGGGTGGGCAGCAGCCGCTTGAGGTAGCCGAGGATGAAGTCGATGTTCAGGCTGCGCTCGTGGGCCTCGTCGATGATCAGGGTGTCGTAGCGGCGCAGTTGCCTGTCCCGCTGCATCTCGGCCAGCAGGATCCCGTCGGTCATCACCTTGATCTGCGTGCCGTCGCTGGACTTGTCGGTGAACCGCACCTTGTAGCCGACGGCCGTGCCGAGTTCGGTGCCCAGTTCCTCGGCGATGCGTTCGGCCACGGTGCGCGCAGCGATCCGGCGGGGCTGAGTGTGGCCGATCTGGCCGTTGACGCCGCGGCCGAGTTCCAGGCAGATCTTCGGTATCTGGGTGGTCTTGCCCGAGCCGGTCTCGCCCGCGACCACGACGACCTGGTGGTCGCGGATGGCCGCGGCGATCTCGTCCTTCCGCTGGCTGACCGGCAGCTCCGGCGGATAGGAAACGATGAGCGCGGGCGTCAAGGTGGCAGTCTCCATGGCAGGCACGGGGAACAGGCATCAGGATGGCCCGGAGTTCCCCGGGGTTGCTAACGCTTTTCTCGCTCGCCTCCTTCCATGCCGGGGGCGTAATCTCAGCCCGGTGACCAGCGGGAGCCCACCCGGTGCCGAGGGCGTACTGATTACCGGGGTATACGGCGCGGGGAAGAGTTCCGTCGCCGCGGAGATAACTCATCTGCTCGAACAGCAGCAACGGCCGCACGCCCTGCTGGACCTGGACTACTTCGGCTGGGGCGGGGCCGACTTCAGCTCCCACGATGCCTCGTACTTTCTGATGCTGCGCAACCTGGCAGCGGTCGCGGCCAACTACCGCGAGGCAGAGGTCGGCACGTTCGTGCTGGCGTGGTTCGTCCGTGACCGCGACGCGCTGCGCTCGGTACAGCAGGCGGTGGGCGTTCCGTTGCGGGTGGTCCGGCTGACCGTGCCGCTGGAGGGCATCCGGCAGCGCCTGGCCGGCGACCCGACCGCGGGCCGGGCCTATGACCTGCGAGAGGCGGAAGCGCAGATCGCCACGTGTGAGGGGGTCGGTATCGAGGACCTCTTGGTGGCCAACGACCGCCCGATCGCCGTCGTCACCGCGGAGATCATGAGCTGGCTCGGCTGCGTGACCTGCCCGCGCCGAACACGCCGGGCCCGGCGCCGGGCCGCCTCTCCCGCAACACACCGGCGCGGCCTGCAACCTGCCTTCCCTGCCGCCGGCGCGGCCACCAACCCGCGCAACACACCGGCCCGGCCACCGGCCCACCCTTCCCGCACGCGGGCGCCGCCGGTGTTTTACCATTGGATTATCTGTGTGGCGAAAGAATGAGCATGGCGCAGTGCATCACGTGCGGGACCGAATTGCATCCCGAACGGGCCAGGAAATACAACTACTGCATGGCACGTGAGTGCCAGGAGAAAAACGCCAAGGGCCTGACCATGGTGGCCATCGGGATGAACAAGGCCGCCGAAGAACTGATGATCCTCGATGAGCAGACCCAGGCGGACCTGGCCAGCGGCAGATTCCGCGATCAGCGGCGGAGCTCGTTCGGCACGTCCGCCCCGCGCCGGCGCCGGGCACCGTGGCCCGGGACGCCGAGCCGCCGGCCGGCCGCGCCCACCGGCGGCCGGCTCGCCGGGCCGCGGCGGCACCGGCCACGGTCAGCCGTCCGTGGACCGACCGGCAGGAGCGGCTCGCGCTGCTCTACAACGAGCAGGGCCTCAGGCCGGATGAGATTGCGGCCAAGCTCGGTGTCAGCACGTACCTGGCAACTCAGATCGTGCTCGCGGCCCGCGACGGGCGGCGGCCGAAGGGCCCGGCCGTGCTCAGATCTGATCCCAGGCGGCGGACTCGTAAGCCTGCGTAAGGGCCGACATCAGCGCATCGTCCACCGGCAGGGTGAGGTCGTCGACCTGCCCGACCGGTGCGATGCCGTGGGAGTTGGTGACGAAGGCGCCGGCGAGCGAGCCCAGGTCGGATACGCGCACCGGGGCACGCCGCGACGGCACGCCGCGCTCGGCCAGTGCCCGCTGCAGGATCTGCATGGTAATTCCGGCGAGCGCGGGTGCGTCCGGCCAGAGCACGCCGGCGCCGTCGGAAAACCCGATATTGGTGATGGAACCCTCGCAGATAATGCCGTCCGGCCCGGTCAGCAGCGCCTCGTCGAACCCATTGCGCCGGGCCAGCCGCCCGAAATAGCCCTGGCCGAAATCGCCGATGTGTTTGATATGCGCGAGCGAACGCTGATAGGGCACCGTCTGCAGCCGCCAGACGTCGGGCGCCATCGTCCCCGGGGGGCGCACCGTCACCATGACCGCGGGCCCGTCCGGCGTCTCGTAGACGTACACGCGGACCGAGGCGTCGCGGGCCTGACCACCCAGGGCGTGCCGGATGTGGCCGGCCACCGCGGCGGTGTCCAGGCCCGCGCCGAACATCTCCCGGTTCGCGGCGTCGAGCCTGGCCAGGTGCAGGCCCAGGCCCCGCACCCGGCCGTTCCTGACCTGCATGGCGGTGAAGTGGCCGTAGCCGGCCGGTGCAGCGGCGCTCAACTGTTCCACGGTGGCGCCGCGGCCGTCGATCTCTATGTGCACGGTGGGTTCCGTGTTCCCTTCATCCGGGGCGCCGCAGGGTCAGCGACTGGAAGTGGAGTTGACCCGGCTCGATGACGTGGAAGTCGACGAGGCTGAAGTACCTGGTGGCGAAGCCCTTGATCTGCTCGTCGGTGCGCCAGGAGAAGAACCGGGCCGGTTCGTGCCGGTCGTCCCCGGCCGGGCCCTCGTGGCCGTCGCCGCCATAGACGCCCATGAAGAACCACCCTCCAGGACGCAGCACCGCGCTGATCGCCGCCAGCACCTCGGGCAGGTCCGCGTTCGGCACGTGCAACAGGCAGTTCAGCGCGTAGACCGCGTCGAAGGACCCGGCGGGAAAGTCCAGGTGCAGGAAGTCCATCACGTGGGCGTCGAGGCCCTTCTGCCGGCAGAGGCCGACCATGGCCGGGGACAGGTCGGTCGCCACCACCTGCAGGCCGTGGCTGGCGAAGAAGGCGCTGTCGCGGCCGGGGCCCGCGCCGATCTCCAGCAGCCGGCCGCCGCCGCCGTCGAGCACCCAGGCGAGGAACGTCTCCCGCTCGGCGAGCTTCCACGGTTGCTGGTCCCGCTGGTCGCGCCATGTGGCCTGGCCGTCGTAGGCGACGCGCAGGCTGTCGAGCACGTCCTGGTACCTGGTAACCGCCCGTTCCGCGTCGGCCGACACCATCGCCTCCCAGCACCTCGGCTACGCGACGATCCTACTGAGGGTCTTCGACCCCGGGGCGCGCCGGCTTGCCGCCCGCGGCCTATGCTGGCGCGCATGTCCGCGGATGGCGACGAGGCCTTTTGCGCAGCGGCGGGCGGTCTGCTGGCGGCCCTGCCCGGGGTGCGGGCGGTGGCGCTCGGCGGCTCGCGGGCGTCAGGTACGGCCCGCCAGGACAGCGACTGGGACTTCGCGGTGTACTACCGCGGCGACGATTTCGATCCGGCCAGCCTGCGGTCGCTGGGCTGGCCGGGCGAGATCTTCCCGATCGGCGGCTGGGGCGGCGGCGTCTTCAACGGCGGGGCCTGGCTGACGGCGGGCACGCGCCGGGTCGACGTGCACTACCGGGACCTGGACGACATCGACCAGCGCCTCGCCGAGGCGCAGGACGGCCAGTTCCACATCGAGCGGCTGATGTTCCACCTGGCCGGGATCCCCAGCTACATCGTGCTCGCCGAACTCGCACTCAACCGGGTGCTGTCCGGCGACCTGCCCAGGCCCGGCTATCCCCCGGCGCTGCGCCGCAGCGCGCAGGCCAGCTGGCGGCAGAACGCCCTGGCCACGCTGGATTACGCCCGGGCCGCGCATGCAGGCCTGGGGCACCTGGCCGACACCGCCGGGGCGATCGCGCTGGCCGCCTGCCAGGGCGCCCACGCGGTGCTGGCGGGCCGCGGCGAATGGGTCACCAACGAGAAGACGCTGATCGACCGGGCCGGCCTGCGCGGCATCGATGACATCCTCACTGGGCTGTCCGCCGAGCCCGCCTGCCTGCTCGACGCGGTCGACCGGGCCGCCGCCCTGCTGGGCTGAGCGGCCGGGCGCGGCCGATGCAGGTTCAGGCGGGTGGCGGGCTGGCCAGCAGCGCCTGGGCGGCGGTGTAGGTCGCCATTACGACGCCCTCGTGCGCGGGCAGGTGGAGGCCGGCGAACTTCTCCAGCGCCAGCAGCGTGTCTGAGAGCAGGAACAGCGCGCCTCCGGTGGCCGTGCGACCCGAGCCGGAGTCCAGCGCTGCCAGGGACATCGCGAGCAGGGCCGTGCTGTAGGCGAGCACGGGAAGCCGGTCCTTGCCGGTCCGCGGCCACAGGTAGGCGTTCAATGCGCCGAACGCCGCCAGATACGGCACCCCCAGCACCGGCCGGGAACGCAGCCGCCCGCCGCCAGGGCGCTGCCCCAGGGCATGGATCCAGGCGGCATGGCCAGCGAGGAAACAGGCCAGCCCGGTGGTGAAGGCCGCGTCGCTGCTGCCGAGCAGCGCCACGTCGCCCGCCCCGCCCAGGGCAAGCGCCCGCCGCGACCCGCGGTCGCTGCCGGCCATCAGAACCGGCATCAGCAGCGGCTTGGTCAGCCACCGCTCCCGGTCCCGGCCCGCCCCGGCCAGCAGTGTGTCGGCGGCCGCGAGCGCCACGAAAACACCCCTCGCCCGACTGGCCATTGCGCACCTCCCCCGCACTGGTGACCCCACTTCATCACCCCGCACAGGTAACCCCCTTCATCACCTCCACGTTGGCTACCCACTTCATCACCCCGGCCCGGTGAGGAAGGTGAATTTGCTGCGCATCGCGGGTGTCGCGAAGAAAGCCCGGGGCGCGGCCGGCGCCCCGGGGCAGGACCGGGCCGCCCAGGCCCGCGGTCGATTACGACCCGGACGGGCCGGGGCCGCCGTACAGCAGCCCGAGGCTGTCGGATTCGCCGTAGCCGCTGGGCGGGTCGTTCGGGTCGGGCGGGGTGCTGGTGCAGGTGTAGGAGCCGGTGTTGATGAGCACGACGTCGGCCTGCTGCTCGCCCGAGTACTGGCCTGAGCTGAGCTGGAAGTAGCCGAAGCTGAGTTCCGCGCCCGCGGGCATGGCCGACGGGTCGATCGTGATGGTGGGCTGCGCACCCGATTGCGGTGTCCACGTGCCCGGGCCGGGCGGATTGAACGACAGGACCCGTGCGAAACCGGCCGGGTGGGGATCGGAGGAGCAGAAGCTGCCGGAGGTGACCATCGCCGGGATGCCGTATTGCGCCAGGTCGCTCTGCAGCGCCGTGGGGTCGAGCAGTTCCTTCGGGTTGATGGTCAGCGTTGCCGTGCCGTTGGCGTTGCTGACGAGGGTGAAGGACGCGGTCCGGATCGTGCCGGGACGGATCGTGCCGGGTGCCCGGGCCGGGCCGAGGACGCCGGCCAGGCCGAGGGCCAGCGCGGTACCCGCGGCGACGCCGGCCGTCGCCAGGCCCGCGACGGCGGAGAGGCCGGCGCGTCCGGTGCGCACGGCCCCTGACCATGACCGCCTCCACATCGGGGGGGCTGGCCATGGGTATCGCGGACAGGGAGTCGGACGCGGCGCGCAGCACCTCGGTGTCGCTCATCTCATCGTGGACGTTCATCGATCGGCCTCCATGCTCTTGGTTGCGGTCAGCTCGTGGCGCAGCGCCGTGACGCCTCGGGACAGGTGCATCCGGACGGTTCCCGCCTCGATCCCCAGCTGCCTGGCGATGGTGGCGGTGTCCAGGTCAAGGAAGATCCGCAGCGCGATCACCTCGCGCTGCCGGGCAGGCAGGCGCCATATCGCCGTGAGCAAGGTGGCATCGAGGCCACCGTCAAGGTCGCCGGGAGCGGTCACCTCGTGGTCAGCGAGGGGCAGTTCGCGGTGGCGCCGCCGCCACCACGACGCTCCGGTGTTGAGCGCGGTGCGCACCACCCATGCCCGCGGGGCTGGGTGACGGCGGACCTTCCGCCACGACGCCCAGGCCTTGACGAACGCCTCCGCGACCTGGTCTTCGGCCGGCTGCGCGCTGCCGACCACCGCCACCACCGCCCGCAGGCAGGGCTCCCAGCTGGCCTGGAAGAAGTCCGCGAACTCCGTCTGCTGGTTGCTCACAACCCTTTAACGCTGCCGCCCGCCGATCCGCATACATCTGAACGAAATCCTCCGCGAACCCCGGCGAGGGGTCAGGCCCAGGACGTGATGTGCGCGCCGATCGCGGCGGCCCGCTCGGCGACGGTCCCGGCCGGGACGTCGACGAGGTCGAAGCCCAGGCGCCGGTAGGCATCCTCGTGGATCCGCTCGAACGCCCGTGAGTCGGCGTAGCTAATCCGGCGCACCGCCGTGGCCTCGATGAACCCGAGCAGCCGGACGAAGAACACCCGGGGGTCGAAGGCGCCGTCGCCGGTCGCCCAGGCGACCTCCTGCTCCAGCACCGGTGGGACCGGGTGCCCGAGATACCGCGCCAGTGCAAGCGTGCAGACCGCCGACCGGTCGTGTACCTGCACGGTGACGCCGGGGCGGACCGGCGCTTGCCTGCGCTGCCTCTGCAGCGCGGCAATCCGGTCGATGAACAGCGGGTCGGCCCAGTGCTCGGCCTCCCCCAGCGCCAGCCGCGCGGTCACCACGTCCGTGGCGGCCTCGGGCACTACGGCATACCCGCCGGCTGCCAGAGCCCGCAGGATCGACGTCTTGCCGGAGCCGGGAGCACCGGTAAGGATGAAGCGCTTCATGTTCTCCTCACCGATGAAATCACCCACCCATTCAGGCATGCTTCGGACACCACCGGTTAACGGCCCGGCCACGTTTGGCAGACTGCCTGCCGTGGAGGGAGCGGAACTGTACGCCGACAACGCCGCGGCGATGTGGGTGAGCCTGGCGCCGTGGTCGCGGCCGGTGCCCGGCACGGCGCCGGGCGTGGCGGCCGTCGACCTGCCGGCGCAGCGGGGCGGTCGGGTCATCGTCCGGTGGCGGGGCGCGGCCGGGTCCAAACAGCCCGTTGCGCTGGTGCGGGCCCTGGGGCTGCACGGCCGGGTCGTGGTCGAGGACTCCTTCGGCGACCTGGCGCCCCGGCGGCACGGGGGCGCGCGGGACGCGGGCGTCACCGTGGACCGCATGCCGCTGATGCTCCGGCCCGCTGGCAACGCGCCACCGGGGAACAGGGCCGCCGTGGTGCATGTGACCGACCAGGAGGCGCTGGTCCAGGCGGAACGGGTGATCGTGGACGGCTTCCCCAGGCCCGCCCTGCAGCCGTACCGGCCGGGGCGGATGCTGCCGCCGTGGGTGCTGACCACGCCGGGATGGCGGACCTGGCTGGCCTACCGCCACGGCAGGCCGGCCGCCGCCTGCTGCACCTACGACGACGGGGCCACACTGGGCGTGTACTGGCTGGCGGCCCTGCCCGAGCACCGGTCCGCGGGCCTGGGCCGCGCCATCATGTGCGCCGCGCTCGCCGCCAGCCCCGGGCGGCCCGCGGTGCTGGTCGCGACCGCGGTGGCCGTGCCCCTGTACTCGTCGCTGGGTTTCGCGGCGGTGACCGAAGTGGCCTGGTACCGGATCCAGGCGTAACCGGACCGCGGGCACGACCGGGAGGCCGGATTTGCAGCGTTGACACCGGCCGCTCCGGCTGACAACCTGAGCCCCGGTTAGAAGATGTGTTCGAGAGCAGGGAAATCCTTAGAACAGGATTTTGCTTTTTATCGTTCACATGTAGCATGACGTCGTCCGTACCATGACCGGCACGATGGAGGGGTGGCATGAGCAGCACGACGGCGGACCTGGCGTCCGGCGGTCCCGACCTCGACCCCACGCTCACCTCGCGACAGCGGAAGATCGTCCGGTTCATCAGCGCCTGGGTACACGAGCACGGGTACTCCCCTTCCATGCGCGAGATCGGCCGTGCCGTGGGCCTGACCAGCACCTCCAGCGTCGAACACCAGCTCGCCGCGCTGCAGGCCAAGGGCTATCTCCGCCGGGCTGCCGGGTGCCCGCGGACGGTGGAGGTCCGGCTGCCCGGGCAACCGCCGGTCCCGCTGGCCCCGGGCCGGCCGCGCCCCCGCCGCCGGCCGGCCAGGGCCCCGAAACCCGCCGCCCGGGTGCCGCTCGTCGGGCGGATCGCGGCCGGCGTCCCGCTGCCGGCCGAGGAATCGGCCGACGACATCTTCCCGTTGCCCAAGGAACTGGTCGGCGAGGGAGAACTGTTCATGCTCAGGGTCGCCGGGGATTCCATGATCGGCGCGGCGATCGCCGACGGCGACTGGGTGGTCATCCGCCAGCAGTCCGACGCGGAGAGCGGCGAGATCGTCGCCGCCATGATCGACGGCGAGGCCACGGTCAAGACGCTCAAGCGGTCGGACAACCACGTCTGGCTCATGCCGCACAACGCCGCCTACACACCGATACTCGGGGGATCAGGCGACGATCCTGGGCCGGGTCGTCTCCGTGCTGCGCCGCGTCTGAGCCACGCCGCTCAGCGCACCCGAACGGCGATCGCGCGGGCGCACTCCAGGGCCTCGGTGTGTGTGGTGTCCACCTGCACGTCGTACGCGACGCCCTGGTGGACCAGTTCGGCCTGGGCCGCGGCCATCCCGGTGACCCGGTCACCCCGGGCGATCTCGCGGCCCGCAGCGACCGCACGCTCGCACCGTACGCCGGCCCACAGCACCTGCAGCCCGTCAAGCGCCCGCCGCCACCGTTGCTGTGACGCCGCGCCACCGAGGAAGGCGTCGTCCACGACGATCCGGGCCCCGGCGCCCGCCATCGCCGCGACCCCTACCGGTCCACGCCGCCTCCAGCGCGCGGAACTGCGGCCCGACGACGACCTCACCGTCCCTGGCGAACTCGATCCCCGTGGCCGAGATCGGCGAGGTCGCCGGCAGCGCCTGGATCAGCATGTCCACCCCGAAGACCAGCCAGGGATCCGGCAGGACCGCCTGCAGGCACCGGGCGATCCCTGACTTCCCCGAGCTTGAGCCGCCGTTGAGCACGATCACCTGAGTTGCCACCGCGCCAACGTACCCGGCGCGGCTGCCTGGCGGGCGATTCGCGCGTTAGGGTCGGTGTGGCTTTCACAGGGGCAATGGAACCGTTTGGGGAGACACGCGTGGATCTGGGGTTGAAGGGCAAGGTCGCGCTCGTCGCCGCGTCGAGCAAGGGCCTGGGCAAAGCATCGGCACTGGCCCTGGCCCGCGAGGGCGCGCGGGTCACGATCTGCGCGCGGACCGAAGCGGACCTGCACGCGACGGCCGGCCGGATCCGGGACGAGACCGGCACGGACGTGCTCGCCATCCCGGCCGATCTGAACAGCACCGATGGAATCCGTACCGTCGTCGTCGCCACCGCGGAGAGGTTCGGCGGGGTGGACATCCTGGTCAACAACTCCGGCGGCCCGCGGCGAGGCAAGTTCGCCGAGTTCACCGACGCGGACTGGCGCGAGGCGTTCGAGGTGGTCACCCTGAACTTCGTCCGCTTCGTCCGCGAGGTGCTGCCCTACATGCGTGCCCAGCAGTGGGGCCGCATCGTCGGGATCCAGTCGATGTCGGTGAAGCAGCCGGTGGAGGGCATCGACATGTCGAACGGGCTCCGCCCGGGCGTAGCCGGGCTGATGAAGGCGCTCACGCCCGACCTGGCCAAGGACGGCATCACGATCAACCTGGTGCTCCCCGGTATGTTCCTCACCTCCCGCATCATCGCGGGCGCGGGCCGCAGCCCCGAGGAGGATCAGGCTCTCCAGGCACAGCTCGCACCCGTCGCCGCGGCCATCCCGCTCGGCCGCCTCGGGGACCCGATGGAACTCGGCAATCTCGTCGCGTTCCTTGCCTCGCAGCAGGCCTCGTACATCACCGGCGCCGTTTACCAGGTCGACGGCGGCTTGACCAGGTCAAATATCTAAGGCGCCGACGCCGGCGTGCGCCGGGAACACCCCGGCGCGGGGCCGCGCATCAGGGCCCGCGGCCGGGCACCCCGAATGAAAGCCCCCAGCGGGGGCAAAGTGCCAGTCATGTCTGTTCACTCCCTGCACCGCCGGGACCCGGACCGGGACCGGGGCCTTGCCCCGCTCGCCGTGGTCACCATCGCCGCGGCGGTCTTCACGGTCCTGCTCATCCTGGTGCGGCTGCGCTGGGCACCGCTGGAGTCCGTGGACCGTGGCGCGGCGGCCCGGATCAACCACCTGGTCGCGGGGAACAGCGCGCTCGTCGCCGCGGTCAAGGCGGTCACCTGGCTGGGCAGCGACGGCGTGCTCTGGACGGTCGTGGGGGTCGCGGCGGTCATCCTGGCGATCAGGAAACGCTGGCGGCTGGCGGCATACCTGCTCGTCACGGCCGCAGGCGCCCTGGTGCTCGACCCGGTGCTCAAGTCGCTGGTGGGCCGGCTGCGCCCGGTGGTGGCGCATCCGATCGCCCACGGCACCGGGGACAGCTTCCCGAGCGGGCACTCGCTCGGATCGATCGTTTGTTACGGGGCGATACTGCTGGTCTTCCTGCCCGCGACGCGCGGCCGGTGGCGCGTCACGTTCGTCACGGTGACCGTCACCCTGATCGCGCTGATCGGGATCAGTCGCATCCTGCTCGGCGTGCACTACCTGTCGGACGTGATCGGGGGGTGGGCGATCGGGATCACCTGGCTCGGCGTCACCGCGTTCGCCTTCGAGGCGACCCGGCACGCCTCGGGCCAGCGGGTGACCGACCCGGTCACCGAGGGGCTGGAGCCGGAGGCCAGGGCCGACCTGCAGCCCGCCCAGCCCGAGGCCGCGGGCGGCCGGGCCCGGCACCGCGGCCGGGTCGCCGCGGGCATCCTGGTGGCCTGGGTCCTGATCGTCGGCATCGTGGCCGGCGTCGGGGAACTGATCGTCAAGCACGGCAACGGCAACGTACTCGGCGACGAGACCATCCCGCACTGGTTCGCCGCGCACCGCACGCCCAGCCTGAACCGCTGGAGCGAGCTGTTCAGCACGCTCGGCGCGACCCAGGCGATTCTCATCGTCGCGGTGGCCACGTGCGTCGTCTTCCTCGCCGTCACCAGGCGCTGGCGGCCGGTCGTGTTCATCGCCACGCTGATGTTCGGGGAACTTGCCGCGTTCCTCGTCGCCGCCGCCGTGGTCAAGCGGCCCAGGCCTGACGTACCGCACCTCGACCACAACCTGCCGACCTCGGCGTACCCGTCCGGCCACACGGCCGCGACGACCTGCCTCTACGTCGCACTGGCCATCCTGGTCATCGGCCACACGCGCGGCTGGTGGCGGTGGCTTTTCCTGGTGCCCGCGATCGCCATGCCCGCGCTCGTGGCGCTGTCCCGGATGTACCGCGGCGAGCACCACCCGACCGACGTCCTTGGCAGCCTGCTGTTCGCCGCGCTCTGGATCACCGCGCTCACCCTGCTGATCAAGCCCGGGCAACACGACCGGAACCGGGCCGGGCCGGCGGCCGGAAGCGGTTCGCCCGCGCCGGCCGCGCCGCGGCAGGCCGGGCGGCGGCGCAGAACAGGCGTCACCGCGGGCCGGGCGGCGTCGCAGGGCTGACGCGGCTGCCAGCGCCACCCGGCACCGGTGAGACCGTCCTGGCTCACGGCCTACGCGCACGTACCTGGAGGAAGTGGGGGACGATCCGGGTGTCGGCGACCTCCGGGTGATCGGCCGCGGTCTGCTCGCTGGCGCGCGGTTCGGCGATCGCCTCGACGCGGAGCCCGGCACCAAGCACGGCATCGACCCACCCGCTGAAGGTCCGGCGCGCGTAGGTGATCGTGAACGGCTCGTACCTGTCCCGGAACCGGGCAAGCGCCCCGGCGAAGGTCCAGGTTTCGACGAGCGGCCCCTGGTAGAAGTACTCGCCGATGGCCCGCGCCTGGCGCTTCCCGTTCTCGTCATCGACCCAGCGCCCGACCGGCGCCGACAGGATCGGGTGGATGACCGAGAACTGCACGAAGCCGCCGGGCCGCAGCACCCTGGCCACCTCGCGGAGCGTCCGCTCGGGATCGGCCACGTCCATCAGGCTCATGAATGCCGTCACCGCATCGAAGCTCGCGGCCCGGAACGGGAGCAGGGCCCCATCGCCGAGCAGGTACCAGATGCCCCGATGCGGGATTCCCGCGGCGGCCGCGACGAACACCTCGGCGACGTCAACCGCGACGACGCGGGCGCCCCGGCCGGCCAGCAGCCGGGTGTTGTGGCCCTCGCCGCAGCCCAGGTCCAGGCAGGTCAGCCCGTCGACCGGCGGGAGCAGCGCGAAGAATCCCGGGGTGTTGACCAGGTCGCGGTACCGGTCGAACCCGGCCCGCGACATTTCCGTCCAGGCCTCGGCGTTCGCGTTCCACTGCCCACGGATGTCCGGCGCCTCCACCGCGCCATGCTCGCACGCCACGCGGGCGGGACGGAATCCATTTGCCGGGGACCTCGGGGTGCCTCTACGGTCACCGGGTGACCTACCGGTACTGGCCGTTGTTCGACCTGCGCCTCAGCACACAAGACCTGCGGCTGCGCCCGATGACCGAGGCGGATCTGGCGCCGATCGCCGACCTGCTGCCCGACGATGTGGAGCAGGACCCAGGCCTGGCCAGCTACGACTACGCCGACCCCCGCGTCGACCGGGGCATCGTCTTCCACCAGGCCTACTGGCGTGCCTACGGAACCTGGCGCCCTCAGTCCTGGCGGCTGTCGTTCGTGGTGCGGGCCACCGGCGGTGAGATCCTCGGCGTCCAGGAACTTGAGGGCAACGACTTCCCCGCCCTGCGCACGGTCGACAGTTCCTCATTCCTTGTAACCGCGGCACGGGGCCGCGGCCTCGGCAAGCAGATGCGCACCGCGGTGCTGGCCCTCGCGTTCGGGCCATTGGCGGCGGAGGCGGCCATCACCTCGGCATGGCACGACAACCACGCCTCGCTTGGGGTCTCCCGCGCGCTGGGCTATCAGCCCAACGGCGAGTCGCTGCACGCGCACCCCGGCCGCGTGGACGTGCTCAAGCACCTGCGACTGCTGCGTGCGGACTGGCTGGCCAGCGGCCTCGGCAACCAGGTGGAGATCACCGGCTTCGACGCCTGCCTCCCGTTGTTCGGCCTGCCCGGGCGATGACTTTCCGGCGGCCGGCGGTTTCATGGTGAGTCCCACGATGATCACCACCGCGCCCGGAGGTCAGCCATGGAACCGGACAACACCGCCCGCGACGCCGCGATGGCACGCCTGGAGGCGTTCATCGGCGAATGGGTCATGGAGGCACGTTTCCCGCACGGCGGCGGCGGCACCGGCCGCGCGGTGTTCGAGTGGGCGCTGGAACGGCAGTTCCTGATCTGCCGCACCGTGGTGCCCGGCGGCCCGCCGGACGGCCTCATGCTCGTGGGATACGACTCGGGACGGATGCCGTATCGCCAGCATTACTTCGACTCGCGGGGCATCGCCCGCATCTATGCGATGGGCCTCAGCGACGGTGTGTGGACACTTCTGCGCGACTCAGCCGACTTCACCCCGGTGGAATTCGCCCAGCGCTACACCGGCACGTTCTCCCCGGACGGCCAGCGGATCGACGGCCGCTGGGAGTCGGCACAGGACGGCGTGACCTGGGAGCTTGACTTCCACCTCAACTACACCAGGGCCAGCTAGCCGCGCAGTCAGCGGGCGGCCGGCACGGCGGCGCCTTCCCGGCAATTCGGCCGAAGACGGCCACGGCCACCCCATGCGGTGCCTTACCGTAATGGGGGGCTCCGGGGGAGGTAAAAGCAGTAATGCGCATCGAAGCGGCCGTTACAAGCATCTCGTGGATTCCTTCTGAGGCGGTGACCGGCCTGACCAAGGCCGGATTCACCTCGGGGGCCATGCACTACGACGACCCGCCGCCTGACTACCTGGAGAACCTGGCCGAGCTGCACAAGGCCGAGCGCTTCCGGTTCGCCAACCAGCTCGAGGCCTGGGCCGAGGTCGAGGACGGGCGGGTCGTGGATGCGGGCTACGCGGGCCACGGCTACATCAGCTCGACCCGGGTGAGCTTCGGCGCACGGGGCGGCGTGACCTTCCAGCCCACCGAGTTCCCTGAGCTGCGGACCGATCCGGAAGTGCGCGGCACGGAAGCGGTGTTCAGCCAGACGGTCGGCGGCCGGACGGGGGTGCCGTTCCCCAGGCCGGTCCGCGGCAAGCCGTTCTTCCAGTGGGTCGCGCCGACCGTGTGGACCACGCTGCGGCTGACGGTCAGGGCCGATGGGACCTCCGCCGGGGAGCTGACAAGCGCGAGCAAGTTCCCCCGGCACTGGATCTACGACAACGATGGGAATCTGGCCGCCAAGTCCGGGCTTGCGGACTACGCCGAGTGGACCCGGTCCACGTTCGGCAAGCACACGCCCTGGGGAGACGAGGACTCCCGGCCGCTGGTGACCGCGGCGGAGACCGCGCTGGAGCGGCAGATCTCCACCACGATCATGCGCGGCGGTGCCAGGCCCGAGATCCGCAAGATCCGCGCGGGCACACTGCTGGCCGAGCAGGGCCAGCCTGGCCTGGAGATATACCTGCTGCTCGATGGAGTCATCGCGGTGTCGGTGGACGGCACCGAGCTGGCCGAGCTGGGGCCGGGGGCGATCCTGGGCGAGCGGGCGGTGCTCGAACACGGGCTGCGGACCGCCACGCTGCGGGCGGCCACGGACTGCGTGGTGGCAGCGACCGATGCAGGCAACGTGGACCGGGAGAGGCTGCAGGAACTCGAGGGCCTGCACCACCGCGAGGACGCCGCCGGCTAACCAGAGCCCGGCCAGCCCCAGGCGACCTGCGCGCCCGGCACAGATCCGGCCCTCCGCGGTTCGCCGCGGAGGGCCGGATGTGCGGCGCCGTGTGCTTAGCCGAGCGGCACCTGGAAGACGCGCGTCCCCCAGTTCTGCGCGCCGTCAGTGGTCTGGCTCGACTTCGGCGGGATGTACTCGGTCGCCAGCCACGCCGTGTCCCCCGCACCGGGGACCGCGAAGGAGTAGTCACCCCAGCGGCCCGAGCCCTTGAAGTACGGCCCGGTTCCCCTGGCCGCAATGAATACCGGCCCGAAATTGCTGCCCGCCGCGCTCAGCTTGGCGTAGGCAGCGCTCGGGAACTCGCTGGAGTTGGATTCGGTGAACACGACCGCGGCGTTCCCGGCCGCGTCCGGCTGCACCGCCGGGTAGATGAGGTACTGGCCGCGAGCGTCGACATAGCCCTGACGGACCATCCTCGCGCCGACGACCACACCGCCGGCGAGCCGTGGCTTCACCTGGAACCAGGCGCCACCGGCGCGCACCGTGTTGTCGCCGGCGGGAGTCACCGCCGTGGTCAGCTCGCCCCAGACCGAGTTGTCGGCGAACGCGGTCTGCTGCATCCGGTCGTCGCCCTGGTTCAGCTTGCTCGTGGAGCCCTTTTGCGGCACCGGCGGCGGGTTGGCGTACGGCTCGGACTTGATGACGATGTTGGATACCGTCGGCAGGCCGCCCGAGGCGACCGCGGCCCGGTCGGTGATGGCCCACACGCCGATGCGGTTGTCACCCTGGTTGTTGAAGTCGAGCTGGCTGAGCATGAACTCTGCGTGCGGCCGGACGGTGGACAGCGCGGGCTGCGGCGCCAGCGTGCCCTGCCCCTCGACCTTCAGGTGGCCGAAGTGGGCGAACTTCACCGTCGGGTTTCCCGCGACCAGGCCTGCCTTGTTGATGACCCACAGTTCCGAGCCATCGAACTGCGGTCCCTGGATGGAGAACTGGTCCGCGGTTACGTAGAGGTTCTGCTGGTCGATGCCGATCCTCGGCTGGTCACCGAAGCACGGGCAACCGCGGCCGCCCGGGTCGGTCGAGTCGATCGAGTACTCGTTCCACAGGCCGAGCGGGTCCTTCGCGTGCCGGACGGCGATCAGGAGCGAGCCCTGCGTACCGGTGTCGTTCAGGAACAGGATCGTCGAGAACCAGGTGGTGGTCGCCGGGTCGTACCAGCAGCGCGGGTCGCTGGTGAACTCCTTGCCGCCCACGTTGTACAGGTCGTTGATGTTGAACGGCCCGCGGATCGACTTGCCGTTCGTGAGGAAGATGCGGTACGCGGAGTTGACCGGTTCGAGAACAAACCCGTTGGCCTCACACAGCCCCTGGTCGGGCGGCTCGAACTCAAGGTTGTAGTTGGTGAACTGGCTGTCCCGGCTGCTGGTGCCGTTGAAGTTGGAGAGCGTCGAAGTCACGCTGGCCGCCCGTGACGCCCCGACGGCCGGGGCGCGGGGCACCCGCTCGGCTGGCGAGAAGGTGTGGCCCGACAGCCGGGCTCCCCTCTGCAACATCCGCGTCGCCCCGGCGGCGTGCCGCGCGGTCCTGGGCACCATCCGGGCCACCCCGGTCGTGCCCTTGTAGCGCGTCACCACAGGTGCCGCGCTGCCCCGTGGTGTGACGTGCGCGGAAGCTGCGGGCGCTAGCCCTGCCGCGATCATTGCCAGGCCTGCGGCCGCAGCCACGGCCAGGCCACCCGTGCGAGTCAGGTTCACCTAATACCCCTTCGCCGAAGATCATTACTGGCCACCGCCACCACGGGGCATTCTCCACCTGAATAGTCGATCTTGTACATCACGGACTTATTCCGATACACCGGTTTAGCGATGTTATGCCGCTTTTCGGTGGGAAGACGCACATGCTTCGTTCACCGGAAGCCCCTGGCTCAGCGCCCGGCCAGGCGCTACCGTTGACTGAACAATCAGGCAGCTCTTGGCCTCGGGATGAATGTGTGTTGGTGCCCCTAGAGGGGCATCGTTGTCACATTCATGACAAACGTCGAGCGCTCCGAGGATGCTGGGCGGCGCGAGCGAGGAAGCTTCCCGGCTGGATAGGAGGTGGCAGTGATGATGCGACTGCTCGGGCCTTCCGCCGACCACCAGGGCTGGCGTGCTGGTGAGCAGTACGGCGATGCTGGCCACACTCGCCAGCCTGCCCGGCGCACCAGCGTGGGCCCGCCCCGCCGGGACCGGGGCCGAGCGAGCGCCAGCCGGTACCGGTACCGTCACGCCAGGAACGAACCTGCTGCTGAACCCGGGGGCACAGACCGGCGCGGTGTCCGCGCACGGCTGGGACAGCGTCACGATCCCCGGCTGGCAGGTGGTCAGCGGCCTGCCGACCGCGGTGCGGTACGGCACCCAGCGCTTCCCGCCCGCCACCGGGCGCTGGCCCATGGTGCCCGGCGGGCAGTTGTTCGCCGGCGGCGCAGGCGGCACCGCGCGGCTGCGCCAGTCGGTCTCACTGGCCCGCGCGCCCGGGTCAGCCAACGGCTCCAGGTCGCACGGCGCCGCGATGCGGTATGACCTGTCGGCCTGGCTGGGCGGCACGTCGCACAGCAGCGCCGCGGTGGCGGTCGCGTTCCTGTCAGCCACGGGCCACGTGCTGGGCCGGAGCACGATCGGCCCGGTCGGCAAGGGCACCGGAGGGCAGCGGATGTCCCCCCGTACCGCCACGGGGACCGTACCGCCGGGCGCGGTCAGCGCGCGGGTCACGCTGATCCTGGCCACCACCCTGACCAACATCGACGGCCCCTACGCGCCCAAGGTGGGCTACGACTACGCGCTCGCCGACGGGCTGCGGTTCAGCGTCTCCGCCGCGGTCCGCCGCCCGCCGCCGCTGGTCCCCCCGGCCGCGCACGTGCCCAGGTACCAGCACGTGTTCCTGTTCTACTTCGAGAACGAGGACTTCGGCTCGGTGATCGGCAACACCGCGCAGGCCCCCTACCTGAACAGCCTGGTGCCGCGTGGCAGTCTGCTGGCCGACTCGTTCGCCGAGGAGCATCCCAGCGACGGCAACTACCTCGCCCTGGCCGGCGGGAGCACGTTCGGCGTCCCGCTCACCGACCCACTGGAGATCAACCCCAGGTACACCATCCCCGCCCGCAACATCGGCGACCTGCTCGGCGCCGCGCACCAGACCTGGAAGGAGTACCTGCAGAGCGCCAACGGCCCCTGCGACGACACGGTGCACGGGTACTACTGGGACGACGACCTGCCGATGACCTACTTCGCGGACGTACGGGACCGGCCCGCGTTCTGCTCCGCGCACCTGGTGCCGCTGCAGGCCCTGCGGACCGACCTGGCCAGCGCGGCGACCACGCCGAACTTCGCCTGGGTGGGCGCCAACGACTGCGCCGACATGGAAGGGTGCGGGATCCGCGCGGGCGATGAGTTCCTGGCCGCCGAGCTCGGCGCGATCGAGCGGTCACCGGCCTGGCGGACCCAGCGCTCGCTGGCCATCATCACCTTCGACGAGGACGGCTTCGACCACGAGCACCCGGCCCAGCGGGTGGCCACGCTGATCCTCGGTTCGCGCGGAGTACGGCAGGGCTATGTATCCCATGTCCGGTACACCCACTACAGCTTGCTCCGCACGATCGAGGCCGCGCTCGGGCTTGGCACGCTGACCCCGAACGATCGTTATGCACAACCGGTCAATGACGTGTTCGGGCGCCAGGCTGCGCCGCCGGCCCCAGCCACCGCCCTGCGCGCCGCGCGGCCCACGCGAGCGCGGGCACCGGCCGCCGCGCGCCGGGCCGCGACATCCCCCGGTGCCGCCGCGGCGCCGGGCGGTGCGCGGCACCCGACGGCGTTCGTGGTGAACTCCGCCTCGGCCACGGTCACGCCGGTGGACCTGACCACCCGGCGGGCGGGCCGCGCCGATCCCGGTCGGCGCCAGGCCGCAGGCCATCGCGATCACCCCGGACGGGCGCACCGCCTACGTGGCCAACTCCGGCTCAGGCACCGTCACCCCCATCGACACCGCCACCCGCCGCGCGGGCGCCCCGATCCGGACCGGCACCGGGCCGGTGGCCGTCGCGATCACCCCGGACGGGCGCACCGCCTACGTGGCCAACTCCGGCTCGGGCACCGTCACCCCGATCGACACCGCCACCGGCCGGGCCGGCGCCCCGATCCGGGCCGGCCTGGGCCCGCGGAGCCATCGCGATCAGCCCGGACGGCCGCACCGCGTACGTGCTCGACTGGGACGGCGCGGCGGTCACCCCGATCGACACCGCCACCGGCCGGGCCGGGCCGCCGATCCGCGTGGGCGGTTACCCGTTCGCGCTGGCGTTCGCCCCGGACGGCCGCACCGCCTACGTCGCCAGTTACGGCGCTAACACGGTCACGCCGATCGACGTGGCCACCGGGCGGGCCGGCCACGCCATCCCGGCAGGCCAGGCGCCCGACGCGCTCGCCGTCAGCCCGGACGGCCGCATCGTCTACGCGGTCGGCGGCGACTCCGACACGCTGATCCCCATCGGCGCGGGCACCGGGCGGGCGGGCCGGGGCATCCCGGTCGGGTACTCCCCCGCGGCGGTCGCCATCACCGGCGGCACGGCGTTCGTGGTGAACACGATCTCCGGCACGGTGACCCCGGTCAGCACCAGGACCGGGCACGCGGGCCCGCCGATCCCCGCTGGGGTGTACAACTACCCGACCGCGATCACAGTCGCGCCGGGCGGTGGCACCGCGGTGGTCGTCGGCAGCTACGCGGGCAAGGTCACGCTGATCGACACGCGCACCCGGCACGCCCTCGCACAGGTCAAGGTCGGCGCCTACCCGGTCGCCGCCGCCATCGCCGGCTGACCACCGACTCAAGGCGGCGCGCGGCGGTTGGTAGGTTGCTGGCGTGGAATTCCAGGATGTAGTCAGGCGCCGGCGGATGGTGCGGCGCTACGACACGAACCGGCCGGTGCCACCTGAAGTCGCCGACCGCATCGTGCGCAACGCGCTGCGCGCGCCGTCCGCGGGGTTCGCCCAGGGCTGGGGTTTCCTGGTGCTCGACGATCCTGCGGACATCGCCAGGTTCCGCGACGCGGTGCGCTCGGAACTGGACCCGGACGGATGGTTCGCGGCCAAGGTCGAGACTCCGCTGCTGATCATCCCGCACTCGAACAAGGACGCCTACCTGGACCGGTACGCGATGCCGGACAAGGGCTTCACCGACCGGTCGGACGCGTGGTGGCCCGCCCCGTACTGGGACATCGACACCGGGATGGCCTCTCTGCTGATGCTGCTGACCGCCGTGGACGCGGGTCTTGGCGCGTGTTTCTTCGGCATCGCCGTGGAGCGGATCCCCGCCTATCGCGAGGCTTTCGGGGTGCCGGACAAGTTCACTCCGATCGGGGGCATCTCCGTCGGCTACAGCACCGACCCGCCGCGGAATACCAGCCGTGGGCGCAAGCCGATGTCCCAGACCGTGCACCGGGGCCGCTGGAGCCATCCCTCTGGGTAACGCCGCACCTTCGGCCGTCATCTTGGCCCGCGTCTGCCGGAGACGATCACGGCCACCGGTAACTGGGCTGGCCGGATTCGCAGCCAGGCCGGAGGATAGGACCATGCCTCAATACGGCACGTGGTTCAGCTACAGCGGCAGCGCCAAGCTCATCCTGGCCATTGCCCTGCTGGCCGTCGCCGCAGCCGTGGCCTTTGCCGGGATCAAGCTGCCACTCCCGGCACGCCTGCCCAGGCCCGGCAAGGACACCACGACGCTCATGGTCGTGGTCTGGGCTTTGTCCATAATCGCGTTCCTGGCCTGCGTGGGGATCTATGGAAAGCAGGCGCACCAGGAGCACCTGGCAGGCAGGCCTGCCGACAACATCTTTCCGATAACGCTCATCGCGGCCGGCGTGACCTTTTTCATCATTGTCGTCACCGGCCAGCCGGGCGGCAGGATCGCGGTTCTAAGTGCCGCCATCGCCGCGATGGCCGCACCAATGGTCTTCGAGCTTCCCTTCGACCTCATCGTGATGGCGAGAACCTACCCGCCGATCCCCCCGAATCCGGCGCTGTACCGGGCCGTGTTCTTCGTCCCGCTGTTCCTGATCGAGATCACCACGCTGGCACTGCTGACCTGGTCGCCGATGGTCCGGCTGACCAGGGCCACCTTCTATGCCTTTGCCCTGATGCTGGCCGTGTTCGCGGTCTGGGCCCTGGCCGGGTTCGAATACCCCTCCACCCCGCTCCCCTACGCGCTCAACGTGGTATCGAAGCTCCTCGCGTTCGCGACCATCCTGACGCTGTTCCTGCCGCTTGGCGCCGAAGCCCAAGTGGCGGACCACCCTGCCGGGCCGGCCCAGGCGCCCGCCTGAGCTGACGTGCACCCGGCCGGCTGGGCGCGGGGCATGGGCCGTAGGCTGCCGCCATGGTGCCGGAGGATCTGCCCATCGCCGAGTTCGCGTTTCCCGGGCCGCTGCGCGACCAGCTCGTCGCCGCGATCCTCGACGGCACCAAGACCACGACGACCGGGCTGCTCGTGGACTTCGAGCACGAGGGCTCGCCGCTGCCCCAGCCCGGGCTGCGGCAGGCGGTGGTCGACTCCGCGGGCAACCGGGTCGCGGTGATCGAGCTGACCGCGGTGCGGGTGGTCCGGCTCGCCGACGTGGACCTGGCGCATGCGCTTGGCGAGGGCGAGGGGTACACCTCGGTCGCCGAATGGCGCGCCGGGCACGAAGGGTTCTGGCACTCGGCGGAGGTGCGTGCATCCCTGGGCGACCCCGATTTCACGGTCAACGACGACACCCTGCTGGTGGCGGAGGAGTTCCGCCTCGTGTGACTGCCCGCCTCGTGTGACGCCGGCGCGCCGGGGCGGTCTCCGGCCCCGGGTTGCCCGCGGGTGCTCACACCGAACTCACACGCGTTCCACGCGGTCAACTGATGTCCGCCGACAAGACTGCCCGGCATGACCAACAGCCCTCGGCGCGCCGCGAGGCTCCGGTCCCGGCTCTGCCACGCGGTGCTATGCACGACCGCGGCCGTACTGGCGGGGGCGCTCGCTCACCTGACTACGGGCAGGTCCACCCAGGAGGAGACCGCGCCGCCGTGGCCGATCCGGTAGGCAGCCCTGCCACTGGCTGGCAGCAGCTGGAAGGCGTCCGGGTCGGCCGCCGCGACCGTGACCCGGATCCGGTCCCCGGCCCGGAACAGCACGGACGTCGGCAGCAGGTCGAACGTCACCCGCTGCGGCTCGCCCAGCGGGAACGGTGCGGCGTCCGTGCTGGCGTAGCTGCGGGGGGTGCGCAGCCTGCGCCACGGCGGGTTGGCCCGCTTGGGCAGGGTCGCCCGGTCGGTCAGGTCCAGCTCGCCTTCGGTGACGTAGGTGACGCGCCCGTCCGGCTGGACGTCCTCCAGGTAGGCGTAGAGCGCGGCCGTGGACCCCCGTCACGGTCAGGGTCACCGTGCCCAGGCCGGTCACCCGGGTCGCGCGGCGCAGTGGCGCGCTGGTGTAGCTGAGCAGCTTGCGGTCTACGTCTGCCCGGTCGGGGTAGATGACCGGCTGCCCGGTGAGGTTGGTGTTCCACCGGTTCAGCGCGCCCGAGCCGGCCGACGGGTCGAGGCGCAGCAGGTCCGTGGACGGCTGCGCGGCCGGGTGCCGGGCGAGCGCCTGCCCGGCCGCCAAGTAGAGCCGGCGCGTCCGGGTCCGCGGCACGGGAAACCGCGCGGTGGTGCGCCAGGTGCCCTCGTTCAGCGTGTAGTAGTGCAGCACGCGATCACCGCCCGGGCGCTCTTCGTGCTTCACGTAGCGGTCGAAGAACGCATAGACCTGGTCCGCAAGCTGCTGGTGCTCCGCGGCGGTCAGCGGCCGGCTGGGCTCGAACGGGTCGGCGATATAGCCCTGGCCGTGGCTCCACGGCCCGATCCAATCCTCCTGCGTGTTGGACAGGCTGGTGAACTCGGAAAGGACGCCGTTGGCGGTGCCCGCGTCGAGCCATCCGGCGAACGTCAGGATCGGGACGCCGCCCGCCTCGATGGCCGCGATCTTGCCCCCGACGCCTGCCACGGTCCAGCTCTGCGGCCCGCGCGAATAGTCGCGGTACACCCCGGCATTGGCCATCTCGACCAGGTTGGCGTTGTGGAAGTGCTCGGCGCGCGCCTGCGCGAGCAGCGCCTCGCCTTGCGGCCCGTCCACCGGCTCGGGCGAGGCGCCGGCCAGCCCGAACTCCTTACAGACCTGCTCGGTCTCGGCGCTGGTGGCGCAGGTCGTGCCACCAGCCTTGTCGAGTATCCGCAACAGCAGCGCATAGGGGTCGATCAGCGGCTGGATGAGGATCCCGCCCGGGCGGGCCAGGTCCTCATAGGGATCGAAGTCGTAGGAGATCGGCGCGGCCGCGGTGATGTGCGGGTTGCGCAGCGCCAGCGAGAGCATCGCGGTATCGCCCGAGTAGGACACGCCGGTCACGCCGACCCGCCCGTTCGACCAGGGCTGCGCGGCGATCCAGTCGGCAAGCGAGCCCACGTCGGCGATGATCTTGCTGCCCAGCTCGGCGGTGAGCGTGCCGAACGAGGCGCCCGTGCCGCGCAGATCGGCGAACACGTACGCGTAGCCGCGCTGGTTCCAGGGCAGCGCGATCTGGTAATTGGGGTTGTTCTTGATGCCGCCGGTGTACGCCCGCGCGCGCCAGTACCTGTCGGTCTCGAGCACGGCCGGCAGCCGGTCGCCGGCGGTGGTGCCGGCCGGGAGCCACACATCGACGGCGAGGCGCACCCCGTCCGGCATCGGCACGTACAGCGAGCGCAGCCGCGGCAGTGCCGAACCGGCACCGCGGCCGGCACGCGCCGGCGAAGCGGCCATCACCGAGAGCGCGGTCCCGAAGGCCGCGGTGATCGCCAGCAGGGTTCGGGCCGATCGGGACATCCATGACCTCCAGGCGCCGGGGTGGACGGCGGCATCCGCGCCGTCATCCCGTTCAGCCTGTCGCCCGCGGCCGTGACGGCACCATCGGGGATGTCCCCCATTGCGCCCTGATGCCCCCGGCGCCCCGGTCGGGGAAGCCCGCAGGCCCGGCGCCGCGCCCCGCGCAGCCGCCGTAGCCGGGCCGGTCAACCAGCGGCGCTCATCGCCCAGCTACTGAGCGCGTCTGGTGCGGCCAGGGCCGCAGCGGCTAGCCTGGCCGCACGGCCGGGGAGGGGGCTCCCATGACGGATGTGGGAAACGTGCAGGCAGGAATGGTCGGCACGGCGCAGGTGCCCGCCCGCCCCACGGTTCAGGTGGTCCCGCTGAAAGGCCTGCCGATCGTGGCCGCCGTGGTCGTGTTCGTCATCGCCGCCATCGCCGGGAACTGGCTGTGGGCCCTCACCTTCTGCCATGTGGTAGGCGGTGCCCTGTGGACGGCCATCGACCTGTTCGTCGGGCTCATCGTCGGGCCCATCCTGGCCCGCTTGTCGCTGCCCGCGCGGGCGGAGTTCACCGCGCGGTTCATGCCGAAGATGGTCCTGCTGATGCCCACGCTGGTCCTGATGACGCTCGCCGCGGGGTTCCAGCTCGCGCTCAAGCTCGGCAACCTGTCCCCGGGCAGCGCGAACCACAGCTGGCTGGTCGTTTCGTATTGCGTTGTCGGCGTGATGGCTGTGATCGCGCTCGGCGTCCTGGAACCGGCCAATATCGCGGTCCTGTTCGAGATGCGCAAACCGGAGCCGGACGGGACGGTGATCGCCACGCTGATGCGGCGCTTCGTCGTGACCGCGGGCATCACCGGGGTGATGCAGGTGGCGACGCTGATCATCATGACCCGGGTGGCGACCCAATGAGCGCCGGTCCCGCCGCCGTGCCGGCGCCCGCGATCTCCCGGCGGTTCCCGCCGGTCGCGGAACTGACCACCGTGTCGCTCGCCCTGGTCGTCGTGGGCGGAATCCTGATGGCCTCGTACGCCCCGCGCCGCCCGCCGCTCGGCGTGCCTGCCGCGCTCGCCGTGGCCGGCGCGGTGCTCCTGCTCGTCAGCGGCTACCTGCTGGCCCGGGTGCGGCCGTTCGCCTGGGAGCGGTTCTTCCTGGTGTTCCGGTGGGCGCTGCTGGCCTACGTCATCTCGGCCGGGATGATCGGCTTCGCGTTCGTCAAGGACCACATCCGCGGCGCCCCGCTGGCCCTGGTCCTGGTGATGCTCGTGATCTACGCCCTGGACGTGCCGCTCGTCATCGCGTTCACCGTCGCGCGCTACGCCTCCCCCGCAGGCCATGCCGGATCTTTACCTGACCTATCTCGGCCGGCTTGAGGTCGAGGCCGCCGCGCTGGCGGACGACGAAATCCTCACCGCGATCGAGGCCGGCCTGGCGATGCAGGGCCGGGGCGAGGCGGTGATCGAGCCGCGGGTGCACCTGGAGCCCGGAACCGGTGCCGAGGGACATTTCAACGTGCTGCGCGGCTTTCTCGGTGGCCGGATAGGGATGGCCGGCGTAAAGGTGGTCGGGGATTTTGTTGGCAACTACACCGTCGGCCTGCCCTCGGAGCTTGGCCTGCTCTGCCTGTTCGACCCGGGGACCGGGGCGCCGGTCGCGGTAATCGACGCGAGCGGCATCACCGAGATGCGCACCGGCGCGGTCACCGCCGTGGGCGCCAAGTACCTGGCGCCGCCGCGGCCCAGGGTGCTCGGCCACATCGGGGCGCGCGGGTCGGCCTACTGGAACGTGCGGCTGCTGGACCGGCTGTTCGGCTTCGAGGTGATCCGGGTGCACTCGCGCCGGCCGGAAAGCCGCGACGAGTTCGCCGCGCGCCTGTCCCGCGAACTGGGCAAGCCGGTGACCGCCACCGCGGACTGGCGGTCCTGCGTGGAGGGCGCGGACATCGTGGTCGAGGCGTCCCGGCTCAGCGCGCCGGAGCCGCTGCTGCGCACCGAGTGGATCAAGCCCGGCGCCCTGGTGGTCCCCTACGGGACGATGAGCGCCGTGGAACTGTCCCTCACCGACATCATGTCCAAGATCGTCGTCGATGACTGGGGCCAGTGCGCCACCGGCAAGTTCGGCGCGCTTCGCGCGCACGTCGAGGCGGGCAAGCTGACCACCGGCACCCTGCACGCCGAGCTTGGCCAGATCGTCGCGGGACTGCGGCCAGGCAGGGAGACGGGCCAGGAGACCATCCTGTTCTGGCACCGCGGCCTGTCCCTGTCCGACATCGCCCTCGGCCATGCGCTGCTGGCCAAGGCCGCCTCGCTCGGCGCCGGGCAACGGCTGCGGTACTCCTGACCAGCCGTGGCCCGGCTCGGACTGCCACGCGACATCAAGGACGCCGACGACATCGCCGGGTGTTCACCGGGTCGGCCAGGCTCGGCGCGTAAAGCCCGAACTGGTTCGCCCCACGGGCGATCACTGCCGGATCGTGACCGAAGCGTGCCTATCGCGTGGCTGTCGATGGGCGCAGACTGGTCCGTAGCGGTCGCTCCCATGCTGCGGGAGGTGCGGGCAATGGGGCTGACCTGGCGAGACCTCGTATCGTCCGCCGCGATATCGCTGCTGGTCGTGGCCTACGTGGCGTTTGAGTTCGGGTCCAGCCTGGTACTGCTCAGCAGCGCCTGGGCCACGAGCGCGGTAGCCCTGGTCCTCAGCACCATCTGCGCCGTGTTCGCGGCCGCCGACCTGCATACCCGACCGCAACCGCGGCCGGGCCGGGTCGCCCGCAGGATCACCACGGTGCTCGGCGCCATCGCGCTCATAGCCGGGCTGGCCGGGCTGGCCGCCAACAACCCGAAGGCCCTGGAAATCCTGGTGGTGGCGATGGGATTCCTGTGGCTGACGGGCACGGTATGGCACGTATACACCATCGGGGACGAGCAATGAGGCCGGTCAGTGGCTGGATGATGGTGCCATGGCCACCCAGCCGCGAGACGGCAGCGAGCCGGTCGCAGACCAGCGCGGGACGGGCGGCCGGGTGGAGCTGCTCGCCGACCTGGAGCGGCCGGGTTCGTGGATGCTGCTGGTGGACGGGATCTCGCAGTCACATGTCGACCTTGACGATCCGCGGCACCTTGACCTGGAGTACATGCAGCGGCTCGGGCACCTGATCGACCTGGCCGCGCCCGCTGGCACGCCGCTGCGGGTGCTGCACCTCGGCGCCGGCGGGCTGACGCTGGCGCGTTACGTGGCCGCCACCCGGCCCGGCTCGCGGCAACTGGCGGTCGAGGCCGACGCGGAGGTGGCCACGCTCGTCCGGCGGCGGCTGCCGGTGGGCCGCGCCCAGCCTGCGGCCGGGCGGATCGGCGTGCGCCTCGGCGACGCCCGGGCGGTGCTGGAACGGCTGCCCGCGGGGTCGTTCGACGTGGTGGTCGCCGACGTGTTCGCCGGCGACCGGACGCCCGCCCACCTGACCTCGGTGGAGTTCACCAGGGCCGCGGCCAGGGTGCTGGCACCCACCGGGGTCTACGCGGTCAACGTCGGCGACGGCCCGCCGCTGGTGCACGCCCGGGGCCGGGTGGCCGCGGTGCGCGCGGTGTTCGGCCACATCTGCGTGATGGCGGAGCCAGCGGTGCTGCGCGGCCGAAGGTTCGGCAACCTGGTCGTCGCCGGCTCCGGCCGGGAGCTTCCGCTCGCCGGGCTGACCAGGCGGCTCGCGGGCGACCCGTTCCCGGCACGGCTGGTGGCGGGCGGCGAACTCGACCGGTTCACCGCCGGCGCCGCGCCGATCACCGACGCACTGGCCGAACCCTCCCCGCCCATGCCACCGGAAGTTTTTGCCTAACGACGGCCCGCCAGCACGTGCTACATGACGAGCCACTGGCGCCATCGATAAGCTCCCGGGCCGCGTCCAGGTGCCCGGTGTGACACGCGGCCTCTGGGTCCATCGGTCCTGTTCTCAGGGCTGGTCGCCGTGGGTGGCATAGGGGTGCTCGGGCCAGAACGGCCACTCCTCGAACCAGGTGCAGCGCCCGTCGTCGTCCAGGTGGATGACCCACAGATCGCGGTACTCCTGGTGCGGTGGATCCCCGTAGTGCACCTCGGCCCGTACCACCGCCGTAGCGCCGTCAACGGCCAGGATCTCGGTGGCCAGCGTGAAGATCTCGCCGGGGCCCTCCCGCTCCTCGTCCCACATCCGCCCGATGGCCGCCAGGCCGACGACGGGCTGCTCGTAGGGCGATTGCAGGTAGCTGGCGTCGCTGGCGAACAGGCCGGCGAGGGCCTGGGTACCCGGTGCCCGCCAGGCGGACTCATACCCGGCCAGCCAGCGGCTCACCCGAGCGCGATCGGTCACCCGCCCATGGTGCCGCACGACCGGGCCGGCGGACAGCGATGCGCGCCGATCGGCGAGGCCAGGGCCGGCGCTCAGGCCGGCCAGGCGGAGACGGGTCAGGCCAGGCCCGACCAGATCATGCCACGGCGCGCGGCGGCCTCCGCGCCGTACCAGAACACGTCGGCGACGGCCTTGCCCACGGCGAACCCCAGCCAGATGCCGCCGGGCAGCCACAGCAGCAGCCATACGGCACCGGCCAGGCTGGCCGGGCGGATCAGCGCGAAATCCACGGCCTCGGCAACCGCGCAGGACGCCAGTTGCTGTGTCACCGCGTGCCAGGCCCCGGCGCCGAGCCTGCGCCACCCGGCCAGGTGAACCGTTGCCCGCCAGGCACCCAGCGCCGCCTTGGTCCCGATGCAGCCGTAGAACCCAGCGAACTCACCGAGGGTCGCCAGCCCCGCGGCCGCCAGCAGCGACCCACCGGTCCGGTACCCGGCAGCGAACCCGGCCACTGCGGCCAGCGTGCCGCACACCTCGGCCAGCCCGAATCGGGCCCGCCACGACCGCCACCATCGGCCCACGCTTGACCGTGCCGCGCCGGCCGCGGTCCCTTGCACGTCCATGCCTGCCCCCCGGGCTCCCCTGTGCATCCGAGGGTGCCTGGCAGGTCTTGTCGCGCGGTTAAGTCACGATTAGGCCGATGGGGTGGTCACACGCCTCACCGGGCGGGGCGGCAAGCAGGTGAAGTGGCGCGGCCATGGTGATGATGCGAGGGCGGCAGGCGCCGATCAGCGGGAGCGGCGCCGGGCGCCGAACAGGCGGACCGGATGGACCAGCCAGTACCAGTTGACGCCAAGGCCCCAGCCGAACGCTTGGGCGTGAAAACCCGGGGATCGCCGGGGTTCCACGCGCGTGCCCGGACGCGCGACGTGGTCAGCCGGCGAAAGTCATACGGCAGGCCGGCGAGCCGTCCCTGCGGCTCCGGTACCGTCCCGGCTTCGTCATCGCCATCGTTCATAACGGATCTCCTGGCCGTGGCTACGGTCAATTCAATCTCACCCGTCACGAAGCCCTCGGCTCGGCGGCATGAATGTAAGTTTGGTGCCCCTAGAAGGGCCTCGTTGTCACATTCATGCCCGAAGGCTGGGCCGGGAGGCTAGGGGCGAGGGCCGGGTCAGGGGGCGTCCGCGGCGAGGGGCGGGACGGCGTTGGCGCGGGCCACGCCGGCGTAGAAGAGGGCGCTCGACTTCGGAATGCGGCGCTGGGTGCCGAAGTCGACGAAGACGATGCCGAACCGCTTCTGGTAGCCCCAGGCCCATTCGAAGTTGTCCAGCAGCGACCAGACGAAGTAACCGGCCAGGTTGGCCCCGTCCTTGATGGCCCGGGCCGCGGCGTCCAGGTGCCGGTGCAGGTAGCGGACCCGCTCGACGTCGTTCACCGCACCGTCCGGGTTGATGTAGTCCTCGGCGGCGCAGCCGTTCTCGGTGACGAACAGCGGCAGGCCCGGGGCGTCCTTGGACATGCGCATCAGCACCTCGTAGAGCCCCTCGGGGTCGACGATCCAGCCCATCGGCGTGCGCTCCAGCCGGTCCGGGCGGACCTCCACCACGCCGGGCGCGCCGAACCGGGGCGGCTCCTCGGTCCGGCGCAGGTCTGCGGGGTCGCCGGCCCGCAGGTAGACGGAGGAGTAGTAGTTGACGCCGAGGAAGTCCAGCGGCTGGTTGATCGTCTCCATGTCCCCGGCCGCGATCAGGTCCGCGGGCGGCACCAGGCCCGGCCGGGCCAACGCCGGGTAGCTGCCGTGCAGCGCCGGTTCGAGGAACAGGCCGTTCAGGTTCGCGTCGGTGATCGCCCGGCCCTGTTCGACCAGATCCGAGCCCTGCTCGCCGAGCACGCGGACCGGGTGGAGGTCGAACGTGATGCCCACCGGGATGCCGGGCGCCGCGGCGCGCAGCGCCTGGGCGGCCAGGCCGTGGCCGAGCAGCAGGTGATGGGTGGCGGCGGCGGCCGCGCCGGCATCGCGCAGGCCGGGGGCGTGTTCCCCGGTGCGGTACCCATGACTCGCCACGACCTGCGGCTCGTTCAGCGTGATCCAGCGGGTGACCCGGTCCCCCAGCGCCGAGGCGACGACGCCTGCGTACTCGGCGAAACGCCCGGCCGTGTCGCGCACCGCCCAGCCGCCCTCGTCCTGGAGCGCCTGCGGCAGATCCCAGTGGTAGAGCGTGACGGCGGCGGCGATGCCGCGCCCGGCAAGCTCATCGAGCAGTGCCCGGTAGTGGTCCAGGCCCTGCTGGTTGACCGGGCCCCGGCCGTCTGGCTGGATCCGCGGCCAGGAGATGGAGAACCGGTAGGCACTCAGGCCGAGCGATGCCATCAGCGCGACGTCCTCGCGGTACCGGTGGTAGGCGTCGCAGGCGACGTCGCCGGTGTCCCCGCCGCGGACCTTGCCCGGTGTGTGGCTGAAGGTGTCCCACACCGACGGGCCTCTGCCGTCGGCGGCCGCCGCTCCCTCGATCTGGTAGGCGGCCGTCGCCGCTCCCCAGGTGAAGTCCTGCGGGAACGGCTGGGCACCGTTGGCACCGGAACCCGTTGTCGTCATCAGCCCTCCTAGGCACGTCGCCGGGACTCCTCGTCGCCCGGCCGGCAGGCTCCCGAGCACCCCGCCGGCGGGCAGGCTCCCGATCCGCCGTCCGGAAGGCTCTCCATCCCGGGCGGGAGGAGTTCCCGGTCCCCGGCGGGAGGACTTCGGCGACCACGCGGCTCTTGACGGCTCCCGGGCCGGGTCCTAGTGTAAGCGCTTAGATTTTCTAATGTAAGCGCTTAGACCAAGGATGTAACCGCTTAGAACCCAGGCACAGTGGGGGAACCACCGTGGTTACGCTCTACGACGTAGCACGGCTCGCCGGCGTCTCCACCGCGACGGTCTCCCGAGTCGTGCACGGCCAGGACCGGGTGCGTGACAGCACCAGGGCACGCGTGCTCGGGGTCATCGATCAGCTCGGCTACGTCCCCGACGGTGCCGCGCAGAGCCTGTCCCGGCGCCGCAAGAACGTCATCGGCCTGGTCTGCGTCGAGCGCCAGTCGCCACGCGAGCAGTACGACAGCGAGAGCATGAGCCTGCTGTTCTACGACGAGATACTGCGCGGCGTCGAGGCCCACATCCGCAGCCATCAGTGGTCGCTGCTCATCACCTACCTCCGGGAGGCCAGCGACCCCGACCTGCCCCGGCTGCTTTCGCTGTCCGGCCAGGTCGACGGCCTGCTGATCGGCGAGGGCGTGGTGCCTTCGCAGTTCCTGGCGCGGCTGGCCAAGCGGCTGCCCGTGGTGGTCATCGCCGGGGATCCCAGCGAGCGGGCGGCGGACGTGGTGACGGCGGACAACCGGGCCGGCTCGGCCGCGGTGGTGGCCCACCTGATCGACGATCACGGCCTGCGGCGGCTCTACCACGTCGACGGCCCGCCGAGCGCGCCCGACGCCAGGGAGCGGCGCCTTGCGCTGCACGAACTGCTTGGCGCTCATCCGGCCTGCCAGCTCGTCGGCAGATTCGAGGGAATGTTCAGCGTCGGGAGCGGCGTGGAGGCCGGTGAGAAACTACTCGCCGCGAGCGAGGACTCACTGCCTGATGCGGTAGTCTGCGCAAACGACCAGATGGCCATCGGCGTGCTCCAGGCCTTTGCCAAGGCCGGGGTGCGCGTCCCGGAGCAGGTGGCTGTCGTCGGCTTCGACGACATCTTCCCCGGGAGTCTTTATGACCCGCCGCTTACCACGGTCCACCAGCCGATGCGCCTGCTCGGCGAGCAGGCCTGCACCCGCCTGCTCGACCGGATCGCCCGGCCTGGCCTGCGTCCCAAGACGCAGTTGCTGCCCACCGAACTCGTGCTGCGGTCAAGCTGCGGCTGCCCGCCAGGCACCGTTATCCGCCGGCCCGTTCCACCCCTGCGGACCAGCCGTGCCGCACGCCCATCGCGCACCACCCCACCGCGCACCGCCCCACCGGGGGCCGCGGCGCCCGCGCGGCGCGGCCCCCGCAAGAACTCAGACGCACCGAACTAGGAGCCGACGATGCCCTTCATCGTCCGCCGGCTGATCTTCTATATCGTCGCGGCCTGGGTGGCGCTGACCATCAACTTCTTCATCCCCCGCGCGATGCCGGGGAATGCCGTCGAGAGCATCATGTCGAAGTTCCCCAACCTGCAGCCGTCCGCCTACAAGGCGCTGCAAGCGCTGCTCGGCGTCGGCCACCCCGGGTCCCTGTGGGACCAGTACTGGGCGTACCTGGTCAACGTCTTTCACTTCAACTTCGGCGTTGACGTGACCAACTATCCGGCCAAGGTGTCCACCCTGATCGGCCAGACCATCCCGTGGACGATCATCCTGGTGGGCACGGCCACGGTCATCGCCTTCCTAGCCGGGACCGTGCTCGGGATCATGGCAGGCTGGCGGCACGGCGGCTGGCTGGACCGGGTCCTGCCAGGGCTGATGTTCTTCCAGGCGGTGCCTTACTTCTTCCTCGCGCTGATCCTGCTTGAACTGCTCGCGGTGCGCGGTCACCTGCTCCCGCTGGGCCAGGGTTACGCGGGCGGCCTGGTGCCGGGCTGGCACTGGGATTTCCTTGGCAGCGCGATCTACCACTCGCTGCTGCCCGCGTTCACCATCGTCATCGCCTCGGTCGCGGGCTGGATGCTGCAGATGCGCAACGTGATGATCACCACGATCGGTGAGGACTACATGCTCGCCGCGCAGGCCAAGGGGCTGTCCAGCCGCCGGGTGATATTCAGCTACGCGGCGCGCAATGCGCTGCTCCCCCAGTTGCAGGGTTTCGGCCTGGCGGTGGGCTTCGTGGTGTCCGGGGCCATCGTCATGGAGATCGTCTTCTCCTATCCAGGCATCGGCCTGCTGCTGCTCAACGCGGTCACCTCGAACGACTTCCCGCTGATGCAGGCGATCTTCCTGGTGATCACGTTCGCCGTCCTGCTCGCCAACGTGATCGTCGACCTGATCATCGTCGCCATCGATCCACGGGCGCGGGTGCGAGAGGGGGCCCGATGACCGTCGCGCTGCCGGTCAGCACCGACCAATTCGCGGTGCCCGAGGAGCACCAGCAGCGGCGCGGGCTGTGGCGGCGGCTGCCCACCAGGGCGAAGGTGGGCACCGTCCTTCTCGGCGCCTTCATCCTCGTCGCGATCGTCGGGCCGCTGCTCACCCCGTACGACCCGTCCTTCCAGAACCCGTCCCCTGCCCTGTCGCTGCAACCACCGGACGCGGCACACCTGCTCGGTACCACGCAGAGCGGCCAGGACGTGTTCTCCCAGCTCCTGGTGGGCATCCGGCTCACCCTGGAACTGGCGCTGTCCGTGGGCGTGGTGGCGACCGTGCTTTCTGTCATCGTCGGCGTGGCCGCGGCCTACCTCGGCGGGGTGTGGGACGAGGTGCTGTCACTGGCCACCAACGTGTTCCTGGTGATCCCGGCGCTGCCGCTGCTGATCATCCTGCTGGGCTATCTGCCGCAAAAGGGGCAGGCGGCCACCGTGCTCGTCCTGGCCGGGCTTGGCTGGCCGTGGGGCGCGCGGTTGATCCGGGCGCAGACGATGGCCATCCGCAACCGTGACTTCGTGGCCGCCTCCCAGGAGACCGGCGAGCGGACCTGGCGGATTCTCCTCTTCGAGATCGTGCCGAACGAGGTGAGCCTGATCGCGGCGAGCTTCGTGAACACGGTGCTCTATGCGATCGGCGCCTCGGTGGCGCTAGCCTTCATCGGCCTGGCCGACCTGACCAGCTGGAGCCTGGGCACGATGCTCTACTGGGCGCAGAGCCAGCAGGCACTGCAGATCGGCGCCTGGTGGTGGTTCGTCCCGCCGGGCCTGGCCGTGGCCCTCATGGGTACCTCTCTCGTGCTGCTGAACAGCGGAATCGACGAGCTGGGCAACCCGCGGCTGCGCGACGCCGGCGCGGCCAGCACGGCCGCGTGGCACAAGCTGGGGCCCACCGACCCGACCCCGGTGCTGCACGCCGCGCCGGTGCGCCGCCGCTGGCGCGGCCGCCCCCCGCCGGACGGTGATCTGCCGTGACCGGGCCGGTGCTTGAGGTCAGGGACTTCTCCGTCGTCTACCGCACACCGTCCGGTGACGTGCGCGCCGCTACCAGTGTCAATTTGGATCTATACGCCAGCGAGGTGGTCGGCCTGGTTGGCGAGAGCGGATCTGGTAAGTCCACGCTGGCCTACGGCGCCAACCGTCTGCTCAGGTCGCCGGCAGTGATCACCGGTGGCAGTGTCGTCTACAGGGGCCGGCGTGCCGCCGAGCCGATGGACATCATGCAGCTCGGCCGCACCGAGCTGCGGCGGCTGCGCTGGCGGGAGATCGCCATCGTGTTCCAGAGCGCGATGAACGCGCTGAACCCGGTGCTCAACGTCCGCGACCAGATCCTCGACGTCATCCATGCCCACCTGCGGGTCTCCCGTGAAGAGGCAAGGGAGAAGGCCGGCTCGCTGCTCGACCTGGTCGGCATACCGCGGTCCCGGCTGCGCAGCTACCCGCACGAGCTGTCCGGTGGCATGCGGCAGCGGGTGATGATCGCGATGGCGCTGGCTACCGATCCGGAGATCGTCATCATGGACGAGCCGACCACCGCCCTTGACGTGGTCGTGCAGCGCGACATCCTCGCCCAGATCGTGGAGCTGAAGGAACGGCTCGGCTTCTCCATCCTGTTCATCACCCACGATCTGTCCCTGCTCCTGGAGTTGGCCGACCGGATCGCGGTCATGTACGCGGGGCAGCTCCTGGAGATCGGCACGGCCCAGCAGTTGCAGCACGGCCCCGCGCACCCCTACACCAGGGGCCTGCTGAACTCGTTCCCCTCGCTGCGCGGTGCGCGCCGTGAGCTGGCCGGGATCCCAGGCTCCCCGCCCGACCTGCACGATCCGCCACCGGGCTGCCCGTTCCTGCCGCGCTGCGGCTACGGCACGCAGGCCTGCACCGAGATCGACATGAGCCTGGCACCGGTCGCCCCGGCCACCGAGCCCGGGCACGTCACCGCCTGCCCGTTCGTGGGGCCGGACACTCCCGCTCTCCCGCCCGCCGCGGGCCGCCCCGCCGAGCAGCGCCCCGAACCTGCCGCGAGCACGGAGCTGACCACATGACCGGCCCCGGCAGCGCGCAGCAGCCAGACGGCGACGGCGTCGTGTCGGTGGCTGCCGAGCGGGGGCCTTTGGCCATGGAAGCAGTCTCGCTGGACAAGGACTTCCGGCTCGGCCGCGGCCAGGTGCTGCACGCGGTCCGCGGGGTCAGCTTCGGCCTGTACCGCGGCGCCGTGGTCGCCCTCGTCGGCGAGAGCGGCTCGGGCAAGTCGACGGTCGCCAGGCTGCTCGCCGGGCAGGAGCATCCCACGGGTGGCTCGATCCGGCTGGACGGCGAGCCGGTCGAGGTGTCAAGCCGCCGGGCCTTCCGGCAGCACAAGAGCAAGGTACAGCTCGTCTTCCAGGACCCGTTCTCCTCGCTGAACCCCGTGCACACCGTGCGCTATCACCTGGAACGGCCGGTGAAGCTGCACCGCGGCACCCGGTCGGCCGGCGAGACCGCGCTTGAGGTCGCGGCCCTGCTCGAGCAGGTGCGGCTCACGCCCACCGGGAAGTTCCTGCCCAAGTTCCCGCACGAGCTGTCCGGCGGCCAGCGGCAGCGGGTCTCGTTCGCCCGGGCGCTCGCCGCCCGGCCGAGCGTGCTGCTCGCCGACGAGCCGGTGTCCATGCTGGACGTGTCGATCCGGCTGGAGATGCTGAGCCTGCTCGACGACCTGCGCCGCCGCTTCCAGCTCGCCCTGCTCTACATCACCCACGACATCGCCTCGGCCCGCTACTTCGCCGACGAGGTGCTGGTCATGTACGGCGGGGAGATCGTCGAGCGCGGCCCGGCCGAGGAACTGACCCAGCGTCCGGCGCATCCCTACACCCAGCTCCTCGTCGCCTCGGCTCCGGATCCGGACAATCTCGGGAGCACACTGCGCGGCGGCACCGCGCCCGGCACCGCCACGGCCGGCCGCCAGCCAGCAGGCACCGGCCCGGCGGCCACCGGCTGCCCGTTCAGCCCACGCTGCCCGCTGGCCGATGACCGCTGCCGCACGGACGACCCTCCGCTGCGGCGCGTCTCCGCGGTACGGGCGGCCGCCTGCTGGCGGCTCGACGTCGCCGCACCTGGCATCCTCGCGCAGTCGCAGGGGGGTGGGACATGACGAGCTAGGCCTGCTCGCAGAAATCGGGGGCCCTCGACCTTTCGACGGACAGGAAAACCAATATGATCTCCAGATTTCTAGGCCACAGAAAGCTGGCCGCCGTGACGGCGGCCGCACTTCTCGCCGCCGGGGTAGCTGCATGCGGGTCGAGCAGCTCGTCGGGCTCGTCGGGCTCGAAGTCCTCCGCCTCTGGCACCCTCATCATGGAAAGCTCGCCAGAGAGCACGATCACCCAGGCGTTCAACCCATTCGTCCCCACCCAGGCCATCTTCGGCATGGGCGCGGACGGGCTCATCTACGAGCCGCTGCTCCAGTTCAACATCGCCGCGCCGCCGAAGTACTACCCGTGGCTCGCCACGTCCTACCAGTGGTCCAACGGCGGCAAGACCGTCACCTTCGCGATCCGGCAGGGTGTGAAGTTCAACAACGGGACGCCGATGACGCCCGCCGACGTCGTGTTCACCTACAACCTGGTGAAGGCGAACAAGGCGATCAACCTCGCCGGGCTGAACATCTCAAGCGTGAGCGCCTCGGGCAACAACGTGACGCTCACGTTCCCCACGTCGCAGTACACCAACCTGCAGTCGATCGCGGGTGTGCCGATCCTGCCGCAGGCGATCTGGAGCAAGGTCGGCAACCCGGCGACGTACGCCGACCCCAACCCGGTCGGCACCGGGCCCTACAAGCTCAAGACCTTCACCCCGCAGGGCTTCACGCTGGCCAAGAACACCGGCTACTGGCAGGCCTCGCTGGCGAAGGTGGGCAACGTCTACTTCCCGGTGTACACCTCCAACACCGGCGCGCTGTCGGCGCTGTTCAACGACCAGATCGACTGGACCGGCAACTTCATCCCCGGGCTGCAGAAGGACTTCGTCTCCAAGGACCCGGCCCACCATCACTTCTGGGAGGCACCGGGCAGCACGAACGCGTTCATCCCCAACCTGAACAAGTGGCCGACCAACCAACTGGCCGTGCGCAAGGCGATCAGCCTGGCGGTGAACCGCACGGTGCTCGCCACCGAGGGCGAGGCGGGCCTGGAGAACCCGGTGCTCAACGCCAGCGGCATCACGCTGCCGACCTACTCCGCCTGGAGCGCGCCGGTCGCCTCTGACACGGTGTCCGCCTCCAGCGACGCGGCCGCCGCGCAGAACGTGCTGAAGGCGGCCGGGTACACCAAGGGATCCAACGGGTTCTTCCAGAAGGGCGGGAAGACCGTCTCGATCACGCTGATCAGCCCGTCCGCGTACACCGACTACGCGGAGGTCGGCTCGATCGCCGCGCAGGAACTGAAGAACGCCGGGATCGACGCCAATTTCCAGGGCATCAGCGTGAACGCCTGGAACCAGGACATGGCCACCGGCAACTTCACGCTGGCCGAGCACTGGTCCAACGGCGGGGTGACCCCCTACAACCTGTACGACAACTGGCTGGACAGCGCGCTGTCCAGCCCCACCGCCGCCACCGGCGACTACGAAGGGCTGAAGAACCCGACCATCGACTCCGCCCTGGCCACGCTGGCCGGATCGCAGACGGTGGCGCAGCAGACCGCCGCGCTCACGCCGATCGCGAAGTACGTCGAGGCGAACCTGCCGGTCATCCCGGTCACCACGGCGTCGGACTGGTTCGAGTACAACTCGCAGCACTGGGTCGGCTGGCCGACGCAGTCGAACCCGTACGAGTCGGGACAGCCCTCCGGCAGTAACAACAACGCAGGCACCGGCACCGACGAGGTTGTCATCCTGCACCTGACTCCTCGCTGACCCCCCCACAGCGAGGAAGCCTCGCTTACCAAAGCGAGGCAAGCGGGCCCTCCCCTGGCCTGGCCAGGGGAGGGCCACACCCCGGCGACACGTTAACCCAGTACGGAGGCTAGATCAGTCATGCCTACGCCCCGCAAACTCCGCCCCCTTCGCCGCAGCGTATTAATAACCGCCGCACTGCTCGCCGCCAGCGTGGCACCGGCGGTCACCGCCGCCTCGGCGTCCGCAGCACCGGCACGTGCCACCGCCCACCACACGGCGGTCCGCCCCGCCATCCACCAGCCGGGCGCGCCGGACTTCGGGCCGAACGTCTACGTGTTCACGCCCAGCACGCCGCAGAGCCAGATCCAGGCCACCGTCGACTCGATCGCCAGCCAGCAGGTCAGCAACCAGTTCGGCACCCAGCGCTATGCGCTGCTTTTCGAGCCGGGCACCTACGGCTCCGCCGCCGACCCGCTGTTCTTCCAGGTGGGCTACTACACCAGCGTGGCCGGCCTGGGCGCCTCGCCCGGCGACGTCGTGATCAACGGCGCGGTCGACTCGTTCAACCAGTGCGACGCCAGCGGCAGTTGCACCGCGCTGGTGAACTTCTGGCGATCGCTGTCCAACCTCACCATCAACTTCCCGGCGCCGCAGCCCGGCGGCCCCTGCTCGCAGTCGGCCGAGTTCTGGGCAACGTCCCAGGCCTCGCCGGTGCGGCGGGTGGACGTCAACGGGTTCACCTCGCTGGAGGACTACTGCAGTTCGCCGAGCTTCTCCAGCGGCGGCTTCATCGCCGACTCGCAGTTCTCCGGCAGCACCGTGCTGAACGGAACCCAGCAGCAGTTCGTCGTGCGGAACAGCAACCTGGACGGCTGGACCAACGCCGTGTGGAACCAGGTGTTCTCCGGTGACGTGGGCGCGCCCGCGCAGAACTTCGGCTCCAGCGGCCAGTACACCACGCTGGCGGCCAGCCCGGTCACCGCGGAGGAGCCGTTCCTGCAGCAGGACCCGGCCGGGAACTACAGCGTGTTCGTGCCGGCCGTGCAGCACAATTCGGTGGGCACCACCTGGGGCAACGGCCCCACGCCGGGATCGGCCATCCCGATACAGCGGTTCTTCATCGCCAGCCCGAGCACCCCGGTCGGGCTGATCAACGCGGCGTTGCTGCTCGGCAAGGACCTGATCCTCACGCCGGGCGTGTACAGCCTGAACCACCCCATCGTGGTGACCCGGCCGGACACCGTGGTGCTCGGCCTCGGCTTCCCCACCCTGGTGCCCGCGCACGGCAACCTGTCGATGCTGGTGGCCAGCGTTCCCGGGGTGAAGCTGTCCGGCATGATCTTCGACGCCGGCCCGGTGAACTCGCCCGCCCTGCTGCAGGTGGGGTTGCCGGGCCGGGGCTGGTCGGACCCCACCGACCCGACCCTGGTGCAGGACGTGTTCTTCCGCGTGGGCGGTGCCACGGCCGGCCAGGCCGATGACGGCCTCGTGGTCGACTCCTCCCAGGTGATCCTCGACGACATCTGGGCCTGGCGGGCCGACCACGGCAACGGCGTGGGCTGGACCAGCAACGTCGGCAACACCGGCGTGCTCGTCAACGGCGACGATGTGACGGCCTACGGCCTGTTCGTCGAGCACTACGAGAAGGCCAACGTGATCTGGAACGGGCGGGACGGCACGGACATCTTCTTCCAGAACGAGATGCCCTACGACCCGCCGAGCCAGGCGGCCTGGATGGAGAACCCGTCCACCGATGGCTACCCGGCGTTCCTGGTCACGTCGCACGCGGCCGGCTTCTCCGGCTACGGGATGGGCAGCTACAGCTTCTTCAACCAGGGCGTGCCGATCTTCGCCACGAACGCCATCGAGGCGGACAACCCGCCGGGGCTGGCACTGCACGACATGCTGACGATCTTCCTCAACGCCAGCGGCGGATCCGGCGGGATCGACCACGTGGTGAACGGCGTCGGCGGCTCGACCACGATCGCCAACCCGGACGCCCCGGTCAACGTGGTGAGCTACCCCTGACGGCACGCATGTAGCGCACGGCCCGTAACTCACGCGGCGCCGGGCGGCCTTCGTGGCCGCCCGGCGCCGCGTCCCGCTACTCCACAGGCTCGTCGTCTGGCCGCAGGATGGCGCCGGTACCGGGGATCGCCTGGGCACGCGCCTGCGCGAGCAGGGCTGCGGCCGCTTCCTTGCCGTTCTCACCGGTCCGCGACATCCGGGTCGCGATCAGCCCGGTCACAATGGGAGTCGAGAAAGACGTGCCACTCCAGCCCGCCATTCCGTAGAACTTCCTCGCCTCACCGGTGTAGGGCGCGTCCTTGCACGTGTACTCGCCAATGGCGAAGGCATTAGTGATATTTCGGCCAGGCGCGTACACATCGACCCAGCCACCGTAATTGCTGAAACTTGCCCGGCTGCGCCAGTCGTTGGCGAGGGCGCCAACGGACACGACCTGCGGGCAGGCGGCCGGCCATGACGGGTACCGCATGCCGCTGTTCCCGGCCGCTGCCACGCACACCACGCCCTTGTAGTTCTGGGCACGCTCCAGCCATCGGCCGAAGGCGAGCAGCGGATGGTCGTTCATGGTGGGGGCGGTGATGGACAGGTTGAAGATGTCCACGCCGAGGTCGAGTGCCTGGTCGAGGTCCCGTACGAAATCCGACTCCAGCGCGCTGCCCGCGACCTTGAAGATATTCGAGACGATGACATCGGCCTGCGGTGCCATGCAGCGCGCCACTCCCGCGACGAAGGTCCCGTGCCCGGCATAGGGCGGGATGGCCTGCACGACGCTGGGTGCCGGAAGCCCGAGGTCCCAAGCCTGAGCTGCGCCTGGCTGCCTCGGATCGTCCGCGCGGACGACGCCCTTCAGCCATGGGCAGGTTTCCCGCGCGCCTTCCACCAAGCCGGTGTCGGCTATGTAGATCAGAACCCCGTTACCGCCGCTGTCCTTGGCTGCCGGGAACGGCTCGATCCCGTCGTACACCTGCACGGGTTCGGTGGCCGGGCAGGGGCCACCTACGCCCGCGACGGTCAGGACATGGTTAGGTGTGGCGACTCCCCTGCCGTGCGTCGCCTCGATCTGGGAGACGGCTTCTTCGACGCTGAGCTGCGCGCCCGCGGGGTTCGGCGCGTCGATCGGATGGCGCACCACGCCCTTGACGACCCTCTCCGCGGGAGCCGCTCTCCTCGGCTTCCAGAGCAACGGCCGGACCTTATCCACGTACTCGTCGCGGACAAGTACTTCACCTTCGACATACATGTAGTTCGGGCCGGGAGCGCCGGGCCCCGTTACATGGATTGTGTAATTTTGGCCGGTAACTGGATTTTGAATGGTGGCAAACGTCCGCTGGATGGTGTCGAACTGATCCTGTAGCCGGGCATCCCATGCCTGAGCAACCACGATTCCTCCCGTAAGTGAGCGTGGTCCTGCCGAGCTTGCGGTGAGTCCCCGCAGGCGAGAACGGGGAGCGTGCAGGCGGCCGTGGGCTCGGTCACCGGTACGGAGAAGACCGGCCATGTGCCTGATACAGGTGCTCTGCCAGGGATTCCCGATAGACCACCGGATTACGAAGATCTAAGATCTGGGGATGGTGAGCGCGGGGGTTAGCGCGCCAGAGGCAGGTCCGCACGGGGTGGACGACCTGCTTCCGCTGACGCTGTCCCGGCCGCAGGAGGCCTTAGCGCGCGCACGCGCGATCCTGGCGGATCACCCGGGGCCCTACGACGCGTCGGTGGCGCACCAGGCGACCGGGATCGTGCTGCGCGAGTTCGGCGACGTTCACGAGGGTGTAGGCGAACTGCGCTGCGCGCTGCGCCTGGCGCGCCGGACCGGGCTGATCGAGCGCGAGGTGGAGTGCCTCGCCTCACTGGGCGTCGCGCTCGTCTACGCGGGCCACACCGCGGCCGGGCTGGCGGCGTTCGATCGCGCGGTGCGGATGTCCCGGGGCGTGCTGACCGGTCATGTGCTGCACCGCCGCGCCCTCGTGCTGTGGACCCTCGGCCGGCATGTGGCGGCACTCGACGACGCGCGCCGGGCGATCGCCATTCTGCGGCGCGCGGGCGACCGGCTCTGGACGGCGCGTGCGCTGAACGCCCGCGGCCTGGCTGAGCTGTCGCTCGGCCTGCCCGGCCGCGCGGATGCCGACTTCGTCGCCGCCGGGCTCCTGTTCGCCGAGGTGGGCCAGGACCTGGAATCCGTCTACGAGGTGCACAATCGCGGTCTGGTCGCGTTCACCCTCGGAGACCTGCCGACCGCGCTTTCCCACTTTGACGAGGCCGCCGCCAGGTACCGCGAGCTGGGGGTACCGATCGCGGACTTGTCCATCGACCGGTGCCTGGTGCTGCTGGCGGCCGGCCTGGCCGCGGACGCGCTCGCCGAGGCGGACGCGGCGGTCAGCGACCTCGACCAGGTGCACGGCCGGGCCATCAAGAAGGCGACGCTGCTGCTGATCGCCGCCAACGGCGCGGTGGCCAGGGCACAGCCTGAGGTGGCCCTGGAGCGCGCGGAGGCCGCCTACCGCCTGTTCCGTGCGCAGCAGAGCGCTTGGTGGCAGGCGCACGCGGCGCAGGTGCTCGCCCAGGCCAGGTACGCCTCCGGGGCGGTGTCGCCCCCGTTGCTCCGCCAGGTGAACCGGCTGGCGGCGTGGCTGGAAACGATGGGCTCCAGCGAGGCGGCGCACGCCCACCTGCTGGCCGGCCGGGTGGCACGCGACCTCGGGCGCAGCGCGGAGGCCGAGCGTCATTTCGTCGCAGCGGCACAGAGCCGGCGGCGTGGCGCGGCACTGTCCCGCGCCAGCGGCTGGCTCGGTGAGGCGCTGCGGGCCGAGGCGGCGGGCAGCCCGCGGCACCTGCTCACCGCGTGCCGCCGCGGGCTCGAGGTGCTGGACGAGCACCGGTTCACCCTGGGCGCGTCCGAACTGCGGGCGCAGGCTACGGCGCACGGCGCCGAACTGGCCGCGCTGGCGCAGCGGTACGCCGTGGGAGCGCACCGGCCGCGGCTGCTGCTGGCCTGGAGTGAACGCTGGCGGTCGACCGCGCTCTCGGTTCCGCCGGCGCGGCGGCCGCACGCCGACACGGAACTGAACGCCGGCCTGGCGGCGCTCCGCGATGTCATGCGGCGCCTGGAGCAGGCACGGCATCAGGCTCAGCCTCCCCCGGGCGCACGGCGGGAACAGTTGCGCCTCGAACGGGAACAGCAGCGGCTCGAGGGAGCGGTGCGTGCCTGCGCGCTGCGGGCCCGCGGCAACGGTGACTCCCCCGGCCGGGAGGCGGTGAATCCCGCCGGGCTGCTTGACCGGCTCGGCCAGGCGCGGCTGGCGGAAATCGTCGACATCGACGGGACGCTGTACGTGCTGGTCTGCGGGGCGGGACGCGTGCGGCAGTTCACCGCAGGCCGCACCGAGGAGGCGGCCAGGGCCGCCGGGATGGCCCTGTTCGCCCTGCGCCGCCTGGCCAGGAACAGGCCCGGAGACGGTGTCGCAGGCGCACTGGCCATCCTGGACACGGTGGGGCCGAAACTTCAGGACGCGCTGCTCGGGCCCGGCGTCCGGTGGCTGGGCGAGGGGCCCGTCGTCATCGTGCCGCCGGCGAGGCTGCACTCGATCCCCTGGGCGCTGCTTCCGGCGCTGCGCGACCGCCCGGTCAGCGTGGCCCCCTCGGCGGGCGCCTGGATGCGCGGGCACGACCTTTCCCCGCCGGGCCGCCAGCGTGTCATGCTCGCGCGCGGGCCCGGCCTCGCCAGCAATGGCGCCGAGGTGCCGGTGCTCGCACGGTTGTATGACGACGTCACGATGCTGGCCGGCCAGGACGCCACGGCCCGGAACGTGCTGCAGGCGCTCGACGGAGCCTGGCTGGCCCATATCGCCGCGCACGGGAGCTTCCGCGCCGACAGCCCCCTGTTCTCCTCGATGCGCATGCAGGACGGGCCGCTGACCGTCTACGACTTCGAGCAGTTGCAGCACGCGCCGTACCGGCTTGTGCTCCCGAGTTGCGACTCGGGTGTCCTGGCTCCGACGGGCGCGGATGAACTGCTCGGGCTGGTCAGCAGCCTGCTGCCGCTGGGCACCGCCGGGATCGTCGCTGCGGTTTCGCCACTGAACGATCAGGCCGTGGTTCCGGTGATGCTGGCACTGCACCGGCACATCCGGGCCGGGCAGACGCTCGCCGAAGCCGTGCTCAGCGCACGCCGCGGGCTGACCGGCGATCCGGTCCGGCAGGCGACGGCGGTGTCTCTGGTGGCTCTCGGAGCCGCCTGACGTGCTAGCCCGGGGGAGCACTCTGCCTCCCCGGGGGGCAAGCCCCCGGACCCCATGGCCCGGAACCCCCGGTGGCCTGACGGCCTCGCGACTTCGTCGCGTGGCCTTTGGCCCTGCCTCAGAGCCTGACCCAGACGGTGACGACCTCGGCGTTGCCCGTCACCGGCCGGCAGCGCAGCCGGAAGTCCTCGCCGGGGATCGGGCTGATCCAGAAGCAGCCGACCTCGTCCGCCGAGATCGGCTGCTGTGTGCCCGTCCTGGTCTGGATCTCGATGGCCGCGGGCTGCATCGGCAGGATCTGGCCGGCCAGCGCGTCCTCCTGCACCTCTAGCTCGATCTGAAGACCTGCCTGGGCAGAGGTGAAGGTGAGGACGCGAATTGCCGCCTCCTCCTGCGCCCGCGTGGCCATGGCCTCCTCGGTGAGGCGGGTGGAGTCATAGGTGAGCTGCGCGAGTTCCGCGTCAATGTTGTGCCAGGCAAAGGCGTTCTTGCCGGCCTGCACGAACTCGGGCGGCACGGCACGGCGGGCCGCGAAGGCCTGCCGCAGCGCAGCAAGGAGTTCCTCGTCGCCCCAGCCAGGGGACAACTGCGTGAGGCGCTCCTCATCACCCCCGCTGTTCCTCATCGCGCTCACCTCGTGCCTGGTTTCGTCATGTCTACCCGGTTCCGCCGCCCGCGAAGGGGCCGATGTGGGGGGAGCGCCGAATGCGATCGAGGCAGCGGCCACGCACCGGGCCGATGGTCCCCATCGGTATGCCCAGTGCCGCGCTGATGTCCTCGTAGCGGCATGGTGGGTCACGCATAAGCATGGACAGCAACTCGCGGCAGCGCGGCGGAAGCTCGGCGAACGCGGCGCGGAGCGCGGCATCGCGTTCCGTGCGCAGAATCTCGTCGTCGATCACGACGGCATCGGGATCCACGGGCATCTGGTCCTCGGACGGAAGGCCTGCGTGCGCATGCCGGTGCGCTACCCGCAGCACGCGAAGGCATTCATTCTTGGTGGTCTTTGCCAGCCATCCGGGTAATGCCGCGGGCTCGCGGAGATTACCGATGCTCTCGACGAGCAGCAGCCAGACGCTCTGGCTGACGTCATCGATGTCCTCGCTGCTCAGCCCGAACCTGATACAAATCGACCACACCAACTGGGCGTACCGGTCGACAATCTCGTTCCACGCGGCGTGGTCACCAGCGGCCGCACGGCGGGCCAGCGCGATGACCTCGGGGTCGTCACGCATGGTGTGCCCCCTGCTTCCCCGCGCCGCAACCGCGAACGCGGCCCCAGCCTGCCCGGGTGCGGCAGGCACACCCTTTATAACCTCGGCCAGGGGGCGGTGTCAGCAGGTTATTTGCGCGCCGGGAGCAGGGCGCCGGCGGGCTCAAGGGCCGTTCGGGACGCACCATGCGCCGCCCCTTCCCGGCCGGCTCGCCAGTCCCCGCCCATGATTGCGGCGGGCGTCCATGTCGGCTCCTCACGTCGTCGCCGTCGGCTGCAACGGTGCTGCAACGGTTCGGGCACAACTACGGAGAGCCCGGTCCCGCCGGTTGATACAGCGGCCGCCGGAAAAGCTCAAGACGCAGCGGCGCCGGCGGGGCGGCGCCGATCGCACGCGGCGGCATCCGGCTCACTGCGGTACCGGGTGAAGGCCGGCAGCGCCAGGCCGATCACCAGGGCCGCAGCGACGCTGGCCAGCCCACCGGCCAGCGCGCTGACCACCGGCGAGGTCACCGCCGCCACCGCTCCCGCCTCCAGGTTGCCCAGTTGCCCGCCGCCCGCGCCGACCACATAGTCGGCCGCCATCACCCGGCCACGGAGCCGATCGGGGGTGAGCGCCGCGACGATCGCCCCACGGAACACCACGGTGAAGGCGTCCGCCGCGCCGGCCACGGCGAGCAGGCCGAGCGTGAGCCACAGGCTCGCAGCGACCGCGAAGCCGGCGAAGGCCGCGCCCCAGATGGCGACCGCGACGAGCATGGCCCGGCCCTGTCGCACGATGTGGCCGACCGGCCCGGAGAACGCGGCGCTGACCAGGCCGCCGACCCCGATGGCCGTGGTGAACAGGCCGAGCGTGCGCGGGTCACCGCCGAACCGCTCGGCGTTGATCGCCGGGAACAGGGCGATCGGCAGGGCGAACACCGTGGCGGCCAGGTCGGCAAGGAACGCCCCGCCGATCACCTGGCTGCGGCGGATGAAGCCGATCCCCTCCGCCACCGCGCGGGGGCCGGGCCGCGCCCTGCCGCCCGACGGCCGCATCGCGGGCAGCCTGGCGATCCCGTACAGCGCGGCGGTGAAGCTGACCGTGTCGGCCAGATAGCACGCCCGCAGGCCCAGATGCGGCACGGCCGTGATGAGCCCGGCGAGGGCGGGGCCGGCGGTCAGCATGAGCTGGAAGCTCACCCGGTTCAGCGCCAGCCCGGCGGCAAGCTGGCCCGGCGGCAGCAGGGCGGGCACGAACGTGCTGCGCGCCGGGCGGTCCACGGCGCCCAGCGACGACTGCACCGCGACCAGGGCGTACAGCGGCCAGAGCAGGTCAAGACCGGCAAACGCCTGGGCGGTGAACGCCGCCGACACCAGGGCCAGGCACGTGCTGGTGACCAGCACAAGCTTGCGCCGGTCGAGCGCGTCCACGACCGGGCCGCACAGCAGCCCCACGATGAGGGTCGGCACCATCTGCGCCACGCCGATCGCACCGACCGCCAGCGAGGAGCCGGTGAGATCGTAGACCTGGAGCATGACGGCGAAGGCGGTCATGGCACCGCCGACCGAAGACAGCGTGGTCCCGGTCCACAGCCGCCGGAACGCGGGCGACTCGCGCAGCGGGGTGAGGTCCGCAAGCAGCCGGCGCCGGTTAGCCACGATCGCCGCTCCCCTTCTGGGTTCCGTCCGGCCACGGGAACCCGGTCCTGGGCAGGGCGGGACCTGCGCGCGCCCCAGTGCCACGTTGCCACGGGCCGTCGTATTGTATCAGTGCTTATATAAGTGCTGTTAGAATTTTCGGGTGACCGGAGGCAGCACACCAGACCCGACCCAGCACAGCCGGTGGCGGCCGTTGCGGCTGCTCCAGGACGCGATGGACGCCGACATCGCGAAGGTCTACGCGGAGGCGCGGATCGACGGGCTCAAGCCGAGCTTCGTGCTCGAGTTGCTCCGGCTGGATGCGAGCGGCCCGATGACGATCACCGAGCTGGCCCGGTCGGTGCAGCGCACCCACTCGGGCACCAGCCAGAAGGTGGCCGCGATGCGGGCCGCGGGGTGGGTCCGCACGGTGGCGGGCGCGGACGCCCGCACCAAGCGGGTGACACTCACCGCCAAGGCGGCCCGCATCGTCGGCCGGCTGGCGGCCGAGTGGCGGGCCACCGAGGCCGCCGTCGCCGAGATCGAGGCAGAGATCCCCTGCCCGCTGAGCCAGGTCGTCACCGACATCGAAGCAGCGCTGCGCCGCAAGAGCTTTCACGACAGGATCGCCGAGAAGCTGGCCAGCGACCCGGCGTGGAGCGCGGCCGCGGGTCAGGCAGACAGCAGCTTGGCGCGGAGCAGGCCGGGGCCGTCCGCGCCGAAGCCGTGATCGGCCAGCCACTCGGCCGGCCCCGCCGTACCGCGCATCGACCTGCTCAAGGAACGCCGTCATCGTGCCGGGCCGCGGCGCATGCTCCTGCTGCGGCTTGCTGTTGATGTCGTCGGCGTAGGTCGGTGACCGGCGCAGCCGGTCGAGTAGCGCGCCGGTGCGCTCACCGGTGGCGGCGTAGTCGGCGACGATGGCTTCCGGGCGCACGCCGACCGCGCTGAGGGCAAGCGCCACGACCACCCCGGTGCGGTCCTTGCCCGCCGCGCAGTGGACAAGCACCGGCCCCTCGGAGCTTGCGATCGTGCGCACCGCGGCCACCACCTGATCCGGGCGGTCTTCCAGGTAGCCCAGGTAGTGGCCGGTCACCCGATCGGCGGGATAGCGGGACCGGTCGGCGTCCTCGCGGGTCAGCAGCGCATCGGCGACCATGTCGGTGGCGGAACCCTGCTCCGGCTGAACCGGGAGATGCACATGCCGGACGCTCTCCACGGCCTGCAGCGGCGCCGGGCCCTCGGCGTTGCGTTCGGCGGTGCTGCGCAGGTCGACGACGGTCGTCAGGCCGATGTCGTCCACCAGGTGCGCGACGTCGGCGGCCGACAACTCCTGCAGGTTGTCGCCGCGCAACAGCCGGCCGCGCACCGTCTGGCCACCGTTGCGCGTAGCCAGACCACCCAGGTCACGGACGTTGACGGCACCGTCAAGCTCGATCCACGGCATGCCACCCATCCTCGCAGCCGGTGTCCGCTGCCCGACCGCCGTACCCATCACCCGGTAGCGCGCCCGGGACCCGGGCGGGGTAGCGTCCGTCGCAGATGCCCGATGCGCGGAGGATGTGAGCTACCGATGACGTTTCTCCTGCCGGCGGCGGATGGAGTGGCCGACGAGGTTGCCAGGCGGCTGCCGCAGGCCACGATCGCACGGTACGAAGACGGCGGCCACGACCTCGACGAGGTGGACTTCTACTGCCTGCCCTACATGGGGAACGGGGCGAGCGTCGCCATGATCGCGAAGATGCCGAGGCTGCGGGTGCTGCAGAGCCTGAGCAGCGGCGTCGACAACATCGTCGACTCCGTGCCGGAGCAGGTGACGCTCTGCAACGGAAGCGGACTGCACCACGAGGAGAGCACCGCGGAGCTTGCGGTCTGCCTGATTCTCGCCAGCCTGCGGCAGCTTCCGCGCTTCGCACGCGACCAGGCGCGGCGCCGCTGGCAGCACGTGCGGACCGACAGCCTTGACGGCAAGATTGTGCTGCTGGTGGGGTACGGCGGCATGGGGAAGGCGATCGAGGAGCGGCTCGCGCCGTTCGGCGCCCGGATCACCCGGTGCTCCCGCACCGCACGGGACGGTGTGGCGCCGCTGTCCCAGCTTCCCCGGCTCGCCGCCGGCGCGGACATCCTCGTCGTGTGCATCGCGCTGGCCCCGGACACCTACGGCCTGATCGGCGAGGAGGTGCTCGCCGCGCTGCCGGACGGGGCCCTGGTCGTGAACGTGGCGCGCGGTCCCATCGTGGACGCGGTGGCCCTGGTCGGGCACCTCACCGACGGGCGGCTGCGCGCGGCGCTCGACGTCACCGACATCGAGCCGCTGCCCGCGGACCGCCCCGAGTGGACGCTGCCCAACGTGCTGATCACCCCGCACATCGGCGGCGACACGTTCGCCTTCGCCCGCCGCGCCCCCGGCTTCGTCGCCGACCAGGCCGAGCGGTCACGGCCGCGGCCAGCCGCTGGCCAACGTCGTCAAGCCAGCGGGCCAGCGGAGCCTAGCGCCCGGGCCGCGCCAGGCGGCCCGGGCCGGGGACTGCGGGCAGGCCGGGCTCAGCGGTAGGCGCGGCGGCGGCCTCGTTCCATGCCGGTCATGCGCACCACGATCAGGACCAGGATCGCGCCCAGGATCGAGCCGATGATGCCGACGAGGTGGAACTTGTGTGGCGCCAGCTTGTGGTACTGGATCACGTTCCAGATGAACCCGCCGACGAACGAGCCGACGATGCCCAGCACGATCGTGCCCAGGATGCCGATGGGGTCCCGGCCGGGGACGACGAGGCGGGCGACCGCCCCAGCGACCAGGCCGACCAGGATCAGGACGATTATGAAGGTCACCATGGCGCCGTAGCTACCACGAATCCGGCAGATCATGCGGCGCCTGCCCGCGGCAGTGGCGCCGGGCCGGCGGCACCGGGCCAGGCCCGGGCCGCCGAGCGGCGCGTCAGGCTGGCACGTGCAGGGCGCGAGCTCAGCCGGAATTCTCCTTGAAATACGGTCACGAAGAAATCGACGGCCGTCCGAAAAGGCGATTCGCGGCCACGGCGCGACAGCAGCGCGGGCCAGGGAACGGACAATGTGTAACAGGGGGCACAAATCCGTCCATGCCCCGGGCTGGCTTTAAGAATTGAGGCCCGGGACGCCAGCTAGACTACGGCATCGACGGCCGGTAATTCCGGTGGATCCTTGCGGGTGGCGGCCTTTTCTTGGCCCGGTCGATTAATGAAATTCATGCAATACGGAAAATCGTGGCCAATGTGGTCACGTGGCCGCACTGGGACCGGGCATAGCAAAAGCACCCGGGCAGCCCCCTCCCCGCGAGGGGCGGAGCGGCGCCGGGCATCCCTCCCCCGAACACTGCCCCGCAGGAGTCTTCCGCCCCGAAGGGCGGAGCGGACCGGCACAGCAAAAGACGACCCCGGCCGGGCCCGCCCTCCTGGGCGGGTCCCGGCCGGGGTCAGCGTCCTTTCCGCGGTGTCAGCTGTGGATGGTGAAGTCCGCGCTCAGGCTGGCCGGGGTGCCGATCTGCACCTGGTAGGCACCGAGTTCCACCTGCGGCGGGGCGGCACCCTCGATGTCGCCGGGCGTGACCGCCAGCGCCGAGGCGGGGAAGGCGACGTGCACGGTCTTCGTCTGCCCGGGAGTCAGCGTCACCCGGGCGAACCCCACCAGCCGCTGCGGCGGGACCACCACCACGCTGACCGGCTGGTGCACGTACACCGGGACCACGTCCGTGCCTGCCACGCTGCCGGTGTTGGACACCGTGAACGTGGCCGTCACCGTGCCGGCCCGGGACACGCTCTGGGTCGCGGACAGCCCGGTGACGCCGAAGGTGGTGTAGGACAGCCCGTAGGCGAACGGGTAGAGCGGGTTGTACCCGCTCCCCTGGCCCGAGCCGGTGTACGGCAACTGGTCGAAGACCTTGGGCTGGTCGCCGAGCGGCGACGGGGCCCCGGTGTTGAAGTCCCCGCCCGGTGCGGCGGCGTCCGACGGCCAGGTCACCGGCAGGTGCCCGCTCGGGTCGATCTTGCCGAAGATGGCGTCGGCCACCGCCTGGCCCGCCTCGGTGCTGCCCTGGTAGGCCATCAGGATCGCGTTGGCCTGCTCCGCCGGGCCCAGGCCGAGCGGCCGGCCCGCGACGACCACCACGATCACCGGCTTGCCGGTCGCCTCCAGCGCGCTGACCAGGCTCTGCTGGTCCGGCGTGAGCTGCGGCGAGGGGTTGTCCCCGAGCCCCTCGGCGTAGGCCTTTTCGCCGACGGCGACGACCACGGCGTCCGCCGACGCCGCGTCGGAGACCGCGGTCGCCTGGTCAGCCGCGTAGGTCACGTTGGGGTCCTCGCCCTGCAGGCCCTTGAGCACCGTGGTGCCCGGCGGGATCTGCCCGGGCGGCCCCTCACAGCACACGTGGCCGCTGGTGTAGGCACCCTGCCAGCTCACGCTCCAGCCGCCGAGCTGGTAGGTCATGTTGTCCGCGTTCGGCCCGGTCACCACGATCTTGCTGGTTGCCGACAGCGGCAGGGTGCTGTTCTGGTTGCGCAGCAGTGTGATCGACTCGCGTGCCGCCCGTAGCGTGTCGGCCCGGCCGGCGGTCACCGCGGCGTCCGCCGTGGCTGGCGTTGACCAGCGGGTGATTGAACAGCCCGAGGTTGAACTTCAGCGTGAGGATCCGCTGGACCGCCGCGTTGATGGTTGCCATGGAGATGGAGTGGTCCGACACGTCCTGCTGCACCGCGGTCTGCCACTGGTCGGCGTTGAAGGGCAGCATGGCCACGTCGACGCCGGCGTTGATCGCGAGCGCGGCGGCCCCGGCCAGGTCGGAGGCCATGTGGTAGGTCGTGGCCAGCGCCGGCACGTCACCGTAGTCGCTGATCACCACGCCCTTGAAGCCGAGCCGTTGCCGCAGTTCGGTGGTGAGCAGGAAGCGCGACGCGGTGGCGGGAATCCCGTTGACCGAACCGGAGTCCACCATGACCGTGCCCGCCCCGGCATCGACGGCACCCGCGTAGGAGGGGAGGAACTGGTCCTGCAGGTAGCGGATCGGCAGTTCGGCCTGCACCCGGTCGTGGCCGTTGATCGACTCGGAGTACCCGGCGAAGTGCTTCACCGTGGCCGTGACCCGGAGGCCGCGGCCGGGGATCGCCTGCAGCCCGCGCACGTAGGCGCTGCCCATCGCCGCGGCGAGTTGCAGGCTCTTCGGCCCAGGTCTCGTAGTAGCGGCCCCATCGGTTGTCCCGGGCCAGGTCCTGCACCGGGGCGAAGTCCCAGACCCACCCGGTGGCGCGCAGCGCGTTCCCGGTGACCTGACCGGCCGCCATGGCGGCGGACGGGTCCCAGGTGGCGCCCGTTCCGATGCTCTGCGGGAACAGTGGCGCCTGCCACGGGTGCCCGAAACCGTGCACCGCGTCGACGCCGAAGATCACCGGGATGTGCAGCCGCGAGTGTGCTATCGCGTAGGACTGCATGGTGTTGTACTCGTTGGCCCAGTCCAGGCCGGTGTTGCCGGTGCCGCCCTGGCCGGTCGTGTCCGGCGGGATGTCGGTCCCGCCCGCCAGGATCGAGCCGACGTTGTCGTCGACGAAGATCTTCTGCTCGCAGACCGGGTTGGGCATGTTGAAGCCGCCCGTGCTGGTGCAGTCGTTGCTGTTGTCGGTGACCTGCGTGGCCTCGATCTGCACCATCTGGCCGATCTTCTCCGGCAGGGTCATCCGGCTCAGCAGGTCGGCGACCCGCGCCTGGACCGGCAGGTGCGAGTTCATGTAGGCCGGCCGCCGGTCGCGGACGCGGACTGGCCGGTCGCCGCGGTGACCGTCATGCCGATGGCCAGGGCCACCGCCGCCGTGGCCGCCGCGATTGCGTTTCGACGGGCTGATCTGCGCCGGGTCACTCCCCGGCACCTGGTGACGAGGTCGGACAATAGCAGTCTCATCGTCGCTCCTTCGCTCCGTCATGGTTCCCGAGCGAGGGCGCCGGCACCATTCGGCCATGCTTCGCACCACGGCAATGCGGGAGCGCAGCAGTCGGTAGGCCACCTCGAAAGCATCCGGAAAGACCAGTACCGGCGCCCTCTCCGCTATAACGTATGACGCCGTTTATCAATGATATATGAAAATTTTACCTTTGCCATAAACAATTCGTAAATGGACGTCGGCCAATCCAGTGATCCTTGGCATGCCACCAGGCCACCAGACCACCAGGCCACCAGGCCGCAGGGCGGGCAGGGCGCAGTGGGCGGAGGTCCATGAGCGCCACCGGTCGCACTTCGCCACCGGCGAACCCGGCAGGTAGCCCGATGACACCGGGCGGCCGGTTGTCGCGGCCGGGTCAGGCCCGCAGCACCGCGGCTGTCTGCTCGGTGTCCTCGGTACCGCGGTAGTAGGCGATCTTGCCGTCGCGGAACGTGAAGAAGTGGTGCAGGTTCATCGCCTCAGACTTGCCGGTGGCGCGTGACCTGGCACGGAACCGGACCACGCTGTGCACGTCGGTGTCGTTGGCGGCGAAGGACACCGGCGTGAACTCCTCGACCTCCATGGCCGAGCCGAACGCCTCGAAGAACTGAGCGACCTCGCCCCGGCCGTGCCGCACGCCGTACCAGGGCGCGGCGGACGAGGCGGCCTCCGCGGCCCAGTCCACGTCCTCGGCGACCGCGTCAAGGATCGCGGCGATGTCACCCTGGCCGAACGCCTGATAGACGTCTTGAACGATCTTGATGTTGACCTCAGCGCTCATGGGATCCCCCTCGTGTCCGGGCCGCCCCGCCACCTCACGGCGGGGCGGTCCCGCACAGGGGATACGTCACCCGGCGAAGCGGCGGATCACTGGGGCGCCGTCTGGCCTTCGATCGTGGCCCAGAAGGCACATTGGTGGAACCCGGCGAAGACGCTCTCGGTCTCTGGCGCGGTCGCCTTCGGTATCAGTTCCTGGAGTTGCGGCGCGCTGCCACCGAACCGCGGCCAGTGCGGCGCCGCGCCGGCGTTGGGGTTGCCGGTGGCGGCGAACCGGGTCCAGTAGCCCATCATCTGCGCGGACAGGGCGAACTGGTCCGGCTTGAACGACGGGGTGATGTCCAGGAGCGGAACCTTGCCGAACACGTACTGCAGTTCGGTGCTGTGCGCCGCGCCGAGCGGGAACGTGAACTTGATGCCGAAGTCGTTCGGCGGGGCCGGGTCGCTGAACTCGTAGCCGTAGGTCCCGCTCCGCTGGGTGAGGATGTCGGCCAGCAGTGCCGGGCAGCTGAATTCGGAGTCGGTGAGGACCTTGGCGAAGGCGAGGTCCGGGGACGCGAACGCCGACAGCGGGTAGTGGGCGAGGACGGCCGGAGCCGCCTTGGCGCCGAACTGGGCGGTGACGACCTTGGGGTACTGCGCCGCGGTCAGCGGATGGCCAGGCACGTCGAACTCGAGCCCGACGAAGAACCGTCCCTCGTCGTGGTTGCTGCCCTGAAGCAGCGGGACGTGCAGGTACCGGCCGGTCTCGAACGCCCGCAGCGGCGACAGCGGCAGCGTGAAGCCGCCGGAGACCGGGCCCCAGGACAGCCCGGCCGACGGCTCGGCCTTCAGGATCGCGGCGACCGTCTTGGTGCGCATGCATGCCGCCGCGGTGGCGGCCTTGGTGCAGCCCAGGCTCTTGGCCAGGGCGGTGCCCTGCCGCTCAGCGGCCTTCTTGCCAGGGGTCGGGAAGATGCAGCCGCTCTCGGCGATCGCACGGGAGAACAGGCCGAGCGCGGTCGGTGAGGCCATGTTCGCGCAGACGCTGGCACCGCCTGCGGACTCACCGAAGATCGTCACCTTGCCCGGGTCGCCGCCGAACGCGAGCGCGTTGTCCTGCACCCAGCGCATCGCGGCTTGCTGGTCCATCAGGCCGTAGTTGCCGCTGGAGTTGTCGGGGCTCCCGGTGTCAAGCGACGGCAGCGCGAGAAAGCCGAACGCACTGAGCCGGTAGTTGATCGTCACCACGATCACGTGGTGCCTGGCGGCCAGCACAGCACCGTCGTAGATCCGCCCCGCGCCGCCGGTGAAGCCGCCGCCGTGGATCCAGACCATTACCGGAAGCGGGTGGCCGGTCCCCCGCGGCGGCGTATAGACGTTCAGGAACAGGCAGTTCTCGAACAGGCTTGTGGTCGGCACGCCGGTCGCGAGGCTGCCGGTCTGCGCACAGTCATGCCCCGGCTTCGTGGCCGCCCTGATGCCACCCCAGGGCGGGAACGGCTGCGGCGGCCGCCACGCGTTAGCGCCGACCGGCGGGGCGGCGTAGGGGATACCGAGGAACTCCCGTGCGCCGTGCTGGTCCAGCCCGCGCACCAGGCCGTGGTCGGTGCGCACGACAAGCGGCAGCGGTCCGCCGGCGGCGGCAGTCCCGGCCTGTGCGGTGCCGGAGGTGACCGCGGCCAGTGCTAATGCCAGGCTGGCCGCTGCCAGCAGGTAACGGCGGCCGAAGCTGGCTGGGAATCGGTTTCGCTGCATAGCCGACCTCATCTCCCGTCCCGGTCCCGCAGGTTCCGGGCCCGCCCACCCCCGGCGCGCCACCACCATGGCGGCCGTCAGGCTCCATCCCGCTGGGCGAAATGCGTTATCGGTTACCAGTCAGTAGTCTCGGCGCCCGTGCCGCGCCGGTCAAGGCATGCGCCCGCACACCGGCCGGCCTCGGCCTGCCGGACGGTCCCGATATCAGCTGGCCCTAGCGAGCCGCCGTCCGTACAGTCGCACCGGCACGGGAGAATGGGTGGAAGCACGGCGGCAACGGGCTGGCAAATGACTAGCGGGCAGGGCGACAGGCGGACAGGGCTGAGAGCGGGCACAGTGCGGATCGGGCTACTGGGCACCCTCGCGGTGCACGACGAGACCGGCCGGCCGGTGCAGATCGGCGGGCACCGGGTGCGCCTGCTGCTCATCCTGCTGGCGCTCGACGCGGGCAACGTGGTACCGGCCTACTCGCTGATCGAACGGCTCTGGGAAGAGGAGCCGCCGGCCAACTCCGGCAACGCGTTGCAGTCCCTGGTATCCCGGCTGCGGGCCGCACTGCGGCAGGCCAGCCCGGGCGACCAGGTGGTCGAGTCACATCCGGCCGGCTACCGGCTCGCGGTGGCGCCGGAGCAGGTTGACGCCGTCGCGTTCGAGGCACTGGCGCGGCGGGGCAGTCAGGCACTGGCCTCCGGTGACCCGGTCACGGCCAGGCGGGTACTCCGGGAGGCCCTGGATGCCTGGCGCGGGCCGGCGCTCGCGGACGCCTCGGGCGTGCGGTTCGCCAGCGGGCCCGCCGCCCGGCTGGAGGAACTGCGCACCCGCGCCGCGCTGGACCTGATCGAGGCGGGCCTGGCCCTGGGTGAGAGCGAAAGCCTGATCGGTGAGCTGCGTGCCATGATCGCCGCGGATCCGGTGGCCGAACGCCCGCGCGGGCTGCTCATGCGCGCACTGTATGCGGCCGGCCGCCAGGCCGAAGCGGTCGCGGAGTACGCGCAGGCGCGCGACCTGCTCGCCGGTGAGCTGGGCGTGGACCCCTCGCCCCAGCTCGAGCAGATCTATCTGGGCGTGCTCCGGCAGGACCTGCCCGGGGCACCAGGCCCGGTGCCGGACGGCGGGCCTGCCCGCGCACCGGGTGATGCCTCGGCGGCAGAACTCCTGGCCGGCGGGGACCCGCCGCACCGGGGCCGGCCGGCCGCCGTGCGCAAGCCGCTGACCAGCTTCGTCGGCAGGGACGAAGATGTCGTGCGGGTGCTGAAGATGCTGGACGAGGGCAGGCTGGTGACCTTGACCGGCCCTGGCGGGGCAGGCAAGACGCGGCTGGCACTGGAAACGGCGGCCCGGCTGTCCCGGGAGGCCGCGCCGCGCAGCGAGGACGACGGGCCGGGGCAGGCATGGTCCGGCTGCCAGGTGTGGTTCGTGGAGCTGACGCCGGTGACCGACCCAGGCGACGTGCCCTCCGCCGTGATGAACGCGCTCGGCATCAGGGAGAGCCCGGTGATCGCGCATGCCGGGGCCGGTCAGCTCGGCTCGCTCGCGGATCCGGCCGAGCGCCTGGTGGCCGCGCTCACCGGCCGGCACGACCTGCTGATCCTCGACAACTGCGAGCACGTCGTGGCGGCCGCCGCCGCGCTCGCCGACCAGATCCTGGCCGGCTGCCCCGACGTCCGCGTGCTGGTGACCAGCCGGGAACCGCTGCGGATCCCGGGGGAATCGCTATGGCCGGTACCACCGCTGCCGGTGCCGCCGGGCCTCGGCCCTGTGCCCGGTGAACAGGCGCCGGACGGGACCGGCGCCGGACCGGCCGGCGAGGCCGGCAGCCAGGTCGCGGGCTACGCCGCGGTCCGGCTGCTGGCCGACCGTGCGGCGGCCGTGCGCCCCGGGTTCACCGTGAACGAGACCAACGCCGGCGACGTCGCCCGGATCTGCCGTGCGCTCGACGGCATGCCGCTGGCCATCGAGCTGGCCGCGGCCCGGCTGCGCACGCTTTCCGCCGCCCAGCTCGCGGAGCGCCTCGATGCCCGCTTCGAGCTGCTCACCGGCGGCAGCCGGACGGTGCCGCGGCACGAGACGCTGCGGGCGGTCGTGGACTGGAGCTGGGAGCTGTTGTCCGGGCCGGAGCAGGTTCTCGCCAGGCGGCTGGCCACCTTTCCGGCCGGGGCCACGCTCGCGGCGGTGGAGCAGGTGTGCCAGGACGGCGCGCTGGCCGCGGGGGCCGTCCTGCCCGCGATCTTCGGCCTGGTGGAGAAGTCGTTCCTCACCGTGGCCGAGGATGACGAGCCGCGGTACCGGATGCTGGAGACGATCCGGGCGTATTGCGCGGAGCGCCTCGCCGAAGCGGGCGAAGAGGACCAGGTGCGCCTGGCGTTCGCCGGGTATTTCCTGCGGCTGGCCGAGACGGGCGATCCCATCCTGCGCAGCGCCGGCCAGCAGACCTGGATGCGGCGGCTGACCGCGGAGCAGGACAACATGTACGCGGCGCTGCGCTGGGCGGTCGACCGCCGCGATGTGGCCCTGGCGCTGCGTTTCGGCCAGGCGCTGAGCTGGTTCTGGCTGCTGCGCGGGCAGCGCCGCGAGGCCGGCACGATGGCCAGGGAGATCCTGGCGATCAGCACGCCCGCCGCCGGTGCCGAGCGCGACATCGCCGCGGCGCACGCCCGGGCCGTCTGCGCGCTGACCATGGTCAACTTCTCCTGGGACCTCACCGCGGCCAGGGAGCCACTCGCGGGCGTGGAGTACCTGATCACCATGGAAACCGGCGCGGGCGGCGCGGCGGATGGCGGCCACCCGCCGCATCCGCTGGTGATCGTCGGGGCCGCGATGCTCGCGCTGTATGAGAAGCAGGATCCGGACCTGGCGCTGGGTCTGCTTTCCGCGCATTTCGACTCGCCCGATCCGTGGATCCGGGCAGGTGCCCGGCTGATGTGCGCGTTCTACTCGATGAGCCTGGGCCGCCTGGACGACGTGGCCCGCTGGTGCGCCGAGGGGCTCGCCGGATTCGAGGCGCTCGGCGACCGGTGGGGCACCGCGCTGGCGTGTGCCGGCCAGGCCGAGCTTGCCATGCTCGACGGGGATCACGCCCGGGCGATCGCTGCGCTGGAGCGGGCCGTGGAGCTGAGCCGGGCACTGACCGACTGGGAAGACACCGCGCAGATGTACGCCAGCCTGGCCAAGTCCCGCAGCCGGATGGGCGACTACGACGGTGCCCTGGCCGACATGGCACGGGCGCAGCGGGCCGCCCGCGGGCAGGGCGAGTCAGAGAGCGACCTGTGGATCAGCTACATCCAGGCCGAACTCGCCTGGCTGCGCGGTGACCTGGCCGAGTGTGCCCGGATCAGCAGCGAACTGGATGCCCAGATGGCCAGCAAGGGCGGCCCGATGATCTGGTCGTTCCGGGCGCAGGCCATCAACAGGGAGGCGCTGGCGGGCATCCGTACCGGGAACGTCACCGGCGGGCGCGCCAGGTTGGCCGAGGCATTCCGCCTGGCGGCCGACAGCCAGGACCTGGCGGCCGTCGCGATCGTGATGGATGGCATCGCCGCTGCCATGTTGTGGACCGGCACCAGCCGGTCCGCCGCGGAGCGGGCCGCGGTCCTGCTCGGCGCCGCGCATTCGATGCGCGGTGCCTTCGACCACAGCAGCCTGGACGCCCCCGAGGCCAGGGACACCGCCCGCCAGCGGCTGGGCGAAGCGGACTTCGACGGCGCCTACCAGCGCGGCCGGAGCCTGTCCCGGGAGAAAGCACTGGCGCTCGCGGAAGGCTGGAACCAGCCTTCCGCGAGCGCGTGACCAGCGCCTGGGGTCGGGGTCGCCCCCCGGGCCAGCACGGCCCCGGCCCGGTGACGAAGAACCGGGCGCAGGCCGCGGGGGTTCCGGGGCGTCCCCCGGGCCAGCACGGCCCCGGCCCGGTGACGAAAGAACCGGGCCGTAGGCCAGCGGGGGGTTCCGGGGGGTCGCTCCCCCGGGCTAGCAGGGCCCCGGCCCGGTGACGAAGGAACCGGGCCGTAGGCCAGCGGGGGGTTCCGGGGGGTCGCTCCCCCGGGCCAGCACGGCCAAGGCTCCCGCGACGAAGTCGCAGGAGCCTCAGGCCAGCGGGGGGTTCCGGGGGGTCGCCCCCCCGGGCCAGCACCTTTCAGGTCCGGCGGCGGTAGGCGCGCACCGCAAGCGGCGCGAAAACCAGGAAGATGCCAAGCGCCCAGAGTAGTGAGTGCAGCGCCGGCGTGGCGACCGGCCCGCCGGTCATCAGGCCGCGCTCCGCGGTGGTGAGGTCGGTCATCGGGTTGACCTTCACGAACGCCTGCAGCCACCCCGGCATCGTCTGCGACTGCACCAGCAGGTTGCTCCCGAAGACCAGCGGGAAGAAGGCCAGGAAGCCGAACATCTGCACGCCCATCGGGGTCTTCACGAGCATCCCGATCAGCGCCGACACCCAGCACATGGCCAGGGCGAAGGTGAGCAGCAGCAGGCAGGCCGCGATGGCCGACACCGGGCTGGTCCCGATACGGAAGCCCAGCACCATCCCGAAGCCGAGGGTGATCGCCACCGAGATCACGTAGCGCACCATGTCGCCAAGGACGGCGCCGCCCAGCGGCGCCCAGCGGGCGATCGGCAGGGTGCGGAACCGGTCGAACACTCCCCCGGTGATGTCCTGGTTGAGCATCAGGCCGGTGCCCAGCGTGGCGAACACGACGGTCATCACCAGCAGCCCGGGCAGGGCGTATTGCAGGTAGGCGTGGGTGCCGCCGGCGATCGCGCCGCCGAACACGTATGTGAAAAGCAGCAGGAACATGATCGGCTGCAGGCTCAGGCCGACGAGGTCCTCCATGTTGGTCCTGATCTTCAGCACGCTCCGCCAGGTCAGGGTGAAGGTGTGGCGCAGCCCGGTCAGCGGATTGAGCCGTGGCGCCGGCTCGGCGAAGGGCAGGGTTGCCGCGGTCACCGCAGGCTCCTTTCCAGTTCTCGGGTCTTGCCGTTGTCGTCGTCGTTCTCTGGATCGGCCGGTTCCCGGCCGGTGAGGGCGAGGAAGACCTCGTCCAGGCTGGCCTTGCGCAGGGTGAACTCGGCGAGTTCCACCCGGGCCTCGTCGAGTTCGCGGATGATGGCCGGCAGCACGGCCGCGTCGGCCACCGGAACGCGTACCAGGCCCGAGTCGGCATCGACGTCCGGCACCGCCCCGGTCCGGTTCGCGAGCACCGCGGCGGCCACCTCCAGCAGGTTCCGGTCGGCCGGTTCCACCTCGAGCACCTGCCCGCCGGCCTTGTCCTTCAGCTCGTCGGGCGTTCCGGTGGCGATCACCTTGCCGTGGTCGATCACCACGATGTCGTGGGCTAGCCGGTCCGCCTCGTCCAGGTACTGCGTGGTGAGCAGCACGGTGACGCCATCGGCGACCAGAGTGCGGACGATGTCCCACACGTCGCTGCGGCTGCGCGGGTCCAGCCCGGTGGTCGGCTCGTCCAGGTACAGCACCCGGGGCCGGCCGACCAGGCTGGCGGCCAGGTCCAGCCTGCGCCGCATGCCGCCGGAATAGGTCTTCACCGGCCGCCCGGCCGCCTCGGAGAGGTCGAACCGGTCCAGCAGTTCGCTCGCCCGGGCGCGGGACTGGCGGCGGGACTGGCCAAGCAGCCGGCCGATCATTATGAGGTTGTTGACCCCGGACAGCCCCTCGTCCACCGAAGCGTACTGGCCGGTGAGGCCGATCAGCTGGCGCACCTGGTGGGCCTGGCGCCCGACGTCGAATCCGCACACCTGGGCCTGCCCGGCGTCCGGACGGAGCAGGGTGGCCAGGATCCGCACCGCCGTCGTCTTGCCGGCGCCGTTCGGCCCAAGCACGCCAAGCACGGTGCCCTGCCGGGCCACCAGGTCCACCCCGGCCAGCGCGGTGGTCTTACCGAAGCGCTTGACCAGGCCACTTGCTTCTATCGCGTTGGTCATGGTTTCCCTCTCCTGTCCGTCACAGTCCATGGTTGGCCATGCCACTGACAGGACCCGCACCGTCCGCTGCCAGCCCGCTGCCAGAACGCGCACGGAGCGCTGCCAGGAAGCCCGTGCGGCCGGTGCCCGCCTTGGGCGGGATAACGGAGGCCATCGCGCTCGCCGCGCCCCGGCGGGCGGCCGCGCGCAGGCCATGGCCGCCAGGGCCTGACATCCCGGTCCGGGCCGGTGCATACTCGATCTTGCCGAGTTGGGGACGTCAGGGGGCGAGGCGATCATGGGCCTGTTCAAGAGGAAGCCGGAGGATCCCGGCGAGGGCGGACCGGCCGCCGACCGGATGGCGCTCGCCCGGCAGTGGCAGGACCAGGCAAAGCAACTGCAGGCCCAGGCCATGCAGTTCCAGGCGCAGGCGATGCAGCAGGCCGCGGCGCTGCAGCACGCCACGGCGGCACAGCGGGGCTCGCAGGCCGGGCCGGCGGCCGGCGCAGGGTCCATGACCTGGGTCCGCCAGGTCCTGGCGGTCCTGGCACCGCCGCAGCCGGGGTTCGTGAAGCGCTGCACCTGCGCGGTGTGCGGTGCGCCGAAGAAACTGCCGACGGTCACCGCCTATGTGTACTGCGACTACTGCGCTTCGCTCATCGACTATGACCTGCGCCGGGCAGGCGAGGGGGACACCGCGCCCGATCCGGCCTACGCCGCCACGGTGAACAGCACCCAGGCCGCCGCGCGGCAGGCCGCCGCCGCCGGTGACCGTGACGCCTACCGCGGCCTGCAGCAGCGGGTGTTCGAGGCGTACGTGACCGGAGTGCCGATGGCCGTCTCGCACCGGGCCAGGAACGACCGCAGCTACCGTGACGCCTACGTCGGCTACATGGCCGAGGCCGCCACGGCGCGCGCCTTCGACCCGGCGTATCAGGCACTGGAAGCCGAGATGCGGCAGCGGGTCATGGGCCTGCAGTACAGCGGGAACATGATGTCGCCGACGGTGTCACCTGATTCCTTCTGGCCCATGGTCGACACGCTGGAGCGGCAGATCCAGGCCAGTCAGGTGCTCTACCGGTCGGCCGGGCTCGCGGAACTCGACCCCGACCACGCCGAGCACCTGACCGGCAAGCTCGGCTGGTCGGGCTTTTGCCAGGGCTGGCTGGGCATGCTGCCGGCGGAGGCGGCCACGCAGTTGCTGGACCGGGCCGGCCTGACGAACGAGTACGTCCCGGTCGAGGCGGACGACGGCCAGCCACGCCATTGCGGCGGCTGCGGCGCGGAGTTCAGCGCGCTGCCCGGTGCCACGGCCATCATCTGTGAGGGCTGCGGCCGCAAGATGGACCTGGGCAGCGCCGAGATCCCCTGCGCGTCATGCGGAGCCGTCATGACCCTTCCGGCGGGGGCCGACCGGACGGCATGCCCGTTCTGCCAGGCACAGGTGGAGCGAGCCGGCCTGCGCTGACGCGGCGCGATCAGCCGGCCGCGGCGGCGGGCGCCGCCTGCGTCTCGGCCAGGCCGCCGGCGTAGAACCGGCGGGCCGCCTCGATCAGCTCGTCGAGGGGCGGCCACCAAGGCCCGTGCCGCAGTGATCGCAGCGCATCAAGCACGCGGCCTGCCTGGCCCGGGCTGTCACCGGCCCCCGCGAGCGCGACCCGGCGCGGCCGGGCGCCCCGCAGCGGGCCGAGATACAGGTCCGGGCCGATGCCTTCGGCCTGCGTGGCGGCCACCACCAGGTAGTAGTCGGGGAGTTCGAATCGCTTGTCCCGCCACGCGGCCAGTGTTTCCGCGGCGCGCTCCTCGAAGGCAGCCGCGCCGCCGGGCCCGCTGGCCAGGTCCCACATCGCCCGCCAGGAGGCAGCCACGTCGGCCAGCGGGTCATCGGGAACGATCACATAGGCCGACTGCCGCCCGGCCGCCTCCCGCATGGCCAGCGCGCCCGCCTGCCATGCAGGGCGCGGCTGCGCCCCGTCCTGCTGGCCGGCGTCGGGAGCGCGTGCGACCGAGACGTTCCCGGATCGGCCAAGCTCGGCAAGCAGTCCCTCGCCCACCTCGCCGACCAGGACCACCATGGTCGAAGACTCACGCCGCATCGGCCCGATCCTAGGCCAGGGCGGCCTCGTCGTAGCTGGCCAGCGATGGCGGCATCTCAGGGAAGAGGTCCCGGTCCTGCGCCCACTCCTGGGTCGCGGCGAAGATCTCCCTGGTGTAGGGCAGGAACACGACCCGCTCGCCGGTGCCGAAAGCCCGCACATCCACCTGGTCGCGGTATTTCTCCGGCACGGCCCGCAGGTGGTAGTGCTTGTACGCCTCGGGATGCAGGTCGATCTCCTGCTGCGCCCGCCGCAGGGCGGCGAGGTACTTGTCGATGTCGGACTTGCTGACGTCGCTCCGGCTGACCAGGAACCCGATCATGAACGTGGCGTCGAGGACCTTCCTGAACCCGAAGGCCTCGGCGACGTACAGCGGCACCCCCCACATCGTGCCGGCCGGAACCTGCCGTTCCAGCAGGGCGTCCAGCCGCTCGTTGGGCGGGCCCTGGAAGGTGAGGCTGACCTCGCCGGGGTCAAGCACCGCCTCGAGAGCCTGCAGGGTGGCGAAGTGGCTCCCTGAGTGGTAGCCGACCCCCACCGGCACCCCGGCGAGGTCTTCTGGACGGCGGATCGGTGACTCCGGCGGCACCATGATGGCGCACGGTGCCACCGAGTACGCGCTGGTCACTAGCTGCCCGGCCCCGCCGCTCGCGGCGACGTTCGTGGCCCAGTGGCACGCGCAGCTCACGTCGGCGCCGTCGCGCCCGGCGCCGAAGGTCTCGAACGCGCCGGTCTTGATCTCCCCGCCGTCGTCGCGACGTGTGGCATGGATCCCATAGTCACCCTCGGGCAGGAAGGTGTACTCCAGGCCTTCGGCTGTGAAGTAGCCCCGTTCCTCGGCCACCCACTCCTGCAGCCGGCCATGGGGCAGGATCTTCAACGTCATCCGCGGACTCCTTCCTCTGGCGCGCTCCGCTACTGAACGGTACGCCGTACCGCTGGCGGAATTCCAGGCCAGGCACGGTGCGCGGATCGGCCCTGGATGCTTAGAGTCGGCACAAGGCAGTCGCGCCCCGCCGCCGGTGACCCATCCGTCCGGTCGGCAGGCGTACCCGGAAAGGACGTGGTCGCATGGCAGAGCCCGCGACGGCACCGCCGCCCTCGGCCCAGGTGCCTCCCGCCGAACTCCCGGCCTCGGTTCGCGAGGCGGGGCTGGAGAACTGGATCCGCGAGCCACTGGACGACGCGGTGGACCGCAGGCGCCGCATCATCGTCCCGCCGGCCGTGGCGACCATGGGCACGCCGCTGAGCGGCTGCCAGGGCACCCTCATGACGCAGGCGCGGGGCCCGGGCGCGCTCGTCATGATGGGCGACAACCCGGCGCTGCCCATGATGCCCGAGCGCCCTGCGCTGAAGGACTTCTACGCACTGCGCCTCAGCAAGACCGGCAGCAATCACATGCTGCAGAGCGCCACGCTGGCGCGGGAGCACGGGCTCGACGAAAAGGTGATCATGGCGTGCCTGCTGCATGACATCGCCGTCGCCGGGCTGATCTCGGCCAACCACGGCTACTGGGGCGCGCAGATGGTCGCCCCGTACGTCGATGAGGAGGTGGCGTGGGCCATCCAGAAGCACGAGGGGCTGCGTTACTTCGCGGACGAATCGGTGGGATACACCTACCCGCAGGCGTACATCGAGTACTTCGGCCCGGACTACCGCCCGCCCGCCTACCTCTGCCGTGAGGCCGAGGAGGCCCGCAAGCACCGCTGGTACATGACATCGCGGCTGATCACGATCAACGACATCTACTCTTTCGACCCGAACGCCGTCGTGGACTTCAGCGAGTTCGAGGACGTGATCGGCCGCAACTTCGCCCAGCCGGCGGAGGGGCTGGGGTTCGACGGCTCCCCGGTCGCGCACATGTGGCGGACGATGATCTGGCCGAACAACTTCCTGTGACCGGCCCGGCCGCTCGGTAACCCGGCTCCGCCGGACCCTCCTAAGTGGATCGCGCGGTGAGAGGCCATGTTCACGCCTGCCGCGCCTGCTGATCGTGGATGGTCAGGTCCCCGGGCACCGCTCCCGTAATGAAGGGTGCCCGGGGCATTGTGATCTTTGTGCGCTCCGTTCAGTTAGGGTGCGCAGATTATTAACACGGTGGTTTGGCTTTGGGGGTGAGGTCGATTCCGTTGGAGGCTGCGTGGGCGGTCAGGCCGGCGAGGGTCTTGATCGGTGTGGCGGCTGGCTCAATGTGTGGGCCGTGCTGGTCCAGTAGCGGCCGGATCTGGCGTTCGGCTTTGGCGATGGTGCCGGTGACGACGCCGAACAGTTCGGCAAGGACGTGCTGGGGGGTGCGGAATCGCTGGCGCAGCACGGTGACCAGGGCCTGTTCGGCGAGTGTGAGCGCGGGCGGGTGCCCGCCTGCTGGCCTGCGGGCGGGCGGCCCGCCCCGGGCGATGTAGAGGCCGGCGTCGTGCTGGGCCTGGTAGGGGACCGCGAGCGCGTCGATCATCTGGTTCCAGTCGCCGGGGTTCAGGCCGGTCAGGGCGGGGTGTGCCCAGTCCGGGCGTTCGGGTTCGCGGGCTGGGGGCGCCGGCGGGGGCGGCGGTGCCGGGGGCTCGGGGCGCAGGGTGTAGTTCCAGTCACCGTGCCAGTCGTGGCGGTCGAGTGGGAGGGCGGCCATCTGCTCGCCGCTGATCTTGACCCCCTCGGGGTAGCTGCCGTTGTCGAGCCCGGCGCGCACCGTTAACCCGGTGGCCGTGGTGGTGGCGGCGATGGTGTTCACGATCACCTCGTGGCTGGTCAGCGGCCTGCCCCGCCAGTTCATCGTGATGGCCGAGAACAGCCGGTGCTCGATCTTGTTCCACTTGGAGGTGCCGGGCCAATGCCGTTGCTTGTGTGCCGCAAAGCAGTTCGTGGTGACGTTGCGGTGGTGCAGTCGTTGGAATCGGCATGCATCCATGGGTGGGCTTGTCCGATCATGTCCGGCTGGGGACGGTGGCCCGGTGGGTGACCCCGGAGCTTGTCGCAGAGGCGCTTGATGACTGCGGCGTCAGGGACAAGAAGCCCGGCGCGCTCCCGGCAGGGTTCATGGTCTACTTCACGCTCGCCCTGGCCTTGTTCCAGCAGGACTCCTGCGACGATGTGGCCGAGCACCTGGTGGGCGGCGTCCCGGCGTTAAGCGGGAGCATCCCGAACAGGTCCTCGTTCACCCGGGCTCGCCAGCGCCTGGGCGCACCGGCCGTCGAGAGGGTCTTCCGCAAGCTGGCCGGGCCGCTGGCCCCGGCCAGCCTGGTGGGATCCTTCTACCGCGGAATGCGGCTCGCCGCCGTGGACGGGTTCGTCCTGGATGCTCCGGAGACGGAGGCGAACCGGCGGCGGCTCGGCGGCCCGAAGGACGCGCGCGGGCAGGTGGCTGGGTTCCCCCAGGTGAGGGTGGTGACGCTGACCGAGACCGGAACTCACGCGCAGATCGACGCGGCAGTGGAGGGGGCCTGCTGCGGCGAGCCGGAGCTGGCGATCAGGCTCGCCCGCTCGGCCGCAGGAATGCTCGTGATCATGGACAGGGGTTTCCCCGGAGTCGCCCTGTGGCGCGCGTATACCGGGGCCGGGGCCCATCTGCTGATCCGAGCGCGGGCGTGCGTGGCCGCCCGGCCGATCGAGTACCTGCCGGACGGGACCTACCTGGCCCGGATGAACCTGGCCGGGCAGAAACGGGCGGCACCGGGGCATGTCGTCCTGCGCGTGATCGAGTACCAAGTCGACGGCGGCGAGGTGATCCGGCTGCTGACCGACCTGCTCGACCCCGGGGCATATCCGGCGGCCGAGCTCGCGGCCCTCTACCGCGAAAGGTGGGAGGCGGAGTCCTCATACCGTCAGATCAAGACATTCCAGCGCGGGCCGCAGCAGATCCTGCGCTCCGCCAGCCCCGAGCTGGCCTGCCAGGAGGCATGGGCGCACCTGGTCGTCCACCACTGCCTGACCAGGATCATCATGGAGCTGGCCGCAGGCGCGGGAATCGACCCGGATCGCATCTCTTTCCTCAAGGTCCTCAAGCACGTGCGGCGCAGCGTGATCGCCTGGACCCTCACCACCGCCGCGAAGATGACGGACTTCATGGACACGCTGGCATCCAGGGTGGACCGCAAGCTCGACAGCGGTCCCCGCCGTCCGCGCGTCGCCGACCGGCTGCTGAAACGACAGAACTCGAAGTATTCCTACCGCGACAAGGGCCAGCTGCTCAGACCCACCCGCAGCGCTCCGGCCAGGACTATCACTCTGCATCCAGCATTACTTCAGTAACTCAAGCAACGGCATTGGGTGCCGGGCGGGAAATGGCAGACGGTGACCGCCAGCCCGCTCTCCAGGGCGAACGCGGCGAGCTCGGCCTTCCACGCCCGGGTGCGGTAGCTGTTGGACCCGCCGGCGTCGGCGGTGACCAGCAGCCGCCGGGCGGCCGGGTAGGCGGCCGCTCCCATCGCCTGCCACCAGCGGCGGATCGACTCCACCGCGAACGCCGCGGTGTCGTGGTCAGTGCCCACGTTCACCCAGCCGGCGTTGGCCGCCACGTCATAGACCCCATACGGGATCGCCTTACCCAGGTCTTTGTCCATGAAGTCGTGGGTGCGCACCGGCACCGGGCGGCCCTTGGGCCGGTACTCCCGCCCGCCGTTGGCGAAGTCCCCTGCCAGTTCCTTCTTCTTGGTGTCCACGCTGATCACCGGGTCCCCGGCGTCCTGGTGAGCGCGGGCCTGCTCGCTGATGTAGCGGAACTGCGCGTCCCGGTCCGGGTGCTGGGCACCCTCGACGGTCTTGGCGTTGCCCTGCAGGCTGAACCCCTCGGCCCGCAGCAGGTCACCCACGGTATCGGCGGAAACCTTATGCCCCTGGGCGGTCAGCTCGGCCGCCAGCGTGCGGGTCGATTTCGCCGTCCACCGCAGCGGCGAAATGGGGTCACCGCGCGCATCCGGCTCGACCAGGGCCAGCAGCGCCGGGCGCAGCCCCAGATCCAGCTCGGCGGCCCGCTTGCGGCCCCCGCCCGGCCGGCGCGCCCGGCCCAGCGGCGCCTCCCCGGCCTCCAGCTCGGCAACGCCCGACGACACCGTGGCCTCGCTGATACCGGCGGCCCGGGCCACCAGCCGGATCCCGCCATGCCCCAGCGCCCGCGCCTCAGCGCCCATCAGCAGCCTCCGCTGCCGCTCATCCAGATGCGGGAAGATCGACTCGAACTTCGCTGCCAGCATCTCCTGGGTAACCTCGGTCACGCCCATACCACATCAGGGTGCCAGACCCCAGGAAGCCATAGATTATTTTTCGGCAAGC